>NZ_JBJDRG010000001.1:0-1133193 GCF_044987325.1 Rhizobium sp. ZW T2_16
CCCGCCCCGATCTGATCTTGCAAGCGGGATCAGCCGCTCAGATCGGGGCTGGTCGGTGTGCCGTATGGCGATCAGTTGGACATTTCTATTTTGCAAATCGTCGGACATTTCAACCTTGCCGCCACATCGTATGTGGCTAGGCTGGGTTCAAGGATGAAGTGCGACGAAGACATTCTCTCCGTGTTGCACTTTACGTTTAACCTAACTCGTTTGTCGCAGCCTTCGCCCTGCCCGATGAATTCGGGAACTCAGACAAACTTCGTCCAGTCGATGGAAAATATATAAGCCTGTCCTAAATGACCAAGTGGCCAGTTTGACCTTTGTTCTGCTGAACTGATGTTCGGATTGGCTAACTCTGCTTGTTTAAGTCGTGCATGCCAATTCGTTGCAAACCGGCGTTTCAAACCTGATGATTTTGAACTCGTCAGCGCCTCGCTCGTGAGGCTCGCAAAATGGAGGAAAGAGCTATGGTGAGTGGTCAATTGAAAGCATTGCTCGGCGTTCTTGCGGTCGCCGGATATCAGAACAGAGACAAGATCGCGGAAATGCTGCGCGGAATACAGAACCCTCAGGCTGGAGATCCGAATATCGCGCAACCGGATGGTCGATCGCCACAGCCTCAGACGGCCGGACTCGATGATCTGTTCGGCAAGTTAGCCGGCGGCGGCGGTGCCGGTGGGCTCGGTGGCTTGGGCGGCCTTCTTGGCGGACTTGCGTCCGGCGGGATTCTCAGCGGCGGTCTGGGCGATCTGTTGAAGACGTTCCAGCAGAACGGGCTTGGAGAAAAGGCCGAATCCTGGGTAAATCCAGGCGCTAACGAGGATATCGACGACGTTCAACTCGAACAGGCAATCGGACCCGACGTGCTCGAAGAGCTTTCGACGAAGACCGGCCTTTCGCGAGAAGAGATCCTCGCGCGCCTGAGCAAGGATCTGCCGCGTGCGATCGACGATCTGACGCCGGGCGGCCACCTACCCCGTGACGACGGGGATTTTAGGACCGTCTGAAATCCTGCGTCCGCGAGAGAGCGAGCCTTGCAACATCACGTCATGTCGGCCGAAATCTCCCGTTAAAAACAATTGTATTAAAGCCGCGGCATACTCGAAAAAGCGATGCAAGTCGTGTTTTTGAGCATGTCTCCTCGGATCGCGTGAGGCAGAGGCTTAAGGCCCTGCCCGCTTTTCGGCGAGAGCGGTCAACGCATCTCCGGCGAGCCGGTAGCGGATCCATTCATTTTGCGGTTCGGCACCGATGGCATCATAGACCTTGATTGCCGGTTCGTTCCAGTCGAGTACGCTCCATTCGAAACGGCCGCAGCCATTTTCCAGTGCAATCTGGGCCAGTCGCTGCAGCAATGCCTTGCCGGCTCCAAAACCTCGCGCGCTGGGCGTCACATAGAGGTCCTCCAGATACAACCCGTTGCGGGCTTGCCAGGTGGAATAGTTGAAGAACCAGATCGCCATGCCGATCGCTTGCCCGTCCTTTTCGCAGATCAGCGCCTGCGTCACCGAGCGGGGACCGAAGATCGACTGTTCGATCGTCTCGACGGTTGCTGCCACTTCGTGCTCGGCTTTTTCATAGATCGCAAGTTCGCGAATGAAGCCAAGCAGGGTTGCGGCATCACCACGCGTGGCGGGGCGAATAGAGAGTGACATCAATCGTCTCCGGAATTCAGTTTAAAAGCTGGATGAGGCTGCCGAACTTATTCGGCGGCGTCCTGGATTTCGGGAATTTCGAGCTCGTAGGCATAACCGTCGAGCATGCCATAGGCCTGTTCGATCGTCTTGATCTCGGCTTCGGACTTCGAAATCGCCTCGCCGATCGTCTCGCAACGCGCCTTCAGCATGCGCCCCAGCACGTCGGTTCCGGGCTTGCGGCCCATCCGGTCCATGTGATTGCGGATGCGGGCGCGATGCCGTTCCATTTCCAGGATATGGAAACGTGCGCTGACGATCCGGTCGGTCAACTTGCGGCGCATGGAGGCGACGGGATCGAATGAACCAGGCTCGCGCTCGTCGAGGATCATCTCGTTGACGAGCGTTTCCAGAATGACGAGCCCCTGAAGGTCCCTGGTATCCGCCAGTTCCGGATCATAGCCGGTATCGTCGAAAACCTTGCGGCGCACGGGATCGAGCAGCAGTTCATAAGCCCGCTTCAGGTCGCCGAAAGCCTCCTGGTCGCCACCTGCGTCCGGATGAGCCGTTTTCACACGCTTCCTGTAGGCGGATTTTACCGCCGCGTTATCTGCGTCTCGCGAAAGGCCCAGAATGTCATAGGGGTCGATCAAGGAGCGTCACCTGTCTTCGGCATGTCATGCTTGGAGCAATCTTAGTCGTAAGCGTTAAGCCTCGATGGCTCAACCCCTTACCCATTCTTATGGCCAATTATGGGCGGCTTCCCACCCTGCCCGGCTTTGCCCACAATTATTGTTTTCTGAAGCGAAACGGGCGTTTACCTTCCGCAACCGGTGCCATCAGGAAACTTATGAAAACGCAGGGCAGAAGCACCAGGAAAGTCGCGGTCAGGCTCACATGCTCGGCAATGAAGCCGAGAAGCGGTGGAACGCCGATGGTGGACAACATCAAGGTCAGGGCGAGAGCCGCCAGGTTTTCCGATGGCTGGCCCTTGCCGAGCGCGATGGTGGTGGCAACTGCCAGCGGGAAGGCCAGAGCGATACCGCAGCCAATCAGGAAGAGTGCCACGCCCGCATATATGTAGGATGGAGACGAGACCAGAAGCACGATGCCGACCGCGACCGTCACTGCCGACATGCGGATCAGAGCCAGCGCGCCAAAACGATCGCGCAGCATGTCGCCCATCATGCGGGTCAGGCCCATGCCGATGGTGAATGCGGCGTAGAGCGTGCCGGCGAGCGCCGGGTCTACGCGCAATTCCTCACGCAGGAAGAAGATGCCCCAGTCATAAATCGCGCCCTCGACAATGCAGAGACCGAAGACCATGACGCAGATCAGCAGGATAGTGCGATCCGGCAGGACATAGGCGGAGCGACGTTTTGTCGTGGGTACGGCCGGCGGGTCGGCGGGCGTCAACAGGAAGACCGTGAGACAGGCAAGAAGAACAAGCGCAGCCGCCATGCTCTGCTGGATTGTCGGGGAAATCCCCTCCTCCGCCAGAAAACCGGATGCAAGCGAGCCGACCAGAAGGCCGACCGACCAGAAACCGTGACTGCGGGAGAGGACCTTGACGCCCGTGCGCGCCTCGATGCCGGCGGAGATCATGTTTGCCGCGACGTCGAAAATGGTACGGAAAAATCCGAAAAGAAAGAAACAAAAGATGAAACCCGGCAGCGGAAAGATCGTCAGCAGCGGGCTCAAAAGCGCAACGATCGGCAGCATGGTGACGGCGGTCAGACGCGGCGTCAGGCGATCGGTGATGCGGCCGGCGATCGGCAGGGCAAGAAAGGTTCCGATGGGAGCGCTGAGCAGCGCGAGGCCGAGCACCGCCTTGTCGACTTGAAGGGTTTCCTGGATGGAAGGCAGGCGGGTGAACAGTGAAATGAAGAGAATGGCATTGCTGAAATAGAGCAAGGCCGGGGGCAGAAGAGTCATAAAGGGTATCCGATCGAATCAGGCACGGCATTCGTCGCAAAAGGTCACGGGAACAACAAGCGCGTATGACAGGACCCTGCCCTGCATTACAAAGCAGCCGGCTTCAATTACGCGATCTGCCGATAAAATTCGCATGCCCATCTTTTCAGCGGTCAGAAACGCGCTACCATCAATCTTCTTGCTGGAGAACGTCTGATGGTCGCTCGCTTTGCTTCGCTGGTTGCTACTCTGGTGCTTGTCGCTCCTCCTGTCGTCCATGCCGAGGACCCTGCATTGCAGGCCCAGTCGGTGATTTCGGAACAAATAAGGGCGCTGATGCGGGACGATGCGGAGAAGGCTTATTCATACGCCTCCCCCGATATCCGGATGATGTATCCCGACGAGAATGCATTCCTGACTATGGTGCAGAAAAATTACGAGGCAGTCTATCACGCAGGAAACTATGCCTTCGGCCGCTCTAAACTGGTCGGCGGCGGCGAGATGGTGTTTCAGGAGGTGATGATCACCGGGCCGGGCGGCAAGGACTGGACCGCGATCTACGAAATGCGGCTGATGGACGACGGCACCTACAAGGTGAATGGCGTCAGGATGATGAAAAACTCAACGAGCACCGGCATCTGACGAGAAACCGTTGCTAAAGCGGCGCGGCCGACAACATCTCGTCCGCATCCTCTCGACTGAGACCGATAACGCGCCGGGCTATATCGGAACCGAAGCCGTTACGCGCGAGTGAAGACAATTCCTTGAGGATCCGCTTTTCATCGGCGTGCTCGCGCCGATAGGGCCCGAAGCCGCGGCGTCGCGCATAGGCGAGCGCGGCCTGGAGATCGTCGGCATCTTCAAGGGCGACCGCAGCGGTTTCTGAGGTTATGCCTTTCTCCTGCAGCTTTCGTTGCAGCATGCGCCGTGAGCGCCCCGTCCGCACGCCCGAACGAACCTTGGTCTCGGCATAATTCGCATCATCGAGGCAGCCCAGTGTACGGCCGCATTCGAGCGCGGCCGCAGCCAAGATCTGCAGGTCTTCGTCGGAAATATCCTCGAACTTCTGCCTGGCCTTTCGCTTGATGGCGTCGGCCAGCTCGCGTTCGGACATCATCCTGCGCGACAGCCGATAGATGGCGGAATTGCGCGCCCAAGCCAGCATGCGTGGCGTGACAACGATTGCCTGATCCTGCTCGCTCTCTCCGCTCACGCCGACAAAACTCCTTAGAGTGGGGCGATATCGCCCTTGGCCCAGTTTTCCTGGGTTTCGGCGTAGAAGTCGGCGAACCGACCTTCCTCGATCGACTGGCGGATGCCCTTCATCAGGTCCTGATAGTAGTTCAGGTTGTTCCAGGAGAGCAGCATGCCGCCCAGCGCCTCGTCGGAGCGAATGAGGTGATGCAGATAGGCGCGGGAATAATCACGTGCGGCCGGGCAGTTGGACTCTTCGTCCAGCGGGCGCATGTCTTCGGCATGGCGGGCATTGCGGATGTTGACGCGGCCGCGGCGGGTGAACGCCAGACCATGTCGGCCGGAGCGGGTCGGCATGACGCAGTCGAACATGTCGATACCACGGGCAACGGACTTTAGAAGATCGTCCGGCGTGCCGACGCCCATCAGGTAACGCGGCTTTTCGGTCGGCAGAACGGGAAGCGTCGTTTCCAGCATCGAGAGCATGACATCCTGCGGTTCGCCGACTGCCAGACCACCCACAGCATAGCCCTTGAGATCTAGCTGCTTCAGGCCTTCGGCGGAGCGGATGCGCAGGGCCGGCTGATCGCCGCCCTGAACGATTCCGAACATCGCCTTGCCCGGCTGATCGCCGAAGGCAACGCGGCAGCGCTCGGCCCAGCGCAACGACAGTTCCATGGCGCGTTCGATTTCCTGCGGCTCGGCCGGCAGTGCCACACATTCGTCGAGCTGCATCTGGATGTCGGAACCGAGCAGACCCTGGATCTCGATAGAGCGTTCCGGCGACATATGGTGCAGCGAACCATCGACATGGCTCTTGAAGGTGACGCCCTTCTCGTCGAGCTTGCGCAGGCCGGACAAGGACATGACCTGGAAACCGCCGCTATCCGTTAGGATCGGACCATCCCAGCGGATCAGCTTGTGCAGGCCACCGAGGCGCGCGACGCGCTCAGCGCCGGGGCGCAACATCAGGTGATAGGTATTGCCGAGGATGATATCGGCGCCGGTGTCCTTGACCTGGTCGAGATACATCGCCTTGACCGTGCCGACGGTGCCGACCGGCATGAAGGCGGGAGTACGGATCGTGCCGCGCGGCATGGAGACTTCGCCAAGGCGCGCGCCGGCGTCGGTCTTCTTCAGGGTGAACTGGAAATTCTCGGTGCTCATCTAGTCTTTCCGAAATAGCAGGCTGGAATCGCCGTAGGAATAGAAGCGATAACCTGTCTTGATGGCATGGGCATAGGCGTCCTGCATCGTCTCCAGGCCGCAAAAGGCCGAGACGAGCATGAACAGGGTGGATTTCGGCAGGTGGAAATTGGTCATCAGCATGTCCACCGCCTTGAAGCGGTAGCCGGGTGTGATGAAGATGCCGGTCGGGCCGCTCCACGGCTCGATCGTGCCGCCATCGACGGCGGCGCTTTCGATCAGCCGCAGCGAGGTCGTGCCGACACAGATGATGCGCCCGCCCCTCGCCTTCACGGCGTTGAGCTTTGCAGCAGTTTCGGCGCTCACATACCCGATTTCCTGATGCATCTTGTGGTCGACCGTATCATCCACCTTCATCGGCAGGAAGGTGCCCGCGCCGACATGCAGCGTGACGAAATGCCGTTCGATGCCGGCGGCATCGAGCTTCGCGAAAAGATCAGGTGTGAAATGCAGGCCGGCGGTGGGGGCCGCAACGGCTCCGTCCTCGCGGGCATAGATGGTCTGGTAATCCTGCCGATCCTTTGCATCCTCCGCACGCTTGGCGGCGATATAGGGCGGCAGCGGGATATGGCCGACGGACATGATCGCCTCGTCGAGCGCCGTGCCGGAAAGATCGAAGCGGAGCGTAACCTCACCGCCCTCGCCTTTCTCTTCCACCGTCGCCATCAACGAGCCGAGCTGACATGTCTCCGCCGAGTGACCAAATTCGATACGATCACCGATCTTGATGCGTTTGCCGGGCTTGGCGAATGCCTTCCAGACATCGGGCTCACTGCGCATATGCAGCGTTGCCGAAACCTGCTGGCCGCCCGCGCCTTCGCGGTGCCTGATGCCCTCGAGCTGCGCCGGAATGACCTTGGTATCGTTGAACACCAGCGCATCGCCGGGTTCCAAGAAGTCCGCCAGTTCGGAAACACGGTGATTCGCGAGAACCAGGTCGGCATCCGGGCGCACGACGAGAAAACGCGCGCTGTCACGCGGGTTTGCGGGCCGCAGAGCGATGTTTTCTTCCGGCAGATCGAAATCGAAAAGTTCGACACGCATGGTGTAGTTTCGGGCCTGTTCTTGAAATGCGGAAGCCCGCCCCGTCCTTTAAAGGAACGGAGCGGGCCAAAGGCGAAAGCTCGACTTAAACGTCGGCTGCGACGCGGACCGAGACGATCGAATCCGGATCCTGTACCGGCTCGCCCTTCTTGATCTGGTCGATGATGTCCATGCCTTCGATGACTTGGCCCCAGACCGAATACTGCTTGTTCAGCCACGGAGCGTCGGTGAAGCAGATGAAGAACTGCGAGTTGGCGGAGTTCGGGTTCTGCGAACGGGCCATGGAGCAGGTGCCGCGAACGTGCGGAACAGCCGAGAATTCAGCCTGCAGGTCCGGCTTTTCGGAACCGCCCATGCCGGCGCGCGACGGGTTGAAGCTTTCGCCGCCCTTCTTGCCGAACTTGACGTCGCCGGTCTGTGCCATGAAATCCGGGATGACGCGGTGGAAGACTACGCCGTCATAGGCTTCTTCGCGAGCCAGTTCCTTGATGCGGGCAACGTGGCCCGGAGCGAGGTCCGGCAGAAGCGAGATCACGACCTTGCCCTTGGTGGTTTCCATGATGAGGGTGTTTTCGGGATCCTTGATCTCCGCCATGTGTATCTCCTTGCTTGCCTCTCGGGCTTTCTTCTAGTGGAAAATCGCGGCTTTGTGCCGTTACTTCTTGGTGACCGTGACCTTGATCATCTTGTCGGGGTTGCTGACTTCGCCATTGCCGCCCTCGCCGCGCTTGATCTTGTCGACGAATTCCATGCCCGACTGGACCTGACCGACGACCGTATACTGGCCGTTCAGGAAAGCACCTTCGTCAAACATGATGAAGAACTGCGAATTGGCCGAGTTCGGGCTCTGAGACCGCGCCATACCGACGGTGCCGCGCTTGAACGGGACCTTCGAAAATTCCGCCGGAATATCCGGCATCTCGGAGCCGCCCATGCCGGCACGCTTGGGGTTGAATTTCGCACCGCCCTGCTTGCCGAATTCGACATCGCCCGTCTGGGCCATGAAGCCATCGATGACGCGGTGGAAGACAACGTTGTCGTACTCGCCCTTGGAGGCGAGCGCTTCTATCTGGGCAACGTGCTTCGGCGCAACTTCCGGCGCAAGCTTGATGACGACCGGACCGTCCTTCAACTGGATAGTCAGGAGATCGTCAGCATAGGCGGCACCCGCCATGGATGCGAAGGCGACCAGACAGGCAAAGGCAGAGTGAAGCAATTTCATTGGAAACTCCGTGTTTCTGAACAAATCAGCGAGCAAATCTCGATTTCAAGGCCGCGAGCACGGTTGGCGGTACAAAAGCGGCCACATCGCCGCCCATGGCCGCGATCTGACGGACCAATGTGGCGGTTATGGGCCGCGACGCGGTGCCTGCCGGCAGGAAGACAGTCTGAACGTCAGGCGCCATCTGGCGGTTCATGCCGGCCATCTGCATTTCGTAGTCCAGATCCGTCCCGTCACGCAGGCCGCGGATCAGAAGTTTTGCACCATTTGCGCGGGCAGCATCTACAACGAGGCGGTCGAAGGACACGACATCTATATTGGCAGCCTTTTCCGGCAGCGCTTCCTTGAGCGACGCACGGATCAGTTCTGCCCGTTCCTCGAAGGAAAACAGCGGTGTCTTGCCGGGATGAACGCCGATCGCGATGATGACGCGGTCAGCGACCTGCAGTGCCTGAACCAGAACATCCAGATGCCCGTTCGTCATCGGATCGAAGGATCCGGGATAGAAAGCGGTCGTCATGCCTAGGCCCAGCCCCTGACTTTGCCGATTAAGATTCCCCGGCCTTTTGTCACGTCGCCCCCTCGTCTGCAAGGGTCAGAGGCTATCGATGCCGTGAATGCAAGATGAACGGGCCATTCAAGGTCGTTTCAGCGGCAGTTTGTTTTACTCCACATCAGCGGCAGGGCTTCCTGCCCGATCATGGAGAGAAAAATGCTGGTTATGGTCGTTCTTGGTGCTGTTCTTGCTGCGTTTCTCATCGAAGGCGCCCTTTTCGCCCTGGAACAGAACGACGCCTGACAAATGCAAAAGATGAACGCCAGATGAACAGCCCTTTCAGGCAGGCTTCAGAGGCGTTCAGTTAAGTTTCTCTCAAAATGCGGTGGAACCCGTGTGTGCTTGATGCGCCGGGCCAGTTAAGAAGGAATGCGGATATGTTTAAGCGGAACCCGATGGCGCTCGACAAGGTCACCATGATCAATGTCGTCTGGACGTCCATGATCGCAGTCATGCTGACCGCGACGGTAACCCTTTACCAGAACAAGTCCGATCCGTCGGAGATGAACTACTCGCAGATGTCGGGTCGTTATCAGGACGTTTCCTACTATTAATCAGGCCGAACGGGCCTGACCCTCGGAGGCAGGTCATGTTCGACACTCTAGCAATTCTTGCAGTTCTGATCAGCAGTCTGTGTATCGCGTCAGTGACTCTGATGGTTTCCGCGCTTCACCGCCCGCGCGGAGACATTGAGGATTTCGCTCGCAGACACAGCGCCTTTTGATTGAAACCTCACCTCAGGCGCTGCAGAGGTCACAAGTCACCACAGAGTGTCAGACAGTTAAAATTCAAAAGCCGGAGAACATGTTCTCCGGCTTTTTTCGTATCTGACTTCAAGTTGGGATCAAACGGCGCGCATCACGCGCCGCTATCATCACCTTCCGGCGCCGGATTTTCGGCGGAAGCGGTGCCTGCGGCATCGATGCCGTTTTCCTCTTCGCCCTCGACGCCATTTTCCTCGTCACCTTCCGGCTCGCTGATACGCTCGACGGAAACCACCTTCTCATCCTTGGCGGTCGAGAAGATCGTGACGCCCTTTGTCGCGCGGCTGGCGATACGAATGCCGTTTACCGGAACGCGGATCAGAACACCGCCATCGGAAACGAGCATGATCTGGTCTGCTTCGTCGATCGGGAAGGCCGCAACCTGTTCGCCAATTTCCGCGGTCTTGGACGTGTCGGTGGCGCGGATACCCTTGCCGCCACGGCCCGAGGTCCGGAAGTCGTAAGAGGATGAACGCTTGCCATAACCCTTTTCCGACACGGTCAGAACGAACTGCTCACGGGACTTCAGGTATTCGTAACGTTCATCGGAGAGCTGTCCCTCTTCGGTGACTTCCTCACCGACCAGAGCAATATCCTCCTCGTCGACACCCGCAGCGCGACGTTCTGCGGCGGAGCGCTTCAGATAGGCAGCACGCTCCCACGGCTCAGCATCGACATGGTTGACGATGGTCATCGAGATGATGCGGTCGCCATCGGCCAGATTGATACCGCGGACACCGATCGAGTTGCGGCCGGCGAACACGCGGACCTCATCGACAGGGAAGCGGATTGCCTGGCCAAGTGCCGTCGTCAGAAGCACGTCATCACCCGGAATGGCGAGATCATGGTTCGGCGCCGTGCAGGTCTCGACGGAGAGGATTTCGTCACCCTCTTCCTCGAGCTTCATGGCGATCTTGCCGTTGCGGTTGACCTGAACGAAATCGGACAGCTTGTTACGGCGAACCGTACCGCGCGTTGTCGCGAACATGACGTCGAGGTTTTCCCAGGAATTCTCATCCTCGGGCAGCGGCATGATGGTGGTGATGCGTTCTCCGGGTTCCAGCGGCAGCATGTTGATCAGCGCCTTGCCGCGCGATTGCGGCGTGCCGACCGGCAGGCGGTAGACCTTTTCCTTGTAGACGATGCCACGCGAAGAGAAGAACAGAACCGGCGTATGGGTGTTGACCACGAACAGGCGCGAGACGAAATCCTCGTCACGCGTCGCCATGCCGGAGCGGCCCTTGCCGCCACGACGCTGGGCGCGATAGGTCGCAAGCGGCACGCGCTTGATATAGCCAAGATGCGATACCGTGACGACCATGTCTTCGCGGGCGATGAGGTCTTCATCGTCCATGTCGAGGCCGGCATCCATGATCTGGGTGCGGCGCGGCGTGCCGAATTCGTCACGGACGGCTGCGAGCTCATCCTTGACGATGGTCTGGATGCGAACCCGCGACGACAGGATGTCGAGATAATCGGAAATCTCGGCGCCGATCTTGTTCAACTCGTCGGCGATTTCATCGCGGCCGAGTGCGGTCAGGCGGGCAAGACGCAGTTCTAGGATGGCACGCGCCTGCTCTTCGGAAAGATTGTAGGTCGCGTCCTCGTTGATCCTGTGGCGCGGATCGTCGATCAGGCGGATCAGCGATTCCACGTCATGTGCCGGCCAGCGGCGGGTCATCAACTGCTCACGGGCCGTTGCCGGATCGGGTGCACGACGGATCAGCTGGATGACTTCGTCGATATTGGCGACGGCGATGGCGAGACCGACCAAGACGTGGGCGCGTTCGCGGGCCTTACGCAGCAGGTATTTCGTGCGGCGGCTGACGACTTCCTCACGGAAGGACACGAAGGCGCGCAGCATGTCGAGCAGCGTCAGCTGTTCCGGCTTGCCGCCGTTCAGCGCCACCATGTTGCAGCCGAAAGAGGTCTGCAGCGGCGTGTAGCGGTAAAGCTGGTTGAGGATGACGTCAGCGTTTGCGTCACGCTTCAACTCGATGACGACGCGGTAGCCCTGGCGGTCAGACTCGTCGCGCAGGTCGGAAATGCCCTCGATGCGCTTGTCCTTGACCAGTTCGGCCATCTTTTCGATCATCGTAGCCTTGTTCACCTGATAGGGAACTTCGGTGATGATGATCTGCTCGCGGTCGCCGCGCATAGGCTCGATCGTGGCAAGGCCGCGCATCATGACCGAGCCGCGGCCCGTCTCATAAGCCGAGCGAATACCGTTCTTGCCGAGAATCATTGCGCCGGTCGGAAAATCCGGACCGGGGATGATTTCCATCATCTCGGGCAGCTCGATCGCCGGATTATCAATCAGCGCGATACAGCCGTTGATGACTTCCGAAAGATTGTGCGGCGGGATATTGGTGGCCATGCCGACGGCGATGCCGCCTGCGCCATTGACCAGCAGGTTGGGGAACTTGGCCGGAACCACGACCGGCTCCGACATGGTGCCGTCGTAGTTGTCGCGGAAATCGACTGTTTCCTTGTCGAGGTCGTCGAGCAGCGCATGCGCCACCTTTTCCAAACGGCACTCGGTGTAGCGCTGGGCCGCCGGCGGATCGCCGTCGATCGAGCCGAAATTGCCCTGACCGTCGATCAGCGGCATGCGCAAGGACCAGTCCTGCGCCATACGGGCCAAAGCGTCATAGATCGCCGAGTCGCCGTGCGGATGGTATTTACCCATCACGTCACCGGTGACACGGGCGCTCTTGACGTATTTCTTGTTCCAGTCGAGCCCCAGCTCGTTCATCCCGTAGAGAATGCGGCGATGGACCGGCTTCAGGCCGTCACGAACATCAGGAAGGGCGCGGCTGACGATGACGCTCATGGCGTAATCGAGATAGGAGCGCTGCATCTCCTCCATGATGGAAATGGGTTCGATGCCTGGGGGCAGCTTTCCGCCGCCGGGTGTGCTTTGCTCAGTCAAATCGGATCACGATCTCTGTACGGAATCAGTTGCATTTTTATAACGGAAAGAGGTAACGAGCGCCAATTTCCGCGAGGGTTTTGAACAGCTTTCGACGCCATTCAAGGCAAGACTTTGTCCATCACCGCAAGCGCGGCAAAGGTCCTGACTTCCCGTTAAGCCGGGACTGTCCTAACAATCATCCATCGTGTTCGCAAGGAACTCGACCTATCGGGGAAATTATACATGGCGACGGCCGATGCGCTGATCAACGCAATGACGACAATGCTGGTGACGCTGGACCCACCCGGCCTCGCCCCGGTCTTCCTTGGCCTTACGGTCGGCATGACGGCTGTACAACGCAAGCAGGTGGCCCTGCGCGGCTCGATCATCGGCTTCGGCATCCTGACCGTGTTCGCGCTGTTCGGCGCCGGCGTGCTCGGCCTGCTCGGCATCTCGATGGGAGCGTTCCGCATAGCAGGTGGCATGCTGCTGTTTTGGATTTCCTTTGAAATGGTCTTCGAGAAGCGGCAGGAGCGCAAGGAAAAGACCTCGCAGGCGGCCATCACCATCGACCATATCCGGGACCTTGCCGTATTTCCTCTGGCTATCCCGCTGATTGCCGGCCCCGGCGCAATTTCCGCCACGGTTCTGCTTGCCGGCACGTTCACGAGCCCATTTGACCGCGCGCTTCTGATCTCCGTCATCGCACTGATGATGCTTATTCTCTATGTGACGCTTCTGCTTGCCGAACGGCTGGACCGCATTCTCGGCGTTACCGGCCGCGCGATCCTGACCCGACTTCTCGGTGTGTTGCTGGCCGCACTCTCCGTGCAATTCGTGGTGGATGGCGTTCGCGCAGCCTTCAATCTGTGAACTGCCGACATCGGTCTTTTGACAGACGACAAATCAGTTGCTTCTGATAGAAGCAGGCGCCGCCAAAGATTCCGGCGACGCAATTGTCTGACTGAAGGAAATATCGATGTTGTCCATGCTGCGCCGGATGCTGCCCGATACTCAGCTCGTCAGCAAAACGGAGCGGCTACGCGCCTCGTCGGGTGCGCTTTTGGGAATACTGATCACCGGGCTTGTCGCAGGGCTTGTCGCAGGCCTCGCCGTCGGCCTTGACCCTGCCCTGCCCGCGCTCATTGCGCCGATGGGGGCTTCAGCCGTATTGCTGTTCGCCGTCCCGGCCAGTCCCCTCGCCCAACCATGGTCGATCCTTGGTGGAAATACGGTGGCTGCTATCACGGGCGTATCGGTGAGCCTGCTGGTTGCCGATCCATTCGTTGCAGCGGCGCTGGCGATCGGCATCGCCATCGGACTGATGATGACGCTTCGCTGCCTTCACCCGCCGAGCGGCGCAATCGCACTGACCGCCGTGCTCGGAGGGCCTTCAATCCACGATCTCGGTTACACCTTCGTCATATGGCCTGTTCTTGGAAATTCTTTGGCTCTGCTTGCTCTCGCACTGCTTTACAACAATGTCACCGGCCGCAGATATCCGCATCGAGCAAGCCTTGCTCCAGTCGATCACCGAACCAGGGATCCAGCGCCCATCCAACGAATTGGTTTTTCTTCGGACGATCTGGACGAGGTGCTGAAGGACTATGATGCATTTCTCGATATCGATCGGGATGATCTCGAATCCATCCTGAGACGCACCGAGCTGCGCTCCTATCGCCGCCGGGCAGGCGATCTGACCTGCAAGGAAATCATGTCCAGGGATGTCGTTGCGGTGGCACCGGATGAGAGCTTGCGCAATGCCCACGTCATCATGCGCAGCCGTCACCTGAAGGCACTGCCAGTCACCAATGATGCAGCCGAAGTCGTCGGGATCATTACCCAGACCGACTTTCTTGACAAGCCCAACTGGATAAAAGGAGAGCCGACAATCGGTTTTCGTCACCGTTTGCGGCTGATTGCACAGGGCGCCTCGGCGGCCAATGGGACGGTTAAGGACATCATGACGTCCCCCGTCAAAACGATCCGCCCTGACGCGTCACTCTCCGATGCGATCATCATGTTTGCGGAGCAGGGGTTGCACTATCTGCCGGTGGTCGCGGAAAACAGGAAAATGGCCGGCATTCTCTCGCAATCGGACGTATTGATAGCAACGCTCGAGGCGGCGACAAAAGGCGACGGTCGCCTATAGAGACGTCCTTAGCGATCGGTCCGCTTTGCCTTCAGGATCCGCTTCCAGATCGTTCCACCGAGGAATTTGTTGAAGACGACAAAGTAGGCGACGATCAGCGCGAAACACAAAAGCGCTGGCCATCCGTCAAGTGCGAAACCACCATCTGTGCGACCTCCGAAAATCGATGCCACCAGAAATCCGGAAGCCCAGAAAATCGTGAAGAAATCCAGGATGGCAGCGAGAACGATCCGCCATGTTGCGGGCTGTCTGGTGATATTGCCGGCGTCGCTCATTTATAGTCTTCGATCCTTTATATTGCAGCGCTCATGAAAGAGGCGCCTTGCGGCGCCTCTGATCAGAACGGAATATCGTCATCCAAATCGCGGGAGAAGTTTCCGCCGCCCGACTGACCGCCACGACCGCCCTGCCCGCCACCTTGATTGCCACCCTGGCCGCCAGAGCGCGGGCGATCGTAGTCGTTGCCGCCCCCACCATAACCGCCGCCGAAGTCATCACCGCCACCGCCGAAGTCGCTCGAGCCGCCGCGACCGCCGCCGAAGCCGCCGCGATCACCGCCGCCTTCGCCGCGACCGTCGAGCATGGTCAGCGTTGAATTGAAGCCCTGCAGCACGACTTCCGTCGAATAACGGTCATTGCCGCTCTGGTCCTGCCACTTGCGGGTCTGCAGCGCGCCTTCGATATAGAGCTTGGCACCCTTCTTTACATACTGCTCGACAACCTTGCACAGGCCTTCGTTGAAGACGACGACGGTGTGCCATTCGGTCTTTTCCTTGCGCTCGCCGGAATTGCGATCGCGCCAGGTTTCCGACGTCGCGATGCGAAGGTTGGCGATCGGACGGCCGTCCTGGGTCCGACGGATTTCCGGATCTGCACCCACGTTGCCGATCAGAATGACCTTGTTGACGCTACCTGCCATAATCTTCTCACCTTACTTTGCCGCCACCGCGGCCTAAATCCAATCCGTTCACCATAGACCATAGGCCGGGCAAGGCGCGACCTCCCCCCTATCCCTCATCCACAGGCAAAGTTCCCTCTCCACAAAATCAAGTTCCGGCTTTTCTCGAAGAAGATAATTTTGTTCTTTATTTGTTCTATTTTATTCCTATACTCCTGTCAACGGAGTCGGAACCGCAGCCGATTGCGGCAGTTTCGCCTCGACAGGCGCGGATCAATGACTACATAAGGGCCTTCAAATCCTCCCAGATGGGCCTCTCCAAAGGCATGACGATGAGCGAACTCAAGACCATTTCCATTCGCGGCGCGCGCGAGCATAACCTGAAGGGCGTCGATCTCGACCTGCCCCGCAATTCGCTTATCGTGATGACCGGCCTTTCCGGATCGGGCAAGTCCTCGCTTGCCTTCGACACGATCTATGCGGAAGGCCAGCGCCGTTATGTCGAAAGCCTGTCGGCCTATGCCCGCCAGTTTCTGGAAATGATGCAGAAACCGGATGTCGACCAGATCGAAGGCCTGTCGCCGGCGATCTCGATCGAACAGAAGACGACGTCGCGCAACCCGCGCTCGACGGTCGGCACGGTCACCGAAATCTACGACTATATGCGTCTGCTTTTTGCGCGCGTCGGTGTTCCCTATTCGCCCGCCACCGGTCTGCCGATCGAAAGCCAGACGGTCAGCCAGATGGTCGACCGCGTGCTTGACTTCGAGGAAGGCACGCGCCTTTACATCCTCGCGCCGCTGATCCGCGGCCGTAAGGGCGAGTACAAGAAGGAACTCGCAGAACTGATGAAGAAGGGCTTTCAGCGCGTGAAAGTCGACGGCCAGTTCTATGAAATCGCCGATGTGCCTAC
The DNA here is from genome assembly GCF_044987325.1 of Rhizobium sp. ZW T2_16. Classification (NCBI taxonomy): domain Bacteria; kingdom Pseudomonadati; phylum Pseudomonadota; class Alphaproteobacteria; order Hyphomicrobiales; family Rhizobiaceae; genus Rhizobium; species Rhizobium sp. ZW T2_16. The sequence goes on from NZ_JBJDRG010000001.1 coordinate 16,412, forward strand.
CCTCGACAAGAAATATAAGCACGATATCGATGTCGTGGTCGACCGTCTGGTCGTCCGTTCGGATATTGGTGCAAGACTGGCAGACAGTCTTGAAACCTCGCTGAAGCTGGCCGACGGTCTCGCGGTCGCAGAATTTGCCGACAAGCCGCTGCCGGCAAACGAAACAGCTGCCGGCGGTTCGGCCAACAAATCGCTCAACGAAACCCATGAGCGCGTGCTGTTTTCGGAAAAGTTCGCCTGCCCGGTTTCCGGCTTCACAATTCCGGAAATAGAACCCCGACTGTTCTCCTTCAACAACCCTTTCGGCGCCTGCCCCACATGCGACGGCTTGGGTTCACAGCAGAAGGTAGACGAGAATCTCATCGTTCCGGAGCCGGCGCGCACGTTGCGTGACGGCGCGATCGCGCCTTGGGCCAAGTCTTCTTCACCCTATTATAATCAGACGCTTGAAGGCCTCGGAAAGGTATTCGGCTTCAAGCTGTCCGACCGCTGGGACAATCTTTCCAGCGACGCGCAGGCGGCGATCCTCAAAGGCACCGAGGAGAAGATCGAGTTCAACTATGTCGACGGCGCCCGTTCCTACAAGACGGTCAAGAATTTCGAAGGCATTGTGCCGAACCTCGAGCGTCGCTGGAAGGAGACCGACAGCGCCTGGGCGCGCGAAGAGATCGAGCGTTACATGTCGGCGGCCCCCTGCCCGGCCTGCGCCGGTTATCGGCTCAAGCCGGAAGCGTTGGCGGTGAAGATCAACAAGCTGCATATCGGCGAAACGACGGAAATGTCGATCAAGGTTGCGCGCGACTGGTTTTCGGCGCTGCCCGAGCACCTTAACACCAAGCAGAACGAGATCGCGGTGCGGATCCTCAAGGAGATCCGCGAACGCCTGCAGTTTTTGAACGATGTCGGGCTCGATTATCTCAGCCTGTCGCGGAATTCAGGGACGCTATCGGGCGGTGAAAGCCAGCGCATCCGGCTTGCCTCGCAGATCGGCTCGGGTCTGACCGGTGTGCTTTACGTGCTCGACGAACCGTCGATCGGCCTGCATCAGCGCGACAATGCCCGGCTTCTCGAAACGCTGAAGCACCTGCGTGATATCGGCAATACGGTTATCGTCGTTGAACACGACGAGGATGCGATCCTGACGGCCGATTATGTCGTCGACATCGGCCCCGCCGCCGGCATCCACGGCGGCACTGTGGTCGCCGAAGGTACGCCGCAGCAAGTCATGGCGAACCCCAAGTCACTGACCGGTAAATACCTGTCGGGCGAACTCGGCGTCGCCGTTCCGGCCGAGCGCCGTAAGCCGAAGAAGGGCAAGGAGATCAAGGTCGTCGGGGCTCGCGGCAACAACCTCAAGAATGTCACGGCATCGGTGCCGCTCGGCGTTTTCACGGCGGTTACCGGCGTGTCGGGCGGTGGCAAGTCCACCTTCCTGATCGAGACCCTTTACAAGTCGGCTGCCCGCCGTGTGATGGGCGCGCGCGAAATCCCGGCGGAACACGACCGCATCGACGGGTTCGAGCATATCGACAAGGTGATTGATATCGACCAGTCGCCGATCGGCCGCACACCGCGCTCCAACCCGGCCACCTACACAGGCGCTTTCACGCCGATCCGTGACTGGTTCGCCGGCCTGCCGGAGGCGAAGGCACGCGGTTATGCGCCCGGTCGTTTCTCGTTCAACGTCAAGGGTGGTCGCTGCGAAGCCTGCCAGGGTGACGGTGTCATCAAGATCGAGATGCACTTCCTCCCGGACGTCTACGTCACCTGCGATGTCTGTCACGGCAAGCGCTACAATCGCGAAACGCTCGACGTGCATTTCAAGGGCAAGTCGATTGCCGACGTGCTCGACATGACGGTCGAGGAAGGGGTCGAGTTCTTCTCGGCAGTCCCGGCTGTGCGAGACAAGCTGCAGGCGCTGTTCGATGTCGGCCTCGGCTATATTAAGGTCGGCCAGCAAGCGAACACGCTGTCGGGTGGTGAAGCGCAGCGCGTCAAGCTCGCCAAGGAACTGTCGAAACGCTCTACCGGCCGCACGCTCTACATTCTCGACGAACCGACCACCGGCCTGCATTTCCATGATGTCGCCAAACTGCTGGAAATGCTGCAGGAACTGGTCAACCAGGGGAATTCCGTCGTGGTCATCGAGCACAATCTCGAAGTCATCAAGACGGCCGACTGGATCATCGACATCGGTCCCGAGGGCGGCACCGGCGGCGGTGAGATCGTCGCACAGGGTACGCCAGAACAGATCGTCAAGGAGAAGCGGTCCTATACCGGTCATTTCCTCAAAGAGCTTTTGGAACGGCGCCCGGCGAAAAAGGTCGAGGCTGCAGAGTAACGCAGGCAGCCATCAGGAGGGAAGATGAGCAAGAGTGGTACGATCCGCAGCGGTATCGGCGGCTGGACCTTCGAGCCTTGGGAGGGCACATTCTACCCCGAAAAGCTCGCTAAGAAACGGCAGCTGGAATATGCCGCGAGCAAGCTCTCGGTGATCGAGGTCAACGGCACCTATTACGGTTCGCAAAAACCTGAGACCTTTGCCAAATGGGCTTCGGAAGTGCCGGACGGCTTTATATTCTCGCTCAAGGCCAGCCGCTTCACCACGAACCGCAAGGTTCTGGCGGATGCTGGCGAGTCTATCGAGAAATTCCTGACGCAGGGACTGGTTGAGCTGGGAGACCATCTCGGCCCCCTGCTCTGGCAATTCGCGCCGACCAAAAAATTCGAGCCTGAAGATTTCGAGGCGTTTTTGAAGCTGCTGCCGGAAAAGCTGGAGGGCCTGCCACTGCGCCATGTCGTCGAGGTTCGCCACGATAGCTTCAAGGTGCCGGAATTCGTGGCGCTTTTGGAAAACTACAATATTGCACCGGTCTGCGCCGAGCATTTCGACTATCCGATGATCGCCGATGTCACTGCCGATTTCGTTTATGCGCGCTTGCAGAAGGGCTCGGACGATATTCCGACCTGTTATGCCGATGGAGACATGAAAGAATGGGCAAAGAGGCTCACCACCTGGGCCGAAGGTTGCGTGCCGAACAGCTTGCCGCTGGTCGATGAAAAACGGACGGTGAAAAGAGAACCGCGTGACGTGTTCGCCTTCTTCATCCACGAAGGCAAGGTGAATGCTCCGCAGGGTGCGATGGCCATGCAGGCGCTGATCGGCTAAAGCAAATCCGGCAAAAGTGGAAACCGGTTTTGCGTCCGGAATTGCGTTGAAAGAAGTAGATAGAGCGGTTTCGCGTTTCAAAGAAACGCGGCAACGCTCTAAAAACGGGCCACAAGGTCGGCCATGGCGTGGCCTGCTTGTCCGGCAAGATCCTCGGCTGTCATATAGGGCCCGGCCAGTCCGGCAGCCTCACCGTGCAGATAGACACCTGCGGCAGCCGCCTCGAAAGCCGGCAGGCCCTGTGCCAGAAAAGCGCCGATCATGCCAGCCAAAACATCGCCGGATCCGGCAGTGGCAAGCCATGGCGGGCCGTTGGTGTTGATCGCAACGCGACCGTCAGGCGAAGCGATAACCGTGTCCGCCCCCTTATAGACGATTGCCGCATGGGCACGCCGCGCCGCTTTCAATGCCTTATCCGGCTTACTCAATGTCTCGTCGGCAGCGATATCGGGAAACAGGCGACCGAACTCCCCATCATGCGGGGTCAAAACCAGGTGTGTCTCGCCATCCTCAAAGGCATCGAACAAGATGGCAGGATCATCCCTGAACGAGGTTATGCCGTCTGCATCCAGCACAAGCGGGCTGTCTTTCAACGCCAGCACGAAGTCGCGGGCGCGGCTGCCGACGCCAAAGCCGGGACCGAGAACAAAGGCTGACAGTTTGGCGTTCTCCAGCCAATCGCTCAATTCTGCGTTGGTATCGACCTTTTTCAACATCACGGCCGTAAGCTGCGCAGCATTGGCCGCCATCGCGTCTTCAGGTGACGCTAGCGTAACCAGCCCCGCCCCGGTCTTCAGGCCGGCGATTGCCGACAAGCGTGCGGCGCCTGTTTTGGACGTCTCTCCCGAAAATACAGCAAGGTGCCCTCGCCGGTATTTGTGACTATCAGCACCGACAAACGGCAGATGCGCCGACCAGATCGGCGGCCCGTTTTCAGATATCGAGCCTCCGGCAGCCTCGATAATGCGCCGAGGAATGCCGATGTCGGCAACCTCGATGTCTCCGCAGAGAGACTTTCCGGGAAGCAGGAGATGGCCCGGCTTCCTCGTCATGAAGGTTATGGTGCAATGCGCCTTAAAAGCGGCGCCGAGAGGCTTGCCGCTTCGTCCATCGACACCCGAAGGCAGATCGACTGCCAGCACCGGCACTCCGGCTCTCTCCACCGAGGAAATCACGCCCGCGATCTCGTCTGAAACCTTGCGCGATAGGCCTGCGCCGAAAAGCGCATCGATAACGACATCACCGGGCTGCGGCTGGAACTCGCGAAGCGGAGCGACGCTGCCCCCCCACAATTGGAAAGCCAGTGCGGCATCTCCTTTCAGATCATCGGGATCTCCAAGAGCATGAACCGATATCTCTGCGCCACCGTCCGCAAGCTGTCGCGCGGCGACATAGCCGTCTCCCCCATTGTTTCCCGGTCCGCAGAGAACGGCGAAACGCACCGCCGCAGGAAAATGAGACAGGGCAGTCGCTGCAACGGCGTAACCGGCACGCCGCATGAGACCGAAGGATGGAATCCCCGATTCCGCCGACATGCGATCGGCGCGCGCCATTTCTTCAGGCGTCAGCAGAATATTAGATGGAAGGTAGGCCATGCCGTACTTCATCTCAAACCCGCATAAAATACAAGCAGAACTGACCAATCTCAAAATGAACAATAAGAGTTCATTTGCACATTTAATGTGCAAATCGATTTCGATTGTATCCGTTCGAAATTTCGCATTTCTATCACGAAACGAGCCGGTGCGGCGTCATTCCACATCGAATTCGGTGAAAATGGAGTGCTGGCGAGGCTTTCCGGCATGGAAACGGACAGGAATACGTGCAAAATGAGAATATCCTTTTGAAAGTCCAACATTAGTTTGGCACGATATCTGCATTGGCATGGCCGAGTGGGTCGACGACCCGCGCATGGGGAGAAGCGGAGATATAGTTTCTCATGAAGAAGATCGAAGCGATCATTAAACCTTTCAAGCTCGACGAAGTGAAGGAAGCCCTTCAGGAAGTCGGATTGCAAGGTATTACGGTAACCGAAGCCAAGGGTTTCGGTCGCCAGAAGGGCCATACCGAACTTTACCGCGGCGCCGAATACGTTGTGGACTTCCTGCCCAAGGTTAAGGTGGAAGTGGTTCTTGCCGACGAGAATGCCGAAGCCGTTATCGAAGCGATTCGAAATGCGGCACAGACTGGACGGATTGGCGACGGCAAGATATTCGTTTCCAACGTCGAGGAGGTCATCCGTATCCGCACAGGCGAAACGGGTGTAGACGCGATCTAGCCGCTCGGCGTGACCGTTCATATCGTTACTGAAATCGAGGAACCTGTAATGACGAGCGCAAGCGAAATCATGAAACAAATCAAGGAAAACGACGTAAAGTTCGTTGACCTTCGCTTTACCGACCCGCGCGGCAAGCTGCAGCATGTGACGATGGATATTTCCGCCGTCGACGAGGACATGTTCGCCGATGGTGTCATGTTCGACGGTTCCTCGATCGGAGGCTGGAAGGCGATCAACGAGTCCGACATGGTGCTCATGCCCGATCCGGCCACCGTGCATATGGACCCTTTCTTCGCCCAGTCGACAATGGTCATCTTCTGCGACATCCTCGACCCGGTTTCAGGCGAATCCTACAACCGCGACCCGCGCGGTACGGCCAAGAAGGCGGAAGCCTATCTCAAGGCATCCGGTATCGGCGACACCATTTTCGTTGGTCCAGAGCCGGAATTCTTCGTCTTCGACGACGTGAAGTACAAGGCAGATCCGTACAATACCGGATTCAAGCTGGACTCATCCGAACTGCCGTCGAACGATGACACGGATTACGAGACCGGCAATCTCGGCCACCGTCCGCGCGTCAAGGGCGGCTATTTCCCGGTCCCGCCGGTCGACAGCCTGCAGGACATGCGCTCCGAAATGCTGACAGTGCTCACCGAAATGGGCGTTGTCGTCGAAAAACATCACCACGAAGTGGCTTCCGCCCAGCACGAACTTGGCGTCAAGTTCGACACGCTGGTGCGCAACGCCGACAAGATGCAGATTTACAAGTACGTCGTGCATCAGGTCGCCAATGCCTACGGCAAGACGGCCACCTTTATGCCGAAGCCGGTTTATGGCGATAACGGCTCGGGCATGCACGTACACCAGTCGATCTGGAAGGACGGCAAGCCGACTTTCGCCGGCGACGAATATGCAGGCCTGTCGGAAAGCTGCCTCTATTACATCGGCGGCATCATCAAGCATGCCAAGGCGATCAACGCCTTCACCAACCCGACGACGAATTCCTACAAGCGTCTGGTTCCCGGTTATGAAGCTCCGGTTCTGCTTGCCTATTCGGCACGCAACCGTTCCGCCTCCTGCCGCATCCCGTTCGGCTCCAACCCGAAAGCAAAGCGCGTCGAGGTTCGTTTCCCCGATCCGGCGCAGAACCCCTATCTCGGTTTTGCCGCCATGCTGATGGCCGGTCTCGATGGCATCAAGAACAAGATCCATCCTGGCAAGGCCATGGACAAGGACCTCTACGACCTTCCGCCGAAGGAATTGAAGAAGATCCCGACCGTCTGCGGTTCGTTGCGTGAAGCGCTCGAAAGCCTCGACAAGGATCGCAAGTTCCTGACAGCCGGCGGCGTGTTCGACGACGACCAGATCGATGCCTATATCGAACTGAAGATGACCGAAGTGATGCGTTACGAAATGACGCCGCACCCAGTCGAGTTCGATATGTATTATTCGGCGTGATCGGCCGGACAAAACGACATGCGGTTTAAACCGCATCCAGAAACGGCGGGCTTTCCCGCCGTTTTTGTTTTCAAACGGTCTCAGCCGCACGCGGCAATATTTTATTCCTGGTGAAAGATGGCTCCCCAAGCAAAGCCTGAAACAGGCCGGCCTGTCGACTGGCTGATTTTCTCCCTCGTCCCGATTTTCTTTTCCAGCAACATGATCTTCGGTCGCGGCATTATCGGTGATGTCGCGCCCTATACAACGGCCTTCCTCCGCTGGGCCGGATCGACGGCAATCATGCTGCCCTTCATCTATTCCGACCGGCGCGCCAGCGCGCTTTTCGTGCGCAACCATTTCTGGCTCTGGTTGCTGCTCGGCGGTCTCGGCATGGGCATTTGCGGCGGCCTTGTCTACTGGTCGCTGACCTATACGAGTGCGGCCAACGGCACGCTGATCTATACGACCTCGCCGCTTTTCATCATTCTGTTTCAATGGATGTTCAGCGGCCGCAAGATCAGCGGCAGGGAACTGGCCGGCATGCTGGTCGCCTTTGCCGGGGTGATATCGATCGTATTGCGCGGCGATCCCGCAGCGCTTCTCAATCTCAGCTTCAATATCGGCGATCTCGGCATTCTCGTCGCCGCCATTTCCTTTGCCATATACTCGATACTGCTGAAGGACCCTGCCCTTCGGAACCTGTCACCCCTGGCGCTGTTCGGCATGATCGCGCTTTCGGGCGCGCTGGTTCTCCTGCCACCAAGCATCTGGGAGGTCTTGAATAATGGACCTGTGCCCGATTCGGCCTCGGACTGGTGGAAGATTGCCGGAATGGTCGTTTTCGCCTCGCTTGCTGCCTTCTTCTGCTTCCAGCATGTGGTGCGTGTATTCGGGCCCGCGACAGGCGGCATCACGCTCTATCTCATGCCTCCTGTTTCCATCGTCATGGCGATGTTTTTCCTTGGAGAACCTTTCGAGACTTATCATGCGCTCGGTATCGTGCTTGTATTGGGCGGCGTCGTACTTGCATCTCTCAAGAGCAGGAGACACATTAGGGAGTGAAACGCGGCATAGAGCACGGATAAACACCACATCTTGATGTTTGAACGCCTCGCCACCACATTATTCTGTGAAAGGACATCGCACCATGAAACAGAAAAACGCAAAATTCACGATTGGGGAGGTCGTCCGTCACAAAGTATTCCCGTTCCGTGGCGTCATATTCGACGTGGACCCGGAATTTGCGAATACTGAAGAGTGGTGGAATTCGATCCCGTCGGAAATCAGGCCTGCCAAAGACCAGCCGTTCTACCATCTGCTCGCCGAAAACGATGACACCGAATATGTCGCCTATGTTTCGGAACAGAATCTCGAGCATGACGAGAGCGAGCAGCCATTGCGCAATCCGCAGGTTTACCAGATCTTCGAACCGCGTGACGGTGGCCAGTTCAAGCCGAAGATGATCCTGGCTCACTGAACCTTCTGCAGCCTGAATAGAACAAAAGCCCGGCATGACCGGGCTTTTTTGATAGCCGCATATCGCAGCCAGCGGCAGGAAAACGGCTTGCCGCTTATGCGATTTACTGGCCGAAGATTTCCCGGCTAAGGAGCTTCCAGCTTTCCTCGTCGGTTGCCAGTAGCAGGCCGCCTTCAACATGGTGAGGGAGATAGGCGGAGCCATCCAGCCTGCGGATGTAACCGCCCGCTTCCGTACCAATCAATGTCCCTGCAAGGTGATCCCAGGGCATCAGCTTGTTATAGATTGCGAACTGGACGTGCCCGCCTGCAAAGGTGCGGTATTCATGGGCGGCGCAACGATAGCTGGCAAACAGGCGAACTTTGGCGAGATTGGCCAGAACCTTCTCACGCTCATGGCCGAAGAAATAACCGGCCGATGCCATTCCGATCATCTCGCCGAGCGGCTGGGGTGCTGCGACCGAAAGCTTTATCGCTTCGCCATCCGGGCGACGCAGGAAGGCGCCTGCCCCCTTTTCCGCCATGACCCAGTCGTCACCCATCGGATCATAGATGATGCCGGCAACCGTTTCACCCTTATAGACCACCGCCGCCATGACACCGAAGGCTGGAATGCCGGAAGCGAAATTGAAGGTGCCGTCGATCGGATCGACGACGACGGCCAGTTCCGCATCGGCCAGTTTTCCCAGCAGAGACGGATCAGCAGCAACGGATTCTTCGCCGACAAACAGCGCGCCCGGCACAACATTGTCGATTTCCCGGCGGATCATGCGTTCTGCCGCTTCGTCCGCCTCCGTCACCAGATCCGACGGTTCGCTCTTGGAGCGAATGTCATCGCCGCCCAAGCGACGGAATCGCGGCAATATTTCGGCTTTTGCGGCAGCTTTCAGGAGGTCAGCAAGCTTCAGGACGTCGAGCGGCAAAGTCATTTGAAATCCAATCTGCGTTTTAAGATGGCAAGATCAGTCGCCGGCCGAGGCCGACAGGCCGGTAAAGTCAAAAAGTTTCGGGTCGAGAAGGTGGGACGGGTTCACATGGGCAAGCGCGCGCAGCATCGTGTCCTTGCGGCCCGGCATGCGCGTCTCGATATCGGCAAGCATCTGCTTCATCGCATTGCGCTGCAAGCCATCCTGCGAGCCGCAAAGGTCGCAGGGGATGATCGGGAACTGCATCGCCGCCGAAAACTTCGCCAGATCGTCCTCGGCGCAATAGGCCAGAGGCCGCAGCACCATAAGGTCACCCTCGTCGTTCAAAAGCTTGGCCGGCATGCCGGCAAGACGGCCACCGTGAAAGAAGTTCATGAAAAAGGTTTCAAGAATGTCCTCGCGGTGATGACCAAGGACCAGAGCCTGACAGCCCTCCTCCCTCGCCACGCGGTAGAGATTGCCGCGGCGCAGCCTGGAACAGAGCGAACAATAGGTGGCGCCCGAAGGCACCTTTTCCTTCACGATCGAATAGGTATCGCGATATTCGATGCGATGTTTCACACCGATCGAGGTCAGATAATCCGGCAGAATGTGTTTGGGAAAATTCGGCTGTCCCTGATCGAGATTGCAGGCGATCAGTTCGACCGGCAACAGTCCACGCCACTGCAGATCGAGCAGAACGGCGAGCAGCGCATAACTGTCCTTGCCGCCGGACAACCCAACCAGCCAGCGCTGCTGATCCTTCAGCATGCCAAAATCTTCGAATGCCTGGCGAACCTGGCGCAGCAGGCGCTTGCGCAGCTTGTTGAACGAAACCGAGTTCGGCGCGTCGCGAAACAATGCAGGCGCAAGACCGGTCACGGCCTCGTCCATCTCGTCCTCAATGACAGCGTTCAATCCCATGGCAGACCTCATGCAAGACGGGCGGCCAGAAGCCGCCCGGTCGTTTCTTTCAATCAGGCGCCAAGTGCGGCCGCAACCGCCTCGATCGCCTCGTCTGCCTTGGCGCCATCCGGGCCACCAGCCTGGGCCATGTCCGGGCGACCACCGCCACCCTTGCCGCCGAGAGCGGCGGACGCGATGCGGACCAGATCGACTGCGCTGAACCGGCCAACCAGATCTTCGGTCACAGCGACAACCGCGCTTGCCTTGCCGTCTTCGGACACGCCGATCAGCGTGACGACGCCTGAACCGAGCGATGCCTTGCCTTCGTCGGCGAGGCCTTTCAGATCCTTGGCGTCGATACCGGCCAGAACGCGGCCCATGAACTTGGTACCGCCGATCTCGCGCGCTTCAGTCGCCGAGCCGCCTTCACCGCCGCCCATGGCAAGGCGACGCTTGGCATCCGCAAGTTCCTTTTCGAGCTTGCGGCGCTCTTCAACCAGAGCCTCGACGCGCGACACGACTTCCGATGGCTGCACCTTCAGCGCGCCGGCAAGCGACTTCACCCGATCGTCCTGTTCGGACAGATAGGCGCGAGCTGCCTCACCCGTCACAGCTTCGACGCGGCGAACGCCGGCGCCGACGGCGCTTTCCGACAGTACCCGGACGAGACCTATATCGCCGGTCGCATTGACATGCGTGCCGCCGCAAAGCTCGATCGAATAAGGCTTGCCGGCCTTGGGGCCGTCGATTGCCGTACCCATCGATACGACACGAACTTCGTCGCCGTATTTTTCGCCAAACAGCGCCATCGCACCTTCGGCAATCGCATCATCGACGCTCATCAGACGAGTGGTGACCTTGGCGTTCTGGATGATGATGGCATTGGCCATTTCTTCAACGCGCTGCAGTTCCTCCGCCGACATCGGCTTCGGATGCGATACGTCGAACCGCAGGCGCTCGGGCGCTACCAGCGAGCCCTTCTGGGCGACATGGGTGCCGAGCACTTCACGCAGCGCCTCATGTAGCAGATGGGTTGCCGAGTGGTTGGAGCGCAGGCGCGAACGGCGGGCGTGATCCACTGTCAGTATGACGGCGTCACCGACCTTCAGCTTGCCTTCCGAAACCTTGGCAATGTGAACAAACAGTCCCTCGCCCTTCTTCTGCGTGTCAGAAACAGCAACCTTGCCATTATCGCTGAAGACGACACCTGCATCGCCCATCTGACCACCGGATTCGCCGTAGAACGGCGTCTGGCTAACGACGATCTGGACGTCTTCGCCGGCAGCAGCGGTATCAACCGCCTTGCCGTACCTGACGATCGCCTGGATTACACCTTCGGCCTTCTCGGTGTCGTAACCGAGGAATTCGGTAGCACCGTGCTTTTCCTTCAGCTCGAACCAGATCGTTTCGGTCGCCTTGTCGCCGGAGCCTGCCCAGTGCGACCGGGCTTCCGCCTTCTGGCGCTCCATTGCATCGGTAAAGCCGGCGATATCGACGCCGATTTCGCGGGCGCGCAATGCGTCCTGTGTCAGATCGAGCGGGAAGCCGTAGGTGTCGTAAAGCTTGAAAGCGGTCTCGCCGTCGAGCATGTCGCCCTTATCGAGATCGGTCGTCGCATCGGAAAGGAGCGTAAGGCCGCGCTCCAGCGTCTTGCGGAAGCGGGTTTCTTCCAGCTTCAGCGTTTCGGACGTGAGCGCCTCGGCACGAACCAGCTCCGGATAGGCGCGTCCCATTTCCTGGATGAGCGTCGGCAAGAGCTTGTACATGACCGGCTCCTTCGCACCCAGAAGCTGGGCGTGACGCATGGCGCGGCGCATGATGCGGCGAAGGACGTAACCGCGCCCTTCATTCGACGGCAGGACACCATCGGCAATCAGGAAGGCTGAGGAGCGAAGATGGTCGGCGATGACGCGGTGGCTGGCGCTACCTTCCGCCTTGACGCCCATGACGTCTTCAATCGTGCCGATCAGCGTGCGGAACAGGTCAGTGTCGAAAACGCTCTGCTTGCCCTGCAGCACGCAGGCCATACGCTCGAGGCCCATGCCGGTATCGATCGACGGACGCGGCAACAACGAGCGCTCGCCCGGTGCGGTCTGCTCGAACTGCATGAAAACGAGGTTCCAGAATTCAAGGAAACGATCGCCATCCTCTTCCGGCGAACCGGGAGGACCGCCCCAGACGTTTTCGCCCTGGTCGATGAAGATTTCCGAGCACGGACCGCAGGGACCGGTGTCGCCCATCTGCCAGAAATTGTCGGAGGTCGGGATGCGGATGATCTTGTCGTCGGAGAAACCGGCGATCTTCTTCCACAGGGTCGCAGCTTCCTCGTCCTCGGAATAGACGGTTACCAACAGCCGGTTCTTCGGCAGGTCGAAACCTTCGGTGACAAGCTTCCAGGCAAGCTCGATCGCCTGTTCCTTGAAATAGTCGCCGAAGGAGAAGTTGCCGAGCATCTCGAAAAAGGTGAGATGGCGGGCGGTGTAACCGACATTGTCGAGGTCGTTATGCTTGCCACCGGCGCGCACGCATTTCTGCGATGTCGTCGCGGTCGAATATGCACGCTTTTCAAGGCCGGTGAAGACGTTCTTGAACTGCACCATGCCGGCATTGGTGAACATCAGCGTCGGGTCGTTGCGCGGAACGAGCGGGCTCGAATCCACAACCTCGTGGCCATTCTTCTTGAAGTAGTCGAGGAAGGTCGACCGGATGTCATTCACGCCGCTCATGCTACGCCCTTTTCAACCGCCGATGCGGTACCAGTATTTGAAGTCAAAAGGCTTGTATCGTCCACATAAGCGACTGTCCAGCCGAACGGAAAACCGGCCGCACATCTTGCGATGGCGGCCGGTAGAAAGTGACATCAGGGAAACAGAAGAGGTGTCCCGCCTGCGGCGGAATGCCCCTCACCCAATCAAATCAGTCGTCGGCGGATCCGTCACCGTCATTGGCGTCCGGACCACCGTTCTGCAAGAAACGATCTGCGATCAGGCCGGCATTCTGGCGCAGCGAAGTTTCGATCTCGCGCGCAAGTTCCGGATTTTCGCGCAGGAAGGTTTTGGCGTTTTCGCGCCCCTGGCCGAGACGCTGGCTGTTATAGGAGAACCAGGCGCCCGACTTCTCGACAATACCGGCCTTGACGCCGAGATCGACAAGTTCGCCGGTCTTCGACACACCCTCGCCATACATGATGTCGAACTCGACCTGCTTGAAGGGAGGCGCCATCTTGTTCTTGACGACCTTGACGCGGGTCTGGTTGCCCACGACTTCCTCGCGCTCCTTCACCTGGCCGATACGACGGATATCGAGACGAACCGAGGCGTAGAATTTCAGGGCGTTACCGCCGGTCGTCGTTTCCGGCGAACCAAACATCACGCCGATCTTCATACGGATCTGGTTGATGAAGATCACCATTGTGTTCGACTTGGAGATCGACGCGGTCAGCTTGCGCAGCGCCTGGCTCATCAGACGAGCCTGAAGACCCGGCAGGCTGTCCCCCATCTCGCCTTCGATTTCGGCGCGCGGCGTCAGCGCCGCAACCGAGTCAACGACCAGAACATCGACAGCGCCGGAACGAACCAGTGTGTCGGTGATTTCCAAAGCCTGCTCACCGGTATCCGGCTGCGAGATCAGGAGGTTCTGCAGGTCGACACCGAGCTTGCGGGCATAGACCGGATCAAGCGCGTGTTCAGCATCGACGAAGGCGCAGATGCCGCCCTTCTTCTGGGCTTCTGCAATCGTCTGCAGCGCGAGTGTCGTCTTACCCGAACTTTCAGGGCCGTAAATTTCGATGATACGGCCCTTGGGGAGACCGCCAATGCCGAGCGCAATATCGAGGCTGAGAGAGCCGGTAGAAACCGTCTCGATCTCGACGATATTTTCGTTCGAACCGAGCTTCATGATCGAGCCTTTGCCGAAGGATCGTTCAATCTGCGAGAGTGCTGCTTCGAGCGCCTTACTCTTGTCCACGCCTTTTTCCTCTACGAGCCGCAATGTGTTCTGTGCCATGAGATCCCACCTTTAGGTTATTGCCGCCGCGCAAGCAATGAAGCAGCCGATGGGATATTCGTACTCATTTTGTTCTCATTTTGCAAGCCCCGCCCAAGTGCCTGCAACAAAAACATTATTTCACCTTTGTTCCATTAATGTTCACGCCATCCTCCGGCTGTGGAAAGATCGATTGGAATCAACAGCTTCGGCAACCGGATGCCAAGGTCGATCCGCTCTCGGAAAGACCGTTGGGCACTATTCCGAATCAAGCATCTCGCGCACGGCGACAGCCAGTTGCTTGAGCGAAAACGGCTTCGGCAGAAAGCCGAATTTCGCATCCGCTGGCAAGTTGCGGGCAAAGGCGTCTTCCGCATATCCAGATACGAAGATGAACTTCAGGTCGGGATAGGTCTTGCGCAATTCGCCGAGCAGCGTCGGGCCGTCCATCTCGGGCATCACGACGTCGGACACCACGATATCCACCTTGCCTTCAAGCTCTTCCATGATGTCGAGCGCTTCAGTGCCTGAGCCGGCCTCGTGGACAGTGTAGCCACGTGTCTCCAGCATGCGCTTGCCGCCGCGACGGACGGCTTCTTCATCTTCGACAAGAAGAACGACGGCAGATTTTCCCGTCAAATCCACATGCTCGGCGGTGGCTGCTGCGGCCGTCTCGGCCTTCACAACATTATCAGTCACCCCTGCGATAGCGGCCGGCGCATGAGAGACCTGCTGAACTTCAGGGATATGGCGTGGCAGGAACATACGGAAGCTCGTTCCTTTGCCCATCTCCGATTCCGGATAGATATAGCCGCCGGATTGCTTGACGATGCCATAGACCATCGCCAGGCCGAGGCCTGTTCCCTTGCCCACTTCCTTGGTGGTGAAGAACGGTTCGAAGATCTTGTCCATGATTTCCGGCGCAATACCCGTGCCGCTATCGGAGACCTCGATCATGACGAAATCTTCGGACGGCAGATCAGCCTGCTGGAAGCTTGCGGCATCGCTGGCCGTCACGTTGCGAGTTTTGATCAGAATGGTGCCGCCGCTGGGCATCGCATCGCGCGCGTTGACGCAGAGATTGATCAGTACCTGCTCGAACTGCGAGAGGTCCGTGCGCACCGGCCAGAGATCCCGACCATAGTCGACCTCCAGTTTGACATTGGTGCCGGAAATCAGGCGATCGACCAGCATGCGCAGGTCGCCCACCACATCGGTCAGGTTGAGCACAGCCGGGCGCATCGTCTGCTTGCGCGAGAAGGCCAGCAGCTGGCGCACCAGCACGGCCGCCCTGTTGGCGTTGCGCTTGATCTCCATCAGATCGGCAAAACTGGCATCGGAAGGCCGCGCCTGCAACAGGAGGTGATCGGAAGACAGCAGGATCGCCGTCAGCACATTGTTGAAATCGTGCGCGATACCACCCGCCAGCGTGCCGACCGCATTCAGCTTCTGTGTCTGCGCCATCTGTGTTTCTAGCGCCTTCTGCTCGGTGGTCTCGACAGCATAGACGATCGCCACTTCCTCGGGCGCCTCGTCGCTTTCGTCGATCACCGCATTGACGTAAAAACGCACATAGCGGTTTTCGTCCGCCGGATGCCGCGATTCGAGCGGCAAGATATCGCCCTGCCTGTCCTTGGCAGCGGCAAGTGCCTCCATCAATGTTTCCCGGGCGCTCTCGTGGACAATGCGCTCCAGTTCTGCGGCACCGGCATCAACGTCGTCGCGAGACACGACGCCGGCGAAAAGCCTCAGGAACGGCGCATTGATGCGCAGTATCTTGCCATTCCCGTCCACCGAGGCGATCGCCATCGGCGTGTTGTTGAAAAACCGGGTAAATCGCATGGCGGAGGCGGACTGGTCGGTTTCCGTGCCTTTCGCCCGCATCAGAACGACAGTGCGGCTTTCCCCCGGCGCTCCATCGCGCATGGCGCTGACATTGTGAACCAGTTTCGCCGGAAGACTCTGACCGTTTGCGCGGCGAAGGTCGAGTTCCAGTGTTTCCGTGCGCTTCAGCCCGGGCGCTGCCTGCACGGATTGGATGAGAGCCATACCCTCACCTGCAATCAGATCCGAAATCCTCATGGATTGCGGCGTGAACTTGGTCAGGTCCAGCCCAAGCCACTCGGCAAGCGTCGCGTTCAGATAGAAGATCTCGCCCTTCCTGCCGGCAGAGAAGAACCCTACAGGCGCGTGATCAAGATAATCGATCGCATTCTGCAATTCGCGGAAGAAGCGCTCCTGATCGTCCCGCTCCGAGGTGATGTCGGTTATTTCCCATATGTCGAGCGTGTTGCGCGCCCCCGTGCCGAGCAGACGGGCCTTGAGGCGATACCAGTGCGCATCCGAACCGTTGCCGGTCAGCCGGCCGAGCGGCTGCAACAAGCGAAACTCCTCGTGTCCCTCCCGCCCTTCGCGAAGGGCCGCCGTCAGGCGGTAAAGAGCTTCGGTCGATTCGCGCGTTTTCGACAGCAGGGTTTCCAGCGATTGGACGTTGTGGCTGCCCGAAGCACCAGTCATCCGCCCATAGGCGGCGTTGGCATAAACAATCCGCCCCTTGGCATCGGTCACGACAATTCCATCAGGATGACTGGCCAGAAAGCTGCGGGCCAATTCATCGGAGCGCGACTGCGGCATGACCTCGACAAGGCCGATCAGTGACGAAACGATGAAGAAGATTCCCACCATCGCCAGGATGCCCAGAATGCCGAGAACGACCTCGTTATCCAGTGCCCGCTGAAACACGACAAACGCGATGGCGACCCCCAGAAGCACCATCGCCAGAAGCACGATCCTGACAGCCGTACCACCGCGACTGCCGCGATCAACCAATGGCGCTTCGTCGTTGCCGGCTTTCGGCGAACTGGTCATCGATACCTCTTGCTCCGATGCATGCACCGGCGTCACAAATGCACCCCGTGGCGCTTGCGATTCTCTCTTAGCAATTTGAAGATGAAGCAAAAAGCTCCTGAAAGCCACAAAAGGCGGGACAGCGCAGCACCCTGCCCTATGTGAGATGCGAATGAGACACATTTTAGCGTTGACGGGCAGGCCCGACACTTGCCTCGCGGGGCAAAAAATCGTCTGTGTCAGAAGCATAGATCGCATAAGGAGTTACATAAATGGTCGCAGAACTGTGGGGCGAATACGGTCGCAACCTCCTCGTGGCGGTCATTGGCGTAGGTTTGGCCCTTGTCTGCCTCGTCGGAATTCTGTGGATAGTGCGCGGACGCCGGGGGCCATCGCCTTTCGTGCGTGGCGGGCGCAACCGTCAACCGCGATTGCAGGTGCTCGACGCAGCCGCCGTCGATGCGCGACGTCGGCTGGTTCTCGTAAGACGTGACGATGTCGAACATCTGATCATGATCGGTGGACCGACCGACGTGGTCATCGAAAGCCGGATTGTCAGTTCAAGCCAAAGCGCCGAACCTTCGGAACAGGAAGTGCAGCCTGCTCCACGGTCAGCCATCCCTGTGTCCGCCACCGCAAGACCATCCGCAGCCGAGCCGGCAAGACGACCGGTCCCGGCCTCCGCTCAAAGGGTGGAAATGATCAACGCGCGTGACACCAATATTCACTCGCGAGAAAACCGAGGCGCAGTATCACCGCCGCAACCTGCCGCCACTGTCGCGGCAAACACCATTCCGGCGCAGCGCCTGGAGCCAGTTGCGGCAACTCCAACCGTCAATCCGGCTCGCATTGACAATTTGCCTTCTGAGCCGCGCGTGGAACCAAAGGCGTCCGCGCAGCCGTCGCTCGACGATGCCGCCCGTTTTCTTGACAGTCAGCGCGAGCGCGTATTTGTCGATCGCAATCCGCCAGCATCCGCTTCGGCACCTGCAGTACAGGCGATATCTCAGCCCGCCCCGGCTGCTGTTGCGAAGCCCACAGGCCTCGGAAGCGATTTCGAGAAAATTCTTGAAGAGGAAATGGCGCAGAACATGGCTGCCCGCGAACCATCCCTCGCCAATCGGTCAAATCGCCCGTCGCAGCCAGCAGGCTCGGCCATCGCCGTGCCGGTCGTCGCTGCGCCCGGCAACGTCTCGCGGGACGAGCCGTCGCTGCAAAGCGAGGTTGCCCGCATATTCGGTGAAATGTCCGCCAGCCGCGAAAAGTAACGGCGCTCACGAACAGTAAGATGCAAACAAAAAAGGCACGTCAAAACGTGCCTTTTTTGTTTTCTATACTGACCCGGCGAACATTATTCGTCGCGATAGACCTTTTCACGTCGCTCGTGACGCTCCTGCGCCTCGATCGACAACGTTGCGATGGGACGGGCGTCCAGTCGCTTCAGGCCGATCGGTTCGCCGGTTTCTTCGCAATAGCCATAAGTCCCATCATCGATACGCTGCATGGCGGCATCGATCTTGGATATAAGCTTGCGCTGCCGGTCACGAGCGCGCAATTCGATTGCACGGTCCGTTTCCGATGAAGCGCGGTCTGCGAGGTCCGGATGGTTTGCACTCTCCTCAGCCAAGTGCCCGAGCGTTTCTCGCGCCTCTCTGAGGATGTCATTCTTCCATGCGATCAGTTTGGCCCTGAAGTATGCCTTCTGATTTGCATTCATGAACTCTTCGTTTTCCGAGAGCACATAGTTACTAAGATCGATCTTCTCACTCAACGCGATTCTCCTGAAGAACATCTCATGAGGCCCCTATACTCCATTAACCAGTCCTCATTCAAGCCTTTCGCCCAGATTTGCAGCAGTTTTAAATTTGTCACAAAATTCGGCTAAGTGACTAATTTTTATGCTTTTCCCATAATCGCATGGGTAGCCGGCTTCAAAACACCTCAACCGGCGGCACATGATCCGGTTGACCAATCGACCAAAGCAACGTTACGCCTTTTACTCAGCGTTTCATTTTGGCGAGCCGAAGATGATCGAACCTGAACCATTCCGTATTTATCTGATGCGCCATGCTCAGGCGGCCTCGGCAGTGCCGGGCGGACGGGATTTCGACCGTGTGCTCGACGAACGCGGTTATGCACAGGCTGAGATGGTGGCCGATCGCGCGGCAGACCTCGGATATGTGCCGGATCGCCTTATCAGCTCGACGGCAGAGCGCTGCCGGCAGACTGCGGAAATCGTGCGCAGGGCGGTTCGGGAAACGCTGGAGATCACGTTCGTCGACGAACTCTATAACGGCACGCCGGATCTTTATGCGACGATAATTGCCGGGCAGCGCCCTGCCCGATCCGTCATGCTGATCGGGCACAACCCGAGCATAGACCTGTTGCTGGAAGGACTGATAGGCAAGGCAGAGCGGCGGGCCGCCATGCCGGGAGGATATCCGACGGCGGGACTTGCCGTGCTCGACTATGGCGCGCAGGCAGATTCCGGCGGTTGGACGCTGACCAACCTGCTCAGCATCTGATCCGGTCGACATTGCGGGCCGGCATCCCACGCCTATATAGGGGAAAACACTTTTTCGGGATCCCGCCTTGGCGCCTTCGCTGACCAGTTTTACCGACGACGCTCGAATTGCCCTCGACAACATCGCCGACCGCGCGTCGGGGCTCGTCAACCCGACGATACGACTCGGCGTGACCGGCCTTTCCCGCGCCGGCAAGACGGTGCTGATTTCGTCGATCGTGCAGAATTTGCTGAATGGGGGTCGTTTGCCACTGTTCGAAGCGGTTCGCTCCGGCCGGGTTTCGGGTATCCGGCTCGAAGAGCAGCCGGACGACGCCATTCCGCGGTTTCAATACGAAGATCACATCCAGGCGCTCGTTCGCGATCGCATATGGCCTGATTCGACGCGCGCCATTTCCGAATTACGGCTGACAATCGACTATCAGAGCGCCAGCGGCTGGAACCGCCTGTTTTCGCCCGGCAGGCTTTCCCTCGATATCGTCGATTATCCGGGCGAGTGGCTCCTCGATCTGCCACTTCTTGCGCAGGATTATCGCGAATTCAGCAATACCACTGCGGAGCTGGCGCAGACGGGCATCCGCAAGGAACTCGCCCAAGACTGGATGCAGCTTGCAACCACGATCGATATGGACGCGCCAGCCGACGAAATGAAGGCTCGGCGTCTTTTTGAGGTGTTTTCCGCCTATCTCAAAGCCTGCAAGTCCGACGAGCGGTCGCTATCGACGCTGCCTCCGGGGCGTTTCCTGATGCCCGGAGATCTCGAAGGCTCGCCGGCGCTGACATTCGCGCCGTTGCCCGGCATTGCCGAGACATCTGCGATAAAGGGTTCATTGCGGGCAATGATGGAGCGCCGCTTCGAGGCTTACAAGACCGTGGTCGTGAAACCTTTCTTCCGGCATCACTTTGCGCGGCTAGACCGGCAGATCGTGCTCGTCGATGCGCTTCAGGCGATCAATCGCGGTCCGGAAGCGCTTGAGGATCTCGAACGGGCGCTTGGCGATGTTCTCGGCTGTTTCCGCCCGGGACATAACAGCTTCTTCTCATCGTTCGTCACACGCCGGATCGACAAGGTTCTGATCGCTGCCACCAAGGCAGACCATTTGCACCACGAGAGCCATGACCGGCTTGAGCGGCTGACCGGTCGCCTGGTGGACCGCGCCATTCAGCGCATCGGTTTGTCGGGTGCCGGTTTCGAGGTTATGGCGATTGCCTCGGTGCGCGCCACACGCGAAGCCAGTATCAAGGAAGGCAATCACATGCTTCCGGTGATCGTCGGCACGCCGATGGCGGGCGAAACGATCAATGGCGAGCGATTTGACGGCACGAAGACGACGGCGATTTTTCCCGGCGACCTGCCGGCAGATCCGACTCATATGTTTAACACGCTTGATAGCGACAGCCCTGATCTGCCGGACATCAACTTTGTCCGTTTCCGGCCTCCAGCGCTGGAGGGGCGTCCGGGCAGCCTCAATCTCGCAGTGCCGCATATCCGGCTCGACCGTGCCCTGCAGTTCCTGCTCGGAGACCGCCTCGCATGAGACCGCCCTACACCAACGATCCGTCCCGACGCCGTCCGGCTGCATTTCAGGTGGAGGATGATGCCTCACGGGAGACCGAAACGCCTTCCTCCGTGCGCCGTCCCAAAAGTTTCAACCAGCCCGTTACCGTGGTGCCGGACGAAGACGATCCGTTTTCCGGTGCGGATCTCGATGCAGCAAGCCTTCCGGTTGCGGAACCACGCCCGCGCAGAGGTTTCTCGTTTGTCGGATTGGCTACGGCGGCACTCGGCACATTCCTGTCGCTCGCCTTCGGGCTCTGGGCGGATCAGATCGTTCGCGATCTTTTCGCGCGCGCAGATTGGCTCGGTTATGCTGCGATCACGGCGCTGGCGCTGACACTTTTCGGATTGCTGGTCGTTGTCGGGCGCGAGATCATGGGGATAGCCCGGCTCGCCGCCGTGCAGAGCCTGAAGACCGAAGCGGAAGAGGCGGCAGCGTCCGTGCCGGCCCATCCTGCGCGCAAGGTGGTGGAACGCCTGACATCTCTCCTCAGCCATCGGGCAGAGACGGCTAAGGGACGTAGTGTTCTCGAAGGCACCAAGGACGATATTATCGACGGCCCGCACCTTCTCGATCTGGCCGAGCGCGAATTGCTGACGCCGCTCGACCGTAAAGCCCGCGGCCTCATCCTGAACTCCTCGAAACGAGTCGCGGTCGTTACCGCCATCAGCCCTCGCGCGATCGTCGACCTTGCCTATGTGCTGTTCGAGGTCACCCGCCTTGTCCGCGCCATGGCGGAACTTTATGGCGCAAGGCCCGGAAAATTTGGGCTTTTGCGGCTGATCCGCGATGTCATCGCGCATCTGGCAGTCACAGGCTCCATCGCCGTCGGCGACGGTCTGGCCCAGCAGGTTCTCGGTCACGGACTTGCCTCGCGATTGTCGCGGCGGCTTGGTGAAGGCGTCATCAACGGGCTGCTCACAGCTCGTATCGGGATCGCCGCCATGGACCTGTGCAGACCGCTGCCGTTCCGTGCCTTGCCCCGGCCGGGGATCGGCGATTTCATGTCCGATATCGTTGCGGCGGGTCGCACCGACGAGAAAGATTAGCCCCCTTCCGGGACGCCCTGCGGACACCGAAAGATACGAAGCGTTAACCATTCTCGCTTAATTTCAGCCCCACTAAACATTGCCGCTGACAGCGGAACGTCCCAAGGGGAAAGCCTCATGTATTCGCGCTTCTTTTCGCTTTTCGGCGGGCTTGCCGCTTTGACTTTGGTCACCGCGGTCCCGGCATTTGCCCCGCAGGCAGAAGCGGCCTCCAGGGATCAGGTCTTTTTCCAGTCCGTTGCAGGCGCATGGAAGGGACCGGGCGAAATCGTTGCCGGCAAGTACAAGGGCACAAAGTTCAACTGCAGCCTCACGGGATCGCCATCTCCCGAAGGCGACACAGGCATCAAGCTCGACGGCACCTGCCGGGTCGGTGTATTTCAGCAGCCAATGACTGCGGTCATCACCCAGAGCGGACGTGGTTATACAGGCAAATTCCTTGATGGCGCCGAAGGCAAAGGCCTGGATATCGTTTCCGGCTCGGTCAACGGCGACAAGGTCGTGATGGGCATCAACCGCGCCAAACTCAACGGCGCAATGGTTGCAAGCCTGCGTGGTGACAACAAGATGAACATCACCATTTCGGTGAAGGTAGAAGACCAGATGGTACCCGTGATCGGCCT
This sequence comes from Rhizobium sp. ZW T2_16, assembly GCF_044987325.1. Taxonomy (NCBI): domain Bacteria; kingdom Pseudomonadati; phylum Pseudomonadota; class Alphaproteobacteria; order Hyphomicrobiales; family Rhizobiaceae; genus Rhizobium; species Rhizobium sp. ZW T2_16. Next base: position 39,172 of record NZ_JBJDRG010000001.1, read on the forward strand.
GTCGCTTGATCGTGATGTCGATTCGATCGCCGTAGGCGCGATCAAGGAATAATCAAGACCTCAGGCATCCAAGCCAATATTCTGCATTAATTTTGCTAAGTATATCGTTGCCTGAAAACGTATTTTCGTTTTCAGGCAAAAATGTTTATTCAACCGTGGAAATCTGCCGCCACCAGAGGCCGTCAGGTTTTGCTATGCTGATCCCGGTCGAATTCAGGCTCCCCGCCCAGCTTTCTGCCTTGCGTCCATTGATGATCATATGCGGCGCGAGGTCTGCAAGCGGCAACATCACAAAGGCGCGTTCCGTCATGCGCGGATGCGGTAATTCCAGCGCCGGCGTCTTCTCAACGCGGTCGCCATAAGTCAATATATCGATGTCCAGCGTTCTCGGCCCCCAACGCTCCGCCCTCACGCGCTTGCTTTCTCGCTCAAGGGCAAGACAGAGATCAAGCAGTTCCTCCGGCTCAAGCTCGGTGTCGATCAGCGCGCAGCAATTGAAGAAATCGGCCTGGTTCGTATTGCCCCATGGCGGGGTAAGGTAAAGCCGCGAAACAGCCAGAACCCGACAATCTTTTCGCGCATCAAGCGCCTGCAACGCGTGCGCCATGGCAGCGGCCGGATCGCCGATATTGCCGCCAAGTCCGAGTGCAGCGGTTTCCCAAGGACGATCAATTCCGATGCTCAACACGCACCTCCACATAATCCAGAATGCCGGCGATCGGTGCGCTCGGCTTTCTGATCGCCACCTCGACCCGGCGGATCATCGGCGACCATGCGACGAGGCCGAGAGCCACGTCATTGGCAAGTGTTTCGATCAGGTTACGACGGCTACCCGTCACGATGTTTTCGACCAGTTCATAGGCCAGCCCGTAGTGAACGGTCTGCTCGATATCATCGGACACGAGGGCATCCCCCGCCTCGACATCCATGACGACGTCGACGAAAAAGCGCTGACCAAGCGCCTTTTCCTGCTCGAAAACCCCATGATGCGCGTAAAAGGCACAGTTCTTGAGCGTGACCTGAAAGATCGTCATCAGTGTGCGTCTCCTGCCTGTCGAGTTGACCGTCGCGCCTCCAGAACTGCGTCAGCCATGCGCAACGCATCCAGATTTGCCGCCACATTATGAACCCTGAAGATCGACGCACCGGCCAGCCGCAGCATTGCGGTTGTTGCAGCGGTGGCGAAATCTCGCTCCGTCGCCGCGTCACGCGAGGTTATCGCGCCGACGAAACGTTTTCTCGATGTCCCGACAAGCAACGGAAAACCGAGCGAGTGGAGCTCACCGCTGCGCGCCATCAATTCATTGTCCTGTTCTCGCTTCTGAACGAAACCGAACCCGGGATCGAGCACGATTGCATCGTCTGCAATGCCAGAAACCTTCGCCCTATCCAGTGATTGGCCGAAAAACATCACCTCGTCTTCGATAATGTCTTCAAGAAGGTCGTCACGCCCACGTGCGGTATACATGATGCAGAGCCCGGCTCCGCTTTCGGAAACGACATCGGCCATCTGGCGATCGTGCCGCAAACCGTAAACATCGTTGACGATATGGGCGCCGGCAGAAATGGCGAGCCTTGCGGTCTCGGCGCGGTATGTGTCTACGGAAATCAACGTATCCGTTTCCCGCGCCAGCCTTTCGATGACCGGCAGGATGCGATCCTGCTCCTCGGCAGCTGTCACCATTGCGGCGCCCGGCCGCGTGGATTCACCACCGACGTCAAGGATGGACGCACCGTCGGAGATACACGAAAGCCCATGCCTCACAGCACTTTCGACATCGATGTAACAACCGCCATCGGAAAAACTGTCGGGCGTCACATTCAAGATCGCCATGATGTGACCGCCTGCATCAAGCGCAAGACTGCGTCCATGGGCAAGACGCCAGACGTTGTTGCACGACGATGTCACAGGTGATCCATCTTTTTGAAAGTAACGCAAATTTTCATGCCTTCGTGTTGCACTTGCGTTGGCTATGCCCCAAGCTCGTTTCAACTTCAACGTACCAGGCCAGAGAATGTTTTTGATGCGCAGAGTCCACCGGCTTTTCGGTGCAGCCTTCCTCCTCTGCGTGATCTCTATCCCGGCGCGGGCGGAACCTGTCATCTCAAAATCCTATTCCTATTTCCGCATCGGCGGCCGTACCGCCGAGGACCTCGACAAGGAACTGGAGCGCCATGGCCCGGTCACCAGGACCAGCGGACACCGGCATCCCGGCGCGACCGAGATCAAGTTCGGCGGAGAGGTGACCTATGTGGAGCGCGGCGGCCGCTGCTCCGTCGGCGGCGCCAAGGTGACGCTGCGGACCCACATCATCCTGCCGCGATGGAATATTGGCGGTAAGGCCGAGAAAGATCTGCGCTTCATCTGGGCGACCCTGTCGGCAGATATCAAGCGGCACGAAGAACGGCACGCAGAAATCGCCCGAAATTATGCCCGCATGCTGCAGAATGAGCTGCTTGCCCTGCCTGCCCGCAAAACCTGCGACGGTGTTGAGGCTCTCGTCACGGAAACCACGCGGCGCGTGCTTGCCGAACACGACAAGCAGCAAGCCCTTTTCGACCGCGTCGAAGCCAAAAATTTCGACGCTCGCATGACGAGGCTTCTGCAATACCGCATCGACCAGCGTCAGCGATAGATACGATCATAAACGAGCCGTTACCCGGCCTTGCGCCAGGCTTGCGGAGACACTGGTGAATAAAGGGCAATTTATTGCGGTGGCTTGGTGAAAGCCATTCCTGTATATTAGGCAGCAATTACCTATATATGTATCGGACAAGCATCCAACATTATTCGCTGCATGAAGCATGGCCTACTTCAACTCAATCCGAGAGCAAGGTCGTCGGTCAGCGTCCATTTTCGTGTTGTTTCAGTTTTCCGTGTTCCCTGGCGCGTAACCGAGCCGCAGGTGTCACCTCCCTCGCCTGCCGGCCTTGCGCCCACCTCGCCTCGCTCGACTCTGTGGAGCGAGGCTATTTTTTGGCGCCGCAAACTGTCTTTTTTCAGGCCTGACGCTCAGGAATATTGACGATGAGGCCGTCGAAATCAGCCTTCATCTTGATCTGACAGGAAAGACGTGAAGTCGGGCGAACATCGAAGGCAAAGTCCAGCATGTCTTCTTCCATCGGCGCTGGCGCGCCAACCTTTTCCGTCCATTCCTCGTCGACATAGACATGACAGGTGGCGCAGGCGCAGGCGCCGCCGCATTCCGCATCGATGCCGGGAACAGAATTGCGTACAGCATTCTCCATCACCGTCGAACCGTTGTCCGCGTCGATCTCGAAGCGTGTGCCGTCGAAGGCTACGATGGTCAATTTCGTCATTTTTGGAAGATCCGGGTTTTCGGGCATTGCCCTTTGGAAGCCTTGGGTAGACCCCGTCTGTGCCACCAAACTGCCGGTTCAGTCAATCTCACGGACGACGCCGGCTTTGCTGCCGGCGTCCACGTGATGCAAGGTAGTGTCAGCGGCAGAGGCCGGTGATGAAGTTTTCAGCCTCTATGACCGCCGCGTAAAGCGAGGCCAACGCCGCCGCCTCGCCGGGCTCTGCTTCCAGACGTGCGGCTGCAACCGATACACCGAAGGCGCCGACGGCATTTGCTGACCCCTTGAGCCGGTGCGCAAGCGCGGTCACCGTTGCAGCCTCGGCACTAGCGATTTCCTGTACAAGCGCGCGTGCCTGTCGTGCGAACATCTGCAGGATTTCGGCCTCTAGCGCCTTATCGCCCATCGTCTGTTTCGCCAGATGGACTAGGTCAACCGGACGATCCTTCGACGGGCATGCCGTCTTGTGATTGTCGGGAGATTCAAAAGCGATACGCGCGGCCGTTGCCATCTGCTTGGTTCCTTGCTTTATAATGATCTCAACTCCGGATTGTCCGTCGGAGCCATGGCTATCCCGTTAAATTTCGGCACAAACGCGGCGCAAATCTTCGCAAATGGTTAATTTGCATTAAAGTGCCGTGATTGCAGGGGTTTCACTCTGAGACGTGGTTTAAATCCTGTTAACAAGACGATGATGCCGGTATCATGATGACGCGTTTCGTTTGTGCGAAAAGGCTGATTGTGCCACTACAATACGGTTCAATGGCTCACTGGAACATTGCAGTGACCGATGTAGGACGGTCGGTAAGCTTTCATTATCATCCATTTGAAAGAACGGCCGTCGAATGAATTTGTAATAGGCGATCCAAAGCTCTAGGGCTGGCGATCTCCGGCATGAGTATTCCGCTCATCGATCTGCAGGCGGCAGCAAGTCGAGTGGGATGCCGGGCGTGTATGTAACGAGGCGTAACCGCATGGCGAAGAACACTAATAATGAATCCATCGATGAAACGGCATTCCAGGCATTGGAAGATGCGCTGAAGATCGACTTCAACGATGAACCGCCCCGCGATAAGCCCGCCTCGGAGGCCAGAGTGTCAGACAAGCCGCGATCCCGCCCTGCCCCGTCTCAATCAGCGTCGCCCCGCCGCGAGGCGACCGCGGAAGCACCGCGCCAATCTTCGAATGAGACGTCGCCGCGCCAACCCGCCTTTGAGCCTGCCAACGATGCCGGACGCAGGAACACGGCGTCTATTATGCGCGCGCTGGACGGCGGCTCTGTTCGTGGCGCAATCCGCAATGCTCTGATCGTCTCCGTTCTCTGGGCGGTGGCCGGTATCGGCCTTGGTCAATTAATCTATGGTGGAGCGCTGTGGGAGATCACATCGGTTGCCGGCGTTCTGGCCGCTCCGGGTCTGGTCGCGCTTGCCGTCGGCATCCTGGTCCCCATCCTCCTTTTCTTCGCTTTCGCCATTATGATGGCCCGTGCGCAGGATCTCAGGAACGCTGCCCGCTCCATGGCTGAGGTCGCCCTGCGCCTGTCCGAGCCGGAAACCATCGCATCTGAACGGATCATGAGCGTCGGCCAGGCCGTACGCCGCGAAGTCTCGGCCATGAACGAGGGCATCGAGCGTACGATCGCGCGTGCAGCCGAGCTGGAAGTGCTCGTCCACTCGGAAGTCAACGCACTCGAACGCAGCTACAGCGACAACGAGATGCGTGTTCGCGGCCTCGTTCAGGAACTGGGTTCCGAGCGCGAAGCGATCGTCAATCACGCAGAGCGCATTCGCTCCTCTATGGTCGGAGCGCACGACCAGCTCAAGGAAGAACTGGCGCTCGCGACCGAGGAAATCTCTATCCGTCTCGCGACATCCGGCGAAGCCTTCGCCTCGATGATCGATACGCGGGCCGCAGCCCTGATGGAGAAGTCGGATGCAGCCGGCGAAGCACTCGCCTCATTGCTCGCAACCAAGACCGAAAATCTGATCGACACGCTGACGACCTCAGGCATTGCGCTGTCGACCGAGTTCGATATCCGTCTGGAAATGCTCAGCTCGACCTTGTCAGACAAGGGCGATGCGATCCTGTCCAATTTCGAAACCCGCGCATCGAGCCTCGATGCCAATACCGAAAAGCTCAACGCAGCACTTGCCGACCGCACGCGACAGCTGAACGAAACCCTGATCGCCCGCACGCGGGAAATTACCGAAGGGCTGACGAACAGCGAAAAGACGATCACCGGTTCGCTCGACGGCGTGCTCACGGCCCTCAATCGTTCACTTGACGACAAGAGCAGCTCCTTCCGCCAGAGCCTGCAGTCCGCGGCAGACGATGCGGTCATGGATTTGGACCTGCGCACCGGCTTCTTCGAGGAACGCCTTCACACCACGATCGGCCACCTCAGCACCTCTTTCGACGAGGGCCTGTCGCAGTTCACCACGGCCTTTGACCAGCGTGCCGGTAGCCTCGACAGCAAGCTGATGGACAGCCTTGCACGCATTAACGAGACCGTTGCCGGTGGCCACGAGGCGATCGACGGCATCCTGTCGTCGAGCATCGAACGGATCGGCAATGCGCTGACCGACCAGCAGCTGGCGCTCGCCACGACGCTTGGAACGGGTCAGGAAGTTCTTGATTCGATGTTGGAAAGCCGCTCGAAGGAGTTTTCCGACGCACTCGCCGCACGCAGCAGCGAGATCAGCGGCGCCTTTGGCGATGCACACAACAAGATAGACATGATCATGGCAGCGCGTGGCGGGGAAATTTCCGCCAGCCTTGCCGATAGCCAGAAGCGGTTCGAAGACAGCATTTCCAGCCGCACCTCCGCGATCATCGAATCGGTCACGGAAAGCCACGAGCGCTTCGCTGGTGCTGTCGACGAAAAGGCTGGTGCATTGCAGGCGCTGATGGCGGAAACGCCGGATCGCCTTGCCTCCATTCTCGACCAGAAGAGCGAAGCGATCACGCGCGCACTGTCTGAAAGCGAATTGCGCCTGACCGACGAGATGGACAAGCGGGCGGCTGCGCTCGACACCACGCTCGCCTCCAGCCGCGATCGCATGTCGGAAATGCTCGACGACAAGTCCATGGAAATCGCAACCTCGCTGTCGCTGCACGAGGATCGCCTGACGACTACTCTGACAGACCATACGTCGAATGTCGTCAACAGCGTTGCAGATGCGGATATCCGCCTCGAACAGGCGTTTGCAAAGCGCGCCGAGGCCATCCGCGAGGCGTTTGCCGACAACCAGCTCAATCTCGACATCTCGCTGGAAAGCCGCACGTCCGAGCTTGCCAGCCTTCTACAGAGCGGCAGCGATCGTCTCGAACAGACTGTCGGCGGCGCGGCAGGCCGGATCGAAACGGCTTTGTCCGAAGGCACGGGGCGCTTCGATGCGACGATGAGCGATGGACTGCAGCGCATGGATACGTCGCTTGCCGCATCCCACGAACAGCTCACCACCTCGTTCACCGCTGCGCATGAACAGATTACATCGTCTCTTGGAAACGCCCATGAGCAGATGGCGTCTTCTCTTGGAAGCGCCCATGAGCAGATGAAGTCTTCTCTGGGCACCGCTCACGAACGGATGGCCTCATCGCTCGACGCCGGCCATGAACGGATTTCCGGAACGCTCGATACGGCTGCGCGCCAGATCGGCGATACGCTTTCTATCAGCGGCGACCAGCTTACCGATGCCGTCGGTTCCGCTCATCTGCGCATGGCGGATGTGCTCGGCCAGGCGAGCCGTGACATGTCGGACGCACTTGACTCCGGCCATGACCGCCTGCGCACGACGCTTGACGAACGTGCAGCAACGATCGCCGGCACGCTGACCGACGCCCGCGACCAGATCGACAACCTGATGATGGATCAGGCGACCTCGATCGGCACAACGATTGCCACCAGCGCCGGCATGCTCGAAATGTCGCTCGAAAGCCAGCAGGAAGCCCTGCGCGCTGCGATCGATACCGCAGGTGAAACACTGGACACCCGCCTTCGCGACAATGTCGGCTCGATTGCCGGCCAGATCAGCGATGCGGCTCGCGAAATCAGCCAGTCTACCGACGCCTTCACATCACGCGTAGAACAGACTGTCGGCGGTGTTTCGACCGCGCTGGATAGTGCCGGAAGCCGCATCGAAGTGACCTTCGGCGGACTGGAAGACCGTATCCGCAACGAAGTCTTGAGTGTCAGCTCGATCGTCGACACGGCCGGCAGCAGCCTGGCGGATGCTCTCGGTGCCCGTACAGCCGAGCTCGAGCGTATTTCGAACGCTGCCGCTGACCGGGTCTCCGATGCAGTCAACAGCCGCGGTATCGAAATTGAACGTGCGACAGGTGAAGCAGCCGAACGCATCGCCCGCACCATCGACGAGCGCACCATCGCACTCGAACAGACAAGCACCGATGCCGCCGCCCGTATCGCCGAAACACTTGATGGTCGCACAGCCCATATCGAGGAACGTTTCGGCACCATGGACCGGGCACTGTCCTATGGTCTTGAAAACGTCGCCAAGACGATCGAAGGCAAGGCCGTAGGTTTCGCCTCCTCGCTTCGCGAAGCAGTCGTTGAAGCCGGTCAGGGCATGAATGACGAAGCCAGCCGGTCGGCAGAAACGCTGTCTCGCGCCGGCTCCGAATTCACCCAGGAACTCAGCAGTCGCAACGAGGAATTCACTCGCTCGATCGAGGAGCGCTCCAACGAAATCGTCGGACGCATCTCCGAGACGCAGAGCCGTCTCGCCGGCCAGGCTGCGACTGTCGCCCAGGCGTTCTCCGATGCCGGCAGCGCGATCGTCAACAAGGTGGCCGAAGCCGACAAGCTGGTAAAACAGCAAGTCGAGGCGATTTCGACCGCGCTCGGCGACGCCGAACAAGCGCTCGATAGCCGTGGCCAGTCTATCCGCTCGACCCTGTCGGACGCGGCAGGCGAGCTCGATGTCGCACTGGATGCCGTCGATCGCGCACTGGCCGCTCGTGGTGATGCCATCCGCACCGCGCTCGACACCCGTTCCCGCGACCTCAACTCGATGCTTGCAAGTCGTTCGGAGGAACTGTCCCGCCTGCTCGACGAGAAGGCAAAACCGATGGTGGAGGCCTATGCCGAAACCGGCAGGACCGCAGCCGAGCGCATGGAAGCGGCAGCGCAGCAGAGCGCAGAACGCCTGACCTCTGCCACGCAGCAGAGTGCCGAGTGGTTGACATCTGCGTCCCAGCAGAGCGCCGAACGTCTCGCCTCCGCTGCCAAGGAAACCAGCGCCCGTATCCGCGAAGAGAACGCCGCCCTGGTCGACGCCATCGCAGCCCGTACCAACGAGACGCTTGCGGCACTCAATCAGCGGACGGAAGCTGCCGCCCATGTTGTTCGTGGTGCCGAGCAGAGCCTGCTTGCGAATGTCGAAGGCATTATCGAGCGGCTGTCGAGCAGCAATGTCAACATAGCCTCTCTCGTCGAAACTGCAGCCGAGCAGCTGGCCGCAACGGACCAGAAGCTTGACCAGACTGCTTCGCGCTTCGCCCATTCGGCGGGTTCGGCGGCTGATCTGGTTGCAGGCTCCACCCGCCTGCTCGAAAACAACATCGACCGCCTCGTCAACATCTCCGGCCAGACGCTGAGCCAGGTCGGCGGCATTGTCGGTCGGTTCGAGGATCACTCCAAGGTTCTCGCCCAGGCTTCGGAGCTTCTTGGTGCAGCCCAGTCGAACCTCGTCAGCACGCTCGACGAACGCCAGGATGCTCTGCGCAACCTGTCCGTCGGCCTGGTAAAGCGCTCGGATGAGATCGAAGCAACGCTTCGCAACCTCACCGCGCTCGTCGACGGCGCCTTCGAACGTGCCGAGGAGCGGACAGCCCATGTCGGCGACAAGCTGCGCGAAGGCCTGCATGCCTCGTTTGTTGATATCGGTCGTCGTCTTGGCGAGACCCAGCAGCGTGCCGAGCAGACAGCGCAGGTCATGCGCGCCGCCCTTCTCGACGCAGGCGAGGAAGCCAACCGCACGATCGAAACGACACTCTCCGACGCCGAAAAGCGTGCCCGCGAACTGGCCGAGCAGATGCGCGGCAATATTTCCGGTTCGCTCACCGATGTCGAACGCCTGATGGGTGAAGCCTCGCAACGATCCGATACAGCTGCCAAGCACCTGCGTGAGACGCTGCGCCAGTCTGTCGAGGAAGCTGTCGGCCGCTTCTCCGGTGCCACCGACGAAATCCGCCGCTCGGCGCAGGATATCCGTCAGGAACTCGATGCCACCCGCTCGGAACTGAAGCGCGGTGCCTTCGACCTGCCGGAAGAAGCCAAGGAAAGCGCGGCAGCCATGCGACGCGCCGTATCCGAGCAGATCAAGGCGCTTCAGGAGATCTCCCAGCTCGTCGGCCGCTCGTCGCAGCAGCTCGAAGTCGCCGAGGCTGGTCAGCCCAAGGTATCGCTAGCACAGAGCGGGCCGACGGCTCCGATCCGGCCGCAGCAGCAGATCACTCAGCAGCCGGCTCCAGCGCCGGTCTCGGCCCCGGCAACACCGCGCAACGATGCCTATTCAGCTGGCGTGCTTCGAGGCAGCCTGCCCGCGAGCAAGCCGGCTCCGGCGGCAGCACCCGCTGCGCGTCAGGCAGACACTTCGGCCCCTGCCGGCCAGGGTGGCTGGATCAGCGACCTCCTGCGTGGCGCGTCCCGCGATGAAACCGTGGGACCGGCCCCGGCGCGTGCGCCTGCTGCCCGTCCGGCAGAACCGGCCCAGGCGCCGCGGACCGCCAATGGTGACAATCGAAACCCGCGCCACATGGTGGAATCGCTCAACTCGCTGTCCGTCGATATCGCCCGCGCTATCGATCATGATGCCTCTGTCGATCTGTGGCGTCGTTACCAGCGCGGCGAGCGCGATGTCTTCACCCGCAGACTCTACACGCTGAAGGGCCAGCAGACATTCGACGATATCAAGCGCAAGTATGATCGCGAGCCGGAATTCCGCACCGCCGTCGACCGCTACATATCGGACTTCGAAAAGCTTCTTGCAGACGTCGCCCGCACCGATCGCGACCGCACGGTTACCCAGAGCTATCTGACTTCGGATACCGGCAAGGTCTACACGATGCTGGCCCATGCTGCCGGTCGTTTCGGCTGAGCCGGAGCGTAATCGACGAGACGAACAAAAAAGGCCGCCTTATCTGGGCGGCCTTTTGTTTGATAGAGCCGGTAAGGCTTACGGCTCTTCCTGAACCGCGATAAAATCCTGATCGATCTGCAATGCCGAGATCAAATCTACAACGGTCTGCTCCGGCGATCTGCCAGCTGTATCGATGACCAGCGGCTCGGTCTCCCAGTCCTCGAAAATACGCGCCTCGGTGGAGGTCCAGCCTGGCTTGATCAGACCTGGAACATCACTCACGCGTGTCTCGACACGATGGCGATGTTCGACCTTGTCCGAACACTTGACCCAGATTTCAGAGGCCGGCACACCTTGCCGTTCCGCGACGGCCCGCCATGCCCTGCGAGTTATTGTCAGGCTGTTCACCGAATCCGCGATAACGATATGTCCGAGCGATAGATTATCCTCTGCCACACCATAGGCTACCATATATCCAGCAGGGCCGACTTCGACCCCGGCATTGCGGATATTCTGCTCGATTGTATCGACGCGCACATGAACGGCGCCAAGACGGCGCGCCAAAGCTTTTGCGAGGGTCGTCTTTCCGCTACCGGGCAAGCCAGCAAGAATAATCAGCATCGGCATCTTTCCCCAATTGTCGCGAACGATTCGGACCTGAGAAAGTTTACCGCGCCGGCTGCAAAATCACATCGATTTCAAAGCCCAGTCGACGATCTCGCCACCGACCTTCGCATAGGCCCGGTCAAGCGCTTCGATAAAGTCGCTATTCTCTGTCCCGCGAACCGGCGAGCTTCCCTTGAACACTGACTGAGCTCGGACGCTGCCATTTCTATCGTTGAGAATCTTTGCCGAAATCTCGACATTGGCAACTCGGCTGCCGCCTGTCGTAACCTCGAAAGCCCGGATATCGGTGACGACCTGATAATCAATCGCCAGCCCCTGCCCCGGTTTGCCGACGCCGCCGACTCGGCCTGAGTTTTCAAAAGCCTCGACCAGCTTCGACTGAACCAGCCGCGGCAGGCGATCACCCCAGCGGGAATTGGCAAGATACTGCACCTCGGACGGAGACACGCGGACCACGACCTGCTCGCTATCCAGCATTTTTACCGCAGTCGGTTCCGGTACGAGGATCTGCCGGTTCTTCACCGAAGGACCATCGGTTGCAGGTGTCAGCGACAGATCGAAGGTGTCGTTGTTCGCCTTTGTGCCGCAACCGCTGACCAGGACGGCCAGCAAGGGCAAGGTCAACAGCAAGGAACGATGCGGAAACTTGGATGCACTCATAAACGTCCTACCCTTGGCCTTTTGCCTTAGCGTCTCGTTCTGCCGTCATATTCCTTGACGGTCTCGCCGCCGAAGATAAGCCGTTGCGGATTCTGATCAAAATTGGTGATGGTCTGGTTGAGCGAATTCACCGTACGGCGCGTATCATCCACGAGAGCCTTCACGTCACCGAGGCCGCTAGACGAAAAACGCTGCAGGTTATCCGCAATAGGCCCCACGCGCGCATTGATGTTGTCAGCCACGGTGCGGAAGGATTCGAGCGTCTTGCGTGCCTCTGCAAACAGGCCTTGCGAGTCGTCGCTCGACACGAGGCCATCAACCTTTGCGAGGATGCCATCGACGCGGCTGGACGCGTTGTTGAGCTTGGTCGCCAGTTCGGTGAAATCGGTGATCGCCTTGTTGATGTCTTCGGAGCGGTGCGAAACATCGTCGACAACGCTGCGAGCCGAAGCCAGCGTCTGGCGGGCATCTTCCGAGGCCGCCGAGATGTTCTGGATCGCCGTACCCACCTGGCTCGGATCGACGGCCGCAAGCAGGCTGTCAGCCCGTGACAGAACCCCCTGTGCGTCGTTGCCGACCTGCGCAAAGCTCGTCGCTGCCGTCCTTACGGTCTCGACGAGCGGGCCGAAATTGTCGGACGCATTGGCGACGTTGCGCGTCACCCGCTCGGTATTGCCGACGATCTGGTTGATGCGTTCGGCATCGATTGCGCGGACCAGCTGGTCGGCCGCCTCAAGCGTCGAATTGAGCGTGCCGGACACACGATCGACGGTCGCAGACAGGGTCGAAAGGCTGTGCAAAAACTCGTCGATATTGCCGGAATTGTTGCTGAGCGCGGCCGTAAACGTCTCGACGTTGCGGATCGTTTGCGTCAATGGCCCACGCGCATCACCGACGAATCCCTGGATGTCGCCGATTGCCTGATCAGCTCGCTCAAGAATCTTGTCGGCCGTTGCCAGAAGGTTTGTCACGCTCGACTGGTCTGCGATCAGCACGGCGGGTCGCCCCGCCTCCATCGACTTCTGAAGGATGTTTTCCTCGCCCTTGGCGCCGCCGGAAAGCTCGATATAGGCAGCACCCGTCAGGCCCTGCACTTCCAGCACCGCCTTCGTAGACTGGTAGACCGGCGCATCGGCGCGCACTTCGGTAAAGGCGATCGAATAACGCGGATCGTCCGGATCGATCGTCAGGCCGCGCACAGAACCGACCGCAATACCGTTGAAACGCACCGGAGATCCGACCGAAAGACCGTTTGCAGAGCCGGGAATGCGAATCGCAAGCTCGGCCATAGGCCCGCCGCGACCGGATTGCGCCATCCAGTAGACGAAACCGAAGGCGGCCGCGATGACCAGCAGTGTGAAGAAACCCACCAGGGCGTAATTTGCTTTGGTTTCCATGGGTTGGATCACTTCCCTGCGTCTGTCGGGCCTGCGTCTGCCGGCGGCTGGTTTTCATTGGTCACGACGGTGCGCGCACGCTTGCCGCGGAAATAGGACTGGACCCACGGATCATCGAACTCGAACATATCCTGCAGCGTACCTTCCACCAATACCCGTTTCTGTCCGAGCACGGCAATACGGTCACAGACCGAAAACAGGCTGTCCAGATCGTGGGTGACCATATAGACGGTCAGGCCGAGCGCGTCGCGAAGCTTGGCGATCAGCGCGTCGAAATCAGCGGCACCAATCGGATCGAGACCCGATGTCGGTTCGTCAAGGAAGACGAGATCGGGATCGAGCGCCAGAGCGCGTGCAAGTGCTGCACGCTTGATCATGCCGCCGGAAAGCTCCGACGGATACTTGTCTGCAGCATCTGGCGGCAGACCAACCATTTCGAGCTTCACGTAGGCGAGCTCATCCATCAGCGACTGCGGAAGATCGAGATATTCCCGCATCGGCAGCTGGATGTTTTCCTTCACCGTCAGAGCAGAAAACAGTGCGCCGTGCTGGAAAAGCACACCCAGCCGGGTGTCGAGCGCCATACGCTCCTCGTCCGACGCCTCCTCGTAATTGGCGCCCAGGATTTCGATCGTGCCGGAGCGGTGCGGGAGAAGGCGCAGCACGGTGCGCATCAGCACCGACTTGCCGGTACCGGATGCTCCAACGAATCCGAGAATTTCGCCGCGACAGATATCGAGGTTGAGATTGTCGAGCACGATCTTGTCGCCGAAGCCGACGGTCAGATCCCGCACGGAAAGTACGACCCGCCGGTCGTCCTTTGCTGTCCTCTCCATGGTCTGCTGCTGGTCTGACAAATCCATGCCCCTTAGAAATCGATCGCGGAGTAGAAGATGGCAAAAAGCGCATCGATGAGAATGACGGCGAAGATGGCTTTGACGACCGATGCGGTGACATGTTGGCCAAGAGATTCAGCGCTGCCGCCGACCTTCATGCCCTCAACAGCAGCAACGATACCGATGGCCAGCGCCATGAACGGCGCCTTGATCATGCCCGACGCGATCGAGGTATGGTCGATCGCCTCATGCAGGCGAGAAAGATAAGTGTCGAAGGTAATGCCGGAATAGAGCAGCGCGACGATCGCCGCACCATAAAGAGCGGCAAAATTGGCGATGATGGTCAGCAGCGGCAGCGCGATGGTCAGCGCCACGAGACGCGGAAAAATGAGAACGCCGATCGGATTGAGGCCGATCACGGTCAACGCATCGATCTCCTCACGCATCTTCATCGAGCCGATTTCCGCCGTAATCGCACTGCCCGAGCGGCCGGCGATCATGATCGCAGTCAAAAGCACCCCGATTTCGCGAAGCTGCAGGATACCGACAAGATCGACGACGAAGATTTCCGCCCCGAAATAGCGCAGCTGGAAGGCCCCCTGCTGCGCGATTATCGCGCCGATCAGGAAAGACATCAGCACGATGATCGGCACGGCACGTACGCCCATGCGGTCGATATGGGTAACAACGGAAGCCGGAGAGACACCGGCGCCGCGACCGAATTTAAGCTGGGCGCCACGGACCGCCGAGCCGAGAATGTTCATCGCGGCGTAAAAATCGCGGCCGACTTCATAGACAAGCTTTCCGGGCGGCGTGAAAACGCGCTCGAAAAAACTGCGCTTGTCGGCGGCGGGAGCAGGCGGCGCAGGTGTTGTCTCGGGGAGCGCACCGATCAGTTCCTCGATCGTGCCATTGCCGCCGGAAAGCGATGCCTCTCGCCCCTCGCCGCTTTTCGCCGTCATCAGACGACGAATCAGCCAGGCGCCTGCAGTGTCGATTTCGGAGATGCCGGAGAGGTCGATTTCGACCTTGCCCTGTCCTCCGGACTTCTCGAACTGGTCGAGATCCTTGAGCACCGGGGCCACGGAATGATTGCGCCAATCACCCGTCAGAACATACCGTTCACCGCCATCCGGCAAGGCTTCACTATTGATTTTTGCCAGATTGGAACTCACGGGGTGCGGGTGCTCGCTTCAAATGGTCTCTGCCGCAATGCATTGATTGCGCTTCGGGAAAACGCAATATAGCCGCATCGGCCGGATTTGCCACAACAGGACGCTTAAAACCATGCCCCGTCACCTTGAAGCAACAATCGAGGCTTTCCCGATCGCAGGCACATTCACCATTTCGCGCGGGTCAAAGACCGAGGCGGATGTCATCGTCTGCACCATTTCGAAAGACGGAGTTTCCGGCCGCGGCGAATGTGTTCCCTATCGCCGTTACGGCGAGACGATGGACGGCGTGATGGCCGATATACTGGCGGTTTCAAAGGCGATCGAGGCTGGGCTGACGCGGAATGAACTGCAATCTGCGATGAAACCCGGCGCTGCCCGCAACGCCGTTGACTGTGCTTTGTGGGACCTCGAAGCGAAGCAATCCGGCCGCAGCGTCGCAGCATCGATCGGCGCAACAGGTCAGGATCCGATCGTCACCGCCTTCACATTATCGCTATCGGATGCGGCGGCGATGGGTGCGGATGCCAGGAGGAACCGCGAACGACCGCTCCTGAAGATAAAGCTCGGCACGGCGGACGACGAATCGAGGTTGCGAGCCGTGCGCGATTCGGCCCCGGATGCGCGGATCATCGTCGATGCCAATGAGGGCTGGACCGGGGATAACATAGAGCGGCATCTGACCATTGCCGCCGAGTTGGACATATCACTGATCGAGCAGCCGCTTCCCGCGGCAAGGACGAGATGCTTTCTCGGATAAAGCGGCTCGTACCGATCTGCGCCGACGAGAGCGTCCACTCGACTGCCGATCTATCCTCCCTGCGCGACCGGTATGACGCAGTAAACATCAAACTCGACAAGACCGGCGGACTGACGGAAGCGCTGGTGATGAAGGCGGAAGCCCAACGGTTGGGGTTTCAGATCATGGTCGGCTGCATGGTTGGAACATCGCTTGCCATGGCGCCAGCCGTGCTTCTTGCGCAGGATACAAATTATGCCGATCTCGACGGGCCGCTGCTTCTTGCCCGCGACCGTCCGGGCGGGCTTCGTTATGAAGGCTCGCTCGTCTATCCTCCGCTTGCCGAACTCTGGGGCTGAGAACGGGTCGCGAGCACCAGAACGACAAGGCCCATCACGGCCAGTAGAGCCATGGCGAAATAACCATAGATTTCCAGCTGCCGGTAGATGACGCCGGCAAGCAGGGTCGAGATCGCCAGAAATGCCCCGTTATAGGCGACATAGACGCCCTGCGCCGATGCCTGCTGATCCTCCGCCACCATTTCAGACAGACGGTATTGCAGCCCCAAATGAACGCAGGCGAAGCTGAATGCGTGAAAGATCTGCAGTATCCCGTAATACCAGACATCCGAGCCGAACGGAAAGAAGACCCAGCGCAGGATCGCCATCAGGCAACCGAAACGCAGTAGCCCCAAGGGTGTCAGGCGTCTTGCAAGGCTGCCGGAGATGAAAAAGATACCGATCTCGGCAATCACGCCGATACACCAGAGAGCGGAGATCACGGCATTCGAAAAGCCCATGCCCTGCCACTGGATCGTGCTGAAACCGTAAAACATCCCGTGGCTCGACTGGATGAGCGATGCACCAATCAAGAGGAGATGGACGGAGGCGCCGAGCGGACGACGTGATGCCCGTGGAGACGCTGCGACCGTGCGCCTGCCGATCTCCTGGTCGAGCCGGGGCGCGATGAAGGCGACGGCAAATGAGGTCAGGAGGACCGCAACCAGCATGAGCGGGATCGCGATATTGCCGATGGCCGTCGAGAGACTTCCGGCGATCAGCGTCGTCACCACAAACCCGACCGATCCCCAGACCCGCATCTTTCCGTAATGAAATCCCCAGCGCTTGACGCCGGAGATCGAGATCGATTCGACGATTGGCGTATAGGGGGCAAACAACGCTGCCTGTACGGCCACGGCGGCGAGCACGACCCAGAAATCGCCGCTGACGATCAGGCCGAGGATGGAGAATATCGATGTCGCCGCGGACCATGCGAGAATATGGCGTGGATCGCGAGCACGGGCACTGAGAGAGCCCGTCCCCATGGCGACAAAAACGCGAAACACCACCTGGGCCGCGAGGATCGCGCCGATCTGCATTGCGCTGAAGTTCAGGCCATGAAGCCATACGGGCAGATAAGGCACGAGAATGCCGTTGAGCGACATCGGTGCGGCATAGGCGAGCGAGCAGCGAAGCTGAAACTGCGGCGGAGCGGCAGACGATTTTGCGGCAATATTCACGGAATCACAAACGGCGATGAAAGTCTGCGAAGACTATCATCGCCGTTTGCAATGAAAACCGGATTACACGTTTTATGCGAAAACAAAGTGTATCGGTCGTGAAGATTTCGTCAGGTCAGGCAGCCTGCATGTTCTTCGTCTTCGCCGGTGCCGGCAGGGCATGCAACTCGGCTGTCACCTTGATGTCGCGCCAGGTAATCAGTTCCAGCGTTCCGTCATGATGTTCGGCAATTGCCGTGCAGCTTTCCACCCAGTCACCGGTATTGACGTAATGGATGCCGTCGATATCGGTCATCACCGCGTGGTGAATATGACCGCAGATGACGCCATCGACCTTGTTGCGCCTTGCCTCGTCGGCGACGACCTTCTGGAACTCACCGATGAAATTGACCGCATGCTTGACCTGCAGCTTCGCCCAGGCAGAAAAAGACCAGTAAGGCATGCCGAGACGACGGCGGGCCGCCGCCAGCACGACGTTGATGGCGATTGCCGCGTCATAGGCCCAGTCGCCCAGATAGGCGAGAAGGCGAGCGTTGCGCACGACCACGTCGAATTCGTCGCCGTGAAGCACGAGATATTTCTTGCCGTCAGCCATTTCGTGGATGGCGCGATCCGCAACTTCGATGCCGCCGAAATGGGTGCCGGGAAAATCCCGCAGGAACTCATCGTGATTGCCGGGGATATAGACGATGCGGGCGCCCTTGCGCGCCTTGCGCAACAACTTCTGAACCACGTCGTTGCAGCCTTGCGGCCAGAACCAGCTGCGCTTCAGTCGCCAGCCGTCGACAATGTCACCGACTAGGAACACCGTATCCGCTTCATGATATTTGAGAAAATCCAGCAGGAGTTCCGTCCGCGCCGCCTTCGAGCCGAGATGCACGTCGGAGATGAACAAGGTCCTGAAATTCCTGGTCTCACCTGTCGCTGTCACGGAAATCGTCCTTTCATAGCCAGCCCCGCCGCCTGAAAACCAGAGTCTTGTTTCAGGATGATGACAGGAGGTCTTTTCGGTGTGACAGCTGCCCTCGCGAATTCCTTACATCGATCAAATTAGCTGCTGTTACGCGCCGCTGTTTGATGTAATGAGGGGCCGCATTCTCCCCATATGGACCGGGAAAACAGACTAAAGCAGGAGCGAGCATGGACGCGCAGGATAAATCAAAGTCGGCCCCACCGAGCAGTGCGGATCTTGACGAACAGGCGCTGTTCTTCCACCGACATCCGCGTCCGGGCAAGCTGGAAATCCAGGCGACCAAGCCGCTCGGAAACCAGCGCGACCTGGCGCTCGCCTATTCTCCGGGTGTTGCAGCCCCCTGCCTCGCAATCCGCGACAATCCGGAAGCCGCTGCCGATTATACGGCGCGCGCCAATCTCGTCGCCGTCATTTCCAACGGCACGGCAGTCCTCGGTCTCGGCAATATCGGCCCGCTTGCATCCAAGCCGGTGATGGAGGGCAAGGCTGTCCTGTTCAAGAAGTTCGCTGGCATCGACGTGTTCGACATCGAGATCGATGCCGCCGGCATCGACGAGATGGTCTCGACCGTCTCTGCGCTCGAGCCGACCTTCGGCGGCATCAACCTTGAAGACATCAAGGCGCCGGAATGTTTCGAAGTCGAGCGCCAGCTGCGCGAGAAGATGAATATCCCGGTCTTCCATGACGACCAGCACGGTACCGCGATCATCGTTGCAGCCGCGATCCTGAATGGCCTGGAGCTGGCCGGCAAGTCGATCACCAACGTCAAGATCGTCACGTCGGGCGCCGGCGCGGCAGCGCTTGCCTGCCTCAATCTCCTCGTATCGCTCGGCGCGAAGAAGGAGAACATCTGGGTCCACGATATCGAAGGCCTCGTCTATGAGGGCCGTACAGAGCTGATGGACGAGTGGAAATCCGTCTACGTGCAGAAGAGTGACAATCGGGTTCTGGCCGACAGCATTGACGGCGCCGACGTCTTCCTCGGCCTCTCTGCTCCGGGCGTCCTGAAGCCGGAACTGCTTGTGCGCATGGCGGAAAAGCCGTTGATCATGGCGCTTGCCAATCCGACGCCGGAAATCATGCCGGAACTCGCCCGCCAGGCGCGCCCCGACGCGATGATCTGCACCGGTCGGTCCGACTTCCCGAACCAGGTGAACAACGTTCTCTGTTTCCCGTATATCTTCCGCGGTGCGCTCGATTGCGGCGCGAGCACGATCAACGAGGAAATGAAGATGGCCGCAGTCAAGGCCATCGCAGCGCTTGCCCGTGAAGAAGTATCGGACGTTGCAGCAAAGGCCTATTCCGGCGAGACGCCGATCTTCGGCCCGACCTATCTTATCCCGTCACCCTTCGATCCGCGCCTCATCCTGCGCATTGCCCCGGCAGTGGCGCGTGCCGCTGCCGAAAGCGGTGTTGCTGCCCGTCCGATCCAGGATTTCGAAGCCTATCTCGACCAGCTGAACCGTTTCGTCTGGCGTTCAGGCTTTGTGATGAAGCCGATCTTCGCGACAGCCAAGGCGTCTGAAAAGAAGCGCGTGATCTTTGCCGAAGGCGAAGACGAGCGTGTACTGCGCGCGGCCCAGGTTCTGCTCGAGGAAGAGATTGCCCGCCCAATCCTGATCGGCCGTCCTTCCGTCATCGAAGCGCGTCTGGAACGCTTCGGCATCCGCATCCGCCCGAATGTCGATTTCGGCGTGGTTAATCCGGAAGACGATCCGCGTTACCGCGAATATGTCGAGGATTATTTTGCACTGGTTGGCCGGAACGGCATCAATCCGGAAGCCGCCCGCACGATCGTGCGTACCAACAACACCGTGATCGGCGCGCTGTCGGTCAAGCGTGGCGAAGCCGATGCGCTGATCTGTGGCGTTGAAGGCCGTTATGATCGCCACCTGCGCGACGTCAACCAGATCATCGGCAAGCGCGCCGGTGCCTGCACCAATGCCGGCCTCAGCCTCCTGATCTCCCAGCGTGGCGCGATGTTCTTCACCGACACGTTCGTGAACTACAATCCGACCGCCGAGGAGATTGCTGAAATCACCATCCTCGCCGCTCAGGAAGTTCGCCGCTTCGGCATCGTGCCGAAGGCCGCGCTGATCTGCCATTCGAATTTCGGTTCCCGCGATTCGGAAAGCGCCCGCAAGATGCGTGCGGCTCTGGAAATCATCCGCAAGGATGCGCCGGAACTCGAAGTCGATGGCGAAATGCAGGGTGGTTCAGCGCTGGACGAGGCGCTGCGCAAGCGCGCCATGCCGAACAGCACACTAACCGGCGAAGCCAATCTTCTGGTCTTCCCGAACCTCGATGCTGCCAGCATTTCGCTCGGTCTCGTGCGGACGATGATGGACGGACTGCATGTCGGTCCGATCCTGCTCGGCACAGCCAAACCGGCGCATATCCTGTCGCAGACCGTAACATCCCGCGGCGTCGTCAACATGGCGGCCCTGGCCGTCGTCGAGGCGTCCCAGGCGGAACCGCTTGCGCTGGTGAAATGACAAGAGATGCGGGAAGCTTCAAGGCAAGCTTCCCGCATGCTCGACATGCCAGGTTGATCCCCGCAGAGCCATGCGACAGGTGAGACATGACATTTTCCAAGCCGCAGATGCTGACATCGCTGATGCTTGCCTCGCTGCTTGCGCCTCAGGCGGCCTTTTCGCGCGATGTCGAGGTCTGCGCCAATCTCTATCGCCGCCTCAACAGCACCCCGCAGATCATCGGCACGAGCAGCAATGTGCGTCGCTACGCTCAGGATCTGAGCGCGCTCAACGCGGATATCCGGCAACTCAGGATCGACATGCGCAGGCAAGGTTGCGGCAGCGGCAGCATCGTGACGCTGGGCGCGCCATCCGAAGGCGATGATGAATGCGGTTACATGCAGGACACGCTGCAACGGCTGGAAGATGAGCGCGCGGCAATCACCGAACAACGCAACAATACCCGCTCGCTACTGCAGCCATCGGAAGAGCGCGTCGCGATCTTGTCGGCGATCCGCTCCAACAATTGCACGCCCACTGACCTCGATACCCAGACGGAACTTGACGATAAAGAACGCCTGCGGATCCGGGGGCTGGCACTGCCAAGGCCGGGAGAGGAGACGCAGACTGGGCCAAAGGTGGACGATCCGAATTCCAGCATCACCCATCTCGGCAGCGCCTCACCTGCGCCAGCGAGAGAAGCACCCGTCCAGTTCCCGCCGGATCGTCCCTATGATCCCGGCAAAAAGATTCGCTCCGTCGGGCCGCAGTTCTTCCCCGAAGAAGACATCGACCTCGCCAATCCGAAATCCAGCGGCCCCCAGCAGCTGCAGCCTTGATTATTTCTGGCCCCAACCGTCCTGAAAGACGAGCTCTTCCAGAGGCAGACGCTGGCGCCAGCCCTTTATCGCCAGTTCGGGTTCTCCATACAACTGATCGACATAACCGAGGCACAACCAGGCTACGATCTCGACGCGGTTTGGAATGCCGAGGAGCGCTCGAACATCTTCATCATGAAAGATACTGACCCAGCCGACGCCGATCCCTTCCGCGCGGGCTGCGAGCCAGAGGTTCTGGATGGCACAGACGGTCGAATAGCTGTCCATGCGGCTGTTGTGTGTGCGCCCCAGAACCACCGGACCGGCACGATCCGGATCGCTGGTGACGCAGATCGACAGCGGCGCCTTTCTGATGCCTTCGAGCTTAAGGCTCCTGTAGGTGCTGCGCTTCTCCTCAGGAAACATCGCCTCGGCTTCTTCATTGGCGCGCGAAAACGCCTCCCAGGCGGACTGGCGAACCGCCTCGTCACGGATAAGGATAAAGTTCCACGGCTGCATGAAACCAACCGACGGGGCGGCATGGGCGGCATCCAGTAGTCTGCGCAGCACATCATCCGGGATCGTATCGGAGAGAAACTGGTCGCGCACGTCGCGGCGCGTTTCGATGGCGCGGTAAACGGCGGCACGCTCGTCATCGGTAAAAGCTTCGGCGGCCACGAGGCCATTGTTCAAATCATCAGGTCGCATCGTCTTTCCCCAACAACGCCTGCGGATTGCTTCCGCCGTCACGGCGTGGCGCAATCCACTCAACCTGCCCGCCGTCCGCGCGGATCGGTCCATCTCGCCAGGCCGGTATTCTGACTGGGCTTCATCCGCTCATCGCCGCCTTCCCGGAGAAATCCAGTGGCATGAATACGATAAGCGTCAGCCTCACAGCGTTGGGCACGTGCCGGAATTTCACCGGCTTCCCGATTCTCCCATCAACGATGGGCACCTGACGGAGGCTCTTATGCTGACTGAACCCGGCCGAAGCAAGGCCGTTCACGCCGCAGGGAAATAACGCACATAGGCAAATTCGTCACCATCCGGTGACCAGTTGGGCGAGTTCATCGTGCCCTGCCCGCCAAAAAGCTCGAACAACGTTTCGACATAGCCGCCATCGGCATCCATAAGCCGAACGCGAACATTCTGATCACGCGGATGATCGAAGATTTCGGCGTCATAGGATACGAAAACGACCTTATCACCCTTGGGTGACGGATGCGGAAACCAGTCTCCATAGCTACTGTCGGTGATGCGTTCGGCAGCGCCGCCGGTCGCCGGAACACGCCAGATCTGCATCAGCCCTGAGCGGCTTGAGTTAAAATAGATCCAACGACCGTCCGGCGAATAATCCGGCCCGTCATTGCGGCCCTCGCCGAAGGTCAGCCGTGTCTCGTTTTTCCCGTCGATACCGATCGTATAGATATCGAAGACCTGATCACGGATACCGCAATAAGCGAACGTCTTTCCGTCCGGCGACCAGCCATGCCAGTAGGATGGCAGGTTTTCTGTGACGAGTTTCGGCGTACCGCCTCTGGCCGGCAGGACATAGATCGCCGACCTACCGAACTCGACCTTGTCGGAGATCGCAATCAGCGCGCCGTCCGGCGAGATGCCATGGTCGTTGTTGCAGAGTGTCGCGAAGTCCGTATCGACCCGGATAGGACCGAAATCACCATTCGGAGACAAACGGTAGATCAGGCCATCTGCATTAAGCATCAGATAGTCGCCATCCGGCGACCAGTTGGGCGCTTCGAACAACTCTTCCGTCTGCCAGACAACCCGGCTCTGGCGGGTTCGGACATTGTAGATCTCGATGGAGCTTCGCAGTGCCAAGGGCGCCTCCCTCTCAACGATCCCGGAAACGGTTGGTGATCGGGTAACGGCGATCGCGGCCAAAATTCTTCTTGGTGATCTTCACGCCCGGAGCCGACTGACGCCGCTTATACTCAGCGAGATAGAGCAGATGCTCGATACGATGAACGGTTGCGACGTCATGGCCGCGGGCGACGATGTCTTCGGTGCCCATTTCCATTTCGACGAGGCATTCGAGGATATCGTCCAGAACCGGATAGGGCGGCAGCGAATCCTGGTCCTTCTGATCCGGCCGAAGCTCGGCGGAAGGCGCCTTGGAAATGATGTTTTTCGGGATCACCTCGCCGGACGGGCCGAGAGCGCCTGCCGGCACATTTTCATTGCGCCATTCGGCCAGCGCATAGACCTGCATCTTGTAGAGGTCCTTGATCGGGTTGAAGCCGCCGTTCATGTCGCCATAAAGCGTCGCGTAGCCGACCGACATTTCCGACTTGTTGCCGGTCGTCACAACCATCGAGCCGAACTTGTTGGAGATCGCCATCAGGATAGTGCCGCGCGTACGGCTCTGCAGGTTCTCTTCGGTAATGCCCTGGTCGGTGCCTTCGAACATGTCGGACAACGATGCCAGGAACCCTTCGACCGGATCGGAAATCGGCACGATATCGTAGCGGCAGCCGAGCGCCTTCGCGCAGTCCGCGGCGTCCTTGAACGAGTCTTCGGACGTGTAGCGATAGGGCAGCATGATGGTGCGCACCCTCTCCTCGCCCAGCGCGTCAACGGCGATCGCGGCGCAGACAGCCGAATCGATGCCACCGGAGAGGCCCAGCACGACCGACTTGAAGCCATTCTTGTTCACGTAGTCGCGGAATCCGAGCAGGCAGGCGTGGTAGTCAGCCTCTTCCTTTTCGGGAATACGGACCATCGGGCCGGGCTGGCAGCGCCAGCCATCCTCTTCACGTCTCCAGTCGGTGACGATAAAGGCTGTCTCGAATTGCGAAAGCTGGAAGGCCAGCGACTTGTCGGCATTGAAGGCGAAGCTTGCGCCGTCGAAGACAAGCTCGTCCTGTCCGCCGAGCTGGTTTGCAAAGATCATCGGCAAGCCGCTTTCGATGACCTGGCGCAAGGCCACCTGATAACGGACATCCAGCTTGCCGCGATAATAGGGCGAACCGTTCGGAACGAGCAGGATTTCCGCACCGCTCTCGGCCAGCGTCTCGCAGACGCCCATGTCGTTCCATATCTCCTCGCAGATCGGAACACCGATGCGAACACCCCTGAAATTATAGGGGCCGGAAATTGATCCTTCGGTAAAGACACGCTTCTCGTCGAATTCGCCATAGTTCGGCAGATCGATCTTGTCGCGGATAGCGATGATCTTGCCCGCGTCGAGCAGCGCTACGGAATTGTGCCGCCCGGTCTCGCCCTGGCGCGGAAAACCGATCAGCACACCCGGCCCACCATCCGCCGTCTCTGCCGCCAGCGTTTCCACAGCCTTGAGGCAGGCCTTGAGGAAGGAAGGCTTGAGCACCAGGTCTTCCGGTGGATAGCCAGAAATGAAAAGCTCCGTCAGCATCAGCAGATCGGCACCCTCGCGGGCGGCGTCACGGCGAGCCTCGCGGGCCAGGGCAAGATTGCCGGCGACATCGCCGACCGTCGGATTGAGCTGGGCAACAGCGATACGCAATGTCTTGGGATCGGTCTGGGTCATGACCGAGATTTAATGCGGTGACGCAAATGCCGCAACGGTCTTTGGCGGCAATTTTCCACAAGGATTGCCAGCTTGTACTCGATCGTCGAATCCTGTCGTCACAACTTCAGGTCACTTTACTATATTCAATGCATCTATTTTAGTGATGCCTTAATTGATGATGCCGATAATCCGACAAAAAAGCTCGGAGGAGACGGATGCGTATCCGGCGGTTCATCACCAACAGTTCAGGTGCGGCGGCGGTCGAATTCGCCATCGTCTCACCTCTTTTCTTTATCGCCCTGCTCAGCATGATCGCCTACGGCATCTACCTGTCCGCTGCCCATTCAGTTCAGCAACTGGCGGCAGACGCTGCGCGCACCGCCGTTGCCGGTCTGAGCGATACAGAGCGCAAAACCCTCGCTGCCGATTTTATCAATCGCTCGATGATAGACAGCACGCTGCTCGACAAATCAAAGCTGACACTGACCGCACAGGCCGACCCCGGCAATCCGAACCAGTTCACCGTCGCCCTCACCTATGACGCCAGCAACCTGCCGATTTTCAATCTGTTCACCTATGCGATGCCGAGCAGCCAGATAAAACGGTTCGCAACGGTTCGTGTCGGAGGCATCTGATGCAACAGATCAAACGATGGTTCGGTGACCGGCGCGGCAACGTCGCCATCACGGCCGCCTTATCCCTGCCGATCATGATCAGCGCACTGGCACTCGGCGTCGACTATGGCTACCTGACGCTGCAACAGCGCGAGTTGCAGACGACTGCCGACCTTTCGGCAATTTCAGCCGCTGCGAACCCTAGCAGCCCTGAAACCGGGGTCGTGGACTATATGGCCCTTAACAACAAGAACGTCGCCGTCCTGAAGAACGGCCAGTTATTGAACAAGGGGGCACCGGTCGCCTTCAGCCTGGAAACCGTGTTCGACAAGTTCGAGGCTTATGCCGAAGTGATCGCCGGAAAATATCAGGCCGATTCCTCCGTTGCCGTCGGCACCCGATTCCAGTCCGGTGTCGCCCCCTATGACGCGGTCCGCGTCACCGTCTATCAGAAGGGGGGCCTCTTCTTTGGCGGTTCACTGGCGAAGGCGCCTATGCTGAACGCCAGCGGAACGGCCGCGATCGACAAGATGGCGGCATTTTCTGTCGGCTCGCGGCTTGCAAGCCTCAATGGCGGCGTGGTCAACGCCTTGCTCGGCAATCTCCTCGGCACCACCTTGTCGTTGTCGGTTATGGACTATCAATCGCTGGCCAGTGCCAATGTCGACCTGCTCAAGGTCTTTGATCAGCTGGCGATCAAGCTGAACCTGACGGCCGGCACCTATAATGATCTGCTCAACACCGACATTTCTTACGGTACCCTTCTGAATGCCATCGGCCAGACGACGGGAGTGACGCCTGCCGTCGCAGCGACCGTCAAGTCGCTGGAGAAGACGCTCGGCACCACCAAACTTACCGTCAAGCTAAAGGACATCATGGATATCGGTCCGCTCGGATCCCGGCTGATCGGCAAGAGCGATGGCCTGGCGGTTCAGACCGACATATTCAACGTTATCAGCGCCACGGCAAACGCCGCAAACGGCGGCACCAACCAGATCGATCTCGATCTCGGCGCTACAATTCCCGGCCTCGGCGGCCTGACCTTGTCGGTTGCGATCGGCGAGCCGCCGGTCGGATCCAAGGCTTTGGGAATAGGCCGGACCGGCTCGATCGTAAGAACTGCCCAGACCCGCATCTCGCTGACGACCACGGTCGACGGCATTACCGGCCTGCTGGGCATCAGGATCAAGGTGCCGCTTTATCTCGAAGTCGCGCATGCGGAAGGTCGCATGGCGTCGATCAGTTGCCCCAGCGGATCGACAGGCGCGACGGTGAATGTCGAGGCGGTTCCCGGAGTGCTGGAACTGTCGCTCGGCGATGTGGACAAATCCGCCTTCGCCAATTTCGGCAAGGACCCGCGAGTGACCAAGACCAAGATGGTTGCTACACCTGCACTAAACCTGACGGCGCTTGCCTATGCCAACGCAACGAATGTCAACGCAACGCAGCTGTCTTTCTCTCCGTCTGACATATCGAGTCAGAAGATAAAACAGGCATCGACGAAAAATACCGTCTCTACGCTTGTGGATTCGTTGCTCAAGAACCTGCAGCTCGAAGTCGAAATCCTGGGACTGAGGGTCGAGGTGCCATCCGCATTGCTCGGTGGCCTCGCAGATACGTTGAGGCTGCTGACCACGCCACTCGATCAGGTTCTCTACAGCGTGTTGTCCACCATCGGCGTCAAGGTCGGGGAAGTCGACGTGCGGGTCGGTGGTGCCTCATGCCGCAACCCGGTCCTCGTCCAGTAGGTCAGTCGCTGAACCTTATCCCAATTCGCTTGCGTCATATTTCGCACGTGCAGCCTTTACGGCAGCGTGGTTTTCTCCGGCCCAGGCGAGCACTTTCGATAAGGGCGCAAACAACGAATGGCCGAGGTCGGTCATGCGATATTCGACGCTCGGCGGTTTGGTCGGAAAAACCTGCCGATCAATATAACCGTCGCGCTGGAGATCGCGTAAAGTCTGTGTCAGCATTCGCTGGGAAATATCCGGCACAAGCCGTCGCAACTCTCCGAACCTGTATGGCCGCTGCGCAAGTGCCTCAAGAAGAAGGGTCGACCACTTGCCGGCAATCTGGTTCATCACGTCGCGAACCGGACAGTTGCCCGCATCCCAGGTGGACATATCACACGGCTCGCCCGCAAGCGTGTTCACTCGTGCTATGTTGTCCATTCTGGTAGTTCCCTTTTGGTAACGATCTCCCGGAAATGTGCCTCCTTTACAGAGGCGCGTCAATTCCTATTCTAGTGCTAGTCTCTTTTTGAGACCAACAATTATGCCGGGATAATCCGGCGGCATTGCAAGAGGAAACGACATGACCAAACTTCTCGTCACCGGCGCCGCAGGCCAGCTCGGCCGCGCAGTCCTCAATCACCTTCTGGAGACATCGAAGGTTTCGCCAGGCGACATCGTCGCGGCAAGCCGCGACACGTCCAAGCTGGCCGATCTTGCCGCCAAGGGCGTCGAAACCCGCAAAGCGGATTTCACCGATGAGGCGGGCCTTGCAGCAGCCTTCGCCGGCATCGATCGCGTCCTGATCATCTCCACCGATGACCTCGCCACCCCGGGCAATCGCCTGAAGCAGCACAAGACGGCAGTCGCCGCCGCCACCAAGGCCGGCGTCAAGCACATCCTCTACACGTCCATGCCGAACCCGGACAAGTCGCTGGTAAGTTTCGCACCCGATCACCTGGGCACCGAAGAAGCCATTAAGGCAACCGGCATTGCCTACACGATCCTGCGCAACGCCTGGTATGACGACAACTATCTGATGTCGATGCCGCACAATCTGGAAACCGGCACCTGGTACACGGCCTATGGCGCAGGCAAGGTCTCCAATATCAGCCGTGACGATTGCGCCCGCGCCGCAGCCGCCGCCCTTGCAAATCCGCCGGCCGGTAGCACCACCCTCACCCTGACAGGATCAGAAAGCCTGAATGCCGAAGAGATCGCGGCGCTTGTCTCCAAGGCCTCTGGCAAGCAGCTCAATGTCGTGCATGTGACCGACGAACAACTGGCTGGCGGATTGACCTCGGCCGGCCTGCCTGATTTTCTGGTCAAGATGCTGGTATCTGCCGACGCCAACATCCGGGCCGGAAATTTCGATCTGGTAACGAGCGATTTTGAAAAGCTCACGGGCAGCAAGCCGCAGCCTCTCTCCGGTTATCTTGCCAATAACAAGGATGCGCTTCTGAGCGCACACTGAGCATAACAAGGGCATAAAAACAGCAACGCCGGCAAGCAATCTCACGCCCTGCCGGTGTTGCGGGATCTACGCCTCCGATCCGCTTAATGAGCAGCGACCGCAAACGTATGATCGGAGACGACTTGATTGCGGCCGGACATTTTTGCCATGAACAGAAACTGTTCCGCCGCATTGAGATAATTATCGAACGTTTCAGGCCCGTAGACTTCGGCAACGCCGACCGAAACGGTGACATTGATCATCTCGCCCTT
Organism: Rhizobium sp. ZW T2_16; assembly: GCF_044987325.1. Taxonomy (NCBI): domain Bacteria; kingdom Pseudomonadati; phylum Pseudomonadota; class Alphaproteobacteria; order Hyphomicrobiales; family Rhizobiaceae; genus Rhizobium; species Rhizobium sp. ZW T2_16. The sequence goes on from NZ_JBJDRG010000001.1 coordinate 68,385, forward strand.
CCAGCCGATGGGCCGTAGCGACAGCTCATACCGCAGGCGATCAAACGCCTCCGTCGCCCTATCGGAGTTCAACCCGACGAGAAGAAGGCCGAACTGGTCCTGCCCGAGATGGGCGACGGATATGTCTAAATCAGAGGAGAGCTGGATAAGATTGCTGCCGAATTCCTGAAGCACGTAATCGGCACAATCTGGACCGTGCTGCTCGGAAATCCTGAACAGCCGGTCTATGTCGATGATCGCGATAGAGCACGCCCGCTCCCCCTCGATGCAATCGGACACGATCGGCGCCCCCAGCCGATAGAAGTCCTCTATAGACAACATTGTACGACCTGCAGCAACGTTAGGGCGATACGCTCCGTCAATCGCTTCGATGGCGCCTTGCACCGTAAAGCTATTAGGATCTGACCGTTGACGTTTTTGGCTTACAATGTAGGGCATGCGGCACCTGTCTCAGCGTTCAGGCGACATTCTTGATATCGCCGACGCTTCGAGCAGACCGCATCGAACGGATCTGTATGAGCGTGTCGAGGTTCTGGTTGACACGGCAATAGAACTCTTCGTCGATGAACGGTCGCAACATGAAATCGTTGCCGCCAGCTTTCAGGAAGCGGGCGGACAGATGCCGGTCGGAAGACGACGACACGCCGATGATCCGCAACTCGTGTGAGCCGCGAACCGACCGAATGCGGCGGGTGAGTTCGAAGCCGTCGATATCGGGCATGTTGTAATCGGTGATGACCAGGCCGATATCGCTGTTCTTCTTGAGTATTTCGAGCGCCTTGGCACCGTTTTCGGCTGTGCTGACGCGGAAATTGTACCGCTTCAGGCGGCTGGAAAGAAGCGCCCGCGCAGTTGGACTGTCATCGACGATCAATACATGATGGCGATGATTGGTAAGGAACCTGCATACGGACTCGGCCAGCATCTCGACGGCGAACACGTTGTCCTTGAGAATGTAGTCGACAATGTCCTTTGTGAGCAGCTTGTCGCGCGTTTCCTGATGAAACGTACCGGTGAATACGATCGTCGGAATAGATAGATCGATCAGGTATTCCAGCGCCTCTCCGTTTTCCGCTCCGGGCAGATTGATATTGGAGATCGCGAGCATGATCGGATCGGTCGACCGATCATATGCGAGCTGAAGATCCTCGAAATTACGACATATCTCGATGTCGATGTCGAACAGCTCCTTGAGCCGCATGCCGATCATCGAAGTGAAGACATTGGAGTCCTCGGCCAGAAGAATGCGGGATTTACCAAGCGATTCACCGGAATACTGCATCCCGGAAATACCAAGGAATGTCATTGTCGACCCTTACAAATAAAATCATGCCCCTAAACACGGTTTTATTCGGCGTGATTTGCGGAACGGTTAACTCGCCGGCTCAATTCAAAACAAATCGAGCCGGGAGAACGATCTCGTTATCAATTAGGTCAATGAATCATGGCGATGTATGCTTAACCGGAAGAAAAGTCGGTGGTTAAAGCAAACTCTCGTTACGCTCCGCCCCGTACGTCAGGCTCATCCGGAAGAATAGGAAGACCGCGGTGATAGACGACTTCCGACCGAGGGAACGGTATCTCCACGCCCTGCTCGCGGAAGCGTTTTAATATCTCGATGCGTATAGCGTTGCGAATACGCAGCCCTTCGGACATGTCGGCCAGATGGAAGCGCAGTTCGAAATCCAGCGACGATCCGCCAAATGCCAGAAACTCGACATGCGGCCCAGGATTCCGAAGGATCTCCGGCACTTCCGAAACGATATCCAGCAGAATCGCCATTACCTTTTCCGGGTCGCTTTCGTAGCTGGTCGAAACCTTGATTTCGGATCTTTGTATCCGGTTCTTCAGCGTCCAGTTGCCCACGGCCGCATTGATGAGGTCGGAATTCGGAACGATGATAGCCTGCTGGCGAAACGTCTCGATTTCCGTGGCGCGAACGGAAATTCGTTTCACGATGCCTTCCGTTGTTCCCGTCACGACATGGTCACCGACCTTGAAAGGTCGTTCGACCAGCAGGATCAGGCCGGACACGAAGTTCGACACGATGTTCTGCAAGCCGAAACCGATACCGACGGAAAGCGCCGAAGCAACGAGAGCGAGGTTTGAAAGGTTGATACCGGCCGCCGAAACGCCGACGATTACCGCGAGCCCGACACCCAGATAACCGATACCCGTCTTTACCGAGTTCCGGACGCCTATATCGACATGGCTGCGGGCAAGAACGTTTCCGTCGATCCATTTCTGCGCCCAACGGGTAAGGATGTAGCCCAGCGCGAACAGGAGCAAGCCGCCGAATATGCCGACGATCGAAATCGAGATGCTGCCGATCCGGAATTCCGTGAAGAAGCTGACGACCCAGGACTCGATATCCGTGATCTGGAAACCCCAGGTAATCAGGATCAGCGGAATGCCGAGCGCCAACGCGATGGCGTAGATTCCGAGACCGACCAGCAGCCCCGCCTGGTCAAGCCCGACGTCACCGAAGCGATGCCGCTCCACCAGCCGCCGTCCAAGGGCAGTATCATTGAATGCGCCGCGCTTCGAAATCGCCTTGCCTGACAGAAGACCGATATAGATGAGCGCAAGCACCGCTCCGGTTAGAACGATCTGCGTTGAGGCGAAGCGCGCAAGCCCGACATATCCCGCAATCACGCATAACAGCAGCAGCCCGCCCATGACACGCAAGGTGACCGAGAAATAACGAGGCCAGGGACGCCCCTGCCCCGTAGCATCCTCGCCCTCGGCCATGACCGGGCGGATGAACGATATTGCGATAAGAATGAAACCGATAACGACCGAGGCGATCAGGCTTTTTGCGATCGTCAGCACCAGCGGCGAACCGAGCGCCACGCTAACGGCACCCAACAGGTAGTCCAGTCCGTTTGTCACCGCCATGGCGATGATCGCCAGACTGAGCAGGCGCGCGCCCCTGTCCGTAATCCTGACCAGCCTCCAGCCCGTCTCGTGCGGAGCAAGCGCCGCATAGGTCAGCTTCCAGACGAAATGCACGAACCAGATAAAGCCGAAGAATGTCGCGATCATGGGCGCCACATCCGGGCGCAGCACGTTGAATCCTTCAAGGAAAAGATAGGAGGTTACCAGAAATGCCGCGAAGGTGATGCTGTGCATGACCGTCGACCAGAACGTATAGGAAAGGCGCTTGATATAAGCGGGGTTATCGCTGTTGCTGCGCTGAAGAAAACGGCCGAAGAGCCGATATCCGCCAGCGAGGAAAAGGAACGCCGCCCCGACGGAGAGTGCGATCGCACCAAGCAGCGAAAAAGCCTTGAACCTGAAGACGAAACTTCCCCAGCTTCCGATTGTCGAATAAAAATTTCGCATTTCGGTGACGAACGCATTGCCCGCATCGACAAAAGCGTCGGGCGTCAACTCCGTATGCCGGAACAATGTCTGCGCAAATAGCGTTCGGCGCAGATTGGTGATCATGTTGGCGAGTTGCGTCGCGCTGTTTGACAGGCTGCCCGCATCATCGACGATCAGGTTGAGCTGAGACCGCTCGTTCTCCAGTTTGCTTCTCTCCTCCGCGACTGCCGGCGCTTCTGCCGGCTGACCCGCGGCAGGCGGCTCCCCGAGGCTGGTCAGGCGCCCCTGGATCTGTTCGACGCGCACCTTCATCGCATCCGAAGCGACGCGCATCTCCTCGACGATCGCTTCCGCCTTCACTCTTATCTCCGCAAGCTTTGCATCGTCATCCGGCGTGCTTTGCACGCTTTCGCGAAACGCGTTGAGCTGCTGCCTCAAGCCATCCAGCTTGTCCTTCATCTCGATATTGATGGAGTCACTCGTGACATCGGTCGGCGTGGACTGATCCCCTTGGGCCTGCACCGATGACTGCGCCTCAGGCGAAGACTGAGCCGCTGCATTGTGAACAGAGATCGAAGAAACGGCGAGCAACAGGGTCAGGACAATCGGCAGGCGCCCGTGGCGGCGATCAAAAGCTTTGCCGAAAAGGCGTCTGAGGAAAAAGGATGGGGTCACGGGTCTCTCGTCTTGCTAACCGAATCGGCTGGCAAAATAGGAGCTGTTCAAGGCGAAGAAAAGGAATGTTGCCTTTCTAAAAAAACGAACGGGAACTCTGGAACATTTTGGCGCGTTACCTGCCGCACCCCAAGGACAGGATTAAAGAAAGGGTAAGGACATGGAAGACGCAGGTATCGGCTGGATCGCAGCCATCATCATCGGCGGCATCGCCGGCTGGCTCGCCGAAAAATTCATGAAGAGCGACATGGGCATCTTCATGAACATCATACTGGGCATCGTCGGTGCAATTGTTGCGAATGCCATCCTTAGCGTGTTCGGCGTCGTCTTGGGCGGATGGATCGGATATCTGATCGCCGGCTTTATCGGCGCCTGCATTCTGATCGCCATTGCCCGCGTCTTCAGACGCTGAGAAACGCAATCGCCATGTCGGCCGGCATTACCCGGCCGACAGAGGCCTTTCAGGCCGCAAGCGCGATTTTCAACGCATCGTGACCCAGTATCTCGGCGAGAACCTCGACCACGAGATTATGATCCTCCCGTTGCGGCAAGCCCGAGACAGTTACCGCGCCAATACAGCCGGTACCGGCAACGGTAATCGGAAAACTCCCCCCATGGGCGGCATAATCCGCATCTGAGAGACTGAACTTGTCTTCCAGGGTCGCACCCTGCAGCTCGAGCTTGCGTCCGACAGAGTAGCTCGAACGGAGAAAATGCAACGCGACATTTCGCTTGCGGCGTATCCAGCGTGCATTGTCGGCAGTCGATCCCGCCAGGGCGCTATAAAACAGGGGCATGGCATGCAGCGTGACATCGATCGCAACCGGCAGAGCACGTTCGCTTGCGACACGCCTCAACCGCTCCCCAAGACTCCAGCCGGCATCACAATCGAACCTGTCGAACACCAGCAGTCTTTCCTGCTCGGCGATTGCCCTTATGTCGTTTTCCACTGACATTTCTTTCCCTCCCTGACCTGCCTGATAATTAAGGTCGAATAGCGCTCTGGTGCAGAGCTAATCGCCTATCGGCCCGCTCTTACGGGAAACGAAGGCCGCGAGTTCGTCGATAGCAAAACCGATCCGTTCCAGCAGCGCGGAGGAGACGATCTCATGACCGGAAAAATCCCGGTTGGATGCATAGATCGCCGTCGGGATCGTATGCGCCATGAAAAATCCGAACAACGGGCGCAGTTGATGTTCGACCATCAGTGCATGCCGCTCACCGCCACCCGTGGCAGCAATGAGAACAGGCTTGCCGCGCAATTGCTCGGGATCGATCAGATCTATGAAATGTTTGAACATCCCGGGATAGCTGCCCTTGTATGTCGGCGAACCGATGACAAGCAGGTCAGACTCGACGACCGCCTTGAGAACAGCCGCGGCATCTGCGTCGAGATCATTCTGTGATTTAGCCAGACCCAGCGTATCCCCGACATCCGTAAGATCGAAGACGGATCTGGTGAGGTTGTACCGATCGCAAGCAAGGTCGGCGATATACTCCACAAGTGCAGATGTCTTGGACGGCCGACCGTAACTTCCCGAGAACCCAACAAGTTTCAACTGCGTCATTCAATTATCCAGTTACAAATCTCCGCAAGGACAGGACATATCACCCGACCTACCCTTTCAACAACCATCCGCAAGAGCGAGATGCTGTTGTAGCCCTGACACCTCGTTTCCGGGATGATTGTTACCCCATCGTCCCGTGAAGGAACCGGAAAAATTGACTTAACCGGGAGGGCTTTGGGACAAAATTATAGTCGCGGGCGGCAGGCAGCAAGCCACTGGAGTTGATGCAGACATTCGTTTGGCCGCCAAAAGATCTCGGGTTCGTTAGCACCTCGCAGCGTCGGCACATCATCAGCAAGCTTGTCCGGGAAAGCGAAGGTTACAAATCGAATCATCGGCCTGCCGTGAATGATGACAAAAACGACAGTTAAGCCCCCTCCGCCTCCTCTTACGGCTCTAAAGTGCGACAAATTATGAAATCTTCACATCGAAAATTCGAAATATCCGAGCCGACAGAAAGGGTAGCTCCGTGATCAAAAAAGCAGATCGGCAACCAGCACGTTATCTGGATAGGGAAAACGCGCGCCGAGTCCGATCATCACAACCATAAGAAGAATTAGCCATTGGAAACCTGAGCATAAATCACCCTAAGGTGCGACGGGTAATGCGCTTGCCATGCCCTCATTAGGCGAATAATTGCCGATATCGTTGACGAGCACTCGCTATTCGCTTGCCGGGAGCCCATCCGACACTCCTGCTGCAATCTCATGTCAAAACGATAACGGGCATAAAAGGTAACGCCTCATGATGGAACTGTTCACGGCCGCCGGATTCATGGCGCTACTAGAAGTCATCGCGATCAATCTTGTTCTTTCCGGTGACAACGCAATCGTTATCGGGCTTGCCGCCGCCGGGCTTCCTGCGCATCTGCGGCAAAAGGCTATTCTCTTCGGCATTATCGCTGCCACCGTCTTGCGGCTCATCTTCGCGGTCATCACCACATATCTGCTCGGCATTCCAGGGCTGCAGCTCATCGGCGGCCTTCTCCTCGGTTGGGTGTGCTGGAAGATGTGGTCGGAACTTCGCGTTGCGCATAACGACGGCTCTCCCGAAACCGCAGATGGAGCCGCATCGCGCGCGCCGGAAAAGACATTTTTCCAGGCAGCCATGCAGATCGTGCTCGCCGACGTCTCGATGTCGCTGGATAACGTCCTCGCTGTGGCAGGCGCTGCACAGGGCCATTCCACGGTCCTGGTCATCGGCCTGATCGTGTCGATCGCGCTGATGGGCGTCGCCGCGAATTTTGTCGCAAAGCTTCTCTCCCGTTTCCGCTGGATCGCCTATCTCGGCCTGATCATCATCGTCTACGTGGCCCTGAGCATGATTTACCACGGTTTCGACGAGGTTCTGCCGATGGTCTACAGCTATGTTTCCGGCGCCTAAACACGTCGCCTGAAAAGTTGGCCCGGCAGTTCTTGCCGGGCCAATTTGCGTTACAACGCCTTCACCGCCGCCAGAACATCTTCTGCGTGGCCGGCAACTTTCACCTTCGGCCAGATCCGGGCAACCTTGCCTGCAGGATCGATCAGGAAGGTTGTACGTTCGATCCCCATATACGTCTTTCCGTACATGCTCTTCTCTTTCCACACGCCATAAGCCTGCGAGACCGCCGTGTCCTCGTCGGATCCCAACGCGATGGTCAATTCGCGTTTGCTGACAAAATTGTCATGCTTCTTCACGCTGTCGGCGGACACCCCGACAATCGCCGCGCCAGCTTTGTCGAACTCTGGCAGGAGTTGCGAAAACGAGATCGCTTCGGTCGTGCAGGCCGTTGTGTCATCCTTGGGGTAAAAATAGAGCACCAGCCGCTTGCCGCGAAAACTCGCCAGAGAAATGGTCTGGGCGCCATTTCCGGGCAGCGTGAAATCCGGTGCATCATCGCCGATATTCAGGTTCGCCATGGTTTTCCTTTCTTTTGCCAGCATCTTGAGTGAATGTTGCGGCCATGGGTATATACAGCCCGAAGAGGCGTCCAGATCAGCTTGGATGTGAAAAGAACGAGTTCTTCACTGAATGGCGGAAATACGTGGCGAGAAGATCGATTTCAGCAGGAAGGACATTGTCCCGCTGCATGAGCTTCCGTCCGCCCAGGCTGAAGACCCTATCATCGTTCACTGCCCTCCGCACAGCACGAGAACCTGGCGTTTCTGCAAGTCCATAGTGCTTTTCGCCGTCTTGATTATGGTCGCCATCGGCAGCGCTGTGTTTGCCATCGAAGGTGGCATAGTCGACGGTACGCTGACCAGCCGCGCTCAGTCTGCCCTGAACAATGCGATCGGTCCCCGCTACGTTTCCAACGTCGGCTCCGCGGCGATCCGTTTTGATTCGGATTTCCGTCTGGCGATCGAAGCACGCGACGTCGACATCGTTGAACGCGCAACCGGTCAGCACTTGAGCCGTGCAGGCGCCCTGCGAATGGCCGTGGATCCACTCGCGCTGCTCGGGGGGCGCATATCGATCAACAGCATATCGGCGCAGTCGATCCGCCTCGAAACGGCGCAGCTGCCGGAAGGCGACCCAATCGCGCTCGCCAAGGTTCGGGTCGACGCGGTTCCGCAGCTGCTTGAGCAAGCATTCCAGAGGCTCGATGAGGCACGGGGCCTGATCGAGCGAACGGGTACCGCCTCCATCCGCCTCGCAGGCATCGAGATCGTCCTTCCGGCAGCCCCCGGCCGCAAACCAAAGGTCGTCAAGGTCAACGATCTCGAGCTTGCGCGCAATGCAACGGGCGAGATCGGTATTGACGGCACCGTCAGCATCAACGACCGGGAAGCGAAGCTCACGGCCGCATCAAAGACGGTCGATGGCGTAACTGCCGCCCTGTCCGCGCGCCTGTCCGGGCTGGAGGTAACCCCATTCCTGTTGCAGCGAACAGAAGATGGTCAGCCGCGTGAAGGCCTCGAGAGCTCAGTCGATTTCGACATGTCCGCAGAGCGCTCCCGCGGTGATGCCCAAAAGCCGGCGATGACGGCAACCTTGACCAATTCGCCAGGCAATTTCTACTTCGATGGCATCCAGCAGACATTCAGCGGCGCCACCATCAATGTCGCCTATGACTTCGCCAAGAACTCGATCGAAATCATGAATTCGGAGGCAAGTTTCGGTCCGACTGTCGTGCCGTTCACTGGTGCGGTTATAGATCTTAATCGCTTGAATGAGAGCGACAAGCGTTTCGGCTTCGGCCTCGATCTCCTCGTTCGCGGAGGTAGAGCGATCGGCGCTTCTCAGGGAGAGAAGCCGGCCGATTTCGACCTTAAGGCAACCGGGCGTTATCTGTCTGCCGACCGCCAGCTTGAATTCGACGAGATGACAGTGGCAAGCCCACTCGGTCATATGGCCGCCGCCCTCAAGGTCCGCTTTGGCAAACAGTCTCCCGAGATCAGCTTTGGGGGCCAGATCCCCCAGATGCAGGTGACAGGCGTAAAACAGCTCTGGCCCTTCTGGATGGCGCGCAAGCCGCGCGACTGGGTTATGGCGAATATGTTTGGCGGTAACGTCACGAATGGCACGATCGCTGTCTTCATCCCCGCGGGGCGCATGAAGGGTCCGGGTATTCCCATGGAGCTCGATGCGAACGAATTGCAGATCGGATTCGGGGTTACCGACACACGTCTCAACCTGCCGGGTGAAGTCCCGCCTCTGCGCGATCTTGCGGGAAAATTCTCTCTGAAAGGCCAGGAGATGCTCGTCGATGTCAGCAAGGCGGCATCCTATGCGCCTTCCGGTCGGGTCGTCACCGTCGAGAGCGGACGCTTCGCCATCCCGTCAACATATGCCAAGCCATTGATGGCAGATCTGACGCTGAAGATTTCTGGACAGGCTGACGCGATCACCGAGCTTGCCAACTTCAAGCCGATGAATGCCTTGAAGGGCACCAGCTTCAAGCCTGAAGATTTTTCGGGAAATGCCAAGGCAGATATTCATGCTCGTTTCGGACTGATCTCGGATCATAATCCGCCCAAACCTACCTGGAATGCCCAAATCCGCCTTGATGGAGTTAATCTCGCGACACAGATGGAAGGGCACAAGATCGGCGCACTGACCGGGCTTTTGACCGTAGACAACCAGTCTGCAAAACTGACCGCGAACGGGACCGTGGACGACATTCCAGCCGAATTCGCCGTTACCGAACCTGTCGATCAGAACTCTGGCGTAAAGCGCGAGCGCGTTATCAAGGCGACGCTCAATAATGCCCAGCGCGATAAGCTCGTGCCCGGCCTCTCGGACATGGTAGAAGGCCAGATCGTTGCCGAACTCACGCGCATCGATGAAAAGCATCAAGCAGTTACGCTCGATCTCAGCCGCGCCGAGCTAACTGTGCCATGGATTGGCTGGACCAAGGGTAGCGGCATCGGCGCCAAGGCCCAGTTCGAGGTATCCAGTGATGCCGGAAAGCAGACGACCTTAAGCGGCTTTCAGCTCACCGGTGAGAGTTTTGGCGTCAGGGGCGACGTGCAACTGGCCGATGGGGCCTTGACGACGGCATCGTTCTCCCACGTGCAGCTGTCGCCGGCTGATAATTACAGCCTTAGCGTCAAGCGCTCGAAAGGTGCCTACGAAATCTCGATCGGCGGAAACGCCGTAGACATGCGGCCAATCATCACCATGATGCGCGCCAACAATGGCAATGCAGCGGCCGGCAGCAATGAGGGCAGCAGCACAATCTTGCGCGCACAGGTTGATCGCGTTGTCGGTTTCAACGATGAGCAGCTTTCGAATGTCGCATTGAATTTCTCCTCACGGGGGTCAAACATCGTCCGTGCTGATTTGAGCGCCATAACAGGAAGCGGACAAGCACTCGTCAGCCAGATGTCCCGCGGCGATACCATCTCGGTCACGAGCGGCGATGCAGGTTCGGTAGCACGCTTTGCCGACCTCTATGACAACATGAGCGCGGGATTGCTTAATCTGAAACTGAAAGCGCGAGGAAGCGATTGGGTTGGCTCGCTGGACATCCGCAATTTCCAGCTGCGCAATGAAGAGCGCCTGCAGTCCCTCGTGTCGACACCCGTCGGCGAAGATGGCCAGAGCCTCAACTCCGCGGTAAAAAAGGATATTGACGTCAGTTCGGCACGTTTCCAGCGCGGCTTCGCTGCATTGGTCTACCGCGACGGCGCGTTATCAGTCGCCAATGGCGTTGTGCGCGGAGAACAGATCGGTGCCACTTTCCAGGGCAAATTGCGGGACGCCAATGGCAATATGGAGATGACCGGTACGTTCATGCCTGCTTACGGCTTGAACAGGCTTTTCGGTGAACTTCCGCTGATTGGCGCGATCCTTGGAAATGGCCGGGATCGCGGCCTTCTGGGCATCACCTTCAAGCTCGAAGGTGCGTTCGACAAGCCGCGACTGACGATAAACCCACTTTCGCTCATAGCCCCCGGCGTGTTCCGCCAGATCTTCGAATTCCAGTGACGAAAAAGGCCGCTCGAAAGCGGCCTTTGATCTTCTGTTTCCGAGGTCTATCTCAGGCCGGACGAACCAGGATATGCTTCTTCTTGCCGAGCGACAGCTTGATCACGCCATCGGCAGTCACTTCGCCGGAACCGATCACCTTGCGCTCGTCGGAAACCGCCACGTCATTGATCCGCACCGCACCGCCCTGAACGTGACGACGGGCTTCACCGTTCGATGCGGCAAGACCAGCCTTGACGATCAGCGCCAGCAGGCCGACCCCGGCTTCCAGCTCGCCCTTTGCAACATCGATCGACGGCAGATTGTCGGCAAGCGCACCCTCCTCGAAGGTCTTGCGAGCCGTTTCTGCCGCCTGCTCGGCATTTTCGCGACCGTGCAGCATGGCCGTCACTTCGGTCGCGAGAATCTTCTTGACTTCGTTGATCTCAGAACCAGCCAGCGCCGAAAGCCGTGCGATCTCGTCCATCGGCAACGTCGTGTAAAGCTTGAGGAAGCGCGAAACGTCGGCATCCTCGGTATTGCGCCAGTACTGCCAGAAATCATAGGCCGACAACATGTCGGGATTCAGCCAGACAGCGCCGTTCAGCGACTTGCCCATCTTGGCGCCTGAAGCGGTCGTCAGAAGTGGCGAGGTCAGCGCGTAGAGCTGCGGCGTGCCCATCCGGTGACCGAGATCGATGCCGTTGACGATATTGCCCCACTGATCCGAGCCGCCCATCTGCAGACGGCAGTCGTAACGCTTGTTCAACTCTACGAAGTCGTAAGCCTGCAGGATCATGTAGTTGAATTCGAGGAAGGACAGCGACTGCTCCCGGTCAAGGCGCGTCTTGACGCTGTCGAAGGACAGCATGCGGTTGACCGAGAAATGGCGACCGACATCCCGCAGGAATTCAAGGTAGTTGATCTCGCGCAGCCAGTCGCCGTTGTTGATCATCATGGCATCCTTCGCGCCCTCCCCGTAGGAAAGGTAATTGGCGAAGACGCGCTTGATCGAGGCGATGTTGCTTTCGATCGTGTCGATCGTCATCAGCTGGCGGGCATCGTCCTTGAACGACGGATCGCCGACCATGCCGGTGCCGCCGCCCATCAGCGAGATCGGCCGGTGACCGGTCTGCTGCATCCAGTGCAGCATCATGATCTGGATAAGTCCGCCGGCATGAAGAGAAGGCGCTGTCGGGTCAAAGCCGATATAGGCCGTCACGGTTTCCTTGGCGAACAGTTCGTCGAGACCTGCCTCGTCGGAGATCTGGTGAATGAAGCCGCGCTCATCGAGCGTGCGAAGGAAATCGGACTTGAACCTGGACATCTCTCTACTCTGTGGATGTGTTTTTAAGTTGCGAAACGGCATCTAGCACCGTTCTTTGGCATAATCACTTTAAAAGTGATCCCCTTGCCCCAACGGCATCGCGCGATCGCTAACCAATTCCCGATACACAAGACTTCATTAACCTTAAGGATGTGTAATCCCCTCAAGCAAGCATCGGATTTGATTCAGCCTTTTCAGGAGCAATACGTGACGCACCGAGCCGAAAACAAGGTTTTTGGAAAACGGGCAGCGAATCATGTCCTCATTCTCGCAAGTGGCGAGAAAATCCGTCATATGACCATCCGCCCCTGGATGATCGCCTTGACCGTATGTTTTGCAAGCATTCTGACGATAGGTTACCTCGGGGCTACATCTTATCTGGTAATCCGCGATGACCTGATCGGAGCAACGATCGCCCGCCAGGCCCGCATGCAGCATGACTATGAAGACCGTATTGCAGCCCTGCGTGCGCAGCTGGACCGCATTACCTCGCGCCAGCTGCTCGATCAGCAAGTCGTGGAAAAGAAAGTCGAAAAACTGCTTGAGCAACAGGACGCGCTGTTCTCCCGCCACACCAAGCTCGGCTCACTTCTGGATCGCGCCGAAGAAACAGGCCTTCAGCCGGGGGCAGAGCCCCCTGCCGCTGAAATCCCTGCCTTCGCTCCCACCGGTGACGGACGCAGGGCTTCCTTGTCCGGAGGCTCTGCCGCAATCGCCAAGATACTGCAAGGCGGCGAAACTGAAACCAGACTGGCAGTCCTCTCCCCCGTGACCGGCACCGGCTTGCGTGAAGGCGCAGCCGATCGTGCCGACCGGATTTTTTCCAAGGTCACTCTGTCCCTCAAGACGCTCGAAAGCCAACAGCTGACGAAGATCGCGAGCCTGACGACGGGAGCCTCCGAAGCGGCAAATGCCATCACCACAATCCTGCTGCGAAGCGGCGTTGATCTGGATCCGTCAACAGTTAGACAAAATGGCATCGGCGGGCCATATGTCGAACCTCGCCTTCCCGGCAATCGCTTCGACGCGTCGCTAGACGATCTTGATGCGGCGCTGACGCGGCTGGAAAGCGTGCGCGAAACAGCGCGCGACCTTCCGTTTTCCAGTCCGGCCCCCGGACAACCGGTCACCAGCCGGTTTGGAAACAGGGTCGATCCTTTCCTTGGTCGTCTCGCATTGCATGCAGGTATAGATTTTGCCGCCCAGACCGGCGACGAAGTGAAGAGCACCGGCGCCGGCAAGGTCGTCGCAGCAGGCGCCGCTGGTGGTTACGGCAACATGGTCGAGATTGACCATGGTTACGGCATTTCGACCCGTTTCGGCCACCTTTCGAAAATCCTGGTCAATGTCGGAGACGAGATAAAGACGGGCGATGTAATCGGTCGCGCCGGGTCGACCGGACGTTCGACCGGTCCCCATGTTCACTACGAAGTGCGCCGAAATGGACAGGCAGTTGATCCGATGCATTTCCTCAATGCCGGCATGAAGCTCACAACGTATCTCGAGTAGCAAGGTCAGCCATTCACGCGGCGTATCGCCGCGCGGTTGCTTTCATTCACCAAAACCACTGCCACCCTGGCGGGTTTTCTTGACTTTCCAGCATTTTGGTCATATGTCGCGCCCTGTTGTCGCCCCATTTGAGCGTAGCGACGGATCATGTTCTTCTTGAACGGAACGGAATAGTATTTCCATTGACCACTTTTGCTGATCTTGGCCTGAGCCAGAAAGTTCTTAACGCCGTCACCGACGCCGGCTACACGATACCCACGCCTATCCAAGCCGGAGCCATCCCGCATGCGCTGCAGCGCAGGGACATTTGCGGTATCGCACAGACAGGAACGGGCAAGACAGCTTCCTTCGTCCTGCCGATGCTGACGCTTCTGGAAAAGGGTCGGGCACGGGCTCGCATGCCGCGAACCCTCATTCTGGAGCCGACCCGGGAACTCGCAGCCCAGGTTGCGGAAAACTTCGAAAAATACGGCAAGAATCACAAACTCAACGTCGCCCTGCTGATCGGCGGCGTTTCCTTCGAGGAACAGGATCGCAAGCTTGAGCGCGGCGCCGATGTTCTGATCTGCACGCCCGGCCGCCTGCTCGACCATTGCGAGCGCGGCAAGCTGCTGATGACCGGCGTCGAAATCCTCGTCATCGACGAAGCCGACCGTATGCTCGACATGGGCTTCATCCCGGATATCGAACGGATCGCAAAGATGATCCCGTTCACCCGCCAGACGCTGTTCTTCTCGGCCACGATGCCGCCGGAAATTCAGAAACTGGCAGATCGTTTCCTGCAGAACCCGGAACGTATCGAAGTCGCCAAGCCGTCTTCGACTGCCAAGACCGTGACGCAGCGCCTCGTTGCTGCACACAACAAGGATTACGAGAAGCGCGCCGTCTTGCGCGAACTCATCAAGGCTCAGGACGACCTGAAGAACGCGATCATCTTCTGCAACCGCAAGAAGGACGTCGCCGACCTGTTCCGCTCGCTGGAGCGCCACGGCTTCTCGGTGGGCGCTCTGCATGGCGACATGGACCAGCGCTCGCGCACGACGATGCTGGCAGGCTTCAAGGACAACCAGATCACCCTGCTCGTCGCATCCGACGTGGCCGCCCGTGGGCTGGATATTCCTGATGTCAGCCACGTCTTCAATTTCGACGTTCCGATCCATTCGGAAGACTACGTTCACCGCATCGGCCGTACCGGCCGTGCTGGCCGTTCGGGTCGCGCGTTCACCATCGTCACCAAATCCGACTCGAAATATCTCGATGCGATCGAAAAGCTGATCGGCGAAAAGATCGAGTGGGAGAACGGTGATCTTTCCGCACTGCCAGCCGCCATGGAAAGCCATGACAGCGATCGCGGCGGACGCAAGGGCGGCCGGGATCGCGGTGGTAAAGACCGCAACCGTGGCAGCCGTCACGAACAACCGGCAGCCGTTGCAGCAGCACCGCAACAGCAGGAAAAGCAAATCGTCACTGAAGAGGCAAGCGTGGAAGCAGTTCTGGAAAATACGAAGTCGGAACGTCGTTCTGACAAGAAAAATCAGCCTGCGAACAACCGCGGCCGCGAGCGCCGTGTCAATCCTGCCAATGACGACAACCGTGATCGCCGCCGTTATCGCGACCATGATGACGGCCCGACCCCGGTCGGCTTCGGCGACGATATCCCAGCCTTCATGCTGATCGTCGCAAACGCAGCGAAGTAATGTCCGCCTTAGCAAAACCGGGCCAGGATTTTCCTGGCCTTGGAGTAGGCCTGGTGATCCGCCGCGCCGATGGGAAAGTGCTGGTCTGTCGTCGCCTGAAGGCGCCCGAAGCGGGTCACTGGAACATCGTCGGCGGCAAGGTCGACATGATGGAACAGGCAGAAGACGCTGCGCGTCGGGAAGCCGAGGAAGAGACCGGGCTGAAGATCGGAAAGATCAGCTTTCTCTGCGTGATCGAAGGCATTCTTGAAGAGGAAGGTCAGCACTGGCTCTCGCTGATCTACGTGACTGACGATTTTTCCGGCGAGCCGGTTCTCACCGAACCTGAAAAACATGAGGATCTGATGTGGATCGACATGAATGAGCCACCGGCGCCTCTGTCGATATTCTCCTCACAAGCCTTTGCGCTGCTCAAATCTCACTAAAAAAGCCGTCCCGGTTGTCCAGGACGGCTCTCTTGATTGAAAATTTTGCAGTATCATCGGATGCTGTCGTCGGCTCGGGCTTGCCCGAACCACATCCCCCATTACCCGACAAGAATATCCTCTGGGTCTTGCAAGCCGCAATACGTTAATTCTCGCACTTGCGAAGAAAATACGATCACGTATCGCGATTGGCTCGAAGCGCTGCTTCAAAGGCCATACGCACCCAGTCTCGCAGCTCGTCAGGATCGTCCAGCGCCGCATTCGGTATGGACCAATAGGGCATGAGAACGGGTTTCCCCTTTTTACCTTCATAGGACCATTGGACCGCACCTGCAGCTCGGAAAGCCGGAGCGCTCGTCTCATCCGCCTTTAACAGTATTTCATCTCGCAGATCGAGGGCGATGATCAGACCCTGATGATAGATCCCCTTGCCGCCGAACATGCGTCGGATGGAAACCGGTCCGAGACCCTCGAACATTTCCTCGATCGCTGCATTGTCCATGCCCCACCCTTCCTTTTGGCTCAGCGCAGTCGAAAGACCGTGCCGGCCAGACGACCCCGATGTCTTGTCACACGAATAGCAAGATTCCGCTCACGATCATGCTAGATTTCGCCCGTGAACTGCCAAAAACGGGAAAAAGCTTGGACGCTCATGCCCTTGCGGGTTAAAGCTGCAGCGAACACGGACTTAAGGAAAAGCATGCCTTCCCTGCGTTTCGATATCGCGATCCTGCTGACTGCAGCGGCTTTCGGATATGTTGCCACGGCAACGACGGTCTCGGCCGCCACCATCGGTGTCGTCGCGCCAAAGACGGGACCTTATGCGTTGCTCGGCATGCAGGTTTTTGAAGGGGCCAGAGCTGCCGCACAAGTCACCGGCGACAGACTTGTCGAAATCGACGAGACCTGCAACGAGACCGGCGGCCCGGAAGCCGCAAAGACGCTTGCCGACGCCAAGGCTTCTATCGCGATCGGATTTCTATGCGTCGAAACGCTGGCCTCCGCTTTGCCGGCGCTGGCCGACAGCAAGATTGCAGCAATCACCATTTCCGTCCGTTCCCGAATCCTGATGGAAGACGCCTTGCGCAATGGCTGGCCGCTTTTCCGCATGGCTCCATCAGAAACTGCCGAGTCCGATCAGATCGCGGCGGTGATCGTCGATCGCTGGAAAGCCGAGCCGATTGCCCTTGTCGACGACGGCACCATCTACGGGCGCGAACTCGTCAGCGCTGTCCGCCAGAAACTCGAACCGATCGGCATCGCGCCGGTGTTCACCGATACGCTTCGGCCGGGCCAGGAGCAGCAGATAGCCCTCATCAGACGGCTGCAGAAAGCCGGCGCAACCCATATACTCGTCGGCGCGGACCGTAACGATGTCGCCGTCATTGCCCGCGATGCCGAAAGAGAAAACATTCCCCTCACCATACTCGGCGGCGATGTCATGAAGGCTGCCAACCGGCCAGTCGCGCTTCGCGACGGCACGCTGGCTGTCACGCTGCCACCTTACCGGACACTCCAGACTGCCGCCAACGCTGCAACATCGCTCGAAAGCCGCCAGATCGAGCCTGAAGGCAACACGCTTCCCGCCTATGCCGCAACCCAACTGGCCAGCCAGACAGCAGAATCCGCAGGCAATGACTGGGGAAAACTCCTGTCCTCCCTAAAAACCGGCACCTTCCAGACCGCAATCGGACAGATCCGCTTCGATGCTGCGCACGAACTGGCGGACAATCCCTATCGTCTTCTGGAATGGCGCAGCAGCGAGTTTTTGCCGCCCGCCTCCGCGACCGAGTAACGATTGCGGCGATCGTCCCGGAATGCTAGTCGGCAGACGACACAGGAGATCCGTCCATGACCTTGCCGCTTCGCATCGCCCCCTCCATTCTAGCTTCCGATTTTTCGAAACTCGGCCAGGAGGTCGCAGACGTCGTCGAGGCCGGTGCAGACTGGGTTCACCTCGATGTCATGGACGGCCATTTCGTCCCCAACATCTCCTTCGGTCCCGATGTCATCAAGTCGCTGCGCCGCTATACGGACGCCTTCTTCGATTGCCATCTGATGATTGCCCCGGTCGACCCCTATCTCGAAGCCTTCGCGAAGGCCGGATGCGACGGCATTACCGTCCATGCCGAGGCCGGCCCGCATCTGCACCGTTCGCTGCAGACGATCCGGTCGCTGGGCAAGAAAGTTGGCGTGACGCTCAATCCAGCTACTCCGGTCTCGGTGCTTGAAGACGTTCTGGACGACGTCGACCTCATCCTCGTCATGAGCGTCAACCCCGGCTTTGGCGGTCAAAAGCTAATTCCATCCGCGCTCGACAAGATCTCCCGCATCAAGTCTCTGATCGGTGACAGACCTATCGAGATTGAAGTCGACGGAGGCATCACGGCTGAAACCATCGGCGCAGCCCGCAAGGCAGGCGCCAATGTCTTCGTCGCCGGATCGGCGGTCTACAAGGGCGCAAACAAGAATGCGTATCGCGACAACATCTCGGCGCTTTTGAAGGCCGCCGAGGCTTGAAAAGCCTTAAACACGGGGCAACGCCCCAAAAAGATTGAGCTTCGCCGTTCTTCTTGATAGAGCGGCGGCAATTCTATCCAAGCAAGCGAGCTGCCCATGATCCCCCGTTATTCCCGACCGGAAATGGTCGCCATCTGGTCGCCGGAAACAAAGTTTCGCATCTGGTTCGAAATCGAGGCCCACGCCTGCGACGCGCTCGCGGCAATCGGCGTGATTCCGAAATCTGCGGCAGAAACAATCTGGGAAAAGGGCGGCAAGGCCGAATTCGATGTCGCCCGCATCGATGAGATCGAAGCCGTCACCAAGCATGACGTCATCGCCTTCCTTACTCATCTGGCGGAATTCGTCGGCCCGGATAGCCGCTTCATCCACCAGGGCATGACATCTTCGGACGTGCTCGACACGACGCTCAACGTCCAGCTCGTGCGCGCCACCGACATTCTGCTTGCAGACATAGATCGTGTTCTGGCTGCTCTCAAGGCTCGCGCCTTCGAACACAAGGATACGGTCCGCATCGGCCGCAGCCACGGCATCCATGCCGAACCGACGACGATGGGCCTGACCTTTGCCCGCTTCTACGCCGAAATGAACCGCAACAAGACACGCCTTCTCGAAGCCCGCGAAGAGATCGCCACCTGCGCAATCTCCGGCGCCGTCGGCACCTTCGCCAACATCGACCCGCGCGTCGAGGAACATGTCGCAGCAGCCCTGGGCCTGAAGCCGGAGCCGGTCTCCACCCAGGTCATTCCGCGCGATCGCCACGCGATGTATTTCGCGATCCTCGGCGTCATTGCCTCTTCGATCGAAAACGTTGCGATCGAAATCCGCCACATGCAGCGCACTGAAGTTCTCGAAGCGGAAGAGTTCTTCTCGCCGGGCCAGAAGGGTTCGTCAGCCATGCCGCACAAGCGCAACCCGGTGCTCACAGAAAACCTCACCGGCCTTTCCCGTCTCGTGCGCATGTCAGTCGTTCCGGCAATGGAAAACGTTGCCCTCTGGCACGAACGCGACATCAGCCATTCCAGCGTCGAGCGCGCCATTGGCCCGGACACGACCGTTACTCTCGATTTCGCCCTTAACCGCTTGGCTGGCGTCATCGAAAAGCTCGTCATCTACCCTGAGAACATGTTGAAGAACATGAACAAGTTCAAGGGCCTGGTCATGAGCCAGCGTGTACTTCTGGCACTCACCCAGGCGGGCGTTTCGCGCGAAGACTCCTATCGTCTCGTTCAGCGGAATGCGATGAAGGTCTGGGAGCGCGGTGCAGACTTCCTTGAAGAACTGCTTGCTGACGAAGAAGTCCGCGCAGCGCTCTCCGAGGAGGAGATCCGCGAAAAATTCGATCTCGGTTATCACACCAAACATGTCGACACGATTTTCAATCGTGTCTTCGGCGAAGCTTGATATAGAAATCGGGAAGGCCCAGATAGGCGGCATGAAAGCATCAGAAGCCGATATCCTCATCATCCCCGGTTACACCAATTCCGGTCCTGACCATTGGCAGACCCGTTGGGAGCAGAAGCTCGCGACGGCCCGCCGGGTGGAACAGGCCGAATGGTCGAAGCCGGTAAAGGAAGACTGGATCCAGCGTCTCGTCGAGGAGGTCAACGCCTCGACGAAACCGGTTGTGCTGGTCGCTCATTCGCTCGGCGTTCCGACGGCGATCCATGCCATCCCGCATTTCAAAAAGCCGGTGGCCGGCGCATTCTTCGTGGCGCCGCCGGATGTGCAGAACCCGAAGATCAGGCCGAAACACCTGATGACATTCGGCCCTTATCCGCGTGATCCGCTTCCTTTTCCCGCCGTTACGATTGCTAGCCGAAACGACCCCTTCGGCTCCTATGATCACGCCGGCGACATTACCAACGCCTGGGGTTCGCTCCTGATCGACGCAGGCGAATCTGGCCACATCAATTCCGAGTCGGGCCACGGCCCGTGGCCTGAAGGCACAATGGTGTTTGCCCAGTTCCTGAGCCGACTGAAAGCCTGACTTCTGGCGATGTGCAGTGCACAACCCGACGTCGTAATTTCGCTTTCGATAGACAATTTTAAAGTTGCCTTAATTCGAATTCACTAACATTGCGCAATTCCTGCGAATGTAGGCGAACAGATGTCATCCAAACCAGTCTTCTATGCCGGCCCGACGATATCACCTTCGAGAGACGCCGGCTCGCTGACCGACCTCTTTGACGCCATTCCCCTTCCCGTAGCACTGCTCGATTGGCAGGCGCGACTGCACCATGCGAACAAGGCTCTCAAGGCGAACTGGTGCCCCTTCGAGGTGGAATTTTTCACCGATCTGATCGATATCGAAGACCGTTCGGATTTTCTCGCCGGGCTTCGCCGCTGCAAGGCTGCCGCTGATGGTCAGATGGAACTGCGCCTGCCGCAGCCGGACGGTACGCTGCGATGGGCTCTCGTCCATCTTGCTCCGACACCGACAGGGCTGGACACGCCTTATCTCGTCGCAGCCTCGTTCGTCGACATAACGGCTTTGAAGACAAGGCTTGCTGATCTCGACATCTGGGAAAGCCGTTGGAACAAGGCGCTCGTCGGGTCGTCGACAGGCGTCTGGGACCATGATTGGAAACGCGGAGAGAAATACTATTCGCCGACATGGCGGCGGATCCGTGGCATGACCGAGGATGATCCTCTTCCCGAAAGCACTCAGGCGTGGCTCGATCTCCTCCATCCGGATGATCGGGATCACGTAATCCACTGCATCGACCGGCAGAATGAAGGCGATCCTGACTATACGGTGTTTGAATATCGCGAGCGCCACAAAGACGGCCATTGGGTCTGGATCGAGTGCCGCGGCGATTGCGTCGAATGGGACGCCGACGGCAAGCCGACGCGCATCGTTGGGACGGATACGGATATCACGGCCCGCAAGCAGGCCGAGGAGGCCACGGCGCGCATGGCAAGACGCCTGGACATGGCCCTCGAAATATCAGGCATCGGCACTTACGAATGTGACCTCACAACCGGTGTCGTCGACTGGGACGACCGCATGTATCGCATCTATGGAGTCGGTCGGCGCGAAGATGTCAGGGTCGGCGGATTGTGGGAAACCTTTTTGCATCCGGCCGATCGCGAACGTGTCTTGAAAAACGTCGATGAACACATGCAAAACGGCGACCGCTTTTCGGATCAGTACCGCGCCGTTCTCCGCGATGGCTCCGATCGCATCATTCGCGCGCGCACCATGACCTTTCAGGACGGGAACGGCCACAAGATGACGGTTGGTGCGAACTGGGATGTCACCGATGATGTCGGCCTGCATCACGAACTGGAGCGTGCCAGAATTCTGGCCGAAGCCAGAAACATCGAACTGGAGGCAGCCAAGGACCGGATCGAGCACAGTGCCATGCATGATTACCTGACCGAGCTCCCGAACCGCCGCTATCTTGACGAGGTGCTCGACCGGATGGCAACGCAATACAGCGGCAGCGAGGCAGGCATCGCGATCCTCCATGTCGACCTTGATCGCTTCAAGCAGATCAATGACCGGCTCGGCCACGACGCGGGAGATGCGATGCTGGTCCATACTGCTCGCATGCTGCGCAGAACACTGAGCGAAGATGACTTCATTGCCCGTGTCGGCGGCGACGAATTCGTCGTTGTGTCGCAGCTGCGCGCCGTCGAGGAGCCGGCATCATCCGTGGCCACCCGCATGATCGACGCCCTGCGCGAGCCGATGATCTATGAGGGGCATCGCTGCCGTGTTGGCGCCAGTATCGGCATTGCCTCCCAGCGCGGCGACGCAATCGACGTACGCCAGTTGCTGCGAAACTCCGATATCGCGCTTTATGAAGCCAAGCGGCAGGGGCGAAACCGCTACGTCTGGTTCACGGCCGTCGCCTGATGCGCTACTGGTTCTCCACCTGGGCAGAAGCTTCAGTCAGCAGATCGAGCATCTTCATGCGTATCTCTGCATCCGACACCGCAATCCCGGCTGCATCGAAATCCTGCCTCAGCTTGCGAAAGACGTCCTCATGTCCGGCTTCCGCAAAATCCGCAACGATCACTTCCCTTGCATAGGCATCCCGGTCCGGCCTTCCGAGCATTTCCGCCGCCCAGAGCCCGGCCAGTTTGTTACGCCGCGACAATGCCCTGAATTTCAACTCCTCATCGTGCGCGAACTTGTTTTCGAACGCCTTTTCACGATCACTCATGCCACTCATGTTTTCCTCCCACGGCAACATTAGAATAGTTAAATAAGAGCATTCCCCCCTTTTGCAATCGGTAGCCCTGGAGGCCCCAGGATGCTTGATTGGAACCCAACCGATTGCAGCGCTATTTAAAGATGGAGTTCGACAACCTATCTGCCGTGGAAAGTCGGTGGTGCCGGAAAAAAGCCGGTCAAACCGATATAGTATGTTGGCAGTGATTCTTCGCATACCGAATACAGGGCAAATCGCCTGCCAGCGGACGTCTGCATTGTGAAAAGGAAACTTTTCCGATATGGGACCGCTTCAAATATGATTGCAGCCGCTCAGGCCGCCTTAGAACGAGATAAGAATACCATGAATCGTCGCCGCCGTATTTACGAGGGCAAGGCCAAGATCCTTTATGAAGGACCCGAGCCCGGCACGCTGATCCAGTTCTTCAAAGACGACGCCACAGCCTTCAACAAGAAGAAGCATGATGTCATCGACGGCAAGGGCGTGCTCAACAACCGCATTTCCGAATACCTGTTCACCCACCTGAACAAGATCGGCATCCCGACCCATTTCATCCGCCGGATGAACATGCGCGAGCAGCTGATCAAGGAAGTCGAGATGATCCCGCTTGAGATCGTCGTGCGCAATGTCGCCGCCGGCTCGCTGTCGGAGCGACTTGGTATTGAGGAAGGCACCGTACTGCCCCGCTCGATCATCGAGTTCTATTACAAGTCCGACCAGCTCGCCGACCCGATGGTTTCCGAGGAGCATATCACCGCCTTCGGATGGGCCAATCCGGCCGAGCTTGACGACATCATGGCGCTCGCCATCCGCGTCAACGACTTCCTCTCCGGACTCTTCCTTGGCGTTGGTATCCAGCTCGTCGATTTCAAGATCGAATGCGGTCGCCTTTACGAGGGCGATATGATGCGCATCATATTGGCCGACGAGATTTCCCCCGATAGCTGCCGCCTCTGGGACATCGAGACGAAGGAAAAGATGGACAAGGATCGTTTCCGCCGCGATCTCGGCGGCCTTCTCGAAGCCTATTCCGAAGTCGCCCGCCGTCTGGGCATCATCAATGAAAACGAACCGATCCGCGGAACGGGTCCGGTTCTGGTCAAGTAATCAGGGGTATTTTGCAGTGATCAAGGCACGTGTAACCGTCACGCTCAAGAACGGCGTTCTCGACCCCCAGGGCAAGGCCATCGAAGGTGCCCTCGGCAGCCTCGGCTTCGAAGGCGTTCACCAGGCCCGCCAGGGCAAGGTCTTCGATCTTGAGCTGGACACAGCCGACAAGGCCAAGGCGGAAGCCGACCTCAAGGCCATGTGCGAAAAGCTTCTGGCTAACACGGTGATTGAGAACTACACTATCGCAATCGACTAAAGGTTGCGGAGCGTGTGATGGCCGAAGTCACCAGTGAACTCATGTATGAACTTATGAAGCGCATTCATGCAGACCTGGGTGATCTCAAGCTAGGCCAGCGAGAGTTGAAAGCAGAGATAAATGCGATGCGGGGAACGATGGTTCCGCTGCATCAGGATATTCTCAACATAAATACAACTTTGGCGCGGCATGAGTTGCGCCTCGACCGTATCGAAAACCGCCTGGAACTGCGGGAGTTCCAGGAAGCCCAAGCAAGGTTTGAACCACAGCCATGAAGTCAGCCGTCGTCCAGCTCCCAGGCCTCAACCGCGATCGCGACATGATCGCCGCCCTCACCAAGATTTCCGGCAAGGCGCCGATCACCGTCTGGCAGACGGAGACGAGCATTCCCGATGACGTCGACCTGATCGTCATTCCGGGTGGGTTCTCCTACGGCGACTACCTGCGCTGCGGCGCAATCGCTGCCCGTATGCCGGTCATGCAGGCGATCAAGGAAAAGGCGGAAAAGGGCGTCAAGGTTCTCGGCGTCTGCAACGGCTTCCAGATCCTCGTCGAGGCAGGCCTGCTTCCCGGCGCGCTGATGATGAATTCCTCGCTGAAATTCGTCTGCAAGGAAGTGAAGCTCGAAATCGTCAATGCCGAGACCGACTTCACCCGCGCCTATGAAAAGGGCCAGGTCATCCGCTGCCCTGTCGCGCACCATGAGGGCAATTATTTCGTCGATCAGGAAACTCTGAAGTCGATGAACGGCAATGGCCAGGTCGTCTTCCGCTACGCCGAAGGCACAAACCCCAACGGCGCGATCGAAGATATTGCCGGTGTCGTCAATGCCCGCGGCAACGTTCTCGGCATGATGCCCCATCCGGAAAACCTGATCGAAGCCGCCCATGGCGGCAGCGACGGTCGCGGTATCTTCGCATCCGCGCTGGACGTCATCGCAGCCTGATCCTCACACGGGCGTCGGCAAAAAAGGCTGACGCTTGCTTTATAAGCCATTTTTGGGAACGCACGCAGATGGCCTGCCGCATTTCGACTGCAATTTCTGTAACCGTTCTCGCCGCAGCGCTGGCTGCGTGTCAGGCCAAGCCCGTTGTGCAATCCAGCCCTTCGGCGCTGGACATCATGGAAAAGGTTGCTGTTGCCGCAAACCGCTGCTGGTTCAAGTCAGGTGACGCTGCCTTCAAGTCCTACGCCTTCGCGCCGGAACTGTCGTCCTTCTCGGGACGTCCGCGCATCCTCCTCACCCGCAAGGGCTCATCCGACATTCGCCCGCTCCTCGTCGTCCAGGCGGAGGGCAAACCTGCCCGCCTCAGCGCCTTCGGCCCGATAATGAACGAACAGCTCGGTACACGCGTTGGTGCCGACGTCAAGCGTTGGGCGGCCGGCAACAGCAATTGCTGACGTAAAAAGGGCCCGTCCGGCGGTTGGGATGCCGGACAGGCCGCTTGCACCTGCTACAGGTGCCCGGTGCAATTCGCGCGAATGAGGGGACCAAGTTCGCGTTCGAAATTGCACTGAATATTTCAAGCCCGCATTCTCAGCCCAGGAACCAGGATTTCCCGGCTTCGCGCTTGGCTGCAATCCGCGTCACGCCGATATCCCGTAGCTGGCTCTCGTCCATATCAAGGAGAGCCGCCCGTCCTGAGCGCCGCGTCAACGCATTCTTCAGCGCATCGATCAATCCGGCAAAGATACCCAATCGAACCGTCATGGTCGCTTCTGGTAGCAGATCCTTGGCGACATAGAAGGCCGCTTCGCGTTCGTAGCGATCGGGATAAATTGTATCTATTGTAACGAGATATTCGTCATACTTGCGCATTTCGCACCTGTTGGCGTTTCGTTGCATTGCCTGCATTGTGGATACATTGACTCAAAAAGCACCGCAATGTAATCATTGTCACTATGACAAAATGGCTTCCAGATCTTCAGGAGGGCTCCGGCCCGCTCTACACCCGATTGGCCGACCAGATGGAAAAGGCCATCGAAACCGGTGACTTGCCGTCGGGCAGCAAGCTTCCGCCACAACGAAACCTCGCCTACGATGTTGGGGTGACAATCGGCACGGTCAGCCGCGCCTATTCGCTTCTGCATGAACGCGGGCTGGTCAATGGCGAGGTCGGGCGCGGCACTTACGTCTTGAAGCGCGACGATGAAGGCGCGCAGGATGATCAATATCCCGTATCCACAAGCATTGCCGGCACACGGCCGCTGCAGGCTCCGTCGGGCAAGATCCGTTTCGACAGCACGGCCGCCCCCGATCTCGGCCAAAGCGAGACAATCGCGGAGATAACATCAGAAATCATGCGCGACTGCCCGCACGACGTTGCCGGCTACACCCGCACCTCCCCGGATCATTGGCAGCAGGCCGGCGTTCGCTGGCTGAGCTATGGTGACTGGGCTCCCACCCCAGACTCAATTGTCCCGACACTGGGCGCTCATGCCGGGATCATGTCGATCATTGCCGTCCTGACCAACCCGGGAGACAGGATTGCTTTCGAGCATCATACATATTCCCAGGTAAGCCGCGCCGCCGGCCTCGTCGGTCGACGAATATCGCTGGTCAATTCGGACGCACACGGCGTCATTCCCGACGATTTCGAGCGAGCCTGCGTGCAGGAGCATCCGAAGATCGCCTTCTTCATGTCCTCGGTGCAGAACCCGACCTTGGCAACCATGCCGCTCGAGCGGAGAGAAGCCATCGCTGCCATCGCACGCAAATACAATGTCTGGCTGATCGAGGACAATCTTTACGGCGCCATGGACAAGGGAGACATTCCACTGATCGCGACGCTCGCACCGGAGCGGACATTCGTTGTTGATGGCCTGTCGAAATCGGTATCCGCCGGCATCCGTGGCGGGTGGGTCGCCTGCCCGCCTCACTTAGCCCAGCGTGTACGGGTCGCGCACAAGATGACGACGGGCGGCATGCCTTTCCTCCTCGCCGAACTGAGTGCCCGCCTCGTGCTCAGCGGCGCGGCCGATGTGATCTGGGAGCGCTGTCGCGCGGAGATCAACGTCCGTGAAGCCATGGCCCGCGAAATTCTCGCCGGTTACGACCTCAACTCCAATCCCGACATTCCCTTCCTCTGGCTTAAGCTGCCGGATCCCTGGCTTTCCGCCACATTCAAGAACGCCGCTTATGCCGACGGCCTGTTGCTCGACGACGAAGCGGAATTCAAGGCAGGCAGGTCGGAAAAGATAATCCATCGCGTCCGCATCGGCTTTTCCTCGCCAAGCTCCAGGCAGGAAGTCAATGATGGCCTCAGGATCGTGCGAAGCCTGCTGGACAATGGCTCCGGCGGTTATGACAGCCTCGCCTAGAAGCAACCATCTGCGATTTCGAAACATAGCACGTAGCAATCCCCGGCCTTCATCCGGCCGGGCCGATTTTCCTGTCGCACTCGCGCGATAGTTAGGTTAAAGAGGCGCCAAAAGCCCCCGACCGGCAGCCATTCCAGGATAAAAGATGACGATCTCCAATTCCCGCCAGATCACCCCGGAACTCATCGCCTCTCACGGCCTCAAGCCGGATGAGTACCAGCGCATCCTTGATCTGATCGGACGCGAACCGAGCTTCACCGAGCTTGGCATTTTCTCTGCCATGTGGAACGAGCACTGCTCCTACAAGTCTTCCAAGAAGTGGCTGCGCACGCTGCCCACCAAGGGCCGTCGCGTCATCCAGGGACCGGGCGAAAACGCCGGCGTCGTCGATATCGATGATGGCGATGTCGTCGTCTTCAAGATGGAGAGCCACAACCACCCGTCCTATATCGAACCCTATCAGGGTGCGGCGACCGGCGTCGGCGGCATCCTGCGCGACGTATTCACCATGGGCGCGCGTCCGATTGCAGCGATGAACGCCCTGCGTTTCGGCGCTCCCGACCATGCCAAGACCAAGCATCTCGTCTCGGGCGTTGTTGCCGGTGTGGGCGGTTACGGCAATTCCTTCGGCGTACCGACCGTTGGCGGTGAAGTCGAGTTCGATCCGCGCTACAACGGCAACATCCTCGTCAACGCCTTTGCGGCAGGCCTTGCAAAGTCCGACGGCATCTTCCTCTCCGAAGCCAAGGGCGTCGGCCTGCCGGTCGTTTATCTCGGTGCAAAGACCGGCCGCGACGGCGTCGGCGGAGCCACGATGGCCTCTGCTGAATTCGACGAGTCGATCGAAGAAAAGCGCCCGACGGTTCAGGTCGGCGACCCCTTCACCGAAAAGTGCCTGCTCGAAGCCTGCCTCGAACTGATGAAGACCGGCGCGGTCATCGCCATCCAGGATATGGGTGCTGCCGGCCTCACCTGCTCGGCCGTCGAAATGGGCGCCAAGGGCGATCTCGGCATAGAGCTCTACCTCGACAAGGTCCCGGTCCGCGAAGAGCAGATGACGGCCTATGAAATGATGCTGTCGGAAAGCCAGGAGCGCATGCTCATGGTTCTCGAACCTTCAAAAGAAGAAGTCGCCAAGGCGATCTTCGTCAAGTGGGGCCTCGACTTTGCCATCGTCGGCAAGACGACCGACGACCTGCGTTTCCGCGTCATTCATCAGGGCGAAGAAGTTGCCGACCTGCCGATCAAGGATCTCGGCGATCAGGCACCGGAATATGACCGTCCGTGGATACAGCACACCGCCCGCGACGCCCTGCCCGCTTCGCAGGTCGCAGAACCTTCCGATTACAACGACACACTCCTCAAGCTCGTCGGCTCGCCGAACCAGTCCAGCCGCCGCTGGGTCTGGGAACAGTATGACACGCTGATCCAGGGCAATTCGCTGCAGCTTCCGGGTGGCGATGCCGGTGTCGTGCGCGTCGAAGGCCATGCGTCGAAGGCGCTCGCCTTCTCCTCCGACGTTACCCCGCGTTACGTCGAAGCCGATCCGTATGAAGGCGGCAAGCAGGCGGTTGCCGAATGCTGGCGCAACATCGTTGCCACCGGCGCAGAGCCGCTGGCGGCCACCGACAACCTCAATTTCGGCAACCCTGAAAAGCCGGAAATCATGGGCCAGCTCGTCGGCGCCATCAAGGGCATCGGCGAAGCCTGCACCGCGCTCGACTTCCCGATCGTCTCCGGCAACGTCTCGCTCTACAACGAGACCAACGGCGTTGCCATTCTTCCGACCCCGACCATTGCCGGCGTCGGCCTGATGGGCGACTGGCAGAAGATGGCCCGTGTCGGTTCGGCCAAGGATGGCGACGTGCTGATCATGATCGGCACCGACGGCAGCCACCTCGGCTCGTCGATCTACCTGCGCGACGTGCTCGATTCGACCGATGGCCCTGCCCCGACGGTCGATCTCGTCGCCGAGCGCCGCAATGGTGAATTCGTCCGTGCAGTCATCCGCAATGCCCAGGTCACCGCCTGCCACGACATTTCCTCGGGCGGCCTTGGCCTCGCTCTTGCCGAAATGGCAATGGCGTCGAACAAGGGCATGACGGTAAGCCTCGCCGACCAGCAGGGACCGGCACACGCGCTTCTCTTCGGCGAAGACCAGGCTCGTTATGTCATCGCCGTTTCGGCCGATCTTGCAAACTTCGTCCAGGCCAGCGCCGAAAGCGCCGGTGTTCCGTTCCGCACGCTCGGCAAGGTCGGTGGTGAAGCGCTGGTTGTCGAAGGCGTCGTCAACGTCGCCGTCAGCGACCTGACCGCAGCGCACGAAAAGTGGTTCCCATCCTTCATGGCCTAAACGCCTTCATGGCATAATCGCCTCGCAAGGTTCTGTGAATTGATGACAATGCCGGCGAAGAGTAATCTTCGCCGGCATTGTCGCTTTGACCGGGCCGAAAGTTTGAGGCAGTGTTCAAACGGACAAGCACCCGGCAGCGATTCCGGGAGAAACAAGAAGGACATAACTGCATGCCCATGCGACCCGGCGAAATCGAAGACATGATCAAGGCGGGCATTCCCGGCGCCAAGGTCACCATCAGGGATCTTGCAGGCGACGGTGATCATTATGCAGCCGAAGTCGTGGCGGAAGCCTTCCGCGGCAAGAGCCGTGTGCAGCAGCACCAGATGGTCTACGATGCGCTGAAGGGCAATATGGGCGGCGTGCTGCACGCGCTCGCGCTTCAAACCTCGGCTCCTGCGGATTGACGTCATGAACAGCCTCGTCAACCAGATCGTCACCGGCGTCGTCGAAAGCCTGGTCAAGGAATTGCTCGGCAAGTCGCACGGCAAGACGGCAAGCAAGCGCAAGAAACGCGCCGCAAAGCCAGCATCGACGACGACGAGTGCGACCAAGCGGAAGGCGGCAACCACGCGCAACGCCAAACCCGCTCGCAAGCAGGTTAGCAAACGCCGGACGACGGCCAGCCGTAGCAGGCAACGCAGCCGCTAGGTTTGCATCTTTTGCGCCGGGCATTTGGCATTCAGCGCTGGAATTAATAAGGCTGCCTTGCTATTTAAGGGCAACGCGCAGCGCAGCGGTCCTTGAAACCGCATGTGAAAGGATATGATATGAGCGGCATTAACGATCTCATCGACAACGAAATCAAGACCAACGACGTCGTGCTTTTCATGAAGGGCACACCGCAGTTTCCCCAGTGTGGTTTTTCCGGCCAGGTCGTCCAGATCCTCGACTACCTCGGCGTCGACTACAAGGGCATCAACGTTCTTGCAGACGCGGAAATCCGTCAGGGCATCAAGGACTATTCCAACTGGCCGACCATTCCGCAGCTCTACGTCAAGGGTGAGTTCATCGGCGGCTGCGATATCGTCCGCGAAATGTTCCAGTCCGGCGAACTCAAGAGCCATTTTGAAGGCCAGGGCGTAAACGTACGCGCAGCCTGAACGGTCAATCCGGACGACCAAGATTTTTAGGAAGGCGCCGCCCCCGCGGCGCCTTTCCCATTCTTAAGGAAATGGTTGTGACAAATCCTTCACAAAATCCGTCTGCGCGCCTTCAAGGCGTCGTCAAAACTGAATTCATTGCAATGATGGCGGCGCTGATGGCGCTGAATGCACTCGCCATCGACATCATGCTTCCCGGCCTGCAGCAGATCGGCGAATCGCTCGGCGTCGAAGACCCCAACCATCGCCAGTATGTGGTCTCTGCCTATCTGTTCGGCTTCGGCGTCGCACAACTGCTCTACGGGCCGCTTTCCGACCGGTTCGGTCGCCGCAAGCCGCTCCTGGCGGGCCTCGGGATCTATATCGTCTCCGCCATCGCCGTCGTTTTTATCCCAAGCTTTGCCGGCCTGCTGATCCTTCGCTTCATCCAGGGCCTCGGATCGGCCGCCACACGCGTGATTTCGGTTTCCATCGTTCGCGACGTCTATGGCGGCCGCGCCATGGCCGAAGTCATGTCGCTGATCATGATGGTCTTCATGATCGTCCCCATCATTGCCCCGGGAACCGGCCAGGTCGTCCTGTTCTTCGGCAACTGGCACCTGATCTTCGCGTTTATCGCCGTGGTCGGCATTATCGTCACCTGGTGGGTGGCAAGGCGGTTGCCCGAAACGCTGCATGAGGATGATGTGCGCCCGTTCACCGCTTCATCCGTGCTGGCCGGCTTCATCATCGTGCTGACCAACCGGGTGGCGCTCTGCTACACGCTCGCAAGCACGTTTATTTTGGGCGCCCTTTTCGGCTTCATCAACTCCGCAGAGCAGGTCTACAATCAAATCTACGGTCTTGGCGTCTGGTTCCCCGTGGCATTTGCAGCCGTCGCGGTCTTCATGTCCCTGTCGGCATTCCTCAACTCGCGGCTTGTCGGGCGCTTCGGCATGCGCCGCCTGTCGCATGGCGCGCTGATCGGCTTCATCACCACCACACTGATCTGGCTTCTCATCCAGATTTTTGGCCCGCAGCCCATGCCCTTCCCTCTGTTCCTGCTGCTTTTCGCGCTCACCATGTTCCAGTTCGGCTGGATAGCCTCGAACTTCAACTCGCTGGCAATGGAACCTTTGGGACATGTCGCCGGCACGGCATCGTCGGTGCTCGGCTTCATGGGAACCGTCGGCGGTGCTGCAATCGGCGCCTTGATCGGCCAGTCCTTCAACGATACGGCGCTGCCGATGGTCGCGGGCTTTTTCACCGTCTCGATTATCGGTCTCGTCTTCGTGCTGATCGGCGAAAAGGGCAAGCTGTTCCATCCGCACAATCCCAAGGTCTGAACAAGCTCAGCTCGCCTTTCCTGATGAACGGAGCGATTTTAGGACACACCGACAATTGAAAAGACCGCGGCGCTGATGGTGCCGCGGTCTTTTGCTGTTCACGGCTCGCCACGAAAAGGGAGCAGGCATCAGCACAAACAGAAAGGGCGCCCCGAAGGAGCGCCCTTTCCTTGAAAAATCGTCTGTCAAAAAGGTCTTACTGACCCTGCTTGGCGGCAGACTGAGCTTCTTCCAGCTTCTTGCGGGCTTCTTCAGCCTTCTTCTGCATGCCTTCTTCCAGCGAACGCTGGCTTTCAGCCAGCTGCGACTGGGTGATTGCCGGGCCGTCGAACGCGCCGGTAAAGCCACCGAGCGAAACCTTGATCGGATTCGGAGCGCGACGGAAGTTCATCGAGGTGAAGACGACCTCGTTGCCCTTCTTCAGGCTGGCGATCATGGCGTCGGTCAGCGGAACTTCAGCCGTGCACTTGTCCGGCAGGCAGACGGTGTAGTCGAGCTTCTGGCCCTTGCCGCCATCGATCTGCATGACGACGCCAGGAGGAACGAGACGCGCGGTCGGTACAGACACCTGAAGGATCTTGCGGTTGACCTTGCCTTCGAGCGTGATCAGGCCGACAGCGGTGATCAGCTGGCCGTTCTGTGCAAGGATAACGTTCTGCACCACGCAAAGGTCGCTATCTTCCTGCTTGGTGCAGGTCTTGAACCAACCGAGCGGAGGAGCGCCAGGCGCCGCCGGTGCTGCGGCCTGCTGCGCCGATGCCGCGAACGGCATGGCAGCCGTGCCAACGGTAAGAGCCAGAGCGGACATAGCCGTCCGCAGAACTTTGGTAGCCTTAAGATTCATAACGAGATCCGTCTCCTGAAAACCCTAGGACGCGGCAAAGCCTTCAATCCCTCGGGGCGTCGTTCTGATGTGTCACCTGAGGTTCAAATGAGGCTTTTGAATGACCCCATCTCTTGTGCCTCTGTTACATCGCGGCCGCTCCGATATCCAGCCCCTGCCGTGATTTTTGAACACACGTAAGCGGTAAACACCGCTGTTTTATGGAATGCACGAGGTTGGTCGCAGGGCAAGACTGGTCTATTTTGCGGCGAATCGGCGATACCTATCGGGGTTCTTATGCGGCACTATCTTATATTGTTGATTGCGGTCTTTCTGCCGTTACCGCTGGCAGCAGCCCCGGTTCACGGTATTGCCATGCACGGCGCGCCGAACCTGCCCGCAGACTATCGCAATTTCGACTACGTCAACCCCGAGGTAAAGAAGGGCGGTTCGGTTCGTTATGGCGTGGTCGGCACCTATGACAGCCTCAATCCCTTCAACCTCAAGAGCATCCGCACCACGGCCCGTGGCATCTGGGATCCGGCTTTCGGCAACCTGATTTACGAAACGCTGATGACCCGCTCGGGCAACGAACCCTTCACGCTTTACGGCTTGCTGGCGGAATCGGTCGAATGGGACGATCAGCGCACATTCATCCAGTTCAACCTGAACCCCAAGGCCCGCTGGTCGGACGGCCAGCCGGTAACGCCGGATGATGTGATCTTCTCGCTCGAAGTGCTGCGCGACAAGGGTCGCGTTCCCTTCTCATCGCGGCTCGACCGGATTTCAAAAATGGAAAAGGTCGGAGAGCACGGCGTGCGCTTCACCTTCAACGAAAAGGCCGACCGCGAATTTCCGCTGATCCTTGCAAGTTCCACCCCTATCCTGCCGAAACACGCGATCGACGCCGATTCGTTCGACCAGTCGACGCTGAAGCCGCCGATCGGTTCCGGCCCTTATCTGATCAGGACCGTCGCCCCCGGCGAACGCATCGTTTACGGGCGCAATCCGGATTACTGGGGAAAGGATATTCCGTCCAAGGTTGGCTTCGATAATTACGACCGGATCTCGGTCGAATATTTCCTGCAGGAATCGACAATGTTCGAAGCCTTCAAGAAAGGCGCAGTCGACGTCTACCTCGAAGGCAGCCCCACCCACTGGGAGCGCGCCTATGATTTCCCGGCCGCCCATAACGGTGACGTCATCAAGGATACGTTCACCCCGCAGCTGCCGACCGGCATGCTCGGCTTCGTCTTTAATACGCGGAGAGTTCTTTTTTCCGACGTTAATGTCCGCGCCGGCCTCTCTCTCGTCTTCGATTTCGAATGGGCAAACCGCAACCTGTTCGAAAATGCCTATACCCGCACCGAAAGCTTCTGGCAGGGCTCGCCGCTCTCCTCGCTCGGCAGACCGGCCGATGAGCGCGAACTGAACATCCTCGGTGCCGCGAAAGACCGAATCGAACAGGAAATGCTCGACGGCACCTATCACCTGCCGAAAACCGACGGCTCCGGCGCCGACCGCGTCATTCTCAAAAAGGCGGTCGATCTCCTGGCAATGGGCGGCTACACGATCAAGGACGGCAGGATGTCGGATGAGCGCGGCCGTCAGCTCTCCTTCGAAGTCATGGCGCAGACCGTGGACCAGGAAAAGCTCGCCATCACCTACCAGCGCAGTCTCAGGCTGATCGGTATCGACATGCGCATCCGCACCGTCGATGATTCGCAATATCAGGCCCGCTCGTCGAGCTTCGACTACGACGTGATCATCAAGTCCTATCCGTCCTCCCTGTCCCCCGGTATCGAGCAGATCGGCCGCTGGGGATCAACTGCGCGCGACGCTCAGGGCAGCTTCAATTTCGCTGGAACGGCAGACCCGGACATCGACCGCCTGATCGAGGCCATGCTGACGGCCCGCTCGAAGGAGGATTTCCAGGCATCGGTGCGGGCCTATGACCGGCTGCTGCTTTCCGGTCACTATATCGTGCCGCTCTATCATGTACCCAATCAATGGGTAGCGCGACGCAAGCATATAAGTTATCCCGAAATCTTGCCGCTCTATGGCTACCAGCTCAACACCTGGTGGGATAACCGGGCGCAATAAGTTTTCATATTTAGAGGATAGCGCCATGGAGCGTGTCACAATCGACCTCGTCTCGGATGTCGTCTGCCCCTGGTGTTATCTGGGCAAGGCGAGGCTCGAACTCGCCATCGCCGAAGTGCAGGGCGAAGTCGGCATTGACATCAACTGGCGCCCCTACCGGCTGAACCCGGACATCCCGCCGGAAGGCGTTGACCAGAAGGCCTATCTCGAAGCAAAACTCGGCGGCGCGGAAGCAGTCGCCCGTGGCCACGAGATGCTCACCAAGCTCGGCCTGGAAGTGGGCATTCGTTATAATTTCGAAGCGATAAAAATCGGACCGAATACGCTCGATGCCCATCGCCTGATCCATTGGGCCTCACTGGAAAGCCGAGAAATTCAGGATCGCGTTGTCACCGCTCTGTTCAAGGCGAATTTCGAAGACGGAAGAAATGTCGGTGACCACACCGTTCTTGCCGAAATCGCCGAAAGCTGCAGCATGAACCGCAAGCTCATCGAAAACCTGCTGGAGTCCGATGCAGACAAGGATGTCATTCTCGGCGAAATCGATGCAGCACAGAAGATGGGCGTCAATGGCGTTCCTTTCTTCATCATGGACGGGCAATATGCCATCAGCGGCGCCCAGACGCCCGACGTGCTTGCAGACGCGTTCCGCGACATCGCGAGACTCAAGGCCGAAGCCCGCAAGGGCATGATCTGATTTTCGAGAAAGACACGTTCGTGCAGAAAGATCAGACCCTCAAGGGTGTCCTCCTCGCCTTTGCGGCATTCGCCGCCTATGCCTTTAGCGACGCCAGCGTCAAGCTGATCGAGGGGCAGCTCAGCCCCTATCAGTCGTCGTTCCTCGGAGCGGCGTTCTGCCTGGTAGGCCTGCCCTTCATCATGAAGAAGGGAGATCGCTGGGCCGATATCTTCAATACGACCAACCGACCGCTCTGGTTCTTGCGCTTTGTTGCACAGGCTGGCGGCACCATCGGCAGCGTCACCGCATTCACCCATCTTTCGATGGCGGAAGCCTTTGCGCTGATCTTCCTCCTTCCTTCCTTCGTCACCATCATGTCGGTAATCTTTTTGAAGGAGAAGGTCGGCGTAAAACGTTGGTCCGCCGTCGTCATCGGCTTTATCGGCGTCATGGTGGTCCTTCGTCCAGGCTTCCGCGAATTGTCGATCGGCCATCTCGGCGCCGTCTTCGGCGGATTGAGCGGCGCCATCTCGATCGTCGTTTTCCGCGCCATGGGCCCGTCGGAAAAGAACATATCGCTTTACGGCGCAGGCGTGCTCGGAACGCTGGTCGTCTGCGGCGCCCTTGCCGTCCCCGGTTTTATGGCTCCGACCGCGATACAATGGCTCTGGCTCGCCGGTTACGGCCTGCTCGCAGCGCTTGCCGCCATCCTTCTCATGTATGCGGCAAATTACGCCCCTGCCACGCTGATCGGACCGACCCAATATAGTCAGATGATCTGGGCCGTAATCTTCGGCTATCTTGTCTTCGGCGACCATATCGATCTGCCCATGGTCATCGGCATCGTCCTGATCATCGGCTCTGGTCTTTTGACCCTGATGCGCGAGAAAGTCCGCGGCACGCCGCTTCCGCCCGCCGTTGCCCCCAACGCTCAGGCTGCAGCAATGATTGCGCCGGATGGCGGAGACAAGAAGTCCTGACGAGGCCGGGGATGATCCCGGCCCCGCTTCACGGTATTTCAGTCACTTAGCCATTTTTCCATCCCCGCCCTCTCGCCTCATGCCTACAATCCCCCCGTTCCGTCACGGATACACCGGCAGGCGTGCCGGCGAGGCGGGATCGGCGCTGGTGGTGAAGAGACGACGTAAATCTCCACCACCGGGGTCCGCGGAAAATGGTCCCCCTCCGGCGACACGGGGGAAGCGGCAAGGTTTTCGGACCGGCCTGCCGCTTCCGATGCCCGAACGGCGCGTCGGACGTGCCTGTGCGGCACACATGGTGGCCTAAAGGATGGTTTCGCCGGGCGTTCAAGTCCGCTCGTGAAAGCGGGAAACCCGGCGGCGGCGACATGGAGGGTTGGCGATAAGTCGTTTCGCCCGTTTTCCATCAAGCCAGACGAACACCATCCGGCAAGGCAACGGCAGAGGGACCGGAGTCGTGGATAAAAACTGCCGAACGGGACGCTGAGAGGTGTCACTTACAAACTAACCTACGAGGCAGCTTTCAGCGCCCCGTCCGTTCAATCACTCGTCCTCCTCGGGCGAACGAAGTGAGACCCGAGGATCGCCAAGGGAGTATAGTGTCAATACCGGGGCAGATGTCTTCAGCCCCGGCACAGGCTCACCCCTTCGCCAGCTCCGCAAACTGCGTCATGATCTGCGCCGCAGCCGTCAGGCGCTTGGTCGGCGTCGGCAGGTCGCGGTTGAGGAAGATGCTCTGGTCGGGCCTGATCTTGGCGAGCGAACCCTGCTTGGCGATATAACCGACGAGATTTGCCGGGTTGGGGAACTGCTTGTCGCGGAAGACGATGACAACGCCCTTCGGACCGGCATCCACCTTCTCGACATTCGCCTTGCGGCAGAGCGTCTTGATATAGACGACCTTCAAGAGGTTCTGCACCTCGGGCGGCATTGGTCCAAACCGGTCGACCATTTCCGCGCCGAAACCATCGATTTCAGACAGATCCTGCACTTCGCCGAGACGACGATAGAGACCCATGCGCAGATGCAGGTCCGGCACGTAGTTTTCGGGGATCATCGTGGTGATGCCGACGGAAATCTGCGGCGACCAACCGGTATCGACGATCTCGTCCTCACCCTTCACCTCAGCGACCGCCTCCTCCAGCATCTGCTGGTAAAGCTCGAAACCGACCTCCTTGATATGGCCGGACTGTTCCTCGCCGAGCAGATTGCCCGCGCCGCGAATATCCAGATCGTGGCTCGCCAGCTGGAAGCCCGCGCCAAGCGTGTCGAGCGACTGCAGCACCTTGAGGCGGCGATCCGCCATCTGCGTCAGCGTCTTGTTGACCGGCAGGGTGAACAGCGCAAACGCCCTCACCTTCGAGCGTCCGACACGGCCACGCAGCTGGTAGAGCTGCGCCAGACCGAACATGTCGGCGCGGTGGACGATCAGCGTATTGGCCGTCGGCACGTCGAGACCGGATTCGACGATCGTCGTCGACAGAAGCACATCATATTTGCCGTCATAGAAAGCATTCATGATGTCTTCCAGCTCACCCGCCGCCATCTGGCCATGCGCCACCGCAACCTTGAGCTCCGGTACGTCCGACTGCAGGAAGGCCTGGATATCGGCGAGATCCGCCAAACGCGGGCAGACGTAAAAACTCTGGCCACCGCGATAATGCTCGCGCATCAGCGTCTCGCGGATCACCAGCGGATCGAACGGCGAGATGAAAGTGCGCACCGCCATGCGGTCGACCGGCGGCGTCGTGATCAGCGACAGTTCGCGAACACCGGTCATCGCCAGCTGCAGCGTGCGCGGGATCGGCGTGGCAGACAGCGTCAGCACATGCACGTCGGTCTTCAGGTCCTTCAGCCGCTCCTTGTGCTTGACGCCAAAATGCTGCTCCTCGTCGATGATGAGCAGGGAAAGGTTGGCGAACTGGATACCCGCGCCAAGCAGCGCATGAGTGCCGACAACGATATCGACCTTGCCC
The DNA here is from genome assembly GCF_044987325.1 of Rhizobium sp. ZW T2_16. NCBI lineage: Bacteria > Pseudomonadati > Pseudomonadota > Alphaproteobacteria > Hyphomicrobiales > Rhizobiaceae > Rhizobium > Rhizobium sp. ZW T2_16. Next base: position 107,040 of record NZ_JBJDRG010000001.1, read on the forward strand.
TCTGCGATGTCCTTCTTCGTTTGCGCCAGTTCCTTGGCCGAGACGAGGCGAGACGCCTGTGCGATCCTTATCGGCAACCCGCGGAACCGTTCGGAAAACGTCTTGAAATGCTGGCGCGACAGAAGCGTCGTCGGCACGACCACGGCCACCTGCGCCCCGTTCATCGCCGCGAAGAAAGCGGCGCGCAAGGCCACTTCCGTCTTGCCGAAACCGACATCGCCGCAGACGAGGCGATCCATCGGACGACCGGCCGCCAGATCCTCGCGCACGGATTCGATCGCGTTTTCCTGATCTTCCGTCTCGTCATAGGGGAAGCGGGCGGCGAACTCGTCATAAAGCCCTTCGGGCGTTGCCAGAACCGGCGCCCGGCGCACCATGCGGGTGGCGGCGATGCGGATCAGATCACCCGCCATGTCGAGCAGGCGTTTCTTGAGTTTCGCCTTGCGCGCCTGCCATGCTCCACCGCCGAGACGATCGAGATTGGCTTCCGCCGCATCAGAACCATAGCGAGAAAGCAGGTCGATATTTTCGACCGGCAGGAACAGCTTTGCCTGATCGGCATAATGCAGTTCGAGACACGCACGCGGCGCACCGGCCGCTTCGATAGTAACCAGCCCGACGAACTTGCCGATACCATGTTCGGCATGAACGACGAGCGAGCCTTCGTCGAGGCCGGCGACTTCGGTGAGGAAATCCGCACCACGTTTGCGCCTCTTGCCGCGGCGAACCATGCGGTCGCCGAGAATATCCTGCTCGCCGATCACGGCAATATCGCCCGTCTCGAAACCGGCCTCGAGGCTCATCACGGCAGATGCCGCCTCGCCCTTTTCGAGCCTGTCGAGATCGGCAAGTTTCTCGATCTGCTTGATCCGCTTCAGCCCGCGCTCGTCCAGCACCTGCAAAAGACGATCGAGCGAACCTGCCGACCAGCCGGTGACGAGAACCTTCGTGCCCTCGGCCCGCTTGTCTGCGATATGCTTGACGACGAGGTCGAAGACATTGACGCGGCCTTCGTCATTGGCATCACGGTCCTGCGTCTCGGAACTCGCTTCCGCCTGACTTTTTGCCCAGCGCGGACCGGTATGCGCATCAAGTGTCACCACCGGGCGACCCGACGCATCCATCTCGTTGAACGGCGTCAGGCGAAGCGCTGCAACCTCGTCCAGAGCCGAGGCAAACGCCTTGCCGTCGAGATAAAGCTGGCCGGGCGAAACCGGCTTGTAGGGCGTGGAATGCGCTGCCGCACCCTTGCCCTGAGATCCCTGATCACGGCGAGCCTCAAAGTAGTCGATGACCAGCTTCGAACGTTCCGCCGCCGCCTCACGCGCCGTGTGGTCGGTGACGATGCGGAAGCCTGCGAGATAATCGAAAGCCGTTTCCAACTTCTCGTAAAACAGCGGCAGCCAGTGTTCCATGCCGGCATAACGGCGGCCTTCCGAGACAGCCTGATAAAGCGCGTCATCACGGGTCGCAGCGCCGAACAGCGACAGGTAATTGGTGCGGAACCGGCTGATTGTATCAGGCGTCAGCGTCACCTCGCTCATCGGGTTGAGATCGAGCGAGCGCGCCTGCCCGGTCGTACGCTGGCTTGCCGGATCGAACGAGCGGATGCTTTCCAAGGTATCGCCGAAGAAATCGAGCCGCACCGGCTCTTCCGTTCCCGGCACGAAGACGTCGAGAATGCCGCCGCGCACCGCAAATTCACCGACTTCACGCACGGTCGACACGCGGTCGAAGCCATTACGCTCAAGACGAGCCGCAATATCGTCCATGCGGATCTGGTTGCCGGGTTTTGCCGAGAATGCAAGGCTTTCGATGATCTCCGCCGGCGCGATCTTCTGCAGCATCGCATTGACGGTGACGAGCACGATCGCCGGATGCGGCTTCTTCGCGTGCGCAATCAGACCCGACAGCGCCGCCAGTCTCCGTGCGGAGACATCGGCGCTAGGAGAAACGCGGTCGTAAGGCAGGCAGTCCCAGGCCGGCAGGGTCAGGACGGGAATTTCCGGCGCGACGAAGGAGAGCATCTGCTCCAGATCCGGCATGCGCTGACCATCGGACAGCACATAGGCCACCGACTGGCCGGAACGTGCCAGTTCCGCCAGCACCATCGGCTCCATGCCGGGCGGCACATTACCGATCGTCAGCGGCTGGGAAGCGGCCGCGATCTTCTTCGCGTCAAAACCGGAAATCATTGGCCGAGTTTCTCTTTCAGCGACTCTTTCGTGACGGGATCGAAATCCGGCTTGTAGGCGGCGACACGCGCAAACAGCGGCGTGTTGCGATCTTCGGGAAGAACCATAGCCCCGGTGATCCAGGCATGCAGGTCGTGATCGTCCTCGCCCATGATCTGTTCGAACTCGTCGAGTTCCGTGTCCGAAAGCTTGGCTATCTCCGCCTCGGCAAAAGAGCCGAAAACGAGATCCATCTCGCGAATACCTCGATGCCAGCAACGATAGAGAATACGCCTGCGGCGCGGGTCGAGGTCGGCGCTCGTGCGTGCCAATCCGGTCATGTGCAAATCCCTGTTTTGCGGTTCATATAGGATCAAAATGCGCGCGCGTCACCTTGCCAAATGGCCAAAACTTGCCCCATTTAACCGCCCATGCGCCCAGCCATACTCGATCCCCTCTTTGCTTCCGCCTCGTCGCTGCCCGGTGTCGGGCCGAAGATCGCCGACCTGATCGCCAAAGTGACGGGCCGCGAGGACGCCGAAGACTGCCGCGTCGTCGATCTTCTTTTCCACGCACCCTTCTCGCTGATCGACCGGCGCAACCGCCCGGGCATCGCGCTTGCACCGCAGGGAACGATTGTCACCATCGAGGGACGTGTAGACCGTCACCAGCCGCCGGCCCGCGGCACCAACCAGCCCTACCGTGTGTTTCTTCACGACGATACCGGCGAACTGGCGCTGACCTTCTTCCGCGCCAAGGGCGACTGGTTGTCGAAGTCACTGCCCATAGACGAACAGGTCATGGTCAGCGGCAAGGTTGACTGGTTCAACGGCCGCGCTTCGATGGTGCACCCGGATTTCATGGTGAAAGTCTCGGAAGCGCAGAACCTGGCTCTGGTCGAGCCGGTCTATCCACTGACGGCCGGCCTGTCACCGAAAACGCTGCGCAAAGTGATCGAAGGCGCAGTCGAGCGCCTGCCGGCCTTTCCCGAATGGGTCGATGCGCCACTGACGCAAAAACAGAATTTTCCGGATGTCGCAGATGCCTTCCGCAACCTGCATCACCCGGAGGACGAAAAGGACATAGACCCCAACGCACCGGCCCGTCGGCGTCTGGCCTATGACGAATTCCTCGCCGGACAGGTCTCGCTCGCTCTGGTGCGCCAGAAGATACGCAAGGTGCCGGGCCAACCGATCCGCGTGAAGGGCGATCTCGCCGCAAAAATCGTCCACGCCCTGCCCTTCTCGCTGACCCCGAGCCAGAAGGCGGCGGTCGACGACATCATCAGGGATATGGCCGGCGAAGACCGGATGCTGCGCCTGCTGCAGGGCGATGTCGGCGCCGGCAAGACGCTGGTGGCGCTTCTTTCCATGGCGGCCGCCATCGAGGCCGGCGGTCAGGCCGTGTTGATGGCCCCGACCGAAATCCTCGCCCGCCAGCATTTTGCCACCATCTCGAAACTCGCAGGTTCTGCCGGTGTCACCGTCGAACTTTTGACCGGCCGCACCAAGGGCCGCGAGCGCGACGCGATCGTCGAGCGCATAGCATCGGGCGAAGCACAGATCGTCATCGGCACCCATGCGCTGTTTCAGGATACGGTGAGCTACGCCAACCTGATGATGGCTGTGGTCGACGAACAGCACCGTTTCGGCGTCCACCAGCGCCTGCGCCTCACCGCCAAGGGCATTTCACCCCATATGCTGGTGATGACGGCCACGCCCATTCCCCGCACGCTGGTGCTTGCCGCCTTCGGCGATATGGACGTCTCGAAACTCACCGAAAAACCCGCTGGCCGCAAACCGATTCAGACCGTCACCGTGCCCACCGAACGTATCGCAGATGTGGTCGGACGACTGAAAAGCGCGATTGCCGAGGGCAAGAAAGCCTACTGGATCTGCCCGCTGGTGGAAGAATCCGATGTCTCCGAACTGATGTCGGCGGAGGAACGCCACGCCGTTCTCGCCCGTGAGCTCGGCGCAAAAAATGTCGGCCTCGTCCATGGCCGCATGGCGGGTCCGGAAAAAGACGCCGTGATGGCCGCTTTCAAGGCCGGCGAGATCCGCGTGCTGGTGGCAACCACGGTGGTCGAAGTGGGCGTCGATGTCCCAGATGCGACGATCATGGTCATCGAACATGCCGAGCGTTTCGGCCTGGCCCAGCTTCACCAGCTGCGCGGCCGTGTCGGCCGAGGCGACGAGGCCTCCACCTGCATTCTACTCTACAAGGGACCCTTGAGCGAAACCGGCCACGCACGCCTGTCGATCCTGCGCGACAGCGAGGACGGGTTCCTGATCGCCGAGGAGGACCTGAAACTGCGTGGCGAAGGTGAGCTTCTCGGCACCCGCCAGTCCGGCACGCCGGGTTTCCGCATTGCCAGCCTTGCGGCCCATGCCGATCTTCTGGAAATCGCCCGCAAGGACGCGACCTATCTGCTCGATCGCGACCCGGACCTGACCAGCGAACGCGGTGAGGCCGTGCGGGTGCTGCTCTACCTGCATCGCCGCGACGAGGCGATCAGGTTTCTGCGGGCGGGATAACGGTGGTTTCTTCGCCACCCTTGCGGCGCGCCTTGGCTGCCTTCTTGCGCGGTGCAGGCAATGCCGGAACCACAGCTCCATCCGGATTATAATCCGGAGCGATCAGGCCGCCGGAAATCAGCAGCTTGGCGCCCTCTTCCGGCGTCATGTCGAGCATGACGATCTTGCTTTTCGGCACGAACATGAGGAAGCCTGCAGTCGGAACCGGCGTTGGCGGCATGAACACCGCGACCATCTCTTCGCCATTCTCGTTCAGCTTCGCCGCGATTTCACCTTGTGCGTCGCCCGCGATGAACACCAGCGCCCACATGCCGGGGCTGGGAAACTCGATCAGTCCGCATTTCTTGAACGAGGTGGACTGTTCGCGCAGGACCGTCTCGAAGATCTGCTTGATGCTCTTGTAGACACTGCGGATCAGCGGCATTCGCTGCAGGATCGACTCACCGAAATTGACGATCGATCGGCCGATCAGGTTCTTGCCGAGAAAACCGACAATGGTGATGAACAGGACGGCGATCAGCAGCCCGGTGCCGGGGATCGTCACATCGAAATAATACTGCGGATTGTAGCGCTGCGGCAGATAGGGCGTCACCCAGCTGTCGGCCCAGTCGATGAAGGTGAAAGTCAGCCAGACGGTGATGGCAAGCGGCGCGCAGATGATCAGACCGGTAAGGAAATTATTCCTGAGCCGACCCGCCATCGAAATGCGCTCGGGGCTTTCACTCATCTGATCTTCCTAGGAAATTTCGGCCCGAATCATGATTGGGCATTGCCGCATCGATATGACGCGACAATGCAGGATGGTTTGCTGCGATGCAAGGAAACCCTTAAATCACCGACATCACTCAACTGTGACGGACTTGGCAAGGTTCCGCGGCTGGTCCACATCGGTGCCCATGAACACGGCCGTGTGATAGGCGAGCAACTGGATCGGCAGCGAGAAGATCATCGGCGCGATAATCTCGTCGACATTCGGCAGCGTGATCGTCGCCATGGTTTCGAGCTTGGAGGCGGCCGCCCCCTTCTCGTCGGTGATGAAGATGATCTTGCCGCCGCGGGCCGCCACTTCCTGCATGTTCGATACGGTCTTTTCGAAGAACCGGTCATGCGGAGCAATGACGATGACCGGCATGTTCTCGTCGATCAGCGCGATCGGCCCGTGCTTCAATTCGCCCGCTGCATAACCCTCGGCATGGATATAGGAGATTTCCTTGAGCTTCAGCGCGCCTTCCATGGCGAGCGGATAGCTGGTGCCGCGGCCGAGATAAAGCACGTCCTTGAAGCGCGACAGATCACGCGACAGGGCTTCAATCTGCGGCTGGATCTCGTTCAAGACCTTGCTCATGATCCGCGGCATCTCGGCAAGATGTTTGACCATCGCCTTTTCGTCCGCCTCGGAGACCGTCCCGCGCGCACGACCGGCGGCGATCGAAAGGCTCGCGAGCACCGCCAGCTGGCAGGTGAATGCCTTGGTCGAGGCAACACCGATTTCAGGACCGGCAAGGATCGGGAAGATCGCGTCGGATTCCCGTGCAATCGTCGATTCCTTCACATTGACGATCGCGCCGATCTTCAGCCCCTCATCTTTGCAATAGCGCAGCGAGGCGAGCGTATCGGCCGTCTCGCCCGATTGCGAGATAAACAGCGCGGCCTGCGTCGGCGACAGCGGCAGTTCGCGATAGCGGAACTCGGATGCCACGTCGATCTCGACCGGCAGTCGGGCATAACGCTCGAACCAGTATTTGCCGACGAGGCCGGCGAGATAGGCCGTGCCGCAGGCGGAAATCGCAAGGCCCGACAGTTTTGAGAAGTCGATCGCCTTATCCGTGGACTTCACCGTGTGGCTGGCGAAATCGATGTAATGACCGAGCGCATGGGAAATGATCTCCGGCTGCTCGTAGATTTCCTTCTCCATGAAGTGGCGGTGATTGCCCTTGTCGACCATGAAGGCAGTCGCCTGGGAAATCTGGCTTTTGCGCGTAACCGGCTTGCCTTCATAATCCATCACCTCGAGACCCTTGTGGGTGATGATGGCGCAGTCGCCATCGACCAGATAGGTGATCTCGTTGGTGAACGGCGACAGCGCGATCGCGTCGGAGCCCAAAAACATCTCGCCCTTGCCGTGGCCGATGGCGAGCGGCGGTCCGAAACGGGCAGACAGGATCGTGCCCGGATCATCCTGGAACATCACCACCAGCGCATAGGCGCCGGAGACACGGTTGAGCATGGCGAGCATCGCCTCGCGATGGTTCTTGCCCTCACGAGTGTAGTTGGCCAAGAGATGGGCGACGACTTCCGTATCCGTCTGGCTGGTAAAAACCGCGCCGTCAGCAATCAGCTCGTCCTTCAGTTCGGAAAAGTTCTCGATAATGCCGTTATGAACGACCGCCACACCATCGACGAAATGTGGGTGGGCATTGGTCTCGTTCGGCACGCCATGGGTCGCCCAGCGCGTGTGTGCGATACCGATTGTGCCCGGTAATGGTTCGCCATCGAGCTTCTTTTCCAGATTGAACAGCTTGCCTTCCGCGCGACGACGGTCGAGCCTGCCTTCATGGATCGTCGCAACACCGGCGGAATCATAACCGCGATATTCAAGCCTGCGCAGCGCATCCACCAGACGCGCAGCCACCGGCTCTCGACCAACGATCCCAACAATTCCGCACATGCAAAAAACCTTTCGATAAATCAGCTGGACGCAAGTCCTAGACGATTGCTGCACTTGCGCAATCGCCGCATTCGTCACTTTCGGTATCGGCGCGTAACGCGCCGCAATCTCTATTTTGCAGGCTTCCTGGCAGCCTTTATCGCCAGCGCCCGTTCACGAATCAGCTTTGCCCGCTCAGGCTTCACTTCTTGCCTAGCTCGCCCCAATGCCAAAGCATCGGCCGGCACATTTTCCGTGATGACACTGCCCGACGCGACATAGGCGCCGTCGCCAATCGAAACCGGTGCCACAAGCGACGAATTGGAACCGACAAAACTGTTTGCGCCGATTACCGTCTGGTGCTTGTTCACGCCGTCATAATTGCAGGTGATCGTGCCCGCGCCGATATTGGCATGCGCACCGACCACTGCATCACCGATATAGGTCAGATGGTTGACCTTCGCGCCCTCGCCGATCTTGCCGTTTTTTACCTCGCAGAAATTGCCAACCTTGGAACCTTCGGCCAGGTCAGCGCCCGGACGAAGCCGCGCAAATGGGCCGACGGTTGCGCCGGCGCTCACATGGGCGCCCTCGATATGCGAGAAGGCATGGATGACCGCGCCGCCATCGATCGTCACGCCGGGGCCGAAAACGACATTCGGCTCGATCAGCGCATCCTGGCCGATCTCGGTATCAAACGAGAGGAACACGGTTTCCGGCGCAATCATCGAAACGCCCGAAACCATCAGCTCATGACGGCGACGCTCCTGCCAGAGCTTTTCGATGACTGCGAGTTCGGCGCGGTTGTTGCAGCCGGTCAGTTCCGTTTCCGGCGCATCGACCGCGACCACTTTGCCGCCTTCGGCGCGGGCGATCTCGACGAGGTCGGTGAGGTAATATTCGCCCTTGGCATTGCTGTTACCGATCTTGTCGAGCAGCGCGAGCGCCTTCTTCCCATTGATCGCCATCAGCCCGCTATTGCACCATGTGACCTTGCGCTCTTCGTCGGTAGCATCCTTTTCTTCGCGGATGGCGACGAGTTCGCCGTTCTCGACCAGCAACCGGCCGTAGCCGAAAGGCTTGTCGGTGTGGAAACCGATGACGACGACATCGGCGCCCTCGGCCAGTTTTTCACGCGCGGCAGCAAAGGGAGCGGCGGTGATCAGCGGCACATCGCCATAGGCCACCAGCACATCGTCAAAACCTTCGGCAATCGCCTCACGCGCGGCAAGCACTGCATGCCCGGTCCCGAGCCGTTCAGTCTGCAGAAAGCTCTTCACCGAAATCCCCTCGAGCGATCCGGCCTTGGCGACCTTTTCGGCATCACGGCCGACGACCAGCGCAGCGTCGGTCATTCCCGCAGAAGCCACCGCCGCCATAACATGCGCGATCATCGGGCGGTTTGCGACCGGATGCAGCACTTTCGACATCGACGACTTCATCCGCGTGCTGTCGCCCGCAGCGAGAATGACGGCAAGGCAGGAACGGCTCATTTAGGGAATCTCCTTCGGCATTTGCTCGCTATCTAGCAGCAACAATCTTGCAGGGCGATAAACGGCTTGTGTCTCAACGACATAAAAAGAAAGGGCGCCCGAAGACGCCCTTTCGATCTGTAACGCGGAAAAGGTCACTTCGGCAGCTTGTCGTCCACGCCTTCGATGTAGAAGTTCATGCCGAGCAGAACGCCGTCTTCGGCCTTTTCGCCGGCCTTCAGCCATTCCGAACCGTCCTGCTTGTTGATCGGGCCGGTGAACGGATGCAACTCGCCCGACTTGATCTTGGCTTCGGTCTCTTCCGCCATCGCCTTCACGTCGTCCGGCATGTTGGTGTAGGGCGCCATGGTCAGGATGCCGTCCTTCAGGCCGTCCCAGATCTGTTCAGACTTCCACGAGCCGTCGAGAACCGCCTTGGTGCGCTTGATGTAATAAGCGCCCCAGGTGTCGACGATTGCCGTCAGCTGCGTCTTCGGGCCGGCCGCGATCATATCGGAGGCTTGACCGAAGGCGAGAATGCCGCGCTCGGCAGCAACCTGCATCGGAGCCGTGGTGTCGGTATGCTGGGTGAGGATATCAACGCCCTGGTCGATCAGCGCCTTGGCGGCATCGGCTTCCTTGCCCGGGTCGAACCAGGTATTGGCCCAGACAACCTTCAGCTTGAAGTTCGGATTGACAGACTTCGCGCCGAGTTCGAAGGCGTTGATGCCCATGACGACTTCAGGAATCGGGAAGGATGCGATGTAGCCGGCGACGCCCTTCTTCGACATCTTGGCGGCGATCTGGCCCTGGATGTAGCGGCCTTCGTAGAAGCGCGAATTGTAGGTCGCGAGGTTTTCGGCGGACTTAAAACCGGTTGCGTGCTCGAACTTCACGTTCGGGAATTTCGCGGCAACCTTGACCGTTGCGTCCATGAAGCCAAACGAGGTCGTGTAGATCAGGGCGCAGCCAGAGCGAGCCATGCGCTCGATGGCGCGCTCGGCATCCGGGCCTTCCGGCACGCTTTCCAGGAACGGCGTCTCGATCTTGTCGTCGAGAGCCTTCTGCAGCGCCTGGCGACCGATGTCGTGCGCCTGGGTCCAGCCACCGTCGGTCTTGGAACCGACATAGATGAAGCAGATCTTCTTCTTTTCCTGAGCCGACGCGCTACCGGCAAAACCGCCGAGCACGGCAGCAGTAGCAGCCAGCGCAATGATGAGTTTTTTCATTTTCCAACCTCTGATGGAGTATGACATGAACGTTAACGTGGTCACCGATCGGGGACAAATGGTTTTCCGAGGGATGCCGGCGTATTGATGAGCGTCGTGCGGCGATTATGCGAAATGATGATCAGCACGACAATAGTTGCGACATAAGGCAATGCGGATAGAAGCTGCGACGGAATGGCTATCCCGCCACTTTGCGCCAGCAACTGCGCATGCAATTGTCCGATGCCGACGGCACCGAAGAGATAACCGCCGGCGAGAACCCTGAGCGGCCGCCAGGATGCGAAGACGACGAGCGCCAGCGCGATCCAGCCACGGCCGGCCGTCATGTTCTCCACCCATTGCGGCGTGTAGACGAGCGAAAGCTGTGCGCCTGCAAGACCGGCACAGGCCCCGCCGAACAGGACGGCGAGATAACGTGTGCGAACCACGTTGATCCCGAGCGCGTGCGCCGACCCGTGACTGTCGCCGATCGCCCGCATCTTCAGGCCTGCGCGGCTCTTGAACAGGAACCAGCTGATACCGAAGACCAAAGCCACCGACATGTAGAAGATCAGGTCCTGGGAAAACAGCACGCGCCCGAAGAACGGGATATCGGACAGGAGCGGAATGACGATTGGCTGCAGTCGAACGCCCGGCATACCGACAAAGGCTTCACCAAGCTGTCCCGACAGACCGAGGCCGAGGATTGTCAGCGCCAGACCGGTCGCCACCTGATTGGCAACGAGCGTCAGCGTCAGGAAACCGAAGAGCAGCGAGAAAATGCCGCCGCCGATGATGCCGCCGAGAATACCCAGATAGGCGGAACCGGTCAGCTGCGCCGTGGCAAACGCGGCAACCGCACCCATGATCATCATGCCTTCGACGCCGAGATTGAGCACGCCCGATCGCTCGGTCACCAGTTCGCCGAGAGCGGCAATGACCAGCGGTGTCGATGCGGTGATGACGGTCAGAAGGATAGCTTCGAACATCAGCTTTTTCCTTCCTGAGCGGCGGATGGATTGACGATCAGACGGATCCGATAATGGATCAGCGTATCGCAGGACAGTACGAAGAACAGGATGAGCCCCTGGAAAACACGGCTGACCTTGTCGGAAATGCCGAGAGAAAGCTGCGCCGCCTCCCCACCGAGATAGGTGAGCGCCAGCACGAAACCCGAGGCGATGATACCGAGCGGATTGAGCCTTCCGAGAAACGCGACGATGATCGCGGTAAAGCCGTAGCCCGGCGAAATCACCGGCTGCACATGGCCGATCGAACCGGAGACTTCCGAAATCCCGGCAAGCCCGGCGAGTGCGCCGGAAAGCAGCATCGAGAACCACACCATCCGGCGCGCCGAAAAACCGGCGAACCGCCCTGCCCGCTCCGACTGCCCGAGCACCGAGACCTGAAAGCCTTTCAGCATGAAGCGCATCATGAACCACAGCGCCACGGCAGCGATCAGCGCGAAGACGATGCCGAGATGCGCGCGACCCGAATCGAGGATTTCCGGCAGAACCGCTTCCGGCTGGAAGCTTTTGGTCTGAGGGAAATTATAACCCTGCGGATCGCGCCACGGACCACGCACCAGCCAGTCTAGAAACAGTTGCGCAATATAGACCAGCATAAGACTGGTCAGGATCTCGTTGGTATTAAACCGGGTCTTCAGAAGCGCCGGAATACCCGCGTAAAGCGCCCCGCCGATCATTCCCATGATCAACATCAGCGGCAGGATCAGCGGCGAATGCCATTCGGGGTTCAGCACCGGCAGGATCGAACCGGTGATCGCACCGATGGTGAACTGCCCTTCCGCGCCGATATTCCAGTTGTTCGACCGGAAGCAGACCGACAGACCGACCGCGATCAAAATCAGCGGTGCCGCCTTGATCGCCAGTTCATGTAGCGACCAGACGTCGAGCAGCGGCTCGACAAAATAGATGTAGAGCGAATTGAGCGGGCTTTTGCCCAGAAGACCGAACATGATTGCGCCGGCAATCAGCGTCAGCGCCAGCGCCAGAAGCGGCGACAGGATCGAAAACAGCACGGATGTGTTGGCGCGTTTCTGAAGTTCAATGCGCATGCGCAGCCTCCATTCCGGCCCGGTCTTCTCCAGAAGACTTTTCCCCGGAATGACTGTCATGAATACCGCCCATCAGCAGGCCGATCTGTTCAAGTGTAAGCTCTCCCGCAGGATAGGGTTCTGAAAGCCTGCCATCCGAAATCACGGCAATTGTTGTGGCAATCTCGAAAATCTCGTCGAGATCCTGGCTGATGACGATGACGGCGGATCCCGCTTTTGCCAGATCGACTAGCGCCTGACGAATGCGGCTCGCAGCGCCCGCATCGACACCCCAGGTCGGCTGGTTGACGACCAGCACGGAAGGCTGGCGATCAAGTTCACGGCCAACGATGAATTTCTGCAGGTTTCCACCCGAAAGCGAGCCGGCCGCAGGGTCTTCGCCACTCTTGCGCACATCCATCATCGAACAGATGCGCCGTGCGGCAGACAGGATCGCATCCCGCTTGACGATGGCGAGAGGTCCGCCGGCCAGAAATGCCTTTTTATCGGACCGGCTTCGCGCCAGAAGCAGATTGTCGGAAAGCGAAAGCGCCGAGACCGCTGCGTGGCCATGCCGCTCTTCCGGCACGAACCCCGCTCCGAGCAGACGGCGCCCGTTGATCCTAAGACGACCAACAGGTTTTCCGCGCAGGACAATGCCATCATTGTCAGCAATCGGATATTCGCCGGAAATGGCATCAAACAGTTCCGACTGGCCATTGCCGGCGATGCCGGCAATGGCAAGCACCTCGCCCGCCCGAACCTTCAGCGAGATATCCTTGAGCGCAACCGCAAACGGCGTACGCGAGGCGACCGAAACCTTGTTCACCTGCAGCAGAATATCGCCAAGCGTGTTGGCGCTATCGCGTTTCACCTCAGCCACTTCGGTCCCGACCATCATCCGTGCAAGCGAGGCAGGCGTTTCATGCTTGGGGTCGCAAGCACCGGTAACCTTGCCGTGGCGCAGAACGGTGGCGCGATCACAGATGCGCTGCACCTCTTCCAGCCGGTGACTGATATAAAGAACCGAACGGCCTTCGGCCTTCAGCCGCATCAGCGTCTCGAACAGCCGCTCGGCCTCCTGCGGCGTCAGAACCGATGTCGGCTCGTCGAGAATGATCAACTTGGGGTTCTGCAACAGCGCCCGGACGATCTCGATGCGCTGGCGTTCACCGACGGAAAGATCGGCGACATGGGCTGACGGATCGAGCGGCAGGCCATAAGCCTTGGAGATGGTTGCGGTCTCTTCCGCGATCTTCGCCAAAGGCGTCCTCGGGTCGAGCGACAGTGCGATGTTCTCCGCCACCGTCAACGCTTCGAACAGAGAGAAATGCTGGAAAACCATGCCTATGCCGAGACGGCGCGCCTCGCCGGGTGATGGAATCACCACCGGCTTTCCTTCCAGTGAAACGGTCCCGGAACTCGGCTGCAACACGCCGAAGAGCATCTTCACCAGCGTCGATTTACCAGCGCCGTTTTCGCCCAGCAGCGCATGGATTTCCCCATGGCCGATATCGAGATCGATGGCATCGCACGCTGCGAAACTGCCGAAGAGCTTTGTCAGCCCCCGGACAGACAGAAGCGGGCCTGCCTCAACGCCCTCGGAAGAAGTCACGGAACCCCCTTTTATCATGCAGAGCCGTCCGTTGAACCGCTGCATCGTTTACGTCTTTAAAAATGAAGTGGCCACCTTCCGCAGTCAGAAGGCAGCCGCCTGATATTGATACCGGTTTTGCAGACTTCCACAACATGAAAGAACGGCTCGCCGGTCACCTTGGCCTATTTTCCAAGGTTCGGAAAAAGCTGCAATATTCCACCGATGCAATAGAGGTAAATGCCGCTGATCACCACACCCCAGACAACCCAGTCCGGCGACTGGAAATGTAGGAGCAGCGAATAGCCTCCAAGCGCGCACCAGATGGCCCCCACAGTCAGATTGAGCGAGCGCAAGCGCTTGACGCGCACCGGATGCAGAAAGTTGATCGGCAGGAAAGTCAGTACGACCGAAACCGTCACCACGATCATTGCGGTCGTCGCACCCGCATCGATGACGAAGAGCGTGAATACCACCATGTTCCAGACGACCGGGAAGCCGGAGAAGAAATACTCATCCGTCTTCATACCCATATCGGCATAATAGATCGCGCTCGAAACCACGATCATGCCTGCCGCCACGAAGGACCACGGTTCGCCGATCATGCCGCTCTGGTAGAGCGCAAAGGCCGGCAGGAGAACATAGGTCACGTAGTCGATCACATTGTCCAGCATGTCGCCGGACCAGTTCGGCAGCACTTCCTTGACGTTCAGTTTGCGGGCAATCGGTCCGTCGACGCCATCGACAAGCAACGCCAGACCGAGCCACCAGAACATGTCGATGAAACGGTGCTCAGCCGCAGCAACAACACCGAGAAAGGCGAGAAAGGAACCGGAAGCGGTAAAGATATGGACGCAGAAGGCGCGAATTTCCGCATAGGGCACTGCACGATAATTGAAGATTCGTCTGAACACGCGCGCCCCGTTTTCTTACTTCCCGTCTCTAGCTTTATCTTCGGGTATGCTGCCAATTCAGGCGCATTGCAACCGCCAGCCGCCTTTATCATGGGTTTTACACCACTTAGCGCCGATGAGAGAGCAATCGTCGATACCCCATGGATTGAAGCCTCCAGAAGCTCTACATAGAGCGCGACAGAGAATTGGAAGCGGACAATGCAGCATTACGAGATCGCGATCGTCGGTGGCGGCCTGGCAGGCCAGGTGGCAGCTCTAGCGCTCGGGCGCGCGGGTCGAAAAGTCTGCCTCGTCGCCGCAGCGCCGAAACACGACGATGGACGCACGACTGCGTTGATGGACCAGTCCGTGCGCTATCTTGAGCGTCTCGGCGTATGGGAGAAAATCGCGACCGCCGCGGCCGCACTCTCCGTGATGCAGATCCTCGACGGCACCAACCGCCTGCTGCGCGCGCCGCCGGCGCAATTCCGCGCCAGCGATATCGGTCTTCATGCCTTCGGCTACAATATCCCCAACAAGGCGCTGGCCGAGGTTCTCGACGGCGCCCTGGCTGCAGAACCGAACCTGACCCGCATAGAAACGAATGTCGAGACTGTCGCTATAACGGCTGACAAGGTGACGATCGCGATCGATGGCGGCGAGGTCATCGAGGCCGACTTTGTCATCGGCGCCGACGGCCGCAAGTCGATCACCCGCGAAGCGGCGGGCATTGATGTGCGCAAATGGTCTTACCGGCAGTCCGCCGTGGTGCTGAATTTCGCCCACACCCTGCCGCATGGCTATGTATCGACCGAATTTCACACCGAAAGCGGGCCGTTCACTCAGGTTCCGCTGCCCGGCTCGCGCTCCAGCCTCGTCTGGGTCGTTCGGCCGGAAGAAGCCGCCCATTTGACGAACCTGCCGACGGAAGAGCTGTCGACGATCGTCGAAGCGCGCATGCAGTCGATCCTCGGAAAGGTGACCGTCGAAGGCAAGGCACAGGCCTGGCCGCTGTCGAGCATGATGGCCGAGCGTTTTGGCGCCGGGCGCGTCGCGTTGATCGGTGAAGCCGCTCACGCCTTTCCGCCCATCGGCGCACAAGGGCTGAACCTGTCGCTGCGCGATAGCATGACGCTGGCGGATCTGTTGTCCGCCCAGCACGACCAGCCGATCCCGGCCGATGCCGGGGACCGCTACCATCGACGCCGGCGCCCGGACGTGATGAGCCGCACTGTCAGCGTCGACCTTCTCAACCGCTCACTGCTGACCGATCTGATACCGGTCCAGATGGTGCGGGCAGCCGGCATGCACGTGCTCAACGCCGTCTCTCCCCTGCGCAACGCACTGATGCAGGAAGGTGTAGAGCCGGGACGCAGCCTAAAGAATTTCGTTCGCGAATTAGGGAAACAGATCCGGCGGTAAAATCCCGCTGGAGATGATATATAGCCATATCGGCAGCGTCACGATCGATCCGACGGTGATGAGCAGGATGCTTGCAGAAGCTCTCTCCTGCCACACGCCATATTGCTGGCTGATGACGAAGACATTGGCAGCTGTTGGAAGTGCCGCCAGCAGCATTGCCGCATGCATCCACACCGGATCGAAGTCACCGACCAGCGACAGCACCACATAGACGCTGAGCGGCAGAAACACGAGCTTCAATACTGCGAGATAACCGAGCTCGGCCGGAACGCGTTTTACCGGCCGCAAGGCCAGCGTCACGCCCATGGCAAACAGCGCGCAGGGAGCAGCGGCCTGCGCCAGGTAATCGACGAGTTTCAAGGCCGGTTCGGGCAATTGATGGCCGGAAGCTGCCGCAGCAAAGCCGAGCGCCGTGGACAGGATGAACGGATGCAGCGCGACCTTCTTTGCGATCGAGCCGACGATCAGGTGTAGCTGCCGCTTGTCGTCTCCGGCCAACGCCATCATGGCCGGCGCCATGATGAAATGGGCAGCGTTTTCCAGGCAGACGATCAGCGCCACCGGCACCGCGGCTTTGTCCCCGAAGGCAAGCAGCGCCAGCCCCGGCCCCATATAACCGATATTGCCATAGGCGGCAGTAAACCCCTGGATCGTGCAGTCCTCGAACGAATTGCGGCGAACCACATACCCGACCACAAAGGCGACTGTAAAAACGAGGTAGACGGCCGCGATCTCCCCCAGGATAAAGTCGATGCGCGTGAGTTCCTCGATCGGCGTGCGCGACACGAGCTTGAAGAAAAGCGCCGGCAGCGCCGCATAGATGATGAATGTATTGAGCCAGCCGAGCGCTTCGAGTGGCTGTCCCGTTACTCTCGCCGCCACATAGCCGATCAGGATCAGGCCGAAGAAGGGCAGAAGCAGCGCTACGACATCGACCATGATTGATCCGCTATTTCAGCAGATCGATCAGCCGATCTGCATCAGGATTGGAAACGTTTCCTGGAACCAGATCGCCGCCGAGCTGACGAAGCCGAAGATGAAGGCAAGGCCAGTGACGATCAGGAACACGCCCATCGCTTTCTCGACCAATCCGAGATGGCGACGAAAACGGGTCATAAAACGCATGAAAACGCCTGAAAAGGCCGCCGCGATCCAGAACGGTACGGCAAGCCCGAGCGAATAGATGCCGAGCAGCGCCGCGCCCTCACCAACCGTATCGCGCGATGCCGCCACGCCGAGGATGGCGCCGAGAACCGGACCGATACAGGGCGTCCAGCCGAAGGCGAACGCGAGCCCCATCAGATAGGCGCCCGAAAGCGTCGCAGGCTGACCTGATGCCTGGAACCGCGCCTCACGCGACAGAAAACCTATCCGCAGCACACCGAGAAAATTCAGCCCCATGATGATGATGATCAGCCCGCCGATCTTCGACAAAAGGTCCAGATGCTGGCGCAAAAGCACGCCGACCGTGGACGCACCGGCCCCGAGCATGACGAAAACGGTGGCAAAACCGAGCGTGAAAAAGAAAGCTGACGTGAGCACCGCCTTGCGTGCCGGCGATGCGGCCTGAGAATCCTGGTCGCGGAACTGATCGACAGAAATGCCGGCCATGTAACAGAGATAGGGCGGAACCAGCGGCAGGACGCAGGGCGAAAGGAATGACAGTGTCCCGGCCAGAAGCGCGGTAAAGATGGATATTTCGGCAATGGACACTGGATTGCTCCGCTTATCAGAGGTGGCAGAGGCGCTACCGCCGATTGCCGCTTAATGCCAATCACCTTTTATGCATCGACAGAAATCGATGGAAAAAGCGTCGAACAGCGATTTTTTTGAACGTTTTGCGGGTTGACCGCAAGATGTGACCTGCATATGTATCGCGCACTTTCGAAAGGCGCTGAGGCGCAATGGTGAGAGAGCATAGCTCAGCCGGTAGAGCAACTGACTTTTAATCAGTAGGTCCAGGGTTCGAATCCCTGTGCTCTCACCACTCGAAAGACTTCCATTGCCCTGTCTTTGGTAACATTCCCACCGTTCGCGATACAATTCTTCAATACGATATGCCGCCTTCCGGCCTTACTCGACGGAACAAGTCTTTCGTTGTGGTGTTATTGCCGCCGAAGGAGACTTCCATGCGGATTATTTTCGTCGTTCTTATTGCCTCTGTTCTGAGCATCCTCGGTTTCAAGTATATGGATCGCTCGATCGGCGAGCAGCAGATCATGGCAACGCCGGCCGAAATGTCGGCAAGCAGCTAGCAGGCAGATCGAAAGCCGCCAGGAACAGGACCGACAGCACGTAATCATCCGCAAGGCATCTCTTTCCTCCCGATCCCGGACGCAGCCGCCAATCTGCTTTGTCGTGAGGGAGCTATATTTCGATGCCTCGTTTTCCTTTTGACCAAGGAGAAATCCAGATGAGACGCAGCACCGAGTTGATCGTCCTGGCGACCCTTGTTGCCGGCAGCCTGGCGATCTTCTCTGCGTTGATACCGCCCCGGCCCGGAAATCCGGTAAAAACCGACCGGCTGAGCGGAGAACAGACGCAGACGGCATTCCTGCCCGAACGTTTTGGCGTAGCGAGCAGCAGGCAATAGACATGCACAAAGAAAGACTATGGCCGGCGCTCCGCAAGAGCCCGGCCATAGTGATTCTGGACCAGCCTGATCCAGGTCATTTGAGCGACACCAACCGACAACTTACGGTTATTTAATTTCTCCCGAAGCGTGTTTCATGGCATGGAGCGCGTAAGATTCTGCGCCCGCAGGTAGGTCACACGGCTCGCCCGTCGCAGATGAAACAGACAGACCGATGAAAAACGAGGCCCACGAGTGAACGCCCCTACCGATCCCCTCACCTCCGGCAAGCCGGACGCTCTGGATCTCGCCGCGATCCTCGCAACCTCTGGCCAGAAACAAAAACGCGGGCGTGGCAAGTGGCTGCTTGTGCTCTGTCTTCTGCTGATAGGCGGTGGCCTCGGTTTCTATCTTTACGGCTCCGGCGACGGCCAGCAGTTCGACTACACGACGCAAGCTGCAAAGACCGGTGACCTGCAGGTGATCGTCACCGCCACAGGCTCGATCCAGCCGACCGACCAGGTCGACATATCGAGCGAACTGTCTGGCACGGTGCGCAAGGTCAATGTCAGCTATAACAGCCCCGTCAAGGCGGGCGAGGTGCTGCTGGAACTCGATACCAACAGGCAGGAAGCCGATGTCCAGAGCGCGAGAGCCCAGCTTGCCTCCGCAAGGGCCAACGTTCTGAAGGCCAAGGCCGAGGCCGCCTCCGCAAAGATCAGCTTCGATCGGCTGACCTCGCTGGTCAGCAACCGAATCTCCAGCCAGCAGGATCTCGACGCCGCCAAATATGCCTATGATTCCGCGGTCGCATCGACGGATATCAACGAGGCAGCCGTCCTTTCCGCGGAAGCCAGCCTGCGCTTGGCCGAAATCAATCTCTCCAAGCTCAAGATCGTCTCGCCGATCGACGGCGTCGTTCTCACCCGCGACGTCGATCCGGGCGCGACCGTTGCCTCTTCGCTCAATGCACCGGTGCTCTTTACCATAGCGGGCGACCTGAAACACATGGAGCTGCAGGTCGCCGTCGACGAGGCCGATGTCGGCCAGGTCCGCGAAGGGCAGGAAGCGCGTTTTTCGGTCGATGCCTACCCCAACCGGCATTTCCCGGCAAAGATCGAATCCGTCCGCTTCGCCTCCGAAACCGTCAACAATGTCGTGACCTACAAGGCGATCCTGACGGTCGATAACGAGGACCTGCTCCTGCGCCCCGGCATGACGGCAACTTCGGATATCACCGTGCAATCGGTGACCGGCGCGTTGCTCGTGCCCAATGCGGCTTTGCGCTATTCGCCGCCGTCGACCATGCAGCCGCGCGGCAGCTTTCTGTCGCGCCTGTTCTCCCCGCCCCGCCCACGCGGCAATCGCGGCGCCCGCAACGATGCCTCTGCCGCAAGCCGTTCCGTCTGGGTTCTGCGCAACGGCTCACCTGAGCGCGTCTCCGTCGAAATGGGCGCAACCGATGGCCAGTTCACCGTCGTCAAATCACCGGACCTGAAGGACGGCGACCTGTTGATCACCGAAGCAACGGCGCGTGGCCGCTGACGGGAGATCGACGATGACTGCACCCCTCATCGCATTCAGGCAGGTCTCGAAGGTCTATGGCCGAGGCGAAGCGACCATCCGCGCGCTCGACAACATAGACCTGACCATTGCACAGGGTGAATTCGTCTCGATCATGGGCCCGTCCGGCTCCGGCAAGTCGACGGCGATGAACATCATCGGCGGCCTCGATCTGCCGTCTTCTGGCGAATACATCTTCCAGGGCATCCCGACGAGCGGCTTCAGCCGCGCGCAACTGACTTTGCTACGCCGGCACATGCTTGGTTTCGTCTTCCAGGGTTTCAATCTTCTCGCCCGCACCTCGGCCGTAGAAAATGTCGAACTGCCGCTGGTCTATCGCGGCATGGACCATGCGGAGCGAAGGCGCCGGGCGATGGCAGCACTGGAACAGGTCGGCCTTCGCGGACGCGAGGGCCACACGACCCAGGAGCTTTCCGGCGGCCAGCAGCAGCGCGTCGCGATCGCCAGAGCCATCGTCACCGACCCGGCCGTGCTCCTGGCCGACGAACCGACCGGCAATCTCGACACCAAGACGAGCGCAGAGATCATGGATCTCATCACACGGCTCAACCGCGAAAACGGCATCACTGTCATCATGGTCACCCATGAAGAGGATATCGCCGCCTATGCGAGACGCCTCCTGCGTTTCGTCGACGGCCATCTCGTCAGCGATGAAATCCAGGCAATGGAGGCCGCCCATGTGGTTTGAGACGGCAAAACTTGCCTGGCGCGCCATCAGCCGCAACATGCTGCGCTCCTTCCTCACTGTGCTCGGCGTCGTCATCGGCGTTGCCGCGGTCATCGCCATGGTCACCATCGGCAACGGCACGACCGCCAAGGTGCGCGACGAACTCTCGAGGCTTGGTACCAACACGCTTTTCGTCCGCCCCGGCCAATGGGGACCGGGCCGGGCAAGCACAGAGGCCAAGCGCTTCACCGACGGCGACATCACGGCAATCCGTGATCAGGTGAGCGGCCTGCGCGCCGTGGCACCCGTCAACCGCGGCACGGCGACCGTGATTGCCGGCGGCGCCAACCGCTCCACCAGCGTCATCGGCACGACCGCCGATTATCTGGTCGCGCAGGATTGGGAACTGGCGCTCGGCCGGGATTTCTCAGCCACCGAAGATCGTGGCAGCCAGGCCGCCTGCATCATAGGCGAGACGACACGCCGGGAACTGTTCGGGGCAGCAGATCCAGTCGGCCAGAGCATCCGTGTCAGCAACGTCGCCTGCCCGGTCGTCGGCGTTCTTGCCGTCAAGGGCCAGTCGGGCATGGGCGATGATCAGGACGACACGGTGATCATGCCGTTGAAACTGCATCAGCGCCGGATCGGCGGCACGACAACAATATCGAGCATCGTCCTTTCCGCGCAGGATGGCGTTTCGACGGCAAAGGTTCAGGCAGATGTCGAAAGCCTGCTGAGAGAGCGCCGTCGCATCGCAATCGGTCGCGACGACGATTTCTCCGTCAACGACATGTCGCAGATCGCCGCCGCCATGACCGGCACGACGATGCTTCTGACCGGCCTTCTCGGCGCGGTCGCCGCCGTCAGCCTGCTTGTCGGCGGCATCGGCATCATGAATATCATGCTGGTCTCGGTTACCGAGCGCACCCGCGAAATCGGCATCCGGCTTGCTATCGGCGCACTGGAAAACCAGGTGCTTACGCAGTTTCTGGTCGAGGCCGTGATGCTGTCGATCTTCGGCGGCGTGACCGGCATCGTCACCGGACTTGCTCTCGCCTATGGGGTCGTCAGCTTTCTGGAAGTTCCGTTTGTCGCCAGCCCCACGATCATTCTGCTCGCATTCCTGTTTTCAGCAGCGATCGGCATGATCTTCGGTTATTTCCCGGCAAGACGGGCAGCGCAGCTCAACCCGATCGACGCACTTCGCCACGAATAAGGCCATAAATTGCCGGTGGGAACCGGCAATTCGTCAATAGGCGGATACGTCGCGCTCTTCTTCCGCAAACGCCATCTGCAATTCCATCTGCACGGCGTGCATGAAGATTGCGGCCTGATGACGGATTTCTTCTTCCTCGACACCCTGAGCCCGGAACCCCTTGGCGAACTGTGCCATTTCGGTGCGCCAGAAACGGTTTGCCTCTTCGCCGTGAAGACGCTGAAGAGCGTCGGCGCATCGCCTTACGTCGGCGGTCCGCCGGTCGGCGGGGAACTGCAGCAGTGTCATGCCATCTCCATACTCGATGGGCCGAATCGCCCGTACATGAAGGCACTTTCGCCGCCAGACCTTCACAAAAAGTGAACCGGTCAAAAACCTTTTGGTTCCGATTCAAGGCCTTGCCGTCCCATTTTCGGACAATATGTTAGGATCAAGTTAGGCTTAACGCCCTGCTTCGAGGGGCGCTCAGGCGATTGATAACCAGCCCGGCGCAAGGCGAAGCACTGAAAGATGTCCCCACACACGTCATGAGGACAGATGAAAGGGACATGAATGTCTAAGGAACTTGATCACGTGAACCAGCCTTCGGACCAGTCTATCGCGCTCTTCCTGCAGGAGAACGATATGGACGGCCTGACCGACATTCTCGTAGAGGCATTGTTCCAGGCGCTCAGCATCATGGATGACGAAAAGCCCATCATGGAAACCCTGCATTAAAAGCAGTTCCGGCAAAGCAGGATGCGGTTCTGCGTCCGCAATTGCTTCAGGCTCTAGTCGGATACCGGCGGCTGATCATCTTCGGGCATCATCCGCTGGTAATACACCGCCAGTTCGGGAACCTCCTGCACAAGCGTCCCTATAAGATCGACCGGCGGCATCCTGCCCTCGTAATGAAGTGACAGAACGTCTTTGTGCCGCTTGGTCAATGAAGGGTTCCGGTTGCGGGTGGCTGCAAAGACGCGCGTTTCCTCCTGTTTGCCCTTGACGGCAATCCTGTCGAGTTCAAAGACGCCAAAAATCCCGCCGATTTCATCCGCCACCTTTTCGCCGATCAGCAGTGAAACACCATAGGCTTTCGATGCCGATTCCAGCCTGGCCGCCAGGTTGACCGCATCGCCGAGCGCCGAATAATCGAAGCGCTGTTCCGACCCCATATTGCCGACGACGCATTCGCCGGTGTTGACGCCGATGCCGATCCTCAACGGAAAGAACCGTCGACCGTTGGCTTCCGCCTCATGCTGCAACTCGTCATTCAGCGTCTGCATCGAGGCGAGCATGTCGAGCGCCGCAGACACGGCATGGACCGCATGATCCGGGTCGTCGAGCGGCGCATTCCAGAACGCCATCAGGCAATCGCCGATATATTTGTCGATCGTCCCGCCATAGGACAACACGATCTGCGAAAGCGGCGTCAGAAGCCGGTTGATCAACGCAGTCAGCTGTTCCGGGTCGTCCTTCAACTGCTCCGATATGGTTGTGAACCCGCGCACATCGCAGAACAGGATAGACAGGAACCGTTTCTCGCCACCGAGTTTCAGCTTGCTCGGATCCTTGGCCAGTTGCGCCACCAGCGCCGGCGCCAGATATTGGGAAAATGCCCGCGTGATCTGTCGGCGGCTCTTGCGCTCCTGTGCATAATCGAGTGTCGCCTGGGCCGCGGCGACGCCGGCAAAGGCGAAGGATGGCGCAAGCGGCGACACGAACAGCCCTGCCCAGTGAAGCGCAAGATAACTTCCGCCGGCAAGAAGCAGAACCGCGGCAGCTACGCCGATTATGGTCTTCCACCCGGTACGCCGGCGCACAAGCAGATAGGCACAAAGCGCCGACAGCAGGACTGTCGCCTGCGTCAGCGCTCCGCGTAATTCGGTAACGGACCGGCCGAAACGAAGATTGTCGAGGATCGTCGCCTGTATTTCGGCACCGGCTGTCAGGCGTCCGTCATGAACCGTATGCGAGGTGGCAAAGGCATCGGCCCCGCCGCTGGCGATGGAAGGCGCATTCTGCAGGCTCAGGCCGACAATAACCGTCCTGCCCTTGAAAAAACCTGGCGGCAGAAAATTGGCGGGATCGAGCGCCTGGTAATAGGAAACCGTCCTGTATGTTCTCGCTCCCCCGAAGACCTGCACCAGCCTCCCCTCGTCCGGGACCTCGACAGCATTCCCGCCCGCAACGGCAATGGTGGCCGCAAACCCGTCGACAATCGCCGGTACACGTCGAAATGCACCGTCGCGATCGAGCGATATCGAGGCTATTCCGGCAGCGGCTCCCCTTGATGTAAAAATCTCGAGCGGCATCACCCGGATATATTGGTCGGCCTGCTCCGCGGTAACGATCGTCTCGTCGGCCGCCAGAACCACGTCGGGTCCCATGGCATCGGCCAGCGCCTGATCATTCACGGATGACGAAGGTTCGGAAAAGATGATGTCCAGCCCGATAACCTTTGCGCCCGCATCTCGAAGTTGCGTGACAAGCCGGGCATGAAGACTTCGCGGCCACGGCCATTGCATGTTGATTTCGGCAAGCGACGGTTCATCGATCGCGACGATCACGATATCGTCCGAAGGCACACCCGGTCCGCGGATCGTCGACAGATAATCGAAAGCCCGATAGTCCATCAGCGCCCAGCCCGGCAGGCGAGAAAGCAAAGCCACCGCGCCGAAGACGAATACCGACAGAAGCAGCACTTGCACGGAGCGCGAAGCCATCAATCGGCGCGCAAATCGCCATCGTGAGCCGAATTGCATCAGAACCGGACCCTGAACGTGCCTTTGAACGAACGCCCCCAGCCGGGTATGTCGTTGTTCAACTCGATATCCTCGTCCAGCAGGTTGTAGGCAGCCAGTTCAAACTCGAAGCGCTTGTCGAACGGCTCCCAGACAAGATTGGCATCGAGCGTCCAGTAGTCATCGAGCGACACGCCGGCCTCGTTGACACGGTCGCCGATGTAATTGGCGGCAAGCGTCGTCTTGATATGCGTCTCGTTGACCCAGGTCAGCGCCACCTGCCCCGCCCATTCCGGCACGAAGGGCAAGGGGCCGCCCGATGTCGGCGTGCCCGAACCCTGATCCTCGGAATCCGTATAGGCGGCGGTCGAGGACAGGCCGAAACCCGCCCCGAGCACCGCATTGGCCGTCAGGCTCGCCCGGTCGAGCCGCCCTTCACTCGTGGTAAACGGTGTCGAGACCAAGGGGATCGGAATGCGTGGATGATCCATCTCCTGGTGTTGGTATTGCAGCGCCGTGAAGAAATCAGGCGTCCATTCGGCATCCCAGCGCAGGGCATAGGTATCGACATACCCTTCCGTCCCGACCGAGATCGCATTCGGCTGGATGCCGACGATACCGATCGGCGACAAGGTCGGTGTCGTGAGGTCGATGCTGCTTCGCATGAACCCTGCCCGAAGCCACTGACCGTCCGTCGGTGACCATGCAAGCCCGATCCGCGGCTCGATGCGCGCCACATCCGACGTATCGCCGTCGATATAGCTGCCGAACAGGGCATATTCCGCCTTCAGACTGTCGCTGATTTCATGCAGAAGATCGATATAGATACGACCGACGTTGCTTTTATCTTCGGCTCGGTCAAACGTGTCTACGTCATTGAACGGAAACGGTCGCAGATCGGTAAACGCCTCAGTCTGCCGCAAGTTTATTCGCCCACCTTCTATCCCGTAACGCCAGGTCAAATTGTCGATGCCAACCATGTGGTTGATTGCAGCGATGTAGGTTTTCTGATCGAACTCTTCGCGGGTCCGGCCAAGCGGGACGGGAATGCCGAAAAGACCTGCCTCAAGATATTGAGTGTCCCGGCTGTTGAGGCCGCTATAGAGCAAGGCGGCGTTCACAACGTTTTTATAGCCAATAGTATGGCTCCACCCCAAGCCAGCTGTCGTTGAGCGTGCAGAAACATCCTGCTCGGTCGTCAACGTCCCACCCGGAAACGTGCCCGGCAGCTCTCCGAAAAGCAAAGACAGATCGGGAACAGCCACGCTCAGATCGCGTGAAATCTCGCTCTTCGAATGGTTCGCGTAGAATACCAGCCGGTCGTAAGCAGTCGGACTTGCCGTCAGATAGGCATTGCCCCCGACCAGCTTGTTTTCGGTCTCGATATCCGAGAGCGCGCCGATATCGCGCGCATCCGGCACTTTCTGCCATTGCAGGTTCGCATAGAGGCTGACCGGGAACGGCAGGTTTCGATAGGCCTGTACCTCGCCTTCCGCCGTATATCCCGTCTCGCCCCCTGCCGTGGTGAAGCCGCCTCCGAGTTCGACCTCGAAGAAAGGCTGCTTCAACAGGTTCGCCTCGCGCGAACGGCCCGAGATGATATGCGGATCAAGCAACAGGCCCTGCAACAGAGAGGAAAACGCCTGGCTGTTGCCTTCGTTGGTAATGACATTGTCGCCATAGAAATAATTGTCGACGAAAGGATCGCTGCTGCCGCGCAAACTCTGGTCAACATAGGCCGTCGCCTGGAACGGGTCGAAGGCCGCATCGCCATAATATTCGCCCCAGGCATCCAGCCCCTGCAAACGAAACGCATCGTTGAGTGTAGACCCCGCCTCGTGATTGGCGCCGACGGAGGTGAACTCGCCACCCCGCGCCTTCGACCGTCGCAGATATTCCTGCGCATGCCGGATCGCCCCGATAGAATCGTAATCGTCGATCGCCATCGCGGTCCTGACTGCCGCGATAACGGGATCGTTGTCATCCAGCCGGTCGGCATTGTCGAGCGCCTGATTTGCCGCGAGCCGATCGCCCTTTTCGTAATGCGCGGCAGCCAGCATCAGCTGCCCTTGAGAATAGGCGGGATTGGCGACCGTGCCGGCCAGCAGGTCCTCGACCGCCTTGTCCACCTCGCCCGTCTGCAGATAATAGCGCCCGCGGGCAACGAGCGCGAGATCGAAGGCCGGGTCGACGGCCATCGCCTTGTCGATCTCCGCCTTGGCCTTTTCGATTCGGCCCGTATCGAGATAGAAGATCGCAAGATTGGCATGCGGGATGGGATCCTGCGGATCGAGTTCGATCGCCTTCAGGAATGCCGCCTCGGCTTCGCGGTTGGCGTCGCGGGAGGATTGCACATTGCCGATCACGTTCCAGGTCGAGCTGCTGCCGGGTGTCACCCGGGCTGCAGCCTCCAGATCCTCCATGGCGCCGCTATTGTCGCCCTGGAAACCCGCCCTGTAGAGCGCCCGCGCCTCAAGCGCCGTCGGCTCGCTCGGATCGAGCGACAGTGAGCGATCGACCGCCTGCTGATATTCCGGACGATCGTTGAGAAGAAGCGCCAGCATCGCCCGGTAGGCCGGAAGTTGCGGATCGTCAGGATATTGCCGCTCGGCATCCTTCAATACGCCCATTGCCGCGCGCAGATCCTGCAGGAAGCCGACCGCATAGGCCCGCAGGAACGCCGCATCCGGCCCTTGGACGCTCCGCGGCATCTTTTCCACCCGGGTCGGATCGGCAAGACTGCGGGCGTAATAACCGCCATAAAGCGCCACACCCCGTCGCCTCGCATCGAGCCCGCGCTGGGCCTTGTCGAACAGCTTTGCCGCCTCGGCATAATGTTTGTCTTCGGCCAGCATGATCGCCTCGATCAGCGAGATCCGAGCCTTCTGGTTCGCCGTCAGTGAGCGCCCTTTGAGAGTACTAAGCGTCCGTTGCGCGGCGGGGCGTCCTTCGAGCGTCAGCTCGGTTTCGGCCAGCGTCACCCATTCCTCCGTCGTGCGCTCACCAGCCGGCTTGGCGACGATCCGGTCGGCCTGCCTGCGCATCTGCGCCACCGGTTGGTTCGATGCAGGCATCCGCCTGAAAGCCTCCCGTGCCGGCAGGTAGAACAGCATCTGCTCGCGATCATCGCTATCGACGATCACCACCTTCTGCGGCGCCTGGCCGATCGAGGCGACGGCACCTTCGCCCTCACGCACATCGACGCTGCCCTGCGGATTGCTGAGCCGGACCTCGCCTTCGAGCACACTGAGCGAGGTCCGTGAGCCCTCGACCGTCATCGTCCAGTCGGTACCTCGAATGGCGGCGGCCGCTGCCGGTGTCTGCACCTCGACGCCCGGCCCGCCACGCTCCGCACGCGCCCAGATCGTTCCGGCCTGCAGTTCCAGCACCGTATCGGCACCCGAACCTGACGTAACCTGCTTCACTACCAGCGTCGCATTGCGGCCCATACGGATCTGCGTCCGGTCGGAAAACAGGATGGCAAGCTGCCCGGTCGCATTCGTCCGCAGCACATCTCCGCCGACGAGATCCTGCCTCAAATCCACGAATTGCCAGTTCGAAACGTCGATAAAACGGACTTCCTCGCCCGTCTTGCGTGCAATCACCGCGCCGGCAACTGAGCCATCACGCGGCACGGGCTCACTGCGCGCGGGAAGACCACCCCCGGCACCAAGCAGCGTCAAAGAAACCGCAAATAAAAATCGATTGAGCACCCCGCGCATGCCACAACCTGTGGACACAAACATATAAACTGTCAAGTTTTCGAGCCGATGTCACCTTGCTTTAAGAGTAAGGTGTATTAACACGGAGACACTTGAACGAGGGATCTCAAGAGTAATGAGCGATTTCGACAGCGCACCGACAGAAATGCTGGAAATGCCGATGGCGACAGGCGTCGTCACGGAAGAATACATCAATCATATCCGCAAGGTGAACGATGTCTTTTACGATCAGATCAAGATCTCCGATCAGAAGGCTGCCTATATCTTCACCTTCATGCTTGCCTTTCTGATCTCGTCGGCAGAAGGACGCGGCGTATTCACCTTTGCCCGCTACACAGAGGGCAGCTGGCTGGTCGTCATCGTCTCCGGCGCGCTTGCGATTACGTCCGTATCGTCAATCATCTCGGCCATCATGGTCGTATTGCCGCGTCACATCGACAAATCCACCTCGCTTTTCTGGGGAACCTGGCCCCAGCACCGGCCGATTTTCGAACAGGCCGCCCAGCACAGCGATGTCAGCTATCTGTTCAACCAGTATCTCGACAATGCCGATGTCCTGTCGCTGATCGCCCGGCAGAAATACCGCTTTGTGGCCTATGCATTCCGCGGCCTTGTTTTCACCGTTTTGGCCTATGTAATTCTGCTTCTTGCAACCTGACGCGAATCCCTCTCTTTCCCGGCCTCCCCTTCTGGCCCCGCCCATGGACCCCCCGCCAATGAATGCTGCCCTGACACCCTTCCTGACCATCGGCCTGCTCATTCTCTCCAACGTCTTCATGACATTTGCCTGGTACGGTCACCTGAAGTTCGAAAACAAGCCGCTCTATCTTGTCATTCTCGCCAGCTGGGCGATCGCCTTTTTCGAATATTGCGCCCAGGTCCCGGCAAACCGCATCGGCTACGGTTATTTCAATGCCGCCCAGTTGAAGACGATCCAGGAGATCATCACGCTCTCTGTCTTCGTCATCTTCTCGGTCTTCTATCTGGGCGAATCGTTCCACTGGAAACAGGCGATCGGTTTCGGGTTCATCGCGCTCGGCGCCTTCTTCATCTTCACCAAATAACGGGGACGTTGCCGGCCTCGTTGGAAAACAATCCGCTGGCGTCGCGGCAACTTAGATTTTGTCGCAGTGCCGTTTCATCCCCGCAACCGCCGTATGCGCGACAATCGGCCTGTCATCGGATGGGAAACCGGGTACGCGAACCGGCCTCCTCAACGGATTTCGGATCGGTTTTCCGGTGATGGTCGAAAGATCGGGGCAAACGGGAACTGACACGTCTCGAAAACCCGGATGATTTGGCCGGGGCAGGCAGATCGATTATCTACCAACCCACCAAATGCCACTGCCTGCTCCATTCCCGTTTCCACCATGCCGGCTTTGCCTTGCGTGGTTCTTCTCGCTGCACGGGATTTCACAAGAGAACGTAGCGGCCGTGCCGACGCTCGCGGCCTTTTCATCGGCAGTACCTTCTATTCCGCCGAAGTTTGTTCTAGAGACAGTGCTTCATCCGCCACAACTGGGCGGCAGACTGTCTTTAGGTATGTTGATCGATGCTTGATTCTCTCAGAAACGCCGCTCGCTCCTGGGTCGCGAAGTCTCTGCTTCTGCTCTTGGTTGCCTCTTTCGCCATCTGGGGCGGCAGCCAGTCGCTGATCGCCTCGAATGCGAACACCGCGATGACGGTCGGCGACCAGGAAATCTCCACCGAGCAGTTCCGGCTTGCCTATCAGCGTCAGATCGCCAATCTGAGCCGCCAGTTCGGCACACAGCTGACGGCCCAGCAGGCCCGCTCCTTCGGCATAGACCGTGAGGTTCTGACCCAGCTTTCGGCAGGAGCAGCCCTCGACCAGCTTTCCGATGACATGAATCTCGGTCTTTCCGAAGAGCGTCTGGCAAACCTGATTGCCGAAGACCCGGCCTTCAAGGGTACCAACGGCCAGTTCGACCGTGACCTGTTCTCCTCGCGCCTGCGCAATGCCGGCCTGCGCGAAAACGACTATATTGCCGAACGCAGCAAGGTCGCTGTCCGCAGCCAGGTCGTGGAAGCCGTTTCAGACGGCTTCAAGCCGCCGCAGGTCATGCTCGACGCACTGAAACAGTATCGCGACGAGGCGCGCACAGTCGATTATCTGCTTCTGTCGAACGCCAATATCGATCCGGTCAAGGCACCGGCGGATGACGTTCTGACCACGTGGTTCGACGCCAACAAGGCCAAGTACCGCGCACCGGAATACCGCAACTTCGCCTATGTTAAACTCGAGCCGAGTGACATCGCCGACGCCTCCTCCATTACCGATGACGAGCTGCGCGCCGAATACGACAAGCGCAAGGACGGCTACAAAACACCCGAAACCCGCACGATCGAACAGCTGACCTTCCCGAACAAGGAAATGGCGGATGCAGCAGCAACGCAGCTGCGCGACGGCACCACCACGTTCGACCAGATCATCAAGGATCAGGGCAAGACCCCGACCGACGTCCATCTCGGTGACTTTACCAAGCAGAGCATCCCGGACCCTGCCTGGGCCGAACCGGCATTCAAGGTTTCGGCCAATGGTGGCACCACCCCTGTCATCAAGGGCACGTTCGGCTCGGTCATCCTGCGCGTCTCCAACATCCGCCCGGAAAGCACGCGCGGCTTCGACGAAGTGAAGGAAGAACTGCGTCAGCAGATGGCGGTTGCAGCCGCCTCGCGTGAAATCGCCAGCGCCCATGACCGTTTCGAGGATCTGCGCGGCGGTGGCGCGACACTCGATGACGCTGCCAAGGAACTAAACCTCAAGCTCGTCACCGTGACGGCCGATGCCTCCGGCCAGGACGAAAAGGAACAGCCGATCGCAAATCTTCCGGCTGCCAGCAACCTGATCGCCGAAGTGTTCCGCACAGAACCTGGCCAGGACACGATCCCGGTCAGCCTCGGCAATGTCGGTTACATCTGGTTCGAAGTTCGCAACGTAACGCCGGAACGCGAGCGTTCGCTTGATGAAGTACGTGAAAAGGTCGTGGTTGACTGGACCGCCGAGCAGCAGCGCGAAGCCCTCACCGCCAAGGCAACCGAGCTGAAGGCTCGTCTCGACAAGGGCGAAACTCTGGCCGCGATTGCCGCGGACCTCGGCATCGCCGTCGAAACGAAGACCGGCCTGCGCCGCAACGCCGAGGATGCGATCTTCGGCGCGGAAGCGATCACGACCGCCTTCTCCGGTCCCGTCGACACGACAGGCACCGCCCTTGCAGCAGATCGCGAAAGCCGCATGCTGATGAAGGTCACCGCTGTCGAGCAGGCTCCGTCTGATGAACTGGCCAATGACCCGCAGCTTCAGCGCCTCGCGGAATCAGCAGGCGACGACATGCTTGATCAGATGGTCAACAGCCTGAAGGATCGCTATGGCGTCTCGATCAACCAGACTGTCCTCGATCAGTCCGCATCCACCGTTCAATAATTGAGGCAAATGCCGAAAATGCCTGACTTGAAGCCATTCCTCGCCAAGGTCGCCACCGGCGAATCGTTGACCCGCGAAGAGGCGCATGACGCCTTCGGAATTCTCATGTCCGGCGAAGCGACACCCTCGCAGATCGGTGGCTTCCTGATGGCACTCCGGGTGCGGGGCGAAACGGTTGCGGAAATGACCGGCGCCGTCTCGACCATGCGTGCCAAAATGCTGCGGGTCGAGGCTCCGGCGGATGCCGTCGATATCGTCGGCACCGGCGGCGACGGCGCCGGAACCTACAACATCTCCACGCTCGCCTCGATCATCGCCGCAGGCGCAGGCCTCTCGGTCGCCAAGCATGGCAACCGTGCGCTCAGCTCGAAATCCGGCACGGCCGATGCGCTCTCGGCGCTCGGCGTCAACCTGGAGATCGGCCCGAACCAGATCGCACGCTGTATCCGTGAGGCTGGCATCGGCTTCATGTTCGCTTCCATGCATCATGCAGCCATGCGCCATGTCGGCCCGAGCCGCGTTGAACTCGGTACGCGGACGATCTTCAACCTGCTTGGCCCGCTCTCCAATCCGGCCGGTGCAAAACGCCAGCTGCTCGGTGTCTATTCGCCGCAATGGCTGATGCCGATTGCCGAAACCCTACGGGAAATGGGATCCGAAACTGTCTGGGTCGTGCACGGCCAGGGTCTCGACGAGATCACCACGACAGGCACAACGCAGGTTGTGGCACTGGAAGATGGCAAGATCCGTAAATTCGAACTGAGCCCGGCCGATTTCGGCGTCGCACCCGCAACGCTCGCCGACCTGAAGGGCGGTGACGGCATCGCCAATGCCGCGGCGCTTCGTGCCGTCCTCGGCGGCGCGAAAAATGCCTATCGTGATATCTCGCTCTGCAACACAGCGGCCGCTCTGGTCGTGGCCGGCAAGGCAGAAACACTCAAGGATGCTATGCTGCTCGCCACCGCCTCGCTTGAGAGCGGTCAGGCCTCTGCAGCACTGGACCGGCTCGTGGCGGTCTCCAACGAGAAGGAATAGGATCATGGCCGATATCCTGCAGAAGATCGAAGCCTACAAGCGCGTCGAGATCGAAGCGGCCAAGAC
Source organism: Rhizobium sp. ZW T2_16 (assembly GCF_044987325.1). Taxonomy (NCBI): domain Bacteria; kingdom Pseudomonadati; phylum Pseudomonadota; class Alphaproteobacteria; order Hyphomicrobiales; family Rhizobiaceae; genus Rhizobium; species Rhizobium sp. ZW T2_16. The sequence goes on from NZ_JBJDRG010000001.1 coordinate 140,070, forward strand.
GGCGGTGCCGCTTGCAGAGATCAAGGCCCGCGCTGCCGACCAGTCTGCCCCGCGCGGCTTATTGAAGGCGCTGCAGGCGAAGAAGCAGGCCGGCCAGTTCGGCCTGATCGCCGAGATCAAGAAGGCAAGCCCGTCCAAGGGCCTGATCCGCCCGGATTTCGATCCGCCGGCGCTGGCAGCAGCCTATGAGGCAGGCGGCGCTGCCTGCCTTTCGGTTCTCACCGATACCCCGAGCTTCCAGGGCGCACCGGAATTCCTCGTTGCTGCCCGCAATGCCTGTGCACTGCCGGCCTTGCGCAAGGATTTCATGTTCGAGCCCTACCAAGTCTACGAGGCCCGCGCCTGGGGTGCCGACTGCATCCTGATCATCATGGCATCGCTCACCGACGACGAGGCGCTGGCGCTTTACGAGACCGCAACCGAACTCGGCATGGACAGCCTCATCGAGGTGCATGACGAAGCCGAGATGGAGCGGGCGCTGAAGCTCCCCTCGCCGCTGGTCGGCATCAACAATCGCAACCTGAGAACGTTCGAGGTCAGCCTTTCGACCAGCGAACGCCTGTCGGCGATGGTAACCGGCGAGGACCGTCTGCTCGTCGGCGAAAGCGGCATCTTCACCCATGAGGACTGCCTGCGCCTGCAAAAGGTCGATATCAGCACCTTCCTCGTCGGCGAAAGCCTGATGCGCAAGGACGATGTCTCAGCGGCCACGCGGCTGCTTCTGACCGGGCAAGCAGGCACGCTGGCGGCCGAGTGATGGCCGATCAACCGAACAAGCTCACCCACATAGATCAGGCCGGCGAGGCCCATATGGTCGATGTCGGCGACAAGGCCGAGACCGCTCGTTCGGCAACCGCCGAAGGTTTTGTCCGCATGTTGCCGGAGACCCTGGCGCTGATCCGTGAAGGCAATGCCAAAAAGGGTGATGTCATCGGCACCGCCCGCCTTGCCGGCATCATGGCCGCCAAGAAGACATCCGACCTCATTCCACTCTGCCACCCGCTGATGCTGACCAAGGTTTCAGTCGAGATCTCGGAAGACGACAGCCTGCCCGGCCTGCGCGTCACAGCGACAGCAAAGCTCACCGGCAGGACCGGCGTGGAAATGGAAGCCTTGACCGCCGTCTCCGTCACCTGCCTGACCATCTACGACATGGCCAAAGCTGCCGACAAGGCGATGGAAATCGGTGGCATAAGGCTGCTCGAAAAGACTGGCGGCAAGTCCGGCCATTATAAAGCGTAAAGCCCGAGGAGATTTCGCCATGGCGCTTTTGCCCGTTCCAGACGCCAAGGCCCGTCTGCTTGCCAGCGCCCGCCCGGTCGACGGCATCGAGACGCTCCCTCTGGCCGATACAGCGGCTCGCGTGCTTGCTTTTGACATTAAGGCCAAGCTGACCCAGCCCCCATTCAATTCCTCTGCCATGGATGGCTATGCGCTGAGAGCGGTCGATGCGCCGCAGATCGGTTCAGAACTCACAGTCATCGGCACTGCCGCCGCGGGGCGTGCCTTTGAAGGCCCTCTCGGCCCCAGCGAAACCGTTCGCATATTCACCGGCGCGCCGGTGCCGGAAGGCGCCGATACGATCCTCATCCAGGAGGACGCCGAAAAGATCGGTGACGACAGCATCCGCACGACATTTCAGGTCACCGGCGGGCGACACATCCGTCCTCGTGGTCAGGATTTTGCCGAAGGCGAAACGGTGCTGAAGGCCGGCACGCTTATCGATTTCTCGCATCTGACCGTCGCAGCCGCGATGAACCACCCGACGCTTCCCGTATTCCGTAAGCCGAAAGTGGCGATCCTCGCCACGGGTGACGAACTGATTGAGCCGGGCGGCAATCCCGGCCCCGCTCAGATCATCGCTTCCAACACGTTCGGGATTGCCGCTCTCGTGCGCGACAATGGCGGTGAGGTTCTCGATCTCGGCATTGCGCCGGATCGGCAGGACGCCATCTCCGCTGCGATCAAGCGCGCTCGTGATGCCGGAGCCGATATCCTCGTCACCCTCGGCGGCGCTTCCGTTGGCGACCACGATCTGGTGCAGGCGACACTGAAGGCTTCCGGAATGGAGCTTGATTTCTGGCGGATCGCCATGCGCCCCGGCAAGCCGCTTATGGTCGGCTCGCTCGACGGCATGCATGTTCTGGGCCTGCCCGGAAACCCGGTCGCCAGCATGGTTACGGGCATGCTGTTTCTCGAACCGCTGCTGCGCCGCCTTGCTCATCTGCCGGAGCGCAGACGCGAAGTCGATGGCATCACTGCAAGGCCGCTTCGCCCCAATGACCAGCGGCAGGATTATCTGCGTGCAAAGATCACCCGTGACGAACTGGGCAATCTGGTCGCCGAGGCCAATCCGAAGCAGGATTCGTCGATGATGAAGATCTTTGCCCATGCCGACGGTCTCATCGTCCGTGCGCCGCATGCACCGGAATTGGCAGCAGGCGAACCCTGCCGCATCCTGCTTATCCGTGCCTTCGACTGATCCGGTTGGCGAGGAAATCCGTAGGCTTGGGCATATTTGCCCAAACGGAGTAGATCGTGCCTGACACCGCACCCGCCATCCTCTGGTTCCGCCGCGACCTGCGTCTCGACGACAATGCCGCACTCCATGCCGCGATCGATGCAGGTGGCCCGGTCATCCCCGTCTATATCCGCGAACCGGTACAGCCCGATATCGGTCCGCTTGGGGCCGCACAGGCATGGTGGCTTCATCATTCCCTGGCAGCGCTCAAGGACAAGCTGAAGTCACTGGGCAGCGACCTGATGTTTGCGACGGGCAAGGCCGATGACATCATCATCGATATTGCCCGCAAGACCGGCGCAAAGACGGTCTACGTCAATCGCGCCTATGAGCGAACCACGGTCGACCGCGAGATTGCCATCGCGCTCAAGGATGCAGGCATCGCCATCCGCGCCTTTCACGGCCAGTTGCTGCATGATCCGAAATTGATCCGCACCGGTTCCGGTAACGCCTTCAAGGTCTACACGCCGTTCTGGAACGCCATGCAGAAGCTTCACGAGCCGCATGGCCCCATTGCCCCACCCAACTCCATCCCGTCGCCCGAGAGCCATCCCCGTTCCGAAGCGCTCGATAGCTGGAACCTTTTGCCGACCAAACCGAACTGGGCCGCAGGTTTTTCCGGACACTGGACGCCCGGCGAGGCCGGTGCGCAGGAAAAGCTCGAAGACCTGATCGACGCCGACCTGCATGATTACAAACGCGGTCGCGATTTCCCGGCGATCGACGCGACCTCCAGACTGTCTCCGCATCTGGCGCTCGGCGAAATATCCCCTGCCCGTATCTGGCACGCCACAAACGGGCTGGCTGACAAACATCGCGACGATCTGGTCCATTACCGCAAGGAACTGGCCTGGCGCGATTTCTGCTACAATCTACTGGTCGAGTTTCCCGATCTGCGCACAAAAAACTGGGACGACAAGTTCGATGCCTTCGAATGGGAGTTCAACGCGGCCGATTTCAGCGCCTGGACCAAGGGACAGACCGGTTATCCGATCGTCGATGCCGGCATGCGCGAGCTCTGGCAGACCGGTTACATGCACAACCGCGTTCGCATGATCACCGCATCCTTCCTGATCAAGGACCTTCTGATCGACTGGCGGCGCGGCGAGGAATGGTTCCGCGATACGCTGCTCGATGCCGATCCGGCCAGCAACACCGCCAACTGGCAATGGGTGGCCGGCTCGGGCGCGGACGCCTCCCCCTTCTTCCGCATCTTCAACCCGATCCTGCAGGGCGAGAAATTCGATCCCGACGGCGATTACGTCCGCCACTTCGTGCCTGAACTGAAAGACCTGCCGAAGAAATACATTCACAAGCCCTTCGAAGCGCCGAACCATGTTTTGGCCGGCGCCGGCGTGGAACTCGGAAAGACTTATCCGAAACCGATCGTTAATCACGGCATGGCTCGTGACCGGGCGCTTGAAGCCTACAAGGGCCTGAAAGGCTGACGCAGTACCGCTTGCAGCAGGATTGACGTTTCAACCGGTTCCATCCGCGATTAATCTCCTTTTTCTGCAAGAGGAGAGATCAGAATGACGGGACGGAAGATCGCAGTCGTCGGACTTGGCGGAATCGGCGGCGTTGCCGCGGCCTGCCTCAGCTTGTCAACGGACAATGACGTGACGGTCTGCGCCCGCAGGCGGATCGACACGCTTACCTTCGATCACCACGAAGAGAGCAAAAGGATACCGCTAAAGACACTGACGGAGCCAAGTCGCGCCGAACCGGTCGACTGGGTGATCCTTTGCACCAAGGCACAGGATGTGGCCTCTGCCGCCTCTTGGCTGGAACGCCTCTGCACGCCGAAGACGACGGTTGCCGTCCTGCAGAACGGCATTGCCCATGAGGAGCGCGTAGCCCCGCATGCGAAGGGCGCGACCGTGCTTCCGGCAATCGTCTATTACAATGGCGAACGTTTCGCCCCCGACCATGTCCGCCTGCGCCACATCCGCGGTCACGATCTGCTTGTCCCTGCAGGAGCGCAAGCGGAAGCCTTTGCGGCGCTTTTTGAAGGCACACCCATCGATGTCGGGATCAGTGCGGAATTCATCACCTATCAATGGCGCAAACTGCTGGTCAACGTCATCGCCAACCCGATCACGGCGCTTACCCGCCAGCGGCTTGGCGTCTTCCAGCGCGAGGATATCCAGCAGCTATCTCTTGGCATTCTTGACGAAGCAGTGGCGGTCGGTCGCGCCGAGGGCGCGCAACTTGCAGGCAATGAAGCAGAAATGATCCTTGAGACGTTTCTGGCCTATCCGCCGGAAGCAGGCACCTCCATGTATTTCGACTGCCTCGCAGGACGTCCGCTGGAAATCGAGGCGCTGAATGGTGCGGTCGTTGCCGCAGGCCTGCGTCACGGCCTTGCGACGCCCTTGAACACCGCAATGCTGACCTTGCTGAAGACCGTCAGCGACGCCAACGCCAAAACCCCATAACAAAAGACCCGGCCGAAGCCGGGTCTTTCTTTTCTTATACGAGGCGGCTCTGTTCCAGCGCCGCTTCGATGAAGCTTGCAAACAGCGGATGCGGATCGAGCGGGCGGCTCTTCAGTTCCGGGTGGTACTGGACGCCGATGAACCACGGGTGATCCGGATATTCGACCGTTTCCGGCAGAACGCCGTCCGGCGACATGCCGGAGAACACCAGGCCGCAGCTTTCGAGGCGGTCCTTATAGTCGACATTGACTTCGTAACGGTGACGGTGACGTTCCGAAATCTCGGTCGAACCATAGATCTCGGCAATCTTCGTGTCCTTCTTCAGCGCCGCATTATAGGCGCCGAGACGCATCGTGCCGCCAAGGTCGCCGGCTGCCGCGCGCTTCTCAAGCGCATTGCCCTTGACCCATTCGGTCATAAGACCAACGACCGGTTCCGAGGTCGAGCCGAATTCGGTGGACGAGGCCTTTTCGATGCCGGCCAGATGACGGGCGGCTTCCACCACCGCCATCTGCATGCCGAAGCAGATCCCGAAATACGGCACCTTGCGTTCGCGGGCGAACTGGGCGGCAAGGATCTTGCCTTCCGAACCGCGCTCGCCGAAACCGCCGGGAACCAGAATGCCGTGGACCTTTTCGAGGTAAGGCGTCGGGTCTTCCTTTTCGAAGACTTCCGACTCGATCCACTCGAGCTTGACCTTGACGTGGTTGGCGATACCGCCGTGGTGCAGCGCCTCGATCAGCGACTTATAGGCATCCTTCAGACCCGTATACTTGCCGACGATCGCGATCGTGACTTCGCCTTCCGGCGTCCTGATGCGGCTGCAGACGTCTTCCCAAGGGTCAAGGCGCGGCTTCGGAGCCGGCTCGATGCCGAATGCGGCCAGAACCTCGTTGTCGAGGCCTTCCTTGTGATAGGCGATCGGAACGTCATAGATATTGGCAACGTCGAGCGCCTGGATGACGGCGCTTTCGCGCACGTTGCAGAACAGCGAAAGCTTGCGGCGTTCAGCTTCCGGGATTTCCCGGTCGGCACGAACGAGCAGGATGTCGGGATGGATACCGAGCGCCTGCAGTTCCTTGACCGAATGCTGCGTCGGCTTGGTCTTCAACTCGCCAGCCGCGGAAATATACGGCATCAGCGTCAGGTGAACATAAATCACGGTGCCGCGCGGCAGGTCGTTGTTGACCTGGCGGATGGCTTCCATGAACGGCATCGCCTCGATATCGCCGACCGTACCGCCGACTTCGCACAGAACGAAATCATAGTCGTCATTGCCCTCGGTGACGAAATCCTTGATCTCGTTCGTCACGTGGGGAATGACCTGAACGGTTGCACCGAGGTAATCGCCGCGGCGTTCCTTGTCGATGATGTTCTTGTAGATCCGGCCGGTGGTGATGTTGTCGGTCTTGGTCGCCGAACGCCCTGTAAAGCGCTCGTAGTGACCGAGATCAAGATCCGTCTCAGCGCCGTCGTCGGTCACAAAGACCTCGCCGTGCTGGGTCGGGCTCATCGTGCCCGGATCAACGTTGAGATAAGGATCGAGCTTCTTCAGCCGAACCCGGTAACCCCTCGCTTGGAGCAATGCTCCGAGGGCCGCGGCCGCAATACCCTTCCCAAGGGAAGAGACCACGCCGCCAGTGATGAATACATATCGCGCCATGGGAGTCACCGGTTACCTTTTCACACACGATTCCGCCAGCAGAAATTTTGCCAATCGCTAAAACGGCTGTGGAATCTTCACAAAATAAAACCGGCAGGCTTTTGGCCTGCCGGAGCTTGAAGTCTCAACCGGGGCCTTACTGGCCGGTCGGTACGCTGTTCGACGGCGCAGCGGGCGCAGCCGGAGCGGCAGCAGGTGCCTGACCCGCGGCCGGAGCGGCAGCGCCGGTTTCGGACGGAACGCCGTTTCCTGCGGGAGCCTGTGCTGGCGGTGCAGCCGGTGCCGGGCCGAGCTGGTCGAGAATGCCGTTGCCCGTGCCCTGCTGGCTTTGCGGGATACGGTTCAGGATATCGGTCGGCTTCGAGTCGTAACGGGCAAGAATGCCGAGCGCCAGCGAAGTGACGAAGAACAGCGCCGCCAGGATCGCCGTCGTGCGGGTCAGCGCATTGGCCGTGCCGCGTGCCGACATGAAGCCGGAGCCGCCGCCAATGCCAAGTCCGCCGCCTTCCGAGCGCTGGATGAGCACTACGCCGACAAGCGCAAGCACGATCATGAGATGGATGACGATCAAAACGGTCTGCATGTATCGGGTCCCTGCCCTACGCGGGCAACAATCAAGAGTTTTGCGGCTCTTTACATGAGCCTATCGCTCTTTCCAAGCCTTGATTACAAGGTTTCGGCGATCAGCCCTTCATAGACGGAGTAGATGGCGAGGAAGTCGGCTGCTTTCAAGCTCGCCCCGCCGATCAATGCACCGTCGACATTGGCAATGCCCATCAGCACCTCGGCATTGCCCGGTTTGACCGAACCACCATAAAGGATCCGCATCTTCGCGCCTTCGTCGCCGAAGCGCTTGGCGAGTTCGGACCGCATGAAGGCATGCGCAACGGCAATGTCCTCGTTCGTCGGGGTCAGCCCTGATCCGATCGCCCAGACAGGCTCATAGGCAATAACGGTATTTTCAGCCGTGGCGCCATCCGGGATGGAGCCGTCCAGCTGCCGCTTCAGCACGTCCAGCGTCTGGTAGCTGTCGCGTTCGCCGGCAGTCTCGCCGATGCAGATGATCGCGGTCAGATCGGCCTGATGGGCAGCCACAGCCTTGTCGCGAACCAGATGGTCCGTTTCAGCGTGATCCGTGCGGCGCTCGGAATGGCCAAGAATGACATGAGTTCCGAAGCAGTCGGCAATCATCTCGGCCGAAATATCGCCCGTATGCGCGCCCGAAACCTTCTGATGGCAATCCTGCGCGCCGATCATCAGCGGGCTGTCGGTGCACAGCGCCGTTGCGACATAAAGAAGCGTCGCGGGCGGGCAGATCAATGCGTCGACACGATCAGCCAATGGGCCGACTACGCCCTCCGCCATCGCCTTGATTTCACCGAGCGCATCACGTGTGCCGTTCATCTTCCAGTTTCCGGCCACAAGCGGGCGAACGTCTGGGGTCATCGGGCAGTTTCCTCCTCAATTTATCGGCAAACCTCGAAACGAGATCGCAGTCATCGTGTTCAAAATCCGGTCATCCGGACAATCCGGCATCTTTCGTACGCTGAAAAATGACCGTGATTCAAGCGCTTGCTTCAAAAGCCGCCGCCTTCCAGTCGCGCGAAGTGACAAAAGCGGGAAGCCCTTGATGAAATTCAATCGGTTGAGCGCCGCTACAGATCGATTTAACTGGGCGTCGCACCTAATTTCGAGCAGTCAGCACGAAATTGAGCACCTTGCGCCAGTCGACCATCCGGATCGGTGTTCCATGCCCTCCGGTCTGAAAAAGACTGAATCGCGCGGGATAGTTTGATGCGCGTAATCCGCGAAAAATCTTTTCCTGGTCTTCCGCCTTGTAGACGCTGTCGGCGCTGCCATGGCCGAAATAGATCGGCAGCTTGAGCTTTGCGTAAGGCGTTCCTGCTAGCCCCGCATCCGGCGGGCCGCCGAGCAGAACCATGCCGCCGAGATAACGGACGGTATCCCTGTCTCGCACGATGTTCTGGCAGATGATCCCGCCCATCGAGGCGCAGGCGAGAATGACCGGACGCCCTCCCGATTGTTCGAAAGCGTAGCGCGTCAATGCGCCGACATCGGCAGCCCCCTTGTCATCGAAGGATTTCACGCTGACCGAATAATAGGTGCCGCCATTGCGGGCGCTAAGGTTCTTCAGCCGGTTGAAATTGCCCCCGAACGAGTAGTCGTTGACGCCTAAACGGCGATCTCCGCCACGCCCATGGATAAAGATCACGGCAAAGCGTTCGCCGGAAGACGGTCCGACCCGCGTCACGTCCACATTGCGACCGCCAAGCGTCAGCGTCTCGTTTTCCTGTTGGCTGCGAACGGAGAGATCGACATAGGCGCCGCGCACCCGGCGCTCGGCCTCCTGGTCGCGTTCGTTGATGTCGCGAAGCTCGTTATAGTCCATCACCTCGTAAGCGCCGCCATCGTCGCTCTTCAGCACCTTGTGGCTGGAAAACAGGTTATCCTTGAAAGGCGGGATCGGCCCTTCCTGCGCCATAACGACGTCACCGGTCGATGATATCAAGATCGCAAGAAGCGTGGCGAAAATGAAATGAACTGTGGACATGCGGGGTTTCATTGAGGTCCTTCGGTCTTGAAAGCTTGCCATGGCAGGGTCTAGCTAGCATTGCTGGCAGCAAAGGTCGCGCGCGCGGCATCGCGAAAAAGCCGGCTTTCTGGCAGAATCGCAAGTGATTCGAAACAATATGAGACGGGTATGGCTTCCTCCTCGGCACCTCGGCAGGCAGCAGTGAAAGACCAGATGGACGACAATAACAACGATCTTTTCGGTGATCCCTCGACGAATGCCCAACCGGTGACGACCCAGCCGGCGACCGCAAAACCGGTCGCGGCTGCGCCGGCACCCGCCATTGCCGCCGAACCGTCCACGCCACGCCCAGCCCCGCTCAAGAGCGGCGGCGAAGACTACGGCGCCTCGTCGATCCGTGTTCTCGAAGGTCTCGAACCGGTGCGCATGCGTCCGGGCATGTATATCGGCGGCACCGACGAAAAGGCGCTGCACCACCTCTTCGCGGAAGTCATCGACAACTCGATGGACGAAGCGGTGGCCGGTCACGCCAATTTCATCGAAGTCCATCTCGATGCCGAAGGTTTCCTGACCGTTTCCGACAACGGCCGCGGCATTCCGGTAGAGAACCATCCGCAGGTTCCCGGTAAGTCGACGCTCGAAGTCATCATGACCAAGCTGCATGCCGGCGGCAAATTCGACGGCGATGCCTATGAAACTTCCGGCGGCCTTCACGGCGTCGGCGTCTCCGTCGTCAACGCGCTGTCTGATGTGCTCGAAGTAGAGGTCGCCCGCAATCGCAAGCTCTATCGCCAGACATTTTCCCGCGGCGTGCCGCAGGGTGGCCTGCAGGAACTCGGCGACGTGCATAACCGCCGCGGCACCCGCGTGCGTTTCCATCCCGACCCACAGATTTTTGGCGAGCGCGCCAAGTTTGAAGCCGGCCGCATTTTCCGTATGGCCCGTTCCAAGGCCTATCTTTTCGGTGGTGTCGAGATCCGCTGGAGCTGCGATCCGGGCGTCGTGCCGGAAGGCGGCGAGATCCCGGACAAGGCCGTCTTCCACTTCCCGGGTGGCCTGAAGGATTATCTGGCCGCAACGCTCGGCAAGGATTTCACCGTTACCCGCGAGATTTTTTCCGGCCGCACGGAAAAGACCGGCGGTCATGGCGCTATGGAATGGGCGATTACCTGGTACGGCGGCGATCCGCAGCTGCATTCCTACTGCAACACCATTCCGACCCAGGAAGGCGGCACGCACGAGGCGGGTCTGCGCATCGCGTTGACCAAGGGCCTGAAGAACTACGCCGAACTGACACAGAACAAGCGCGCCAAGGAGATCACCACCGACGACGTGATGATCTCGGCCGTCGGCATGCTCTCGGTCTTCATCCGCGAGCCTGAATTCGTCGGCCAGACCAAGGACAAGCTCGCCACCGTCGAGGCTCAGCGGCTTGTCGAAAACGTGCTGCGCGATCCGTTCGACCATTATCTCGCCGGCAATCCCAACGAAGCGGCAAAGCTGCTCGACTGGGTGATCGAACGCGCCGAAGAGCGCCTTCGCCGCCGCAAGGAAAAAGAAGTCAACCGCAAGACGGCGGTGCGCAAGTTGCGCCTGCCCGGCAAGCTTGCCGACTGCTCGCAGAATACGGCCGAGGGTGCCGAACTGTTCATTGTCGAGGGCGACTCGGCTGGTGGCTCTGCAAAGCAGGGCCGCAACCGAACCAATCAGGCCATTCTTCCGTTGCGCGGCAAAATCCTCAACGTCGGTTCGGCAAGCCGCGAAAAGCTCTCCGCCAACCAGCAGATTGCCGATCTCATTCAGGCGCTCGGCTGCGGCACGCGGTCGAAATACCGTGAGGAAGATCTTCGCTACGAGCGCGTCATCATCATGACCGATGCCGACGTCGATGGCGCTCACATCGCCTCACTGCTGATCACCTTCTTCTATCAGGAAATGCCCGAGCTGATCCGCGGCAACCATCTCTATCTGGCGGTGCCGCCGCTCTACGTCATCCGCCAGGGCGGCAAGACGGTCTATGCCCGCGACGACGCCCACCGCGCCGAGCTGATGGAGACGGTCTTCAAGGGCAAGAAGGTCGAGATCGGGCGCTTCAAAGGTCTGGGCGAAATGATGGCCGCGCAACTGAAGGAAACCACCATGGATCCGGCCAAGCGCACGCTGCTGCGGGTCGATATCGACGAGGTGGATTTCGAAGGCACCCGCGAGGCGGTCGACAACCTGATGGGCACCAAGGCCGATGCACGCTTCCGCTTCATCCAGGAACGCGCCGCATTTGCCGAAAATCTCGATATCTGACAGCTGGGCAGCAAGATAGGATTGCGTGACGGGGCGCGGCATGCTTCACCGGAAAGATCGTTTTTCGATCACCTGAACAAAGCACCCCGCCATGAAGCAGATCCTCTCCATCCAGTCCCATGTCGCCTATGGTTACGTGGGAAATCGCGCTGCCACGCTTCCCCTGCAGCGCCTCGGCCATGAAGTCACCGTCATCAACACGGTGCAGTTCTCCAACCATACCGGCTACCTGAAATGGACCGGTGAAGTGTTTTCCGCCGACCATATCGAGAGCATTCTCGACGGGCTGGAAAGCCTTGGCGCACTTGAGAAGATGGATGCGCTTCTGACCGGTTATCTCGGTGACCCGGCGATCGGCGAAATCATCCTCTCGGTTCTCGACCGACTGCCTGAAGGAACGCGCTGGCTCTGTGATCCCGTCATGGGCGATGTCGGCCGCGGCTTTTTCGTCCGCCCCGGCATTCCCGACTATTTTCGCCAGAAGGCGCTCGCCCGTGCCTCGATCATCACCCCGAACCAGTTTGAACTGGAATATCTCGCTGGCCGCCAGATCCTGACACTCGAAGATGCGCGCAAGGCCTGCCTGATGATCCACGAGATGGGGCCTGAAACGGTGCTCCTCACCTCGCTCATCCATGACGGCACGCGCGACGACGAAATCCAGATGCTGGCTTCGTCGAAATCGGGCAAACAATTCCTCGTCACCACGCCGCGCCTGCAATTCGACCCGGCACCCAACGGTGCGGGTGACTGCACCTCGGCGCTTTTCCTCGGCCACATCCTGTCCGGCGCACCGCTCGATCAGGCGCTGTCGAAAACAGCCTCCAGCATTTTCGCGCTGTTCGAAAAGACGCTTGCCGCCGGAAGGCGCGAACTCAACATGATTGCCGCACAGGATGATTTCGCCCGTCCTGCGCCTTTGGCTGTGATGACGCTTTAGAGCCTTTCCTGGTTAAATTGAGGCGTTCTGCCGGAGCAGGTTTTCGTCAGGGCAAAGGCGATTGGCGAAGGGCATACCCCAAGGTACGTCCGAGCCGATCGCCTTTGATCCTGGCGGAAAGATGCCCGGCCCTTCGGGTTGGCTGAAACGGGCCGTCTGATCGTCCGGCCGGCTTGGCCGTATGCTTTGGCTACGACGCGCGCCTGCCGGACCGACCATCCGACTCCGTTTGAGCCAACAGAACGTTTCAATTTAACCAGGAAAGGCTCTAACGCGTCTCAAGCAGCTTGGTGACGGCGGAGATCAAGGCCTCCGCCTCATACGGCTTGCGAACGATCGGTGCGGTCAGGTTGGCCGGAATGATCGAACGGTCGCTATATCCGGTGGCGAACACGAAGGGCACCCCTCGCCGCACCAGTTCCTCGGCGATCGGAAGCGATGTGCCCGATCCGAGATTGACGTCGAGGATCGCAACGTCGGGAGTAAAGCCTCTCAACCTGCGCAGCGCTTCCGATACGGATGGCGCCGTCGTCACCTTGTTGATCCCGTGCTCGGCCAGCATGGATTCGACATCAGCCGCAATCAACATCTGGTCCTCGACCAGCAGGAATTCCTTCTCCGCCAGATGAGGCGTCTCGAGCCTTTCCGTTTCAGCTGCCTCCACATCGCCGATGCGAACGGTCGTTACGTCATCGTCACCATGCAGATGCTTCGACGGCACAACGAAGCGTGCCTCGATGCCGGCCTCGGGATAGTTGACCTCCGCCTCGCCATCGAGTTCGTAAGGGATGCTGCGGCCGATGAGGACGCTGCCGAAGCCGCTTCGGCTTGGTGGCTTTACCGCAGGTCCGCCGCTTTCGATCCAGCTCATCTCACAAGCACCCGTTTCGAGCCTCTTCCACCGAACATCGAGCCTGCCGCCCGGCACCGAAAGCGATCCGTATTTGGCGGCATTGGTCGACATTTCATGCAGGACCAGAGCCATGACCGAAAAGGCCCGGCTGTCCAGCCAGACGCGCGGTCCCTCCAGCGCCACGGACCGGGTGCCCTCCATATAGGGGCGCAGTTCCGCCTCCAGGAGATCCAGCAACGAACCGCCGTCGCCGCCGCGCACCACCTGGTCATGCGCGAAAGCCAGCGCCTGGATGCGCCCCTTCAGCGAACCGACATAATCGGTCAAGCTGCGGCCGCTTTCCACCGGATGCCCCACCAGAGCCTTGATGATCGACAGGATGTTCTTGACCCGGTGATTGAGCTCCTCGTTGAGCATCCGCTGGCGCACGTCCGCCTTGCCGCGCTCCTCGGCCAGCATTTCGTTGTGATGCAACACGATCTCGACGAGAACCGCGCGAATAGCTTCGCCAATCTCCCGGTCGCTGTCGGTCCAGGGCTGTGCCTGTAACCTGACGGTTTCCTTCCAGATGGCGAAGCTCTTGCGCGGTGTCAGCCGATCTCCCATCGGGCCGGTCATATAGGACTTGTCAGGATTGCCCGCCCAGTCCAACGTCTGCACCACTTCCTTGCGGAAGAAGAAGAGATAGTCCTTCGGTCGCTGCGAAAGCGGTATGGCGAGCACGCCACAGGCATCGTCCGGTGAAATGCCGGATTGTGGAATGGCTTGCGAAAGCTGAAAGGTCGACCAGACCTTGCCGCCAGTCAGCCCGCCGATCTCGTCCGCCAATTCTCCGATCATCTCGAGTGGCGGTGTGTTCCCCTGGCTTGACCAGACGCCATCCAGCCACAGGCCGACCCCGTCGCAAGGCAGCATGGTCGAGAAAGCCTCCAGCGACCCTCGCAGCAGCAGGCTGATGTCGCGATGATGCGAAGCTTCCTGCAGGAACCGGTCGAGCGACCGACGTGCAACGCTTGCGGTCTCGTGCAGCTCCTTCTGCTTGAGCGCAGAAAGATGCAGCGAGAAGAACTCGCCGAACGTTTCCGCTGCCACCCGCTGCGGCATGGACAGGATTTTCGGCGAATAGTGATGGCATGCGATCAGCCCCCAGAGTTCGCCATCGACGACGATCGAGATTGACATCGAAGCGCCGACGCCCATGTTGCGCAGATATTCGCAATGAATCGGCGAAACGCTGCGCAAATGCGCGAAGGACAGATCGAGAGGCTGGTTGTCCTCATCCAGTTCAGGCACGATCGGCACACGCTGATAATTGGCGTCACAGATCACCCTGATCGTGTTCTTGATATAGAGCGCCCGCGCCTGGACCGGGATATCGCCGGCCGGAAAATACTGGCCGCGAAAACTCTCCAGATCGCGTCTCTTGTATTCGCTGATGACCTTCCCGGAGCCATCCTGCTCGAAACGGTAGACCATGACCCGATCATAACCGAGCATCGCATACATCAGCCTTGTAGCGCTCTGCACCAGCCGGTCGAGGCTGGAGACGTTGCGGATCCGGCTGATCAGCATGCGGGCAACTTCGAGTGGCTGGTCGGTATCGTTGGATGCCGGCTCGAATTCGAGGATCACTTTTTCGCCATTGCGGTGAAGCGCAATATCCATGACAGGACCCGAAGCAAGGCGCAAAGCATGCCGCAGGGCGGGCCGGGCAGGATCATCGGATGTCGCCAGCGCGTTGCGCAGCGTATGGGCAACATCGCCCCCCAAGACGGTTTCTAGCCTTTCGCCGATCACGGAAGATGTGAGTCCCAACATCTCTGCCAGATTCGCGGAATGCTGCAGGATGACGGAACCGACGCCGTCACAGACCATCAGGCAACCATGCGGCTGAATGGAGCCGGGGATATGAATTGGTTCACGGTCGCAATTGGTGAGGTTGACCGCTTCAGTCTGACGCATCAATTTTCCCTTGAAGCTCCCGTCCTGCCAATGGCACACATGGCTCCTGTTTTCCGGCGCGCCCATCAAAGACCCGCAAGCTGTTTAAAACATACCCGTGTTAAATGGAGCGGTATCGCCAATAGGCAATTTCATATTTCTATCGCATCTAAGCGTTACCGCAAGTAAGGAAGTAGCGTTTTAATGAATCGGTGCGAAGCTTGTTTTCACGACCTTCTCTGGCCATATAGGAGCCAGATTTAGACAGGAATTGATGGTGAACCGCAGCAGCAATCGAAAAGGCAGCGCCGAGCCGCGTTGGCTTGGCCCCGTTAGCCCCAACAGGGTTGCCCTGATCTCACCGATTTCGGCTGCGCGCTGGCTGTTGATCATTGTAGCTGCCGCCGCCATTTATTTCTTTCACGGCTTCATGGTTCCAGTACTTGCTGCCTTGGTGATCGGCTTTGCCAGCTGGCCACTCTACCGGCGCCTGCTGACCCATGTCGGTGGCAACACCACAATCGGCGCAACGCTGGCGATTATCTTCATCGTTCTCTTCATCGTCATCCCGATCAGCATCGGCGCATCCTATGCCGCCGGGGAAATCGCTGATTGGTTCCGCTGGGCCGTCGAGGTCAACCGCAACGGCGCGCCTCCACCAGCCTGGATTATCGGTCTGCCTTTTGCCGGAGAATGGCTCGGCACTCAGTGGACCCGCCATATCGGCGCGCCTGGTGCTGTAGGGGAACTTGCGCAGCTAATCAGCGGCGCCAATATCGGCGCAATCTATCATGGCGTGCTTGTGGCCGGAAACAGTGCCTTCCACATCATGCTGACATTGCTGTTCATGCTGATCGCGCTGTTTTTCGTTTATCGCGACGGCGCTTCGTTCAGCGGCCAGATCGACCTTCTGGGCGAGCGGATTTTTCCGACACGCTGGGAACGGATCTCTCGCGTCGTACCTGCCACGATAAGCTCCACCGTCACCGGCATGACGCTGATCGCCATCGGTGAAGGCATCGTGCTCGGCATCGCCTACTGGATCGCCGGCGTTCCCTCACCCGTCACATTCGGCGTGCTTACCGGCATCATGGCTCTCATTCCGGGTGGCGCCCCGCTCTCCTTCACGCTGGTATCGGCTTATCTCGTCGCCAATGGCTCCTATGTTGCAGGCGCCGGCCTGTTCATATGGGGTAGTGTCGAACTTTTCATCGTCGACAAGACATTGCGCCCCCGCCTTGTCGGAGGCCCGATCAAACTGCCCTTCCTGCCGACATTTTTCGGCCTTGTCGGCGGCGTCAAGACGATGGGTTTTCTCGGCCTGTTCATCGGACCGGTTCTCATGGCCCTCGTCGTATCGATCTGGCGGGAGTGGATTCGCGAGGTCAAGATCGCCGATGTAATAGAGGCGGAACAGCCCTCTGATCCCGAGGTCGTGCTTTCAGAGGAAGACTTGCCGCCGGTACGCAAGGTTTCCGGCCCTTAAGCCAATATCGGACAGCCCAGCCTTCATCGGGCCATGATCTTCATCATAAAGCTCGGTTGAACGTGTTGGAGATATGAATGAACGCTGCCCTTGTTGTCATGACCATTCTCGGCTGTAACGACAGCGGGACAGACTGCAAGTACATAGCGACAGCCCAGGAACGCTGGCCGTCTGTGGCGATGTGCGATTCCGTCTCGGAAGATCACCTTCCGACCTATGCGAACCAGCCCTATCCGGTCCTGATCGCCGTTTGCCAGGACCCGGAAATCGCCGGCATACCAAATGTCGGGCCTATCCCGGTAACGCGCCCTTCTGCCTCACAGGAAACACAACCGGCCGAGACGAACACGTCTGACACGTCGGTGGACACAAATGCGCAGAAGGTCGAAGTCGCCGAAGTAACGCCGGAAGAAGCGGAAACACTGGCCGGACGGGCCATACAGCGTGTGAAGACCGTACTACCGACAACAGAAGGCGTCAAAACGCTGATGACGAAGCCGGTGCGTCTTGTGGAAGGCGGCTATTCCTGGGTCGCACGCAAGTTCGATCACTGACGCCATAATCTGCGACCTTACAGTCGATCACGCGACGAGTGAAACATCTGCAGCGTAAGAGCGTGCGCTGCGACGCAGCTCGCCGCGTTGGAGCAGGTCTACCATATCCAGCAATTGTCCGACCGCACCACCATCTCCACGTAAGCCCTCGAACCGCTCGAGCAGCGCGAGATAACAGGTATCAAGACCTCCGCCAGCGGCTGCGCGACGCCACAAGAATACCGCCTCGACAAAGACGGTGACGATATCACGCCCTATCCCAGCCGCTTCGAACAAGGCTCGCACCGCATGAACCCTGCCGGTCGCGAGGATCGCACGGACGCGGCGCTCTTCCAGATGAACGAGCGAGACGATGGCCGATGCAAAGAAATCCACCTTGCCGCTGCAAAGTGCGTGAATGAGAAGTGCCGGGGTGAGCCGCCCGCTCGTCTTCAGATGCTCGACCAGCAAGGGGATTTCATCCTGCAAGATCGATCCGGCAATCGCGACGATCGCCTCGTCACCGGCTTCGCGTGTCATGACGTCGATGCGCTTGGCACCGATCGTTCTGGTGACCAGGTCCGAACCGGCAAGCGCGGCCGCCACATGGGCGACCAGCATGTGTCGCACATCGGCAGGAAGGTTGCCGCGCTCGAGCAGCAGATGCCGCACATCGGCCAGATGACCGAAGCGCTGCGCCATGCGGCGCAGGGTAATGCGACTGACAGAGGCGGTATCGTTTTCCAAAAGGAGGACGATCTCGGCGCCGTCACCCACCTCGGCAACCGCGGCAGCAGCACTGCAGCCGAGCCCAGGCCGTGTTGCGACCAGAGACCGCGTGAACGAATCGCCACGTCCGGCCAGTTCGACGAGATCGGCGTCGCTTAGGACGGGAGAGCAGGCAATCACCGTGCAGGCAATCTCCGGCTGGTCTTCGGCAAGCGACATGATGATCGCGCGGGGTGCTGCGTCCGAAGAAGCGAGAGCCTCGGCCAGCGCCAGACGCACTTTCGGCGAAGGATCGTCCAGAAGATAGGTCATTGCCATTATCGCGGCGCGATGCTCGTCCGGGCCTAGCGACGACTTGATGAACGCATCGGCAAGCGCGCTTGCAGCCCTTGCCCGATCGCCGGTCCTCGCCGTTTCAGCCCAACGTAGAAATGCCTGTACGATCACAATGCGCCTCGGAAATCTTGCCGCGGCTTCAACGGCCCGACTTGCCGAACGCTAGTTTGAAAAGGTTAATATTGGTTCACCACGTTTATTAACCTCGACATCCAGGCAAGCCTTATCAGGCAGTTATCGGGTCGGTCGGGCGATCTGGAACACATCCGTACCGCCATCCGCATAATCCATATATCCCATGCGCGCGATCGGCCGGGCGAGATCCATGGCGATTCGCCCGTCGCGAATGATTTCCTCGCTGATATGGATGCCGACGACCTGACCGAAGACCATGAAGGATTGCGAAGTCTCGCCGTTGAGCCCCTTCGGCTGGATGATCTCGGTCAGCCGGCATTCCAGCACCGTGTAGGCCTCGGCCACATAAGGCGCATCGACAACCTGCCCCATCGCCGCAGTAAGCCCCGCCAGCTCGAACTCGTCGACACCGTAATCGACGGGTGCCGAGGATGCGTTGACGTGATCCGCAAGATGCCGGCTCGCCAGGCTCGCGGTAAACACGCCGGTCTCCTCCGCATTCTTGAGGCTGTGCTTGCGCCCCGATGACGAGAACATCACCAGTTTCGGTGCATCGGAGACGATGTTGAAGAAGGAGTAGGGCGAGAGGTTGAACGACCCGTCCCTGCCCTTGGTGCCGATCCAGCCGATCGGTCGCGGCGCCACGATCGCCTTGAAGGGATCGTGCGCCATGCCGTGATCATTCGTGTCCGTACGGTAAAACATGTTGGTCTCGCCTCAGGCGTAGGTGACGACATCTGCAAGCTGCGGCCGCGGACGATCCGGCATCGGGAAATCGCTGGAACCGACATGGATGAAACCGGCAACCTTTTCGCCTTCCTTCACGCCAAGCGCGGTCAGGGCTTTTGCATCATAAGCAACCCATTCGGTGCGCCAGTTGGCGACATAACCGCGTGCCTCGCAAGCCATCAACATGTTGAGGCACACGGCACCGGCAGACAGGACCTGCTCCCATTCGGGGATCTTCGCATGCGGCGCCGCCGTGCTGATCACGCCGACGACCAGCGGCGCGCGGGTGAAGCGCACCCGCTCGGCTTCCTTCGCCGCATCGGTCATCTCGCCGTTCTGCGCGCAAGCGATTTCAAGGAAAGTTTCGCCGAGCGAGACGCAGACATCGCCGCGATAGACGACAATCCGCCAGGGAGCGATCTTTCCATGGTCAGGCACGCGCACGGCTGACGTGAGAATCTCATCCAGTTCCGCCGCATCCGGAGCCGGCCCCTTGATCTGCGCAACCGGTGTCGAGTGGCGTTCACGCAGATAGTCGATCAGCTTTACGTCATTGGTCATGTCCGAAACTTCCATTTGGTGGGGTGTGCCCGAGGTGCGGTAGTCCATTTGGTGGGATGTGGTAGAATGAGGCCTTGAATTTGCCTTTCCCATGGTCTTCAAGTGGCCAGTCAGAAAACAAGAGTCAACCGGTCATCGAATGTCAGGCATCTCCATTGTTCGCCATATCTTCCTTGCAGAAGCATTGCTGCTTCTCCTCGTGACAGGCGTTCAAGCGCAGGAAGGTGACGCATTCAAGAGCTTCAAGCAGCTCGACAGCTCAGCCAAGATGCCGAAGCTGAACGCGTTTTCCCCATCATCCATCCTGCCTCAAAGCGCCGTTGCCAAGGATGTGCGCTTCAACGCCAAACTGACCAGTAACGGCGACGTGATGAAGGATGGTCTCGCCTGGCGGGTGTTCAGCCCGATTGCCGGCGAAGACGGCAAGCTGCCGCTGGTGGCAAGCTCGAATGGCGGCTCCGCCGATTTTCAGCTGGCGCCCGGCGATTACTTCGTCAACTGCGCCTTCGGGCGCGCCGGTATCACCAAAAAGCTGACGGTTCCGGCGGAGGGCAATGTCGCCGAACAAACGCTCGTGCTGGATGCAGGCGGCTTTGTGCTGAATGCCGTTGCAGGAACCGACCAGCGCATCCCCCCAGGCCAGCTCAGCTTTTCCATCTATTCTTCCGAGGTTCGCGAAAACGGCGACCGCGCTCTGGTCATGTCTGATGTCAAACCGAATACCATCGTTCGGTTGAATGCCGGGACCTACCATGTCGTCTCCGAATATGGCGACATCAACGCGGTCGTGCGCGCCGATATTCAGGTCGAGGCAGGCAAGCTCACCCAGGCGGTGCTGCAGCACAAGGCTGCCCAGATAACCCTCAAACTGGTTTCCCAGCCCGGTGGCGAGGCTATTGCCGATACCGCATGGTCTGTGCTGACCGCCGCCGGTGACGTCGTCAACGAAAGCGTCAGCGCGTTTTCAACCATGGTCTTGTCGGAAGGCGATTATCTGGCCGTCGCCCGCAACAAGGACAAGACCTATCAGCGCGAGTTCAGCGTCAAGGCCGGCCGCAACACGGATGTCGAGGTCCTGATGCGCAATCCGCGCAACAGCGGCGAAACGGCAGCGGTCGAACCGCAGGATTGAGTTTAGGCGACTGATCGTCGCCTCCCTCTGACCGGTCCAATCTTGAACATTTACACTACAGCGCAATGCATCGCCGCTGATCGATTTTATTCTTGAAGACTCTCTCTGGAGCCTAGTTTTTCCCAGTGGCTTAAAACCTCCGTGATGTAGGAGACGGCGACATGTTCGATCAACCTGACGGCTGGAGAGCAACAAAACCGAACGAACGCGCACTTTTGATGCATCTGCTGCGGGGCGATTTTCAAGGAAAGGCAGAAATTCTCCAGCAGATGGCGTCGCTGCAAGTGATGTCCATCGACCAGAAAGGAAGCCTGAAGCTTAGCACTGACGGGCCTCTGGCTGACGTGAAGGACAATGATGCCCCGTCGCCGCGCGCAAACGACTTCATACCCGTTGAAGGCTTCTATGATGATGGCACTTCAGATGGTTGGAGCCCCATTCGCATGGCAAGATTAGTCAGACTGGCACTGCATGTGACGAATGGTAGAATATCCGAACTCGAAATCTACAAAGAGGACGGGAGCCCGTTCATAATGGATCCATACGAAGTCGACCTTAAGAAGGTACATTTCTACTGACGCGCTTGTCACGTTTGACGACACCTAGTTCATGCACCTAGTCTGACGCCAGGGAGAGACGTGATGATCCGCAGAGACTTCGATCCTGACACCGTCATGCCCGATGGCAGACCGCCCGCCAAAGGCATGGTTTTCGATCCCAAGGCAGAGGGCGCGTGGCGCGGTTCGTTGCACGGCGAAGTGATCAACGGTCCGGTTACCGTTCTCGCCTATGGCAATGATACGCCCGGACAGGGGCCGAAGCTGCATGTCCACCCCTATGACGAAACCTTCATCGTCATCGCCGGGAGAGCGAGGTTCTTTGTCGGTGACGACGTGATCGAGGCTGGCGCGGGAGAAGCAGTTCTCGGCCCGGCGGGCATTCCGCACAGGTTCGAAAATCTCGGCCCCGGACGCCTGCAGACGATCGACATTCATCATTCGCCCAGATGGATCCAGACGGACCTGGATTGAGAAATCAGGCCGCTTCCTTGCGAATCGCTTCTTGCGCAGCCTGCCTTTTCTCCTGAAACCTAGCCAGACGCGAGCGCTTGACCGGACGCATCGAAAACACCGCGTCATGGAGCACCGTCAGCAGGTCCTTGCGTTCCTTGATGCTGGAAAGTTCTTCCCAGGTCATCATCGCCCCGACACGCGCCCGGATCGAGCTGCCGGAAAGCCGCTTGAACTCGCGGATCAGCAATGACAGCCTGAGCGTCAGCGACAGCTTGCTCGCAATGTGGAAGAGCGGGCCGTTCTGGCCTTCGAAATAGATCGGCACGACATTGGCCTTGGCGGTCTGCACCAGCTTTGCCGCAAAAATCTTCCAGGGAAGATCCTGCGCCATGCCGAAACCCTTCTTCGCGGTGGCGACGCCGCCGGCTGGAAAGATGATGATCGTCACGCCTTCCTTCAGAAGCTTCAGCGCTTCGTGGCGGGTCTGCATGTTGATCGCCAGCGCTTCCTTCGTTTCCTCGAAGGAGACAGGCAGCGAATAGGGCGCCATTTCCGGCACCTTCAGCAGTTCGTCATTGATCAGGACACGGAACGGTCGGCCAAGCTGTTCGGCCATGGCCAGAACAGCAATTCCGTCGCCGATGCCGAACGGATGGTTGGCGACGATGACGAGCGGACGCCCGTGCTCGACAACAGGCAGCCACTCCCCCTGCACGTCGAGTTCGACATCGATGAGATCGAGCATCTTGCCGAACACGCGATCGGTCTTGCCGACGATGTCCTTGCGCCAGATGTCATAGAGGCGGGCATAACGGTCGCGGCCGGATAGTCCCTCGATGGAGCGGATAAACCAACGCTTGAGGCGCGGATCGCGCTCGTTGGCGTAAGAGAGTTCCTTGAAGCGCATTCTGTCTCCGCGGAAGCTCCGCCCATTCATCACGAGCTTATAATATTTCAGTCCGATGACAATATTCTGACAGCGCCCGTGCATGACGGGCGCTGTCGATGTTTCAAAGATCAGGCAGCCTTGACCTTGGCAGCCTTGCGGCGCTTGACGTCCGGCGGCGTAGCTTCATCGACCAGCGAGGCAAGTGCCTCGTCGAGCGACATGGCCGTCTGCGCTTGCGAGCCGAGGCGACGGATGTTGACCGAACGCTGCTCTGCTTCCTGACGGCCGCAGACGATGATCACCGGAACCTTGGCAACTGAATGCTCTCGGACCTTGTAGTTGATCTTTTCGTTGCGGAAGTCGGTTTCGACCTGCAGGCCGGCCTCGCGCAGCGCTTCCGCAACCTCGCGACCGTAGTCGTCGGCATCAGACGTGATGGTTGCAACGACGACCTGCGTCGGCGCGAACCACAGCGGCATATGGCCCGCGAAGTTTTCGATCAGGATGCCGAGGAAACGTTCCATCGAGCCGCAGATGGCGCGGTGGATCATCACCGGCTGCGTCTTTTCCGAGTTCTGGTCGATATAGAAGGCGCCGAAACGTTCCGGCAGGTTGAAGTCGACCTGCGTCGTGCCGCACTGCCATTCACGGCCAATCGCGTCCTTCAGCGTATATTCGAACTTCGGACCGTAGAACGCGCCCTCGCCCGGCAGGATGCCGGTTTTGATGCGGCCGCCCGACTGTTCCTCGATCGTCTTCAACACATCCGTCATCACGCTTTCGGCGCGATCCCACAGAGCGTCGGTGCCGACGCGCTTTTCAGGACGCATGGACAGTTTGACGACGACTTCCTCGAAGCCGAAATCTTCATAGACCGACAGGATCAGCGCGTTGATGCGCAGGCATTCCGCCGCCAGCTGTTCGTCGGTGCAGAAGACGTGCGCATCGTCCTGCGTGAAGCCGCGCACGCGCATCAGGCCGTGAAGCGCGCCCGAAGCTTCGTAGCGATGCACGAGACCGAATTCCGCAAGACGGATCGGCAGTTCGCGGTAAGACTTCAGACCATGCTTGAAGATCTGCACGTGACCCGGGCAGTTCATCGGCTTCAGCGCGAAGACGCGGTTATCCGCCTCCTCGTCCTTCGGGTGAGTGAAGGCGTAGGCGGATTTTACCGCGAACATGTTTTCCTGGTACCAGCCCCAGTGACCCGAGGTTTCCCAAAGCGAGGCGTCAAGCACCTGCGGTGCATTGACCTCTTCATAGGTGCCGGCCAGACGGCGGCGCATATAGGCCGTCAGCGTCTGGAACATGCGCCAGCCCTTGCCGTGCCAGAACACCACGCCCGGACCTTCTTCCTGGAAATGGAAGAGATCCATTTCGCGGCCGAGCTTGCGGTGATCGCGCTTTTCGGCTTCGGCGAGAACGTGGAGATACTGGTCCAGTTCTTCCTGGGTCGCCCAGGCCGTACCGTAGATGCGCGTCAGCATGGGCTTGGTGGAATCGCCGCGCCAGTATGCGCCGGCAACCTTCATCAGCTTGAAGGCAGTGCCGATCTGGCCAGTCGAGGCCATGTGCGGACCACGGCAGAGGTCGAACCAGCCGCCCTGATTGTAGATCTTCAGCTCCTGGCCTTCCGGGATCATGTCGACCAGCTCGACCTTGTAGGCCTCGCCCTTGTCGGCAAACACGTCCTTCGCCTTTTCGCGCGACCAGATCTCCTTGGTGAAGGCGGCATTCTTCTGAATGATCTCCTTCATCTTCTTTTCGATCTTCGGCAGATCTTCGGGCGTGAAGGGCCAGTCTTCGCGGCTGTCCGGGTGGACGCGCTTGAAGTCGTAGTAGAAACCGTTCTCGATAACCGGGCCGATCGTCACCTGGGTGCCAGGCCACAGGTCCTGCACGGCCTCGGCCATGACGTGAGCGGCATCGTGGCGGATGAGTTCCAGCGCGCGCGGATCGGTGCGCGTGACGATCTCGATCTTGCCATCGGTGACGGGATCGGAGAGATCGCGCAACTCGCCATCGAGCGCGATTGCGACGGCCTTCTTGGCCAGCGACTTGGAAATGGATTCGGCAACGGCAAAACCGGTCGTGCCCGCGTCGAACGCGCGAACGGAGCCATCGGGAAATGTAAGGGAAACGGACATCTGAATTCTCCTGTCCAGTCCCGCCAACGAATGCGGGTGGTCAAAAAAGGACCGCGGCGGCTTTGGCCGAAGCGGCATCGAACGCGTGCGTGATAGTCAAAAATCGCGGCGGAGTAAAGATTACGAGGCCTTTCGGCCCCAGCGCCAAAGCCGCCACGGCATCCATTGCCGATAACCGGCTTCAAGCGCTTCCGGCACCGGATCGAGCCCGCTCGTGCCGCCTGGCCCGCAACGCGCGACGCGAAACAGCGTCAACCAGAAACCGGACCAGAAACCATGTCTGGCGAAGGCTTCGTAGCCGTATTCGGAACAGGTCGGGATATGCCGGCAGGAATTGCCGATGAAGCCGGAGAGCGTCAGCTGGTAGAGACGGATGAAACCCATTCCGAACAGCCGCCCGGGCGTCTTGCGGAACGGGCCTTGCCAGTTGCGAGAGAAGCGTGGTGCGGGCTTTTCGTGGTTGCAGTCGGGGGAGTTGCACATCAGGCGTCGTCGCCGGAGGCGTTTGCCTTGCGTCCTTCGTTTGCGCGCGTATGCCCCCCTCTGGCCTGCCGGCCATCTCCCCCACAGGTGGGGAGATCAGCTGGGCGCGTGCGCTCGACCTTCCGCAAACCTTGCTTGACTGCGAGTAGGAGCGCTTTGTTTGGCAAGACGCCTGCAGCGAGTCGATCTCCCCCCTTGTGGGGGAGATGGCCGGCAGGCCAGAGGGGGGCGGCCACGGCAACCAACCTCAAGCCTCCAGCCTGTCCGCCTGCCTCGCCTCGATCTGATCGATTGCATCCACGACAGCATCGAAAGTCAGCATGGTCGAAGCGTGGCGGGCCTTGTAGTCTTTCACCGGCTTCAGATACCGCATATCCTCGAAACGGCCGGAAGGCCCCTCGCCTCCATCCTTCAGCATCGCCAGCATGTCGAGGCGCGCCTGACGCAATTCACCGGCTGTCGCGCCGACAACATGCAGCGCCATGATTGCCGAAGAAGCCTGCCCGAGCGCGCAGGCCCGCACCTCGTGGGAAAAATCCGTCACCACACCGCCATCGAGCTTGAGATGGACCCGCACTTTCGAGCCACAGAGCTTGGAATGCTTCTCGGATGTCGCATCAGCGTCAGCAATCACACCGGCGCGCGTGATATTTCCGGCGAACTCGAGGATCTTCTGATTGTAGATGTCGTCCATGCGATGCGTCCGTTTCGTCTCAGTTCGCTGTGGTGATCCGGTGAACGGATCGTCACGTAAAGGCTCTTGGGAATGGGCCTGTATCTGACTATATGTGATGCCTCGAAGCGATGATCAATAAAACAGGATTTTGCCAATTTTGCGCGTCAGCGGAAGAGAATACCTTGTCAAAAGCCCCGCCAGCGATCAGATACGGGCTTTGAGACCGGCTTGAACGGCGCAAACTCGCGTAGGCGAGCCGTCGGAATGCTGATGATGACACACCCGAATGTATGTCGGATGCGGCCTTGAACCGCATCGGGAGACAATAGATGGATGCGATTGTGAAGAATTTTCCGGCCGGCGGCCAGGAACAGGTGAAGGACAAGGCACAGCAGCCGATTCGTCCAACCCAGCAGGAAGCCGAAGAGGCAGTCCGCACGCTGTTGCGCTGGGCAGGTGACGATCCCGCCCGCGAAGGCCTGCTGGACACGCCGACGCGCGTTGCAAAAGCCTATCGCGAACTGTTTGCCGGCTACGAGCAGTCCTACCAGGAAGTGCTCGGCCGCACATTCGAGGAAATGTCGGGCTTCGACGATATCGTTCTGGTGCGCGACATTCCCTTCTTTTCCCATTGCGAACACCACATGCTGCCTATCAAGGGCATGGCGACGGTCGCCTATCTGCCGAACGGCCCGGTCCTCGGCCTGTCGAAGATCGCTCGCGTGATCGAAATTTTCGGTCGCCGGCTGCAGACCCAGGAAAACATGACGGCGCAGATCGCCAATGCGATCCAGGACACCCTGAAGCCGCGCGGCGTTGCCGTGCTCATCGAAGCCGAGCACATGTGCATGGAAATGCGCGGAGTGCAGAAGCAGGGCTCACGTACGCTGACCACCACGTTCACCGGCGAGTTCAAGACCAATCCGACCGAGCAGGCACGTTTCTTCACGCTTGCCCGCAACCGGTGATCCGCACAGGTATCTGCCATGAACATTTCAGAATTCCCTGCCCCCTCCGCCGACAAGGCCGAGCTTGAGGGGGCGGGCCTCTTCACGCCGCGTTTCGACGATAACGGCTTGATCACCGCCGTCGTCACCGATGCGCGCGACGGCGAACTTCTGATGGTCGCACACATGAATGCCGAGGCATTGAAGCTGACGGTTGATACCGGCATCGCCCATTATTTCAGCCGCTCGCGCAAATCGCTTTGGAAGAAGGGCGAAACCTCCGGAAACCTGCAGACCGTCCACGAGATCCGTACCGATTGTGATCAGGATGCAATCTGGCTGAAAGTCTCCGTTGCAGGCCATGACGCGACCTGCCACACCGGTCGCCGCTCTTGTTTCTATCGGGCGGTAACAAAAGATGACGACCGTACCATCCTTGAAATCAGGGACGATGCGCGTCATTTTGATCCTGAAGCCGTGTATTCCAGCAAGCCGACCGAATAGGTAACCCGTCCCGTTCTGATCCAGCTGCCGCCAGAGTAAACGCTTTCGAAACCATCCGATGCGTTAATTAGCGATTACGCAGTGATCGGCTCAGGAGGGTATGGATCAATGCTGAACTGGACTTGGAACCGTTCGGACCGTCAGGCCGCGTCGCAGGACACTGTTACGGCTGGCGTCGAAAACCCTTCGCCCCCGGTTGTGATTGCCCCTCCCCGTAAAGCAAAACTTTCGCTTGCGCTTGGCGGCGGTGCAGCCCGCGGCTGGGCGCATATCGGCGTCCTGCGGGCGCTGGACGAAGCAGGCATCGAGGTCGGCATGATCGCCGGCACCTCGATCGGCGCACTGGTCGGCGGCTGTTATCTCTCCGGCAAGCTCGACGAACTGGAAGCATTCGCCCGTTCGCTCACCATGCGCCGCATCGCAGCGCTTCTCGATCTTACCATCGGCGGCGGCGGGTTGTTCGGTGGCATGCGGCTCACAAAGCGAATGCAGGAACATCTCGAAGGCTTGGCAATCGAAGATCTCGATCGCCCATTTGTGGCGGTTGCGACCGAACTTCTGACCGGACACGAGATCTGGATCTCCAGCGGCTCGCTGATCACCGGCCTGCGCGCATCCTATGCGCTTCCCGGCATCTTCGAACCGGTCAAATGCAACAATCGGACACTGGTCGATGGCGCATTGGTCAATCCGGTGCCGACCTCCGTCTGCCGGGCCTATGAGCAGCCGCTCGTCGTCGCCGTGAACCTGAACTACGACGTCTTCGGCCGCTCGGCCGTGGTCAAGCACAACGCGAGCGTCCAGACCTTCGACGAAGTGATCCGCGAACGATCCGACGAGGCGAAGGTCGGCGTCACCGGCACGATGGTACAGGCTTTCAACATAATCCAGGAACGCATTTCGCGCGCCCGCCTGGCCGGAGACCCGCCGGATCTAGCACTTCATCCGCGCCTGAATGATATCGGCCTGTCGGAATTCCACCGCGCGGGTGAAGCGATCGAGCGCGGTTATGAAGAAACCATGGCGCAGATCGGCGCCTTGAAGCGCATGCAGGAGGTCTTCGCCCGCTAGAAACGGGCGAAGCAGTTTTCAATGAACAAAGCCGCGCCTCAGCTGGCGATATAGGCCTTCATCTGCTCGGCCTCGAGCTCGACTTCGCGCATGCGCGCCTTCACCACGTCGCCGATGGAGATAATTCCGGCAAGCTTTCCATCGGTTTCGACCGGTACGTGACGGAAGCGGCCGGCAGTCATCATTTCCATGACCTCTTCCACCGTCTGCTCTTCACGACAGCGCGTCACGCCTGTTGTCATCATTGTCTGAACCGGCTTTTCGAGCGCGGCAACACCGTGGGTCGCAATCGTCCTGACCAGATCACGTTCTGTGAAGATACCGGCGATACGTCCCTCCAGACCGGCCACCACGACGGCACCGATCTTCTTTTCGTTCAGAACCGACGCAACCTCCAGCAGCTTCCGGTCTGGTTCGACCGTCTGAACTGCGCGCCCTTTGGCATCAAGCATCATCTTCACGGTAGTCGACATGCCTTCTCCTTACCAATCCACATGGCCAATCACCGTGCCGAACATCTCCTCCTCCGAGACTTCCGGCACTTTCTCCATACATCTGGAATTGTAGATCGGCCCCGAGGCGAGTTCAAGCCGTGGCAGTTACAGCTCACGGTAGCGAATTGGATCAAAAAGCGAGAACAGCAGAAAGCCGAAAAGAAAACCGCCTATATGGGCGTCCCAGGCGATATCACCCGCATTGCTGCCAATCAGCGGCAGACCGACGGCTACGAGAATATTTCCCAAGAACCACATGGCCGTGAAAATAACCACCGTGCGATTCGAAAACGCACCGAGGATAGATTGGCGAGGATAAAGATGCCCATGGGTGCGATCGTAGCCGCCGCCATCGGGAAAGGCGAAACGGCAGGAGGCCCCCATCAGCGCCGAGACCACACCGGACGCACCGATCAACAGGGTTTCCTCACCCCAGTGAAGGCCGGCATGAAAGAAAGCAGCTGCGGCTGCGGATAAAACCCAGAAGATCACGTAACGAACGGCACCTATGCGCCGAACGACAGGCGTGCCGAACGCCGCGAGCCATAATGCATTGAAGGCAATATGCTCCACACTACCGTGAAGAAGCGAATAGGTGACCGGCGTCCAGAGCCATTCATATCCCTGCTCCGACAACGGAAAGATGTAGCGGATAGGGGTAAACGCCAGCGTGACGATAAACTCGGCCTGCGCGTCTGCGCTCAGCAGATATTCCTGGACGATATAAAGCGTGGCCAGCAGAACCATGCTGGCGAGAAGAATGCCCGGCATATTGAAGACAGGCTGCCTCTCACGCCTACCATTCTGCGCGAATGCATCCTCTTCGGGGGCCATGTCGGGCCTATCGTCCATGGCCAATCCTTCCGTCATCAGCAGTGAATCAGGAATACAGCAGCGTTCGGGGCTTGAAAAGCCGCGCATACGGGCATGCGACACGCCGCATGGGTTCGCCGTTACACCACCCATGCCAACTGGCACGATTTTCGCTGGGTAAAGCCTATCCACACGGTTCCGAGGGGCATTCTGGATCATAATCGAACAGGACTGACGCATGCTACATACGGCAACACAAGAAATCTTTAACTACTGGAACGGCTTAAGAGGCAGCCGGCCGGCCCCCTTGCGTTCCCAGATCGATCCGTCGGCTTTGCGCCGTTTTCTGCCACATCTGTTCATCGTCAATTCGACCGTCTCCGACAGGCCGACTTTCGCGCTTGCCGGGACACGCATCTGCGAACTTTTCGATCGAGAACTGCGTGGCCTCGACTACACGTTCATGTGGCTCGGTGCGCAAGACGATGAGCCGACGACAATCCTCAAACATGTCCTGTTCTACGAACGCCCCGCTTTGCTCGACATCAGATTGTCGCATGACGGGCAAGATTACGCCCATGACCTGCTTCTGATGCCTATCCGTTCACAGGGATATCGAAGCGATCGTGCGCTCGGGGCGCTCGTGCCGCATGAAACCCCGCTCCCTTTCACCGCCGTGCCGGTACGGGGCCTGGCTTTTGAAAGCTGGGGCTTTGTCAAACCGGACGGGACGCGACCAACCATCAGCGCCGACAGCAATGTTTCGACAGCAATGCCGATCACCTTTTTTCGCCGACTGGTCGGGCAGAAAGCCGCCCAACCCGGACGATAAGTCCGGGCGCCGGGACAACCATCTGTTAACTGCCTAATGTTATCTATCTGGTTCAGCATCAGCTCAGAGCCAGACATACTAACATGTATTCCTTCCAGCCGGCACAGACCCAGCAGACGCACGCGATCGCTGCCCAGCGCTCGTTTCAGCGCGTCGCGGTCAACGTCGAAGGACGTCTCATGCTGGCTGATCATGAAGAATACCCCTGCACGGTTATAGACATGTCGCCCGGCGACGTGAACTTTGTCTGCACCGGACAGCCGCGCCTGAACGAGCGCGTCATAGCCTATCTCGACCATCTTGGACGACTTGAAGGCAATGTGATCAGCCTCACCAACGATGGCTTTGTATTGTCAATCAACGCCACCGAGCGAAAGCGCGAGAAGCTGGCAGCCCAGCTGACCTGGATTGCCAACAAGCACGAGCTTGGCCTGCCGGAAGATCGTCGACACGATCGCCTGATGCCGCGCAACACGCTGACTGAACTGACTCTCGAAGATGGCAGCCGCTATTCCTGCCGCCTAATGGACCTTTCCTTGTCGGGCGCAGCTGTCGATGTCGAGATCAGGCCGGTCATCGGAACCCCGGTGCGACTTGGCAATATGCGCGGCCGCGTCGTCCGCCATTTCATGGAAGGCGTCGCGATCGAATTCGCGTCGGTCCAGTCGCGCGAAGCCCTGACGGAATTCCTCTGACGCGTTTCGCGAGCATCCAGTTTGGCTCGCCCCATCTCAACTCTTCGCTTTAAAACTTAAAGCACCTCACCACAGCAAGGCTGCCGCCCATCTGCGCGACAGCGCCTTAATCTCCCGATATCATTTTCAGCCAATCGGTCGTTCGTTTCCACGTCCGAAATCGACACGAAAACGGCGGCTCCCCACGCACTGCCGTCCGAAAATCGGTCAGTATCAAAAAAATGTATCTTTTCGGGATTTTTTTCCAGGCAATTTTGAAGGCCTAGAAGGGCGTTTTTGCGCGCCGTCAGAGCAATTTGAACTGCATTTTCGAAGCCGGTCGGAGCATACACATCCCAACCGCCTTACGATTGGCGAGAGCACGAACAGACTGACGTGATGAGATTCCAGAGACTTACGAGAAGGTCGGCCGGATTCGAGTAGAATTTTAGCTAAATTTGCCGCGAATTTTCGTCGTCTTTTATTCAAAAACAACGCGTGTTTTATTCGGTTTTTCGTCAATATCTATTACAATAAGCGATTGATTTTACGTCGCTATTTTGCGTTCACTCAAAGGCTTTCCGGCATTGTCTCACCAACCACGGGGAGACAGAAAAATGACGCTTCCGAAAAGACTTGCACAGGTATTCCTGACCGCCGCCATCGCACTCGCAGCTGCCGCACCATCGCTTGCAATGCCGGCCGGTGCCATGCGCGTCATCGGCAAAGCGAGCCCGCCGATCGGTCATTACGAATTCTGCAAGACCTATGTCAGCGAATGCAAGCCGCTTAAGGGCGATGCCGGCCCCGTTGCGCTGACGGAAGACAATTGGCGCACGCTGCTTGACGTCAACTACACGGTCAACACAGACATCACCCCGATGACCGACCAGGAACTTTACGGCGTCGAGGAGTTCTGGACCTACCCAACGACGGCAGGCGATTGCGAGGACTTCGTTCTCCTGAAGCGCAAGATGCTGATGCAGAAGGGCTTTGATGCATCGGACCTGCTCATCACCGTCGTGCTGCAGCCGAACGGCGAAGGCCATGCCGTCCTCACCGTCCGCACCGATCGCGGCGACTACATCCTCGACAACATGCGCAACAAGGTTCTGCCCTGGATGGACACGGAATACACCTACCTGAAGCGTCAGGACACGGTTGATCCGTCGCGCTGGGTCAAGCTCCAAGATGGCCGCGCCATCGCCGTGGGCAGCGTCAGCCAGTAAACCGACCTCAACGAATTCACCGAAAATTAACCCTGCCCGCGAGACTATCGCGGGCAGAGGCGTTTGGACCCCGTATCCTGTTCCGGTCCCGCAAAATCACATCTGGACACGGGACCGACCATGACACGCCGCGCCTCAGCGCAGCCGCAGGAAGACCTGCCACTCATTTCCGATCGATTTCTGCAGCGGCTGACGCTGGCCACGATCCTGCTTGTTGCAATAACCCTTGCGATCAGCATCGGTGGCCGCTGGCTTGGTCAGCGCATGGCGTTGGGCGGCCACTCGGAAAGCAGCGCCATGCTGGCCGTCACCATCGGTGAAGACACGCTGCAGGTTCCTGAAAACACGATACGCTTCGCCGAACAGCGTCGATCCGGACCGGCAGAGCGCATCGACCTCTACCTCACATGGCCGGGCATGATGGGATACGGCCATGATCGGCGAGACAGTTTTGACAATGTCGAGCGCTCCGACCTCCTTATCTTTCTGCAGATTTCCCAAAGCACCATGTCGAAGGACATGTCCGGACGCCTGGAGCCTATCTACACCCAGCTGTTTGATGGGCCGCCGATCGCTTACGGCCATGGACTGACGCTTCATCGCCTCAAGAACACGAGCGGCTACGGGGAAGAGGTTCTTCTGACGGCGGAACGCCCTGGCAAACAGCCCTTCGTCGTACGGTGCCTTTTACCGTCTGCCACCGGGCACGCCACCAGCGGCGATTGCCAACGGGATGTACATATCGGCAGCGACCTGACCACTCTTTATCGATTCTCGAGCAGCCTTTTGAAGGACTGGGATCACATTGATGCCGCAGTTCACTCGTTTGTCGACGCGCGGCTTGACGCCACCGGCAGCAACTCCGCTTCGAAAGGCGACTAAAATGCTTCAAATCGAAGTAAGTGGCCGTTCATCATAAACCTCTTGGTAACGCTGTTCTCCTAGATTGCTTCACTAGCAATCCGGGGTGGGGGCACGTCCGGATCTATTGAAAAATGACAGAATCGATGAGTGCGGCAGTGTTGAAAACCATGTTCCCGGCGTCTCTTCCCAAGGGTGCAGTGAAAGCGCAGGCAAAACGCCTCGGATACTTCATCGCAATTGCGTTGTCGTTATCCGCAGTTGCGCAGCCGGCGCATGCGGATCCTAAATATGCGGGCATCGTTGTCGACGCGAAGTCGGGCAAGGTGCTTTACGGTGAAGATCCGGATGGCCTGCGCTATCCGGCATCGCTCACGAAGATGATGACCCTCTATCTTACATTCGAGGCACTTGAAGCGGGTCGATTCTCGATTGATTCGAGAGTCCCTGTTTCGGCCAATGCCGCCAAAGAACCCCCGTCCAAGCTCGGCGTGCGCGCCGGTGGCTCGATCACCGTAGACCAGGCGATCCGTGCCCTTGTAACTCGCTCCGCCAATGACATGGCAACGGCACTCGGCGAGTATGTCGGCGGCTCGGAAGAACGTTTCGCGCAGCTGATGACCAACAAGGCCCGCGCGCTCGGCATGACCCGAACAACTTACCGCAATGCAAACGGCCTGCCGAACACGGCACAGATGACCACCGCCCGCGACCAGGCCCGCCTTGGAATCGCACTGCGTCAGCATTTCCCGCAGTATTACGGCTATTTCAGCATCCGCACCTTCCAGTTCGGCAAGCAGACGATCGGCAATCACAATCGCCTCGTCGGTACGGTTAAGGGCGTAGACGGCATCAAGACGGGCTACACCCGGGCTGCTGGCAGCAACCTTGCCACTTCAGCACAGCTCGACGGACGCTCTATCGTTGCCGTCGTGCTCGGCGGCCGCTCCAGCGCCGCCCGCGATGCGACAATGCGCAAGCTGGTTGCAGAATATCTGCCCAAGGCTTCCCGCGGCGGCAGTTCCAACCTGATCGCGCAGACCGCTCCCTCCGTCCCCGCGACACCGGTTCCGCGCACCCCCGCAGTAATGGCCGAGGTATCGGAAAGCCGCCAGGTGGCTGCACTCGACCTGCCCAATAGCGGCCCGATGCCCGATGCCCGTTACGAACAGCGCGAGCAGCGTCCGACCGCACCACTTGCCGTGCCGAAAGTAGCAGCTTCCGCCTCAGCCTATGCTGGCGAAAGCGCGCAGAGCAAGTCCGCCACCCAGGCCCTCGCGGCAGTCACTCCTCAGGCATCGCTGCCGAAGCGCGAAGCCGCCGCAACCAGGCGTGACCAGCCTTCGGAACCTGTCGATCAGGTCACCACGGCTTCGACCCGCACTAGTGCATCGGCTTCCGCCATGTCCGGCTGGGTTATTCAGATTGGCGTTTCTCCGAGTGAGAAGATGGCTCTCGATCTCCTGCAGAATGCGCAGGATAAAGGCGGCAAGGTATTGCGTTCCGCCAAACCCTTTACGGTCGCCTTCAGCAACAAGGGCGAACAAATTTACCGCGCCCGCTTTGGTGGTTTCGACGATCAGAAGACCGCGGTGGATGCCTGCAACGTCTTGAAGAAGAAGGGCGTGAGCTGCTGGGCGTCCATGCAGTAACGGTGAGGGCCTATGGCCCTCGCCTCAACACCGGGCCGCAAATGGCCCGGCGAAATCTCGAAATGTAATGTGTAAACGGGGTTTCCGATGGGAATGAATGAAAACAGCGCCAATCTCGGAACGGCTCATTTGTCCAGGGCCAGGGGCGTGGCACTCAATCCGCTTCACGAAGCGGCTATGCGGCTGGCCGGTCTCGGCCTGACCCGCTCGAAGGAAAAGACCCGGGATCTGGTCTCTCTTCTCCTGAGCCATGGCGCACGTGCCTGGCGCCAGTCGCAGCCGGAAGCAGGTATCCACCTGCATGTGGCAGCACATTCCGGCCGTGTACCGGTCAGAATGAGGCTTCCGGCTAAAACTGAAGTTTAAAGCAACCCCAGATCAGACAGTTCGCGGCGCAGGTCTTCTGGAAGCGCCGCGACATCGTCGCCCAGCGCACCGAGATCGCGCGGCTTTTCCTCATCCTTCAGATAACGCCAGCCCTGAAACGGTCGCTTCGGCTGCGACGCGGTCTCTATCACTTCCGGGCCGAGAACCAACTCGCATCTCTGAATGCCGTCGCCACCGGTAAAGGTGCGCAGGTCGAGCAGATTTTGCCGCGCGGAAACCTGCCCCTTGATCACCCAATAGAGAGAGCCACCGTCGAGCAGCTCTTCCACGCGCTTGGGAACCATGCGGGTCGTATGGATGCTGTGCGGCTCGAGGCCGGCAGCCATCGCGGTCAGGGATCGCTCGGAAACCCAGTCTCTCAGATCCTGGATACTGTCGGCGCCGACGCAGAGCTTGATGAGATGAAGAGCCATAATTGGCTTGAAGACCCGCCAAGGCCGCCAGTCAAGTCAAATCCCGACCGGGTCCACAGCGATAAGCGCGTTCAGCACTCCACCACATTGACGGCAAGGCCGCCGGTGGAGGTCTCCTTGTACTTCTCGCTCATGTCGTTGCCGGTCTGGCGCATCGTCTCGATACAGGCATCGAGTGGCACGAAATGCGTGCCGTCGCCCTTGATGGCAAGCGAAGCGGCGGTCACGGCCTTGACCGCACCCAGCGCGTTTCGCTCGATACAGGGAACCTGGACAAGACCGGCGATCGGATCGCATGTCATGCCGAGATGGTGCTCGAGCGCGATCTCGGCGGCGTTCTCGATCTGCTCCGGAGAGCCACCCATAACGGCGGCAAGCCCCGCTGCGGCCATGGCCGCCGCAGACCCCACCTCGCCCTGACAGCCGACTTCGGCGCCGGAGATCGAGGCATTATGCTTGATGATGCCGCCGATCGCAGCAGCCGTCAGCAGGAATTCGCGGATATCGTCTTTCGTCGCATCCTCGTGGAAATGCAGGAAATATTTGAGCGTTGCGGGAATGACGCCGGCAGCGCCATTGGTCGGCGCCGTCACGACGCGACCGCCGCCGGCATTTTCCTCGTTCACCGCCATGGCGTAAACCGAGAGCCAGTCATTGGCGAGGAGGGGATTGGGCCTGTTGCTGCGCCATTCCTCGTTGAGACGATCATGGATCGCCCTCGCCCGCCGCTTGACCTTGAGCCCGCCCGGCATGATGCCATCGACCTTGAGGCCACGATCGATACAGCCGTTCATTGCCTCCCAGATCGCGTCTATACCCTCGTCCAGCGCCTGCGCGCTCGTGTGGGTCAATTCGTTGGCCCGCTTCATCTGCGCGATCGAAAGACCCGCGCCGTGGGACATCTCGAGCATTTGCCGGGCAGTCGCGAACGGATAGGGCACGTGATCGCCGCCGCCTGCGTCCTTCGTTGCGCGCATTGCCTCAAGCTCGGTATCGGTAACCACGAAACCGCCGCCGATCGAGTAATAGATCCGCTTGAGAAGCAACCGGCCATCCTTGTCGAGCGCCGAAAAGCTCATGCCGTTGGCGTGTCCTGGCAGAGCCTGCTTCTTGTCGAAGATCAGGTCTGTCTTCGGTTGGAAGTAATAGGCCGGATGACCGGGTGGCGTCACGCGGCCTGTCCGCTCCACCTCTTCGATGATCGCGTCCATCCGGTCCGGATCGACAGTATTCGGCGCTTCGCCCATCAGGCCGAGAATGACCGCCCTGCCCGTTCCATGCCCGATGCCGGTGAAGGCGAGCGAGCCATGGAGCGAAGCCTGAAGGGCGGCAACATGGGCACCGGCGGGACGCGGCCAGTCGTCGGACAGGATGAGGTCGAGAAACCGGTTGGCCGCCGACATCGGCCCCATCGTGTGGGAACTCGACGGGCCGATGCCGATCTTGAAAACGTCGAAGACGGAGAGAAACATGGAAGTCTACAATCCAGATACTGGCCAGATACTGGCTGCCCGATCAAACTCGGTCTCAGCCTATGTCATATGAGTGTGCCGTCATGTTGGCGATCCGACACACTATTGGACATCAACGACATGAGGCGCAGATCACATATGCTGTCTTGTCCTCAGATGCGCAAGTCCACATAAACTCTTGGCAGCGATTGATCGCTCCCCTTGCCGCGACGGATGAAACAACGCAAAAGTCGGATGATACGATTTCGGCTTCCGGCAGTTTTCCATGATTCTGGCAGATTACATTGCGCTCGCCCTCTTCGCCTTTCTGTGGGCGGCTTACTCCTGGTTTTCAGCGGGTTCGGGAGGAAAATATCTTCCACGGCAGAGCCTCAACCAGGCCATGGTCGAGCGAAGGCATCGCTGGATATACAATTCCCTGAAGCGTGAATTGCGGATGATCGATACGCAGATCTTCGCCGGATTGCAGAACGGAACTGCATTTTTCGCCACCTCGTCGATCTTCGCGTTGGGCAGCTGTTTCGCCCTTCTCGGCTCGACCGAGAAAGTCAATGCGGTCTTCTCTCACCTGCCCTTTGTCCCCTATGGCGGACAGGCCGTCTTCGAAATGAAGGTTGGCGGACTGGCATTTCTTCTCGGCCACGCCTTCTTCAAGTTCGGCTGGGCCTACCGGCTTTTCAATTACTGCACGATCCTTTTCGGCGGCCTGCCTATGACAAGGGAGGCCGAAGCCGACCCCGAGACGGCGCGCCGGGCCGCCGATCATGTCATCAGAATGAACATGATTGCAGCTAAGCACTTCAATTCCGGCCTCAGGACACTTTTTCTGTCGATCGGCTATCTCGGTTGGTTCGCCGGACCCTATGTGTTCATGGCAACAACGGTGATCATCATCGTGGCATTGGTCCGCCGCCAGTATTTTTCCGAGGCGCGGCTCGCCATCATGGAAGACGACTGAGGGATTTGAGAAGAGTGACTGCAGCAGACACCCCACCGCAGCCGACAAGCGAGCGAGCGCCTCGTATCCTGCTGATCGATACGCTTCGCGGCATAGCGCTGATCGCAATGGCGACCTATCACTTCACATGGGACATCGAGTTCTTCGGCTATGTCGATCCCGGCACGGCAACCCAGGGGTTCTTCCGGCTCTATGCCCGCGCGATTGCCAGCTCGTTCCTGTTTCTCGCCGGTGTGAGCCTGGTTCTGGCGCATGGTCGCGACATACGCTGGCCTTCCTTCTGGAAACGCCTCACCATCGTGGCAGGCGCGGCCATCGCGATCAGCATCGCCACGTTCTTCATCTTCCCGCAGGAATGGATCTTTTTCGGCATATTGCACAATATCGCCCTGTCGAGCCTGATCGGCCTGGCCTTCCTGCAATTGCCACTCGCCATCGCTTTCGCGGTACCGGTCGTGATCGTCGCCGCCATGATTGTCGATGCCGTTGTCATGCCCGGCATGCTGCAGTCATCGCTGTTTGAAACGCGCTGGCTGGCCTGGATCGGCTTTGCCGATTTCCCGCCGCGCTCGAACGATTACGTGCCGCTATTCCCTTGGCTGGCGGCGCTTCTGATGGGCATCGCAGTTACCCGGCTCGCCATTGTCCGCGGCTGGACCGGACGACTGGCAAAACTGCAGTCCACCGATACGATGCTTGCAAAGGCCGGCCGCCACAGCCTGATCGTCTATCTGGTCCACCAGCCGATCCTGCTTGCGCTCGTCTATCTCTTCTCGCTTGTTTCGCCGGCTCCGGCCCCTGATCCGCGGCTCGTCTATATGAACAGCTGCCAGCCTAGCTGCCTGCGAGAGACGGGCGATCCCGCTCTCTGCCAGCGTTTTTGCGGCTGCACAGCCGACAAGTTGATCGCGGAACAGTTGATGACACCGCTGCAGAACGGCACGATTAACGCGCAGGATAACCGGGTTCAGATCATGGCGCAGGAATGCTCGATCGACGCGCAGCAGCCCTGAGGCAATAAAGCCTCAGGTGCCGACGCCGATTTCGGCGAGACGCGTAAGGCAGGCTTCTTCGACATTGTCGAGTTCGGCCAGCGTTTCGTCGATATCCTTGCGCTTCTGGCGCAATTCGTCACGCTTCTCATCGACGCGTTTCATCAACAGCTTGAGCTGGCCCATTTCGCCGGGAGGTTCACGGTAAACCTGGATGATCTCGCGGATTTCGGAGATCGTGAAGCCGATGCGACGTCCACGCAATATCTCCAGAAGCAGGCGACGATCCGCCGCCCGGAACAGACGTGTCCGGCCGCGACGTTCGGGATGAAGCAGGCCTTCGTCCTCGTAGAATCGCAATGTGCGTGTCGATACGCCGAATTCGCGGGTCAGTTCGGTTATGCTGTAATATTTGTCCACGTAACTTCCTTGCTGTGACCCGCGAAAATAATTGACTTTTACGTAACAGTCAAACCGTGCCTATTTCAGCAACCATAGTGTTGCAAGGCCGAGGAAACTCATGAAACCGGTCATATCCGTGATTGCGGTCACGAACACCGCGGACGAAACCGCCGGGTCGGTCCCTGCCTTGTCGAGCAGCAGCGGTATCATCATGCCCGCCATCGCAGCAGCAAACATGTTTATCATCATCGCCGACGCAATCACCATTCCGAGGTGAGGATCGGCGAACCACCAGCCGGCCACAGAACCGACGACGGTGCCGAACAGCATGCCGTTGATCAGACCGACGCCCGCCTCGCGGCGCACGACACGCCAGGCATTATGGATGTCGAGATCGCGGGTGGCGAGCGCCCGAACCGTCACCGTCATTGTCTGAGAGCCGGCGTTGCCGCCCATGCCGGCGACGATCGGCATCAGGATGGCGAGCGCCACGATCTCTTCGATCGTCGCCTCGAACAGCCCGATGACGGATGCCGACAGGAAAGCGGTGACGAGATTGACCATCAGCCACGGCACGCGTGAGCGCGAGGTATCCTTCACCGAGTCGGACAGTTCTTCGTCGCCGACACCGGAAAGGCGGCGAATATCCTCTTCCGCCTCTTCCTGGATCACATCGACCACGTCATCGATGGTCAGCACACCGACGAGGCGGCCATTGTCATCGACAACGGCGGCAGACAGAAGGTCGTACTGCTCGAAGATCTGGGCCGCCTCTTCCTGGTCCATGTCGGCCGGGATCGGGTGGTTGGTTTCCCGCATGATCGTTTCGATCCGGATCTGCCGATTGCAGCGCAGGATACGGTCGAGATCGATGATACCGAGCAGCCGGAACGTCGGATCGATGACGAAGATCTGCGAAAAGCTGTCCGGCAGATTTTCCT
This sequence comes from Rhizobium sp. ZW T2_16, assembly GCF_044987325.1. Lineage (NCBI taxonomy): Bacteria > Pseudomonadati > Pseudomonadota > Alphaproteobacteria > Hyphomicrobiales > Rhizobiaceae > Rhizobium > Rhizobium sp. ZW T2_16. The sequence goes on from NZ_JBJDRG010000001.1 coordinate 180,769, forward strand.
CGTCGCGCAGATAGTCGATCGTCTGGCCGACGGTCCAGAACGGCGGCACGGCGACGAATTCGGTCTGCATGCGCCGGCCGGCGGAGCTTTCGGGATAATCCAGCGCACGCCGCAACCGCACCCGCTCGGTAAAAGGCAACTGCGCGAGAATTTCTTCGCGGTCCTGATGGTCGAGGTCTTCGAGAATATAGACGGCATCGTCCGAATCGAGATCGCCGATCGCAGCCGCGATCTGCTCGTTCGGCATCTGGTCGACGATCTCCATACGGATGGCTTCGTCAACTTCGGTAAGAGCCGTAAGGTCGAAATCCTTGCCGAGCAGTTTGACCAGCGCCAGGCGCTGGTCCGGCAGGATCGATTCGAGCAGGTCACCGAGTTCGGATTCATGCAGCTTCGCGACATTCTGGCGAAGGAAAAGCACATCGCGGTCAGCAATAGCTGCGCCGACGCGCGCCAGAAAGTCCGAGCGGATAGAACCGTCTTCGGAATAGATATCATGCTCCTCGCTGCCGGCTTTCCGGCTGATGAGCGTGTCGTTCTGGATATCACTCATCAACCGCCCTCGCCGTGCACGATTGCCACTGCCGGTACAGCGACGGAAAACATATAGTCAACAATCAGATAGCATGAAAGACTGAAGCAATTTTATCGACAGCCGCGAAACGGCTTTTTATCTGCATTTCATCATGGAGTGGCAGATCTGCCGCCATGTCACAACAAGAGAAACGACATGACCGTCCGCACCATTCTGAGCTATCCCGATCCGGGCCTTTCCATGATCTGCGAGCCGGTTTCAAGCTTCGACGAGACCCTGTCGAACCTCGCACAGGATTTGCTGGAGACGATGCGCGACGCCCCCGGCGTCGGCATCACGGCCGCGCATATCGGCGTATTCCAGCGCCTTTTCGTGCTGGAACTCTCTGCAAGCCAGGGACCGCTTTATTACGTCAACCCGGAGATCCTGTGGGCGAGCGACGAGACAATCAGGCATATGGAAGGCAGCGTTTCCATGCCGGGAGCGACCGATGAGGTGGAGCGCCCGCGCCACGTCAGGTTTCGTTACCAGGATCTGTCCGGCAATCCCCATGAAGAAGAGGCGAAGGATTTTCATGCGGTCTGCATCCAGCACGAGATCGATCAGCTTGATGGCATTTTCTGGCTGAAGCGGCTGTCGCGACTGAAGCGCGAGCGGCTGGTGAAAAAGTTGCAGAAGGAAAAATAGAATTTTCCCGCGAACCCGGCGAGGCTTCGCGCGTTACCCGCTCATGGTTGAACGAGGAGAAAGACCATGACGGAAACATCCAAGATCGAAGACAGCAAGATCGGTAGTGATGTTGCGGCACGCATTGCCTCATTGCCGGATATCGACACATCCGCGGTCGAACCTCATGTGAAGGGCACGACCGTCGTGCTGGAAGGCGCTGTCGACACAATCATGACGGCGCGCAAGGTGATTCTCGCGGCCGAAACGGTCGATGGCGTCCACGACGTGGAGAATCATTTGACCCTGACCGGCAACAGGGCAGGTCTACCGAACTAGAAACGAGCTCCGCGGTGCGCCGCAGGAACGAGACAGGGCACGGAGGCACCATGTCACCGAAAAAAGACATAAACGACATTTCCCGCGAAGAGGATTTTCGCGATTTCGACGACCGAAACCTGGATGACGGGTGGCCCTATGCCGACAAGCCCGGCCAGGCTGCCGGTCCAGTCGACAATGCCGCCTATGGCAGCACAAGTCCCGACGTGGAGACAGGCCGCAATCCCGGCTTTCTGATCGACGAGGCGGGTTTCGACGGGCTTGAAGAACCTCAGCGTGACAGCCTGCGGCCCGGCACGACAGGCCTTGAGAACTGGGATGACCTTGAGGAACGTGTCACCGACGCCATCGATGCGCTGGGGATCGTCGAAATGGACCTGATCGACATCCACGTGGATCGGAACAACGTTACGATAGAAGGTCAGGTCGATGATGCTGCGACTTCACATGGCATCATTGGCGCGACCCGGAATGTCGCTGGTGTAGGCAGGATCATCAACCACCTGCGTCTCGCCGGCGTCGACAGCCGCATTCCAGATGAGGACTGAACCAGTCAGCCGACCGAAAGCGAAATTTCCGGGCGCGTCTTCAGCGTATTGCTGACCGTGCATATTTCTTCGGCCATATGAACGATCTGGTGGCGCTCTTCTTGGGTGAAATCGCCATCGATCGTGATCGCAACGATGAAGCGCTCGATCCGATAAGGTTCTTCGGCTGACTTTTCACCCGTCACATCAGCCGAAGCTCCGTCAAACCGGTCGAGGACGGAGAGTTTGCTGGCCGCGATCCGTGCGCTCAGAACCAGGCAGGCGGAAAGCGACGCAAACATCAGATCGAGCGGATTGAACCCCTCTTCGGATGCGCCGGTCACGACACCGATCTCGCCGCCGGTTCGGCTCGTCACCTGCGGGTGACCATTTCGCTGAACCCTTGCCACAGCCCCGATCGGGCGCTTCTTGATTTTCAGATCGACCATTGTCTGCTTATGCCTTTTCGATGACCGTCGGCCCAAAAATCTCTTCGAAGGCCTCGCGGAGCCGAATATCCACATCCTCCATCAGCACAAGCATGCCGAGATCGACAAGGCTCGTCACGCCGTAGGATGTCACGCCACAGGGCACGATGCCGGAAAAATGCGAAAGATCCGGATCGACATTCAATGAAAGGCCGTGAAAACTCACCCAACGGCGCAGGCGAATGCCGAAAGCTGCGATCTTGTCTTCCGCCATGCTTCCATCCGGCAGGCGAGGCTTTTCAGGCCGCTGAACCCAGACGCCGACTCGGTCTTCGCGTCGTTCCCCGCGAACATTCATCAACTCTAGGGTCTGGATGACCAGCTGCTCAAGTGCCGCGACATAGGCGCGTACATCCTGACGGCGGCGCTTGAGGTCGAGCATCACATAGGCCACCCGCTGGCCGGGACCATGATAGGTATATTCCCCACCGCGACCGGTATCATAAACCGGGAATCGGTTCGGCTCGATCAGATCGGCGGAGTTGGCGCTGGTGCCTGCCGTATAAAGCGGCGGGTGCTCAAGCAGCCAGACGAGTTCGTCCGCCTTGCCGTCGGCAATTGCGGCGACTTCGCGCTCCATCGTCTGAAGCGCTTCTTCATAGGGCACGGGACAGTCCGAGATGCGCCAGCGCACCGGCGGACAGTGCGCGGCAGGGAACATCTGGTGGTCGAGATCGGTACGTGTCTGCATGACAAGCCTTCTGACAAGAAGATTGTAAATTTGCAATGCGCCTCTGAGGCCCGCAAAACAAGGGGTTCATATCAACCGCAAAAGGCGGCGGCTGTGGACATTGTTTTTTCTTTCAAAAAACTGTCACGGCACACTTGTGCAGCCGGAATCCATTTGCTAGATGCTGCCTCGCCGAAGCAATTCGGCCTACCACGATGCGGTCGTGGCGGAATTGGTAGACGCGCAGCGTTGAGGTCGCTGTGGGGCAACCCGTGGAAGTTCGAGTCTTCTCGACCGCACCAAATCAACCCGGCTTCGGCCGGGTTTTTTGTTTTCTGGCAATGAGTTACCTGATGCGGCGTCCCGCAAGCGGAATCATTGCGGGACACCCGACCGGCTCGCCTATTTGCGACAGAGACGACGCGAAATCAGGCGTTGCGAGAGCCTTCGACAGCCAGTGACTGGATCACCAGACGGCAGTTCTCATTGCCCTGCGGAAGCAGTGTCATAGGGTCGACAAGGCCGGCGCTGACGCCAATCGCATTGGCCGCAGCCCAGCCCCAGTTTTCCTGCGCATAGCGCAACAGTTCCGGTGCCTCGACGGAAATGCAGGCCTTGCCCGCCTCCACGAGTTCCTGCGAAGGCACGCCCTGCAGGCGTTGCGACAACTCAGCCTGAAGCGGTGTGACGACAAAGATGGCGAATAGATAGCTGATGAATTCCGACAACGAAGATCTCCTGATTTCGACAGGGAGATAGGTATGCTGGCGATGTTGGCCAAGTCCATAAAACCAATATGCCGGCGCAGTAAGCACGCTGCCCGCGACGGCGACGGCGACAGCGACAGCGACAGCGACAGACGCGAAAAGCCTACATCTCTCACCAGCGCATCTCTGCACAACCAAAAATTTACAGACTCGTGAACAAATCGCGGGCGGTTCAAGGATTAGACTGCAACTCATATTGGAAGAGCGATTATGCCATCGGCACGGAAATGCATATTTTGCGGTAAGCTGTTTACTGGCCAGGAAACCAATTTCGAACACGTCATCCCACAATGGCTTGTAGATGAAGCAGATCTACAAAACCGCACAGCACCCGTATCCATGGGCGGCCGAACGTTTGATGCTCCTTTGAAGAAAATCGGGAGCAAGGTCTGCAAGAAGTGCAACGAGGAGCGCTCCAAACTGGAGTCAATGGCGAAGGCCGTTTATGTAAAAATTCGTGACGACGTTGCTCTGACCCAGCAAGACGGAATCACCCTGCTGGACTGGCTGGACAAGGTCCGCGTGGGCATGTGGCTTTGGGCAAACGGCGCCTCTCCTGCAAACCGCAGGCTGACCCCTAAATTCCATATCAATGATCGCATGGCCTATGCGGACCGGATCGCGCTGATAGCAAAATTTCCCGCGGACAAGGTAGGCAAAGGAATTCTCTTCTACGGATTCGACAAATCGTTCATGTGGGGACCGAGCGTCATGGGGATGCTGACAAACAACATCGCCTTCTTCAGTCTTTCGTCAGAATTCTTGCTCCTGCGGCATCTTCGAAACGTCACCATAAGACGAACTCTGCTGGACAATGACCATCAGCAAGTCTCTCTCGATCTGACATCAATTCCGCAAGAAAAACTTCACCTCCCCGGGAGTTCATTCGCGATCGGTCAGTGCGTAATGGACCAGAACCTTTTCGATGAAATGTCGGTTCCACTGAGCACGATCGGTACCAAAAACAGGCGGGGTCACAGCAAGGTACTGAGGTTGAACCAGTCCCTTGCCGAGACTAGCGACGTATTGGGTATCGTCCCTACTACCGAGCGCAATTCGCACGCGACGCTGACCCTGCTCGAACTCAGTGCAGCCAAAGTTAGCGAACTTCTTATGCGGGACTATCTCAAGATGGATTTTTCAAAGGTGTTGAACCCCAGACATCGCCATACAGCGCTGGGTAATGCCCGTGTTTTCCATTTTGCTAAGACTCAGGAAATTCGTGAGTTGACCATGAAGTACCAGTCACTAACGGGCATCCGTTTGCTAAAACAGGTTTGAATCATATTAACTGCCTTGTCAGCGGCTCCCATCGTCAAGGTGGCCGCCAACAAGCTTCGGAACGATCGGCACTTGCCACTATTTTCGAACGAATTGTGCGACCGGAATATCTAAGAGTGCTGCCATGTCCGATTCTCATCCGCAAAATCCGATCAAGGGCATGGCCATCATGGCGGCCTGCATGGTCGTCCTGCCGATGATGGATGCGATCGCCAAATACATGGCGACTTTCGAGACCATGTCGCCGGGCCAGGTGACCTTCTACCGGTTCTTTTTCCAGTTTCTGGCGCTGCTGCCGATCGCGTTTTTTGTGCCCGGCGCGATCCGTGGCGGCAAGCGACCCTGGATGAACCTTCTGCGCGGCGCGCTGCATGCCGCAGCCAGCCTGATGTTCTTCATGGCGGTCAAATACATGCCGCTGGCGGACGTTTTCGCCATCTATTTCGTCGAGCCCTTCATGCTGACGATGATGTCGGCGCTGTTTCTCGGCGAGAAGGTCGGCTGGCGAAGGTGGCTCGCCATTGCCATAGGCTTTGGCGGCGCGATGATCGTCATTCAGCCAAGTTACGAGATCTTTGGCTGGACGGCTCTACTGCCCGTCCTCTGCGCCTTTCTCTACACGCTCTACCTTTTTCTCAATCGCGCGATCGGCGATGCCGACTCACCGCTGACCATGCAGTTCGTCGCCGGCGTCGGCGGAACATTGTTCATGACTGTTGGGCTGCTGGCGGGCCATTTCATCTATCCCGTAGAGTTCGAAGCGTCCCTACCCTCATCCGGCCTTGGGCTCGTTCTGCTAATCATCCTCGGCAGCCTGTCCGGTTATGTTCACCTTCTGGTGGTCCGGGCCTTCCGCATGGCGCCGCTGTCGCTTCTGGCACCGTTCCAGTATTTTGAGATCATTTCGGCGACTGTGCTTGGATACCTGCTGTTTGCCGACTTTCCGACGGCGTCGAAATGGCTCGGCATCGCCATCATCGTCGCCTCCGGCCTGTTCATCATCTGGCGCGAGCGTGTCAGGGTGAGACAGATTTCGGCCGAACCGCCGCTTGGCTAGTTTTCGTTAACTGCCCTTATTGTCGGCCTCTCAACTTCTCCAACTTAAGAGCAATATCCAGTTTCATGATGAAACGGAGAAAGAGATGAGCGGCATACGCTTTTCTTTTCCGGCATGTGTCATCGCCGGAAAGGGCCGCATTGACAGGCATGACCTGTTGATTCTGCGAAAATACGCCTTCACGAACGGAATCCGTGGTTACGACGACGCGCTCCTGCTTCTCGCCTTGAACGACATGTGTCCGGTTCATTGCGAGGAATGGCCGAGCTATTTCGTCGAACAACTGGCGGCATTCATCGTCGACACAGCACCACCTCGCGGACGCCTGGACGCCGCGAAAGCCGCATGGCTGATCCGTGCATTGGCGCTTGAGGGCCGGATCGATCATCCGTTGCAGCTCGAAACGCTTCTTCACGCGATCGAACGTGCAGAAAGCTGTCCGGATATCCTGTCGGCCTTCGCGCTCGACCAGTTGCGACACAAGCTTCTGGCTCCCCCGGAGTTATCCTATGGCGTACCGGCACCTCGTCATGCGGGGATCACTGCCGATGACATGGCCTATGTCTGGCGGCTCTTGCGGTGCCGGGTCGATGGCGGTCGCCTCTTCATTTCGGCGCTGGAAGCATCCAGCCTCGCGATGATCGACGACGTCATAAGGCATCGGGACAACCATCCCGGCTGGCAGGAAGTGATGAACTATGTGGCAGGCGAAGAGCGCCATATAGAGAGCCTTCGCTCCCATCCCTGGCTTCTGACCGATGACGACATCGCGACCTGGAACGAACGCGTGGCTTGAAGCTGATTTTTCCTTGGCAACGGTTGACATGCGCCAGGCAAAACAGTCCAAGGGCGCATGCAAACGTCGAACCCTACGCTCCCCTTCGGCTACTCTCCCGTCCCTGCGGGAAAGCTTGCCAACATGGTCACCTGCCTCGAAATGTTCGAGCGCCCGGCCGCCCGGCCTTTGCCGCCGGAAACCGGTCTGCGGGTCGAACGTTGGGCAGAACCTTCGGTCAGTGACTATCGCGACCTGTATCGTCGTGTCGGCGAGGATTGGCTGTGGGTATCGCGTATCGTCATGCCGGATGCGGAACTGCAAGCGATCATCACCGATCCGCTGATCGAGATCCATGTCCTGACCGACGGAAAACGTCGACTGGGACTTCTGGAGCTCGATTTCCGCGAAGAGGGCGAATGCGAGATCGCCTTCTTCGGCGTCGTGCCGGAAGCGATAGGCAACGGCGCAGGCCGCATCATGATGAATGCCGCGATCGACAACGCATGGTCGCGGCCAATCAGCCGTTTCTGGGTCCATACCTGCAATTTCGATCATCCGGCGGCGCTGGCCTTCTATCAGCGCTCCGGCTTCACGCCTTATGCCTTCATGGTCGAAATCTGCGACGATCCACGGCTCGATGGCCGCATGTCGCGCGATCTTGCCCCTCACGTTCCGATCATCGAACCTCGCTGATCAAAGCGTGATCGACACCTGTTGTTTTTGCGGCAAGCCACGTCCGGTTCCGGCTTGAGCCGGATCGCTTCAGCGTGCAAAAGTCCGCGCAGATTCTAATTCAGTAACAAGACTTTTAAATTTCAAACCAAGGGAGTGACACGATGGATGTCCGCGCCGCTGTAGCCGTTCAGGCAGGTAAACCGCTGGAAGTGATGACGGTTCAGCTCGACGGCCCGAAGGCCGGCGAAGTGCTGGTCGAGATCAAGGCCACCGGGATCTGCCACACCGACGATTTCACCCTCTCGGGCGCAGACCCGGAAGGCCTGTTTCCCGCTATTCTCGGCCATGAAGGCGCCGGTATCGTCGTCGATGTCGGCCCCGGCGTCACCTCGCTGAAGAAGGGCGATCACGTCATTCCGCTCTACACGCCGGAATGCCGCGAGTGCTATTCCTGCACCAGCCGCAAGACCAACCTCTGCACCTCGATCCGCTCGACCCAGGGCCAGGGCGTGATGCCGGACGGCACCTCGCGCTTCTCGATCGGCAAGGACAAGATCCACCACTATATGGGCTGCTCGACCTTCGCGAACTTCACCGTTCTGCCGGAGATCGCGCTTGCCAAGATCAATCCCGACGCGCCCTTCGACAAGGTCTGCTATATCGGCTGCGGCGTGACCACCGGTATCGGCGCCGTCATCAACACCGCCAAGGTCGAGATCGGTTCCACCGCGATCGTCTTCGGCCTCGGCGGCATCGGCCTCAACGTGCTGCAGGGCCTGCGTCTTGCCGGTGCCGACATGATCATCGGCGTCGACATCAACCCGGACCGCAAGGAATGGGGCGAAAAATTCGGCATGACCCACTTCGTCAACCCGAAGGAAGTCGGCGAGGATATCGTTCCTTATCTGGTCAACATGACCAAGCGTCATGGTGACCTGATCGGCGGTGCCGACTACACGTTCGACTGCACCGGCAACACCAAGGTCATGCGCCAGGCGCTGGAATCGTCGCATCGCGGCTGGGGCAAGTCGGTCATCATCGGCGTTGCCGGTGCCGGCCAGGAAATCTCCACCCGTCCGTTCCAGCTGGTCACCGGCCGCAACTGGATGGGCACGGCCTTCGGCGGCGCCCGCGGTCGCACCGACGTGCCGAAGATCGTCGACTGGTACATGGAAGGCAAGATCCAGATCGACCCGATGATCACCCATACCATGCCGCTTGAAGACATCAACAAGGGCTTCGACCTGATGCACAAGGGTGAATCGATCCGTGGCGTGGTGGTCTATTGATCGCCTTGTCCAAATATACGGTTGATGTGCGGAGGCTCGACGAGTTCTCCGCACTCGATCTCTACGCCATGCTGAAAATGCGCGTCGACGTCTTCGTCGTCGAGCAGACATGCCCCTATCCCGAGCTTGACGGCAACGATCCCGACTGCCTGCACCTGCGGCTGATCGATGGCGAAGACCTGCTCGCCTGCGCCCGTCTGTGGCGACCGACAACAGATCACCTGCCCCGTATCGGCCGCGTGGCCGTATCGCCGAACCACCGCGGAAAAGGTCTCGGTGACGCGCTGATGCGCGAGGCGATCATCGAATGCGAAAAGGCCTATCCCGGCGAGGCGATCGAGATTTCCGCCCAGGCGCATCTGCAGAAATTCTACGCTTCGTTCGGCTTTGAACGGACATCCGAGGAATATCTGGAAGACGGCATTCCGCATGTGGATATGATACGGCCATTGCGATAGTTTGGCCCTTTCAAAAGTTGATTGGGTATCGCTTTGGAAGCTGAGAAGAATTGGAAGCTCAAGCTAAGATACGGGAAACTGCAAACGCCTTTCCAGCATTTCACGATGATGGCGGAAGGCGAAATAGTCGAGACTAATGCGGACTTCGATATCCAAGTTGGTACGCCAGCATTTTTCAGAATGAATGTATGGGCGCTGGACGCAGAGCAAGCGGTCGACATGATCATCACAATCGGTCGACATATCGGATTCGAGACGACAGGTCGGGTATACACATATTCGACGGAGGCCAAAGAGCCCCCGAATGAAAATCCAAGAGCGTATGACTTGAATTTCACGCCGTTTGAAAAGGACTAGGTCAAAGCTCTGAGACTAGCTCGCAATCCTATGACGCAGAACTACTGTCGATATTGCCAGGATTGATTACGTCCATATACCTCATAGTCGATCTGCAGTGCTTGCTTTTCCTTTGCCCCGATCTATCATCCATGACGGGAAGAAGAGAGAGGAAGCAACCATGTACAAATTCGAAGTCTACAAGGATAAGGCAGGCGAGTTTCGTTTCCGTTTCAAGGCCTCCAACGGCCAGAGCATGTTTTCCTCAGAAGGTTATGCAGCCAAGGCCTCTGCCATAGCCGCAATCGAATCCATCAAGAAAAACGCGCCCGGCGCAACCGTCGACGACCAGACGACAGCGGTGGCGTGATCTGCTAAGTCGCTTCTTTGTTGAATCTGTCTACGAGGAAGCGAATAGCCTTGATCTATGTCGATGCCGATGCCTGCCCGGTGAAGCCGGAAATTCTGAAGGTCGCAGAGCGCCACGGCCTTGAGGTGACGTTTGTCGCCAATTCCGGCCTGCGCCCGTCCCGTGATCCGATGGTCAAGAACGTCATCGTTTCGGGAGCCTTCGATGCCGCCGATGACTGGATCGCCGAACGCGCCACGACTGGCGACATCGTGGTGACCGCAGACGTGCCGCTTGCGGGGCGGTGCGTTGCCGCAGGTGCATTGGTGACCGGCCCGACCGGACGCCTGTTCGACAAGAGCAATATCGGCATGGCGACCGCGATGCGCGACCTCGGCGCTCATCTGCGCGAGACGGGTGAAAGCAAAGGATACAATGCCGCCTTCTCGCCGCGGGATCGCTCGGCATTTCTGGAAACCCTCGACAGGCTCTGCCGCAGGGCAAAATCGGCCGGCTGAACGATACGGGTGAATTGGGGATGGCAAGAAGCGAGGGCGGCAAAGTCAAACGGCATTGGCGCCACCGCCGCCATGGCCCCTTCTTTGCGGCGGCAATTACTGCAATCATTGCCCTGCCCGTCCTGATCTTGCTGCTGCCTGAACTCGCGGCAGCCCTGACCGCGATCGTCTTCTTCGTGGTCTATCTGACCCTGATCGGCTTGCGAATCCGCCATCTCGATGCAGACCGGCTGCAGGCAAGCGGCCAGAATACCGATGAACCCGCGCCGATCATCCTTGCCGTTACCCTGCTCGCAGCCGTCGTGGCACTCGTCACGCTCTTCGAAGCCTTGAACCAGAAACAACCGTTGGGACTGGTGGACGTGGCAGTCGGCTTTGCAGCGGTCATTCTTGGATGGTTCTCCATCCATACGATGTTCTCGCTGCACTACGCTCATCTCTACTGGCGACCGGGTGACAAGCAAGACGGAAAATCGGTCGGCGGACTGGATTTCCCTCAGACGGATCGTCCGGGTGCCTGGGATTTCCTTTATTTCGGTTACGTCATCGGCATGACTGCACAGACCTCCGATGTGGCGATCACGGCGACCGACATGCGCAAAATCAACCTGCTTCATGCCGTCGTATCTTTCTTTTTCAACACGATACTGGTAGCCGCAGCAGTCAATGCCGTCGTCTCGCTGGCGACCTGAAGACGCCGGCCCCGCAAGCCCGAAAGGACCATTTCCATGAAGATCATTTCGCAAAACACCGCCTTTGGCGGCATGCAGGGCGTTTTCAGCCATGAATCGGATGCTTGCAAATGCGAGATGACCTTTGCGGTCTTCGTGCCGCCGCAGGCCATAGAAGAGCCGCGCCCGGTGCTCTGGTATCTTTCGGGCCTGACCTGCACCCATGCCAATGTCATGGAAAAGGGCGAGTATCGCCGTCTTGCAGCGGAACTCGGCCTGATCATCGTATGCCCGGATGTCAGCCCGCGCGGCAATGACGTGCCCGACGAACTGACCAATTGGCAAATGGGCAAGGGCGCGGGCTTCTATCTCGATGCAACCGAAAAGCCCTGGGCTGAAAACTACCAGATGTACACCTACATCACGCAGGAACTACCGAAACTCATCAGCGAGCAGTTCCGCGTCGACATGGCAAGGCAGGGTATCTTCGGCCATTCGATGGGCGGCCACGGCGCTATGACCATCGCGCTGAAAAGTCCGGATCGCTTCAAGAGCTGCTCAGCCTTCGCGCCAATCGTCGAGCCGTCGACAGCAGACTGGTCGGCACCGGCTTATGAAAAATATCTCGGCGCAGACAAGGCCCAGTGGCGCCAGTATGATGCCTGCGCGCTGGTCGCCGATGGCGCACGCTTCCCCGAATTCCTGATCGACCAGGGCAAGGCGGACGGCTTTCTGGAAAACGGCCTGCGGCCATGGCTGTTCGAGGAAGCAGTGAAGGGCACCGATATCGCCCTGACGCTCAGGATGCACGAGCGTTACGACCATTCCTACTACTTCATCTCGACCTTTATGGACGATCACCTGCGCTGGCATGCCGAGCGGCTTGGCTGATTTCTCCAAGAATTGCGAAGATGAAGGAAGCCGGCAACTTCGCCGGCTTCAATGTTTTCGGGGTCAAATCTTCTTGCGGTTATCGACCGAAAACGCGCCAGCGCCTGCGAAGAACAGGTAGATGAAGATGAACGAGAACAGGATGGCTGCCTCGCCATTGTTCAGCGCAGGCCAGAAGCCTCTGGACGCATGCGCCATGAAATAGGCGACAGCCATCTGTCCGGAAAGAATGAATGCGACCGGACGAGTGAGGAAGCCGACGGTGATGAGGATGCCGCCGATAAATTCCAGGAGTGCCGCAGTCAGCATCAGCGGTGACAGATGATCACCGCCCTGAGCTGCCGGGAAGGAAAAGAGTTTCATGGTCCCGTGCTCAAGGAACAGTAAACCAGTCATGATTCTTAGGGCAGCGAGACCTTGCTCTCTATAGACTGCCAAACGATCGAAAAGCGCCATCGGATATCTCCCCGGATGAATAAAGCGGCACAGCGTTAGTTCACGGCCATTTTTGCCAGAAATCAATTTTCCGACACCATCCTTAGAAGTTGCAAATCCGATTTAAGCAAGCGGTTATGGAGTGCCGCCACTCGCAAGGGATGTAAGCAGTCCGGCACGATGCGGCCGCCCGAGCTGGAATTCCGAGGCGATTCTAGTGGCAATCTTTTCCGCGAGAGGACTGTCGGCTGGCTCCTTGCCGAAGCTCATGACCGATGTCTCGAATTCGCCCTCGGCAACCGGTTCACCCGATCCGACCGAGATGACCTTGACCGTAACTCTTGCGGAATAACGCTGGCCAAAAAGAAAAGGTGATCGACGCGTATCGGACAACCTCACCGTCAGAATGGTCCGCGGCAGCATCATCGAACGCGATGTGGCGCGGATCGCGGAATCAACCAGAATATCGGTGCCAGTGATCAGATCGCGGGGAACATCCGGCTGGGCCGTCACGAAAGCGCCTCGCACGTCATAGAGCATGCGCTCCGCCTGCTCTTCTGCCGCCGGCATGCGAAAGCCGGCCAGCATCAGCACGGCAAGCGGAATAGCGATGATACGGACAGATTTCAGGAACATGCTGGCATCCGGAATGACGAGCCCGCATGTTCCCCGTTTAGGGTTAGTGAAGCCTTAAACCGAAGGCTTCAGAGCCTCAAAAACCGCCACGGCAGCCTGAAATTCCGCGTGGCGCTTTTCGCGACGGTTCTGCGCTTCCGCATCCTCGCCCCAATGCTCGGCCGTCCAGTCCTCTTCGAGATGGGCAAGCTTCCAGATATCCTCGGCCGCAAGGTGGCCCTCGGCAAAGGCAAGCGCCAGAATGGCGGAGCCGGTCAGCGTTGTTACCGTATGGAGAACCGCGAGCTCGATCGGTGCGTCGTATTTTCTCAATACAGCGGAAAACGCCGCAGTTGCATCACGCGGCTGCTCCCTGGGCATCACGCCTTCGATCAGTTCGAAACACGCGCCGTGCTGGTTTGCCGCCCAGTCGAGGACCGGATCCCATTGTTGCTGCTGGCGAAGAACGAGGTTCTCCGGGCTTTCGGCCCGGTAGCAGAGCATGTCGCTGGACGAGAAGCGGAGAATATCCTCGAACACGGCCTGGGCCTCGACGGCGACACCATCGATGGCGGTATTGATCAGGCGCGTCACCGGCATGGTCCGCGGATCGATGACCTCCACCTGGTTCGCCCATTCGTCACGCAGCAATTCCGCAAGCAGGGACGTCGGCACGGCGAGTGCGGCCTTGGCCGGCGTCTTCACCGGGCGACCATCGAGATGCACGGCATGCCCGCCCTCGCCTTCGACGATCGAGACCTCGGTGTAGAAACGCTTCGGCAGCGGCTTCTGCATCTGGATCTGCGCCCGCCGTGTCGGGTCCGGATGGCTCATCGCTTCTGAAGGATCGGGGAAAAGTTCGCGCATGTCTTGTTCCTCAGCCGATATGGGCCAGTATCTCGCTCGGGTGGCTGACGATCACGTCGGCACCGGCCTCCTTGAGTTCCGTGACGGAAGCGTAACCCCAAGAAACACCGATCGCGGTCGCACCGGCAGCCTTTGCCATCTGCATATCGTAGATGGCATCGCCAATCACAAGCGTGTCGGCCGGCCGCATGCCGGTCTCGTCGCAGCATTCCGTCACCATCGCCGGATGCGGTTTGGACGGGCAATCGTCGGCCGTGCGCGATGCGACGAACTTGAAGCCGTGCGTCTCCCTGACAGAATCCAGCCCCCGGCGAGATTTGCCGGTGACGGCACCGAGAATGATTTCGTCACGACCCTGAAGCGTATTCATCAGTTCGAGAATGCCGGGAAACAGCGGCTCGCGGTAATCCATATCGCTGCGAACGACGGAAAACAGCGACTTGTAATAGGCCATCATGTCGATGTCCTCCTGATCCGCATGCTGCTTGCCCTGCATTCGCGCAATCGCGATATCGAGCGTCAGCCCGATGATCGATTTCGTATCCTCGAAAGATGGCTCGGGCTTGCCGAAATGCAGGAACGTACGGCGCATGGTTTCATGGATCAGGCCAGCGCTATCGATCAGCGTGCCGTCGCAATCAAACAGAACCAGTTTCATTCGTCGTCGTCCCTTGCGCCATTTTCCATGTCGAAGCCGAGCAGGTTCCAGCTCTGAACCATATGCGGCGGCAGCGGCGCGGTAACCTTCAGGCGACCGCCATTCGGATGTGGAATGTCGATATGGCGTGCGTGCAGATGCAGCTTCTTCTGGATGCCACCCGGGAAAGGCCAGTTGACATCGTCGTCGTAATATTTCGGATCGCCGATGATCGGATGGCCCATGGAAAGCGCGTGGACGCGCAACTGGTGGGTACGGCCTGTATAGGGCTCCATCTCCAGCCATGCGAGCGATTGCGCCGCGGTTTCAAGCACGCGGTAATAGGAGATGGCGTGATCGGCGCCCTCCTCGCCGTGCTTGGCGATCCGCATCTTGTCACCATCCGGTGTCTGGATCTTCACCAGCCAGGACGACAGCTTGTCCTCGCGCTTGCGCGGCACGCCCTTCACCAGTGACCAGTAGGTCTTCTTGGTATCGCGCTCGCGAAATGCTGCGGTCAGTTTCTGGGCGGCACCGCGGGTACGGGCAATCACCAGGACGCCGGACGTATCGCGGTCGAGACGATGCACAAGACGTGGCTTCTCACCCTTGGGGCTGATCCAGGATTCAAGCATCTGGTCGATATGGCGCGTCACGCCGGAACCACCCTGCACGGCAAGGCCAGCCGGCTTGTTGAGGACAATCACCTTGTCGTCTTCATGCAGAACCATACGCTGCAGCAGCTCGTAATCGCCGGCGTGCTTCAGGTCCTTGGAGGCGATAGGGCCCTTCTTGGAATCCGTATCCATGGGCGGCACGCGGACCGTCTGGCCGGGCTCGACGCGCGTGTCGGTCTTGACGCGACCACCATCGACGCGCACCTGACCGGAGCGCAGCAATTTCTGCAACGGGCCGAAACCTAGACCCGGATAGTGAATCTTGAACCAACGGTCGAGGCGCATGCCTGCCTCGTCCGCCTCGACGCGGATATGCTCGATGCCTGCCATCAACGCTCTTTCTTATATCTTCTTGAGGGCCGCTCTTTAGAGCATTGCCCGCCCGAGCGCCAGCCCGGCAAAGACGGCGGCGAACGAAACCACGAGGCTGCCGATCACATAAGCGGCGGCAGCAGTGATCGCGCCGCGCTCGAAAAGGACCATCGTATCGAGAGAAAAGGACGACCAGGTGGTAAAGCCGCCGATAATTCCGGTGACGATGAACACGCGCAATTCCATCGAAGCGTCGAAACGGCGCGCGATCATTTCCACTGACAAGCCGATGATGAAGGATCCGACCACGTTTACAGTAAGGGTTCCCCAGGGAAAGCCTGGCCCGAACCAGCGGACAGAAAACACACCCACCAGATAACGAAGAACTGAACCGATTGCCCCGCCCAATGCGGCCAATAGAATATTCGTCATGACTTCAACCCTTGACTGCGTGACTAAAAGCCCACATCGTTAAAAAGCAGTGGTTCGGCTTAAGCATCGAAGAACACCCCTTCTCGTAAGGGTGGAAGATCGAAGGTGAGGCAAATGACCCAGATCGTGACCATTTCTGCAAATACGGCGGCTTTGAATATCGAAGCGCTCCGCACGCCACGCCGCGTTTCCGTGAAGGACCAGGTGGCCGATGTCAAGGCTGACGCTGATCGGAACGCCAAGGCTCTGGAGAATGTCAGCGATCCGGAAGCCATTGATAACATGATCCCCGCGATAAAAGTCGGCATCGACGTCCTGACCACCGGCAAACAGCCGCAGCAGCAATATTCCCTGCAGCAGGTCGAAGCGGCCTATCGCGACCTCGAGGACTGAGTATTTTGAACTGAACGGCTAGTCTGCTGCACGCGCGCTGAACTCCCGCTTCGACATTCCAATGCCTCCTTCAGACAGACAAGATCGCCGAATAGCGAACCCGGTGCGGGTCTCCGCCGGAGCAGGTTGTCATTGAACCAGATCAATCCATACAGATCATGCGACAGAAATCGTGCTGGTTTCGACATGCGGCCCTTGCCAAAAGGTATGCCGCAACGATAATGAGCGCGACCCGTAGGGAGAAGCCGCTTGAATGCGGTGCCGAAGGAGCAACCGCCCCGGAAACTCTCAGGCAAAAGGACCACGGGTAGACTGCAGGAACTCTGGAGAGTAGCAGCCGATTTTCGGAGGCTCGCCGAAGGGATAACAATCTCAGGCGAAAGGGACAGAGGGGGCTCGAAACCGACATGGGCAAACCCGTGTCCTAATCTGAGCCGGCGTGCGACCTGTTTTCAGGCGTGCCCAAACCTGGAGACGTCTTTTGGACGATCAAGCAGCTCTTCGCACTACTCCGCTCCACGCATTGCACATCTCGCTCGGCGCAAAAATGGTGCCGTTCGCCGGTTATGACATGCCGGTGCAATATCCGCTCGGCGTGATGAAGGAACACCTTCATACCCGCGCGGAGGCCGGTCTGTTCGACGTGTCTCATATGGGCCAGGTGATCGTGAAGGCGAAATCCGGCGAATATGCCGACGCGGCGCTGGCGCTCGAAAAGCTCGTCCCGGTCGACATTCTGGGCCTCAAGGAAGGCCGCCAGCGTTACGGCTTCTTCACAGATGCAAATGGTGGCATCCTCGACGACCTGATGATCACCAATCGCGGTGACCATCTTCTTGTTGTCGTCAACGCCGCCTGCAAGGATCAGGACGTCGCCCATATGAAGGCGAACCTCGCCGACTGCGACGTCACACTTCTGGAAGACCGTGCACTGATCGCCCTTCAGGGTCCCCGAGCGCAGGCGGTTCTGGCGGAACTCTGGGCAGGCGTATCGGCCATGAAGTTCATGGACGTGCGCGAAGTGCCGCTTCACGACGTGCCCTGCATTATCTCCCGCTCCGGTTATTCCGGCGAGGATGGCTTTGAGATTTCCGTACCCGAAGCCCATGCCGTCGAAGTCGCCAAGGCTCTGCTCGAACACCCGGACTGCGAAGCCATCGGCCTCGGCGCGCGCGACAGTCTTCGTCTCGAAGCCGGCCTGTGCCTTTATGGAAACGATATCGACACCACCACCTCCCCGATCGAAGCCTCGCTCGAATGGGCGTTGCAAAAGGCCCGCAAGGCCGGCGGCGACCGCGAAGGCGGTTTTCCGGGCGCAGAACGCATCCTCGGCGAACTGGCCAATGGCACGACCCGCCGCCGCGTTGGCCTGAAGCCCGAAGGCAAGGCACCGGTTCGCTCGCATGCAAAACTCTACGCCGATGCGGAAGGCAGGACCGAGCTCGGCGAAGTCACATCCGGCACATTCGGCCCGAGCGTCGAAGGCCCGGTTGCCATGGGTTACCTGCCGATTAGCCACACCGATGCTGGCACACAGGTCTATGCGGAAGTCCGCGGCAAATACTTGCCCATGACCGTCACCGCCCTTCCCTTCATCACCCCCACCTATAAACGCTAAGAAATCCTCCGGAGAGAACTAAAATGTTGAAATTCACCGCTGAACACGAATGGCTGAAGCTTGAGGGCGATGTCGCCACTGTTGGCATCACCCAGCACGCCGCCGACCAGCTTGGCGACCTCGTTTTTGTCGAGCTTCCGGAAGTCGGCGCAGAACTCGTCAAGGACGGCAATGCCGCCACCGTCGAGAGCGTCAAGGCTGCGTCTGACGTCTACTCCCCGCTCGATGGCGAAGTCACCGAAGTCAACCAGGCGATCGTCGACGACCCGTCGCTCGTTAATTCCGATCCGCAGGGCGCCGCCTGGTTCTTCAAGCTGAAGCTGAAGAACGTTTCCGACGTCGATGGCCTGATGGACGAAGCCGCCTACAAGGACCTGATCGGATGACCGAGAATACCGATTTCCACTTCACCGACTATAATCCGTATGACTTCGCCAATCGGCGTCATATCGGCCCCTCGCCGGCTGAAATGACCGAAATGCTGAAGGTCATCGGTTATAAGTCGCTCGACGCGCTGATCGATGCCACCGTGCCCTCCTCGATCCGCCAGCAGGCCCCGCTTACCTGGGGTGCGGCGCTCTCGGAGCGCGAGGCGCTCGACAAGCTGCGCGAGACCGCCAACAAGAACCAGGTCCTGACTTCGCTGATCGGTCAGGGCTATTACGGCACCATCACCCCGCCGGTCATCCAGCGCAACATTCTGGAAAATCCGGCCTGGTACACGGCCTATACGCCTTACCAGCCGGAAATCAGCCAAGGCCGTCTCGAGGCGCTGCTGAACTTCCAGACGATGATCGCCGACCTGACCGGTCTCGACGTCGCCAACGCCTCGCTGCTCGATGAAGCGACCGCTGCTGCCGAAGCCATGGCGCTCTGCCAGCGCCAGGCAAAGACCAAGGCGAGCGCTTTCTTCGTCGATAAGGCCTGCCACCCGCAGACCATCGCGCTGATCGAAACCCGCGCCGCCCCGCTCGGCTGGAGCGTCATCATCGGCGATCCGATGACCGATCTCGACCCGGTCGACGTTTTTGGTGCGATCTTCCAGTATCCGGGCACCAATGGCGAAGTTCGTGACTTCACCGGCCTGATCTCCCGCCTGCACCAGACCGGTGCGCTTGCTGCAGTCGCCGCCGACCTTCTGGCCCTGACGCTTTTGAAGTCTCCCGGTGAGATGGGCGCCGATATCGCCATCGGTTCCTCGCAACGCTTCGGCGTTCCGGTCGGCTACGGCGGTCCGCACGCAGCCTACATGGCCGTCAAGGATGCCCACAAGCGCGCCATGCCCGGCCGTCTTGTCGGCGTTTCGGTCGATGCCCGCGGCAACCGCGCCTATCGCCTGTCGCTGCAGACCCGCGAACAGCATATCCGCCGCGAAAAGGCGACGTCGAACATCTGCACCGCGCAGGTTCTGCTCGCCGTCATGGCCTCGATGTACGGCGTCTTCCACGGCCCGCAGGGCCTGAAGGCAATTGCCCAGCAGGTTCACAAGAAGGCCGTGCTGATGGCAAAGGGCCTGGAAAAGCTCGGCTACAAAATCGAGCCGGAAACCTTCTTCGACACGATCACGGTCGAGGTCGGCCACATGCAGGGCCTGATCCTGCGGGCAGCCGTTGCCGAAGGCGTCAACCTGCGCAAGGTCGGCGAGACCAAGATCGGCATGTCGCTCGATGAGCGTACCCGTCCGGTCACGCTCGAAGCCGTCTGGCGTGCATTCGGCGGCAATTTCAAGGTCTCCGACTTCGAGGTCGAATACCGCCTGCCGACCGCGCTGCTCAGAAAATCGGATTACATGACCCATCCGATCTTCCACATGAACCGCGCCGAAAGCGAGATGACCCGCTACATCCGCCGACTGTCGGACCGCGACCTCGCGCTCGACCGTGCGATGATCCCGCTCGGCTCCTGCACGATGAAACTCAATGCGACAGCGGAAATGCTGCCGATCACCTGGCCGGAATTTTCGGATATCCATCCGTTCGTTCCTGTCGACCAGGCGCTCGGCTACAAGGAAATGATCGACGACCTGTCGGAAAAGCTTTGCCAGGTTACCGGTTACGACGCCTTCTCCATGCAGCCGAATTCGGGCGCGCAGGGCGAATATGCGGGCCTGCTCACCATCCGCAATTACCACATTGCCAATGGCGACACGCATCGCAACGTCTGCCTGATCCCGACATCCGCGCACGGCACTAACCCCGCCTCGGCACAGATGGTCGGCATGAAGGTCGTAGTCGTCAAGGTTCGTGACAATGGCGATATCGATCTCGACGATTTCCGCGCCAAGGCCGAAGAACATGCCGCAAATCTTTCGGCTTGCATGATCACATACCCGTCCACGCATGGCGTGTTCGAGGAAACGGTCAAGGAAATCTGCGACATCACCCACAAGCACGGCGGCCAGGTCTATCTCGACGGCGCCAACATGAACGCCATGGTCGGCCTTGCCCGCCCCGGCGACATCGGCTCCGACGTGTCGCACTTGAACCTGCACAAGACCTTCTGCATCCCGCATGGCGGCGGTGGTCCCGGCATGGGGCCGATCGGCGTCAAGGCGCATCTGGCAGCTTATCTGCCCGGTCACCCGCAATCGGATGGTCGTGAAGGTGCGGTTTCGGCTGCTCCGTTCGGCTCGCCGTCGATCCTGCCTATCTCCTGGTCCTACTGCCTGATGATGGGCGGCGAAGGCCTGATGCAGGCAACCAAGGTTGCGATCCTCAACGCCAACTATATCGCAGCCCGCCTCAAGGGTGCCTATGACGTGCTCTACAAGTCGGAAACCGGCCGCGTGGCGCATGAATGCATCATCGACACCCGCCCGCTCAACGCCTCTGCCGGCGTGACGGTGGACGACGTGGCCAAGCGCCTGATCGACTGCGGTTTCCACGCACCGACCATGAGCTGGCCGGTTGCCGGCACACTGATGATCGAGCCGACAGAGTCGGAAACCAAGGCCGAACTCGACCGCTTCTGCGAAGCGATGCTGGCGATCCGCGAGGAAGCCCGCGACATAGAGGAAGGCCGTTCAGACAAGCTCAACAACCCGCTGAAGAACGCTCCGCATACGGTGGAAGACCTCGTCGGCGAGTGGGATCGTCCCTATTCCCGCGAACAGGCCTGCTTCCCGCCCGGCTCGTTCCGAGTCGACAAATACTGGTCCTCGGTCAACCGTATCGACAACGTCTATGGTGACCGCAACCTCGTATGCTCCTGCCCTCCGCTGGAGGATTATGCAGAAGCTGCCGAGTAATCGACCCGGTACAAAACGATTGGAAAAGGCGGCCTCTGGCCGCCTTTTCTGTATCAAAATGAACCATTTGCGCCGTCGTGCATTATAGGCCTAAGGCCGGATGCATTGAGGATGATCAGATGTATCCGATGGGTGCCATGTCCTAAAGGCACTCTCCTGCTTCCGAACCAGCAGCAAAACATGCTCTTTCGGAAACTCCAGCATGGTTGTGAGGACAGAAATGTTTAGGGATAAGGTTTCGTCTAGCATCGTACTCGGATCGGATGATCTCGAGCTTTTGCAGCGGTTTCTGGAAGCCTGGTGCGAGGAAAACGATGTCTCGCCGGAAAGCCAGGAAGCGCAGGCGATCGCCTCGGGCCTGATGAACTGGTACCAGTTCGAACTCGGTGACCGCAACAACCTGAAATCCGGCCCTTCGACGCCGCTTCCCGAGTCAGAGGAACTAGAAACTCTGCTGCGGAAACTGAAGGCGGCCTGAAGACTTCACCGTCAGGCCTGCCTCACCCGCGGCGTTCTCCATCCCACCAGCATGTTGACGAGCGATGTGATCCGCGCCTGCATCCATTTCACGGCAGCCGCCAGCGTGCCGCCCCGCCGCACCTCCCGATCGAACAGGTAGCTGAGCAGCATGATCGCGATACTGATCAGAACCACCTGGAATACGGCAGATTGCAGAGTATCCGGCTCACCGGGCCAGCCGTAGAGGATCATGTTGCCGAAGGCGAAGGTGAAGAGACTGGTGCGCCCAAAGAAGACCGGTTTCTCCAGCCGCTGCTTCACCTCCGGCGAAAGGCGCTGGGTGAGAAGCACCGCAAGGCTCGTCATGGCAATGGCACCGCAGAGGCCGGCGGCGAAATAGAGCGGATCGCTATCCATCCGCAGCGACATGTCGCCGAGTTCCGCCAGGGACTTTTCATCATAGAACAGGACCCCGAGAGCGATCACCAAAGCCGAGCCGGCCAGCAGGTAGGACGCCCGTGTAACGACTCCAATGGGTGGCTTCTCTGATTGAACGGTCCTGTCTCCCGCAATCAGCCGACCGAATGCCATTCCTGCGATGATCAGGCTTGTCCCATGCAGAATCGACGGACCGCCAAGCTTGGCATCGCCGACACCGAAGAGGAAGGTCACCACCCGCTCGGCATACATGCTCAGATGGAAATCGAGCGGGCTAGGAAGCCCGCGAATGACCGGATGGGCGGCATGAACGATAAGCGCCATGACCACAAGCGGCAGCAAGCCGACCCTGCAGCGCAGCCACAACAGGAATGGCGCCAGGAATAGGACGACGGCATAGAATTTGAGGATATCGGTGAAGGGAGTGACACCGATCAGCATCATGGTCGCCAACGAAAATTTCAGCGAATAGCCATCGGCAAACAGGTAGAGAACGAAGACCGAGACGCAGTAGAGAAGCCAGCACTGTATCGCGCGGGAAAACAGCCGGACAGCGACCCGCTCCTGCTCACCGGCAACGAATCTCGGACGATAGACGATCTCGAGCATCGTGCCGAACAACAGGATGAATGTCGGGGTGGCGAGCGCCATCAATGCCCGCAGGAAATCCGCCGAAGCACCGCTCCAGAACGTGTCCATATTGGTGACGACCCAGACATGGCTGAGCATGGCGAAAAAGATAGCGACCGACCGGGTCAGATCTATTCCGATAATTCTCGGAATTGCTGCTTTACCCGCCATGAACAGCTCCTTCAGCCGGCATCGGAAATATTGCAGTGCAATACCGACATAGGCTCATGCGTTTTTAGGGCAATCCCTAAATCTGACACTTCTCCCGATTTCCGATCGAACCATGTGGTCGATCGGATCGGCATGAGCTGGATGTTTTGGCCAGGAATGCGGCCATTATGGGGACCTCTCCTCATCGGGAACAAGTGACCATGAGACGGATGTCCCTGATCGACACAGGAAACGGGGTAAACGATGACGGGACTTAACCCTGTCCCTTCACCCTTCATTCGCGCCTGTCCTTCATAACGATGGCGAACGATGAGAAGGTAGGGCAATGACGATTTCGGCAGCAATGAGCATTTCCGTCACCGGCATGCAGACGCAATCACAGCGCCTGAATACGGCTGCGAATAATATCGCCAATGCCTCAACGCCCGGATACGACGTCGATCAGGCAGGGGAAATGATCGATGTGATGACAGCCGAACAAGGTTATGACGCCAACGCTGCCGTCTTCGAAACCGGTGCGGACATGTGGGATCTGCTGCTGACGATCAAGCGGGACTAACGCTGCGAGAGATTTCGACCTGATCGCACGCGATCAAAATCGCGTCAGCCGGTCGGTCTGGGCGGTTGAGTTGGGCGGCGAACTCGAAGAAGAGAGGGTTCCTTATCCCAAGACCCAGAGCATCCCGCCTTGTTTCATCTCTTCAAAGCCATCCTTTGCTTCTATGTAGTTGCCCGTTTCATCTATCCGCTGCCCTGGCCGAACTGGCTGAAGGGCTTTCTCGCCGTCATCCTGATGGTGGTGTTCCAGCACAGCCTGATCAGCCTTCTCGTCTTCGGTACGATGTTCTCGCCGGAAGTGCCGAGGTTAGCGATGATCATGGCGAACTGGCTGTCAGGCTTCATACTGCTGACTGCCGTCTGCCAGCTCGCAATCGACATCGTTGCATCGGTGATCGCGGCCTTGAAACGCCGGCGCATCTCGATCGCACCGAAACTGCGCTACAGCGTCGGCATCGTCACCATGTCGCTGGCGGCCTTTGCCGTTTCCCAGGCAATCCGCGTTCCGCCGGTGAAGGAAGTCGAGATCAGGATCCGCAATCTCCCGGCGGAATTCGACGGCTACCGGATGATCCAGCTCACCGATCTGCATATCAGCCGCCTGTTCCAAGCGCCCTGGGTCGAAGAGACGGTTGCAAAGGCCAATGCCCAGAATGCCGACCTGATCGTCATCACCGGCGACCTGATCGACGGCGACCTGCAAGCTCGCATGCGGGACGTTGCGCCGCTGGCAAAGCTGAAAGCCACCGATGGCGTCTACACCATCCCGGGCAATCACGAATATTACTTCGGCCATGACGGCTGGATGGCGAAATACCAGGAGCTTGGCCTCAAGACGATTTCCAACGGCCATGTTCTGTTGTCGCGCGGAGATGCGAGGCTGACGCTGGCAGGCGTCAACGATGTCAACGCGACCCGTTTCGGCCTCGAAGGGCCGGATGTCGCGAAGGCATTGGCCGGCGCGCCGCCGGAAGCCCCCATCATCCTCCTGGACCACCAGCCGCGCAATGCACGGGTATCAGCACAAGCCGGTGCCGATCTGCAGCTTTCCGGCCATACACATGGCGGCATGATCCTTGGTATGGACCGGTTGGTCGCACGCTTCAACAACGGCTTTGTGTCCGGCCGTTACGACGTCGGCGACATGCAGCTTTACGTCAACAACGGCACGGCTTTGTGGATCGGTTTTGCGCTGCGGCTTGGCGTGCCATCGGAGCTGACCGTCATCACGCTTCGGCCCGCCTGAAACGGCGCCTAAAGCTCCTCGAGTCCGATGCGCTTTATCGGGCTGAGGAAATCGCCTGTGACCAGCCGGCTGACAAGCTGCCGCACCAGCGGCATTCGCGTCGTCGGGCCGATCGCGATATCGCGCATGGCCGGCAGGATGCGGCTGTCGGACTGATAAAAAGGCGTTAGCACGACGCTGAGCGTCTGGTAGAGCCAGACATGCGGCCCGCGCTGGCGCAGATGCAGCGCAAAGGCCTCATCAATCGACGGTGCGCGGGCAAGAGCCAAGAACAGCGAGGCGGCATCGATCATCGCCATGTTCGCACCCTGGCCCAATTGCGGGCTTGTCGCATGCCATGCATCGCCAATGCGGATCACACCGCACCCGGCCACCGGCTTTCGTGTATGGTGACGATAGCGGGCATGGACTGGCTCGGCGACTTCGGCAAGCGGCACGGCTTGCGGCCACAGCGCGTTCACCCGTTCCAGCCACGCATCCCGGCCGGCATTGCGCCACGCTTCGATCTCGCGGTTACGCAGGCTCCAGAAGAAGGTCGCCATCGGCGCCGCGCCGTCCCTCGCCGTCCCGACCGGCAGGACGCCGGCCATATGGCTCGCCCGCTCGTAACGCTGCTCCAGCTCGTGGGGATGAAACGGTCCGTTCTCCGGCCACGGCACCGTCGCCCAGAGCGCGCCATAGTTCAGCTCCTTCGCCGGATCGTGGCCGATCGGTGAGCTGGCGCCCATCGCGTCGACGACGAGATCTGCCGAAGGCGTTGCACGACCGCCATCGAGCGTCAGCGCCGGTCTTTTGCCTTCTATGATGCCAGTCGTTCTTGCATTCGTCTCAAACCGGACGCCTGAGGCAATTGCCGCGGATAGCAAAAGATCGAACAAGGCCACGCGCTGGATGGCGATGCCGTGACCATCACCCGGATAACTGATCTCCAGCACCGTCTTGCCCGGCCCGGACGATCCGCTGGCCAATGCTCCGTGCATGCGGGTAATGACCTGTCCGCGAGCTGCGATCGCATCGAACAGGCCCATCGCCTTTAGGATTGCCAGACCCGTCGGCTGCAGCACGAAACCCGAGCCGACAGGCTGCGGCGCTTCCATCTGGTCGTAGACCACGACTTTCGCGCCACCACGGGCGAGCATGGTTGCCAGCGACAACCCGCCGATGCCGGCACCGGCGATTGCGACTTCCAGCCCATCGATCTTCATGGCACGGTCCTGTCGGTGGCGTTCACGCGCTCAACCCAGCTGCCGCTCGATGGCTTTGGCTGCCTGCCACAGGTCTTCCATTCGCTCGAGAGATGCGGCCTCCAGGCTCTCGCCTGATTTTTTAAGTTCCGTCTCCATATGATTGAACCGACGCCGGAATTTCGTATTCGTTCCGCGCAGCGCATTTTCCGGATCCGTGCCGACATGACGGCCGATATTGACCATCGCGAAGATCAGATCACCAAGCTCATCGGACACTTTTTCCGGATGGCCTGCCTGCAGCGCCTCACGCAACTCCCGCACTTCTTCCTCGATCTTGTCGAGGATCGGTTCCGGCTGCGACCAGTCGAAACCGACCTTGGCAGCGCACTCCTGCAGTTTCAACGCTTCGGTCAGCGCCGGCTGGCTGCGATGCACGGATCCGAGAAAACCGGCCTTGAAGTCCTCGGTGATGCCGCGGCTCAAGCGCCGTTCGGCCCGCTCGCGTTTCTCCTCCTGCTTGATCTCGTCCCACTGGATTTTCACCGCACCGGGCGTATCGGCATCGGAGCGGGCCCCAAGGGGAACAAAGACATGCGGATGGCGGCGGATCATCTTTCTCGTCACCACTTCCACCACGTCACCAAAGGCAAAGTCGCCCGCCTCTTCCGCCATGCGGGCGTGAAAAACCACCTGCAGCAGCAGGTCACCCAACTCCTCGCAGAGATCGTCCATGTCCTTGCGTTCGATCGCGTCGGCAACCTCATAGGCCTCCTCGATCGTATAGGGCTTGATCGACGCGAAATCCTGCTCCAGATCCCAGGGGCAGCCGGTGACAGGCGTGCGCAGCGCCGCCATGATCTCGATCAGCCGCGAAATATCCTTTGAAGCTTCCATCATGAAATATCCTTGGACGCTCAGTTGAGCGGTATGTCGTTTTCGCCCTTGCCGGACTGGTAGCTATCCGAAAGGCGCTGATAGGTCTGTTTGATCCGGGCGGTCTGTTCGCGCAATTGCTGTCGCAGCGGGTCCTGCTCCGTCTCCACCAGATCTGCAATGAAGTAGGAATTCCAGAACGCATTCGACCGGCGATAACCGCCGGGCTCCAGCCCGAATACCTCCTTGAGGATTTTCAGGTCATGCGGAATGGCAAACGCATCGCGCGAATCCTCATGGCTGAAGAAGGAATAGAAATTGTCGAAACCTGCCCATGTAATCGCCGACATGCACATCGTGCAGGGTTCATGAGTTGACAGGAAAATCAAATCCTTGGTGGAAAGTCCTGAAGCTTTTTCATAAAAACGCTTCAGCGTGTGGACTTCACCGTGCCAGAGCGGATTTTCCAGTTCGTTATTGGTCTCGGCAATCACCAGCGAAAGATCGGACTTTTTCAGGATCGCTGCGCCGAAGACCTTGTTGCCGGCAGCGACACCCGCTTGGGTAAGCGGCAGGATATCGTGTTCGATGACGTCGAGAAGCCGTGGGGCGAGTGTGGCGGCAGTGGTCATGGAGGCTCTTTATGGCTGGTATGTCTAGGCAATTTATAACGAGGATCGGACCGATCGAGGTAAAAACCTGGTAATCTACAGAAATACTGGAGAAATATCCTCTGCGGTGGCTTTTGCTCAAGAACAGGTTGATTGAGAAACAGAAATACCCGCGGCCAATCCACTTCGCATATCCATTTCTTCAAAACCTGCGTCAGATTGTGGATATTCCTGTCATATGTTTCAGGATAACCGCATGTCAGCCAGCCATCAACGCCTGTCAGCCTTCCCGGCCTTTTTCCGTGTGCATGGAAAGACCGTGGCAATCTTTGGCAACGGCGACGAAGCCTATGCCAAAGCTCGTCTCTTGAGGAATACCGATGCCGGGATCATCGCTTATGCCGACGAGCCGGAATCGGATTATGCCGCTTGGCTCGATGCGCAGGGGGTCGAGGTCATCCGCGCCGAATTCTCCGCCGATCAGGTAAAGGGTGCCGTACTGGTTTTTGCCGCAACCGGTGAAGCCGAGCAGGATCAGGCAATCGTCACCGCCGCGCGTGCGCAAAAAATCCCGGCCAATGCCGTGGACCAGCCCGACTATTGCGATTTCTTCACCCCGGCTCTCGTCAACCGTGCACCGGTCGCCATAGCTATCGGCACGGAGGGTGCAGGCCCGGTTCTGGCGCAGATGATCCGCGCCCGCATCGACCAGATGCTGTCGCCGTCTCTCGGCCGCCTCGCAAGCCTTGCCGCCGATTACCGCGATGCCGCCGAACGGCTTGTTCCGCGCGGTGTTTCCCGTCGCATTTTCTGGCGCCGCTTCTTCTCGGGCGATGTCGCCGATGCGATTGAAGCAAACGACCACGCCTCCGCCCGTCGCGCCGCCAATGTGCTTCTGTCGACCTCTGGACAGGCCGAGGGCAAGATCTGGCTGGTCGGTGCCGGCCCCGGCGCAGAAGACCTGCTGACGTTACGGGCACAGCGTGTGCTGATGGAAGCCGACGCGATCGTTTATGACGCGCTTGTACCGCAGGCGATCGTCGACATGGGCCGCCGCGATGCCGAACGTCTTTCCGTCGGGAAGCGCAAGAACTGTCACTCCAAGAGCCAGGACGAGATCAACCGCCTGCTGGTCGATCTCGGACGCCAGGGCAAGCGCGTCGTAAGACTGAAATCCGGTGATCCGCTGATCTACGGTCGTGCCGGTGAGGAAATGGCAGCCCTTCGGGAAGCCGGCATCGCTTACGAGATCGTGCCCGGTATCACGTCGGCTTTCGCTGCAGCCGCTGATTTCGATCTGCCGCTGACCTTGCGCGGTGTTGCCTCCTCGCTGATCTTCACCACTGGCCACGACCTGACCGGCGATGTATTGCCGGACTGGGCAAGCCTTGCCATCTCCGGCGCCACCATCGCCGTTTATATGGGCCGCACGGTCGCCGCCTCGGTCTCCGAACGCCTGATGGATGCAGGTTTGAGCCGCGACACGACGGTTGCCGTGATCGAAAATGCCAGCCGCATCGACCGCAAGCTCTTCCATGGCGTGCTGAGCGAGCTGCCGTCACTGGAAGCGCGTGACGACCTCGATGGTCCGGTCATGGTGATCATCGGCGAGGCCGTCGCCGGCGCGAATTTCGACAAATCCGAACCGCTCTCCGCCTTCAGAAAATCTGTCCGTAGCCACGAATATGCGGGCCAAGAACAAGGCCAGGAAAAAGGAATGCAGCAATGACCGACAAGGTTCTGACCGCCAACCGCCTTTCCGATGGTATCGCCGTCTGGCTGGATGCCGCAGGCCACTGGACGGAAAACCTGCAGGATGCGCTGGTCGCTCGTCATGCGGAAGCCGCAGCCTCGCTGGAAGCGATCGGCAAGCGGGATTTCGCCGACAACAAGGTTGTCGATGTCGCAGTGATCGATGTCGAGGAAACCAATGGCGTGCTGTGGCCGACCCGCCTTCGCGAGCGTATCCGCGCCGCCGGCCCCACAATGAATTACGCGAGCGGCTACGGCAAAGCCGACGCAGCCTTCATCGCAGTCTGACACCTAAGAGTTCCGGGACACCCATGTATCGTTACGATGAATTCGACCACGCCTTTGTTTCGAGCCGCGTGGAACAGTTTCGCGATCAGGTCGAGCGCCGGCTTTCCGGCGAACTCGCCGAGGATGCTTTCAAGCCGCTGCGCCTGATGAACGGCGTCTATCTGCAGCTTCATGCCTATATGCTTCGCGTCGCAATCCCTTATGGCACGCTGAACTCTAGGCAGATGCGGATGCTGGCGCATATCGCCCGCAAATATGACCGCGGTTACGGCCATTTCACCACCCGCCAGAACATCCAGTACAACTGGCCGAAGCTTTCCGACACGCCCGATATCCTGGCGGAACTGGCAAGTGTCGAAATGCATGCGCTGCAGACCTCGGGCAACTGCATTCGCAATGTCACGGCCGACCATTTTGCCGGTGCGGCAGCAGACGAAGTGGCCGACCCCCGTCCCTATGCTGAAATTCTGCGCCAGTGGTCTTCCGTCCACCCGGAATTCTCCTTCCTGCCGCGCAAGTTTAAGATTGCGGTGACGGGTGCAGAACGCGACCGCGCGGCAATACAGGTCCACGATATCGGCCTGCATCTGAAGAAGAACGAAAAGGGTGAGATCGGTTTTGCCGTCTATGTCGGCGGCGGACAGGGCCGCACGCCTCTGATCGCCAAGAAGATCAAGGATTTTCTGCCCGAGCGGGACCTGCTCTCCTACATCACCGCGATCATGCGCGTGTACAACCTGCATGGCCGTCGTGACAACAAATACAAGGCGCGCATCAAGATCCTCGTGCATGAAACGGGCGTCGAGGAACTGACCCGTCAGGTAGAGGAGGAATTTTCCCATCTGCAGGAAAGCGAACTGAAGCTACCGGAGGCTGATGTCGCGGCAATCACCGCCTATTTCGCACCGCCGGCCCTGCCCAACCGTGGCGAAGGCTGGGCGCAGCTTGCCGGCTGGAAAAAGCAGGACGAGGCCTTTGCCCGCTGGGTGAACCAGAATGTCCAGCCGCACAAGCATCCCGATTACGGCATGGTGACGATTTCGCTGAAACCCATCGGCGGCATTCCGGGGGATGCATCCGACGTCCAGATGGATGTGATTGCCGATCTGGCGGAAGAATTCGCCCATGATGAGATCCGCATCAGCCATGAGCAGAACGTCATCTTCCCGCATGTGGCGCTGGCCGATCTGGAGCCGCTCTATCGTGCCCTGACGGCGCACGGGCTGGAAACGGCGAATTCCAACCTGATCACCGATATCATTGCCTGTCCCGGCCTGGACTATTGCGCACTCGCGAACGCCCGTTCGATCCCGGTAGCCCAGGAAATTTCTTCACGCTTCGGCGCGCCTGAAAGACAGGCCGAGATTGGTGAGCTCAAGATAAAAATCTCCGGCTGCATTAATGCCTGTGGCCACCACCATGTCGGCCATATCGGCCTTCTGGGCGTGGAAAAGAAAGGCGCCGAGCTCTATCAGATCACGCTCGGCGGTTCCGGCGACGAACATACATCAATCGGCGAAATCATCGGCCGTGGCTTCGAGCCGGCCAAGGTGACGGACGCGATCGAAACCATCGTCGATACCTATCTCGGTCTGCGTACGGGCAAGGAAGAAACCTTCTTGGCCGCCTATCGCCGTGTCGGGCCGCAGCCTTTCAAGGATGCGCTCTATGGTGAAGCCAAGGCGGAGGCCGCGTGATGACGAAGATCTGGAGAGAAACCGGTTTCGTCGAGAACGATCCGTGGGTGATCGAAACAGACGAGGCGAAGGCCGAAGGCGAGCAGAAGGCGCTTCTGCCGCTCGATCAGTTTATCGAGAAAGCGGAGGCCAGCAACGATGTCGGCCTCGGCGTGCTGATCAAGCCCGCCGACGACGTCACCAGGCTGGAGCCCTATCTCTATCGCATCGAGATCGTTGCGGTGGATTTCCCGGCCTTCAACGACGGTCGCGCCTTCAGCCATGCCTCGCTGCTGCGCGACCGGCTTGCCTATCGCAACGAATTGCGGGCAGTCGGTGATGTGCTGATCGATCAGGTGCCACTGATGCTTCGCTGCGGTATCGACAGCTTTGCCGTCACTAACGCAACGGCGCTGAAGCGACTTTCGGAGGACCGTCTGCCCGGTATTGCCGTGCATTACCAGCCGACATCCCGTCATGCGGAAGCCGGCGAAGGTTACAGCTGGCGCCGCCGCTCGGCCTGACACTCCCCCGAATTGGGAGAGTTAAAGGTGACTTTCGTACACATATTTTCTATGCTTTCCGCGACAATGGGCGGGGATGCCTTCAAATGCGCAGCTTGATAGTATATCTCGCTGTCAGAACGATGAGACTGGAAGACCGATCGCGATGAATGCTCCCACGAAGACCGAAGACTTTGCCGTAAAGATCCCGGATGGCGTCTATGCCGAGACAGTGCTGGATGTGCAGCACTATACCGACCGGCTGTTCCGTTTCCGCATGACGCGCCCGGCTGGCTTCCGTTTCCGCTCGGGCGAATTTGCCATGATCGGCCTGATGGTCGGCGAAAAGCCGATCTACCGCGCCTATTCGATCGCAAGCCCGGCCTGGGACGAGGAACTGGAATTCTTCTCGATCAAGGTGCCGGATGGCCCGCTGACCTCGCACCTGCAGAAGATCAAGCCGGGCGATACCGTTCTTATGCGCAAGAAGCCGACCGGCACGCTGGTGCTCGATGCGCTCACCCCCGGCAAGCGTCTCTATATGTTCTCGACCGGCACCGGCATTGCGCCCTTCGCCAGCCTGATCCGCGATCCGGAAACCTACGAAAAATTCGAGGAAGTCATCCTCACCCATACCTGCCGCGAAGTGTCCGAGCTGAAATACGGCCAGGACCTGATCGACGAGATCAAGAACCACGAGTTCCTCTCCGAACTAGTCGGCGACAAGCTAAAACTCTATTCCACCGTCACCCGCGAAGACTACCCGTTTAAGGGCCGCATCACCGACCTGATCGAGAACGGCAAGATGTTCTCCGACCTCGGCGTTCCCCCGCTCGACCCGGCCGTCGACCGCGGCATGATCTGCGGCTCGGCTGCGATGCTGAAGGACACCAAGGAACTGCTCGAAAAGGCAGGATTGACCGAAGGCGCCAATAATAAGCCGAGCGAGTTCGTCATCGAACGGGCGTTTGTAGGGTGAGGAACGGTCGGGCGGAGCCCGAGCAATCGATCCAGTGAATCGATTGCAGTGACGAACGCCACGAGCCATAGCGAGCGGCAGGGCAGCCGCGAACTCTGGGCGGCAGATGAGCGCCACGTTTATACGTTTCGACTGCCAGTCCGCGACTTAAACCAAAGGGCCAGAGCTAGAGCCAGAGCCAGAGGCGGACGGTCCTAACGCCAGACCGATACATTTTCCAGCGTCGTGACTGCACGCTCGTTGATCGACCTCTGACGATAGCTGAACGAGCTGAACCGGATACCGAATTCTTGGTCCTTGGTTTTGCGTCGCGTTTTCTGCACAAGCAGAAACTGGTGTAAGAACCCGTTACCTTCGACCGAAAACTCGTCATACAAGATCTCGGATCGGCGATCATCGAGAGCATTGCTCAGGACTTTCCGCCCGTTGATTTCGGCGTCGACGTAGTTGATCTCTGTCGACCAATAGCCAACCTGCAAGTCTCCGGTTATCAGGAAGAGCTGCAGGCTCTTTTGCACGCTGTCATAAACGGCGCGATCCAAAATCGCGTCGTTGAGATTGACAGACATCACGAATTGATGGACCGGACTAGCCGGATCAAGCGTATCGAGGAACCGTTGATATTGAGCGACCGGATCGTGGTCGTGGTCTTCTCCACGTGCCCATTCTGACGTGAAGAACCGCATGGCTACCTACCGCTCCCAGTCTTCCTTCTCGCGCTTCGGCCCGTTGCCGAGCCGACGTTCGATCTCGGTCGCCTGCGCTTCCGACATGCGCACATCCAGCGTCACCGAACCGTCCTCGTTGTCCTCGCGGCCATCGACGATCGAATTGCCGTAGACCCAGGAGACCAGCGAAAGCTTGTCCGCAGGAATGGTGATAGAGGTTTCGGTGAGAACGCCAGAGAGCCGCTTGGCGATCTCGTCCATCAAGGGGTCAAGCCCCTCGCCCGTGATTGCCGACAGCGCCATGATGTTGTCGCGGCCCTTGGCGCGCTCGAACAGCGCGTCATGGGTTTCCGGGTCGAGCCGGTCGATCTTGTTCCAGACCTCGATGATGCGCTCGGAGCTTTCCTTCTCGTCGATCCCGAGATCGGCGAGAATGCGTAAGACGTCATGCGACTGGGCGGCATTGTCCGGATCGGACATGTCGCGCACATGCAGGATGAGATCGGCTTCCAGTACCTCTTCCAGCGTTGCACGGAAGGCGGCAACCAGATGGGTCGGCAGGTCGGAGATGAAACCGACGGTGTCGGACAGGATGACGGTGCGGCCATGCGGCAGCTTCATCCGGCGCAGGGTCGGATCGAGCGTCGCAAACAGCATGTCTTCGGCGAGAACGCCCGCACCGGTAATGCGGTTGAACAATGTCGACTTGCCGGCATTGGTATAACCGACCAAAGCCACGATCGGATGCGGCACCTTGCGGCGCTTGGCGCGATGAAGCTGGCGAGTGCGAACCACCTGTTCAAGCTCGCGCTCAAGCTTGACGATACGGTCCTGCAACAGACGACGGTCGGCTTCGATCTGGGTTTCACCCGGACCGCCCATGAACCCGCCACCGCCGCGCTGGCGTTCAAGGTGCGTCCAGGACCGGACCAGACGACCCTTCTGGTAATTAAGATGCGCCAGATCGACCTGCAGCGTGCCTTCCTTGGTGGAGGCACGGCGGCCGAAAATCTCGAGGATCAGGCCGGTACGGTCGATGACCTTGGCGTTCAGCTCTTTTTCGAGATTGCGCTGCTGCACCGGCGTCAGCGGATGATCGACGATGACGAGGCCGGCATCTCTCTCATCGAGAAGAGCCTTGATTTCCTCGATCTTGCCGGTTCCCATCAAGGTCGCTGGCCGGGGCTGATTGACGGGAACGATAAGTCCCTGAACCACGTCGAGATCGATGGCGCGGGCAAGCCCGGTCGCCTCTTCCAGTCGTGCCTCGTTGGATCTCTTGGGAGCGGCGACGATCGGTGTGTCGCTCTGGCTGCCGCGGGCGCGCGTCTGCTTGAGCACCGGCACGACGACCACGGCGCGCATATCGTCCCGGTGCTTTTCGGCTTCCGGGACGAGCGATTCGTTAGACGTATCTCGTGTAGAAATCTGTCTCTGTCCTTAGGCTGCGTTTTCTTCGGTTTCGAACATCTGCATGGGCTGGCCCGGCATGATGGTCGAGATCGCGTGCTTATACACGAGCTGGGAGTGCCCGTCACGACGAAGAAGCACGCAGAAATTGTCGAAGGAGGTTACGACTCCCGTGAGCTTGACCCCGTTGATGAGGAATATAGTCAGGGAAATCTTCTGCTTTCGGACTGTATTGAGAAATAAATCCTGCAGGTTCTGAGAACGTTCCGCCATAGCGCCGATTCTTTCTTTCTTGCCGGCAATCTGCCGGGATAATGATCTCACGTGATAAGAGATGATGGAGAAACGCCCCGTGTTTCCCTTCCCCCACAAGTCTGGTTACCAAATCGGCGTCTTTTCCGCAATCTCGAAAAAGGCGTCGCGCATATTCGATGCGACACTGCCTTTATGTGCGCCGGCGCTGTCTTCCATCGATTGAAACGATTGGAATGCAGATTTCGGCACTCTGTGTGAAGCCTTAGTCAAAAATACATGGGACCGCACGAATGTGACCCCGGTAGCTAGGCAAAGACCTCAGACGCCGAGCGATTTCAGCTTGCGGTGCAACGCCGAGCGCTCCATGCCGACAAATTCTGCGGTGCGGGAAATATTGCCGCCGAAGCGGTTGATCTGCGCGATAAGATAATCACGCTCGAACATTTCACGCGCCTCTCTCAGCGGAAGCGTCATGATGTGGACATCTCCCTTCGACGAGACCTTCGGCAGCATGTCACCGAGGTCGGTCGGCAGCATATCGGCGGAGATCGCCGTATCCGGGCCATCCGTGCGCGCGAGAATCATCAGCCGCTCGATATTGTTGCGCAACTGGCGGATATTGCCCGGCCAGTCATGCGCCTGCAGGACGGCCATGGCATCGTCGCCAATCTTGCGCGGGCGGATACCCGCCTGTTCGGAAACCTGCCTCATGAACATGTCGACGAGGAAGGGAATGTCTTCGCGACGCTCTGCCAAGGCCGGAACCTTGACCGGTACGACCGCGAGACGATGATAGAGATCCTCGCGGAAGGCACCTTCGGAGATCAGGCTCTCCAGATTGTAGGCGGTGGAGGAAATGATGCGGACATCCACCTTCACCCGCTTCGAACCACCGACGCGCTCGAATTGCTGATCGACGAGCACACGCAGGATCTTGTTCTGTGTCTCGCGCGGCATCTCGCCGATCTCGTCGAGATAGAGGATGCCGCGATGCGCCTCTTCAAGCGCGCCAATCTTGCGCGGCTGGCCAGGCGTCCCCTCGGTGCCGAAAAGTGCCACCTCCATCCGGTCGGGCGTGATAGTTGCCGCATTGAGCGCCACGAAAGGACCAGTCGCGCGCGACGACTTGCGATGGATCATCCGGGCAACGAGTTCCTTGCCTGAGCCGGAAGGACCGAGAATCATGATGCGGCTGTTGGTCGGCGCGACCTTTTCGATCGTCTGGCGAAGCTGGGAGACGGCAACCGACGTTCCGACCAGTTCGGCCGCATCACCGGTGCGCTTCTTCAGTTCGGACACTTCGCGCTTGAGCTTGGAGTTTTCCAGTGCCCGCTCGGCGATCAGGATCAGGCGGTCGGCCTTGAACGGCTTTTCAATAAAATCGAAGGCGCCGCGCTTGATAGCCGAGACGGCCGTCTCGACATTGCCGTGACCGGAGATCATCACCACCGGCAGGTCGGGATGGCGGCTCTTGATCTCGTCCAGCAACGCCAGGCCATCGAGCTTCGACCCCTGCATCCAGATATCGAGGAAAACCAGCCGCGGCACACGGTCGGAAATCGCCGCCAGAGCACTGTCGCTGTCATACGCCATCCGTGTCTCGTGGCCCTCGTCGGAGAGAATGCCCGAAACGATCTCGCGGATATCCGCCTCGTCATCGACGACCAGAATGTCAGACGCCATAAGCTATTTCCTTGTCTTTATCTTTCACGGGCGCGCCAACCGCATCGACATGTGGCAAAAGCACCCTGATCATGGCGCCCTTGCCATGATCGAAATCGGCAGGGGCATCGTGCAGTTCGAGCTGCCCCCCATGTTCTTCAATGATCTTCTTGACGATGGCGAGGCCGAGCCCTGTGCCCTTTTCGCGCATTGTCATATAGGGTTCGAGTATCCGGTGGCGGTTCTCGGTCGGCAGTCCGATGCCGTTGTCGATCACATCCACCACGAACAGATCGCGTGCCTTGTCAAAACCGGAGCGCACCATCACCTTGCGCCCGTCACGCTCCTCGTCGGCCGGCACCATCTCGATCGCCTCGACGGCATTCTTCACGAGATTGCCGAAAGCCTGACCGAGCATCCGTCCATCGAACAGGCCGTTGAGAGGTTCGTCACCGAGTTCGCGAATGAAATCGACATGGGTCGTGCCCATTTCGCGCAGGAAGATCGAATCCTTCAGGATGCCTCTGAGATCGGTGATTTCCTTCGACGGCTTTGGCATGCGGGCAAACGAAGAGAATTCGTCGACCATGCGGCCGATATCGCCGACCTGCCGGACGATCGTGTCCGTGCACTGATCGAAGACCGCCCTATCATTCTCATCGATCTGCTTGCCGTAACGGCGCTTCAGCCGCTCCGCCGACAATTGGATAGGCGTCAGCGGGTTCTTGATCTCATGGGCGATGCGGCGCGCCACATCCGCCCATGCCGTTGAACGCTGTGCGATCACTAGATCGGTAATATCATCGAGCGTGATGACATAGGAATCGTTCGACGTGCGCTGTTCTTCGCGGGTAACCTGAACTGACAATGTCCGTTCCTTGCCGTTGCGCATCAGGTTGACTTCCTTGCGGAAATCCCCGCGGGATCGTGTTGTGGCTTCCGTCAGCACGTGGTCGATCTCGGGTGCGATCTCCTGCAATGTTCTACCGATAAGGCCCTGCTGCTCAACGCCGAGCATCTCTTCGGCGGACGGATTGACGATGCTGATCCTCCGGTCGTCGACGCCGATGACAGCCGCCGTTACACCGGAAAGCACGGCTTCGATGAAGCGGCGACGATCATCGACTTCGTCCTTGGCCTCCAGAATCTCGTCCTGCTGCGTGCGGATTTCGGAGATCATCTTGTTGAATGTGCGTGACAGGCTGCCGACGTCGCCATCGGCAGCGCGAACGGGAACGACAACATTGAGGTTGCCGCTGCCGACAGCATCAGCAGCACTGATCAGCAGTCGGATCGGCCGCACGATACGGTCGGCAACCGCGATTGCTGCCCAGATTGCCGCCAGAAGAACGATAAGTGCGAACCCGAGATAGAGCACGGCAAAGGCAAACTGGAGCGACGAGCGGCCCGCTTCCATCGCCTTGTACTCGGCAGTGTTTTCCTCCATAAGCCGCATGGCATTCATGACCTTCGGGTCGACGGCGCGGATCGTGTAGAGGAATGTTCCCGATATAGCCTCCGTCTTCATCACCGCCCCCACAAGATTGGTGATGCCGGGCGGAATTAGTGTCGGCTGGCCGCCCGCGGCGGACTTCAGCGCATCGGCTGGGATAGCAGGCAGCGGTCGCTCGGTCTTTATATCGGCCTGTGCAATCGCCTGACCATCCTCCTGAACCAGGAAGGCCCCGAGCATGCCGCGCCCACGCGCCTGACGGGTCATCAGGTCCAGAAAGCCGGTGCGATCGAGATAGAACATCGCACGATTGCGTTCGAGGTCGTTGGACATCGAGACCGTCTGACCCTGCAGATAGCTCGCATTCTCCATCATGTAAGCGCGGGCGATATCCTGCGACGACTGCACGATCGACTGCGTGCGCAGTGAAAACCAGCGATCAAGGCCGACATTCAGCGTCAGGCTGGCAAAGATCGCCACCAGCACCGCCGGCGTGATGGCGACGATGGAAAACAGAACGACGATTCGCACGTGGAGGCGCGCCGCGGCCCTGCCCCGGTTCCGGGCACGCAGCAGCCGCGTCACCTCGCGCCCAATGAGATACATCAGGCCGATGATGAACAGCGAATTGATGACGGCCGACGCAATCACCACGTTTCCGGTCGGCGCAATCGGCGTCAGTCCGAGGAGAACAAGCAGGGTTAGAATGGCGCAGACCAGCGCACCACCAGCCAGAAGAATACCCGGCAAGGCAAAGGAGGCGCGACGATCCTGAATGAAGGTCGCTGATTGAGCGTCGGCAAGGGGTGCCGTCCCGCCGTCCACCATCATATCCCTCCCGCTCTGGGACCAACCACATTGTCGCCTGACCAAATATGGAAAGACGCTTCAAAATCACCGAATTTGGATGTCCGGGTGTTTGACCGAAAAATGCCGCCGGTCTCACTAGGCCACCTGCGTGACCTCTAAGCAACGCATTGTGGCGAAAATGCAACGATCATCTCCAACTGTCAAGCAGTCAGTGATTTTGGCACATCACAATGAGTGGATGTCCACGGAAATAGCCAACCGCAAACGTGGTGTTCAGTACACTTGGGAAAACGACGCTTCTTGCTGTTAGAGGCGAAGCGGGACCCGCACAATTTAATCGCACCGGTGACTTTATCTTCGGCCTGTGGCATGGAGATATCATGAAGGCGATCCGGCAAATCCTATCGGACAGGATTCTGGCTACAGCACTGGCCGTAGCCCTTGGCTACCTGTTGGTGTTTCAGGGATTCACCGGAAATATGGCAAGGGCGTCGACAGCGATCGTCGCACAAGATCAGCTTCACGTCCTTTGCGGCTCCAATGGCGTTTTTGACGCACAGCCTGCCGGTTCAGATAAACCGCTGAAACGAAGTGCAGACTGCCCCTGCGCAAGCCTGTGCCGACTGACGCATTCTGTCACATCCGCGATCCTGTCTGCCGGCCTTGCCTTGCAAGTATCTTTGGCACAGGCGCCGGCGAATATCGTTTTCGCAGTCCTCCCGACACCGGAACCAACGCGTCGGGGTCTATTGCCTGACGCCAGAGCACCTCCCTCGCTCGTCTGATCGTCCGCCGATACGGCAGGAACATCAATCTATCATTTCAAAGCAGTTTTAACCGCTTTGCCCTTCATCATTAGTTGGCCGTCACCGGAGCGCGCTTTCTCCTCCGGCAGGCAAAAGCCAACAGAAACACTCCCTCGGAGACACTCATGTTCATCAGGAACATCGCCACCTATGCCGTGCTCGGCACCATGCTCGCATTCGGCTCTGCCCAGGCGCACGGCTTCAAGCTCGGCCAGATCGAAATCGGTCACCCCTATTCCCGGGCAATGTTGCCCATGGCAAAGGTTGGCGGCGGCTATTTCAAGATTACAAATAACGGACCGGCAGACCGCCTCGTCAGCGTCACATCCGATCGCGCCGGCAGTGTTGAGCTGCACGAGATGAAGATGAACGGCGCCGTGATGCAGATGCGCGAGCTTGAAGCCGGCATCGCGATTCCGGCCAACACGACGGTCGAACTCAAGCCCGGCAGTTACCACCTGATGTTCATTAACGTGCCGCAGCCCTTCAAGGAAGGTGAGATGATCAAGGCGACGCTGGTGTTTGAGAAAGCAGGGGCCGTTGATGTCGAATTTGCCGTTGGCCCGGTAGCCGGCGACAAGGGCAGTGATGCACATGCTGAACACGGGAAATGACGATGAAAAATCCGTTCATGCTGATCGCCACGACGATCTGCGCGGCCTTCTTCTGTGTGCTGATCGGCATCCTGTTCTTCACCTTCAAGGACGAGCCGCGTAACAGCAAGTTCGGCACCGCCTTCTCCCTGGTCAACGACAAGGGTGAAACGGTCGACCAGTCGATCTTCAAGGGCAATCCGTCACTGGTCTATTTCGGCTATACGCATTGCCCCGAGGTTTGCCCGACAACGCTTTTCGAGGTTGCGGGATATCTGAACCAGCTCGGAGAAGAAGGTGCTCCGATCAAGAGCTACCTGTTCACGGTCGATCCGGAACGGGATACGCCCGAGATCATGAACGGATATGTCACCGCGTTTTCAGACCGGATCACCGGCGTGACCGGTACGCCTGAAGAAATGAAGCGGGTAATAGCCGGCTGGAAGGCATTTGCGGAAAAGGTGCCGAACAAGAGCGGCGGCTATTCCATGAGCCATACAATGGACCTTTTCCTCATCGGCGCCGATGGCCGCCTGAAAGGCCTTATCCCATATGGTGCGGACTCCGACGATGCGGTTGAAAAAATCCGCAGCAGACTCCTGTAACAACGCAGAGCGTTAATGGATCGGACGCCGGACAGTAATCCGACGTCCGCAAAGGATCATGCTGAACGCGAACTGCGATAGACCGACACGCCGAGTTCGCGGATCTTCTTGCGAAG
The DNA here is from genome assembly GCF_044987325.1 of Rhizobium sp. ZW T2_16. Classification (NCBI taxonomy): domain Bacteria; kingdom Pseudomonadati; phylum Pseudomonadota; class Alphaproteobacteria; order Hyphomicrobiales; family Rhizobiaceae; genus Rhizobium; species Rhizobium sp. ZW T2_16. The sequence continues at coordinate 222,046 of NZ_JBJDRG010000001.1, forward strand.
CGTGTTACGGTTGAGACCGAGCAGGTCAGCCGCCTTGATCTGGTTGCCACGGGTTGCAGTCAGCGCAGCAAGGATCAGCGGATATTCCATTTCGGTCAGGACACGATCGTAAAGGCCAGGCGGCGGCAGGTTGTCGCCGAACCCTGCAAAATAGGTCCGCATGTTTTCTTCCACTGCCTGAGCGATGGTCAGTGAACCGCCGCGTGGACTTACCTTGTCGATGGGGCTGTCGGGCACGTCCGACCGCAATTCCGTATCGATGATCTCCCTCGTGATCACCTCTTGCGGATAAAGCGCCATCAGGCGGCGCACCAGGTTTTCCAGTTCGCGCACGTTGCCCGGCCAGGCATAGGACTTCATCACGTCCAGCGCCTCGCTGTCGAAACGCTTGCCGTCAAGCCCTTCCTTTTCCGCCATCTGCATGAAGTGTCGGACGAGATCGGGAATATCTTCCGCGCGGTCGCGCAACGGCGGCAGGCGCAGCGGCACGACATTGAGGCGATAATAGAGGTCTTCGCGGAACAGGCCCTGATTGATCAGGTGCTTCAGATCCTTATTGGTGGCAGCAACGATGCGCACGTCGGTGCGGATCGGCGTGCGCCCGCCGACAGTCGTATATTCGCCCTGCTGCAGCACGCGTAAGAGACGCGTCTGGGCATCCATCGGCATGTCGCCGATTTCGTCGAGGAACAGCGTGCCACCCTCGGCCTGTTCGAAACGACCGGTCGAGCGGTTTTGCGCACCGGTAAAGGCGCCCTTCTCGTGACCGAACAATTCCGATTCGATCAGGTCGCGCGGAATGGCGGCCATGTTGATCGCCACGAACGGACCGTTACGGCGCTTGCCGTAATCGTGCAGCGCGCGCGCAACGAGTTCCTTGCCGGTACCCGATTCACCGGTGATCATCAGCGTCAGGTCCGTCTGCATCAGACGGGCGAGAACGCGGTAGATTTCCTGCATCGCGGCAGAGCGACCAACCAGGGGCATGCCGTCCTGCATGTCGTCATCGAGACGGGCAGGCTTGCGCTTCGGCTCGGCCAGCGCCCGGCCGATGATGGCAATCAGTTCCGTGAGGTCGAAGGGCTTCGGAAGATAATCATAGGCACCCTTTTCCGATGCCCGGATCGCCGTCATGAACGTATTCTGCGCGCTCATGACGAGCACCGGCAGATCGGGGCGAGCCTTCTTGATCCGCGGCAGAAGGTCGAAGGCGTTTTCGTCCGGCATGACGACGTCGGTCACGACGAGGTCACCCTCTCCGGCCGAAACCCATCGCCACAGCGTGGCGGCATTCGACGTGATGCGTACCTCGTAACCGGCCCGGGTCAGGGCCTGGTTCAGGACGGTACGTATGGCCGCGTCGTCGTCGGCGACAAGGATCGTGGCAGTCATTTTTCGCTTCCTGTGGAGTTCAAGGCGCGGCCGTCACCGGCTTCTTCCTTGTGCATGGGCATCAGAACACGGAATATGGTCCGGCGCGCCTGGCTGTCGCATTCGACTATGCCGCCATGGCCGCCGATGATCTTGGCGACCAGCGCCAGCCCGAGGCCGGAACCGTTGGTCTTTGTGGTGATGAACGGGTCGAAAAGGTTGGGAACAAGGTCCGCCGGTACGCCGGGACCATTGTCGATAACGCAAAATTCCAGCGGCAGAGAAATCTTCTCACGCGTGCCGGCGACAGAGAGACGGATACCGGGGCGATAGGCCGTCGTCAGCATGATTTCTGCGTCAGCCTGGCCATCCACAGCTTCGGCCGCATTCTTGATCAGGTTGAGAAACACCTGAACCAGTTGATCGCGGTTGGCATAGACCGGCGGCAGCGACGGATCGTACATCTCCGAAATCTTGATTTCGCGGGCAAAGCCGGCCTTGGCGACAGCCTTAACATGATCGAGCACGGAGTGAATGTTGAGCGGCACACGATCGACCGGGCGCTCGTCGGAGAACACTTCCATACGATCGACCAGAGATACGATCCGGTCGGTCTCGTCGCAGATCAGCCGCGTCAGCGGGCGGTCGTCATCCGGCACGACCGATTCGAGCAACTGCGCCGCACCGCGAATGCCTGACAGCGGGTTCTTGATCTCGTGCGCCAGCATCGAGGCAAGTCCCGTGACCGAGCGGGCTGCCGCGCGATGGGTCAGCTGGCGATCAATCTTGTCCGCCATCGAGCGTTCCTGGAACACCACGACGACAGAACCGGGTTCGCTCACCACCGGTGCGACATACAAATCGACCAGCTTTTCCTGACCGAGTTTTGGCGAGGACAGGTCGACGCGATACTCGTTGACCGGCGCTTTGCGCTCCCGCACCTGATCGATCAGCGCCAGAAGCGGGCTGCCGAACGGAATGAAGCTCGAAATCTTGTATTTGGCCAGATGCGCTGCGCTTGCCCCGAAAAAGGCTTCCGCCTCCCAGTTGGCAAACGCGATCTTCCCCGCCTGATCGACCAGAATGACCGGGTTCTGCACGGAATTGAGGACGGCCATGGCCAGCGCCTGCCCATGGGCAGCATCCTGAACGGCGGACTTTGTCATGCAGCCTCCTTGCGGGCCGGTATTGATGCGCCGTTTTCGAAAACGGATGTAAGGCGGCGGATAACATCAGCCGGATCACGAGACATCATGATGGCAGCCTTGTCCTCTGCCGAAATGTCGCAATCCTGACGTTCGATATACCAGCCGAGTTGTTTGCGGGCGTGCCTGAGCCCGGCCTCGACGCCGTAAAACTCGAGCATCGCCTCATAGTGTTCTATGACGATGGCGCAGATTTCGTTTGCCGCCGGTGCCGCATGGCCTGCGAGCCAGCCGACATGCCAGGGGCGCCCCTGCGCGCCGCGACCGACCATGACTGCATCCGCACCCGACCGGCGCAGGATTTCCGTCGCATCCTCAGGCGTCTGCACGTCACCATTGGCAATCAGCGGAATGGAGAGCACGTCGCGCACGGCGTAAATAGCGTCCCAATCCGCCTTGCCTTCGTAGAACTGCATACGGGTGCGTCCATGCACGGTGACAAGCTGAACACCCGCCTCCTGCGCGCGGCGCGCAATCAGTGGAGCGTTGAGACTGTCATGATCCCAGCCCAGCCGCATCTTCACCGTGACCGGGACGGAAACGGCCTTCACCGTTGCCTCGATCATCGACAACGCATGGTCCGGATCCCGCATCAGGGCCGATCCGGAATAACCGCCGGTTACCTTCTTGGCGGGACACCCCATATTGATATCGATGATGTCGGCGCCATTGTCGGCGGAAATCTTCGCAGCCTCAGCCATCCAATAGGCTTCGCGACCTGCCAGTTGCACCATATGCGGCGTCATGCCGGCATTCTTCAGTCGCGCCCAGGATTCACCCTTGTTCATCGCAAGCTCGCGGCTCGCCACCATTTCGGTAACGACAAGGCCCGCCCCGAAGCGCCATGCAAGCTTACGGAAAGCAAGGTCGGTTACTCCCGACATCGGCGCAAGCACCGCCCGATTGCGGACAGTGACCGATCCGATCTGAAATGGTCTGGCGAGGTCGCTGCAATGCAATTGATGATCTTTCAGGCAAGTCCGCATTATGCACTATTTTTATTCAGCTCTTGAGCGTTTGCCAAGAGCAATTCCGGAACTGCGTTATTTTTAAGCGACGTGCTGGAAATACGGCTTTTGAGGCTATAGTTCTCGCCCTGTCAATCCAAATCGATATTGAAGAAATCCACTACAGGACGGGAACAGCAACTCCATGACAATCGGCATCGTCATCGTCGCGGCAGGACGAGGGGAAAGAGTTGGCTCACCGGACGAGGGGCCGAAGCAATATCGTCCGATCGGCGGCCGGCCGGTTATCGCCCATACGCTCGACACCTTTCTGAGCTGGCAAAGACGCGGACCGATCGTCGTCGTCATCCATCCGGATGACGAGGAACTGTATGCGGCGGCGACAGTCGGGCTTGCGGCGTCAGACATCACTCTCGCCTTCGGCGGAAACACGCGGCAACGCTCTGTTTATGAGGGCCTCAAAGCTCTTTCCGCCACCGAAGCAACCCATGTAATGATCCATGATGCAGCACGCCCCTTCGTCGATCACGCAATGCTCGATCGAATTGCTGAAGCATTCGACAACGGCGTCGATGCCGTCCTGCCGGCCGTCGCCGTCACCGACACATTGAAACGCAGCGGCAGTGATGGCCTCGTGCACGAAACGGTTCCGCGCTCAGGACTTTATGCCGCCCAGACGCCTCAAAGTTTCCTGCTGTCGGAAATCCGCTCTGCGCATGAAAAGGCTGCGGCGCTTCGCCGCGACGATTTTACCGATGACGCAGCAATCGCCGAATGGTCCGGACTGTCGGTTTCAATCGTCGAAGGCTCCGTCGACAATATCAAGCTTACCGTGAAACGGGACATGACCATGGCCGATGAAAGGCTTACAGCAAACGCCCTCCTCCCTGACGTCCGAACAGGCAACGGCTATGACGTGCACCAGCTCGTACCGGGTGATGGCGTGACGCTTTGCGGCGTCTTCATTCCCCATGACCAGAAACTGTCCGGCCATTCGGATGCGGACGTCGCGCTGCACGCCCTGACCGACGCGCTGCTCGCCACATGCGGCGCCGGCGATATCGGCGACCATTTCCCGCCCTCCGACATGCAGTGGAAAGGAGCACCTTCAAAGATCTTCCTCGACCACGCGGCAAAAATCGTGCGCGAAAAAGGCGGCACAATCATGAATGCCGACGTATCGTTGATTGCCGAGGCACCGAAAGTCGGCCCTCACCGCGACAAGATGCGCGAGAACATGGCGGCAATTCTCGGTATTTCGCTCGACCGTTGCTCGGTAAAGGCAACGACCAACGAGACGATCGGCTTTGTCGGCCGCCGCGAAGGAATAGCCGCCATCGCAACCGCGACCGTCGTTTATCGCGGATCGCAGGCATGAGCCTTTTTCCGATAGACATAGAGGATGATGCACGCCGGATCGTCTGGGCATTTTCCGAACGCGGATTGATGATCTCCACAGCCGAATCCTGCACAGGCGGCCTCATTGTCGGCGCGTTGACGGATATCAGCGGCTCCTCCGCCGTGGTCGACCGCGGCTTCGTCACCTATACCAACGAAGCCAAGATGGATCTGCTGGGTGTCAATGCCGCGACGTTGAAGGCTTATGGCGCCGTATCGGAGCAGACCGCGCTTCAGATGGTTCAGGGAGCCCTCTTCCGCTCACGCGCCGATATTGCGGTCGCCGTGACAGGAATCGCCGGACCCGGTGGCGGATCGGCGGAAAAGCCTGTCGGCCTCGTACACATCGCGGCGCGCAGCCGCGCTGGTACGATCCTGCATCGGGAAATGCGCTACGGCGATATAGGCCGCAACGAAGTGCGCCTTGCAACCCTGCGCACGGCCTTTGAGATGCTGATCGAAGTGGCAGGCGTTTGAGCGGCTCTCAGGCCGCGGCATAAATCTTGTCTGCGCGGCTCTCGAAAGCATCGGTAAACATGCGAAAAGCACGATCGAACATCGAGCCCATCAGCGCGCCGAGAATCATGCTTTTGAACTCGTAGTCTATGTAGAAATGCACGACACAACCGTCACCGCCATCGGTCGGCGGCTCGAAACGCCAGCGGTTGTCGAGATACTTGAACGGCCCCTCGATATACTTGACGTCGATCGCCTGTTCGGCCGGATTGAGGAGCACCTGGGTGGTGAAGGTTTCCTTGATCGCCTTGTAGCCCACCGTCATGTCGGCCAGGAGCAGGGTCTTGCCGTCCCGCTCCTTGGAACTGCGAATGCTGAGCGCCTCGCATAGCGGCAGGAATTCCGGATAGCGTTCGATATCCGCAACGAGGGCGTACATCTTTTCGGGGCTGTGCTTGACCGGGCGGCGAATGTCGAACTTTGGCATGACGTGGAGTTAAGCTGAGGTCTTTGGAAGATCAAGCCCCGACAAGGGAGAGAAGCTGCCGCATCTGACCGCGGGAGGTCAGGATCAATACGGGACAGTCAGGACTGAAACGCCGAACCCCGTCCACGATCCTCGGTGACGTCTGCCGCTCGAAATTCCAGATGAAGGATAGGAATTCGCGATCGAACAGTCTCTCCGGACATCCCGGCGCCATGTCCGGCCGCGTTTGCCCCAGATGGCGAAGGCTGCGGGAAATTACACCCCATAGGCAAAGCCAGCGCGGCATCCGCACCCAGATGATCGCATTTGCGCGCGGCATTCTCAGTTCGAAACTGGATGAACCCGTGCCATCCATGATCCAGCGATCTCGGGACACCGCTTCCGAAATCAAGGCCCGCGTCGTCTCACGATCCCGCTTCACCCAGCCCGGCAGCCAGTAAAAATCTCGGTCCATCGAGATATAGGGCAGCCGCAATCTATCGCTCAGCTTCCGCGAAAGCGTCGACTTACCGCCTCCCGAACAGCCGATCACAAGCACGCGCTCGCAAGCATGAAGCACTCGTGCCGCGTCCTCCGGATTGACAATATGCAACTGATTTCCCACCTGTTATGTGTCCGCTGCAACGCACATCTTCGGTTTGACGATTTTCAAGTTAAAGAAAATTAATGTAGCTTGAGGGGAGTTGTAATATTCCCTCGTCGCAATCCCGCCTATATTGGTGCATTGCAACATTCTAAAATCTATCGATCCGAAAGACGCATACCCATGGACGATTTCGCACAGATGATAAAGCTGCTCGAATCCGCTAAGCAGCTTGCGGATATGAACGGCATGCCGATGCTCGCCTATTTCATCGAAATGGCAAAAGGTGAAGCACGCGGACAGAAGGGCACACTGCGTGAACGCAGGCACGGCCAGGACAAGCGCCCCAAGATCGAGGCCGCTGAATAACCAGTGAGAGAGGTTGCCGCCTTATTCGGCGGCAGCCAGTAGCTTCTTTTCACGCGCAGCTCGCAACCGGGCAAAGTCGTCACCAGCATGATGCGACGAACGCGTGAGCGGGCTCGAAGCGACCATCAGGAAGCCCTTCGTATAAGCCACTGTCTCGTAAGACTTGAACTCTTCCGGTGTAACGAATTTCTCGACCTTGTGATGCTTGCGCGTCGGCTGCAGATACTGGCCGATTGTCAGGAAGTCGACATCCGCGGTTCTCAGATCATCCATCAGCTGCAGAACTTCATTACGCTCTTCACCGAGGCCAACCATGATGCCGGACTTGGTGAACATCGTCGGGTCGAGTTCCTTCACCCGTTGCAACAGCCGGATCGAGTGGAAATACCGGGCGCCTGGGCGAACCGTGAGATAATTGCCGGGAACGGTTTCCATATTATGGTTGAAGACGTCCGGCTTGGCGGCGACGACGCGCTCCAGCGCACCGGGCTTCTTCAAAAAGTCCGGCGTCAGGATTTCGATCGTTGTCAGCGGTGATGCGGCACGGATTGCCCAGATCACCTTTTCGAAATGTTCCGCACCACCATCGTCCAGATCGTCACGGTCGACGGAGGTAATGACGACGTGTTGCAGCCCCATTTCCTTGACGGCGCGTGCCACGCTTTCCGGTTCGGACATGTCGAGCGGGTTCGGCTTGCCTGTCGCGACATTGCAGAACGCGCAGGCGCGGGTACAGATTTCGCCCATGATCATGAAGGTGGCGTGCTTCTTGTCCCAGCACTCACCTATGTTGGGACAGCCCGCCTCTTCGCAGACTGTCACCAGCTTGTTCTCACGGACGATCGCACGAGTTTCTTGGTAGCCTTTCGATACCGGCGCCTTGACGCGGATCCAGTCCGGCTTGCGCATCACTTCGGTATCGGGCCGATGCGCCTTTTCCGGATGGCGGACGCGCTTCTCTTCGGAGAGATTGGTCCTGTCGAGAATGGTGACCATGAAATCCTGCCTTCAACTCCGCATTGATGTCGGAGCATGTTGTCGTTCGGAGATTCTCTATGCATGAACCGCGGCAAATGTTTGCGCGGCATAACCTGCCAGATCGCTACTTTAGCGCCTGACGATTTTGGCGACGAATAGCAAAAGGCTCGCGCCAAGGAAAGCCGTGACGAAATAGCCGAGACGGCTATCCTTTACCGGGACGTCGAACGTTCCCAGCACGGCGATCGCGACCACGGAACCGACGATACCAAGGATGATGTTCATGAAGATGCCGAAGCGCATGTCCATCAGCTTGCCGGCAAGCCAGCCCGCCAGTCCGCCGATGATGATCGCTCCGATCCAGCCAACGCTTTCCATCATTCCTCCTCCAAGACCCAGATAGTCGTTCGGCGCTCCCCATCATGAATGGGAAGCGCCTCTTGTTCGTATAGGGGAGCCGTATCAGGCGTTAAGAACGCGCCCATAAGCATCCAGCACACTTTCCTTCATCGATTCCGAAATGGTCGGATGCGGGAAGATGGTGTGCATCAGATCTTCTTCGGTCGTCTCAAGGTTCATCGCGACGACAAAGCCCTGGATCAGTTCGGTAACTTCCGCACCGACCATGTGGGCACCCAGCAGTTCGCCGGTCTTCTTGTCGAAGATCGTCTTGACCATGCCCTGGTCTTCGCCGAGCGCCACGGCCTTGCCGTTTGCGGCAAAGGAGAAGCGGCCGACGCGGATGTCGCGGCCCTGTTCCTTGGCCTTGGCTTCCGTCAGGCCAACCGAGGCGACCTGCGGGTTGCAATAGGTGCAGCCCGGGATCTTGCCCTTGTCGGTAGCATGGACGTTCGGCAGCCCAGCGATCTTCTCGACGCAGACAACGGCTTCATGCTCGGCCTTGTGAGCGAGAAGCGGGCCACCGGCAACGTCACCGATTGCGTAGATGCCGGGAACGTTGGTCTTGCCGTAACCATCGATGACGATGAAGCCGCGGTCGGTCTTCACGCCGGCGGCCTCGAGGCCGATGTTTTCGATATTGGCCTGAACGCCGACAGCCGAGATCATCCGGTCAGCCGTGATCTTTTCAGACGTTCCGTCCTTCTTTTCGATCGTGGCAGTGATCGAGTTTGCACCCTTCTCCACCTTGGCGACCTTGGCTTCCAGATGGATCTTGATGCCCTGCTTTTCGAACTGCTTCTTGGCAAAGGCGGAGATTTCCGCGTCTTCGACCGGCATGACCTGGCTCATGATTTCGACGACGGTCACGTCTACGCCCATCGTGCGGTAGAAGGAGGCGAATTCGATGCCGATCGCGCCCGAGCCCATGACCAGCAGCGATTTCGGCAGTTCTTCCGGCTTCATCGCTTCGAAATAGGTCCAGATCAGCTTGCCATCAGGCTCGATACCCGGCAGCGCGCGCGGACGGGCGCCGGTGGCAACGATGATGTGCTTGGCGGTATAGGTGCCCTCACCCAGCGTGTTCTTCGGCACCGGACCCTGCGGCTGAACGACCGGCTTGGTCGACTTGCCAACGACGATCTCGCCAGGCTTGGTGAGCTCGGCTTCACCCCAGATGATATCGACCTTGTTCTTCTTGAACAGGAAGCCGACGCCGTTGTTCATGCGGGCGGCAATGCCGCGCGAACGGGCAACGATCGCCTTGACGTCCGGCTTGATAGAGCCTTCAAGCGTCAGGCCGTAATCCTTGGCATGGGTGGCGGTGTGCAACACGTCGGCGGTGCGAAGCAGAGCCTTGGTCGGGATGCAGCCCCAGTTGGAGCAAATGCCGGCAAGGTGTTCGCGTTCGACGACCGCGACCTTCATGCCGAGCTGCGAGGCCCTGATCGCAGCGATATAACCACCAGGGCCGGAGCCGATTACAATAACGTCATAAGCGTTGGACATGAGCGCTTCCAATCCTCTTCTGTCGAGACCCCGGCGAAACACCTTGGGTCTTCACGGGATGGAAGCGCCTGACGGTCAGACCGCCAGCTTGATCGCTTCTGCTTCCGGTTCAGGCTGAACCAGCATCCCGTAGATTTCTTCCTTGAGCTGCCTGCGCTGCTTGCACATGTCGATGAGCATTGCATCGCCTGCGGGCTCGTTGCGTCTCTCGGCCAGTTGGACCCTCCGGCTCAGGTCTTCATAACTCCGGCACAGTCGGGCAAAATGCCCATCCGTTTCCTGGAGATGGCGCACAAGCGCCCTGAAATCCGGAAATTCTGCGGCCAGTTCATGCAGCGTGCCAGACATGGAACAAATCCCTTTATTAGTGAGGAAGTGTCCACGCTAGGTCCGCCTAAAATTACCTCCGTTGATCCAGATCAAAGGCCAAGCATCATTCGAACGATCGGCTCCAGACCGCGACCAATTGCCCGAGTTCCCTCAGGCGTCAAGTGTACACCGTCGACCGGGCTGGTACGGGCAACCGAACCTGCATCGAAGAAACCGCAGCCAAGATCATCGGCAAGATCACGGTAAAGCGATGCAAGCATCGCCGATTCCTCGACGCCATTACGGAAGATCGCCGAAAACACTGGATCGGCCGTTTCACAGAGTGGCGGCGGCGAAACGATCAGGATTTCCGGCGCATCATAATCGAACGAATACTCGTGGTGGCGGATCAGCCCTACGAGCCTCTGCAAGCCGGCGCGGGCCGCATAAGCGGTCCCGGCAATCGCCGGCTTCATATCGTTGGTACCGAGCATTATGACGACGAGATCAAGCGGCATATGGGTGTGAAGCGCCGTTGGAAGGTTCTTCACACCGTTGCGATCACAATCGGCCAGGTGATCGTCATAGCCGGTCGTGCGGCCGTTCAACCCTTCGGCAATCACGGTCACACCGGGCCCGAGGGCTGCACCGAGGACGCTTGGCCAGCGATCCTCGAAAGCATGCCGTCCCGGCCCTTCGGGGTCATACCCCCAGGTGAGACTGTCGCCGAAGCAGAGAACGGTCCTCATCCCGCCGTCCTTTTGCCGTTAAACCAGCATCGACATCGGATTTTCGATGTAGCGCTTGAAGGCGGACGCGAGTTCCGCACCGAGCGCACCATCGATGACGCGGTGGTCGAAGGCGAAGGTCGCCGACATCACCGTACCGACTTCAATCTTGCCGTTACGGACGACCGGCTTCTCGACGCCGGCACCGATCGACACGATCGAGGCCTGCGGCAGATTGACGATCGAAGTGAACGAAGAGACGCCGAACATGCCGAGGTTGGACACCGAGGTCGTGCCACCCTGGTATTCTTCAGGCTTCAACTTCTTGTCGCGGGCGCGCTTGGCCATGTCCTTCACCTCGTTGGAGATGACCGACAGGGCCTTGGTTTCGGCCTTGCGAACGATCGGCGTGATCAGACCGTCCGGGATAGAAACGGCGACACCGACGTCGGAATGCTTGTGCAGCACGCGTGCGGTCGAAGTCCAGGAGGCGTTTGCCATCGGAACGTCGCGCAGCGCCAGCGCCATCGCCTTGATGATGAAGTCGTTGACGGAGAGCTTGAAGGCCGGAACCTCGCCCTTCTCGGTCTTGTTCACCGGAGCCGACTTGTTGATCTCGGCACGCAGAGCCAGGAGCGCGTCGAGTTCGCAATCCATCGATACCGTGTAGGACGGAACCGTCTGGGTGGACTCGGTCAGGCGTGCGGCGATCGTCTTGCGCATGCCGTCATGCGGCAGAAGCTCGTAGGAGCCTTCCGCAAACAGCTTGAGCGTGCTTTCGTCCGACGGACCCTTTGCGGCAGCCGGTGCCGGGGCGGCAGCGGATTGTGCAGCAGCCGGAGCAGATTTTGCACCGCCGGCGGCAGCCTTTTCGACGTCTGCCTTGACCACACGGCCATGCGGGCCGGTGCCGGTGACGGCAGAAAGATCGAGACCAGCTTCCTTGGCGAGACGACGGGCGAGCGGCGACGAGAAGACGCGCTTGCCATCGGCAACCGGAGCAGGCGTCGACGGTGCCGGCGCAGCGTCGGTGACCGGAACGGCGGCCTTCGAAGCTTCAGCGGTCTTTTCGGCCGGAGCAGCCTCCGCCTTCGAGGCGGAACCCGCACCGGCAGCAGCGGCCGCAACGTCTTCGCCTTCTTCGGCAATGATGGCGATCAGTGCATTGACCTTGACCGATTCAGTGCCGGCCGGAACAACGATCTTGGCGATCGTGCCCTCGTCGACAGCTTCGACTTCCATCGTCGCTTTGTCGGTTTCGATCTCGGCGATCACGTCACCGGACTTGATCTTGTCGCCTTCCTTGACCAGCCACTTAGCGAGGTTGCCCTCTTCCATGGTCGGAGAAAGGGCAGGCATGGTGATGTTGATAGGCATCCTATCACCCTTCCCTTACTTGTAGCAGACGGTTTTGACCGCCTGAACGACTTCGCCGACAGTCGGCAGAGCCAGCTTTTCGAGGTTGGCGGCGTAAGGCATCGGAACGTCCTTGCCGGCGATCGTCAGAACCGGGGCATCGAGATAGTCGAAGGCCTGCTGCATGACGCGGGTGGCGATTTCGGTGCCGACCGAGTTCTGCGGGTAACCTTCCTCGACAGTGACGAGGCGACCGGTCTTCTTGACGGATTCGATGACGGTCGGCAGGTCCATCGGACGGATCGTGCGAAGGTCGATCAGTTCGACATCGATGCCTTCCTTCTCGAGTTTGGCAACCGCCTTAACGGCGTAGGTCATGCCGATACCGAAGGAAACGATCGTTGCGTCCTTGCCCTTGCGGTGGATGCGCGCCTTGCCGATCGGCAGAACGAAATCATCCAGCTTCGGCACATCGAAATGCTGACCGTAGAGGATTTCGTTTTCGAGGAAGACGACCGGGTTCGGATCGCGGATAGCAGCCTTCAAGAGACCCTTTGCGTCGGCAGCCGTGTAAGGCATGACGACCTTGAGGCCGGGGATCTGGCTGTACCACGAGGAGAAGTCCTGGCTGTGCTGTGCGCCAACGCGGGCAGCAGCGCCGTTCGGACCGCGGAACACGATCGGAGCACCCATCTGACCACCCGACATGTAGAGCGTCTTGGCAGCAGAGTTGATGATCTGGTCAATCGCCTGCATGGCGAAGTTGAACGTCATGAACTCGACGATCGGCTTCAGGCCGGACATGGCTGCACCGACGCCGATACCGGCAAAACCGTGTTCGGTGATCGGAGTATCGACAACGCGCTTGGCACCGAATTCCTGCAGCAACCCTTGCGTGATCTTGTAGGCGCCCTGATATTCGGCGACTTCTTCACCCATGACGAATACGTCGCCATCGCGGCGCATTTCTTCAGCCATTGCGTCGCGCAGAGCTTCGCGAACGGTCGTCGAAACCATTTCGGTGCCGGCAGGGATATCCGGATCAGCAGCGACTTCGACCTTCGGCTGAGCCGGGACCGAAGCGGATGCGGGCTTTGCTTCTTCAGCGGCAGGTGCCTCGGCCTTCGGAGCTTCGGCTGCCGGAGCGGAAGAACCGATCGCATCGGCGCTTTCGCCTTCGGCAAGCAGGATCGCGATCTTGGTGTTGACCTTGACGTTTTCGGTGCCGGCTTCGACCAGCAGCTTGCCGATCACGCCTTCATCGACGGCTTCCACTTCCATGGTCGCCTTGTCGGTCTCGATTTCAGCAATGACATCGCCGGACTTGACGGTGTCGCCTTCCTTCTTGACCCATTTGGAAAGCGTGCCTTCCTCCATCGTCGGAGAAAGTGCAGGCATCAGGATATCGATAGGCATAGGTTCTTTCCTCCCCGCGCTTAGAGCAGGATATCGGTGTAGAGCTCGGATGCATCCGGCTCCGGATCGTTCTGAGCGAAGTCGGCGCTATCCGTAACGATGTCGCGGATATCCTTGTCGATCGCCTTCAGTTCGTCCTCGGACGCCCAGCCCTTTTCGAGCAGACGGTTGCGAACCTGTTCGATCGGATCCTGCTCCGAGCGCATCTTCTGCACTTCTTCCTTGGAGCGGTACTTTGCCGGGTCGGACATGGAGTGACCGCGGTAACGGTAGGTCAGCATTTCGAGAATGATCGGACCCTTGCCGGAGCGGCAATGGGCGAGCGCCTCGTCAGCCGCAGCCTTGACGGCGCGCACATCCATGCCATCCACCTGGATACCCGGAATGCCGAAGCCGACGCCGCGCATCGAATAGTTCGACTGTGCGGTTGCGCGCGCGGTCGAGGTGCCCATGGCATAACGGTTGTTCTCGACGATGTAGATGATCGGCAGTTTCCACAGAGCAGCCATATTGAAGCTCTCGTAGACCTGACCCTGGTTGGCAGCGCCATCGCCGAAATAGGCAACAGATACGCTGTCATTGTTGCGATAGGCATTGGCGAAGGCGAGACCGGTGCCGAGCGACACCTGCGCACCGACGATACCGTGACCGCCGTAGAAATGCTTCTCCTTGGAGAACATGTGCATCGAGCCGCCCTTGCCCTTGGACAAGCCACCGCGACGACCGGTAAGCTCGGCCATGACGCCACGCGGGCTCATGCCGCAAGCAAGCATGTGGCCGTGGTCGCGATAGGCGGTGATGACCTGATCGCCTTCCTGCTGCGCCATCTGCATGCCGACGACGACAGCTTCCTGGCCGATATAGAGATGGCAGAAACCGCCGATGAAGCCCATGCCATAGAGCTGGCCGGCCTTCTCTTCGAAGCGACGGATCAGCAGCATCTCTCGATACGCGTGCAGATCGTCGTCCTTGCCGAATTCCGGCGTATTCTTGCCGGTAAATTCCTTCGAGGCTGTTTTGCTGGCAGATTTTGCCGCTGGCTTGCGGCCGGATGCAGACGCGGATTTGGTTTGCGCCATCGATCCCTCCCTATGTGCTGCATTGAAAGAGCGGCATCGAGACGAGCACATGCACGCCGCAACCCACTCCGGTTTCTGCAGCTAACATAGGGAAGAAAGCGCGCCCCAGCAATGACATATTTGCATGGCTCTCATTCCGCATAAGCCACTGAAATAAATCACGAAAATCAAGTTAACCGAAATTAGGTTAACTCAGAAATAATTGTTAAATATGACTATTTCGTCCGAGCGGGATACATTTAATTGATAACGCGCAATTTCATCAAGCATGTCTTTATCGAGTGAGCCATCACTCATCAGATGGACCTGACGCTCCAATGCTTCGCGCTTGGAGGTGAGCGCCGCAAGCTCGCTGCTACGCGCGATGCGCTGCTTCTCGAACTCCTCGGTCGCGATAAGACCAAGATCACCGTGGATAGAATGATAGCCGAAATAGGAAAGAAACGCGACGGTGATTGCAGGCAGGATGAAACGGCCAAACTTTCTTTGTTTGTGATGTCTTGTCCACATGCCTGTTCTTAAACCTTGAGCTTACGCGGCGGGAGCGATTCATCGTCCCAGGATAGGATCTGAAAATCGCAGAACTTGCTTAAGCATTCGTTTCGTTTGCCGCGCTGCAGCGCAGATATGAAACAGCCCGCGTCGAGGACGCGGGCTTTTCGAATGTCATTCTGCCTTCAGGAGAGCGGCCTTCCGGCCGACCATTCCTTAGCCCTTCAGGATCGAGCGGCCTGCATAAACGGCCTGCGGGCCGAGCATTTCCTCGATACGGATCAGCTGATTGTACTTGGCCAGACGGTCCGAACGCGAAAGCGAACCGGTCTTGATCTGACCGCAATTGGTGGCAACGGCGAGATCGGCAATCGTCGAATCTTCCGTTTCACCCGAGCGGTGCGACATGACGGCGGTGTATGCAGCCTTGTGGGCAGTCTCGACGGCATCGAGCGTTTCCGTCAGCGAGCCGATCTGGTTGACCTTGACCAGGATGGAGTTGGCAACGCCCATCTTGATACCGTCGCGCAGGCGGGCGGAATTGGTGACGAACAGATCGTCGCCGACCAGCTGAACCTTGGAGCCGATCTTGTCGGTCAGGATCTTCCAGCCTTCCCAGTCGTCTTCGGCCATGCCGTCTTCGATCGAGATGATCGGATACTTGCCAGCAAGTTCGGCCAGGTATTCAGCCATGGCAGCCGATTCCAGCGTGCGGCCTTCACCTTCGAGAACGTAATTGCCATCCTTGAAGAATTCGGTCGAGGCGCAATCGAGGCCGAGGAATACGTCTTCACCCGGCTTGTAGCCGGCCTTTTCGATCGACTTGACGATGAAATCAAGGGCTTCCGGCGCACTCTTCAGACCCGGCGCAAAGCCGCCTTCGTCACCAACGTTGGTGTTATGACCCTGTGCGCCCAGTTCCTTCTTCAGGACGTGGAAGATTTCCGAACCAACCCGCACGGCATCCTTCAGCGTTTCGGCGCCGACCGGCATGATCATGAATTCCTGGAAATCGATCGGGTTGTCGGCATGTGCGCCGCCATTGATGATGTTCATCATCGGAACCGGCAGAACATGTGCGCCAGCGCCGCCGACATAACGGTAAAGCGGCAGGCCAGCCGATTCGGCGGCAGCCTTGGCAACGGCCAGCGACACGCCGAGAATGGCGTTTGCGCCGAGACGCGACTTGTTCGGCGTGCCGTCGAGCGCGATCATCGTCTTGTCGATATGGATCTGGCTTTCGGCATCGAAACCGCCGATGGCATCGAAGATTTCCGTATTGACCGCTTCAACGGCCTTCTCGACACCCTTGCCGCCAAAGCGCTTGCCGCCATCGCGCAATTCGACAGCTTCGTGGGCACCCGTCGATGCGCCCGACGGAACAGCGGCGCGGCCCATCGAGCCGTCTTCCAGATAGACGTCAACTTCGACGGTCGGGTTGCCACGGCTATCGAGGATCTCGCGAGCGATAATATCGGTAATAGCAGTCAAGGGTCTCTCCTCAGAGTTAAGTCCATGCAGTCATTGAAAATGTATCACGTTCAATGACACGCCAATTACAGTGTTGGCGCTTTCTGCGCTTTGACAACGCTCAAGCGCTTTTTTGAAGTTCAGGCAGCCTTGGCCACCGCATCGAAAGCCATCAGCTTTTCCAGAAGCCGAGGCATGTCTTTCAGATGCACCATGTTCGGACCATCCGACGGGGCGTTGTCCGGATCTTCATGGGTTTCGATGAATACACCGGCAATACCCACTGCGACGGCCGCACGCGCCAGCGTTTCAACGAATTCGCGCTGGCCACCGCTGGAGCCACCCTGCCCGCCCGGCTGCTGCACCGAGTGCGTGGCGTCAAAGATCACCGGCGATCCGAGCGAAGCCATGATCGGCAACGAACGCATGTCGGAGACGAGCGTGTTGTAACCGAAGGAGGCGCCGCGTTCGCACAGCATCACGTTAGGATTACCGCTCTCGGTAAATTTCGCCTGGACGTTCTTCATGTCCCAGGGGGCCAGGAACTGGCCTTTCTTGACGTTGATCGCCCGGCCGGTCTTGGCGGCTGCGACCAGAAGATCGGTCTGACGCGACAGAAAGGCCGGGATCTGCAGGATGTCGACGGTTGGCGCAACAAGCCCGCACTGCTCTTCCGTATGGATGTCGCTCAGGACCGGGAAGCCGAATTCCTTCTTCAGGTCGGCAAAAATCTCCATCGCATTTTCAAGTCCGATGCCGCGCTTGCCGGAGATCGACGTACGGTTGGCCTTGTCAAAGGAGGACTTGTAGACCAGCCCGATGCCGAGCTTGCCGCAGAGCTCGCTCATCGTGCCGGCGATCATGAAGGCATGATCACGGCTTTCCATCTGGCAAGGCCCCGCGATCAGCGAAAGCCGGCCTGCATTGGAGAATACGACCTTTTTGTCGCCTTCGCCGACCGAAACTTCTGAATTGGGGGAGACTGCCATTCTACTATTCCTCGAAGCCGAACAAAACGCCTTGGCCGGGCGACGGCGACACGAGAACGCGACCATCCCGGCGAATGAATGCGACGTCATTAGCAGCAAGGATGATCTCTGTCACGGCCAGATCAAGACTGCGAAAGATCACGGCCTCCCCTACCAACCCGGCTGCCACCCCTTCGATAGGAAGACCGAAGTCATGCGCAATTTGCTCGCGCCTGAGAACGCGCACGGCTCCCGTTTCAGCCTGGAACACCAGTCCACCTTCAACTTCGATACCCGGCGCTCGCAGCACATTGTCAAAAAAGGCAACCGAAGCATGCGGATCATCACTTGCCAAAATGACTTCCTTCAAACCGGCAACCGAATTGGCATGGATACGCAATTCAGCCATATCCTGAGGGAAAGATACCAGCCGCTGGCAGGAGAAAGTAAAGAAATCAGCCGCACCATCCATCGCGGCAAAAGCAAGCTGGAAACGAGCTTCGACCTCGTCACCGTCCGGAGACTTTACAGCTCTGCCGAATTCGAGGGGCTCACCGCCGGAAATTCCGGCCGCGACATAATGCCGATGATCGTTCGACGCGTCTTCACTGGAGACCACGATGGCCGACAAGCCTTCACGTCCGCGGCGACCGCGATAAGCCAGATCGCGCTCGACAAAGACATTGCCTTTCTTGGCATGAGCCCCCGCCTTGCGCCTGTCCGCAACAGCCAGTGGCTCCAGATAGGTACCGTCTTCAAAAAAAACACAGGCATTGGCCGTACCGAAGGGATGCACGCCGTCAGGCGCGACAGTGAAACCCAAAGACGACAGCCGCTCGCGTGCCTTGCCGAGATTTCCAACAGGCAAAACGAGATGATCGATATTCCTAGCAGTCACACATGTCCCCCAGACTTCTGATCCGCTAGGCGTAGATTGGGCAGACCGCCGGGGAGCGCAAGTAGATTCCGACTGAGAACGTCATTCGGCATCCAAGAAACTGATTATATTGTCACGAAAATTTAAGGACTTGCGGAACACATATGGAACATATAGTGTTCGTTCTGCATTTGTTTCAAATCTGAAGGTGCGCCTCACATGCTGACTCGCAAGCAACAGGAACTGCTTTTGTTCATTCACGAACGGATGAAGGAGTCGGGCGTACCTCCGTCTTTCGATGAAATGAAGGACGCTCTCGACCTTGCGTCGAAGTCGGGCATCCATCGGCTCATCACGGCACTTGAAGAGCGCGGTTTCATTCGCCGTCTCCCCAACAGAGCGCGCGCACTCGAGGTCATCAAGCTTCCCGAAGCCTATGTTCCCACGCTGCAGCCGAAACGCGGTTTTTCACCGAGCGTGATCGAGGGAAGCCTTGGCAAGAAGCCGGCGACGCCTGCTGCCCCGCCTGTCTCCGCCAATGACAGCGCGTCTGCAAGCGTGCCGGTCATGGGCCGCATCGCCGCCGGCGTACCGATCTCGGCAATTCAGAATAATACCCACGACATTTCCGTCCCCGTAGAGATGTTGGGATCCGGCGAGCATTATGCGCTTGAAGTCAAGGGCGACTCGATGATCGAGGCCGGAATTCTGGATGGCGACACCGTCATCATTCGCAACGGCAACACCGCCAATCCGGGCGATATCGTCGTTGCACTCGTGGATGATGAAGAGGCCACACTCAAGCGCTTCCGCCGCAAGGGTGGCTCGATTGCGCTGGAAGCGGCAAACCCGGCTTACGAGACACGAATTTTTCCACCGGATCGGGTCAAGGTCCAGGGCAGGCTCGTCGGCCTCATTCGCCGTTATCACTGACACCGGAATTGTTGCCAACATCAGTTGGCGCTTCTGATCGATAATCCGTTCCTGCTTGATCTGAGACAGCAAACTGCGCCTCAAGACGGCCACTCGATTTTGGTTTGGAAATCCATTCCGGCAGATACGGGTCATAGAGATTGCGTCGCCAGTCGTATTGGCGATGAATGGTCCATGGGCGAACCGTGCCAGCCATTGCTGTCGTGACACTCCATTTTCCGGCTGCCGCCGCCCCGGAAAGATCGATTTCAATTGACCCTGTCTTGCGCAGGCTGGCGCCGCTCAGCATCGGGGTACCAGACCGACAGGAATGGAAACGCGCACGCGGCGCGATAACAAGGCCGGCAACGTCGCAAGCCGCTCCGGCATAACGGCCATCATCAACAACAACGACCAAAACACCTTCCGGTGACATGAATGCGCACCAGGCCTTGAGCTGACATGAGAATCTGACACTCCCTGCCTCCTTCATCAGTCGCTGCGCTTCGATCAGAACGTGTTCCGGAAGTCTTTCACTGGAAGAACCCGGCATATTTTTTAGAATTTCACTTTCCAACATCTCCGGCATAGCCAGCACTGGAAGCTGTCGCGCATACATCCACTGCCCATAGACGAACTCGGAGGGACGTTTCCTGTTGGCGGCAGCACGTTCTGCATCTCGATAAGCAACGAGGTTCCCATCTTCAGCGATGAGAAGACTTGATTGGGCGTGTTGCACCCCCACCCAGAACAGGGCCGCAGCGGTAAACAGGAAAGGTAAGCCCGAATAGCGAAGCCGTGTCCTGAGGAGCGTCAGTAGCAGAAAACCGCAGACCCCAAGCGGCAAAAACCAGGGGTGCTGTTCTCCGACGACAATGTCCCCGCCCCATCCCGCTACATGCTTCGCGATCAAGATGACCCATTCGAGGCTCCAGGCCATGATCCCGATGAAGGGAGCATCGAGGCCGAAGGGCATCAACAACATCGCAGCAAGCCCGGCCGGCATCACCAGGAAGCTGATGATCGGCATGGCAGCCAGGTTCGCGGCAAGCCCATAGGTGGCGACGCGATGGAAATGCTCGACGGAAAACATCGTCGTCGCAAGACTACCAATCAGCGATGTCGCGATAATGCCGGCGATAAAGCGCCAGCCAACGGCAGCCAATGTCACCAGAGGATGACGGATGGGAAATCGCTCCCGCTCTTCCGTTTCAGGGCGTCGCGACCAGGCCGCATAACCGGCCACGAGCGCAACCGTGGCAGCAAACGACATCTGGAAACTTGGCCCCAGAATTTCCGAAGGCGTCCAGATGAGGATGATCAGCGCAGACAAGGCTACATTTCGCAAACTTATCGAGGGCCGGTCCAAAAGCACGGCAACAAGTATCACCGCCATCATGATATAGGCGCGCTGGGCGGATACACCGAAGCCCGATACCAGATAATAGGCCGTAACCATTGCAAGCGCCCCGCCGGCGGCAATCTTCTTGATTGGCAGGGCCTGTGCGAGGCCAGGGAAAAGAGCAAAGACGCTACGCAATCCCACGAAGAAAATCCCGGCGGCAAGCGCCATATTCAATCCGGAAATGGCAACGATGTGAGCGAGGCCGGAGACCCGTAGCGCCTCGACTGTATCTTCGGAAATTGCCCGTCTCTCATCGGTGACAATGGCGGCGGCGAAGGCACCGGCATCACCCGGCGCAATCTCGCGAATACGATTGCCGATCTGCCTGCGCAGATCGAAGAGCCAGCGTAAGGCGAGCTGTGGCCAGCCGGTCGCCACATCCGACCCTCCAGCCTGCTGCGGAGCGCTATAGAAATACCCCACCGCACCAATGCCATCGAAATATGCCGAGAAGGCAAAGTCGTGCAGACCGGGCAAGGCCGGCCCGGAAGGCGGTGACAGCCTTGCGCGTCCGGAAATAGCTGCCCCGTTGTCAAACGGCTGATGCTGCGCCCTTGCCAGCAGCGAAACCCGGACAGGCGGGCGCCGAAGAATGGGGTTTGCTGTCTGTCGCACAGCCACGATATAACGCAGTCGCCCGGGACCGGCAGCCTCACTACGCTCGACAACGCCCATGACATCCGTTGTTACCGGTGAATCGAGAATGACCGTCGATTGCCGCCACGCTTCGATCTCGGCCAGCGCCATGCCACAAAAGCCCAGACACGCAAATGTGAAAAAGACACGCGCGCAACCATCTCTTGTTATCAACGCCAGAGCCGCCAGCACGGCAAGAGCAAGGAACGGCACCCATGCCAACGGCTCCACCGGGCTGAGGAACCACACTGCCGAACCGATGCCAATTGCAACAGGCATGAACAGAAAGCCGTGACCATGGAGGCGCTCCTCGCGGAGCGAAATTGAAAGAAATGCTCGCGCCTCCGCGAATGGCGCACCAATTCGCCTTCCGTAAGAAACCGGCGCTATCGCTGCAGTATATCGATGGGCTGCAGTTCTGATGGCCAAATCATCAGGCGCCGGTTGAAAATGCGATATCGGCTCGGCAGCAGCATTAGAGCGCCGGCTCAACGTTTTGGTATCTATCTTCTCGAAACCTTCAGCCCGCATTGAACCAGCCTGCCCCGATCATAAAATACAACCTGAGCGTTCTTTTTGAGTGCGTCAACCTGACGCATATGGGCTTGCCACCAGAACCGATTTTCTGATTGCAACAAGGGGTTGGCCACAGGGTCAAATGTCGATGCCCAATATCGTATCGCGCTGCACAATTTGCCGTCAGAACAGCTTGGCATCTGCTAAAGGATCATATAGCTAAACGTGGAACGCTTAATGCTTATGGCGCTTTTGAGGCGTCATGCCGCCAACCGGTTGGAGGATCAGAATGACGGAAACAAGCGCAACTCTCGCTCTCGGTGACAAGAAGGTCGACCTGTCGGTCAAGTCCGGTACGATCGGTCCTGACGTTATCGATATCGGCGCGCTCTATAAACATACCGGGGCCTTCACCTACGACCCCGGGTTTACCTCGACCGCTTCGTGTGAATCGAAAATCACCTATATCGACGGCGACGAAGGCGTGCTTCTTCATCGCGGCTATCCGATCGAGCAGCTTGCCGAACAGGGTGACTTCCTCGAAACCTGCTATTTGCTTCTTTACGGGGAACTGCCGACCGCAGCTCAGAAGAAGGACTTCGATCATCGCGTGACGCACCACACCATGGTGCACGAGCAGATGAGCCGCTTCTTCACCGGTTTCCGCCGCGATGCGCATCCGATGGCCGTCATGTGTGGCTGCGTCGGCGCTCTGTCGGCCTTCTATCATGACTCGACCGATATCACCGATCCGCACCAGCGCATGGTCGCTTCGCTGCGCATGATCGCCAAGATGCCGACGATAGCGGCCATGGCCTACAAGTACCATATCGGCCAGCCGTTCGTATATCCGCAGAACCACCTCGACTATTCGTCGAACTTCCTGCGCATGTGCTTTGCCGTTCCTTGCGAAGAGTACAAGGTGAATCCGGTTCTGGCCCGTGCCATGGACCGCATCTTCATTCTGCATGCCGACCATGAGCAGAACGCTTCCACATCGACGGTTCGCCTTGCCGGTTCTTCCGGTGCAAATCCGTTTGCCTGTATCGCCGCCGGCATTGCCTGCCTGTGGGGTCCAGCGCACGGTGGTGCCAACGAAGCAGCGCTCAACATGCTTCAGGAAATCGGTTCGGTCGACAAGATCCCGGAATACATCGCACGCGCCAAGGATAAGAACGATCCGTTCCGCCTGATGGGCTTCGGTCACCGCGTCTACAAGAACTACGACCCGCGCGCCAAGATCATGCAGAAGACCACGCATGAGGTTCTGGCCGAACTCGGTCACAAGGACGACCCGCTCCTGCAGGTTGCCATGGAACTCGAAAAGATCGCGCTCACGGACGAATACTTCATCGAGAAGAAGCTCTATCCGAACATCGACTTCTATTCGGGTATCACGCTGAAGGCGATGGGCTTCCCCACCACCATGTTCACCGTGCTCTTCGCACTCGCCCGCACCGTCGGCTGGATCGCCCAATGGGCCGAGATGATCGAAGATCCGCAGCAGCGTATCGGCCGCCCGCGCCAGCTCTACACGGGCGAAGCCAAGCGTGACTACCTGCCGATTTCGAAGCGCTAAGCGCCATCTGGATAAAAACAAAAAACCCGGTCGTATGACCGGGTTTTTTATTGGACGAAGAGACCTTCATCGGCAGCTCCACACGAACAGCCGGTGAAGCTAGCTGCGGTTCAATAGATCCAGGACAGCTGTCGCGGCCGCCTCGCCCGGAGGAACCGGCACCTGCAGCCGCTGCCATGCGAGATCAAATCCTTCCAGCATTGCCCGGCGCTGTACGGTATCGTTCGACAGCCGCTCCGACCAACGGCACAGGCTGCCGGGTCGAACCACCTCGTTGATATACTCTGGCACGACGGGATAATCGGCGATGAGGTTGGGCAAGGCTCCTGTCCAGATCTTGATCCGACCCGCGAGCAGCTTGATCAGCCAATCCGTCTTGTAAGCGGAAACGACCGGAACGGTCGCAAGACCAAGTTCAAGGATGACCGTACCGGAGGCTGCCATCGCAGTATCGGCCTCGATGAAGGCACCCCACTTCGCCTCGGCACCCGAAACCACCTCCACGGCAACCGGAAGACTGGCAGCGATTTCCCGCACCAGCGCTTCACTACGCGGAACGGTCGGCAGCAGAAAACGCGTGGCCCCGTTACGCTCCGAAAACTCCTTTGCCGCCTCACCGAAGACAGGCAAAAGGCTTTTGATTTCCGCGGACCGGGAGCCGGGCAAAAGCAGGATCGTTTTTTTCTCGCTGACCGCCTTGGTCGGTCGCGCCGCTCGTTGGCGCCGGACCTCAAGAAGGTCCGGATCATTGGTCAGACGATGACCAACGAAAATCGTCTCCGGTCCGCCAAGCCTTTGCATCGCCTCCGGTTCGAACGGCAGGACTGCAAGCACGCGATCGACATAAGCGAGCATTGCCTTGGCTCGATATTCTTTCCATGCCCACACGCTCGGGCAGACATAGTTGACGATCGGCAGCCGTGGTAGTGCCACCCTCACCTTCTTCGCCACGCGATGTGTAAAGTCCGGGCTGTCGATGATGACGAGCACATCCGGCCTCGCCGCAATTACCGCACTTGCCGTCTGGTTGATGCGCTTGATCAGGTTCGGCAACCTGGACAGAACCTGCGTCAAGCCCATGATCGACAGCTCGGAAAAGTCGAAAAGCGAACGCAGACCCTGCGCCGCCAGCGCATCTCCGCCCACGCCGACGAGTTCCACCGGCCCATCATGAGCAGCCTTGAGCGCCGTGATCAGATCGCCACCCAGAAGATCACCGGATACCTCGCCTGCGATAACGCCAACCTTCAGGACACGGCTCATGAAAGCCCTCCGTTTTCAAGCGTCGGGTCGATCCCGCAAACGAAAATACCCACCGCATCCGCCGCCGAGATCAGTGCCGCTTCCTCAAGCACAAGCGCCCTACCAGCCTCCACGGCGATACCGGCAAGGCCTGCCCGCGCCGCATTTTCGACGGTTGACGGCCCGATCGTCGGAAGATCTGCGCGCATGTCCTGCTGCGGCTTGCAAAGCTTGACCAGCACGCCACGCCGACGCGCCGAAATTCTACCGCCGATGCGCAGTTCCGCAACCCGCTGAAGCATGGCATCGGTGCCTTCGACGCCTTCCATGGCGACAACGCGGCCACCGACGGAAACAGCGCCCTGCCCTATATCCAGATGACCGAGAGCCAGCGCGGCCTCGACCCCTCTGGCAATATCCCGCAAATCATCACCGGTCGGAGACATTTGTCCTAACGGTCCCAGGCGCGCAAGCAGGCCGGGCGCAATTTCGTGGGCGCCGATCACCGTGCAACCCATCCCCTCGATGAGCTTGATCACCATTTGCAGGACCGTGTCATCACCATGTGACATCAGCGTGCGCACGACGGACGGCATGCTGAGTATGGTCTTTAACGTCGGCCGGATATCGCGCCATTCAGGCCGACGGGCAACGCCGCCGGACATGACGACGCGGCCGATCTTCAACTCACGGAAAGACTTTTCAATCGCTGCAAGATTGCCGACGCCGACGGAGATGATTTCGAAACCATCGAAACGGTGATCGGCTTCATCCTTGAGAGCGACGATGAAAGGATTTTCCCCTTCAGCTCTGGCAGCCTGCGCCAGATAGAGCGGCAACAATCCACGGCCTGCGATAATAGCCAGGCGACCATCGGAATGACCTTCTTGCGCCATGCCGGACGTGCCGGGCATGGACCTCATCCCTTCCTGCGGAAGGGAGAGGAAATTGCACGATCACTGTCGGCAGTGATGAAATCGATGATTTCCATCGCTTCCGCGCAATCAACATAGGCATCGCGAACGGCGGCCGCATTCGCCCGAACATTGCCCTCACCTTCGAAGATATCCTTGTAGGCGCGGCGCACACGATGGATCGTCTGCTTATCCATGCCGGCGCGCGTCATTCCGACCACGTTCAGCCCGCCCAGAACACCCGGGTTACCGTTCAGCATGCCATAGGGAATGACATCATAGTTGACCGCCGAAAGACCGCCAATAAAGGCTTGGCGACCGATGCGAGAAAACTGATGAACAGCACAGCCGCCACCCAGAATGGCGCGGTCTGCGACATGAACATGCCCGGCCAGCATCACATTGTTGGACATGATGATGTCGCTGCCAAGCTGGCAGTCATGCGCCACATGGCTGTTGGCAAGGAACAGGCAGTTGTTACCGACAACTGTCTCGCCACCACCGCCAACCGTGCCGGTATTCATTGTTACGCCTTCGCGCATGACGCAGTTGGAGCCGACCGTCAGTGTGGATTCTTCTCCGGCCTCATGCAGGCTCTGAGATACGCCGCCAATAACGGCCATCGAGAAGACGCGGCAACCCCTGCCTATCTTGGTCTTGCCGGTGACCACGACATGCGATGCCAGTTCAACATCGTCCTTGAGAACGACGCGAGGTCCGACATGGCTGAATGGTCCGACAATGACATTCTCACCGATGACCGCGCCATCCTCGACAATCGCCGTCGGATGAATACGGGCGCTGGCTGCAATCGTGCTCATTCGCCTTCCTTACGGACGATCATTGCGCCGATATCCGCCTCTGCCACAAGTGCGCCCTCGACTTTGGCATCACAATGGAACTTCCAGATATTACCGCGCTGCTTCTGCTTCACGACATGGAATTCCACGCGATCACCCGGCACAACCGGCTTGCGGAAGCGGGCATTATCGATCGTCATGAAATAGACGAGATTGCCGCCTTCGCCTTCCTTGCGCGCACAGATCGCACCGGCGGTCTGCGCCATCGCCTCGACCAGAAGGACTCCCGGCATAATCGGACGTTCAGGAAAATGTCCCTGAAATTGCGGCTCGTTCGCCGTCACGTTCTTGATACCGATAGCTGAATTGTCACCATCGATGTCGATGATTTTGTCAACGAGCAGAAAAGGATAGCGATGAGGCAGAAGCTTCATGATTTCCTGAATGTCGGCCGCGCCGAGTTCCGGCTTGGTCTCATCAGTCATTGTTTTTCTCTCCTCTGCGTTTTGCCCTATCATCCACCTGGCTCATCTTTTCGGCCATCTCGCGGAGAAAGTCTTTCATTGGTCGCGCCGGTATTCCACCATACCTGAGGCCGGGCGGAATATCTGCCACGACGCCGCTCATTGCGGCGATCTGAACACCATCTCCGATCGAGATATGACCATTTATGCCAGAAGCACCGCCGATCAAGACGCCGTTGCCGATCTTTGTCGAACCGGCGATTCCAGCCCCTGAAGCAATGCCGCAATGGCGTCCGATATGGACGTTATGGGCGATCTGGACCTGATTGTCGATTTTCGTACCTTCACCAATGACGGTATCGTCCATGGCGCCGCGGTCGATCGTGGTATTCGCACCGATCTCGACATTATCCTGAATGATCACGCGCCCGATCTGCACGATTTTCAGCATGCCGCGCTGTCCGGGGGCAAAGCCGAAACCGTCCTGGCCGATTCGCGCTCCATTATGGATGATGACATTGTTGCCAATCAGAGCCGCCACAACACTCGCGCCAGCAGCAATGCTGCAATTACGGCCGATCTGGACGTCCGCGCCGACAACAGCACCGGCTCCGATACGAGTAGCCGAGCCGATATGCGCATGCGCGCCAACGACCGCCATGGGCTCAACCGTCACACCATCTTCCAGACGCGCAGTCGGATCGACATAGGCAGCCGGTGACACACCCCCACCTTCCGATGTTACAGGGCTTGGCCGCATCGCAAGCGGATGCAAAAAGGCCCCCGCCATTGCGAAAGCTGAGTGCGGCATTTTTGTCTGGAGAACGGCTATGTGACCCGGCACGATGCTGGCCAGACCGGGATCGCACAGGATCGCCGAAGCCATGCAGGTCTCAAGTTCCTTACGGTTCTTGCGCGACAGGATATAACAAACCTGACCTTCCTGAGCGCGCACAACCGGGGCCACCGAACGGATCACGCGATCCCCGGCAGTATCATCCAAAAGCTCTGCCCCAAGATGGACCGCAAGCTCACGAAGGCTCACGCCATGATGGGGCGGAAAGAAATTATTTTGATCCATAAAGCTAAAGCTCCAGAACAGGCTTCCGGCCGCTTTCGCGGCCGGAAACGATCAGAACTGGTTTGCCATGCTGAAACGGAATTCCTGGGTCTCGTCGAAGTCTTCCTTGAGAACCGGGATTGCGTAATCCATCCGGATATTACCGAAAGGCGAAGCCCACATGACGCCGACACCGACGGATGCACGCCAGGACATGCCAGTGCCTTCGATATCGGTTCCAGATGTCTTGACATCGTTACCGTAAAGCGTGCCTGCGTCTGCAAAGGCAGCCAGACGCAGACCGATGTCTTCCGGAACAGCCGGCATCGGCATGGACGCATCGGCCGAAACCGTGAAGTAGGTCGTGCCGCCCAGTGCGTCGCCGTCGTCCTTCGTGCGCGGACCGATACCGTTATTGTCGAAGCCGCGAACCTGACGGCCACCCAGCGTGAATTGGTCGAAGACGTTCAGGTTGTCGCCGGTAGCGAAAACATGACCTGCACCGACTGCGATCGAACCGATGAGATCGGCCTCGGTTGACAGCGTATGGAAGTAACGTGCACGGCCGGAGATCTTATAGAATTCCGAATCGCCGCCCAAGCCAGCGAACTCATGCGTGAAGGTCGCATAGATACCTTCACGAGCCATGGTCTGGCTGTCGAGCGTATTATACGTCAGCGTCTGAGCGACCGAAGACTGTGTATACTTTCCGTGATCAACGAGATCCTGATAAATAGGCGACAGATCGGCATAGTCGCTGCCGTCGCTCTCGTACTTGATCTCCTTGTAGGTATAACGGAAGGTGGTCGCCAAATCTTCGGTGATCGGCGCAGTCACGCGCAGCGTGAAACCCGTTTCCGAATAATCATAATTATCATTCGATGACGTTTCACTGCGGAAGACGTCGAAACCAGCAGCAAGACGATAACCGAGGAAATAAGGCTCGGTGAATGACAGCGTGTAAGTACGCGAGTCATTCAGGCCGCCACCGGCAGCGATACGAACATACTGGCCGCGACCGAGGAAGTTCTTTTCTTCAACCGAAGCTTCAAGGATAAAGCCGTCACCACCAGCCGAATAACCGGCGCCGATACCGAACGAGCCGGTCGACTGGTCTTCGACGTCGACGACGATAACGACGCGGTCTGCAGCACTGCCCTGCGTGGTCGAGATATTGACCGACGTAAAGTAGCCGAGAGCTTCAAGGCGACGCTTTGCGCGCGAGATCATTTCCTGATTGAAGGCATCGCCTTCACTGAAATCGAACTCGCGGCGAATGACGTAGTCACGGGTACGCGTGTTACCGCGGATCTCGATACGCTCGACATAGGCGCGCTCGCCCTGATCGACCATGTAAGAAACGCCGATCGTATTCGTCTGAAGGTTACGGTCGCCGCGCGGGGTTACACGAGCGAAAGGATACCCCTTCGACGCAACCTGCTTGGATATGGCTTCCATAGACTTCTGAATTTCACGAGCATCGTAAACAGCGCCGGACTTGGTCTCGACCAGGCCCTTGAGTTCATCGCCGCTAACGCCTTCGACGCTGGATTCGACGTTGATATCGCCGAACTGGTAGCGAGCACCTTCTTCAACCGTGAAGTTGATCGTGTACTTGTTGGTCGTTGTATCGAGCTGCGCATCGGAGGAAACGATGCGGAAATCCGGATAACCGTGATTGTAGTAGAACTGGCGCAGCGCATCTTCGTCGGCGCGCAGCTTGTCCTGGCTGTAAACGTCCTTGCGGGTAAGGAACGAGAGCGGACCGGATTCCTTGGTAGCGATAACGGCCTTGAGGCGACCGTCGCCGTAAGCCTGATTACCGACGAAATTGATATCGGCGATCTTTGTGCGATCACCTTCGTTGATAACGAAAGCGATATTTACACGACCCTGACCGACATTGACCGTCTGGGTCGTGATTTCGACGTCGCTGCGACCGATCTGCGAATAGGCGGTGCGAATGCGCTCGATATCGGCATTGACCATCGCCTGACTGTAAGGACCAAGCGGCTGCGTCTGCACGACGCCTGCCAGCTTGTCGTCCTTGATCTTGCGATTGCCGTTGAAGACGACCTGGTTGACCAGCTCGTTTTCAGCGACAGTCACCACAAGCGAACTGCCGGAAACGCTGATTTTCACATCCGAAAAATAACCGGTCGCGTAAAGACGCTTGACCGATTCGTCGATATCAGCGCCGGAAAAGGCAACACCGGGCTGAATCGTCAGGTTGGACCGAACAGCTTCCTCGCCGGCGCGCTGGGCGCCACGCACCTGAACGCTGCGGATGACAGCAGCTTCGGCACTCGCAGCACTGGCAAGCACCATGACGCCCGAACCCGACGCAACAACACTAGCAGACAGCGCAAACGCCGACACTGCGTTCAAAAACTTTGAACCAGCCTTCATTTTCAATTCTTACCTTTTCCCGTTGTCCCTCGGCGGGTGGAGCCCGACTCCGGCCACGTGTGTCGTTTTACCTTCTTTTGCCCTACAAGCAAGCTATCGCGTTAATTTCTATTTACTTCCTTTTGAAGCGTGGCTCTCGCGCCACGCAACATTGTAAACATGGTGAATAATTGGTTTATTCACCCGCAGCTCGCTTAGCCAATAAGGTTGGTGATATCGTTGAAGGTGGCAAACACCATCAGACTGAGTACCATCGCAAGACCGATACGGAATGCGATCTCCTGAGCTCCCGCACCCAGAGGCTTCCCCCTCACAGCTTCTATTGCGTAGAAAACCAAATGGCCGCCGTCAAGCACCGGAACAGGCATAAGGTTCAAAAGTCCAATGGAAACGGACAGGACTGCGGCAAGCTGGATTACCGCGGCAAAGCCGAGCGTGGCCATCTGCCCTGAAGCCTGGGCAACACGAACCGGGCCACCCAGCTGGTCAGCCTTCATACGGCCGGTCACCAGATTGCCGATATAGCGGAATGTACCGGTGATAATGTTGCCGGTCTCTTTCACGCCCTCGCCGACAGCCTCAAGCGGAGTGAACGTCTCCAGCCGGAAATTGCCGCGCTCCTCATTGGTAACGACACCGATAAGCCCGAGTTCGACCTTGTTTCCGAACTGATCGTTGATCTCCGTGCGCTTCGGCACCATCGGCAGATCGAGATCCTGACCGTCCCTTTTCACCGTCACGACGATTGGCGTCTCCGGGCGAACGCTGACATAACGGCGGACATCCTCGAATGTGGAAACCTTGCTTCCGTCGAGTGCAACGAGCCGGTCTCCGGGCCGCACGCCGGCTTCAGCGGCCGCACTGTCCGGACGCACTTCGGCGACAACCGGATCGGCGATCATCTTGCCGTAGACAGAAAACAATACGGCGAAAATGGCGATCGCGAGGATGAAGTTGGCGATAGGGCCTGCAGCAACGGTAGCGGCGCGTTTCCACAACTTTGCGCCCGCAAGTGTCCGAGCCCTGTCGGCCTCGCTCATGTGGGAAACGCTTGATGCATCGGGCAGGCTCGAAGCATCCTCGTCACCAAAGAACTTTACGTAGCCGCCGAGCGGAATAGCAGAAAGCTTCCAGCGTGTACCATGGCTATCGGTGAAGCCGATCAATTCAGGACCAAAGCCGACCGAAAATGCAGTCACCCGAATTCCGCTCCATCGCCCCACGAGATAGTGACCCATCTCATGAACGAAAACGAGCAGAGAGAGGACGAGGATGAACGGGATAATGTAGCCCGTTATGAAACCGAAGATGGCCATCAGTGTTTCCGCTTCACGATATCGAGGCTGGTCGCCGCTTTAGAGACCGAAGATGAAGGCAGCGACCGAGTTGCTAACATGGCCTTTCATGGCCGTGTCCACAAGCGTCAGCAGAAATACGGCAAAACAGGCAAAAACCAAGCCGTCCACACGGTCCATCACGCCACCGTGTCCGGGAATGAGATGGCTGCTGTCCTTCACACCGAAACGTCGCTTGATGAAGGATTCGAAAAGATCGCCGATCTGGCTCGCAACAGACAGCAGGAAGGCAAGCGCCATCGTCCACAGTGAAAGCCGCGAAAATACGCCAAGCGTAAGCAAACCACTGGCGGCAACGCCGGCAACCGTTCCGCCGATCGCCCCGGACCATGTCTTGCCGGGGGAAATGCGCGGTGCAAGCTTCGGACCGCCAATAGCACGGCCGACAAAGTAGGCCAGGATATCGGTCCCCCACACCACTGCGAAGATGAAAAGCGTGGCGACAAACCCCGCCTGATTATCACCGCGGATGGCTGCAAGAGAGATGCCGCTCAATCCGGCATAGACAATACCGCCCGGAAGCCACCAGGAGCCGTGCCCAAGGATCGCCAGCAGCACGCCCGTAACGACACCACCGCAAAGCAGCGGCATGGACAGCTCGCCTTCTCCGATGATGAGATCGGCAGCGATAAGCAGAATGACCAGCCAACCGAACGCATTGGCCTTGAAGCTCCGCTCCGAAAGGCCGGTGATCGTTGACCATTCATAATAGATCAGCGGTGCCATCACGGCAGCCACAAGATTGAACGCCCAGCCACCTATCCATGTTGCGGCAAGGACGATCACGGCCAGCACAATAGCGGACGCGATGCGAAGTTTGAGCTCCTGCCCCATCAGCCGACCACCGCCGCAGGTCTTGCAGACAAACCGCCAAAGCGCCTGTTACGCGACGCATAGATCTTGAGCGCTTCGACAAAAAGATCCCGGTTGAAATCCGGCCAATAGTCGGGAAGGAAAACGAATTCCGAATACGCGGCCTGCCAGAGCAGGAAGTTCGAAAGCCTCTCCTCGCCGCTCGTGCGGATGATGAGATCCGGATCCGGTATGCCCGCCGTATCGAGATGATCGCTGATCATCTCGGAACTGATGGAATCCGGATCAAGGAGGCCGGCCTTGACCTTCTGCGCAATCCTTGTGGTTGCACGCGCAATTTCGTCGCGAGACCCGTAATTGAACGCGATCACCACCGTAAGCGCTGTATTGTTACGCGTAGTCTCCTCGGCCTCCAGAAGAAGCGGCAGAATATCGCCACGCAGTTTGTCGCGCTCACCGATAACTTTGATCCGTACGTTTTCTCGATGAAGTTCGGCCAGGTCGCGTCGTATAAAACGGCGAAGGAGGCCTAGCAGATCACTGACCTCGGCTTCCGGCCGGCTCCAGTTTTCCGACGAGAACGCAAACAGCGTCAAATACCGGACGCCGAGCTCACCAGCCGCCCGGACCGTTTCCTTGACGGCCTCGACACCCTTACTGTGCCCCATCGTCCGGGCCAGACCGCGCTTGTTGGCCCACCGACCGTTGCCATCCATGATAATGGCAACGTGCTCCGGAATGATCGCAATATCTGGCGTCAGCATGTCCTATGCATTTCCTTCAACGGCCGAGGGAGGGATAAAGATACCCAACCTAGACCTGCATGATTTCCTTTTCCTTATCCGCAAGCAAGCGGTCGACTTCAGAAATCGTGTCGTCGGTCATCTTCTGAACCTTTTCGGATTGCGAGCGGCTATCGTCCTGGCCGATTACGCCATCCTTTTCGGCTTTTTTCAGGCCTTCCATGCCATCGCGACGAACATGTCGGGCAGCGACCTTGGCTTTCTCCGCATAATCATGCGCAACCTTGACCAGCGACTTGCGGCGCTCTTCATTGAGTTCAGGCAGCGGGATGCGAAGGTTCTGCCCATCGACGATCGGGTTGAGGCCAAGGTGCGATTCGCGAATGGCACTTTCTACAGCCCGAACCATGGACTTGTCCCAGATCGAGACACCCAGCATGCGGGGCTCCGGCACGGTGATGTTCGCCACCTGATTCAGCGGCACGCGCGAGCCGTAGGCCTCAACGGTAATCGGATCCAGAACGTTGGCCGACGCGCGACCGGTTCTCAGAGACGCGATATCGCTCTTGAAGGCATTGACTGCGCCTTCCATGCGGCGCTTGATGTCGTTGAGATCGACTGATCCACTCATCGTTGGAACTCCATCTTGTTATCGTTGAACTTTCTGATCGGCAGAAAGATCGCGGTAATTTCTCAGTTGTCGGATACGATCGTCTTGAGGCCGCCGCCGGTCAAGATCTGCGTAAAGCCGCCTGGCTCATGGATCGAGAAGACGACGATCGGGATATGGTTTTCGCGGGCAAGCGCGACCGCGGCGACATCCATCACTGCGAGGCCCTTTTCCAGAACCTCGCTATGCGTCAGCGCGTCGAAGCGGGTAGCATTCGGATCCTTTTTTGGGTCGGCGGAATAGATGCCATCCACCTGGGTGCCCTTGAAGATAGCTTCGGCACCGATTTCTGCGGCGCGCAACGCAGCTGCCGAATCGGTGGTGAAGAACGGATTGCCTGTGCCGCCGGCGAAAATAACCACCCGGCCCTGCGCCATGTGATGCAGTGCCTGTCGCTGCGAGAAGCTTTCGCAGATTTCCGGCATGGCGATAGCCGAAAGAACGACGGTATCGATATCGAGCTTGCGCAGCGACGTTGCAAGCGCCAGCGCGTTGATCACGGTGGCCAGCATGCCCATATGGTCGCCGGTCACCCGGTCGCCGCCCTTGGAGGCCACAGCCACGCCGCGGAAAATGTTGCCGCCGCCGACGACCACACCAACCTCGACGCCCATGCGCCGTGCTTCGGCAATATCGGAAGCGATACGGTCGGCGACCGCGACATCGATGCCAAACCCCTGGCTGCCCATGAGAGCCTCGCCGGAGGCCTTGAGGAGAACGCGTTTATATATGGGCTGAGACGACATGACGGCTCCTTTAAAAGCGAAACGGAAACGGAGAGATCAAACGGCTTGCGGATACACGAAGGGCACCGGCTTGTCACCGGTGCCCTCATAGTTTTCACTGGATTAGGCGAGGAAATCAGCCCTTTGCAGCAGCAGCAACTTCTGCAGCAAAGTCTGTTTCTTCCTTTTCGACGCCTTCGCCGAGAAGAAGACGAGCCATGCCGGTCACTTCAATCGGTGCGCCGACTTCCTTTTCAGCTTCCTTGATGGCAGCGCCGACGGTCAGGTCAGGATTGATGACGAAAGCCTGCGACAGAAGCGCGACTTCTTCGAAGAACTTGCGCATGCGGCCTTCAACCATCTTTTCGATGATGGCTTCCGGCTTGCCGGATTCGCGAGCCTGCTCGATGAAGACGTGGCGTTCGCGCTCGGCGACGGCAGCATCGACTTCTTCGGCGCGTACGGCGAGCGGAGCCGTTGCGGCAATGTGCATGGCAACCTGACGGCCGATGGCGTTCAGTGCGTCCTTGTTACCGGTCGACTTGAGCGCAACCAGAACACCGAGCTTGCCGAGACGATCAGCAGCAGCGTTGTGGATGTAGGTGGCAACGACGCCATCTTCCACTTCGAGTGCCGCCGAACGACGCAGGTTCATGTTTTCGCCGATCGTGGCAACAGCGTCCTTGATCGTGTCGGTGACCGACTTGCCGGTTGCCGGGTAGATGGCGGCGCCGACAGCTTCGACGGAACCGTCAGTGGTGAGTGCAACGTCGGCGATGCCGCGAACGATTGCCTGGAAGGCGTCGTTACGGGCAACGAAGTCGGTTTCCGAGTTGACTTCGACGACAACGGCCTTGGTGCCGGTCGATGCAACGCCGATCAGACCTTCGGCAGCCGTACGGCCAGACTTCTTGTCGGCCTTGGCGATGCCCTTGGCGCGCAGCCAGTCGATTGCCGCTTCGATGTCGCCGTTGTTTTCGGTCAGCGCCTTCTTGCAGTCCATCATGCCTGCGCCGGACTTTTCGCGCAGTTCCTTCACCAGTGCAGCGGTGATCTCAGCCATTGTAAGCCTCTTGTCGGTTTAAATTGCGTAGCGCCGAAAAACTCGGCGAACTCAAGGTTTTGGGAACGAATGTACCCGGAAGTGTGACAGGGTGATGAAGACACCGCCGGCCTGCCCTTCAACCACAATCCGATGGATCGCAGGCGAACAGGACTTTTAAACAAACCGAGGCCAGGGATCGTCTCTCTGGCCTCGGTCGAATTGAAAAAGCAGGAACTGATAACCGTTCCAACCTTGGCCTTAGGCTTCAGCTTCGCCTTCGAGAGCCGGCTCGACCGGAGCTTCGGCGGAAGCGCCGAGGTCACGTCCAGAAGCGCCCTGCTGGCGAGCGATGCCGTCGATGGCAGCGCGAGCGATCAGGTCGCAGTAGAGAGCGATGGCGCGCGAAGCGTCGTCGTTACCCGGGATCGGGAAGTCGATCAGGTCCGGATCGCAGTTCGAGTCGATGATGGCAACGACCGGAATGCCGAGGCGCTTGGCTTCGTCGATCGCGATCTTTTCCTTGTTGGTGTCGATGATGAACATCAGGTCCGGAACGCCGCCCATGTCGCGGATACCGCCGAGAGCCTTTTCCAGCTTCTCGCGTTCGCGCTCAAGGTTCAGACGCTCCTTCTTGGAATAGCCGGACTGTTCCGAGTTCAGGATTTCATCGAGCTTGCGCAGACGGGCGATCGAGTTCGAAATGGTCTTCCAGTTGGTCATCATGCCGCCGAGCCAGCGGGAGTTGACGTAGTACTGAGCCGAACGCTTGGCGGAATCAGCAACAAGCTCGGAAGCCTGACGCTTGGTGCCAACGAACAGAACACGGCCGCCACGGGCAACGGTGTCGGACACGACCTGCAGGGCGCGCGACAGCATCGGAACGGTCTGGGCCAGGTCGATGATGTGGATGTTGTTACGGTCGCCGAAGATGTACGGCTTCATCTTCGGGTTCCAGCGGTGCGTCTGGTGGCCGAAGTGGACGCCTGCTTCGAGGAGCTGACGCATAGAGAAATCGGGCAATGCCATGCCTAGTTATCCTTTTCCGGTTGAACCTCCGCAAGGCAAACAGCACCCTCTTCGAGAATGCCACCGGGCGGAAAAATCCGGATTTCTCCCGGATGATCCCATGCCTCACGTGTGGAATATCGGTGCCCATACAGGCGATTGTGGAAAATTGCAAGCGCTGTGGTGCAGCTTTCACCGCACGACACAAGCGAAACCGGTCAGGCCTTGGCCCCGAGCCTTTGGCGGACCTGCTCGACACTCCCACGGATATAGATCGTATGCGGCTGCCCGGCGCCATTGACCGCAGCAAACGTAACGATCGTCACACCTTCTTCGAAGGGCATCACATAAAGGATCTGCGCCGGGTTGATGTAGACTTCCTGATTGTGGGTGTTTTTAAATCCGATCAATGCCATGAATCACTCCTTATTGCGGCGCAACTACAGACACGAAACTAACAATGTGTCGAGTATTGTGACGCCTAGATTCGGCACTGCGACCGCGTGTTCCAAATCAAATGGCAGGATCGTTACTAACGCGGCACCGCAGGGCACGGATCCTGCTGTGTCTTCAGCAACTCCAGCTTTACGAGGCTGCCTTCCAGCGAAAAATCACCGTAATCCATGGTCAGATCACGGGTTATGCCGTTCTCGTAGAGCTTGAAAGACATGTTGTAGACGGGCATAGGATCGCCGGCGGCGCCATCGTTGAAATAGGCGATCGTGACCGGCCAGTAGGGAGTCTTGGCAAACTCCCCGGCAGCACCGGCTTCGGTATCGCCTTTTTCCGGTGCCTCCGCCTTGCCGATCACGGTTGAGGTCAGAAGTGCCTGATCGCCGTTTTCTGAGCCATCGAAGACACGCGTCTCAAAGATACGTTTGTTGTCCTTGGCCTGCTGAATGATGTCGAGCATATGACTGGTCGGGAACGCGCTTGCCGGCAGCTCCACTTCCCTGCCATTTGCTCCCTGCAGCTCGACCTTCACCCCGCTCTCGCCTTCGCTCGCATCGCCGGTCACGCTCTTGTCGAGTTGCTCATCGGTGAAGGACTTGGTCTCGAAATGAAACTGCTTCGCGGAAAGATCTTCGAACGTCTTGGTCTGCTGGTCGCTGACACGCGTCTCCTCGCCCGTGCTGATCTTGGTGACGAGGCGGAAATTGGTCGTGAACCCGGTGCAGGCAGAGCCGTTGAATTCATAGACCATACGGCCGAACATGCCCTCGATACCGGAGCGCTCGGACGCATCCTTGAGCTTTAGGTCATAGACCGCCCTGTGAGGAATAAGCAGGCGCGCAGCACTGTCGGCGCTGATCGGCGCAGCGGAGGCGACACCGGCACTGGTGACGAGGAACAGCGCGAGGCTCGTGCGCAGCATTCATATTCTCCTGTTGGACTCGGGCGCGGGTGTTATAAGAACGCCATCAGCCAAGGTTATGACCTTGATGAAGGATTTTTGTACGCTTGACAACAAACCGGAGACCGAAATGTCCGATGCCATCGAAAGCCGCCTGAAGGAACTTGGAATTACCCTCCCCGTGGCAGCGGCACCCGCAGCCAATTACGTGTCCTACGTCATCAGCGGCAACATGCTTTACATCTCCGGACAGTTGCCGACAGAAAATGGCAAGCTTGAGATCAAAGGCCTTGTTGGCAGCGACGTCGACGTGGCTTTGGCGAGCCGCGCAGCTGAACTTTGCGCCATCAACATCCTGTCGCAGGCAAAGGCAGCACTCGGCGGCGATCTCGGCAAGATCAAGCGCGTCGTCAAGCTGTCGAGTTTCGTCGCCTCCGCTCCCGGCTTCACAGAGCAACATATCGTCACCAACGGCGCATCGAACCTGATTGCAAACGTCCTGGGCGAAGCTGGCAAGCATGCTCGCGCTGCCGTTGGCATGGCCGCATTGCCGCTCAATGCCGCCGTTGAAATCGAAGCCGTTATCGAGATCGAAGCATGACATCTGCAGCCTGGATCAAGGATCTGCCCGTCGCGCATCGCGGCTATCACGACATGAACAAGGCCGTATGGGAGAACTCCCTCTCGGCCTTCGCCCGCGCTGCGGATGCCGGCTTTGCCATCGAATGCGACCTGCAGCTCTCTGCAGACAGCATCCCGATGGTGTTCCACGACGACAAGCTCGAGCGCGTCTGCGGCATCAAGGGCGACGTGCGGGAGCGCACCGCCTCTGAACTCGGCCTGCTATCCATTGGCGGAACGGCCGACAGGATCCCGACCTTGAAGCAGATGCTCAAACTGGTCGATGGTCGCGTACCGCTGGTGATCGAATTGAAAGGCCGCACCGCCGAAGAAGATGACGGCTTCGTCGATATCGTTCTCGAAGAGCTGGAAGGTTATCAGGGCAAGGTCGCGCTGATGAGCTTCGACCATCATCTGATCCGCGATCTGAAGAAGGCCGACGGACCTTATCCGATCGGCCTGACCGCTGAAGGCAGCCAGCCGGAAGAGTTCTTCAAGCATGATGAAATGGCCCAGCTTGGGCTGGATTTCATCTCCTATCACTGGTCCGACCTGCCGAACAGCTTTATCACCGCCCAGAGACAGACCGGCATTGCGTTGATTACCTGGACTGTCAGGGATGAAAACGCGCGCGAGGCTACCTATAAATATGCAGATCAGATGACGTTCGAAGGGTTTGACCCGCGCACGTCGCCCACTGCATAATTCAGGTACATGGCCGGTAATCTTTCAATCCGCATCGAACAATCCCTTGCCGCGATCAGCCCTGAAAGCTGGTCGCGGCTTGCGGGTGCTTCACGGGAAAGCTCTTCAGCAGCGGTCCCCTACAATCCGTTTCTCTCGCATGCCTTCCTTTCGTCGCTGGAACAATCAGGCTCTGCCACGGCCAAGACCGGCTGGCATGGGCATCACATTCTTCTCGAAACCGAAGAAGGCACGCTGATCGGCGCAATCCCCGCCTATCTGAAAAGCCATAGCCAGGGCGAATACGTCTTCGACCACGGCTGGGCTGACGCTTTCGAGCGGGCGGGCGGGCGTTATTATCCGAAACTGCAATGCGCCATCCCCTTCACGCCGGCTACCGGCCCTCGCCTGCTGGTCGCTTCCAGTTATGATCGCGAGACGATGCAGACGACGCTCGCCGCAGGTCTCCAGGAAGTGACACGACAACTCGCAATATCGTCGGCGCATGTGACCTTCGTGCCGGAAAACGAAATTGAGACATTCGAGGAGGCCGACTACCTCCATCGGACCGATCAGCAATTCCACTTCATCAACGAAGGCTATGTCGATCACGACGCATTCCTCGAAACGCTGGCGTCACGCAAGCGCAAGGCGCTGAAAAAGGAACGCCGCGCCGCATTGGAGAATGGAATTTCGATCGACTGGCTGACCGGCGCCGACCTGACCGAGGATATCTGGGATCAATTCTTCGCTTTCTACATGGATACCGGCGGCCGCAAATGGGGCAGACCATATCTGACCCGTAGCTTCTATTCGCTGATAGGCAGCCGCATGGCCGATGACATTCTGTTGGTCATGGCAAGACGCGATGGTCGTTATATCGCCGGCGCGATCAATTTTATCGGTGGTGATACGCTCTACGGCCGTCACTGGGGCTGTATCGAGGATCATCCCTTCCTGCATTTCGAAGTCTGTTATCATCAGGCCATAGACTTCGCCCTTGCCAAGGGGCTGAAGCGCGTCGAAGCCGGTGCCCAGGGCGAACACAAGCTTGCCCGCGGTTATCTTCCAGTCACCACCCATTCCATGCATTACATCGCCCATCCGGGCCTGTGCCGCGCGATTTCCGATTATCTGGAGCGCGAGCGGCAGGAGGTGGACGGCATGAACGAATACCTATCCGAGCACAGCCCTTTCCGAAAAGGCGAGCGGCAGCAGGATGATTGATTGAAGTAATTCCGGCAAAAGCGAGCACCGGTTTTGCGTTCGGAATTGCGTTGAAAGAAGCAGATAGGAGAGGACTTCCATGAGCTACGACGACAAAAACATCTTCGCGAAGATCCTGCGCGGCGAGATCCCTTGCCACCGCGTTTACGAGGATGCCGACACTCTGGCCTTTATGGATGTCATGCCGCAATCCCCAGGTCACCTCCTGGTGATACCGAAGACGCCCTCGCGCAATATTCTCGACGCTGACCCGGCCACCCTGTCGAAAGTCATTCCGATCGTGCAGAAGCTTGCCAATGCGGCCAAAGATGCGTTCGACGCCGATGGCATCACGGTCACGCAGTTCAACGAACCGGCTGCCGGCCAGACCGTCTATCACCTGCATTTCCACATCATCCCGCGCTATGAAGGCGCCGGCCTGAAGCCGCATAGCGGCCAGATGGAAGACCATGGCGTTCTGGCTGCCAACGCCAAAAAGGTCGTTGATGCACTCGGCGCCTGATCAGGCTTTGAGCAGAAACAGGCCTGCGACAAGGATGGCGATCGGTGCGATGACGCCGATCGCCACCTTCTTGCCCGTCAGCAGAAAAATGCAAAAGCCGATACCCGCGGCAGAAAGCCGAAGCCAGAGCGGAGAATCGGCCAATACGCCTGTTGGAAAAACGATCAGCTTGGCGGTGACGGCCATCACGAGCGCTGTCGCAACCGCCCTCACCCAGTTCAGCGCCTCGGATTCCTCATTCAGCCTGTTGCCGGCCAGAACGCCGAGCCAGCGCCAGAAGTCCGTTGCGATAAAGCCGGCAACGATGATCAGGATATAGGTCCAGTATTCCTCAAGCATCACGCGGCCTCCTCAACGGCACGCCGACGCTGTCGCCGGTATCGATCGATCAGGTAGGCAACGGTTCCGCCGCCAAGGCCGGCAATCAGCACATCGAATTGCGGAACAACAAGCGCCAGCAGCGGTCCTGCGGCGATGCCGATGATAAAGGCGAGCTTAACAACGAACTGCCTGGAACTCGCCCAGATCGACGAGATGAAATAGACCGGCGTCAGCATGAAGAGTGCGCCCGCGACGACCGGCGGAAACTGCGAAACGATGCCATAGCTGATGCCGACGATCGCCGCATTACCACAGGTAAGCGTGAGGCCGAAACCGGCAAAAAAGGCGACCCGGTTCTGGCGCGGCACGTCACGCAGATGCGTCGAGGCGAACACCCAGGAGGTGATCGCAATGAAATGCGAAAGAAACAGAAGCAGCCAGACGGGCGTCTTCTGCGTCCGCATTTCCGGCACGATGGACGCAACCATCGGCATCATACGAATGGCGGACAAGGTCACTGCAAGAAACGACGCAACGATATTGGCTCCACCGATCATCGAGCCGACAAGGATCATCTGCGACGGCAGGGCCCAGACGCCGAGCGTCATGATCACGGCCTCCCAACGCGTCAACCCTGCCTGTAGCGCGAATGCGGCAAACCCGACATAGGACGTCATCAGAATAATGGCGGGAAGCGAGATGACGCCGCGCATGCCAGTCAGGAACCATTTCAAGTTACCGGGCTCATTGCGCTGCTCTGCAGACATAGGCATTCCATTTGCTGTTGATCAAATATGCCTACAAATACAAAGATGCCGGGACAAGCCCGGCATCTTTCATTCAATCGATATGAGAGCGATTACTTACTCTTCGGCACACGCGGAACGGTGCTGCTCTTGCGTGGCTTCGGCGCTTCTTCGGCGATTACGTCGCCGTCGTCATCTGCTTTGGCTTTGGCTGCTGCGCCCTTACCGCCATCCTTGCCCTTGGACGAGGATTTCTTGGCGGCCTTCGGCTTTACAACCTTGGCCTTTGCCTCTTCGGCAGCCTCTTCCACTTCGGCCTCCGGCTTGGGCTTTACCGGCACGGCTTCCGGAATGGAATCGAGCACCAGCTTGTCCTTGCCGTTGTCGTCCTTGCCGACCGTGACGCGGACTACACCACCCTTGCGCAGCGCACCGAACAGGATCTCGTTGGCGAGCGGCTTCTTGATGTATTCCTGGATCACGCGGGAAAGCGGGCGAGCGCCCATCTTCTCGTCGTAACCCTTGTCGGCCAGCCAAGCGATCGCATCCTCATGCAGGTCAAACGTGACGTTGCGTTCGGACAGCTGGGTTTCCAGCTGCATGACGAACTTCTGCACGACCTGATGGATGACGGCCGTCGGCAGCGGCGCAAACGGGATCGTCGCATCGAGACGGTTGCGGAATTCCGGCGTGAACAGGCGGTTCAATGCCTCTTCGTCTTCGCCGGTGCGCTTGGAGGAACCGAAGCCGAAGGCAGCCTTGGCCATTTCCGAAGCGCCCGCATTGGTCGTCATGATCAGGATGACGTTGCGGAAATCGATCTTCTTGCCGTTGTGGTCGGTCAGCGAACCGTGGTCCATGACCTGCAGCAGGATGTTGTAGATATCCGGATGCGCCTTCTCGATTTCGTCGAGCAGCAGCACACTGTGCGGATGCTGATCGACCTGATCGGTCAGAAGACCGCCCTGATCGAACCCGACATAGCCGGGAGGTGCGCCAAGCAGCCGCGAGACCGTGTGGCGTTCCATATATTCCGACATGTCGAACCGCAGCAGTTCCACGCCGAGCGAGGCGGCAAGCTGCTTGGCCACTTCCGTCTTACCAACGCCTGTCGGGCCGGAGAAGACGTAGGAACCAATCGGCTTGTTCGGCTCGCGCAGGCCGGCACGCGCCAGCTTTATAGCGGTTGAAAGTGCTTCGATCGCGGCATCCTGACCGTAGACGACGGACCGCAGTTCCTTTTCCAGGTTGGCGAGAACAGCCTCGTCATCCTTGGAAACGGTTTTAGGCGGTATCCGCGCCATCGTCGCGATGGTTGCCTCGATCTCCTTCTCGGTGATCAGCTTGCGGCGCTTGGAGGCCGGCAGCAGCATCTGCGCCGCACCGGTCTCGTCGATCACGTCGATCGCCTTGTCCGGCAGCTTGCGGTCTGAGATGTAGCGGGCCGACAGTTCGACGGCCGACTTGATCGCCTCGTTGGTGTAACGAAGCTTGTGGTAGTCCTCGAAATAGGGTTTGAGGCCCTTCATGATCTCGATCGCATCCGGGATCGACGGCTCATTGACGTCGATTTTCTGGAAACGGCGGACCAGCGCCCGGTCCTTTTCGAAGAACTGGCGGTATTCCTTGTAGGTGGTCGAGCCGATGCAGCGGATCTGCCCGGAGGACAGAGCCGGCTTCAACAGGTTGGACGCATCCATCGCGCCACCGGATGTTGCACCCGCACCGATAACGGTGTGGATTTCGTCGATGAACAGGACCGCACCCGGAAAATCTTCCAGTTCCTTGACGACCTGCTTCAGACGCTCTTCGAAGTCGCCGCGATAACGGGTGCCGGCGAGCAGCGTGCCCATGTCGAGCGAGAAGATCGTCGCATCGGCGAGCGCTTCC
This sequence comes from Rhizobium sp. ZW T2_16, assembly GCF_044987325.1. Classification (NCBI taxonomy): domain Bacteria; kingdom Pseudomonadati; phylum Pseudomonadota; class Alphaproteobacteria; order Hyphomicrobiales; family Rhizobiaceae; genus Rhizobium; species Rhizobium sp. ZW T2_16. The sequence continues at coordinate 266,102 of NZ_JBJDRG010000001.1, forward strand.
GGCACCTTGCCTTCGACGATACGCTTGGCGAGACCTTCGGCGATCGCAGTCTTGCCCACGCCCGGATCACCCACATAAAGCGGGTTGTTCTTGGAGCGACGGCACAAGACCTGAATCGTCCGGTTGACTTCCGAATGGCGACCGATCAGCGGATCGATCCGCCCGTCCTTGGCCTTGTCGTTCAGATTGACGCAATAGGCCTTGAGCGCATCGGCCGGCTTCTTGGCTGCACCCTCTTCCGGCTCCCCGCCACGCGAGGGCTTGGCTTCGGAATCGGGTTCTTCGGAACCGCGCGGCGTACGGGACTGGGAGGAACCCGGGCGCTTGCCGATACCGTGGGAGATGTAATTGACCGCGTCGTAACGGGTCATCTCCTGCTCCTGCAGGAAGAATGCAGCATGACTTTCGCGCTCGGCGAAGATCGCCACGAGCACATTGGCACCAGTTACTTCTTCACGACCGGAAGACTGGACATGGATGACGGCCCGCTGGATGACACGCTGGAAGCCGGAGGTAGGCTTCGAGTCTTCGTCATAGCCGGTCACGAGGTTGGCAAGTTCGTTATCGACATAGTCGGCAACGGTCTTGCGCAGGTTTTCAAGGTTGACGTTACAAGCGCCCATGACCGCCGCCGCATCCGCGTCATCAATCAACGCGAGAAGCAGATGTTCGAGCGTGGCATATTCGTGATGCCGCTCGTTGGCGAAGGTCAGTGCCTGATGCAGCGCCTTTTCAAGACTAGGCGAAAATGTGGGCACGTCGGGTTCCTCACTTCTTTTCCATGACACATTGTAGCGGATGCTGATGCTGTCTGGCGAAATCCATTACCTGGCTCACCTTCGTTTCCGCTACTTCGTAGGTATAAATGCCGCATTCACCCACTCCATGGTTATGAACGTGGAGCATGATAAGTGTGGCAGCCTCCCTGTCCTTCTGAAAGAACCGCTCCAATATGTGGATGACGAAGTCCATCGGGGTGTAGTCGTCATTCAAGAGGAGTACGCGATACAGGTTCGGACGTTTCGTCTTGGGTTTGGTACGCGTGATGACCGAGGTTCCGCGGTTGGCGTTATCCCCATCACCATCTTTTTCTTTTTCCATCGAGATCGGCAGTGCGATCATCATTCATCATCCCCAGGTGCCGACAACCATTTGAACATTGCGGTCTGCCGGACTCCAGTCTTACTAACTTAGTCCATTGGACACAGATTTTAAGCCCCCTTTGCGGCGGCGCAATCACTATTCCGCCAGAGAGCCGTTCAACCTGCAAAAATTAACACCCATCAGCCCATCGGATGCAAACGCCAAGCGTCCGCACCTGACGATTGTCAGCGACGAAGACATTAAATCGCGGTGTGGGGTTAATCTCACAGGGACGACCGGATAAGGTCGCTCCCTATTAATGGGATTGCATTCGCCGCGTTACAAGAGGCGAACGAGCGATAACGGCGCGACCGAAGGCGGAATCAAAAAGCGGGCCTAAGCGGCCCGCCGGAATGTGTTGGCACCAATGCTCAGTCGAGATCGACGTCGAGGATGGCCATCGAGAAATTGTAGGAGCGCTCGTCGTCCTCGTCATCAACATAGACGACACCGAGAAACTCTTCACCCAGATAGACCTCTGCCGAATCGTCCTTGCGCGGCCGTGCCTTGACAACGATCTGCGGATTCAAAAGGCGCTTGAAGTAAGCGTCGATTTTCTTGATTTCGTCGGGCTTCACGACAATCTCCGTTTTCTATTCACGTTGCCGCGCTTGTTGCATGCGACCGCGGCAAAAGTAAAGCCGACAAGCCTTGGGCCTGCCGGCTTCGACGATTATCCACCGGCGTTTCTATAGCCGGCAGCACTCAGTCTTCCGACATCAGCAGCTGATCCATGACGCGCGCTGGCTCCGAACAGCCCGCCTCCCCCACCACTTTCGCCGGCACCCCGGCAACGGTCGACTTAGACGGAACGGGTTTCAGCACCACCGAACCGGCCGCGACACGCGAGCACGATCCGATCTCAATGTTGCCGAGGATCTTCGCACCGGCGCCGATCAGCACGCCATTGCCGATCTTCGGATGGCGATCGGCACCTTCCTTGCCTGTTCCCCCAAGCGTCACACCATGCAGGATCGAGACATTGTCACCGATGACTGCAGTCTCGCCGACGACGAGGCCCGTGGCATGATCAAGGAAAATGCCCTTGCCGATCCGCGCCGCCGGGTTGATGTCCGTCTGGAAGACGCTGGACGAACGGCTCTGCAGATAGAGCGCGAAATCACGGCGCCCACGTGCATAAAGCCAATGGGCCAGGCGATGCGTCTGGATCGCATGGAACCCCTTGAAATAGAGCACAGGCTCCAGGAAGCGCAGGCATGCCGGATCGCGATCGTAAAATGCCTGGATATCGACGCGCAGGATGGAACCCCATTCCGGCCAGGCATCCAGCATTTCCATGAAAGTCTGGCGAAGCAGAACCGCCTGCAGATCCGGATGATCGAGACGCTCGCAGATCCGGTGAACGACACATTCTTCCAGGGAACGATGGTTCAGCACGGTGGAATAGAGAAACGCGGCAAGAAGCGGATCCTGCTCGATTGCAAGCCGCGCTTCCTGCTGCAACGTATCCCATATCGGATCGACCGTCGCGACGGGTTCTTTGATGCGAATGTCCACTCTTGAGGGCATGACCCACTCCATAGTCGCCTGCAGGCTTTGGAAGACCATTATATAGAACAGGATTACCGGAACGCCAACGCAGGTAAAATCGCATTCCGTTGATCATTACGATCAGAGAACCTGTTACCGACCTGACAGTGCCGCATAAAATTCGAGAACCGCCTTCTTGAACACCCTGTCTCCGACCGCAAGCATGTGATCGCGGTTCGGGATATCGAGCGCCCGCGCATCCGACATGAGGTCGGCCAATTCCTGGGCAGATCCGGCGATATCATCCTTAGTTCCGACACCGATCAGCGTCGGGGCCTCGATCCGCCCCATATCGGAACGCGCCACCAGATCGCGCGAGCCACGGATACAGGCCGCAAGAGCCAGCTTGTCGCTCTTCGTCTGGTCCGCAAAAGCACGAAACATCTTACCACGCTCGTGCGTGATCGCATCGACATCCGGCGCAAGCAAAGCGTCCGCAATCGGGTCCCAGTCACCCACGCCATCGGTCATGCCGATTCCGAGACCACCTAAAACCAGCGAACGGACCCGTTCCGGATGAGCGAGCGCCGCAAAGACGGAAATCCTTGCTCCCATCGAATATCCGAACAGATGAGCGTCCGGAATGCGCAAATGGTCGAGCAGCGCCACGGCATCATCGGCCATGACCCATGGGCGATAGGCTTCCGCGTCGAGCGGCTTGTCGCTTCCGCCGTGGCCGCGATTGTCGATGGCAATAACTCTGTAGCCGGCATCGCCAAGCGTCTTCAACCAGCCGGGATGCACCCAGTTGACCAGCGCGCTCGAAGCAAAGCCATGAATGAGAAGCACCGGTTCGCCGGACGGTTCACCCTCGTCGAAATAACGAAGATTGATTCCGTCATGAATGAAGGACGAGAAGGCGGGCGCATTCAAATTCATCGGACTATCCCTTGTTTCGGGCGACCTATAGTGGATCAGGGATCGCCAATGAACCCGCTCGATAAAAAAATGCGGATGTTTCCCCCCTACACAATCGATGCGCGGGCAGATAATGTCCGGCGAAATCAAATGGCAGGGAGACGACCATGGCTGGCCACAGCATTCCTCACTTTCAAAACGATGGCGGATATCCGGTTATCCAGATCGGCGTGAAGGAATTCATGTGCACCGGTGCTTCCGTGCCCTTCGACCATCCGCACATCTTTATCGATCTCGGCGACGACAGCGAGAAGGTGTGCTCCTACTGCTCCACCCTCTATCGCTATAATCCGGGCCTGAAAGCCGATCAGACCGATCCTCCGGGTTGCGTCTTCCACGTCAAGGCAGCATAAGTTTAAACTTTCAGGCAGCAAGCCGATGCATCTCGACAGGATTGCGATTGTGGGAGCCGGCATGGCCGGCCTGGCTGCAGCGCTTAGCTTTTCCCGCTTGGGCATGGCTTGTGACATTTTTGAAGAAGCCGGCGACCTTGTGGAAGTCGGTGCGGGCCTGCAGATGTCGCCGAACGCATCAGCAATCCTTGGCGAACTGGGCGTGCTGGCCGGACTCGAAAAAATCTGGACCGAGCCGCGCGAAATCGCCCTTGTCTCCGGCACATCCCTCAAGAAGCTGGCATCCGTTCCGGCAGGTGATTTTGCCAGGGATCGCTGGAAAGCACCCTACGGCGTACTTCACCGTGCGACGCTGCAGGCAGCATTGCTTTCAGCGGTGGAGCGAGATCCGCTCTGCTCGATCCGGCTTGGCACACCCATAAGAGGCGGCTTGCCAAAAGCCGTTCGGGAACTCACCGGAAACTCCTACCCGCTCGTGATCGGTGCCGACGGAGTGTGGTCCAATGCACGCGCGTCGGTGGAGGATGCTCCCCAGCCCGATTTCTCCCGGAATATCGCGTGGCGCTTTACCATTCCGCTCGATGAAGCACCCGACTGGCTTGCGCGCGATTGCGTTACCGCGTTCATGGGGCCGTCGACACATCTCGTTGCTTATCCTTTGAGAGAAATGAGCGAGTTCAACATCGTTGCCATCGCGTCAGGCATAAGCCCCGGTGCCACATGGGAAGCGCAGGCGAACGAAGGCCAGAAAGCGATGCTGGTCAGGCAGTTTGGTGGCTGGAATGCGGAAATCACCGCGCTGTTGAGCCGCTTGCCCCGACCGACATTCTGGCCACTTCACGAAGTGACGTCGGGTCGCTGGCACAATGGCCGCGACGTGGTGCTGATCGGAGATGCCGCACACGCGATGATGCCATTCTCTGCACAGGGCGCTGCCATGGCAATCGAGGACGGGTTCGTGCTCGCCAACGAAGTGAAGAAGTCAAGTTCCCTGCCCGCCGCCCTGGCCGGCTTTGAAGCACAGAGAACCAGCCGCGCGGCGAGGGTCAAGGCTCGCGGGTCGTTCAACCGCTTCGCGTATCATGCTCGCGGTCCATTCCGTATCGGTCGCGATATCGTCCTGTCGCTGCGTCCGCCGCAATCTCTCGCGGCGGATCTGGATTGGCTTTACGGATACCGCGTCAGTTGATCAGACGGCAGCGGCTGCGAGGAAGCCCTGCTCGAGATCCTTCTGGAGGTCGGCAACGTCTTCCAAGCCGATCTGCAGGCGGATGACCGGGCCTTCTTCGGGCTGTTTGCGGATCGTGCGGTCAGACAGATTAACCTGTAGCGCCAGGCTTTCGAACCCACCCCAGGAATAACCGAGACCGAAATAGCTCAATGCATCGAGGAACGCATGCGCTTTTGCCTTGGCGTTGTCTGCGTCAGCCTTGAGCACGAAGGAGAAAATGCCGCTGGAACCCTTGAAATCACGCTTCCAGATCTCGTGTCCTGGGAAACTCGGCAATGCCGGATGCAGCACACGCGCCACATCGTCGCGCCCTTCCAGCCACTGCGCGAGAGCAAGCGCGCTTTTCTGATGATGCTCCAGACGAACACCCATGGTCCGCAGACCACGCAGGATCATGTAGGAATCATCCGGCGCACCGCAGATACCCATGAGGATGCGGGCTTCCTCCAGCTGCGGCCACCACTTGGCATTGGCGGACACCGATCCCATCACGATGTCGGAATGGCCCGAAGGGTATTTCGTCGTTGCATGGATTGACACGTCCACACCGAAATCGAGCGGTCGGAAATAAAGCGGCGTCGCCCAGGTATTGTCCATCGTCACGACGCAACCATGCTTGTGTGCGGCATCGGCAATCGCACGAATATCCTGCATCTCGAATGTATTGGAACCCGGCGCCTCGGTGTGCACCAGCTTCGTATTTGGTTTGATCAGAGCCTCGATACCGGCACCGACTTCCGGGTCGTAATACTCGATTTCCACGCCAAGGCGCGTGAGCATCGTATTGCAGAAATTTCGGCAGGGCGTGTAAACCGAATCGACGATCAAAGCATGGTCGCCCGCCGACAGGTAGGCCAGAAACGGCACCGAGATAGCTGCCAGCCCTGACGGGACCAGAATCGTGCCTGCTGAACCTTCCAATTCGTCAAAAGCAGCACACAATGCGTCTGTGGTCGGTGTTGCACGGGTACCGTAAGAGTAAGGCTGGCCTCGGCTCTCCATCGTCGCAGAATCAGGAAACAGCACGGTCGAGGCATGAACGACCGGGGGATTGACGAAGCCGTGGTAGGAGCGCGGATCATTTCCGATATGCGCAAGTCGCGTATTAGCGCCGGCAGCGCCGAGCATGGAAGATTTTCTGGTCATCTGGTGGGAAAACTCTCTAGGCGGGAAAGCTTTCTTGTCGCGCTGCGAAGCCTGGAGGTCAAGCCCGGTCGATACGTCGTAAAGTTGAGCATAGATCAGATGCAAAACATAAAGGCACTGAATTCAGCACATACTGCATAAGCCATCGGCAATTGCTCAATCACTGAGCAAAAAACTAAATTTTACCTTATTTCAAACGCAATTCCTGCTGGTGAGACTTGACCCCCACAGCATTTGCGAATGAGATAGGCTGGCTCGCCGCTGGAGGGTTGGCGAGCAACCGGCCGTATTCGAACAACGATCAAGGGGAGCGGCCCGGTGACGTCAGAAAATAAAACACAAACAAAGGTTGGGAAAATGAAAAAGACAATTCTGTCAGCCGCGATTGGCGCTGCAGCCCTGGGCTTGGCCTCGGCAGCATCGGCAGCCACGCTTGATGACGTTAAGGCAAAGGGTGTCGTCACCTGCGGCGTCAGCGCTGGCATTCCGGGTTTCTCGAATCCAGACGACAAGGGCGAGTGGACCGGTATCGACGTCGATTACTGCCGCGGTATCGCTGCCGCCGTGTTCGGCGACCCGACGAAGGCTAAGTTCGTTGCCCTGTCGAGCAAGGACCGTTTCCCGGCGCTGCAGTCCGGCGAAGTCGACGTCCTTACGCGCAACACCACCTGGACGATCAGCCGCGACACATCGCTCGGCTTCAACTTCCGTACCGTCAACTACTACGACGGCCAGGGCTTCATCGTGAAGAAGAGCCTCAACGTGAAGTCGGCACTTGAGCTTTCCGGCGCTGCTGTCTGCGTCCAGACCGGCACGACCACCGAGCTCAACCTCGCCGACTACTTCAAGTCCAACAACCTTCAGTACAATCCGGTCGTCTTCGAAAAGGAAGCCGACGCTACGACTGCTTACGACTCCGGTCGTTGCGACGTCTACACGACCGACCAGTCCGGCCTCTATGCAATCCGCCTGAAGATGAAGAACCCGGACGAGAACATGGTTCTGCCGGAAGTCATCTCCAAGGAGCCGCTTGGCCCGGCCGTTCGCCAGGGTGACGACAAGTGGTTCGACATCGTGTCGTGGGTTCACTACGCCATGGTCAACGCCGAAGAACTCGGCATCACATCGAAGAATGTCGATGAGCTGAAGACCAGCGGCGGACCGGACGTGAAGCGCATGCTCGGCAGCGAAGAAGGCTCCAAGATCGGTACCGATCTCGGCCTTACGAACGATTGGGCTTACAACATTGTCAAGCTGGTCGGTAATTATGGAGAAGTCTTCGACCGCACCGTCGGCCCGAACACTCCGCTCAAGATCGAGCGTGGCCTGAACGCTCTGTGGACCAAGGGCGGTCTGCAATACGCCCCGCCGATCCGTTAATCGGACCGACAGTGGACATGGGCATGGAGGTGGAGAAATCCGCCTCCATGCATCTAAAATTCCCGCAAGGGCAAAAAGTCTCCAAAAAGGAGATAAATAAACTAAGGGGATTCGTTTATGGCCGGCATGGCCCTCAATTCCGAAACGTCTGACACCAAAAAGCGGGCCTCGTCCCTGATAAACGACCCGAAAGTGCGCGGGATATTCTATCAGGTCCTGACATTGGCGCTTCTCGTCCTCTTCGTGTGGACCGTCACCCAAAACACGATCCACAATCTGCAGAAGGCAAACATTGCCTCCGGTTTCGGATTTCTTCAGGGCCGCGCCGGTTTCGACATCGGCCAGTCGCTGATCGCCTATACAAGTGACTCCACCTATGGCCGCGCGCTGCTCGTCGGCATTCTGAACACCTTGCAGGTAGCCGTTCTTGGCATCATTACGGCTTCTATCATCGGCTTTATCGTCGGCATCGCCCGCCTTTCGCAGAACTGGCTCATTGCCAAGCTCGCGCAGGTCTATGTGGAGTTTTTCCGCAACATCCCGCCGCTGCTCGTTATCCTGTTCTGGTACAAGGGCGTCATCGCCGTACTTCCGCAAGCGCGCGAATCTCTGAATCTGCCCTTCCAGAGCTATCTCAACAATCGCGGCCTGTTTGTGCCAAAACCGATATTCGGAGATGGTGCCTGGGCAATCGCCGTAGCGTTTCTGATCGGTATCATCGCTACGGTGTTCGTAGCGCGTTGGGCAAAGAAGCGACAAATGCTCACCGGAAAGCCGTTTCATACCGTTTGGACGGGTTTGGCGCTAATCATCGGCTTGCCGATCCTGACTTTCCTGGCACTCGGCGCACCGATCACCTTCGACTTCCCCGTTGCAGGTCGCTTCAACCTGACAGGTGGTTCGGTTCTGGGACCGGAATTCATCTCGCTCTACCTGGCGCTCTCCTTCTACACGGCTTCCTTCATTGCCGAGATCGTCCGCTCGGGCATCAAGGCTGTGCCGAAGGGCCAGACCGAAGCTGCAAACGCGCTTGGGCTACGCTCGAATGCTATTACGCGACTGATCGTCCTCCCGCAGGCGCTCAGGATCATCATCCCACCACTGACAAGCCAATATCTGAACCTCACCAAGAACTCGTCTTTGGCGGTCGCGTGCGGGTTTGCAGACATTTATGCAATCGGCGGAACGATGTTGAACCAGACCGGCCAGGCAGTTGAGATCGTTGCTCTTTTCCTTGTCGTCTATCTGTCCATCTCGATCACAACGGCGATATTCATGAACTGGTTCAATGCCAAAATGGCCTTGGTGGAGAGATAATCATGGCCACGACCTCTTCAACTTTCGTGCGCCAGGACATGCTGGCGCAGCAACCGGCGCCGCTCGGTGTCAGCGGCCCGTCACACTGGTTCAGAACCAAGTTGTTCGCAACGCCGAAGGATACGGTTCTGACCATCCTGGCGCTTGCGCTGCTAGTCTATGTCATCCCAGGCATGATCAATTGGCTGTTTATCGATGCCGTCTGGACCGGTTCGGACCGCACGGCCTGTGCGACCGTCATCCAGGGCGGCATTCTTCCAGACGGTCAATCCGGCGCATGCTGGGCTTTTGTCGAAGCAAAATTCCAGCAGTTCATGTTCGGCCGGTACCCGGCTGATGAACGCTGGCGGCCGATCCTCGTCGCGGTCCTTTTTGTGATCCTGCTCATTCCGATGCTCATTCCGAAGGCCCCCCATAAGGGATGGAATGCGCTGGCGCTCTTCATCATCCTGCCGTTCATCTCGTTCTTCCTGCTGATTGGCGGCTTCGGCCTTCCGCATGTCGAGACCCAGCTCTGGGGCGGATTGATGGTAACGCTGATCCTCTCTTTCTTCGGGATCACCGTATCTCTGCCGCTTGGCATTATCCTGGCGCTCGGACGGCGTTCGCAAATGCCTGTAATCAAGACGCTCTGCGTCGTCTTCATCGAGATAATCCGCGGCATTCCACTCGTCACGGTTCTATTCATGGCAAGCGTCATGCTGCCGCTTTTCCTGCCGGATGGATGGACGTTCGACAAACTGCTTCGCGCGCTGATCGGCGTTTCGATCTTCGCCTCCGCCTATATGGCGGAAGTCATTCGAGGCGGTTTGCAGGCGATTCCGAAGGGACAGTTTGAAGGGGCGGACTCGCTGGGATTGACCTATTGGCAAAAGACGCGGCTGATCATTCTGCCGCAGGCAATCAAGTTGGTCATCCCAAGCATCGTCAACACTTTCATTGGCCTGTTCAAGGATACGTCACTCGTCTCGATTATCGGCATGTTCGACCTTCTGGGGATCGTTACGCTCAACCAGTCGGATGCCAACTGGTCGACGCCGGTCACGCCGGTCACCGGTTACATTTTTGCCGGTTTCATATTCTGGCTTTTCTGCTTCGGCATGTCGCGATACTCCGCCTTTATGGAGCGACACCTCGACACCAGCCACAGGCACTAGCCGCAACAAGAGTTAAAGGGGAAAACAATGGCTGAAGCCCTAACGAAAAAACTGACCGTTTCCTCGACCGAGGTTGCAGTCGAAATCATCGGCATGAACAAGTGGTATGGTGATTTCCACGTGCTGCGCGACATCAATCTGAAGGTGATGAAGGGCGAGCGCATCGTCATTGCCGGGCCTTCGGGCTCCGGCAAGTCGACGATGATCCGTTGCATCAACCGGCTGGAAGAACATCAGTCGGGCAATATCCTCGTCGACAATATCGAGCTTACCAACGATCTGAAGAAGATCGACGAGGTGCGCCGCGAGGTCGGCATGGTGTTCCAGCACTTCAACCTCTTCCCGCACCTGACCATCCTGGAAAACTGCACGCTGGCTCCGATCTGGGTTCGCAAGATGCCGAAGAAGGAAGCCGAAGAGATCGCGATGCACTATCTGAAGCGCGTCAAGATCCCGGAACAGGCCAACAAATATCCGGGCCAGCTCTCCGGCGGCCAGCAGCAGCGCGTGGCGATCGCCCGCTCGCTCTGCATGAAGCCGAAGATCATGCTGTTCGACGAACCGACCTCGGCGCTCGACCCGGAAATGGTCAAGGAAGTGCTCGACACCATGGTCTCGCTTGCCGAAGAAGGCATGACCATGCTGTGCGTGACCCATGAGATGGGTTTTGCCCGCCAGGTCGCAAACCGCGTCATCTTCATGGATCAGGGCCAGATCGTCGAGCAGAACTCGCCGGCCGAGTTCTTCGATAATCCGCAGCACGAGCGCACCAAACTCTTCCTCAGCCAGATCCTGCACTGAGGACAGCTAAATATCGAGATGAAAAAGGGCGCCTGAAGCGCCCTTTTTCATCTCACCATTTGTAGGAATAACTCGCGTTAACGCTCGATACCGTCGTTGCATCGGTGAAGTTTCGGTTCACGCTGCCGCTCAGCGTTATGTTCTCACCGAGAGGTTGCTCGATCCCGAAACTGGCAGCAACTGCCGAAAAATTCGCGGAACCATTGGCAACGGCTACGAAGGCGGTTCCGCTCTCACGCTGCCTCAACTTGATCGATTGGCTCGCGTCCAGTCCTGCCCAGTCTTTTTGCACACCGTCATAGCGAACCACATAGCTGGATTGACGCTCAAGATTGAAGGTTGGCGTAGCAATCTGCTTTTCATAATAGTTCATGCTGATCGCAGCGCTGCCTGCATTGCCATCCATATTGATCCCGATATCACGGCTCATCTGGTAAGCGGGGCGCTTCCTATCCTCGGTTTTTATCCTGCTCCAGAACTTGAGAGGTGTATTCACCACCTCACCAGTCTTCGACGAATCCACACCGACATTGAATCCGGCCTCTGTTTCGAGCCGCACGGGCAGCCGAAGTCCCAGCTTCACGGCGTAACTTGTGTCCGAGTTCTTGATCGGCTGCCATATCAATGGACGTTCATCCGCCCAACTTGAACTAGAGATGGAGGCTGCAAGCAAAACCGCACCCGCCAGGGCGAGAATATTTCTGTTCATATGTATCCCCACTCGAAGGCTCAAAGACAATGCAAAGGTCCGGGCCGCTCAGCGCGGCCCGCAAAAACCATTTCAGTGTATTGAAGGCGCCAAACGCGAAGCTCCTGCTCCCGGCACCAAAATTACCTTCCCCTGCGTGACGCAACGGAACCGATGAACTGGATAATAGCTGAGAATGCGACGCAGCGAAATTCCAAAAGTCCTTTCGCATATGCGAACAAGCGCGGGTAAAATTTCACCCCAACGGGAACAAGATCGGCCTTGAGTCGTTGCTGTCTGCCGATTTGAGGGAGACAGCGATGAAGCTGACATTTGTGTCAACGTTACTGATTGCCTTGGCGCCAGCACTAACCGAAAGCGCCTCTGCCGCGTCGATAACCTATGGCAGCTTGGGAATTATCAAGGGATCGGATGTCGAAAATCGCTTCTTGAGCGCACGCGACGAATGCACGCTTGAAGCTTCAACGCCGCCGCGCGGACACCCATTTTTCGACAATTTCCTCAATCAGGCTGCGCTGAGAGCCTGCCTCTATCGCCAAGGCTTTTCGAGCAAGGGGGATTATGTCTATCCGGTTCCCCTATTCGGCAATCCCGTGCGTAGCCGATAAGCAGGGTGGTGCCGGTCAGCAAGCTCTACAAATCGGGTTCATCAGGAGTTCTTTACCCGCCTCCGGGTTACAACAAGCTGCATGTATCTGCGATATGGAGAAAGAAGAGAGTGGCGACCCCTGCAGGACTCGAACCTGCGACCTGCTGCTTAGAAGGCAGCTGCTCTATCCAGTTGAGCTAAGGGGCCTTTAAGGCGGCAGCTAAGTGCCGCAATAATCAATGCGTCCAGGGCTGCAGGCGATTGAACCGGAAATTGTCGGTATAGGATACCGCCTGCCTGTTTGCGTCTTTCGGGTGGATGACCCGGTATTCGATGCCCTCGCGCTGCGCATAGGCTTCAGCCAGTTCCTGCGTCTCGAAAGTCAGACGGAGCTGCTGCTTCATGTCGCCGGATGACGTATAACCCAGGATCGGATCGATGCTGCGCGGCGTTTCAGGATCGAATTCCAGAACCCATAGACGGGTCTTGGCCTTGCCAGACTGCATTGCAGTTTTTGCAGGACGATAAATCTTCGCAGCCATGAGTTCACCAACCCCATAAATTCGTCCGCGATCCAGGCATCCTATCTGCCTGAGAACGCCGCCAACCGATTCAACGATATCGCAGCATTGCGGTACCAACGCTTTTGCCGTGTCCCCCGTTCATTGTCAACGACCTCCATGGCCATTGAAACAGCGGAGGCTAGGGCCAAGCCCCGACTTCTATCTTACAATCGTCAGCGTCTCGGCGGCCCGGGTGATCGCCGTGTAAAGCCAGCGCTCACGCGTATCGCGAAACGCGAAGCTCTCGTCGAACAACACGACATTGTTCCATTGCGAACCCTGCGCCTTATGGCACGTCAGCGCATAACCGTAATCGAACTCGTCGTAACGCTTGCGCATAGACCACGGAATTTCTTCCTCGCTTTCGAAGGCGGCCTTGAGAAGCTTGATTTTCGCGGCACCGCGATCCATGTCGTCGTCTTCCGGGCGGATCATCAGGTTGATGCCCGGCTTCACCGTTTCTCGTGAGGCGCTCATCACCTGCCAGAGCGAACCGTTGAGCAGGCCCTTTACCTGATCGTTCCGCAGGCAGACCAGCTTGTCGCCGGATTGCGGATAATCGGCCGTAAAGCCCTTCAGCTCGCGCAGGCGCTGGTTATAGCGCTTGCGGGTGCGGTTGGTGCCGACAAGAACCTGGTCGGCACCGAGCACCAGATCCTGAGTCACCTCGTCGCGTGAAATGACCTGCGCCTTTCCATAATCCCCATACATGATCTCCTTGCCCTCGCGCACCTGCATGGCGAGCTGGATGATAGGGTTGTCTTGCGCCTGGCGATGGATTTCGGTCAGGAGATAATCCGGTTCCTGCTCGGTAAAGAAACCGCCGCCTGAAACGGGCGGCAGCTGACCGGGATCGCCGAGAACCAGGATTGGCGTACCAAAGCTCATCAAATCTTTGCCAAGCGCCTCGTCGACCATAGAGCATTCGTCGATGACTATGAGGGCTGCCTTGGCGACGGGGCTCTGGCGATTGATGGCGAACATCGGCGCGATCGAGGTCTTGCCTGTCTCTTCGTCTTCGACCGCCTCCTCGCCGCGCGGGCGGTAGATCAGCGAGTGGATGGTCTTGGCATTGCGGGCGCCTCTGGAGCGCAACACCTGCGCCGCCTTGCCGGTAAAGGCGGCGAAAAGAACCTCGCCATCCACATGTTCGGCGAAATGTTTGGCAAGCGTCGTCTTGCCGGTGCCGGCATAACCGAACAGCCGGAAAACCTGACTGCGCCCATCCTTCAGCCAGCGCGAAACGGCCTTGAGGGCCTCATCCTGTTGCGGTGCAAATTGCATGCCGGGACTTGGCAGGATTCTCGGAGAAAGCGCAACATAAAAGAACGAAAGATGAATCAAAGCCGAGGATAACGGCGCCTGCTGCGCTTATCGGCCGCCTGTCTGTCGAAAATGAAAAAAACTTCGGCTCGTCGGGAATAAGTTCGCGCATGCCGGTGTCATGACATCGGTGGCCGGGAGAGAGCCACCTCAAATCAGGAGACGCCCGATGAAAAAGCTCATCCTCGCTACTACCGCATTCGCCGCGCTCGCCACCGCAGCCCTAGCCGCCAGCCCGTTTACGACGGTCAAGACCGACAAGGGAAACGTGCTTGCCGGCGAAAAAGGCATGACGGTCTACACTTTCAAGAACGACAAGGCTGGCACATCGAACTGCTACGACAAATGCGCCCAGAACTGGCCGCCGGTCATGGCCGCTTCCGATGCCAAGCCTGATGGTGCATACTCGCTCGTCACCCGCAAGGACGGGGCAAAACAATGGGCCAAGGACGGCATGCCGCTCTATTACTGGGTGAAGGACACCAAGCAGGGCGACACGACCGGTGATGGCATGAACGGTGTCTGGGATGTCGCCAAGCCCTGATCTTCCCAACTCGGAAAGGGCGACCGGAGGCGAGACCGAAGACCTCGCACCGGTTGCCTTTGAAGCAAGAATCCTCGCTCTCCTGCCGCAGCTCAGGCGCTATTCACGCAGCCTGACGCGATCGGACACGGAGAGTGAGGATTTGCTGCAGGACTGTGTCGAAAAGGCCCTCGTCAGCCGCAGCCAGTGGCGCGGCACAAATTTCAAGGCATGGGCCTACCGGATCATGACTAATCTTCATCTCAACGCGCACCGATTTCGCATACGTCACCCATCGGCGACAACCGATGGCAGCGAGATCGAGGATCTCGTCATGACATCCGCAGATCCGCTCGAAAGCCGAAAGCTCATGCAGTCACTGGCGAGCCTTCCGGCTGAATTTCGGGTCGTTCTGACATTGGTTGTCGTCGAGGGGTATACCTATCAGGAGGTAGCCGACATGCTGGACATTCCCATCGGGACGGTCATGTCGCGGCTATCGCGCGCACGCCATGCCCTCAGGGAAAAGATGCGCGAAGCCAAGATCATTCCACTGCGGAGACCCCGATGACAGAGCGCCGCTCCATCTCCGAGGAACAGCTGCACGCCTATGTCGATGATCTCCTCGACGAAGCGGATCGCCGGCGCGTGGAAGAATTTCTCAGTGAAAATCCCGAGGCGGCAGAAATGATCGCCGACTGGCAGTCGCAAAACGACGGCCTCCGCTCAGCCTTTGCCGGTTACCGGAAATCGTCAGCCGCAGACCTTCAACTGGTTACCATGAGCGGCAACCGGACGAGGAGCCTGCGTGCAAGCCGCCTGTCGCTCGTCGCAGCCTCGGTTGCGATCTTCGCGCTTGGCGCGCTGGGCGGGCATTACGCCCCTGCCCTGTTTGAGAAATCCGAACTCGCGCAGGCCTATGCCGATGCGCTTCCGCAGGAGGCCCACAACGCCTTCCTCGTCTATGCAAGCGAAGTCCGCCACCCGGTCGAGGTTTTTGCCGATCAGGAAGCACATCTTGCCACATGGCTCGGCAAACGGCTGTCGATCCCCGACCTCAAGGTGCCCAACCTGCAATCGCTTGGCTTTCGCCTTGTCGGAGGAAGATTGCTGCCAGTCGTTGGTACGGCGGGCGCCATGTTCATGTATGAGGATGCAGGCGGTCAGCGCCTGACCGTGATCGTCGGGCGCAATCCGCAAAACCAGACTACAAGCTTCCGCTTTGCCTCTGCCGGCGATATCGAGACGTTCTACTGGATCGACGGTGACCTGGGTTATGCCGTCACCGGCGAAATCTCGCGCGCAACGCTGCAGAAAGTCGCGGAGGAATGTTATCGCCAGTTTCCATCCTGACCGACGCTTGGCATCGGAAAAGAAAGTCTTAGGTTAGCCCTTTAAAGGCCGAACCGAGGTTTTGCATCATGCACGATATTGCCGCCGCCACTCTTCCCTCAGGAACGCTTTTGCCCTCGCTCGGACTCGGAACATGGAAGTTGGGCGAGAATGCCCGGACCGCCAGTCAGGAGGTCGAGAGCCTGAAACGCGGCCTCAATCTCGGCATGACGCTGATCGATACGGCTGAAATGTATGGCGAAGGCGGAGCCGAACTTATTACAGGAAAGGCAATCGAGGGGCGGCGTGACGAGGTCTTCCTCGTCAGCAAGGTCTATCCCTTCAATGCCAGCCGCCAGGGCGTCATAGACGCCTGTGAGAGAAGCCTTCAAAGGTTGAAAACCGATCAGCTGGACCTCTATCTTCTTCATTGGCGTGGCGAGCATGATCTTGAGGAAACCGTGGCCGGTTTTGAGGAGCTGCGCAGAGCAGGCAAGATCCGCGAATGGGGCGTCTCGAATTTCGATGTCGAGGACATGGAAGACCTGATGGAGGTGGAAGACGGAGAAAACTGCGCCGCCAATCAGGTCCTCTACAATCTCTCCCGCCGGGGTATCGAACACGACCTCCTGCCCTGGTGTCAGGAACGCGGCATTCCTATCATGGCCTATTCGCCCATCGAACAGGGCCGGATATTGCGCAACACTGAATTGATCCGCATCGCCAAGGCCTATCAGGCAACACCAGCCCAACTGGCGCTGGCCTTTGTCATGCGAGCGCGAAACACGATCGCCATCCCGAAATCCAGCGATCCTCACCGCGTTGAGGAAAATGCTGGCGCGGCAGGGCTGGAGATCAGCAGGGAGGATTGGGCGGCACTCGACACAGTCTTCCCGCCGCCGTTCAGGAAACAGCCGCTGGAAATGCTGTGAGCTAAAGGTGCGCCCGCCCGGCAACGATCGCATCGATCGCTTTAAACACATTCGACGCCCGCCGGGTCTCGGAATCTCGATAGATCGGATAATCGATGAAGGCAGCAGCGGTAAGCTGGTCGATGCTGCGCGTTACGCCTCGGCGCTTCGAGACGATCGCTCGGGCATGCTCGCTCATGTGGTCATCGGTCAGGCCCCAACTGCTATAGAAGGGCGCGGCGTAACAGCGTACCGGCACACCGCGCAAAAGGGCGTCGAAACCGAACTGGCTGGCAACCGTCCAGACCTCGTCGACCACCTTCAGGATCGACGCAGCCGAGACAGGTTCAGCCGACAGCGTGACCCCCGCCCTGCCTGCCGCCATCTCGGTAAGATAGCCCTTCCTGTAGCCGGCAATAACGTCCGGATGAGTACGAACGATACACTGGGCACCACTCGCCAGCGCATCGTCGAGCATGGCGACGAAGGATGCCGATGAGCCGAGCGAAAGCGGAACGGAGACGTCTCCCTTTACTTGGTCGATCAGAAGAATTCTGCGTTTGCCGCTTGGCTCGAACTTCGGTTCCTGATGCGGAAGATGGTTGTATTTGGAAAGGCCATGCCGAACGATCGCGTCGCGCACGTCCCTCGCCTCCTGCCCGCCATCGTCTGACATTTCAGCGATAATTCGCTCCAGGCGCGACGCCTTCGACGCATCCGTTGACAAGGCCAGATCGTCCGCGACGATAGAAAATGGCAAAACGCCGGATTTTCCGAGTTGAACGGAACGGAGAAATCCATCCTCAAGCCGCCAATGCGGCAGATTGCGCGCCGCTGCTATCGTCTCCGTCATCTTCGCGACGATGCGGCCACCCCAGGCGATGGTTCCGCCAATGCCAGGAGCAAGGCAGGTCCGGACCTCAGGCAATCCGAGATAATCCTTCACCCACGGCATGTCTTTGCGAAGCCACCGCATGGCTCCGAGCGACGTTCCGACCGGGGGGAGCCAGGGCTTTCCCCCGATCCTGCCGGGATCATCATATTTCAAGGCAACGACCGTCCACGTTTGAGGCGAATTGTTATCGCCTACTCCGGACGGTCGGCTTTGTCCAATCGCGTTACATGCCCTGTGGGCCGCGATTCATCGCCGCGATGCCCGTGCGGCAGACTTCAATCAGTCCGAGCGGCTTCACCACCGCCACGAACTGGTCGATCTTCGAGGATTTTCCGGTGATCTCGAAAATGAAGTGACCGACCGTCGCATCCACAACCTTCGCCTGGAAGGCATCGGCAAGGCGCAAAACTTCGGCCCGGCTTTCACCGGTTCCGGCCACCTTGATCAGCGCCACTTCGCGCTCGATCGGGCGTTCCTGACCAAGCTGGCCCGCACGCACTGTCAGGTCGACGACCCGATGCACCGGAACGATCCGCTCAAGCTGCGCCTTGATCTGCTCAAGAACGGTCGGCGTACCGTTGGTCACGATCGTAATTCGCGATAGGTGGGATTCGTGTTCAGTCTCCGAGACGGTGAGACTTTCGATATTGTAGCCACGGCCGGAGAAAAGGCCGATGACGCGGGCAAGCACGCCCGGTTCGTTGGTGACAAGAACCGATAGCGTATGGCTCTCGACCTTGGCGGTTTCCGGGCTGATGAAATAGGCAGAACCGGTCGGCTGCTGATGTGCGTTCATGATCTGGGTCCGTTCCTTAAAATCTTGTCAGGAATGCCAACTCGTATCAAACGAGCTGGCGGCCCTTTGCATCGATGGCCGTCGCAACAGCTTCGTCCGAAGCCTCATCCGGCAACAGCATCTCGTTATGTGCCTTGCCAGATGGGATCATCGGGAAGCAGTTGGCGAGATTGGCAACCCGGCAATCAAAGATAACCGGCGCCTTTACCGCGATCATCTCGGCAATCTTGCCATCCAGTTCCTTGGGATCGTCGCAATACATGCCGACAGCGCCATAGGCTTCCGCCAGCTTGACGAAATCGGGCATGGCTTCGGTGTAGGAATTCGACAGGCGGTTGCCGTGCAGCAGCTGCTGCCACTGGCGCACCATGCCCATATACTGGTTGTTCAGAATGAAGATCTTCACCGGCAGGTTATGCTGGATGGCGCAGGACATTTCCTGGATGCACATCTGGATAGACGCGTCACCGGCAATATCGATAACAAGCGCATCCGGATGTGCAACCTGAACGCCGAGCGCTGCCGGCAGGCCGTATCCCATCGTGCCGAGACCGCCTGATGTCATCCAGTGATTTGGCTCCTCGAAGCCGAAGAACTGGGCTGCCCACATCTGGTGCTGGCCGACTTCGGTGGTGATGAAGGTCTCCCGGCCCTTTGTCGCTTCAGCAAGACGCTCCAGCGCATATTGCGGCATGATGACGTCGTTGGAGTTCTTGTAGGAGAACGACTTGCGTGCGCGCCAGGTCTCGATTGAAGAGCGCCATTCGGCAGCCTGGGCCTTTTCCGGCTTCTTCGGCAGCGCCCGCCATAGGCGGACCATGTCTTCCAGAACATGACCGACATCGCCGATGATCGGAATATCGACCCGAACGTTCTTGTTGATCGACGACGGATCGATATCGACATGGACCTTGCGCGAATTCGGCGAAAACGCGTTCAGGCGGCCGGTGATACGGTCGTCGAAACGGGCGCCGATACAGACCATGACGTCACAGTCATGCATCGCCATGTTGGCTTCGTAGGAACCGTGCATGCCGAGCATGCCGAGCCAGTTCTTGCCCGAAGCCGGATAGGCGCCCAGGCCCATCAGCGTCGAGGTGATCGGGAAATCGGTCAATTCGACCAGTTCGCGCAGCAGCTTGGAGGCTTCCGGGCCGGCATTGATGACGCCGCCGCCGGTATAGAGGATCGGACGACGAGCTGTTGCCATCAGTTCGACTGCAGCCTGGATCGCCTTCAGATCACCATTGACCTTCGGCTTGTAGCTCTTGCTTGCCGACGCTTCCGAAGGCGGAACATAGGTGCCGGTGGCGAACTGTACGTCCTTTGGGATATCGACAACGACCGGGCCGGGGCGACCAGTCTGTGCGATACGGAACGCCTCATGGATGATGCCTGCCAGTTCGTTGACATCCTTCACCAGCCAGTTGTGCTTGGTGCAGGGGCGCGTGATGCCCACGGTATCGGCTTCCTGAAACGCATCCGAACCGATCAGCGTGGTCGGAACCTGGCCGGTCAGGCAGACCAGCGGGATCGAATCCATCAGCGCGTCCTGCAGCGGCGTGACCGCATTTGTTGCACCCGGACCGGAGGTCACCAGCATGACGCCAACCTTGCCGGTGGAGCGAGCGTAACCTTCGGCCGCATGGCCGGCGCCCTGTTCATGACGGACGAGAATATGCTGGATGTCATCCTGCTGGAAAATCTCGTCATAGATCGGAAGAACGGCGCCGCCTGGGTAACCGAAGAGATGTTCGACGCCATTGTCCTTCAAAGCGCGAAGCACGATTTCGGCGCCTGTCATCCGGTTGCCGTTATCCGCCGTGTCCGTCATGTCCTGTCCTCCTGATGTCTGGCCTTTTATCTGCAATGGCCTGGATTGCTGCTGGAGATTTGTTTCTGGTCCTTTGGATTGAGATGATCGACCGGAAACAAGGCATAAAAAAAGGCCCCTTAGGAGCCTGTCTTTCCGCGCATGGGTGGCTAACGCCGGACGGTTACACCGTCCTGCCCATGCGCGTTCCCACCACAATAAGTGCCTTCGAAATCTTCATGGCCGGGAGTGTTAGCCGCATAATACACATTCGTCAACGCGGCGATTAATCAAAAAGCCTCTCGGAGGCCCTGTTTTCAATCAACCTGATCATTTCGTTGGCAGAACCTACACCAGTTGTTAAGCGGCACGCCATAATTTGCATTTCCAGTACGCCGCCCGGACACTGCTTGAGTTTCCACCCCAATGACAGGGGCGCCTTTTGCTGAATGACGAATCCCATCGCTCTCCCACACCAGGAGAGCAAGATCGCCGGGATCCTATGAAGCCGGGAAACCGCTTCCTGGGAAGGGTTGTTTCTTGCAATGGAGCGCACGCAACCATCGCAGCCGTAGCAGAGGCTGGCGAAACCGAGCTCACCGAGCTTTGGTCTGTAGGGCGCCTCATTTCGATTACCGTTGGCAAGAACCGCGTCGTGGCATTGGCCTATTCGATGCAGACCGGCATACGCGAGTGGTCGGAAACCGATGACACCAAATTTCAGATCGAAGTCGAGCTTCTCGGCGAGGTTCGTGTTGGGCCGGATGGACGAGAGCAGTTTTCCAGAGGCATATCGCGATACCCCTATCTTGGAGCTATTGCCCACCGGATACGCTCGTCGGATCTCGTAAAGATCTACGACCCCGGCAAGAGCGAAACATGTGTCGTCGGCAAATTGACCCAGGACGAAAGCATCGATGCTGCGATCCATGTGCCGACGATGTTGTCGAAACATTTCGCTATCGTCGGCTCAACCGGCGTCGGCAAGTCGACTGCGGTTTCTCTGCTGTTACACAAGGCTATCGAGTCAGACCCGAAACTCAGGGTTCTTATCCTCGATCCGCACAACGAGTTCGCGGCAGCCTTTCCCGAACACGCGGTAACAATCGACACCGACACGCTGGATCTGCCTTTTTGGCTCATGCGGCTTGAAGAATTTGCCGAAGTGGTGTTTCGCGGACGCCCGGGGGTTCCCGAAGAACTGGATATGCTTCGCGACCTCATCCCGGAAGCCAAGCGAGCTTTCCGCGGCAGCGAATCCAGCCTGACCAAAAGATCCGCAGAGAAAAGCTCCGTTACGGCGGACACGCCGGTTCCCTACCGCATGGCCGATCTTCTCGCACTGATCGATGACCGCATCGGCCGCCTCGAAGGCCGCGCTGAAAAACCATTCCTCCGGTCGCTGAAAATGCGGATCGTTTCCGCCATCAACGATCCGCGCTATCATTTCATGTTCTCCAACAACACGATCCACGACACGATCATGGAGACGATCGCGCACATATTCCGCATTCCCGGCAACGACCGTCCGATCTCGACCTTCCAGCTCGCCGGCATACCGTCGGAAGTGGTCAACTCCGTCGCGTCGATCCTCTGCCGTATGGCCTTCGAGCTTGCCCTGTGGAGCAATGGCGCCATCCACATGCTGGTGGTCTGCGAAGAAGCACATCGCTACGTGCCGGCCGATCCCACTCTCGGTTTCATTCCGACCCGCCAGGCAATTGCGCGAATTGCCAAGGAAGGCCGCAAATACGGCGTCTCCCTCGGCGTGATCACCCAGCGTCCGGGCGAACTCGATCAGACCATTCTCTCACAGTGTTCGACGCTGTTTGCCATGCGGCTCTCCAACGACCGGGATCAGGAGATCATCAAGTCGGCCATTCCGAATTCATCGGTCTCTACCACGAGCTTTCTCTCCTCGATCGGCAATGGCGAGGCGATCGCATTTGGCGAAGCAATTGCCGTCCCGATGAGAATGAGGTTCACCCACGTCGATTCTCAGCACCTGCCCAAGGCTCACGGAATCGCTGACAAGAATCACGAGGAAACACCCGACACGGTCGACTTGCGTGCCATTGTCTCGCGTATGCGCTCTGTCAGCGGGCCTGATATCAGCACTTTCCAGCAAAGTTATCTCGCCGCCGAAGCGGCTGGCGCAATGCCTGCTGCTCCCTTCATCCCCGAAACCAACGTCGACTTCCCCCCGGCAAGTGATGCCGAACTTGATCGCTGGAAGCGGGAGATCGGGTCTCACAGCGCTGCAGAAACCAGATCCAGCCAGTCTACAGAACCCTATCGCCCGGACATGTTACCGAGGCCGGCAAGGGTCGAGCAAGCAACGCCACTGGATAACCGGAGCGGCGGGCGTGGCCGCACGCTGGCACCCTCGCCCGATCCGGTTGCACGACCCAATCCGTTCCTGAAACGGGAAGGTTCCTTCCGGGATAGCCTGCTGAAGAAGCCTTTGAGCAGTCTTTACGACAAGGACTGAACCGACGCGGGCAAACCTTCAATACGGCGCCAGTCTTCATCCATCTGATTGCGGAACCAAGTCATCTGCCGTTTTGCATATTGCCGTGTCAGGGCCGAACTGCGTTCGATCACGCCTGCTCTCGACATCTCGCCATTGAGCATTCCGGCGATCTCGCGCACTCCGATTGCTTTCATTGCAGGCAGTTCGTCAGACGGATTTTGCGCAAGAAGCGCTTTAACTTCATCGATCGCTCCTTGATCAAGCATCTTCTCGAAACGGCGATTGATGCGATCGTGAAGAACGGCACGATCCGGCAGTACGACAAATTTCTGTGCGCGGGCAGGATCGATAATCACCGGCCCTTGCTTGCCCTGAAACTCCACGATCGACCGCCCTGTGGTCTGCAGGACCTCAAGCGCTCTGACAATCCTCTGTCCATCCCGAACGTCCAGAGCATCGGCCACCGCCGCATCTTTCTGCGCCAGCTCCGAGTGAAGCGCCTCCGGCCCTTCATGCTTCAGCCTCAGCCGAACCTCGCAACGTATCTCCTGGGGAATTTCCGGCATGTCCGAAAGACCGCCGGTCAGCGCCTTGAAGTAGAGACCGGTGCCGCCGACGAAGATGGGCAGCTGACCGCGAGCGCGAATGTCTGGCAGAAGAGAGGCTACGTCGCGCAGCCATTCCCCTGTCGAATAAGCCTTTGTCGCAGCGACATGACCATAGAGATGATGAGTTATTCCCTCCATCTCCTCGTCCAATGGCCGTGCGGTCAGCATACGTAGCGTATCATAGACCTGCATGCTGTCGGTATTGATGACCACACCATTTTGCTTCTCGGCCAGCCGGACGGCCAGTGCCGACTTGCCGCTGGCCGTCGGCCCGGTTATCAGGATCGCGTCGATGTCTTGCACAAGGTTTTCCATATGGCTTTCGTTGCCACGCTCATTGCCCATCCGTCAAATCCGGTTCTCAACTCGGCTCTTGCAGAGCAGGCAGCCGGAGCCGTCAGGACTTCGGGTCTTTACTGGCTTGCGGACGGCATAGCCTGCGACATTGCCCTGCATGACGACGAAGACGTAACGACCGCGGAATCCAGGTTGCGCAAGCTGATAGCAGATGCACCGGTCGATGTCGTCGTCCAGCAAGCGGAAACACGACGCAAGCAGTTTCTGATCGCCGACATGGATTCCACCATGATCGGCCAGGAATGTATCGACGAACTCGCCGACGTCGTCGGCCTGAAAGACAAGGTAGCAACGATTACCGCCCGTGCCATGAACGGCGAAATCGCCTTCGAACCTGCCCTACGCGAGCGTGTCGCCCTGCTCAAGGGCCTTCCGATCACGGTGGTCGATGACGTAATTGCCAAACGCATCACACTGACATCCGGTGGCCGCGAGCTGATTGCGACGATGAAATCGAAGGGATATTACGCTGCCCTTGTGTCTGGCGGCTTCACGGTATTTACCAGCCGGATCGCGGCCACGCTCGGCTTCGACGAGAACCGCGCCAACGTCCTGATCGAAAAGGACGGCATTCTTACTGGCGAGGTTGCCGAACCCATCCTCGGCAAGCAGGCCAAGGTCGATGCACTGGAGGAGATTTCAGCCAGACTTGGCATCTCGCCCGATGACGTAATCGCGGTTGGCGATGGCGCTAACGACCTCGGCATGCTGAGCATTGCCGGTTCCGGCGTCGCACTCCACGCCAAGCCCACCGTCGCCGCACAGGCAAAGATGCGCATCCACCACGGCGACCTGACGGCCCTGCTCTATATCCAGGGTTATCGGAAAAGCGACTTCGTCACCGAATGAGCCGGCGGGTCGCCATCATCGAGACGCCCCGTCTGATCCTGGGCACCTGGATCAAAGCCGATCGCGACCTTTTCCGTGAAATCAACGCCGATCCTAAGGTCATGGAGTTTTTTCCGTTCCGGCGAAGCTACGAGGAAGCCGACGCGTTCCTGGACAAGCTCAACGGGATGATAACTGAAGATGGACGGGGGTTCTTTGCCGTCGTACTGAAGGAGACACAGGAACCGGTTGGTTTCTGTGGCCTGTCTCATCCCAATCTTCCAGGGATATTCTCAGATGATACAATCGAGATCGGTTGGCGTCTCGCGACACGGTTTTGGGGAAACGGTTACGTCACCGAAGCGGCAAGCGCGCTTTTGGATCAAACCTTCGCTCGCCGAAATGTAGATTGCGTCGTCTCCTTCGCGGTTGAGAAGAACCATCGCTCGACCAACGTGATGAAACGCCTTGGAATGCGCAGACGCCAGGAGATGGACTTCAGCCATCCGCGTATTCCCGATACATATCCCCACCTGAAACGGCATGTCGTTTACACCATTTCAAAAGACGAATGGCAGGCCCGAAGGCCTGCCTGATTTCGATCTCAATCGAGAGGGATCGCGACGAAACGCAGATTACCCGCCTTGTCCGCGATCATGATGTGAGCGTTTCTGCGTCCCTCCGCCTTCAGCGCATCCATCCGGCTGGTGACATCACTTGGCTGCTCGACGAAATCCTGCGCCACCTCGACAATGACCTCGCCCGGCTTCACGCCTTTATCGGCAGCAAGCGAGCCGGCGGCAACTTCAGTCACCACCACGCCCTCAACGCTTTCAGCGATATCGAAGCTCTTGCGGCGCTCTTCATCGAGCACGGCAATCGTCATGCCATAGGCTTTTACCGGCTCCTTGCTCTGCTCTGCGCCCTGATCGCTGCCGTCATTCGTTTCCGGCGCATCGTCGGCCTGGGGATCCTCGCCGTCAGCATCTGCAGATTGAACGCTGTCTTCCAGCCGACCCGGTGTTACCTTGACGGTCTGCTGCTTGCCATCGCGAAGGATGACGACATCAACCTCCTTGCCGACAGGGCTTTCAGCAACAATACGGGGCAGATCCCGCATCTCGTTGATCGGCTCGCCATCAAAGCTGACGATCACATCGCCGGCCTTGATCTCGCCGTTCTTGATCGGTCCATCATTGATGATGCCGGAAACCAGCGCACCTCTCGCCCGGTCGAGACCGAGACTCTCGGAGACTTCATCTGTCACCGGCTGAATACGCACACCGAGCCATCCGCGTCTTGTCTCGCCGAATTCGATAAGCTGACGCACCACATTCTCGGCGATCTCCGTCGGCACGGCGAAACCGATGCCGATCGAACCGCCCGAAGGCGAAATGATAGCCGTGTTGATCCCTATGACTTCGCCACGCATGTTGAACAGCGGACCACCGGAATTACCCTTGTTGATTGCCGCATCCGTCTGAATGAAGTTGTCATAAGGGCCTGCATTGATATTGCGGCCACGCGCCGAAATGATACCCAGCGTCACAGACCCGCCAAGCCCGAACGGGTTGCCGATCGCCATGACCCAATCGCCAATACGCATACGGTGCGAATTTCCAAAGGGAACCGCCTTCAGAGGCGTTTTGGGTTCGACCTTCAATACGGATAGGTCAGTCTTGGTGTCGGTTCCGATCAGGGTTGCCTTGAGCTTGGAGCCATTGGCAAAGACAACCTCGATATCGTCTGCGCCTTCGATGACGTGATTGTTCGTCACCACATATCCAGCGGGATCGATGACGAAGCCGGAACCAAGCGAAGAGACTTTCCGGTTGCCGCGCTGTCCGCCCTCACCATCAAAAAAATCGTCGAAGAACTCCTGAAACGGTGATCCCTCCTGGATTTGCGGCGGCTGAGGGCCGTTACCGGAGCTCTTTACACTCTGCGAGGTCGAAATATTGACCACAGCATCGAGCAAGCCTTCGGAAAGATCCGCAATCGATGCAGGTCCCCCCGGGGTCATGTTGGCCGGCGGCGAAGGTGGCGGATTGAAAGATGTCGACGGCGGCGCAGGCGCGGGCAGCATCGCGCCAGGCGCGCCCGGCCGCGACTGCGAAGGCGTCGAAGGTGCCTGGGCTGGAGCCGGAGCATCGGGCTGCGTCTGTGCCCAGCCGGGTATGGGCGCGACGGCGACGGCCAGAGCAATACCTCCCGCGGCAAAGCGCTTCCAGGACGATCGAACCTGCTGAGCCATCTGGCCTCCTCACATTGTGGACTGTCTGCATTGCCCTCAGGAATGTGGGCTTTATCGATCCGCTTATAGGAACGACTGAATCGGGCAGAGTTTCGGCAAAGAATAGGGTGGAATGGCCCGGCAGGAAATTACCTTTTCGTGAGGAAGCGGCCACTCTGCACATAAAACGTGAAAAGGGCGGCCAAAGCCGCCCTTCTCTACCAGTTCAGTTTGCCGGAGCAGGAGCCGTAGTTCCCGCCCGCGGAGTGCGGTTTCCATCCGGTGTCTCGAAGTATTTGAAGAAATCCGAATCCGGCGAAAGAACCATCGTCGTGTTATTGTCACCGAGGGCCGAAACATAAGCCCGCATCGAGCGATAGAACTCGAAGAAGCTCGGATCACGCTGAAACGCTTCGGCAAAGATCCGGTTACGCTCTGCATCGCCCTGACCGCGTAGGATTTCAGAATCCCTCTGAGCCTCGGAAACCAGCTCGACGACCTGACGATCAGCTATCGCTCGGCGTCGCTGACCTTCTTCGTTACCGCGAGCACGGATCAGTTCGGCCTCGGCCAGACGCTCGGACTCCATGAGCTTGAAAGTCTGTTCGGAAACGTCCGGCGTAAGATCGGTACGGCGGATGCGAACATCCTCGATCCTGACGCCCAGCGTTTCAGCCGCAGTATTAAGATCGCGATGGACCTCGGTCATCATCGATGCCCGTTCTTCCGACAACGCTGCTTCAAAACCGCGAAGACCGTAGACACGGCGAAGACCGGAATCGAGACGCGTCCTGAGACGCGATTCAGCGGATTCCCTATCGCCCGAGACGGTCTCACGGAAAAGTCTCGGATCAGCGATGCGGTATACGACGAATGCATCCACATCGTAGAATTTGCCGTCATTCACCTGAACACGAATATTGTCCAGATCAAGTCGCAACGCGCGCTTCTCGACATACTGAACACGATCTGCATCCATGAAAGCAAAGGGCAGCTTGAAATAGAGGCCGGGTTCGCTCTTGACCGACTGGATTTCACCGAACCGGATGACAAGTGCCTGCTCGCGCTCGTTGACGACAAAAAGCGACGAATAAGCGAGAAACAGAATAACGGCCAATCCAACGAGGAAGGCTGGAAGACGGTTGGAATTCATCGGCTTCCTCCCTGCGGCTGTGCGGCCGGATTACGCATCATCTCGTTGAGCGGAAGATAAGGAACTGCTCCCTGCTGCTGACCATCCATGATGATCTTGTTCGAGGATTTCAGCACCGCTTCCATCGTTTCGATGAAAATACGGCGACGCGTCACTTCCGGTGCATTGGCATACTGGTCGTAGATGGAAATGAAACGCTGAGCCTCACCCTGTGCTTCGTTCACGACACGGTCGCGATAAGCGGAAGCCTCTTCGCGTACCTGGGCCGCTTGACCGCGTGCTCCACCAAGCTTCTGGTTGGCGTATCGGTTCGCTTCCTCCTTCGCTCGGTCCTCATCCTGCGTTGCGCGCTGAACTTCCTCGAAAGCATCAGCAACTTCACGTGGCGGCGAAGCATCCTCGATGGACACGGCATTGATCGCAATACCCGAACCGTAGCGGTCCATGGTCCCTTGAATGATGTCGCGCACCTGGGTCGACATGGATTCACGACCGCCGCGGAAGATATCCTGCGCCGGGCGGCGTCCAACCACTTCGCGCATCGCGCTATCGGCAACCTGCTGAAGCGTCGCAGCCGGCGTCTCAAGGTTGAAAAGATAGGACTTGGGGTCAGTGACCGTAAACAGAACTGAGAATTGAACGTTGACGATGTTCTGATCGCCCGTCAGCATCCAGCCGGCATTCGAGCTCGATCCCCTGGCTGCACCGATATTCTGCTGCTGCTCGGTAACCTTGACGATTTCGACAGTTTCAAACGGCCACATGTGGAAATGCAGGCCCGGCATGGAAACTTCTTCCTTGGGCTTTCCGAACCGCAGTTCGACGCCTCGCTCGTCCGGCTGCACCGTGTAGATCGACTGGAAAACCAGGAATGCTGCAACCACGAGCAGCACGATAACCACCGCACCGCCGTTGAAGCCGCCGGGTACGATCCCCTTCAGCCGATCCTGACTGCGGCGTATGATGTCCTCGATATCGGGCGGACCGCCATTGCCACCGCCGCCATTACCGCGCGGACGGTTTGGTCCTTGTCCCCATGGACCTTGATTGTTACCGCCACCGCCGCCGCCGCCCCATGGGCCGCCGCCGCCATTCTGATTGCTCCAGGGCATCAAAACCTCTTTGTAAGTGTCTCCCTTCCCTCGCGCCGCAACTGATCGAAGAGCAGCAAGGGTTCCTGCCCGTTATAGGTATCAGAAGCTCAGCTTTCAACGCGACTTCAATAACTTCCAAGTCAACGGTAACGAAATGTTTCAGTTTGCCGCGTTTTTCCGCCGGTAGACGGAAAAACGCGTGGGATAATTGTCCTTGTCTCCGGCAGGAATTGCCTCTTCGGACACTTTCTCGAAGATATCGGGATCAATGTCAGGGAAGAACGTGTCGCCATCCGGAATATCTGCTTCGACATGCGTCACATAAAGCCGATCAACGAAATTCATAGACTGTCGGTATATTTCGCCTCCCCCGATAATGCCGATTTCGTCGGCACCGGTCGCAGCGGCGATCGCCTGCGCGGTATTTACCGCCTCTTCTACGGAGCCGGCCAACTGCACGCCTTCGATGATACGCGACACGTCACGCGTTACCACGATATGTGGGCGGCCGGGCAAAGGCTTGCCGCCGAACGAATCGAGCGTCTTGCGCCCGACGATTATCGGCTTTCCAAGCGTCATGGCCTTGAAACGTTTGAGGTCGGTCGAAAGCTTCCATGGCATATCGCCATCGCGACCGATCACGCCGTTGCGGGAAACGGCAACGACTATGGAAAGCGGAGCTTTCGCCATT
Organism: Rhizobium sp. ZW T2_16; assembly: GCF_044987325.1. Lineage (NCBI taxonomy): Bacteria > Pseudomonadati > Pseudomonadota > Alphaproteobacteria > Hyphomicrobiales > Rhizobiaceae > Rhizobium > Rhizobium sp. ZW T2_16. The sequence continues at coordinate 295,990 of NZ_JBJDRG010000001.1, forward strand.
ACACTGCTACCACGGCCTTGATATGCGCGTCGGCGACATAATTCTCGAGTTCGAAATCCTCGAACCTGAACCCGAAGATATCCTTGATGTCAGGATTGATCTTCATTGTCGGCAGCGGCTTGGGATCACGCGTCATCTGCAGCCGCGCCTGTTCCATATGATTGGCATAGATATGTGCATCACCGAACGTATGGATGAATTCGCCAGGCTTCAGCCCCACGACCTGTGCCACCATCATCGTCAGCAGTGCGTAGGAGGCAATGTTGAAGGGTACGCCCAGAAAAATATCGGCAGATCGCTGGTAGAGCTGGCAGGAGAGCTTGCCGTCGGCGACATAAAACTGGAACAGGCAATGGCACGGCGGCAGCGCCATGTCGTCCACCTGAGCCGGGTTCCATGCTGAGACGATATGGCGGCGGGAATTGGGATTGGTCTTCAACCCCTCGATCAATTGAGCGATCTGATCCACATGCCCGCCATCAGGCTTGGGCCAGGAACGCCATTGATATCCATAGACCGGGCCGAGATCGCCGTTCTCATCAGCCCATTCGTCCCAGATTCGAACGCCGTTTTCCTTCAGGTAGGCAATATTCGTGTCACCCTGCAGGAACCACAGAAGTTCATGGATGATCGACTTCAGATGCAGTTTCTTCGTCGTCAGAACCGGAAAGCCGTCCGACAGATCAAAACGCATCTGGTATCCGAAGACGGAGCGCGTGCCGGTGCCGGTGCGGTCACCACGATCGCTTCCGGTTTCCATCACATGCCGGAGAAAGTCGAGATACTGTTTCATGGGTGTCTAGCCGATTCCTGAGTTTCAGGACTTACATAATAGCATGCCGGCCGCACACCAATCACCTGCCGGTGACGCAAATCCGCTTTCCCCGGCTTTTCACTATCGTCACACCAATATGACAAGACCTCTTTTCAACGGTCACGCAAACACCTATATCAGCCGTGCCGGACTTCGGTTCGGATATGGCGATAAACGGTCGGTGTAATAAACCTATTGGACCCGGGGGCGATAGGTGAGGCGCGACCTGAGTGAGTCCACAGTCATCTCGACATCTCGTAGATCAGGCTGAAGCAGCGCGTTCCCCCATAACGCTGTAGCTGATTCAGCCTGATCTTACACGACGCCCTTGTCCGAATGCGTAGCATGAGGCTTGTAGAGCTTGAGCTTTCGACGCGAGCATGGCGGCTTTCTCAACCTAAGTGAGGCACCCCACCGAGGTTACAGTCCAACCTTCCGTATCGCCTTTACGATGGCATCTCTCCGTCCACGCATAGCCTGAGCCGTATCGAGAATTGTTGGCCACTCGGGCGGATCTTCGAAGCCCCCTCCCCAATTGCTGTCGATGAGCTCGTCTAGCACCTCACAGGACGCAACATCGTCACACGACAACCTGTAGAGATCAGCGTGCGCGAGTTTGAGCTTTATCGCCAATGGGAAGACGAAGGCCGAGATCACCATATGTTTCTCTGGCTCGAAGTTAGAACTGAATTGGTCTCGAGTTCCCCTATGGGCTTGTGCCGATCTCGCCTCGTACAGCTCCTTCATCCACTTCTGGCGTATCGGCCACCTGCCTTGTTCCGATTGCCATTTGGCATCGCACTTGAGCCACAACGACTGCGACATCCGGCGGCAGGGAAATTCCAAGAAGAGTTCAACCAACGCCTTGGATAGTTGAACAGCAATGCCACTTGTCTGCGACGATCCGAGCAGCCGTTCGAACGCCATTGCCGACAGCATGATACAAGTTTGGTCGTCCAGTTCAGGCGCTTCGCTATGTCCGAGTAGGAACATGTCCAGAGCGGCACCGATAGCCGACCATAGCTCTGGAGACTTCCTCTTTGCCTTTATGACCGCTTTTATCAGACCGGTGTTGACGACATCGCAACGAGTAGCCTCGATCTGGTAGGGCTGCTGAAACACGGTTTCGGTCACTTTACGTCCACCGACCCTTAAGCTGCTGCCCCTGCGTGAGTATAGCATCGAAAAATATGGCGATGCGGCCATCGCGACATGGTTCACGGGCCGGAACATCGTCGAATTCATATGCCCGTGGAATACATGGCTGCCGAGAAACCTCTGCTCTGCCAACGCACCGAGCGCTAGCAATTTCGCAGCGCCAGCGGCGGAGGGCCAGCGACTATCTGGCATGTCCCAAGGAATGGCACTGCGCGGTCTCACTATAACGGTGCAGCGCTCTATTGGATTACCGGACTGGTCCACATGGGTTCGGATCGTTGCCGCTAGGCTTGGCAGAAGGGTTCGCCGTGAACTGCCTGCCCCCACTGCTCGAAGCGCTTCGAAACCAGCACCCACATCTCCAACCCGAATGGAATGTATCGACGAGTGCCAACCTGGAAGCTGCTATCTTGGACGACCACCTCGACATGGCAGTGATCCTAAATCCGGTCGGTCACGAAAAGATGACGCTGGAGGCTCTGGGCACCCAACCGACCACATGGGTCATCCCGTCGACCTGGAACTTGCCGGAGCCGATCACGCCTAAGGATCTCTGGCTCAAACCTGTGGTGTCGAACCCTGCACCGTCAGCGATGTACCGTCAGGTAACGGGCTGGTTTGCTGCCGACGGCCTGTCACCGAGCCAACTGAGCGTCTGCACGAGTGTCGGCGTCATAGCGGAACTTGTCACAGGAGGATTGGGGGCCGCCGTTCTGCCAGTCAGAATGGCGGAACGGTATATTGAGCAAGGCCGAATGCGATTGATCTCCTCAGTGCCACCAATCGAGAACGGCCGTCTTTACATTGCAATACGAAGCAGCATCCAGGATGCCAAGGTGACCGCCGTGGGTAGGCTGATACGAAACGTCGTTGAAGATCTGAGATATCTGGGGGAAAAGTCATAATGGCCGCAAAAGAAAGAAATCCGGACCGATGCTCCAACTCGTAACGGACGCATCACCGCCTTGACCGAAGCGACCCTCGAGGTTCCTCCTCAGTGGCACCATTCTAAAATGAGATATTCAGGACTGCGACATGTCCTACCCTACAACGGGCAAAGCGCAATCGCGGAGTGCCTTCTATCCGGCGACCGGAACCGATGCCAATTGGTCAAGATGCCCGCCTCGCTGCCATTAGCCGCCAGTATTTGTCTTAGCGAGACACTCTGGAAGGCAATTCCAAAATAAACTCGGTCTCCGACACAGTACCACGTCGGATCAATCACCTCTCCAGCGTGGTTGACCAACCAGGCATGTTCGATAGGTATCGGCAAGCTCGGATCAATTGCATAGCCCTCAGCGTAGTAGATGTCCGTTCGCACTACCGCATAGGCGGTTGAGTTCTCGTAGCAGCTCTTAATCGGCCCTCTGATAAGCCAACCCGGATCCGCTTTCGCTGGTTCGAAAACGCGTCCATAGTCTCTCAGAGCTGAAGATGGACCCAGCGTCCTCTCATCTGTCGCGAGCCAGGAAACGTGCTCTCGCAGTAGATCCAAAGCGTAGGCACCATTCTCGCTATCTTTGACATCGGCACAAAGTCCACCAGGTCGCCATTCGGTGACAAGCATAGCTTCGAAATCTTCTGCTAAAAATTCTGGTGCTCTGATGGACATAGACGCCTTTATTTATCGATCCCTAACATCAGGGTTGACCGGATTAGTCCCCCCGTCAACATTGTAAGGGCCGTCAAAGTTTGCCCCCTTCTGACAAAGCTTCCAATGGCGTCCGTGGAATCCCGTCTCAGCTCGGATCGATTGCGATGGCGATGGCGACCATAGAAACGGATCAAGCATATCGGGGAGAGTAAGATGGTTGAAAGGGCAGCCGATAGTGACGCGAAACATAAGAAGCAAGGTTCAGCCCAACCATCTACGGAAACTCAGGCCGACTATTGCGGCATCCCGCTCGACGAATGGAAGGAAGCCCTTCGAAAGGATGTCGTGGAGCGATTTGGCTCGGCTCCAGCTGATCTGCCGCCGAAGGGTGAACCCGGTTGGTGATGTCAGTCTTGCACCTGCAGACGGGCGGCGATTTTCCGATCGATGATGGCTTGCACTTCGTTGAGAACGCTTTTCAAATGAGCACCGTCGAGAGTTCCAGCTTTCATCAGCTCCTTCGCCAGGTATTCGACGGCATCTCGGTGGAGGTCAAGGAGATGAAAGGCCACCGGAAAGCTTAGCTCAAGCCTCCGGCTGATCCGGTCAATCAGTCCAGGTTCCGCCGCAATCCCGGCGACAAAATCATCGCACTCTCGGTAGACCAGTTTGTGCTCTTTGCCGAAACCAAAAGACGTCTCAAGCAAGTAGGCCAACTTCGTTACCCTAGCCAAATCGCTGCTCCGCCCACCACCAGCATACACAGAAGGATCGCCAAATATGAGCTCTTCAGCCGCTCTTCCTGCGAGCCCGACAATTATTAGGTGCTTGATGCGTTCTTCCGTTGCTACGCCATCAACAAAGAACGCGGCCGTGACCGACGGATTGCCATTACCGTCGTTCAACGTGATCTGATCAAAGTCCGTGAAGCCGAAAACCATCCCTATAATTACGTGTCCAGCCTCATGATGAGCAAATCGCCATCGAAACGCTTCTGGAGGCATTGGCCGAATAGAATCAAGGGCTCTTTCGACATCTGCGTGCGCAAGCGGCCGCCCTTCCCTTCTCGCAGTCCTTTTGGCCTGCCGGACTACAGCCTCAACGTCTGCACCAGTCATTCCCCTAGCCCTCTGAGCAAAGCTCGCAAGAATGCGCTTCTCCGCTGTCTGCGGGTGCACCGTTGGTATCATCAAGACCATCACTAACTCGCTCGTTTACGATTGGCTGGAGAATGTTGAGGGTGCGGTTTTGACAACGCTCGCAAGATCGGTGCTCAGATATTGCCGAAATATGCCTTCAAGCGCGTTTGCATCAGGCAGCCCTACCTCAATGTGCGGCTTTAAACGCCCAGCTCGCCTTAAAGCTGGGTCGATGTCGTCGGGTCGATTCGTAGCGCCCACAAAAACCAAACCTTCCGGCCGCAGTGCAGGATTAAGCATCTCAAGCATGTTGTTTACGACGCTCTTCCAGTAGTCAGAGTATTCATGCTCCGAGTTTGCTCGGCTGCCGATGGAGTCGATCTCATCGACAAAAATTATCGCAGGCAGGTGGGCGGCTATTTCTGTGAAGGATTTCCTCATGGCCTTCAAAACCGACCCAAGGTACGAAGGCTGGAGCCAACTAGAAACGGATGTCTGGAGCAGCGGGAGATCGAGCGTTTTTGCCAAGCTGCAAGCGAAGATTGTTTTTCCAGTTCCGGGCTGACCGGAAAGCAACAATGTGGCCCCAACGTCTTCCCATTGAAGACGTCCTTCTCGCCATAGCTTAAGGTCGCTCTTCAGATCTTCCGTCCACTCGTAAAGCTGCTCCGGATAGCCAGTGATGGCGTTGACCTCAAGCGCGGATGATATTTCATGCGATGCCGAGCGCAAAACTGCAGTCGCCCCCTTGGATTTTACTGTCCCAGCTTCCCGCTCGGCGCGGCTCACAGTGGGAAACGCTGCGGCTCGTTCCTTAGCGATCGCGGCGAGACGGTCTGCCGCCAGGGCGGCTGAGTTTCCGTGGCGGACAGCGAGGTCCAGATCGTCGAGACAAACGTAACGGAGATCGATGTCATCGAATGACGCCCTCAGGACCTCGCCAGTGATTATCTCAATCGTCCGGTTTAAAAGATCCGGGCTCAGTCCTGGGCACGTACTCTTCAGGTCCGCAACTTCTCGAAATGGCTTCGGGATACCGGTCTTGAACTCGGAGATGGCCAGCATGGGTAGATGGCCTCTGGTGGCCTCGGCAATCCATTCTCTGTCAGTATCTGCCCCGTAAAGAGATCCGACAATCGTCAGGATGTTACGCCGAACCCCACGCTTGGCTGCCGACCGAACTTCGCCACGCGAGCTGGTTTGGCCAACTTTTGTGATGACGGATTCACCTGGCAGGAGAAGACCGCGCTCCAGAAGTTGCACAATACGCTCCTCGAACCCATCGACTTCGCAGAGGATCGTGGAAATTGATCGCGGCTTGGTAATGCGGTCTAAGATTTCTGCCAGGGACAGCCCCGTGTCGTCAAGGCCGTCAGATAGAAGAAGTACGGCCGCAACGTCGCTTGGAAGAAGCCTGACCACGTCTCTATGGATGAGGTGGAGGAGATCGACCGGGGGTGACGTCGGTCGGGGCGACACGTCTTCGGCTCCGATTTTATCGCACTTCGGCTTCTGGCCGATAGATATTTCTCGAGCCCCGCTCCTCTTGATTTTTGTCGGCTGGAAAAATTCATCGACGACAATCTCACCGTCTGAATAGATGAAACGGTGACGCGGCCCCAGCCCCAGACCCAATTGCTCGAAGTCACGAATAGCTCGGAGGAGCTCCTGCTTCGTCTTGGCCGACGCGGACTCCGTGGATCGCAACCGAACACACGATTTGGCCCCGAACTCAAATCGGGTCGCGTCGATGAAGCCGTTTTCGATCGAAGCTGCGATCAGGTCCGCAGCATGCGCGTGACGGAGACGCCTGAGGAAGTGCTCGGAAAGCTTCTGTCCGACAGATGGCTGTGATCTCGCTGAGGTCGTCATCAGACGTCACCAGTCTTCAACTGAGTGCCCAAGCGAAACCAGCGCGATCTCGTCCTGGCCAATCCGACGTCAGGAGCAAAGAGCACGAGCTCTGAACTCGTAAACGGGAACTCACGCCCAGGAAATCCTGGATGTCCGTACGCGGCACCCTGAAGGCAAGGAGCTTGGCGTGTAGATATCGACCAATCCTCGAGCAGCGGGAATTGTCCGCTGTCACCTACCGTGGACAGAGGATTGGAAATCACGAATTTCAGATCGTCAACGAGACGATCGTATTTTGAGATTTCGTGCAGATCATCTTGCGATGGAAAATCGTCTCGACCTTTGCCGATGATAATCACGCCATAAACTCCGATCGTCATGGATGTCAGCGCATCAATATTCCGGTCCAAGCGCACGCGACTCAGGAAAACACCGGAAAAAGCCGCTGATGGCTTCGCGTAACAAACGAATACATTTTGACGCATCAGAAAGTCAATTTGATTTTTTAAAAATCTCGATTATCCTTGCCCTTGACTCTGGCGCGAGATGGCAACTCATGCGAGATCATGTATCCGCGCGACGAAATAATCCCTTTAATTCGGGCTGGGCGGGCTTTGCTCAATTTGAGCCAAGACGAGCTTGCAACGAAGGTCGGCGTGAGCCGATCTGTCATCGCGCGTCTTGAAAGAAATGAGGCATCCGTCAGCCTGGATTCAATCGACCGTGTCCGGCTTGGTCTCGAGCGAGCAGGCGTACGTTTCATGAAAGATGCCAGCGGCAAGCTCATTGCTGTCGGCTTCGACGATTAGAAGTAGACGGAGTCGATGCGTCCAAATCCCCGTGCCTGGCTAGTGCTGGCGTACGGACTTGGAGGCATCAGGTTACGCCCGGCTCTCCTCTCTCTAGCTCCCACGATCAAACGATAGTCGACCCATTTGTGCACGAGGGCGTCCGGTCGTTACCGCGCAGACGCTCCGCCCAATGCCGCGGGCGCTCTCAACCGGGAACCTCTACACAGGAAGTGCAGATCACGATCAGGGAATGAATAAGTTGGAACAAAATTTCAGCAATGTTCAGTTTGCGGATTCCGCTACCTAACAGCTCTGACCCGTGCCGAACGGACTGGCGTGAGCCAACGAGAACTTTAGGTAAAATTTCGCAAAATGAAATATAATATGAAAAAGATAATTATTTATTCTATAATATACGTATTTATTTTGAAATCTAAATTCATCTTAAATGTAGAAAAAAATTTTAGGATAGTACATGTAATGTATGGTTGTCGGCTATTGTAAAAGAAAATGTACTAATTATTGCAACGAAACTTTTGCTCTCGTCAAGCTAGGAAGTTTCAGGCGCTTAATTGTCCAGCCTTTGGACGCCTCCTGCGAGACACCTCTAGTATAGAATATATTTTCCTTTTTATCGAAGTTTGACAAAACAATGCCGAGAAAGGAACATGCTGTAGCATTATTTTTTCATGAGAGATCTTCCCATCAAGGCTGGGTGAGATTTCGCAAGGGGTCCGCGTGGCACAGGTTCGAACACTTAAGCACCTGCCTAACCAGTCAAGTCGCTATAGTGACATCTTCGGTTCGAAATACATCTTGCTCGACAGTGGTGAGTATCCGGAGGGGATCAACGCTTTCTTACAGCATCGACGCAACGGAGGCTTCAGCCGCCGGCGGTCACGGAGGCGGTTGCGGCCAAAAACAGAAGCTGCGGCCGCAGAACGCTTGTGCAATTATTTGACTTTTGTAGAGACAGACGATGCCCATCCCACTTTGCCGGGGCTGGATTGGAAACATTCGAAAGAGTGGCACGTGCGGCATCTCTATGAAAATGCGCTCAGGACTGGAGTTTGGACGCAAGAGTTTTACGCCACAGGGTCTCCGTCACCCCTCGCTGCTGAAACTATCGAGGCAAGAGTAAACGAAGTGCTGCTTTGTTACGGCTGGCTTGAGCAAGAGGGGTACATTTCGAACTTTAACGAAGAACCACCAATCTCTGCGATGGAACACGCCTATCGTCCAATAAGCTTGGGTAGAAAGCTTTCCGTACAAAAAGCAGCCGATGAGATCGTAAGTCCAGCCTACAGAGTTCGACAAACGCCAGGGTCTTTGATCCCGCCTACGCTAGATCAAAAACGCTCGTTCTTTGCCGCACTTCAATCTAATACCTATCGTCCCATCGCTATGTTTTTATACGAAACGGGCCTACGGGTTAGCGAGCTGGTCGATGGGACGCTTGTTCCAGGATCCGTCCATCGACGGAGCCCATCAGCAGCATTTCATCTCAGCAGTTTCCCAACAAGTCCTTACCAGCTGGAATGGTCAGCTAACGATTCCAGGATGATCGGAGTCTTACCTCCCCGAGACCATGCATGGAGGTTGGAAGCCAATGAACAAGCCGATTGCGCCTACCGAGTTGTAGGAAAATTCCTTGTGATTCGCCGTGTGGATTTACCGCGTAGGCTATTGCAATCGCTTTGGCACTATCACGACGGTACCCGAGCCGCCATTCTTCGTCGAAATGGGATCAGACCGAATGATGCGCCAGCGCAGCTTTTTCTGAACAAGTACGGTGCCCCAATCTCTGTCCACGCAATTCAGGAAGCCTTTAGAGTTACAAGCGACCGTTTGAAATGTGGTTACAGCTTTACGCCTCACGCCCTACGCCATGCGTTCGCGTGCGACTACCTCCATTCAGCTATCCTAGCGAGAGCTAAGCTATTTGACGGTTCGGACCAGAGAAAATTGAATTTGGATCTGATCGAGAGGCACGGCGAATTCTGCGCTGCCGTTTTACAGATGCGACTGGGGCATCGGCATTTTGAAACCACAATGATTTACGTTGAACAGCTTAAATTGAGCCTAGCTGGGTACCGTCATCAATTGGAGTGGAACTCAATTCTTGACGCGGATTTAGATTGATGCGGCGCAACGCGAAGCTCGGAACAGCACGGCTATCGGCTAAGCCGCCAGCAATGTTGCGCGAAATCAAAACTTCCGAACTCTCCATTGTTGCGCAACACGGTGAGAAGCGGACGTCCGAACGGAAGTTTTCGTTCCAGCCGTTTGAAGACGTGCCACTGATAATGGAGAGTACCACTCAAATCTGGCGAGATCTACTCCAATCGAAAACGCCTTTAACTCTCAAGGCGGCATCAAGTCACCTGCGCGATCTTTCCGACTATATTAATTACTACCATGCCTTGACCGGTTCCTACGTAAGCTCTGCGAAGCAAATCGAGTTGATCTTCTGTCATCTAGCAGTCGATTTTTTTGAAGGGAAACGCGGTCGGGTAAATCGCCTCCGTGGATTTCGAAGGCTTATGCGATCGATCGGAGTTGATCAAAAATTACTTCCAATAGTCCCATGGGATGAACAGCAGCCAGATGCACGGGAACTGATTGACCCCGCTATCGCAAGGAAGGCGATGTCAGCTGCGAAAAATGAGATCCGTGTGATTCATCGCCGGTTGAAGGAAGCAGCAACGCTTAGCAAAACGGGACACGATCCGAGGCGTGATAGTGGAGGAAAACTTGGAGATTGGCAGAAACCTGTTTGTCGCTACTGGATTATGGAGAACGTTTTTCGCTTTGAGATTCGAAATTATGACGAGCTGCGCTTCGAACGCGGGTTAAATAGCGAGTTGCGCCGCCTCGAAAACCAGCCAGCGGCTGAAATAACCAAAGCCGATGGTTCAGTGACCCGCCAGACCGGATGGCTCGGTCACCTGCGCTGGCGGTACCCGTTTGCGGGCGATATCGCTCCCTTCTTCATAGCAATACTCCTTCGCGGAACAATCAATGCCTCGACACTAGCTAGCCTGGTGGTATCGAAACCCTGGCATGTTCCCTGCCCTCTCAACCTTGGGGCCAATGCTTCAGATGAGTTTGTCTACATCCTGTTCAACAAGACAAGAGGCAGGCAAAAAGCAAAGAAACGTCCAAAGGTGATCCGAATAATATCTTCCAAGACGAATTGGTCGCATCCATTCCAGTTACTCGAATTTCTCAAAGTGCTGACGCAACCACTTAGGTCAGAGATCCGACGTCGCATACGCGAACTGCAAGGGATGTCGCGTCTCAGCGAGGTAGATGAAGCAGAACTTTCGACGCTGGTAGAAATCAAGGACGACTTATTCATCTTCAAGACCGAACAACAGATTACATCTCTGGCAAGGATGACCAACGCCGGGAAAATGCCAAAGCCGATCCGGGACGCATTAGAACGTTACGGTCTGCCAACAGATACGCGGTACTTGAGGGACGTTGGTCTCGCCAATGCTGCGTTCAGTGGCTCGGGAATCGACCTCCTCATGATGCGCTTAGTGGCGCAACACACGAACAGATCTTCTGCTGAAATATACGCGAGAAGGCAGAAGCTAATCCTGAAGCAAGAGGCAATGGCTTCATCATGTTTCGAAAACTCCGTCGCTCTAATTCGTAGCCGCAATTTTTCGTCGGCGGCGCTGAGAGCAGAGTTGACCGCTCAGGGTTTTAACGGCGACGAGACAGAAAGCCTATTGAGCGAGGACAATACGACGCGGTATGGGAATGGCTGCGCCACCCCAACGGCCCCTCCTGAGGGCTTCGACGATGGGAATTTGCATGGAAGTCCCTGCTGGTCACAAAACTGCATAGATGGATGCCCCAGTGCGCGATGGTTCGAGGCTTCGCTACCATCCATCATCACGGAGTTGAAAAGGTCGGAAGAGCAATTAGCAAACACTCCGCCAGACAGCCATTTGCTCAGTACGTTGCCCAGCCGGATTAAGCGACTGAAGACTCTCGTCGCGCTTTGGCCTGCGGATAAGGTTGAAGAAGTCACCCTGTCACTCGGTATAAACTGATGGTGACAAGCCACGCTCAAAGAACCAATTATCGGATTGCGTACCTATCGCTGAAGGTCGAGACTGCAAATGGTCCGCCTTATCCCCGAGATATGGCCGTAACCGAATTGTCTCGTTTTGGAGACAACGAGTGGGTCGAAAACCCTGACCACCTCCCTTCTGGCTACAAAGGACGCGGGAAGTACAACTTTTTCGGCGACGTAAAGACTCCTTTAGGCAACATCCAAATGTCACCAGAAAACGGGAACCTTATACGCCAATTCAAGGAGGCGATGGTCGGGGTCAAATTTCATCGCTATGCTCTCGAATTGAGGCATCCATTCAAGGTGATCAAACCCATCACGTGGCTAGAGCACCATCAAAACTTCCGGCGGATTTTCGCCGCCTCGTCCAGCCTGAGTTTGATCTGCGTATCGCAAATCTTAGATTCTGAACTCGAAGAGATGCTTCGAATTTTGGACCTCGGTGAATCAGGCCGGGTAAATTTTATCCAGCATATTGACTACCTCAAGCTGCTTGCCGATCGGAAGCTCATTTCTACCAAGACAGAAATGCAAAGCCCCGATCTGAGCCATCCACCGGTCGAGGTCGATACAACCACGGCCGCTGGGGCGAAGGTCTTAAACGATGATCAGATCGCCCAGACACTCGCAATCTCTCTGAACTACTACGGAGAATTCAAGACAATCGCCGCTGTCATAATCGACCTGAGAGATGCCAAATTTTCTCAATCGTTGGCGAGGTTCTGGGCTAGCCAAACATTTCCTTCGCTTTTACTCGGGCCAAGCACTTCAGTTGAATTCACATTGATTGCGCTAGTACAAGTCTCCGTCGGAAACCTGATCTCATATCATCTAGGGGTTCGTCCCTCGGAATTGCTTTCTATGAAGCGCAATCTCCTGCATTCCAATCAGACGGAACCGAAGCTTGATCTGTCAAGGATGACTATAGATTTCCAGACATTCAAGGCCATAGACGCCATTGGCGGAGAAAAACGCACTCTAGGGATTTCCAGCATCCTCGCCGAGATCATTAAAGGATTCGAGGAACTGCTGGACACAATTGAATGGCCATCAGAGTTTTTGTTCGCTGAGCCGTCGTCGGACCACGAACTAAGTGTGAATAATTGGAATTATCGCCTAGCGCGATTCTGCGAGCTGCACCAACTCGAATTCAACTTCACTGGTGCTTCGTGGCGGAAAACGTTAATTGGCGTGATGGTGAAAGTCTTTACTAACCCGGCTACAGAGGTTGGAGCTCTGGTCAACCACAAGAGCCGAAGGACCTCGTTTGGCTACGCCCAATCGTCACCTTTCGTGATGCAAGATTTTGAAGAGGAGTACACGCGCGTCATTCGTTCACGATTCCAAACGATATTTGAAGGCGCGACCTTCTTTGGGGGACCAGGCTTGGGCGGAAAACAAGGGCTTATGCTAGAGCAAAACCTCCAGGATTTTTTTCCACGGGACCTTACCGAGCGCGACCTGCGAATGTCAGTGGACGAATTTATCGAGGACATGCTGAAACAAGGCGTGACGCCGATCGTGGTACGACCGGGCGTGTTCTGCGTAAAAGGCAAAAATACTGCCGGACTATGCTCGGTGTCCTCCGGGGATAGCCTGCCCGACACTTCGAAATGTACTGGCAGGTGCAGCTATCAGATCCAACTGGACACCGCGAAAGAGACATTGTTGTGGGAGATTGAATACATCGACCAACGACTGTCTAAGCCCGGCGCGTCGAGTCTCCAAATATCGTATTGGATCAACCAGCTTGTTGATCAAGTCGCCGCTTGGCCTGACCTCAAGCCTATCTTGCTAGAGAAATTTAGTCAAAACGAGAGATTACGGCAATGGCTAAAAGCCTTTCAAGAGGAAGAATTCCGATTGGGCTGAGAAAAGCTTCTTCAAACAGAACATTGGAAGCGCTTAAGAAGCTTAAGGAAGCACAACGTTCGATAGAAGCCGAGGTGGCTGCAGGAGTGCTGTCGGCCAACGAGGTTACGTTGAAGCTGCTTCTTAAAGAGAGAGCGGACCTTGGTGAGAGGTTTCTGGACGGCAAAAACCATAAAGAAACTAAAAAGACGGTAGAGCAATGGCGCATGGACCTCTCGAAGAGTGCCGAGATCCTCCCCACGCCAATCAAAGATCTAACACCCGCCCTCAAAGAAGAGATCGCGCAATTGCGGCTGCATAATGCGCGACTCGCCGACCGAGTTCACTGCTATGCCACCCGCATTCGACACCTTCAGCGGATTGTAGCGAATATCCAGGCTCGCTCAGGGGGAGAGGTGACGTATCTCAACCCCAAGAAATCGCAGAAACCGATCTTGTAAAGTTCGTCACGCAATTCTATCTTTGATGTGCTCCGCGAGGAGACATGGTGCTAAACCTTTTGTGCAATAGACATGCAGGACGCGGCTTCGACGCCGCCGCCTCCACCAGCCAACTTGATGATCGTTTCATCGGTTTATGGGGGCGACATGGGATCGACTGGTGTTGAAAGACAAAAGCTGTACTCGGCATGATACCACCGTTATCGGGTCAAAAAGTGTAGTTGCAAACGACAACAACGCTAAGGGTTATGCTCTCGCTGCCTAATGGCGGTGCGGGAAATCCGACCTAAGTCCTTATTGTTAGCGCTCTAAGGCGGGGTTCGGAGGTACCTGGCAACAGAAACCTCCACTTTCCACTATGCTCGTATTTGATACCGGGCCCGCTTATCGTCGCGGCCGGGGAGAAACACGATCTAAGCGATCGCCTCCCGGATCAACGTGAACTCACAGCGTCCACATTACAAATTTCCTAACCTATTATATTATTTGTCTAATTTAAGTAGACTCCATACCGTTCCCCTCACCTATGCTTCAGTACCCGGCGCCTCCACCACAAGGTGGCCTCCGATGGCCACTTTATGATGGGGGCGAAATAGGATCGACAAGGGTGTAAAGATCGAACTTTTGCTCGGCATGATACCGCCGTTATCGGGTCACAAGTGTAGTTGCAAATGACAACAACGCTAAGGGTTATGCTCTCGCTGCCTAATGGCGGTGCGGGAAATCCGAACTAAGTCCTTACGGTTAGCCCCGTAAGGCGGGGTCCGAAGGCACCTGGCAACAGAAGCCTTCACCTTCCCCTAACACTGGAATACAATCGTAAACTGACTCGGCGGCTCGGGACTTCCGTCCGTTGAAATGGCATGGCATAACGCGTCTTACTAAAAGACGTTAACAGGGAAAGACAGGACCGCATGGCTCAGGATCATATCCGTTACGATATTCTGGCACAGGATGCGCTGCGTGGCGTTATTCGCAAGGTTCTGACAGAGGTCGCGGCTACAGGCCGCCTGCCCGGCGACCACCATTTCTTCATTACCTTCCTTACAGGCGCGCCCGGTGTGCGCATCTCGCAGCACCTGAAGGCGAAGTACAACGAACAGATGACGATTGTCGTACAGCACCAGTTCTGGGATCTGAAGGTAACCGATACGCAGTTCGAAATCGGTCTTTCTTTCTCCGATACTCCTGAACGCCTGGTCATCCCGTTCAATGCCATTCGCGGCTTCTACGATCCCTCGGTGAATTTCGAACTGGAATTCGAGGTGCCGTTGACCGAGGAAGATGAAACTTCCGCGGAAATCACCGCCATTCCGGTGGAGGCAATCGCCAAGACTTCAGAACCTGCAAAAGAAGACGGCGAAGAGAAGAAGGAAGGCTCGGTCGTGTCCCTCGATTCCTTCCGGAAGAAGCAGTAGGCCAGATCGACGGGAGATCGTTCCATGGGTGACGTCGTCAATCTCCGGCAATTCAAGAAGACCAAGGCGCGCTCCGAGAAAGAGAATCACGCCGAGCAAAGCCGTATCAGCCATGGCCGCACCAAGGCTGAGAAATCACTGACGACAGCGCTAAACGACAAGGCTGAGAAATCCCTAAATCAGGGAAAGCTGGAAAAGTCTCAAAAAAATCCAGAATAAGTGGACATTAACGGCCTGTTAGCTGTGCCCATTTGGGTCGCTTGACCCACACCGTTCCGCCAAATTTATAGGGGCCTCTGGTCATGACGATCACGGAGCCACTCTTGATTCACAAGCATTCCGCCACCCTTCACGGTCACCGAACGAGCTTTTCCCTGGAGGACGAATTCTGGTGCGAATTGAAGGCGATCGCCAAGGAAAGAGGCATGAGCCTCGCCAGCCTCATCACCGAAGTCGATGACGAACGCGGTGGCCTAGGCAACCTCTCATCCTCTTTGCGCCTCTACGTTCTCCGCTATCTGAAGGGAACTGACCCGGTTATAGGTAACGACATGGCGAATGAACCGCTGCCTTCGGCAAAAGCGCGCGCCTGAATCGCTACTGGCCGAGACCCGGCAAATTTCCTTCGCCGAAAGGCCTGCCAACCTGATTGCCGGGTTGCAGGTTCTCATTGGTCGGCGGCACTGTAAGCTGAAGTTCGTTCGCCTTGCGTTGCCGCTCCTCTTCCGCAGCTTTCGCCGCCTCGACCATCGCTTGACGCTGCCGCTGCGCGGCCTCAACACGGGCTTTTTCTGCCGCACGCTCCGTCGCATTGAAGTTGTAAAGCGAGACCTCGCGGCGAAGACGCTGCTTTTCCAGTACGCTTGACTGAAGCATTTCCACCCGTCGACGCTCCTGCTCATAGGCGCGCATCGACAGGAAGTTCGTCAGGGCAGCAATATCTATGCGTTCCTTGGGCTTCGTCCGATCGCCCGAATAAAGCAGGCGCACAGTCGGGTCTCCACCGGCAACCGCATCGTCACCGGCATTGTAGGAGATAGCGACAGAGGCATTCATGCCGCGCTCGAAAATGCCAGCAGTTCCTTCCGCCGCAAGGTTGAGACTTCTCGATGGCAACCTGATTTCCTGGACGCGCAATTCACCGCCACTGATCGAAAACGGGATATGCACCTGCCCAAAAGCCACTTCGCCCTGATGGACGAGGGCCGCCACTTTGCCACCGACACTCGCTTCCTTCACCTCGCCCTTCGCGGCATCGGTCGACGCCATCACGGTCTTGAGCAGGTCCGGATTGATGCCGTGAACAGTCACATCAGAAAGCTGAACCTCGCCTGATCCGCTCAGAGCAGCAGCAAGATCGCGCATATTGCCGCCGCTTGCCTCGGCCGAGGCATCGAAACTGACCCTGCCATCCGCAACAGTGCGATCTCCATTGCGCCAGACGATGGATGACAGATCGGCATTTTCCACATGCAGTTTCGTCTGCATGATGCCGGTGCCGTTTCCATTGGAGATCAGAAGCTTGCCTGCAATTTTTCCGCCCTGCCATTCGCCGGAAGCATCATCGAGAGAAATGCCGCCTCCCCGATGCAGAAGCTTCGTCGAGAAGTTCGCGACCCGCCCGATCTCGCCCGCATGAAAGTCCTTGGCCTTCACATCCAGCGAAACTTCACTGTCGCCGAAAACAGGCAGCGAGAATGGTTCTGCCAGCGGCTCTCCATTCTCGGGATTTGTCACCGGACCGAAGACAGCATCGCCAAGCCAGGCGAGATCCAGCATATCGACGGCAAGCGCACCATCGGCTTTGAGGCTGGCGGAGCCACGATCGACTGAAAGCTTCCCATCGAAAGCGTTGCCATCCGCATTCCCGCGCAGCGCTGTTACATCGATTGACTTGTCGGTCAGCGCCAGATCGGCCTTGAGATCGACCGGCAAACCGCCGCCGAACTGCGGAATTCCGATACCGGTCAGAAGCAGATAGGGTTCGATGTTTTGGCTCTTCAGCTCGACATATCCCCGCCCCTCAGCGAAATCATCCGCCATCAGCGATATGTCACCACTGGCGGCAAGCGATGTCCGATCCGTATTGAAGGCAAGCGTCGCGCGGGCGGGTCCATCGGAAGACTTATCAACATTTAGCGCCAGCTTGCCCGGCCCATCGCCGCCAAACGGCAGAATGTTAAGGCCGGCCTGACCGAGCAGGATTTCCGACTTTGGATTATCCAGTGACGCCGCAATCGCCATTGCGTTTCCGCCTGTCAGATTGAACAGAGTCGGCAGCTCTATGTCCACCTTGACCGCACTGCCGTTAATGGAGCCGGCAACCTTCACCGACGCCCCATCCGACTGCTCTCCGATGCTCAGGTCCGCGGTCAGGTCCGCTTCGGAATAGTAGGATGCATTGGCGCTCAGACGGTCAAGAACCGGATGCGCCGGCAATTGCTGCTTGAGCATCGCCATGAATGCCGTCGGGTCTGCCGACTGGAAATGCACCTTTGCGGTCCCGCGATAATCGAGCAGCGAGCCCTGCACTTCGCCCTCGGCAGACACGCGAGCACCTGCAATATCGCCCGCGGACAGATGCCCAAGCGCCAGAACGCCACCCGCCATGGTGAAGGCGGTATCGACATTCTTCGCGACGACTCCGGATACGGTCAATTTCTCGGCCTTGAGCTTTGCCTCCAGCCGGTGATCCAGCACGCTGTGACCGGCATCCTCGCCTGTGACCAGCGAGGCAAGCGCCCGCATCGCATCGAGATCAATTTCATCGCCTGCAAGGTCCACAGACAATCCGGGCGATTGGGTGCCCTGAGACCGCCGCTCCATACTGCCCTTGAGCGTTGCCGGACCTATCGCCAGTTCCAGTCCGTCGAAACGTTGGACGTTGGTGGTCAGATCGACCTTGGCCGAAAAACCTGCCGTGCGGAGTTGGCGGATTGCCGGATCGACGCGGCCGGAAAGCCAGTCGGCAAGGCCGGACGGCTGGGTGGAGGCAAGCAGCATGTCGCCCTTGAAAGACGGAAGGCCCTCCAGCACCAGCGCACCGGTCGCTTCCATCCGGGTCCGTCCCGGCAAGGTCGCAATCGCCTTGTCAACCGTCCAGCCGCCATCCGCCGGACGCACGTCGAGCTGGATATCGCGGATCGTCGTATCGTTCAAAACAACGGCCGGCAGCTTGAGGCTGGCGCGACCGGGAACCTGCGGAATGGGAATGGATGCGGCCATCTCGACAAACGCCTGCAGCCGGCGCTGCGCGGATGCAGCGGCATCGCGGCCCGTCTTGCCACGCATTCCCTGCTGTCCGAGCTTATTGACGTCGATCTGCTGTCCTTCGGCAGTCAGCAGAAATTCGGGTCTGCTGCCGGTATCGAGCGTGGCCTCACCGGTCACTACGTAAGGTTCGTTGAGCGCACCAACCTCAAGCCGATAGTCGGCGACCCGTATCCGGTCATTGGTTATTTCGAAACCGCCCTTAACCCGAGGCCCGGGCAGTGGAGCGCTAACCGGCTCTGTCTCGTCCTCTTCCTGCAGCACATTCACGGTAAAGCTGCCGCTATAGGTCGGCACGTTTTCAGCCAGGGTCAGTTCACCGTCGAGATTGACCTCGAGAGGTTCGTCCTCAGGCCAGAGCCGCAGCCTGAGCGGCAGACGTTTCGTTTCGACATCTGCGGCGCCGGTAACGAGGCTGAAGCGCCCCTCTTCACCGTCAAGGATAGCATTCCCCTCACCGCGCCACGGGCCGGCAAGCGACGCCGCCGACATTTCCGCAGTCAGCCCGGTGATATTTCGGGACCGCCCGGACTGCTCATCAATCACGGCGACCGCCGCATTGCTGATGTGAACATCCTCGATCACCACGACACGCGTCGGAATGGCCGGCCGGCTTCCGCGCATCCAGTCGAGCGTCCCATCCTTCAGGACGCGGACGCGTACCGTTGGATCCTCGATACGCATATCGAAGATACGCGCCTCACCGGAAAGAAACGGTGCCAGCTCCATATCCATGGAAAAGCTGGCGATCTGTGCCAACGGCTTGCCGTCAACATCCTGCCCGACGCGGACGTCATGCAAGGTGATCGATGGAAACGGGAGTAGGCGGGCATCGACCTCGCCGTGTACCGATACTTTCTTGCCGAGCATACGGCTCGCCTGCTGCTCGAATTCGACGCGGAAGCTCGACCAGTCAAGCACGAACGGCGCGAGCAGCGCGGCAAAAAGAACCACGACGATCGAGCCGCCGATTGCCACCATCACGCGTCCAAACACCGTCCCAATTCTCCTGTTTCACTCACACTACCGGATCGGCAGTCGCGTTCAAGTCACGCCTGCGCCATACGGAAGATCTTGCCGGGATTGAAGATATTTTCGGGATCGAGCCCCTTTTTGACAGACCGCATGACATCAAGTGCGCCACCCAACTCTTCGTCGAGATAGGACATCTTGCCCTGCCCCACGCCGTGCTCGCCGGTGCAGGTGCCATCCATGGCAAGCGCGCGGCGACTGAGCCGTTCCGTGAATGCCTCGACATTAGCAACCGATGCTGGGTCCTTGTCGTCGAAGAGCACCAGAACATGGAAATTCCCGTCTCCTGCATGGCCGACGATGGGCGCGAGAAGACCGGAATTGCGGATATCTGCCTGAGTTTCGGCAACGCATTCGGCGAGCCGCGAAATTGGCACGCAGACATCCGTCGAAAGACCGTTTAGCGACGGGTCGAGCGCGCGCCCCGCCCAATAGGCATTGTGCCGCGCATTCCAGAGCTTGGTTCGCTCCTCGGCATTGGCAGTCCAGTGGAATTCGTCGCCGCCGCATTCGGCAGCGATCTCGGCAAACTGCTCCGACTGGATACGGACCGTATCCTCGGTGCCATGAAATTCCAGAAAAAGCGTCGGCTTCTCGGGATAGGAAAGATTGGAATAGGCGTTGCAGGCCTTGATCTGCACGTCGTCCAGAAGCTCGATGCGCGCAACAGGTATGCCCATCTGGATCGTCATGATGACTGCATTGCAGGCATCTTCGATCGTCGGAAACGCGCAGACGCCGCCACCGATCTTTTCAGGGATACCCTGCAGCTTCAGCGTCACCGAAGTGATGACGCCGAGCGTGCCTTCTGCACCGACGAAAAGTCGGGTCAGGTCATAACCCGCCGAAGACTTCTTGGCACGGCGCGCGGTGCGGATTTCCTCACCGTTGGCAGTCACCACGGTGAGCGCAAGAACATTGTCCTTCATAGTGCCGTAACGCACCGCGTTCGTGCCCGAAGCGCGGGTCGAAGCCATACCGCCGATGGTGGCATTGGCACCGGGATCGATCGGGAAGAAAAGCCCCGTATCGCGCAGTTCACGATTAAGCTCTTCACGGGTAATGCCGGGCTCAACCGTGACATCGAGGTCTTCCGGACTGATGCTCAGCACCTTGTTCATACGCGAAAAATCAACCGAAATGCCGCCGGACGGCGCATTCACCTGACCTTCGAGCGAGGAGCCGACACCGAACGGGATGACGGGGACGCGATGTTCGGCACAGATCCCGACGATCAATTTTACGTCTTCGCTAGTCTCAACGAAGACGACGCCATCCGGCAGCTGCGCCGGCAAATAGGTGGTGGTGTGGGCATGCTGTTCGCGAAACGACTGGCCGGTCTGGAAACGATCCCCGAACGCCTGCTTCAAAATCCCGAGGACAGTGCTGATACCGTCCTCGTTGCGCGCGCCAGACTGAACGTCCCGAATTGCCATGTCGAATTCTCCTGCATGCTGAGCAGGAGATTGGTTAGGAGACAGGGCCTTGTTTGTCCAGCCGAAAGGCGGTCGACCCGGTACGTGATGACAGATCCTATTCGGCTGCCATCAAAGGAGGCTGCTTGCTGTCGTTCGCCCGGCTCTTTTTCGCATTCTCCAGCTCGTCATGGAAACGGGCTTCCTCATGCGCGTGCGGCTTGGCGAAGCGGGCAAGCAGGAGATAGGCAACCGGCGTAATGTAGAGCGTCACCAGCGTGGCAAAGCCGAGGCCGCCGACGATCACCCAACCAAGCGCGATACGGGCCTCGGCACCGGCCCCTTGAGCCAGAACCAGGGGCAGACCACCGATCACGGTTGCGATCATCGTCATCATCACTGGCCGCAGACGCAGGCTGCAGGCCCGTTCGATCGCCTCCCGGCAATTGGCGCCCTCGTTTCGCAGGTGATTGGCAAACTCAACGATCAGAATGCCGTTCTTGGCCATCACCCCGACAAGCAGGACGAGACCGATCTGCGAGTAGACATTCAGGCTGGACCCCGTCAGCACCAGTGCAAACGCGGCGCAGGCAAGCCCCAGCGGCACCGTCGACATGATGATGATAGACGACAGCACGCTTTCGAACTGGGCTGCCAGCACCAGGAAGATGATGGCGATGGCAAAGCCGAAGGTCAGCGCCATGCCGCTGGAATTTTCCTTGAGCGTCGCCGCTTCCGCAAGCGGGATCAGACGCGATCCCTGTGGCAACAGCGGCTGAGCCAGTTCGGTCGCCACCTGAACCGCCTGGCCGAGCGATACGCCTTCCTTGAGACCCGCGGAGAAGGAAACCGAAGCAAGCTGCTGCTCCCGCCGCAACGTCGGAGACACCGCGCGTTCCTCCAATGTCGCGACGGTCGACATCGGCACCATTCGTCCGTCCTTGGTCTTCAGGAAGATGCTTTCGAGATCGGTTGGATCGTCGATCGGCCTCGTGGTTGACTTGAGCTTGACCGGGATCGCCTCGCCATCGACGAACACATCGACGACAGAACGCCCTTCGAGAAGCGATTGCACCGCCGTACCGAGAGCCTTGATGTCGATACCGAGGTCAGACGCACGTTCGCGATTGACCGTTATGAAAATTTGCGCCTGATTAGGCTCATCGTTCAGGCGTGGCGTATCGAACAGATTGGTCTCACGCAGCGAATCCACCAGCTTTGCCGCAGCCGCCGTCAATTGTTCGTGGCTGGTACCGACCAGCGCCATCTGCAACCCGTTGCCGGCGCCGCGGATACGCAGGCTATTTTGCTGCTGGGCGAAGGCTCTGAGTGCCGGCACAGTCGCCGTCGCCGCGTTGATATCCTTGACGATGTCCGCCTGGCTGCGCTCGCGCTCCGACCAGGGAGCGAGCGTCAGCACCATGAAGCCGTTGTTCTTCGCTCCGCCCTGCCCCGAGATCGAATAGATGTTCTGAATCTCTCCCGCGTCGACGAGCGGCTGAAGTTTTTCTTCAACTTGCTGCAGCTTGTCCCGCATATATTTCAGGCTGACGCCCTCCGGCGCGGTGGCACGCAGGAACACCATCGCCCGGTCTTCCGGCGGTGTCAGTTCGCTCTTGACCGTCTTGAAGGCCATGTAGCCAGCACCACCAAACAGTAGCGCGACCACAACGACTGCAGCCGGCACGTTGAGGCAGGCATGGAGCGTCGTTCGATAGACATTGGCAAACAACGTGCCGAATCTACCGAGCAGCCCGTCATGCTTCTCCTTGATCGGCTTGGTCAGCATCCGCGAGGCAAGCATCGGGCAGAGCGTCAACGCCGTGATCGATGAAAGCGCCACAGCGAAAGCGAGAACGAAACCAAATTCGCGGAACAGACCGCCCATCTGGCCGGGCAGGAAGGAAAGTGGGATGAAGACTGCGGCGAGCGTGGCCGTCGTCGCAAGAACCGCGAAGAACACTTCCTGCGTCCCGATCACGGCCGCAGCACGCGGCCCCATGCCTTCAGCTCTCCGCCGCACGATATTTTCCAGAACGACGATCGCATCATCGACGACAAGTCCGGTCGCCAGAACGATGGCCAAAAGTGTGAGAATATTGATGGAGAACCCGACCATATAGATCGCGACCAGCGTGCCGATCAGCGCAACCGGCATGGTCAGCGCAGGAATGAGCGTCGCCTTCCAGTCGCGCAGGAACAGGAAGATGACCAGAACCACGATCGTACCCGAGAGGGCAAGGGCAATCTCTACCTCGTGCAGCGCGCCCTGAATGAACACGGCGTCATCGCTGGTGATCGCGATCCGCGTGCCTTCCGGCAGGCTCTTCGACAATTCTGCAACGGCGGCGCGAACACCTTCGGAAATACTGAGCGTATTCGACTGAGCCTGTCGGAGCACGCCGAGACCGACGCCCTGGATGCCGTTCGACCGAAGCGCCGTCGTCCCATCATCCGGCCCGAGCATTACGGTCGCGACATCGCGAAGCCGGACATTGTCGTTGATAAGGATATTTTCGAAGTCTTCCGGCTTGGTGAGATTGGCCGTGGCACGGACGACGATGTCCTGTGTCGAGGATTCCAGTGATCCCGCCGGCACATCCATGGCAGCGGTGGACAATGCATTCGAAAGGTCCGCAATCGTCAACCCGCGGCTCGCCAGCGCCGTCTGGTTCACGTCAACGCGAAAGATTTTCTCCTGATCGCCGTAAAGCTCGACATCGGCAACACCATCGACGGCGGCCAGCCGGTCGGAAACCTCGTTATCGACGAGAAGCGTCAGCTCTTCCATCGACATCGTGAACGAGGTCACGGCAAGACGCATGATCGGCTGGCTGTCGCTATCCGCCTTGATGATGCGTGGCTCGTCGGCATCCTCCGGCAATTGCCCGGTCACGCGGCCGAGCGCATCGCGCACGTCGTTCGCCGCCACAGCCAGATCCGCAGTATCGCTGAATTCGAGTGTGACCCGGCTCTGGCCGAAGTCGGAAATCGATGAGATCGTTTTCAGGCCGCTGACTCGCGCAACGGCACCCTCGATGACATCGGTCACCTCCTGGTCCATCGTCTGCGCCGATGCACCATCATAGGTGGTGCGAACGCTGATCACCGGCTGATCGACATCCGGCAGCTCGCGGACTTCGACACCGACAAGCGCGGCAAGACCGGCGACCACCAGCAACGTGTTGATGACCGCGGCGAGGATAGGACGCCGTACGAAAAGCGCGGTGAAACCCTGCTTGCCGGATTGGCCGTTTGATCCGCCCTGCGCGACCTCGTGCGATTGTCCGCCTTTATCCTCGCTCATCGGCTGGCAACCTCCGGCGGCTTTTCACCGGCAATGCGCACTGCACCACCTTCGCGAACCCGCTGCAGGCCTTCCGTTGCAATCGCATCGCCTTCGTTCAGGTCTGCCGCAACAAGAATGGCGTCCGGATTGCGCTGGATGATCCTGACCCTCGCCTTTACCGACTTGTGGTCTTCGATCCGCCAGACGAAGGAGCCCTGCGTATCCCATTGGATCGCAAGTGGATCGACAGCGGGATAGGTTTCGCCGGGGAAACGCATGGTAACGCCGAAGGACATCCCAGCCCTCAATTCATCTTCGCCATTCGGAATTTTTGCGCGGATGCGGATCGTGCGGCTGGCGGGATCGACGCGGTTATCCACCGCCTCGACAGACCCCTTGAATGTCTGTCCGGGACGGGAGATCGACGCGGCCTCCACCGGCATGCCAGTCTTCACTTGCACGGCAAACCGCTCTGGCGCCCAGAAATCGACGAGCAGTTCGGATCGGTTGTCGATGGTCACCACATTGCTCGACGTCGTGACGTTATCGCCGATATTGATGGCGACGATACCGACGATGCCATCGATCGGCGCCACAACGGACCGGCGCTTCAGCGAGAGCTGCGCATTGGTTAGCGCAAGCTGAGCCGTCTCTTCGGCAATTTGCGCATCGAGCACTTCGAGCCGTGAAAAGCTTTTCAGGTTTTGGTAGCTCTCCGACTTTTCCTTTGCGCTGCGAAGAAGCACCTGTGCCTGATCGCGCAGGATGATCTGTTCGTCATCGTCTAGCTGGGCGAGAACCTGCCCCTTCTTCACCTGATCACCGGATTTTACCAGGATCTCGTTGATCGTGCCCGCCGCCTGCGGCATGACGATAACCGACTGGATCGCCTCACCATCACCGATTGCGGAAAGGCTGTCGTTGACGATGCCAGTTCCGACCGGACGTGTTGCAACCAGCACGGCCTGCCCGCCCGACGAATTCTGCCGGTTGCCGCCCGCGCCTGTCGAGCGTTGGCCGCTTCCGGCCACGGTCGCCGAAGCCGGTTCCCTCGCTTTAGGATTGATCGTCGAGACGATTGCCTCAGGCACTCCCATCGAGACCAGCGTGCGGCCAGCATCCGCCGACAGATAAACCCAGAAACAGAGGCCTCCGAGTAAAACCGCAGCCGACAGAAGAAGCTGGTTCCAGATCCGCATTCATGTCCTCGTGAAGTATCTTATGGGTATGAGGAGTATCCTCGTTTCCCTATTAACAAGCAATGGCTGCACCACTGCCTTACCGATTTGTAACATCACGGGATTTCACGCTTATGTCAGAATGAGATCATCCCTTTGGTTGCAAAAAACGTCGTTATCGACAGCTTTGTCAGCTTGAACGATTTTCGCGTGTCGTAGTTCAATTCGCACCGTGATGGACTATTTCATCCACCAAAACGGGAATGAAAAGAGAACATCGACTGGCCTTTCCGGCTCGAATCACTACATTGGCCGCATGAGTAACAGTTTCGACGATATTCCGTTCTTCGATGAAGAGCCGGAACCCGCGCCGCGCAGGCAGCAAGCCCCATCTGATCGCCAGCAACTCCAGAGCGGGGCATCAGGTGGATTGGGCATAGCGGCTCGCGCCATGGCAGCGCGCGATGGCGCACGCCCTGCCGCGGATTATCTATCCGGCCTGAACCCTGAACAGCGCGAGGCCGTGGAAACCGTGGACGGCCCGGTTCTTGTTCTTGCAGGAGCCGGTACCGGAAAGACGCGTGTCCTGACCACTCGTATCGCTCATATTCTGGCGACCGGTAAAGCCTGGCCAAGCCAGATTCTCGCCGTCACCTTTACCAATAAGGCGGCGCGCGAGATGAAGGAGCGTATCGGCGTCCTCGTCGGCGGTGCAGTCGAAGGCATGCCGTGGCTTGGTACATTCCACTCGATCGGGGTGAAGATCCTGCGTCGCCATGCCGAACTCGTCGGACTTCGTTCGGACTTCACCATTCTCGATACCGATGACGTGGTTCGACTGATCAAGCAGCTGATCCAGGCCGAGGGCCTGGACGACAAGCGCTGGCCGGCAAAACAATTCGCCGGCATGATCGACGGCTGGAAGAACAAGGGGCTGCTTCCACACGATATCCCCGAAGGAGACGCGCGCGCCTTCGCCAATGGCAAGGGCCGCGAACTTTACGCTGCCTATCAGGCGCGCTTGAGAACGCTCAACGCCTGCGACTTTGGCGACCTTCTGCTGCATCCGATCGCGATCTTTCGCAAGACGCCGGACCTGCTGAAGGAATATCACGAGAAATTCCGCTATATTCTGGTCGACGAGTATCAGGACACCAATACCGCACAATATATGTGGCTGCGCCTGCTGGCACAGCGACCTAAGAACGTGCCTCAGAACGTCTGCTGCGTTGGCGACGACGACCAGTCGATCTATGGATGGCGAGGTGCGGAAGTCGACAACATCCTGCGCTTCGAAAAGGATTTTCCGGGCGCCAAGGTCATCAAGCTGGAGCGCAATTATCGTTCCACCGAGCACATTCTCGGCGCTGCCGGCCACCTGATCGCCCATAATGAAGGCAGGCTCGGCAAGACGCTGTTCACCGATCGCGTCGATCCGGACGATGAGAAAGTCATCGTTCATGCAGCCTGGGATTCGGAGGAAGAAGCCCGTGCCGTCGGCGAGGAGATCGAGCGGCTGCAGCGGGGTGACGGCGACGGCAAGAAGCATGCACTCAACGATATGGCGATCCTCGTGCGCGCCTCCTTCCAGATGCGCGAGTTCGAAGATCGCTTTGTCACACTCGGCCTGAACTATCGCGTCGTCGGCGGTCCACGTTTCTACGAACGGCTCGAAATCCGCGATGCCATGGCCTATTTCCGCCTCGTCTGCCAGCCGGCGGATGATCTGGCCTTCGAGCGTATCATCAATACGCCGAAGCGTGGGCTTGGCGATACGACCGTGCGTTATCTGCACGATTCCGCCCGTGCCCGCGACATTCCGATGCTGCAGGCCGCGGCCGAGATGGTCGAAACGGATGAGCTGAAGCCGAAGGCGCGCAAGGCGCTTTTCGATGTCGTGCAGAACTTCAGGAACTGGCAGGAACGGCTTGAAAGAACGGAACATACCGAACTTGCCGAGCAGATCCTCGAAGAGTCGGGCTATACCGACATGTGGAAGAACGACAAGTCAGCGGAAGCACCGGGTCGTCTCGACAACCTGAAGGAACTGATCCGCTCGATGGAGCAGTTCGACAGCATGCGCGGCTTCCTTGAGCACGTCTCTCTCGTCATGGATGCCGAGCAGAACGAGAACCTCGACGCGGTCTCGATCATGACGCTCCATTCGGCCAAGGGGCTGGAATTCGACACGGTCTTTCTGCCTGGTTGGGAGGAAGGCCTCTTTCCGCATCAGCGGGCGCTTGATGAAGGCGGTCGATCCGGTCTCGAGGAAGAACGCCGCCTCGCCTATGTCGGGATCACGCGCGCAAAGCACCGCTGCCATATCTGGTTCGTCTCCAACCGGCGTATCCACGGCCTATGGCAATCGACCATGCCGTCCCGCTTCCTGGAAGAACTGCCGCAGAACCACGTCGATGTGGCAGCTTCCGATTCATCGAATTACGGCGGGTATGGCGGGCGTGGCGGTTACGGCCAGTCGCGTTTCGACAAGGCCGATCCGTTCGCCAACAACTACTCGACGCCAGGCTGGAAACGCGCCCAGGCCAACAAGACGGACGCCACTCGCGACAATTGGGGCAACCGCTCCGGCCATGCGGTGGAACGCATCGGTTACGGAGAAAGCGGCCCGCGCGGCCGCACGATCGACGGCGAGCTTGTGGCCAAGTCGGTGGCCGACACGCCATCGAAATTCACTATCGGCGATCGGGTTTTCCACATCAAGTTCGGCAATGGCAATGTCATGGCGATCGAAGGCAACAAGCTGACGATCGAATTTGACCGAGCTGGTCAAAAGCGCGTTCTGGATGGTTTTGTGGAAAAAGCGTGACGGCAGTCGCCACGCCTCTTACCGCTTGTACTCTTGCTGCCAGCGTGAAGCAGTGGCGAGGCTTATCTCGCGACGATTGAATTTATGAACGCATCGACTTGGCGCGTGTAATCACTTTCAAGCCCGAGCGTACGGTTGATCGCCATGTGGCGCAGGGAAACCGGAAGAACCCTCGCCTGTCCGCCGGATTTTCTGGCAAAAGCATTTGCCTGAGGACAAGAATCGCTCCGAAGACTGGAGCATACCAGCAACATGCGCGGCATGTTTGAGCCAGCATAAAACGTCGGAGAAGCTATTTTCCAGAAACGGGGATCGCTTCCGAATGCCTGATCATAAAATCGGGGATGGTTCGGCCGCTCCATGATGGACGAAACGTCGTAGGCTGCACTATCGATCGCTATGGTTCCTGCCCATGGCTTCAC
This sequence comes from Rhizobium sp. ZW T2_16, assembly GCF_044987325.1. Taxonomy (NCBI): domain Bacteria; kingdom Pseudomonadati; phylum Pseudomonadota; class Alphaproteobacteria; order Hyphomicrobiales; family Rhizobiaceae; genus Rhizobium; species Rhizobium sp. ZW T2_16. Next base: position 324,593 of record NZ_JBJDRG010000001.1, read on the forward strand.
GCTCGCCTTCTGGGCGATAGAACGATCGACAGAGACGAGTGCGACAAGATGAGCACCGGCCGAATGTCCCATCAGAACCATCTTCGAAGGATCGCCACCCCATGACGCAGCGCGGCGCTGGACCATCGCCATTGCAGCCGCGACGTCAGTCGCCTGCTCAACCGGATCAGCGGCAGGGGCCAACCTTGTCTCCACAGAAACGAAGATAAATCCCTTCGGCAACCAGTGTGCGACTTTATTGTCGACTACGCCCGGAGCGGATTTCGAGCCGAACGCCCAGGCACCGCCATGCACCATCACTATGATCGGTGATCTCTGCGCGTTCTGTGGCAAATAGACATCCATGCGTTGCTCGGCCATGGAGCCATAGGCAACATCGCGCTCCACACCTCCTCCGTTCGCTAGCATCCCGACCTGCCGCCCAAATTGCTGTGCGTGAGCGGAAGCCGCCATTGCAGCCGTAAACAAGGCCACCCCCGACAGCACACGGGCGGTGGACAGATACCTTGAAAAACCGAAGCCAGTCACATGTCATTCCTTCAGAAACAGATAGAGCAGATACGAGTTGAGGCTCCAATCATTGCTGTAAGATTTCAGGCGCGAAGTTTTCTCGCCGCATTGCTCCTTTCAAAACTGTTCGCTAGGTCTCTTTCCCAGCCGAGAATACGGAGCACGTTCATGTCTCTCACCAATCACGACATAATCGAAACCACGGCCTGGCGCCGCCATCTTCACACCATGCCGGAAGTCTCCGGAGAAGAGGTGGAGACTGCGAGAGAAGTCGTCCGCTTCATGCGCCAGACCGAGCCAGACGCGATTGTGGAAGGACTTGGCGGAACCGGCGTGGCGGTAATCTATGACAGCGGCAAACCTGGAAAGACCATGATGATCCGCGCCGAACTCGACGCCCTGCCGATCGAGGAACTCGGCGATCCGGATTACAGATCGAGAATTCCCGGCAAGAGCCACATGTGCGGCCATGACGGCCATATGGCGACGCTTGCCGCCATTGGCCGCGTGCTCGGCCGTGAACGCCCCAAAAGCGGCCGCGCCATCCTGCTGTTTCAGCCGGCAGAAGAAAACGGCGCCGGTGCTGCAGCCGTCATCGCCGACGAGAAATTCGCCGCATTGACGCCTGATTTCAGCCTCTCCCAGCATAATATGCCTGGTGTTCCTTTCGGCCATGTCTGGCTGAAGGACGGCCCGGCCAATTGCGCTTCGCGCGGCATGAAAATCATTCTGTCTGGCAAGACCGCCCATGCCGCCTATCCCGAAACAGGCACTTCGCCTGTCACTGCCGTTGCAACCCTGATGCCGGCACTCAATGCCCTATCGACGGGCACGGTATCGGAAGGCAATCTCGTCCGCGCCACCGTCACCCATGCGGCGATCGGAGAGCCGACAGTCGGCGTCGCTCCGGGCTATGGCGAGATCTGGGTAACGTTGCGCACATCGACGGACGACCAGATGGCGGCGCTTGTCGGAAAAGCTGAAACCATGGCGCGTGAGGCTTCCGAGACGGCAGGACTGAAGCTTGAAATCGAATACCAGGAAGTGTTCGGCCATTGTGTCAACGATGCCAATGCTGCCGATATACTGCGTGCGGCAATGGATGCCGAAGGCGTCACCCATGAGCCCGGCGAAGGTTTTCGTGCTTCGGAAGATTTTGGCCGTTTCGGCGGCGTATCCAAGTCGGCCATGCTGTTTCTCGGCGCTGGTGAAGATCACCCCGCGCCGCATAATCCGAACTATGATTTTCCGGATGACCTTATCCCGATCGGCGCGAAAATCTTCCTCCGTGCCGTGCGCGATACACTTGGCTAAATACGAAAACGGAGCCAAAAGGCTCCGTTTTTTATGCGTCGTTGTTGCCGAACAGCTTGGCCATGAAGCCGCCGCCAGAACCCGAGCCGGGGCGCTTGCCATCCCATTTGGGCACGATGATCATGTGAGTGATCTCACCGCGCTGGAATGCCTTGAGGAAGCGATCGTAGTCGGCAAATGCGACGCAGCCGTGCGAATCGCCCCGAACACGAAGCAGGAAGCTATGTGCCAAAAGCCCGGTGCGGCCCTGTGGCGGCTTTCCGTCCGTCGGCGTAAGGCGAATTGCGGCGACGCCATGGAAGAGAGATTCGCGCATCGAAAGCTTGTAGGTACCCGGAGGGGTTGGGCCGCGCATCTTCACATGGGTGAATTTCGGGTTGTCGCGCATGCTACCGATGCCGGAATGCGCCTCAAGCTTGGTTCCGTTCGGCATGTGCACGACACCATTGGTGATGTCGTAGATCGCAACCTTGGTGCCGAGACCTGGCCATTTGGGCGAAGGCGCGGCTGGGCTTTCCGGCTCCTCGCGCATCGGGTTGTCGGGCTTGGCGAATGCAAGCACCGTCGGCTTGTCATCCCCCGCAGGCTTGCTGGGTTTTTGAGGTGCAACGGATGCGATGGCAGCCAGAGCATTAGCCCGAACGGCAGGCTTGGCGTCATCGCCGCGCATGCCAGCCGCAGGCCGGATTACCGGCAACGGACCTGCCTTGGGAAGTGCGTAAATGTCGGCTGCAGGTGGAACAGCGAGCGCCACGACGTCCTGTGTGATTTCGACCGATGGCGAACTGACGGTGGCGTCATCGCTGTCCGAAGTATCGAGCGAAGCCATTTCGACGGGCTTCATGTCTTTCAGCGCGGCAACATTGGTAACGTTTTCCGCATCCTGAATCATGTCGGGCATCGCGCTATCGCCGCGCGGTGCGACCAGTACAGTATCTTCCATTGCCTGGGCGAGCGCGGACCTGATCGCGGTGGCAGCCGGACGCCTGGTCGTCAGAGCCGCAAATTGCTGCTCGTTCTCAACCTTGCGGGCCGCTTTCGCCATGGCATGATGGAGCGCCTGGCTGACGGTCGAACCTTCAGGACGCAGCGCTTCCAAGGCAGCAGCCTCTGCCCCGGCCAGACGGCTCCCCTTGGCTTCAGCCAGTGACTGGCCGGGCAATCTGGAGAATTTCGCAACGTCAAGCGTTCTGTCGGCACGATCACGCGTCAAATGCTCACCCGCGACAGCAGGCGAAAGAAGAGCGGTTTGAAAATGCATATCCCGGGCAGGCTTTACCGCAGTTGCCACGGTAATCGCCGAAGCACCGATCAACGCCGAAGCGGTGAGCCCGATGCCAATAGCCATATTCATAAAGATCGAACGGCCGTGCTTGCGCTTCGCCGGACGCTTCGAGACCTTGTTCCGCTTCGTGGAGGCTTCGACCCTACGCACCATCACTCGTTACCCGAACCGTTACTCATCACTGCAAAGGCCGCAAAAAGCGCCTCGCCTGCCAGACTGGAGTGGCCTTCCGAAGAGGAATGATTCCGCGCAAAGCCACTCTGCGAATGGGTGAGAGAATGAACGATTATGGTAACCAATGTCTTTACGCCGCCCCGATCAGTTTCGATGGCGCTCATAAAAGCGCATGCCGTCGGAAGTTTAGCCAAAATGCGGCAAGGCTGTGTTTCTGGCCTCGGCGATTAAGGCGGTCAAGCTGACGACTGTTGCTGTTTAGCGACAAAAACCCGGTTATACAAGGCAACGGGAATAAATCGCTGGGGATGCGACGCTGTGCAGCGGCACAATAAAAAAGACCCGTGATGAAAAACGGCCACGATATACGTGGCCGTCACTTGTCAGAAACAGCGATATTTTATCAGCCGTCGATCCGACGGATCGCTCGACCTTCGTTAAAGAACCAGGGCCTGAGCTTTACGCCGGCAACATTGCCCGCGAACGCAGCGACAGCCCAAAGGTAGCCATGCAGGCTCCCAGAGGCGATCCCGGAAAAATAGGCACCGATATTGCAGCCATAGGCAATCCGGGCACCGTAGCCCAGCAGCAGACCACCGATGACCGCCGCCAGCACCGAGCGCAACGGAATATCGAGATTGGGTGCAAACTTGCCTGCAAGAGCTGCAGCCAGCATGGCGCCTGCAATGATGCCGAAATCCATGACCGAGGTGACATCAGCAAAAACACTCGATGCCAGAGCCTTGGCATTACCCGGCTGCTGCCAATAGGGCCAGGAAGCCGGATCTATACCGATCAACTGTGCCCCCTTGGCACCCCACAGAGCGAAGGCCGAGGTAACACCCCAGGGCCGCCCTGCGATCGCAAGCGTCGCGAAATTGAGGGTGACCAGCGCGACCGCACCGAACACAAGCGGCCAGGGTCCGCGCAGATATCGTGCAAAGCCCTGCCGCGGTGATGGCGGCGCCTGTTCCAGCGCGCCGTTCCACTTCTTCTCCACCACCACGGTAATCGCGGCGATTGCGCCGAAAATGATGAGAGACACGGCGATACCGCCGGCGGCACCGAATGTCTGAAATAACGCTGTCGGCGGCAACGAAGGCAGCGCCGCCCACCATGCGGTATGCAGCGTCGCGATCAGCGAACCGACGATAAAGAAAAACAACGTGACCAGCATGCGCGCATTGCCGCCACCGGCGGTGAACAAAGTGCCGGAAGCGCAACCGCCGCCAAGCTGCATACCCACGCCGAACATAAAGGCGCCGACAATAACACCGATGCCGGCCGGGGAAATATTGCCGCGCACTTCATTGCCGAACAGTGTTCCGCTCGCCAGAAACGGAAAGAACAGAATGACGGCAAGTGCAAGCAGGATCATCTGGACGCGCAGGCCGCGCCCCCTGCCCTCGGCGATGAAGACCCGCCAGGCCGAGGTAAAACCGAAAGCGGCATGGTAAAGAGAAATTCCCAGAGCGCCACCGACGAGAAACAGCGCGCCCTGAGCCGGCCCATAAACTGCGCCGAGCGCCAGCGTACCCGCAACGAGCACGACGAGGGAAATGAGACCTGGCGCTCCAAGAGGCGACGCCGTCGGCGCTCCCGAGCCCATCGAAGAGGAAATCGTCATAAAATTAAGCTCCTGATTTTGCGCTGTAGGTAGCGGCATCGCCAGGATGTTACGAGGTAGACATTTTTACCGCGGCTTCGCACTGAAGAATATATTTCCACACCAGACGAAGTGTGCAGTCGAAATCAGACTACCAAGCATTCCACCCCGCGAGGGGATCGCGGGGTGGAACGAGCCGAATGGCGGGGGGAATACCAGTTCGGCAGGGGTTCTGAGAACTGCTGTCAAAACTCGCCGGAAAGACCGACGCGGACGCCGGGTGCTCCACCGCCGGGCGAATAACCAACCGAGGCATCAAAGATGACCGGGTAGTTGCTGTCGAACATATGGGCGACAGCAAAGCTGGTGGCCATCTCGCCGTGATATCCGGCAATATTCGTCGACCAGGATGTCTTACCCGGTGCGGAGGGCTTCGGTGCAGCCGTCATCGACATCGCAGCCGCGATGCCCTTGCGGGTTTCCCGGCGTAAGCTGGACACATCGCCGCGCAGATTGGAAATGTCAGAACTGATCCGGTTAACGTCGATATTGGCCGACGCGATATTGCCCGCTGCATCGGTCGTCAGAACCTGCGTCGGCCCACTTTGTGCCGCCCGGCTCGCGACCGAGGTCACGCCCGGCATCGTATAGGTATTTGTCGAGGTTCCGATCATAACCTGACCTGCGCGGGTGGTGGTCGCCCCACGTCCGATCGCAGTGCTGTTGGCATGAGCTGCGCTGGATCCGTAGCCTACGGCCGTTGCGTCGGCACCGGTTGCAACTGCATTCGGCAGACCACTCGTGTTGTTGGCAGCCAGAGCCCCGTTGGTGCCCGCGCCGCCGATAAAGGAGTTGATCGCCTGGAGCGCCGAATTGACATCGGTATAGGTGTTGCCGCGCAACGTATAGCTCGGCCCGGTAAAGACATTGGTGCTGCTGTTGTAGGTAGATCCGCCACCAAGAGCGATGGCAACATCCCCAAGGCCGGTGGTGACGGTATCGCTCACGGCGCGCAACTGCCGAACGTTGACAGCATCGGTGTCGGCCGTACCACCCGCGAGATTGGTGATCTGACGCTCTCCACCCGCTGTACCGACAGAAACGGCACCGGCGGTGGACGAGACTGCGGTCCCCGAGAAGAGTTCGGTGGCGCCTCCCATGCCTGCACGTGATGCCACCGAACCGGAACCAAGTGCGACACCACCGGCGGCGCTTACATTCGCATCCGCACCAAGTGCCATGCCGTTTGCGGCAGTCACCGTGCCCCGCAGGCCGAGTGCGATAGCATTCGCCGCAGCCGCACTAGTTGTTGCACCGTTACCGATGGCGACCGAATTCACCTCTCCCGCAACAGATGCCGCATTTCCAGCTCCACCAAGCCCACTGAGGCTGCCGCCGCCCATCGAGATGCCCCGCGCGTCATCGATATCGATCGAGTCGGCAGCCAGACCGCAGTCCGCGCTGCTGACAGCTTGGCCGTTGGTATCCAGAACACTGAGACCGATATTCTGGCCACTCAGTGCCCCGGCAATATTGAGATCGATCAGAGATGCCAACGGATTGAGCAACGGGTCCAGTATGCCCGTGGTCACTGGCTGAAGCACCGGAAGATCGACGCTGAGGCCCGAGCACACATTGACGAGGGGTGCCGACTGGGAATGCGCCGCAGTACTGTAGAGGCTTGAGACAAGCGTTATAGGCAAGGCAATTGCGGGAAAGACAAGGCGTTTCATGGCGACCCCTCCAGTTCGGATAACCAATCATTTCGCAACATGCTTAATAAGCTATTTCTAATTTAGCTTCCTTATAGACACTTATTCGATCACCATGAATTTCTTGAACAATTTTCTTGATCATGGAATTGTGGCTTGGCATTCTGCTATCGGAAAACGCGGGAGAGCGTCATGAAAGCACTGCTGTTGATAGACATGCAGAACGGGTTTTGCCCGGGCGGAAACCTGGCCGTACCAGACGGCGATTCGGTGATCCCCATTGCCAATCGCCTGATTCGCGATGGCGGATATGACGTAGTCGTGGCCTCCCAGGATTGGCATCCCGCCAATCATGGCAGCTTTGCCTCACAGCACCTCGGTAAAAAACCTTTCGAGATGGGTGAACTCTCCGGCCAGCCTCAAGTGATGTGGCCGGATCATTGCGTGCAGGGCACCCCAGATGCGGAGTTCCATCCTGATCTTGAAGTAAGCGAGATCGACTACATACAGCAGAAGGGTGAAAACCCGGCCGTTGATAGCTATTCTGCCTTTCGTGACAATGACCATGCCGCCTTGACCGGGCTCGCCGGTTATCTCAAAGCCCAGCAGATAACCGAATTAGACATCTGCGGCCTTGCGACCGACTACTGCGTCAAGTTCTCGGCTCTCGACGCCCGTGATATGCTGCCGAACGTCAACGTCCGGTTCATATCTGACGCAAGTCGCGGTATCGATCCGCAGGCAATAAAAGACGCAATCTCCGAAATGCGTGAGTGCGGCGTCGATATCGTCACCAGTAAAGTTATCCTCGCCGACTAAGGCGTAACTTTTTCGCCTCTAAGCATGGCGAATGGCCCTGCCCGGACATTATCAACAAAATCGATGAATTGAATAAACGCAATTCAATTGCGTGTAACTGCGGCTGCTTCTACACGCACATGATCTAGGGAGTAGACTGGAGAGTGCTCATTCTGCTCGGTCAGCTATGCGGGAGCCGTCATGCAGCCGGAACAGAGTATGGACAAACGAGAGCAACTGACTAACGGGCTGAAGAAAGGCGCCGTCGTGGCGATTTCATCAGCCCCTTTCGGCATCCTTTTTGGCGCCATTGCGGTCGACAACGGTTTTAGCATTGCAGAAGCGGCCCTTATGAGCGGTCTTGTCTATGGTGGTGCCAGCCAGTTGGTCGGCATCGAGTTGTTTGGCCATCACGTCGCCGCATGGGTCATCGTATTGTCCATTCTGGCAGTAAACTTTCGCCATATCCTCTATTCCGCGGCACTCGCTTCTGTCATCGGCCGTTATCCGCACATCCAGCGCTGGCTTGCTTTTTTCCTGCTCGTCGATCCGCAATTCGCAGAGACGGTAAAACGCGAAGATGCTGGAAAACCGGCGACGTTTCGCTGGTATTTCGCAATGGGCGCGGTCGTATGGGTGTCCTGGATACTGACAACGATAATCGGCGCATTTTTCGGCCGCATGATCGGTGATCCGAAAGCACTTGGCATCGATGTTCTCCTGCCGATCTATTTCCTCGGACTGACCATGGGGTTCCGCGGCCGTCACAACTTCTTTCCCGTCATGTTGGCCGGCGCTCTCGGTTCGGTCGTCGCCTTCCACGTCGTCGGTTCGCCCTGGCATATCAGCGTCGGCGCAGCACTCGGCATCCTGATTGCCGCCATCCTGCCACCACCAAAAGTGCACGAGGAGCCGGACGTCTCGGAAATAGAAAGGGAGGCGATGTGACATGGAAAGCGAAATGAACGCCTTTTCCATAAATTCGGGCACGGCCATGCTGATCGTGGTCGCGGCAATCGCCACCTATTTAACGCGTGTCGGCGGTTATGTGCTGATGAGTAGCATGAAGCGCATCCCGCCACGGGTGGAATCGGCACTCAACGCCGTGCCGGCCGCGGTACTGACGACGCTGGTCGCGCCGCCATTCGTTTATGGCGGCTGGGACATCAAGATTGCCATGGCTGTTGCCCTGGTCGTAGGGCTGCGTTTCCCCGGCCTCACAATCCTGGTCATTGGCTGGGCGGCCGTGATGGCCGCCCGTTACGGGTTCGATCTCGGTATCTGATCAGGCACCAACCGGTGCGGTAGCGGCTTCAAGCCATGCCCGCACCGCCGCATCGGTGATCAGCGGCAGCAGCTTTTCGCGCACAGTGACGTGATACGCGTTCAGCCATTCCAGCTCCTCCTCCGTCAGCAACGAAGCGACAACCAGGCGACGATCGATCGGGCACCAGGTCAGCGTCTCGAAAGAGCGCATCGGCATGTCGCCGCCAACGATCTCCTCTGCTTCACGAACGAAGATCAGGTTCTCGATACGAATGCCGTAATGACCGGGACGGTAATAACCCGGCTCGTTCGATAGGATCATACCGGGCAACAACTCCTGCGTGGCAAGCCGCGAAATACGCTGCGGCCCCTCATGCACGGAGAGATAGGATCCAACTCCATGGCCCGTGCCATGGGCGAAATCGCCACCCGCCTTCCACAACGCGATGCGCGCCAAAGGATCAAGGTCACAACCACGCGTGCCCTTGGGAAAACGTGCCGTGCTGATACCGATCATGCCTTTCAGCACCAGCGTGAAGAAACGCTTGCGGTCCTCGGGCACATTGCCGATCGCCACCGTGCGCGTGATATCGGTGGTGCCGTTGATATACTGCGCACCTGAATCAATCAGGAAAAGTTCGCCTTCTTCAATCTCGCGGTCGCTCTGGCGGGTGACGCGATAGTGCATGATCGCCGCATGTTCACCGGCTCCTGCAATGCTGTCGAAAGAGACGTCACGCAGAGGGTTCTGCAGGTTCTGGCCAACGCGCGCACGCGCCGCTTCAAGAGCCTCGACCGCCTGGATTTCGGTGAGTGATCCGGGTTTGGCCTGATCCAGCCAATAAAGAAACTCCACCATGGCAACGCCATCCTGCACATGCGCGTCGGCCGAGCCTTTCAGCTCCACCGCATTCTTGATGGCGCGCGGCAGGCGTGCGGGGTCAGTCCCCTCGACCACGACGCCACCCGCGCTCTCTATGGCGGTGATCAAAGCGAGTGCCGTCAGCTCAGGATCGACAAGGATACGACCGCCATCGGCGGCGTAAGCGCCAATCCGTTCGATCAGCGCTGCAGGCTGCTTGATGCTTGTGAGCGGCTGCAGGTGGGTGCGGGCCTCATCGCCAAGCTTGCGTTCATCGATGAAGAGTTCTGCCTTGCCATCCGCGGCAATTAGCGCGCGCGACAGCGGATGCGGCGTATGCGCAACATCGCCACCGCGAATATTGAAGATCCAGGCGACCGAAGACGGATCGGCGATCAGGGCGGCAGCGATATTCTTCGCCTTCAGACCGGCTGCAATCTCCGCGATCTTCTCCGCCGCCGATTTTCCAGCATGAGCCTCCTGCTGAACGGCAACTGCGCCAAGCGGCTCGGCCGGACGATCGACCCAGGCGGTATCCAGTGGGTTTTCGGGAAGAAGCACCAGCGATCCGCCAATCTCCTCCAGCGCCTTCTCAAGCCTCTTCACCTCCTGGCCGCCATGCAGCCAGGGATCGATACCGAGACGAAAACCTTGCTGAGCATGCGAGCGGAGCCAGAGATGCGGCGGCTCATTGACGAGATCACCGGGGGTGAACACGCTGCCATCGACCTGCTCGGCAACCTGCGTCACATAACGGCCGTCGACAAAAACAACTGCTTCTTTCTGCGTGACAAGCGCCATGCCCGCCGAACCGGTAAATCCGGTAAGCCAGGACAGCCGCTCGGCGGATTCAGGAACATACTCGCTCTGGTATTCGTCAGCGCGCGGCACGAGAAAACCATCAATACCGAGATCCGCGAAGCGAGCGCGAAGCGCCGCGACGCGCTCGCGACCATATTGGGGAGAGGACTTATTGTCGAAAGACTGAAACATGGCTGCCATTCCAATGCTGCGATTCCGTTGAACATCCACGTTAAAGCATGTCGAACGAAAGTGTGCAGCGGTTTTGCGAGAGACACATGCGGCAAAACAAGAGGTCGAAGATTGAAACCTCCTGGCGGCACGCGGATCGCCTTAAACGAAATGCCAAATATTGAAGCATCAAACCGCGCAACCATGCATTGAGCGCATATCACCAATGATCGAAGCCTACTCACTGTGCAACTCGATGAAGCATATATTCCAGCCATACCAAATGAGACAACACAGCGAAGGACGAAATCAATGGCAAACTCCATGTTCCGCAATGCGATGAACCGTATGGCCCAGGCCCGCGAAAAGCAGGTTTCCCGCTACGTTAACGGCGCTCTCATGAGCCTTGATGACGAAACCTTGAAGAACCTCGGCACAAGCCGCGAAGAGCTTCGCCGCAAGGGCGCAACCCCCTGCTTCTTTTGATCTGAGGATCGCGAGGAGCTAAACGGCTCTGACGAAAATAAAGCCCGCTTGAGCAGCAATTCCTCCCTTGCGCTCGTGGGCATCCAGGCCGAAAAGCCTGAAAAGGCGGCGCGCAAGCGTCGCCTTTTGTTTTGCAGCATATCGGATTGACGCCATGCGCTCAGCGCAATGCAGAGACGCAATATCACCGATTGGTGAAATGCATCGTCACCCAGCCGTTTTTCCAGATCGTGGAGAGATGGCGCATGCCTGCACCATTATAGGCGGCGATCACCTTCCAGCGCTGTGCGGCCAGAATTCCCGAAAGGATTACCGATCCGCCCGGCGCCAGATGATGGCCAAGCTCCGGCGCCATTTTCATTAGCGGACGAGCAAGAATATTGGCAATGATCAGATCGAACGGCCCATCCTCACGAAAAGCCGGAGAGTGGAAGCCCGGTGCAGTCTCGACCCGAATACCCGACGCAATACCGTTGCGCTTCACGTTTTCCCGCGCCACGCGAACCGCGACCGGATCGATATCAGTTGCAAGAACCGGGATCTTCCTGACCTTGCGCACAGCGATCGCCAGCACACCGCTGCCGGTTCCCAGATCGAGCGCATTCCTGACCTGCCTTGCGCGCAGAACCTTATCGATCACTTCCAGGCAGCCAGCGGTCGTGCCGTGATGACCTGTGCCGAAAGCCTGCCCCGCATCGATCTCGATTGCGACATCGTTTTCGCGAACCTTGTCGCGATCATGCGAGCCATGAACGATGAAACGGCCGGCACGAACCGGCTTCAACCCCTCGAGCGATTTGGCGATCCAGTCGACATCGGGAATAATTTCACGGGCAATGGACAAATCGGGAAATGGCTCGGCAAGCGCATCCGCAATCCGTTCGCGAACTGCGTCTTCCTCGTCGGCCATCATATAGACCGAGGCTTCCCAGATATCGCGCTTCTCATCCACCTCCGTGGTGGCGATCGCGAAGTCTTCTTCACCGAAGACATCCGAAAGGAGGTCGAGAACTTCGCCTGCCGTTACTTCATTGACTGTCACGTAGAGGCGGATCTCGCTCACGGTCTTCTCTCTCAGCTGATTGTTGCGCAGACCATTGCCACAGAAGCCCTGCGCCATTCAACCGGCAACGCACCCAAACGCCGCCAATCAACCCTTGATCAGATTTGCCAGCTTCTTTTCTGCCGTTTCGGCATTTTCACCATAGGCGATCGTGCCCGCAAACCGGCCCCCCTGATCCAGCAGGAAAACCGACGCCGTGTGATCCATCGTGTAGTCACCATTGGGATCGGCTGCGTCGACCGGCACTTTCTTGGCATAGACCTTGTAGCCCTTGATCATAGCAAGAACGTCGGCGGGCGGTCCTGAAATACCCTTGATGCGATCGGTAACATTGGAGACATAGAGGCCGAGCACCTCCGGCGTATCGCGCTCGGGGTCGACGCTGACGAAATAGCCGTTCAGCTTGGTTCCGTCGGGATCGACCTTGTGCATCCAGCCGTTCAGCTCGAACAAGGTTGTGGGGCAGACTTCCGGGCAATGTGTAAAGCCGAAAAACAAAGCGGTGGGCTTTTCACGAAAAGCCTGCTCGGTAATCGGCTGGCCATTCTGCGCAACCAGACGGAACGGGACACCAAACGGCCCTTCGGCCAGATCCTGCTTTTGCCGTGTTACCTCCAGCGTCAACCACACCAGAACACCCGCAAGAGCAAAGACCGCAATCCAGAGGGCAATCCGAAGGCTTTTCATGGGTTAGTCTCTTAATTCAAAGGAAGAATGCCTCAGGCATAGACACAACCGCTCACCGGCGCAATTCAACATCCCGTAGTCCAGCAAGGGAGCCACAAGATCAAAGGCACCAGGAAAGGGCTGTCTCCCCCGCCGCAAGGAGGATGGAAGAACCGTAGTTGATCCAGCCCCAAAAGCCGGCAAGCGACAGTCCAAGCACGGCAATCCCGATAAGGAGCGTCGCGGGCAGAGCAAAGTGATGGCTGGCGCTTGTTTGCATGCTGCCGTTTTATACGAACGGGAACGGACTGAACAGATAGCCTGCTGCCCTATGTCGCAGATCGAAATTAACCCGGTTACACCAGAAGATTCACCGGTTTTTCACTTCTGGGCGGCAATGATCATTTCAACATGATTCCAGAAGCCCCGCATGTCCGGGCTTTTCAGCCAAACGGAAGAGTTCTGATATGAGCAATGCGATAAAGCAGTCCGGCGCCTATCTCGAGATCGTCTCGTTTCATCTCGGAGACCAGGAATTCTGCATCGACATCATGGCGATCCGCGAAATTCGCGGCTGGGCGCCGGTGACCCCGATGCCGCATACCCCGCCTTATGTCCTCGGCCTCATCAACCTGCGCGGCGCGGTTATACCGGTTATCGACATGGCCTGCCGCCTCGGCATGAAGATGACGGAACCATCCGAGCGTTCCGCGATCATCGTCACCGACATCGGCGGCAAGCTTGTCGGCCTGCTGGTCGAGCAGGTTTCCGACATGATGACCATCAAGAGCGAAGACCTACAGCCGGCGCCGGAAATCATTCCTGAAGCCCAGCGCGACTTCTGCCGCGGTATCGTTGCCCTGGAAAAGACCATGGTCTGCTTCCTGAACCTCGACACTGTCATCGCCGACGAACTATCGCGCGAAGCCGCCTGAGTTCCTTAACCGGTCTACAGTTTGCAAGAACGCCTGGCGTGAACAATCACGCCGGGCGTTTTCTGTTTCGGATCACTTCAGAAGTTCGTGTCTCACTCGCATGTGATGGAACAGCAAGTTATTGCAAAATATAATTATTTTTATGAAACCTTCCGGGAAGCTAGGCGGTTTGGTGCTTGTCAACTCAGACACGATGCAACGAAGAAATGTTCTTCGTCGCGTGAAAGAAAACGACAACAAGGAGAATTGCCATGAAAAAGGCTATTGCACTTGCCGCACTTATTTCCGCTTCCGCCTTCGCAGCCGGTGCGTCTGCCCAGACGATGGATATGCAGAATCCTGCCACATCGACTGCCGGTGTCACAGTGGTAGATGTGACCAATGATCCGAGTTCTGGCAATGGCAGCCGCCTGCCTCAGTCTGTAAGCAATCCGAGCCCGGACGTGATCCAGAATGCTCAGGCGGAGTTGCAATCCGACCCGGGTTTGGCTGATGCGCTAACAATGCAGAATGTCGAACTGGCCAACGTCATCGCGATCCAGACAGCCGCAGATGGCGGCAAGGTCGTGTACATCCGCTAACGAAAATTCGGTCAAACAAAAAGCTGGACGTGCATGTCACGCCCGGCTTTTCTCATGTGATTTGGGGCACGGTTTCAAGGAGCTGGTTTGCCCTTCGTCCAGTTTATCTGCTGGCCGTAAAGCGGCACCGTGGAAATCGCCATCTTGGCAGAACCTTCCACCACCTGACGCGAATGCGCCAGATAGATCAGCGTGTCATTGGTCTTGTCATAAATGCGCTTGACCAGCAGGTCCTTCCAGATCAGCGACCGTCCCTGACGAAACACTTCCTCGCCACCCTTATCGAGCTCGATGTCGCCGATCTCGATCAGCCCGGTCTGACGGCAAGCGATGGAATTGTTCGACGGATCTTCGAACCAGTTCCCGTTCTTCAACCGGTCGATCACACTGCGATCGAAATAGGTGACGTGGCAGGTGACACCTTTCACCTGCGGATCAGGCACAGCTTCGACGATGATATCATTGCCGATCCAGTCAACGCCGACCTTGCCAACCACTTCTGCGACAGCCGGCGCAGCCGCAAGCCCGGTCAGAATAGCAATGGCAGAAACGAATGAGACAATGCGGCGGTTCAGGCGGGGCATGAGGCAAATCTCCGGTCAACGATCCGCGATCAGAGATAAGGTGCTGCAGACAGCTTGCAAGACGGCTGCGGATTATTCACCTGCCGATCAAAACAGCAGACCGTTTGGGCAGAGTACACGCTTCGTAACCGCTGGAGAACAGCCGGCCGGCTTTCATCCCGATCGCAGCGGGAACATCGCGGATTTCGGACAGGTTCAACGTCGATGCGATCGCGATCGTGGCCTCGGCACAGATGGCGGCATCCTCTGCCGCGTTATGGTGAAGGAAATTCAGCCCGAGATGCTGCGCCAGGATATTCAGCTTGTGCGAGATCAGATGAGGCCACACCTTCTGAGCCATCTTGACGCTGCAGAGATAGGAAAGCTCCGGATAAGACTGGCGGTATTGATCGAGACAGGCGCGCCAGACACTGAAGTCGAATGCCGCATTATGAGCGATCATCGTCGCACCGGCAAAATCGTCGGCAAATTCGTCCATCACTTCCGGAAATTCACCGGCATCCTCGACCTGCTCTGGGCGAATGCCGTGGATGCCGATGTTGAAAGACGAAAACCGCATGTCCTTCGGCCGGATCAAACGTTCTTCGACGCGAACCACCCTGCCATTTTCGATCCACGCAAGCCCTACCGAACAGGCGCTTCCACGCTGCTCGTTGGCGGTTTCGAAATCGATCGCGATGGTCTTCAAGCTGAAATTCCGGTTGGACGACTGCGTCGCTTTTAGGCCGGACAACGCGATTCGGCAAAGAGCCGCATATGTGGCAGCTTGACCTGTTTCCACATTCATGGCCAAATCCGGATCATGATCAGCTATATCGCCCTTACCCATATGACCGTGACCATTCGCCCTGCAGGGCGAGTGGCGGGTTTGGCGCGTTAGCCGGCATCCGTCCACCACCCTGCCTCATGATGGCAGGGTCGGCATCGTTCCGCTCTGCTTGGGCAAACCAAAGAGAGCGACATGAGCGAACTTGAAAATCCTCCACCATTGGCGAAAGATGCAGCCTGGCCCCAAAACCTCGTCATACGGGCAAGACGGCCGTCAGATGCCGAAGGAATAGTGACGCTGCACAATCTCCCGGGCTATCGGTACGGCACGCTGCGCACCCCGCACCACACGCCGGATGAAATCCGCAAGGGTATTGAAAGTCAGCCGGCAAACGCCACGAGCCTGATCGCTCTCCTCGACGGCAAGATTGTCGGCGATGCCGGATTGACGCGGCTCTCCAATCGTCGTGTCCACGTCGGAAGTATCGGCATGGGTGTTCACGATGCCTATGTCGGCAAGGGGATCGGCCGAGCGCTAATAGGAGAAGTCCTCGCCCTTGCCGACAACTGGTTCAACCTGCGTCGCGTCGAACTGACGGTCTATACGGACAACGAACCAGCCATCCGTCTCTATGAGAAGAACGGGTTCGTCACCGAAGGCCTCATGAAGGAATTCGCTTTTCGAGACGGCAGCTATGTCGATGCCTATTGCATGGCACGGATCAAAACCTGACGATCAGCCACCGATAAAGGTGAGCCACTCATCCTCCGTCATCACTTCGACGCCGAGTTCCCGAGCCTTGTCGAGCTTGGAACCGGCGCCGGGGCCAGCGACGACATAGTCGGTCTTCTTCGATACGGAACCGGCCACCTTCGCCCCAAGGCCTTCAGCACGAGCCTTGGCTTCGTCGCGTGTAAACCGCTCTAGCGAACCGGTGAATACGACCGTCTTGCCCGCCACCGGGCTGTCGGACGCTGCAACCTGCTCCGCAGCCTGCGGCGTCACCTCTTCGAGCAATCGATTGATGACATCGAGATTGCGAGGCTCCTTGAAGAATTCGACGATGGCGCGGGCGACGATCTCACCAATGCCCTCGATATTGTTCAGGTCCTGCCACGCGTCACCGGTCAGTGATGACGCATCCTTCATCGCCCGATCGAATGCTTCATAAGTGCCGTAATGGCGGGCAAGCAGTTTTGCTGTCGTCTCGCCGACATGGCGGATACCGAGTGCATAGATGAAGCGATTGAGCGCTATCGAACGGCGTTCATCGATCGCATCGAACAGTTTTCTGACGCTGACCCTGCCAAAACCCTCGATGTTTTCGAGCTTTATCAACGGCGAAGATTCCTGCCGCTTCTTCAGCGTGAATATGTCGGGCGCAGTGCGAACCTGCAGTGCAGGATCTTCGCTCTTGAAGAAGAAGTCCACCTGCTTCGTGCCCAGCCCCTCGATATCGAAGGCATTGCGCGAGACGAAATGTTTCAGGTGTTCGGTTGCCTGCGCACGGCAGACGAAACCGCCGGTGCAGCGTGTGACCGAATCGAGCTTGCCGGTCTTTTCATTTTTCTCGCGTACCGCATGACTGCCGCAAACCGGGCATTTGGTAGGAAACTCGTATTTCTTCGCATCAGCCGGGCGCTTCTCCATCACCACGTCAAGCACCTGCGGGATGACATCCCCTGCCCGCTGGACAATGACTGTATCGCCGATGCGGATATCGTGCTCTTCCTCACGGATGCGCTCGCCGGAATTGCCGATACCTTCGATGTAATCGGCATTGTGCAGCGTCGCATTGGTGACAACCACACCGCCGACAGTAATCGGCGTCAGTCGCGCAACCGGCGTCAACGCACCGGTTCGGCCAACCTGGATATCGATATTCTCGACGGTAGTGAACGCCTGCTCCGCCGGGAACTTATGTGCGGTTGCCCAGCGCGGCGAACGCGAGCGAAAACCGAGGCGGGCCTGCAGATCAAGCCGATCGACCTTGTAGACGACGCCGTCGATATCGTAATCGAGTTCAGGGCGGGCAAGGCCGATCTCGTGATAATGCGCCAGAACGTCATCGACCGAATTCAGCCGCTTCATCAGCGGGTTCACCGGAAAGCCCCAACCCTTGAAGGTCTGCACCATCTCGTACTGGCTCTTCGGCAAGTCGTTTGGCTCGGAAATCTCCCCCCAGGCATAGGCGAAGAATTTCAGTTTACGACTTTCGGTCACCTTGGCATCTAGTTGTCGCAAGGAGCCTGCCGCGGTGTTGCGCGGATTGACGTAAAGCTGCTTGCCCTGCGCCTCCATCTCTGCGTTGAGCGCCAGAAAGTCGCTCTTGGCCATATAGACCTCACCACGCACCTCGACGACTGCTGGTACGCCCTTGGGCAGGCGCTGAGGGATTTCCTTGATCGTCTTCACATTGGCGGTGACGTTTTCACCTGTCGTCCCGTCGCCGCGCGTGGCAGCATTGACGAGAACACCTTCTTCGTAGCGGATCGACATGGATAAGCCGTCGATCTTCGGTTCGGCTGTAAAGGCGATCGAGTTATCTGGCAGCTGTCCGAGGAAACGATAGACCGAATTGACGAAATCGCGCACATCCTCGTCGGAAAACGTGTTGTCGAGAGACAGCATCGGCCGGGCATGGGTGATCGGAGCAAAGGTGGCGAGTGGTGCGGCACCGACAGTGATCGAAGGACTATCCGAGCGGATAAGCTGCGGAAAGCGCTCTTCGATGGCAAGGTTTCGACGCTTCAGTGCATCGTACTCGGCGTCGGAAATCTCCGGCGCATCCTTGGCGTGGTACAGTTCGTCGTGATGGGCCAGCTCTTTCGCCAGCCGCTCCAGTTCGGCAGCAGCCGTCTGTTCGGTCAGCGTTTCGATTGGGGTCTGATCGGCGGCCATGCGGGAATCTCCATCTTCACCGCTTTTCTAGTGCAATCACCATGGATTGGAAGAACCACGTCATCTCGGAGAGTGGAAAACACGCCACGATCTTGAGGCCGTCAAATATCGAAAGCCGGTGTTAGCCGCTGCCGGATAAAAGCGCCGCGGCAGCAGCCCTAGCCTCGTCAGTCACAGAAGCACCGGAGAGCATCCTGGCAATCTCCTCGGCGCGATGTTCAGGAGCCATGGTCGCAACGCGCGTAGCGATCTTTTCGGAACCGTCGGCCGCCGGTCCCTTCGAGATCAGGAGATGCGTCGCGGCGCGTGCCGCCACCTGCGGCGCATGCGTAACGGAAAGAACCTGGACCGTCGATGACAACCGTTTCAGACGCTGACCGATGGCGTCGGCCACCGCGCCGCCGACACCCGTATCGATCTCGTCAAATACCAAAGTCGGTGCCGAACCGCGGTCGGCAAGAGCCACCTTCAGCGCCAGCAGGAAACGGGAAAGCTCGCCACCCGAAGCCACCTTCATGATCGGGCCGGGGCGCGTGCCCGGGTTGGTCTGCACGTGGAATTCGACCGTATCAATCCCCTCGGCAGCAGCCGTCTCGGGATCGGCGGTAACCTCGACCATGAAGCGTGCACGCTCAAGCTTCAATGCCGGCAGTTCGGCCATGACGGCGGCAGCAAGCGATTCGGCACCAGCCTTGCGCTTATCTGAAAGCACAGCGGCTGCGCGATCGAACTCTTCCTTGGCAGCGGCAGCGATCTTCTCCAACTGCCCGAGCTTCTCTTCACCGGCATCGAGATCGGCGAGATCAGCCACCATCTTTTCGGCCAGCGCCGGCAGATCGACCACGGCGACAGAATATTTGCGGCCAGCGGCGCGCAGAGCGAAAAGCCGCTCCTCGACGCGCTCCAGTTCACGCGGATCGAACTCAGTGCGCCGAAGCGCCGCCTCGACCTCCATCTGCGCATTCGAGAGATGATTGAGCGCCTGATCCAGAAGCTCCACAGTCTCTTCCAGAAGACCTGGCGCCTCATGGCTCTTGCGTTCCAGACGGCGCACCATGGACGCAATCATCGGGACTGGTGAGGCATTGCCGTTGAGGAATTCTGAAGCCTCGGAAATGTCACCGGCAATTCGCTCGGACTTTTGCATCTTCGAGCGATGTTCGGCGAGCTCTTCCTCTTCGCCGTCGCGCGGCGAAAGCGCTTCCAGCTCTTCGACCGAGGCACGGATATAATCGGCCTCGCGGGCCGCAGCTTCCACCTTGGCGCGGTGCGCCTTGAAAGCACGCTCGGCATCACGCCATGTGCGATAGAGACCGCTGACTTGCTGCACCTCGTCGGACAAGCCCGCAAAGGCATCGAGCAGCATGCGGTGTGCATTCGTGTCGATCAGGGCGCGGTCGTCATGCTGGCCGTGGATTTCCACGAGCACCTGGCCGACCTGCCGCATCAACTGCACGCTGACCGGCTGGTCGTTGATCGACGCGCGCGTGCGCCCGTCCGCCGACTGGATCCTGCGGAAGATCAGATCGCCATCGTCATCGATGCCGTTTTCCTTGAGGAGTTTTCGTGCAGCGTGCTGGCCCGGCACATCGAAGACGGCCGTTACCTGCCCTTTGTCTTCGCCATGGCGCACGAGACCACCGTCACCACGACCACCAAGTGCCAGCGAAAGACTATCGAGCAGGATGGACTTCCCGGCGCCGGTTTCACCCGTCAGCACCGAGAGCCCGGCCTCGAAACCGAGATCGAGCCGCTCGATCAGAACGATATCGCGGATCGACAACTGGATCAGCATGTAGCCTCGTTATTGACCTCTGGTCTCTCAGGCGCCGATGAGCTTGGCACCGGCGCGCGAAATCCAGGACCCCCTGTTTTCGCGCGGCTCGACACCACCCGAATGCAGCAGCTTGTAGCTATCGGCATACCACTGGCTGTCCGGATAGTTCCGTCCAAGCACCGCTGCAGCCGTCTGCGCCTCTTCTACGATGCCCATACGATAATAGGTCTCGGTCAGACGCGCCAAAGCCTCTTCCACCTGATTGGTGTTGGGATAGGTTTCGACAACATTGCGAAAACGCTGGATGGCGGCAAGGTATTCTTTACGCTCGAGATAATAACGGCCGATCTGCATTTCCTTGCCGGCCATCTGGTCGCGCGCGAATCGAATCTTCGCCTGCGCGTCCTCGACATATTCCGAGTTCGGATAATCGTTTACGACCTTGCTCATCGCAGCGATCGTATTTGCCGCGGCCTTCTGGTCCTGCGTCACGTCGGAAATCTGCTTGGAATACGAAAGGCCAACCAGATACTGGACATAGGCCGAGTCCTGCGACTTCGGATACTGGCTGAGATAACGGTTACCGACCGAGATCGCATCGTCGTTACGGCCCATGCGCTGCTTGACGAAAGTGCTCATCACAAGCGCCTTGCGGCCCCATTCGGTAAACGGGTTCTGCTTGTCGATAGCGTCGAACTTGCGCCCAGCTTCGGCCATGTTGCCGGCCTTCATGTTCGCAAGGCCCTGATTATACAATATCTCCGGGGACTCGGCTTCGAAGCCAAGCTTCGTTATATCGATGTCCTTGTCGGATTGGCATGAAGCCAAGCCAACCCCGGTCCCGATGAGTGCAATCGCCAGGAGGCCGATCCTCGTAAAGCTACGCATTTCTACAGACTTTCCATCAGCCATCCGACAGTCCCTGATCGTCCCCGCGTGAAACTACTCGTGCCCAGCGGCGTACTAGCCATAAAAGCATGGTCAGGGCAACGCAATGGGTCGGCATTAATGCATTTTTGTGGCGATCGCGGCCAGCAAGTGCCTTTTATGAAAAGAAAAAGGCCGCTCCTTGCGGAACGGCCAGTCTGACGGAGATTATAAAATTCAGGCAAACCAGGGAGCACATTCCGTCATGCTGACGGGAACGAACTCACCAGCACGAACACGTGTGGCAACAGAAGACGGGGCCTCGACCACTTCATAGGCGGTCGAGTCGCTCAGAAGAGCCTTCAGCGCATTTGCATTCATCTTGTGTCCGCCGCGATAGGAGCGGTAGCAACCAATAAACTGCGCTCCTGCAAGAGCCAGATCGCCAACGGCATCCAGCGTCTTGTGACGAACGAACTCATCCTTGGCGTAACGCAGGCCTTCGACGTTCACGACAGTTTCATCGTCGGAAATCACGACCGAGTTTTCCAGCGAAGACCCAAGTGCATAACCTGCAGCCCACAGACGCTCGACATCACGCATGAAGCCGAAGGTGCGGGCGCGCGAAAGCTCGGACTTGAAAGTTGCAGCACTCAGGTCACCCTTCCAGCTCTGACGACCAATCAACGAAGACGGGAAATCGATTTCCACTTCGAATCGGGTGCCGTCATAGGGGCGGAACTCGGACCAGGATGCGCCTGATTCGATTCGCACCGGCTTGATGACGCGAATGTAACGACGCTTGATCCCGAGATTGACCGTGCCGACCTGTTCGATCGCCTCGATGAAGGGATAGGAGCTGCCGTCCATGATCGGCATTTCGGCACCATCGACTTCGACGATGATGTTGTCGATGCCCATCGCATAGAGCGCAGCCATGACATGCTCGATGGTCGCAACCCACTTGACTGGCGACACGCCGAGCACGGTGCAGAGATCCGTCGGGCCGACCTGCGACGACACGGCACGATATTCGACCGAAGTGCCGTCTTCGAGATTACGGCTGAACACAATACCGGTTCCGGCTTCCGCCGGCTGGAACGTAATCATCACCGGCGCTCCGGAATGCACACCGATGCCGCTCAACGTAACCGGAGCAGCAATCGTTGCCTGAAATCCGAGCAATCCAATTGTCATTAACGTAAGCCTTCTTGATTCCGTCGCACCCGTGATCAGCAGGTCCGTATTCGCATTCCGTTGAAACGAACGAATTGTTCCAACTCTGTCAGCGTCTAAATACGCATGCTCTACGCTGTTTCCAAATCACTGTTCGTTTCGGATTGTTACGGTTTTCTAACAACGTCACCATCCTTGGCCGCGACATACTTTTCATCGCGTAAACATCTGATTGGAAAGGTTATTTTTCCACAGTTAATATGCTCAACTTAAAAAGGCCCGGATGCTGATCACCCGGGCCTCTTCAACTTTGTTATACGCCGTTAACTCAGTTCGACTGGCGGCGCAGGAAGGCCGGAATTTCGAGCTGATCGTCCTCGTGGCTCGCCTGCGGAGCAACACGCCCACGGTCATCGAGATTGCCGCGACGCGGGGCATAGAGGCTGGCTTCTGCCGAAAGCGGACGACGCTGGGGAACAGGAGCCGAAGCCGTCATGTCCGACTGAACCTGCTCTTCCTCTTCCCGGCGACCGAGCGAATTGGTGATCCGCTTCAGGAGGCCCATCGGTCCACGCTCTTCCTGAACATGGGCCGTCGCCTGGGCGCGATGTTCCATCTCAGCCTTCACGACCGGCGGAAAATCTTCCACCTTCGGCATGCGAACCGGCTCCATGACAGGTTCGCGATAAACAGGCTCATGCTGAACCGGCTGTGCCATGCGAGGAGCCGGCTGGCTCATAACCGGTGCAGCGGCGGACGCCGGCTGATGGTAAGCCGGAGCCGGCTGAGGTGCCGGCTGAACCGGACGGGTCATGACCGGTGCGGGAGCCGGAGCTTCTGCAACCGGAGCTGCGAAGAGACGGCTCTGCGGACGGAACTCGTCCTGCTGCGGCTGTGGTGCCGGAGCAACGGGCGTCGGGATTGCAAGAACCTGTTCCATTTCAGCTTCCGCCTGGCGGATAGTCTCTGCGATCGGGTCGGCAGCCTTCGGTGCCTGGGGGGCCTGCATCATGACAGGCTGAGCTGCGGCCGGAGCCGGAGCAACGGCCGCGGAAGGACGGATAATCGGCTTCTGAGCGGCGCGCATTTCAGCGGCACGCAGGTCGACTTCGCCATGAGCGCGATCGATACCGGTTGCAACGACGGAGACGCGGATGAGGCCTTCAAGTGCTTCATCGAAGGTCGCACCGAGGATGATGTTGGCATCCGGATCGACTTCTTCGCGAATACGGGTAGCCGCTTCGTCGACTTCGAAGAGAGTAAGGTCGCGACCACCGGTGATCGAGATCAGCAGGCCCTGAGCGCCCTTCATCGAGGTCTCGTCGAGCAGCGGGTTGGCGATCGCGGCTTCGGCAGCCTGCAGAGCGCGGCCCGAACCGGAAGCTTCGCCCGTACCCATCATTGCACGGCCCATCTCGCGCATGACAGAGCGAACGTCAGCGAAGTCGAGGTTGATCAGGCCTTCCTTGACCATCAGGTCGGTGATGCAGGCAACGCCCGAATAGAGAACCTGGTCGGCCATCGCGAATGCGTCGGCAAAGGTCGTCTTGTCATTGGCGATACGGAACAGGTTCTGATTCGGAATGACGATCAGCGTGTCGACCGACTTCTGCAGTTCCTGAATACCCTGCTCGGCCAGACGCATGCGGCGACCGCCTTCGAAGTGGAACGGCTTGGTGACGACGCCGACGGTCAGGATGCCTTTGTTGCGGGCAGCCTGCGCAACGACCGGAGCAGCACCGGTACCGGTACCACCGCCCATGCCTGCGGTCACGAAGCACATGTGGGTGCCGTTGAGATGATCGATGATCTCGTCGAGGCATTCCTCGGCGGCAGCACGGCCGACTTCCGGCTGCGAACCGGCGCCGAGACCTTCGGTGACCTGCACACCCATCTGGATGATGCGTTCGGCCTTGGTCATG
The DNA here is from genome assembly GCF_044987325.1 of Rhizobium sp. ZW T2_16. Classification (NCBI taxonomy): domain Bacteria; kingdom Pseudomonadati; phylum Pseudomonadota; class Alphaproteobacteria; order Hyphomicrobiales; family Rhizobiaceae; genus Rhizobium; species Rhizobium sp. ZW T2_16. Next base: position 348,819 of record NZ_JBJDRG010000001.1, read on the forward strand.
GTCAGCGCCTGGGCATCGGTATTGGCTACGACGAAATCGACGCCTTCGAGCCCGGCAGTGATCATGTTGTTGACGGCGTTACCGCCGCCGCCACCCACGCCGAAAACAGTGATCCGAGGCTTCAGCTCGGTGATGTCAGGCTTGTTCAGCTTGATCGTCATTGTACCTTTTCCTTCTGCTTTTGGTCGCGTCGCCGAGCTGACCAATTCTTTTCCAATTCACTTTGACAGGTCAGGGGCTGTCTTCCCTGTCAAAAACTCTCTTTCAGCCACTGTCCCATGCGGGCCAGACGACCGGTTCCGTTGCCGAACGAACCGATGAGGCCGCCCTGCGATGCATGCGTTTCCATATCCGCCACCTGCGGATAGATGATCAGTCCCACTGCGGTGGAGAACGCCGGTCCCTTGGCTGCCGCCGGAAGACCGGAGACACCCATCGGACGACCGATGCGAACATTGCGGGCGAGAATCCGCCGTGCCGTTTCCGGCAGGCCGGTCAGCTGGCTGGCGCCACCCGTCAAGACAACACGCTTTCCGACAATCGGGCTGAAACCCGACTTCTGGATGCGGTCACGAATAAGCTCCAGCGTCTCTTCGATGCGGGCGCCAACGATACGGGTAACCAGCGAGCGCGGCACCTGGGTCGGCTGATCGCGATCATCCTCGCCGATCGGCGGTACGGAGATCACGTCACGTTCATCGCCACCATTGGCGAGTGCCGAACCATGTACGACTTTCATGCGCTCGGCATCTTCTATCCGAGTCGATAGGCCTCGCGCCAGATCAGTTGTGACATGATGGCCACCAAGACCGATTGCATCCGTATGAACGAGCTTGCCTTCGCAGAAAACGGAGATCGTCGTCGTGCCGCCGCCCATGTCGATGGCTGCGCAGCCGAGTTCTACTTCGTCGTCGACCAGGGCAGCAAGACCGCTGGCATAAGGTGTAGCCACCATGCCCTCGACCGATAGATGCGCACGATTGACGCAAAGCTCGAGGTTTTTCAGCGTGATGCGTTCAGCGGTGACGAAATGCATGTCGACACCCAGTTCATCGCCATACATCGACAGCGGATCACGGATGCCGCGCTCGCCATCCAGCGAGAAGCCGGTGGGCAGCGAGTGAAGGATGGCGCGATCATGCCGCTGCGACTGGTTGCTTGCCGCCACCAGAACCTTGCGAAGATCGGAATTCTCGACTTCCTGGCCACCAAGATCGATGGTCGCAGTATAGACATCGCTTGCCAGACGGCCGGCGGAAACGTTGACGATCAGGCTGTCGACGGTGAGGCCAGCCATGCGCTCGGCAGCGTCGACGGCAAGCCGGATAACGCTTTCGGCTGCATCGAGGTCGGCGATCACACCTGACTTCACACCACGTGAACGCTGATGGCCGATGCCGATGATCTCGATGTGATGCGTGCGGCCCGGAAGGATTTGGCTTTCCTGGCGCGGAGTGAGGCGGGCAATCATGCACACGACCTTGGTCGATCCGATATCCAGAACCGACACGACGTGGCTGCGCTTCGATGACAGGGGCTTCATACGCGGCATACCGAATTGGGAGGAACCGAACATATTCACGATTTCGCTCCAGCTTTTTTCAGGGCCTTGGTACGAGCGTCGAGCGCTTGCTCACGACGCTCCACCGCAGCGGAAGTCAATTGAATGGTTGTGCGATCTTCAAGACGAAGGTCTACCGCAGCGACATCGCGCTCCAGCACACCCTGCTCTTTTTCCAGTTTGGACAAGAGAGCCAGAGCAGACGGGATACGCTCTTCCGGAAGTTTGAGAACGATGCCGTTATCGAGATGCAGATCCCAACGGCGGCTGGAAACCCGGACATAGGCCCGCACGCGGCTTGCAATCTCAGGCCACTTGTCCATTTCCTGCGCGAAGGATGCGGCAGCAATCTCTGCATCACGACCGACGAACAGGGGCAAGGAGGCAAACTTGTTGTCCTTGAGTGGCGCGATAACCGATCCGTTCTTTTCGATCAGCGACAGTTCGGATCCGTGCTGCCAGATGGCGAAAGCCTTGCGCTCCTTGAGCATGACCTCGATCGTGCGCGGATAAACCTTGCGCACTTCCGCATATTCGACCCAAGGCAGCTCGGACAGCTTGCGCCTTGCGGCATCGATATCCAGCGCAACCAGTGACGTCGTGCCATCGAGACCGAGAAGCTGAAGAATGTCGATTTCCGAAGTCTGATCGTTACCCGAGACCCGAACGTCTTCGATCGCGAATCCGACCGCAGCAGTTGTGGACTGGGCCACAACATGACCGTGACCACCGAGAGACATGCCATAGAGACCTACGGCCGCGAAAAACGCGAAGGTGGATAGCGTGCCGGCATGCGCCGGAATATCGATCCTGCCGGTGGCAAGACTGACCGCAAAGCGCACGACGCGACGCAGTGGCCGCGGCAAAACGCGACGATCGTCAGCGCCCACCACGCCGGAAGCAGCGCGACGATGCGATCCACCAGCCATTTTGCCGATCACCGTAGACAAGAAGCGTCCTCCACCATCCAGCGAACAAGCTCACCGAAGGAATAACCCGCATGAGCAGCCATTTCAGGCACGAGAGATGTCGGGGTCATTCCAGGCTGGGTATTGACCTCAAGCCAGATGACTTCACCTTCACCGGAGAACCGATCATCGAAGCGAAAGTCGGAGCGACTCACGCCACGGCAACCGATAGCCTCGTGCGCCTTGACCGCCCATGCTTGTATTTTTTGGTAAATATTCGGTGAAATCTGCGCCGGAATGACGTGTTTTGAACCACCGGCAACATACTTGGCGTCGTAATCGTAGAATCCCGGACCAGTCGGGACGACTTCCGTGACACCGAGAGCCTGACCATTTATGACCCCACAGGTCAGTTCACGACCATAGACATAACGCTCAACCATCACCTCGTCGCCGTAGCGCCATTCAGGCGACGTCACGATCTGCGGCGGATGGGACTGATCCTCACGAACGATCACAACACCGAAAGAAGACCCCTCACGAACCGGCTTGACCACATAGGGCGCAGGCATGGGATGAACATTGGTGAAATCCTTGCGATCCATAACAAGCGCATCGGCAACAGGCACGCCTGCAGCCTTGGCAACATGCTTTGCCTGGGCCTTATCCATGGCCAACGCAGAGGCCAGCACACCCGAATGCGTGTAAGGAATTTCCAGGTATTCGAGCACACCCTGGATAGTCCCGTCTTCACCGAAGGGACCATGAAGAGCGTTAAATGCAACATCGGGCCGAAGACCAGCCAGCACCGAACCGACATCACGCCCGACGTCGACACGCGTCACCCGATAACCTTCGCCCTCAAGCGCATCCGCACAAGCGTTGCCGGACGACAGGCTGACAGGCCGCTCGGAGGAAAACCCTCCCATCAGAACAGCCACGTGCTTGCCACTCATCCATCACCTCTTGAAAAAGAACAATTCCCGGATTTCGAACCTCTCCCGCCTCTTGCGGCCAGCGACTCTCACCGAACTCGTCCCTCATTGGTGCAGCAAAATGGTTAACAAATCGTTTACTTTGCTTAACGAGGCAACCCAATACACTGAAAACAAAGGATAAAATTACGAAGGAAATAGTTAACGCGACACTTGAGGAAATCACAGATCACGGCGCACTCCCTTTCCTACGGGACGTCTCAGCTCGTCGCATGATTCTTCGCAAGACCTGTTTTTTTTGCATTTATTGCGACAGAAAGGGTTTCGGTCGCCATAAAATTACGATACTGCGCATGCGGCCCTCCCAAGAGCCATATAAAAAACCTTTTCTGAACTGGAATCAGTATGACTAACGCGACGCCCTCCGCTTCGCCGTCTGCTGAGCCGTTAGCGCCTGTTGCAACGAACTCTCCTGCACAAGTCCTGACGGCCAGCGTGGTCGGCACGACGATCGAGTTTTTCGATTTTTATGTTTATGCGACCGCCGCCGTCCTGGTGTTCCCGACGCTGTTCTTCCCCGGCAGCGACCCCACGAGCGCGCTTCTCGCATCTTTCGCAACCTTCTCCATCGCATTCTTTGCACGCCCGCTCGGCGCGATCGTGTTCGGCCATTACGGTGATCGTATCGGCCGCAAGACGACGCTGGTAGCCGCATTGTTGACCATGGGTGTTTCCACGGTCGTGATCGGCCTTCTGCCGACCTATGAACAGATTGGTGTCGTCGCACCGCTGCTTCTGGCGCTTTGCCGTTTCGGCCAGGGCTTCGGTCTCGGCGGCGAATGGGGTGGCGCGGTTCTACTGGCCACCGAAAACGCTCCTCCGGGCAAGCGCAGCTGGTACGGCATGTTCCCGCAGCTCGGCGCCCCGCTGGGCCTGTTCCTGTCATCCGGCGTATTCTGGATCCTCCTGCATTTCATGTCGCAGGAAGCGCTGCTCAGCTGGGGCTGGCGCGTTCCCTTCATCGCATCGATAATACTGGTCGCTGTCGGCCTTTGGGTTCGCCTTTCGATTACCGAGACCCCTGCCTTCCAGAAGGCAATCGACAGCCATGAACGCGTCGAAGTGCCGGTCGCGGAACTCTTCCGCAAGCACAAGCGCAGCCTCGTGCTCGGCACATTCGTAGCACTTGCCACTTTCGTGCTGTTCTACATCGGCACGGCCTATCTTCTGTCCTACAACGTCAAGGTCCTGAAGATGCCGTTCCTGGATGCGCTGGAAGTGCAGCTTCTCGGCTCCGTTGTCTTCGGTATCTTCATCGTCGTGATCGGCAAGCTCGCAGAGCGTTACGGCCGACGCGAGATGCTGATCCTCACCAGCGCGCTGATTGCAGCCTTCTCGTTCCTCCTGCCGGCCTTGATGACCAACGGCGAAGGCATGATCTTCCTGTTCGTGATTCTGGCCATGGTCCTCATGGGCATGACTTACGGCCTGATCGGTACGGCGCTGGCCGCACCATTTCCGACCACGGTGCGCTATACCGGCTCGTCGATCACCTTCAACATGGCTGGCATATTTGGCGCCTCCCTGGCCCCCTATATCGCCACCTACCTGCAGGCTAACTACGGCATGGCCTATGTCGGCTACTACCTGCTTGTTGCCGCTCTAATCACGCTTGCCTGCATCTTCCTGTCAGGCAAGGAAGAAGTCTGATCCTTAACCGGATCGGAATCAGATCATAAGAAAAGCCCGCGAAGCCATTGGCCTCGCGGGCTTTTTCTTGTCTGGATATTGCCGGATATTAGATTGTTTCCGGAATGGATGCACATCTTGGATGCGATTACCCCGTGCGTTCAGAATAACGGTAATCCAATCTGCATCAGCAATCAGGAACGGCAAAATAGAGAGAAAAATAAGGGGGCGCTTATCTGATCAACGCTCCAAAACAGCGAGGCGCCGAGGTCAGCAACCAGAAGTCGCCAAGCCATCGAAGGCCAATCCGGAGAATTAGCCAGAGGCTTGGTCCGTTCAGGTGGAAAGGCATTGTTTACGCCTCCTGAACGGACCGAGCGGCCGGTTACTCCGTGGTCGCGCCCTGGAAAGGCTTGACCTCACGCCCGGGCATGAAAATGCCCAGCCGCTTGATTTCCCATTCTAACTTGATGCCGGCATGTTCGAACACGCGCTGACGCACCATCTCCCCGAGATATTCGAGATCGTAACCGGTCGCATGGCCGATATTGATCATGAAGTTGCAATGAAGCGACGACATCTGCGCGCCGCCGTTCATCAGGCCACGGCAGCCGGCATCATCGATCAGCTTCCATGCGGAGTGATCTGGCGGGTTCTTGAACGTGGAACCGCCGGTCTTTTCCTTGATCGGCTGCACTGTTTCGCGATGCTGGCGGACGGCATCCATCTCGGCTCGGATCTTGGCCCGATCTTCCGGATACCCTTCGAATACGGCATGCGTGAAGATCAGATCCTTGGAGGCTGCCGTATGTCGATAGGTATAGCCCATGTCTTCCTTGGAGAGCACGTGCTTGTTGCCCTGCCGATCAACAGCATGGACCTCGATCACGCGCTGGGAAGTCTCCCCCCCGTTAGCGCCGGCATTCATCCGCAAGGCGCCGCCGATCGAGCCAGGAATACCGTAATAAAAGGCAAAGCCGCCGATACCGTTATCCATGGCCATCGCGGCAATATGCTTGTCCGGGCAGATCGCACCGGCGCGAATGCGGTTTTCGCCGACAAGTTCGACCTGGCCAAATCCCTTGGCGGAGAGGCGGATGACAACGCCCGGGATGCCCCCATCGCGAACAAGCAGATTGGACCCAACGCCGACAACCGTCAGCGGCACTTCGGCCGGCAACAGTTTCAGGAAGGTTATCAGATCGTCCACGTCATGCGGCTGGAACATCAGTTCCGCCAGACCGCCCGCCTGGAACCAGGTTACCCTTTCCATCGATGCGTCCGGTGTAAGACGCCCGCGCAACTGGTTCACGCCCTCCCCGAGCGAGGCCAGCAGCTTTTCCCCATCTACCTGCTTCATACTTACTGTCCTGATATGCTTTCCAGTTCCCTCGGCAATGACGCCGCCCACTGTGTAATATTACCCGCTCCCAGAAGAACCACGAAATCACCTGGTTTCGCAATGCCTGAAACAATATGTGCCAGTTCAGCCGGCGACGCCATATAGCGCGCGTCGCGGTGGCCGCCCGCACGGATGTGCGAGACCAGCGTCTCCGAATTGACACCTTCAATCGGATCTTCGCCCGCAGCATAGACCGGTGCAAGGATAATGCTGTCCGCGTCGTTGAAGCAGGTCGCGAAATCCTCGAAAAGGCTCGAAAGGCGTGAATAGCGATGCGGCTGGTGTACCGCGATGATCCGCCCCTTGCAGGCCTCGCGTGCAGCTCTCAGCACCGCCTTGATCTCGACCGGATGGTGCCCGTAGTCGTCGAATACCTGCACATCATTCCAGGTTCCCGTAAGCGTGAAGCGGCGTTTCACGCCACCGAACGCAGCAAGCCCCTTGCGGATATCCTCTTCCGAAATACCCAGCCGGTTGGCGACTGCAATCGCCGCCGTGGCATTGGAAATATTGTGCCGGCCCGGCATGGGCAGGGTCAGGTCCTTGAAATTGAATACCCGGCCGGTACGGCGACGGCGTATTTCGACATCGAAAGTCGCCTTCGTTCCATCCATGCGGATATTAGAAAAGCGTGCATCGGCCTGCGGGTTTTCGCCATAGGTGACGACCTTGCGGTCCTCGATCTTGCTGACCAGCGCCTGAACCTCGGGATGATCGATGCAAAGAACGCCGAAACCGTAGAACGGCACGTTCTCGACGAACTGGCGGAAGGCTGCACGAACGGCATCAAAATTACCGTAATGGTCCAGGTGTTCCGGGTCGATATTGGTGACGACCGCGACTTCCGCCGGCAGCTTCAGGAAGGTGCCGTCCGATTCGTCGGCCTCGACCACCATCCACTCGCCCTCGCCCATGCGGGCATTGGTGCCGTAGGCGTTGATGATCCCGCCATTGATCACTGTCGGATCGAGCCCGCCGGCTTCAAGCAGCGTGGCAACCATCGACGTGGTCGTGGTCTTGCCATGCGTGCCGCCGATGGCGATCGCGTTACGAAAGCGCATCAGCTCAGCCAGCATCTCGGCACGACGCACGATCGGCAGCGATTTTTCGCGCGCAGCGATCAGCTCCGGATTGGTCTTCTTGATCGCAGTCGAAACGACCACGACTTCGGCATCACCGAGATTGTTGGCTTCGTGGCCGACGAAAACCTCGATCCCCTTGTCGCGAAGGCGCTGGACGTTGGCACTGTCCGACTGGTCGGAACCTTGCACCTTGTGTCCGAGATTGTGCAGCACTTCGGCGATACCGCTCATGCCGATGCCGCCGATGCCGATGAAATGTACGAGGCCGATGGCCTTGGGCATCTTCATGCCTGAACTCCACTCTTTTTCTTATTCTTGTATTCGGCGATCGGGCACTTTTCTGCAATAGCAATGACGAGATCAGCCAGATCTTCGGTCGCGTTTGGCTTACCCGCCTTCTTCGCATCCGCCGCCATCGTCTCAAGACGATCAGGCTCGTTCATTGCGGAAGCCAACAGTGCCGACAGCTTTTCCGGCGAAAGATCAGACTGCGCCACGACCTGCGCACCGCCCTCGGCAACCAGAGCCGCGGCGTTCGCGGCCTGATCGTGATCGAGCGCGTAGGGATACGGCACGAGGATCGACGGGCGACCGATAACCGAAAGCTCACTGACCGTAGAGGCACCGGATCGGCAGATGACCAGATGCGCCTCGGCCAGCCGATCGGCCATATCGGTAAAGAACGGGGCAATATCTGCAGGGGCATTGAGCTTGGCAAAGCAGGAAGTGACGCGATCCTTGTCCTCCTTGCGCGCCTGCTGGGTCACGACGAGACGCTCCCTCAGCGCTGGCTCCAGAAGGCTGATCGCCGTCGGCACGGCCGAGGAGAAGAACTGGGCACCTTGGCTGCCGCCGAAAACGACAAGACGGAACGATACCTCGCCGCGCGATGCGAGATAGGGGATCTTGGCGGCATCCAGAACCGGCGGGCGCACGGGATTGCCCGTTACGACGATCTTGGCCGCATGCTCGCCTCTGCCTTCCGGAAGAAACCCGCCTGCGATTGCCTGAACGCGCTTTGCCAGCGCCTTGTTAGCGCGCCCCATGACCGCGTTCTGCTCATGGATCAACGTCGGAATTCCAAGGCCCGTGGATGCCAGAAGAGGCGGCACGGTCGGATAGCCACCGAAACCGACGACAGCCAGCGGACGAAGACGCGCCATCAGCTTTCGCGCCGTACGAAGTCCCCTCCAGAGCGTCCACGCGGTCCTGGCCATGGCAACCGGGTTCTTGGACGCGAAGGTGGCGGAGGGCACGATATGGATTTCGTCGGCGGGGAATTTTCCCGCAAAGCGTTCGGCGCGGCTGTCCGTCACGAGATGAACTGCATAACCACGATTGCGAAGCTCATGTCCGAGAGCTTCTGCAGGAAACAGATGACCGCCGGTTCCCCCGGCGGCAAGAACGATCGTGCCCTTATTCATTTACTCACTCCGCGGGAACGCCATGCGCAGCCCGAAACAGGCTCCGCTCCTGTGCCCGCTTTTCGGGCCGGTGACGAGTCAACGCCAGGATGAAACCGGCAGTGATGCAGATCGCGACCTGCGACGAACCGCCATAGGAAATCAGCGGGAGCGTCATGCCCTTGGCCGGCATCAGTTCGAGGTTCACACCGATATTGATCATCGACTGGATACCGATCAAAAGAACGAGACCTGCGACGGCAAAACGGTTGAAGTCGTTGCGTTCCTTGAAGGCATGGTTAAGTCCGCGCAGCACGATGAAGCCGAAGATCAGCACCAGCGCCATGCAGAACACGATGCCGAATTCTTCCGCGGCGACTGAGAAGACGAAGTCGGTATGGCTGTCCGGCAGGATACGCTTTACGATCCCCTCGCCCGGCCCCTGGCCGAACCAGCCGCCACGCACGATCGCCTCATGCGCCGTCTCGATCTGAAAGCGGTCGCCTTCGCCGGTCAAGAATTTGTCGAAACGCGCCGTCACGTGCGGCAGCATGTAATAGGCCGCCACGAGACCACCTGCGCCAACGCCGCCAAGCAGGAAAATCCAGATCCACGGCATGCCTGCCATAAAGAACATACCGCCCCAGACGACGCTGGTGAGGATCGTCTGGCCAAGGTCGGGCTGGGCGACCAGAAGTGCTGCCACGATGCCGAACAGGATGATCGCGAAGAGATTGCCGGGTATTTCCGGCTGCCGCGCATGTTCGGAAAACAACCAGGCGCAAACGATCACGAAGGCTGGCTTCATGAATTCGGAAGGCTGGATCGAGAAGATACCGACGCCGATCCAGCGACGCGCCCCCTTGACCTCGACGCCGAAAAACAGCGCCAGAACCATTAGCACCAGCGAGACGGCTAGAAGAATGATGGCCGTTCGTCGCACCTGTCGCGGGCTGAGAAAGGACAGGCCGAACATCACGATCAGGGACGGGATGATGAACATCGCGTGCCGCTCGACGAAATGGAAACTGTCGAGGCCAATACGCTCCGCAACCGCGGGCGAAGCGGCGAAGGACAGCATGAATCCCAGTCCCATCAACAGGATGAAGGCTGCAAGAAAATAGCGGTCGATCGTCCAGAACCAGTCTGCGAGCGGCCCTCGGTCTGCGCGGCTTACCATAGTCTCAGCTCCTGTTTCCGGTATCGACCAGCATTGTCACGTCCTGCAGGTCGGCCACGAGTTGCACGAAAGCATCTCCGCGGACCTCGAAATTCTTGAATTGATCGAAGCTTGCACATGCCGGCGAGAGCATCACCGCCGAATCGATTGCATCGCCATCGGCATCAGCGGATGCATGGCCGACGGCCTGATCCAGCGTGCCGGAGATTTCGTAGCGCACGCTTTCGCCCAATGTGGCCGCAAATGCCGGCGCAGCCTCTCCGATCAAATAAGCTTTTACTATATGAGAGAAAAGTGGTGCGAGGCTTGTGATGCCCCCTTCTTTCGGCAATCCACCGGCGATCCAGTAGATGCGGTCATAGCTCGACAGCGCAGGTGCCGCAGCCTCCGCATTAGTTGCCTTGGAATCGTTGACGAACACGACATGGCCGCGGCGGCCAACCGGCTGCATCCGGTGCTTGAGGCCGGGAAAGGACTTCAGCCCCTGAACAATCTCGGTCGGCGTAAGACCCACAGCCAGGCAGGCTGCCACTGCAGCAGCCGCATTCTGTGCGTTATGCGCGCCTTTCAGCGTCGGAATGCCATCGAGATCGACGAACAGTTCGCTCGCCCCACCATGCGCAAGCACGAGCTTTGTGCCCTCCGCGTAGATCCCGTCAGCGACAGGGCTACGCTTCGATATCCGCTTCACGGAAACACCCGCCCGCTCGACACGGTCGGCGATCAGAGTGCAGAAGCTGTCGTCGACGCCGATGATCGCTGTCTCGCTGCCGGCAACGAGGCGTTCCTTCACATCGGCATAATGCTGCATCGTGCCATGCCGATCGAGATGATCGGGCGTCAGGTTGAGTAGGATGCCTGCGGTCGGATTGAGGGTCGGCGCAAGATCGATCTGGTAGGAAGAGCACTCCACGACATAGAACCGCCCCACCTTTGGCTCGTCCAGCGTCAGGACCGCGGTGCCGATATTGCCGCCAAGTTGGGTATCGCGACCGCTCTCCTTCAGGATATGCGCGATAAGAGCCGTAGTCGTCGATTTGCCGTTGGTGCCGGTAATCGCGATGAACGGACTATCCGGCGCATGGGCGCGGCGCTCGCGCACGAAAAGCTCCACGTCTCCGATGATCTCGACACCGGCAGCCTTTGCAAGATCGACAGTCCAATGCGGCTTAGGATGGGTCAGCGGCACGCCCGGTGAAAGCACGAAAGCATCCTGCTTCGTCCAATCTATCCCCCTCAGATCCGCAACATTGATGCCGGCCTGCGACGCCCTTGTTACGCTTTCAGGGTTGTCGTCCCAGGCGGTAACATTCGCACCGCCAGCGACAAGCGCCTGCGCTGTCGCGAGACCCGATCCGCCGAGCCCGAACAGTGCTACATTTCTACCCTTGAAAGTCGTAACCGGGATCATCGCATTATAACCGAAATTACCGAAGCTTGAGTGTCGAAAGTCCGAGCATTGCAAGGCCAACGGCGATGATCCAGAAGCGGATCACGACCTGACTTTCCGTCCAGCCCAGCTTTTCGAAATGGTGGTGAATGGGCGCCATCAGGAACACCCGCTTGCCGGTCAACTTGAAGAAGCCGACCTGAATGATCACCGACAAGGTTTCCATGACAAAGAGGCCGCCGATGATCGCCATGACGATCTCGTGTTTGGTGGCGACCGCCACCGAGCCGATCAGGCCGCCAAGCGCCAGCGATCCGGTGTCACCCATGAAGATGGCGGCTGGCGGTGCGTTGAACCATAGGAAGCCCAATCCCGCCCCGATGACCGCACCGAGAATGACGGCAAGTTCGCCGGTACCAGGCACGAAATTGATCTGCAGGTAGTTGGCGAAGACTGCATTACCGGCGAGATAGGCGATGACGCCGAAGGATGCAGCCGCGATCATCACCGGCACGATTGCGAGACCATCGAGACCATCGGTCAGGTTCACCGCATTGCCGGCAGCCACGATGACGAAGCCGCCGAACAGGATGAAAAAGAAGCCGATATTGAGGACATATTCCTTGACGAAGGGGAAAGCGACAGATGTCGCAAGGCCCGGATTGGATGTCTGGGCGTGCATTGCCATGCGCATCATGAAGAAGACGGCGATGCCTGCGATCAGGAACTCGATGCCGAGACGGGCCTTGCCGGAAAAGCCCTTGTCCGACTGCTTGGTGACCTTCAGGTAATCGTCATAAAAGCCGATGGCGCCGAAACCGAGTGTTACCAGCAGCGTCGCCACGACATAGACGTTGGAAAGGTCGGCCCATAGCAGCGAGCCGCCGACGATGCCGGCGAGAATCATCAGACCACCCATGGTCGGCGTGCCGGCCTTCTTGAAGTGTGTCTGCGGACCGTCAGCACGGATAGGCTGGCCCTTGCCCTGGCGCACACGCAATGACGCGATCATCCGCGGGCCGAACAGGAAGACGATCAGGGCCGAGGTAAACAGGGCTGCGCCAGTCCGGAAGGTGATGTATCGGAACAAATTGAAAAACTGCAGTTTGTCCGACAGTTCGACAAGCCAGATCAGCATGAAGGCCCTTTCCCGAAGCCGCTAAAATTCAAAGTTGATGGTCCGTGTCGGAGAATGCCGGATAGTTGTCAAGCAGACCGGCAACGATCTTGCCGAAACCGATGCCGAGCGACGACTTAACCATGACCACATCGCCGGGCCTGACTGAGCGCACGACATAGTCGACGAGTTCCGACGTCTGTTCCCGATATTCCACCTGAACACTTTCCGGAAGCGCGTCGCGCAATACCGACATCTCCGCGCCGGCAAGCCAGACATGCTCGATCCCGGCGGCAAGCAGCGGCCCGGTCAGTTCCTCGTGCAACTGCGCGGAAAACTCGCCCATCTCTAGCATGTCGCCAAGGATCGCAATCCGCCGGCCGGAAAGGTCCGGCGTGGTCGAGGCAAGCAAGGCGATTGCCGCCCGCATCGAGGCGGGGTTTGCATTATAGCTTTCGTCGATCAGCGTCAGATAGCCCTCGCCGATCGCAAGGCGGTGACGTTCACCTCTGCCCTTGACGGACTTGAGGCTCGCAAGCACTTCGATCGCCTGATCGAGATCGGCGCCGACAAGATCGCAAGCGCCGAGTGCTGCGACTGCATTCTCGGCGATATGTCGTCCAGGTGCTCCGATCCTGACTTCACGAGTTTCGCCGTCAAGAACGGCCCAGATCGTCGATCCCTCGCCGTCCCCCTCGAAATCCGCCAGACGGAAATCCGCCTTGGCATGCTGGCCGAAACTGCAGATCCGCGCCACGCCGGCCTGATTTGCACGCTCCGCCAGAAACTCGAACTGCTTGATATCGCGGTTGAGCACTGCAACGCCGCCCTCGACAACACCGTCGAAGATCTCGGCCTTGGCTGCAGCAATCTCTTCCAGATCCTTGAAATGGCCGAGATGGGCTGCCGCAATCGTGGTGATGATCGCCACATGCGGCTTGACCATCTGCACCAGCGGCGTGATCTCGCCGGCATGGTTCATGCCGATCTCGAAGACGCCAAAATCGGTATCTGCCGGCATGCGCGCCAGCGTCAGCGGCACGCCCCAGTGATTGTTGAAGGATGCAACGGCCGCATGCACCTGGCCCGATGGAGCAAGCATCTGGCGCAGCATTTCCTTGGTTGTCGTCTTGCCCACCGATCCAGTCACTGCAATGATGCGTGCACGGCTGCGTGCGCGGGACGCCACGGCCAGCTTGCCGAGCGCCGCCAGCACATCCTCCACCACGATCATCGGCACGGTCAGCCTACCGAGCGCGGGAAGCTTTCCTTCGCTGACGACGATCAGCGGGGCGCCATTGGCAACGGCGATGCTCGCATAGTCATGACCGTCCACGCGGTCGCCCTTGATCGCGAAAAAGGCTTCCCCCGTACCGATGGAACGGCTGTCGATCGAAATGCCAGTGATGCCCTCCGGAAGCGTCCCGATAGGGCGACCTTCCATGATGGTCGCCATCTCTTGCGATGTCCAAAGAAAGCTCACGATACCCTCTCCTCCAATGCACGGCGTATTTCGACATGATCAGAGAACGGCAACACCGTCGTTCCAATCGTCTGCCCCTCCTCGTGCCCCTTGCCGGCTACGATCAGCGTATCGCCCGATTTGAGCAGGTTCACCGCATGACGGATGGCACTTGCCCGGTCGCCGATCTCGATCGCGCCCAGTGCTGCAGCCATGATCTCGGAGCGGATGACTTCCGGAACCTCGGAGCGCGGATTATCGTCGGTCACGACAACGACATCGGCAAGGCGCGTGGCAATCTCACCCATGATTGGTCTCTTGCCCTTGTCGCGATCACCGCCGCAACCGAACACGACGAGCACCTTGCCGCTGGTGAACGGCCGCACCGCGGTCAGCACCTTTTCCAGCGCATCCGGCTTGTGGGCATAATCGACATAGGCAAGCGCGCCATCCTTCGTATGACCGACGAGTTCCAGACGGCCAGCAGCGCCGGTCAGCGTCTCAAGCGCCTTGAAGGCGGTCTTTGCCTCTACACCTGTCGAAATAGCCAGACCTGCCGCTACCAGCGCATTGGCCAGCTGGAAATCACCGGCAAGCGGAATGTCGATCTCGAAAATCTGGCCGTTGTGATGCACTTCGGCCATCTGCTTGTGGCGGAAATGCTCGACGCGCTTAATGCAGAGATAATCGCCCTTGCGCCCAACCGTCCGCACATCGAGGCCGGACGCCTTGGCAACCCGGATTGCTTCCCCGGACCAGGAATCGTCGGCAAAAATGACGGCCGGAGAACCCTTCGGCATCAGCGTGTCGAACAGCCGCATCTTGGCGGCCATATAGTCCTCGACCGTCGGATGGTAATCCATATGGTCGCGACCAAGATTGGTGAAGGCAGCAGCGGAAAGCCTGACGCCATCCAGACGCGACTGGTCGAGCCCGTGGCTCGACGCTTCCATTGCTGCATGCGTAACACCTTCATCCGCCAGTTCGGCAAGAAGCTTCTGCAACTCCACCGGATCGGGCGTCGTCAGCGATCCGTAATCATTGCGGCTCGGCGAAATGACGCCGGTCGTACCGATCTGTGCCGCACTCAACCCGGCCTTCGCCCAGATCTGCCGAACGAATGACGCAACCGATGTCTTGCCCGCCGTACCGGTCACGGCCACCATCGTCTCGGGCTGCTTGCCAAAGAACCTGGCCGCAGCCAGCGCAACGAAACGGCGTGGATTGGAAACGACGATAACCGGAATATCGGCCTCGGCCGGATGAGCCGACACCGCGACCACGGCGCCACGCGCGGCAGCATTGCCGATAAAGCCCTGTCCGTCGGCCTTCACGCCCGCCAGAGCGGCAAACAGCATGCCCGGCATGATCTTGCGGCTGTCCAAGGAAATCCCGGTAATCTCGAGGTCTCCGAGAGGACCAGCGAGAAGGTCGTTAACTTCCGGAAAATCCGGACCGGCAAGATCGCGCAGTTTCATCAGTCTGTTCCATCTTTCGAGCGGCGCTCACGAATCGCCGCTCGAGTTGTTGTCGCTCAATAAGACACAAGCAGGGCAGAACCGTCATTGCCGAATTTCGGCTTTACACCGAGAATGGGAGCAGCCCGGCTGATGATCTCCTTGACCATTGGCGCGGCCGACGTGGCGGCAAGCGCTGCACCATTGCCCTTGTCTGTCTTCGGCTCGTCGCTGAAGCTCAGAACGACATATTGCGGATTACCCATCGGGAAGGCTGACAGGAAGGCATTGAAGTTTTTGTCGTGGGAATAACGCCCGTTGACCACCTTGTCTGCTGTACCCGTCTTGCCACCAACATCAAAGCCATCGACCCGTGCATTGCGACCAGAACCGTTGGCACCATTCCATTCGAACAGATAACGCATGTCGCGGCTGGTCGAAGGCTTCAGCACTTGGGTCGCCACCTGATCCGCCTCATCCTGCGTTCGCGGCAGGAAGGTCGGCGCGAGGAGTTTACCTCCGTTGACCAGGGCAGCCCCCGCCACAGCCGTCTGCAGTGGTGTCGTGGAAACACCGTGACCGAAGGAGATCGTGATCGAGTTGATCTTCTTCCACTGGCGTGGCTGGCTTGGCATGGCCACTTCGGGCAGCTCGGTCTTCATCCTTGAGAGAAGTCCCAGCCTGGTCAAGAAGTCCTTGTGTCCGTCGATACCGACCGCATCAGCGATCTTCGCAGTCCCGATATTCGACGAATACTGGAAAATTTCAGGAACGCTGAGCATGCGTCCCTTGCCGTGGAAATCCTTGATCGTGAAACCACCAATGCGGATCGGGAAGCGGGCATCGAATGTACTGTTGAGGTTCATCTTGCCGTCGTCGAGACCCATTGCCAGCGTGAACGATTTGAAGGTCGAGCCCATCTCAAACGTGCCGTTCGACATACGGTTGAACCATCCCTCCTCGCCGCCGGCGGCCGGATCGTTCGGATCGAAGTCCGGCGCTGAAGCCATGCCGAGAACTTCACCGGTATGAACATCGATGACCACCGCGCCGGCGCCGATTGCCTTATATTTGCCGATCGACGCAGAAACCACGTCCTGCACGATTGCCTGAACCCTGAGATCGATGGAAAGCTTGACCGGCTCCAACGGCTGGTTCGACGTCATGCCGACAGAGGCAAGGTCTGCAAGTCCCTGGCTATCGACGTAACGCTCCATGCCGGCAACGCCGCGGTTGTCGATATTCACGTAACCGACGATATGTGCGGCAGTACGTCCACCCGGATAGAAGCGGCGCTTCTCGGGCCTGAAACCGATACCAGGAATACCGAGCGCAAGAATTTGGCTCTGCTGCTTCGGGGTCAACTGGCGACGAAGCCACTGGAAACGGGAATTGGACTTGAGCCTGGAATAGGTCGACTTGACGTCGAGATCCGTCAACACGGTTGAAAGCTTCTCGACCACTTCATCGGCGTCGACAATCTTGTGCGGCTCGGCAAACAGAGAGACGGTGCGAATATCCGTCGCAAGGATCGCGCCGTTGCGATCGACGATATCCGGACGCGAAGCCAGCAGGCGGTCCGCAGGCAGGATGCTTGAGGTCGTCTCCGGCTGGGCCATACCATACTGCGTAAGACGGCCGCCGATCACGACGTAAACCACGGCGAAACCTGCGATCAGCAGACCAACGCGATTACGCGCCTGCGCCGATTTCTTCTTGCGCGTTCCTTCAAATGCAGCACCGCCGACGGCAGACCTGCCCTTGCGGTCAGACGAAAAATGCGCCCGGCGTTTGACCACCATAACTTTAGAAAGAAAAGACATCAGCGCCTCACCGAGCCAGTGGACATATTATCCGGCGCCCATCCTCGAGGCAGCGGCAATGGAACCTTGGGAGCCGGCGTTGCCTTCGCCTGCTCCACTCCCTTGAGAGCCGCAGCTACCTCACCGTTCTTGCCGGCGATAATATCCTCAATCGTCGTATCGGGCTGCGGGAGTTGCGATCTGTGCATGGGCAGCTCCTTTGGCATTGCGAGCTGTGTCGGCTGCGTGGGAACAAGACCAAGCTCCGAATCGTAATTCTTGATCAATGGCTGCAGGCGGTTCGGCTGCGTCACGAGAGCCCAATCGGCCTTCAGAAGATCGATCGTGTCGCGTTCAAGCCTGATCTCAGCCTCGAGCCGGCGAACTTCGCTCAGCTTTTCGTCCGCTCGATGCTTGATCGTGTAGGTAACGACCGCCATCGTGGTCATCACGCCGATCAGCACGAGATCGAAACTCCTCAGCATCCTCAGGCTCCCATGGTCGCAAGGCTGGCCAGATCAGGCAGCGAGAAAATAGACAAGTCGTCAGCACCAGGCCTGGCTTCGGTACGAACGCCCATACGTAGCTTGGCGGACCGTGCACGCGGATTGACCTCAGCCTCGGCCTCGCTAGCGGCAATCATCTGCTTGCCCGGAAATTCGAAAACAGCGGAACGAACCTCGACCGCCGGCATATGTCGCGAGCCGGAAGCCTTGCCGGAACGATCGGAGAAAAATTGCTTCACGATCCGATCTTCGAGAGAATGAAACGTTACGACAACCAGACGACCGCCCGGCTTAAGCGACCGCTCGGCGGCAAAAAGCGCACGAGCCAGTTCCCCAAGCTCGTCATTCACGAAAATCCGAAGCGCCTGAAAGACACGAGTTGCCGGATGAATCTTATCCTTGGCTTTGCGCGGATTGACGCTCTCGATCAGATTGGCGAGATCGCGCGTTGTTTCGAACAACTGCGTTGCACGCCGCTTTTCGATGGCGCGAGCAATACGCCCAGGATGCTTTTCTTCACCGAGAAATCCGAAAATCCGAATAAGGTCACCGACCTTGGCCCGATTGACGACATCAGCGGCGGAAACACCCGAAGACGACATACGCATATCGAGCGGCCCATTGCGCTGAAACGAAAAGCCGCGTTCAGCCTCATCGATCTGCATCGACGACACGCCGATATCAAAGACGACACCATCCAAACCGCCATCGGGAACATACTCCGCAAGACGGGAGAACTCGGAATGGATGAGGGACAGCCGTCCCTCGCTCTTCTGAACCAGCGCCTGACCTGCAGAGATCGCAGTCGGATCGCGATCGAGAGCAATTACCGAAGAACCGGCAGAAAGAAGCGCGGACGTATATCCGCCTGCACCAAAAGTGCCATCGAGAATGACCTTGCCCGCTTCAGGCTGAAGCGCAGCAACCACTTCCCCAAGCATAACCGGGATATGGCGCGCAGACCCAGTTTCGGTCTCGACCTCAGCACCATCAGACCCATTCGCCATACTGCACTCTCACTGCAATTAGAGCAGAAAAACAACAGCCCCTTCCGCCGGAAAGCCCACCTTCAATTCACGACCATCCGCAAGGAACCGAGACAACCGATTACCAAGGCAAACATCGCCCCTCGCAGCAGAGAAAAATGAAAGAACGATCGACCAAAGAGACGCCCACGGAACGAGCCTTAAAAACCCCTTCCTACATGCATTTATTTATGACCCGTTAAGTTTAACAAAACATTACCAAGGCGGGTTTTGCGATCGGAGAGAGGCACTCAAAAACGTCGGATAAACATCGATTAAGCCATTGAAATAATGGAAACTCTCCACTTTCTCGAAGAACGGGAGAGCAGCCGGACGCTGACAGCGAGAAGAAGACGTTACATCACCGCCGCATTATCAGGTCAGATTCGCCAGTTGGCCTGTAAGCCGGGTTCTGTATGGCTCCGATGCAAGCACCGGAACGTGGCAGCCATTCATCTGGGACGATGCTTGCACATCGCCTCACGCAACCCACCCGGATGACTGGCCCAGAAACAGGCTGTAGGCGCTTTTGGCGCCCCGCGTCATCCCTATTCGGTCTTGCTCCCGGTGGGGTTTACCTTGCCGCCGCTGTCACCAGATGCGCGGTGGGCTCTTACCCCACCCTTTCACCCTTACCCCGCATATAGCGAGGCGGTTTGCTTTCTGTGGCACTTTCCCTAGGGTCGCCCCCGCCGGACGTTATCCGGCACCGTGTTTCCGTGGAGCCCGGACTTTCCTCACCCTACCGTCTTTCGACATTGGTAAAGCGCGGCTGCCCGGCCAACTGGCACCGGCTCCATAAACGGTTTGATCCGCAAACGCCACAGCACAGAGCAAAGAATCCGTCCGAATGACTTACAATCGAAGCACTTCGCCCGCTTTCTGGAATCAGAACATCAACGGGTAAGTGCGGCCATAATCCAGCGCCACCGTCGCATATAATACGTCCTCTACCGGCTTTGCACGGTCCATCGAGGCGATCACCGTCTCGACCTTTTTGCAATAACGCTGCGACACCGGGTTCATGCGCTTTGCCCCATGGCCGGCATTGTATTTGAGGATGGTCCGGCAGAGCTTTCCATCACCGAGCTCATGCGCGCCGGCGAGATATTTCATACCATAGCGGATGTTGGTTTCAGGATCATAGAGACCGGAGGCACGCCCCCTGTACCCCATCAGCTTGGCCGTTGCAGGCTTGATCTGCATCAGGCCGATCTCTCCCGCGCTTCCCTTTGCCATCGGCTGGAAATTGCTTTCGATCCGCACGACAGCCATCGCCAGCTCGGTCGGAACGCCGTATTGATCGGCATATTGACGAATCAAACCCTCGTAACGCGACTGGCGAAGCGCACGCTGATCTTCCGGCGTCTTGGCCTGCATGGTGGTTTCGCGCGTTTCCCAGGGCTTGATGACCTGTTTTTCTGTAGAGTTCGTCGTCTCCCCACCGTCTTCGGCGCGCACGAAATCCGTACCCGCAGCAAGCGCAATCACGCCCGCTGCGGCTGCAATAGCCAGCATTCTCATGAAGTAAGTCAGTCTCCGGGTAAGGTCCTTCAACTCATGGACCTGAAAGGCTCGCGGCCGGCACATGCCGATCCTTCGGAAGCAATGCCGGAAAGACGATGCAACCGTTGACGAAACCCGTTCGTTTTTCTTTGCAATCCCCGCCTACAAGGCGATTGCGCGAGCCACTGCTTAAACCCGGTTATTAAGGAAAGTCTGTGGCAGCGCAGCAAAACGACGATTTTACTACCTTACAACTCTCAGGAGATCAGATTTCTACCTGGCTATATTTCGGCAACGAGGTCAGCAATCGGTGCAAGGTATCGATCGTGGAGAAATCGGCTATTCCATCGACCAGCGCCGGACGAAAATGCCGCTGAAACGCTTCCAGCACACCCTTGGTGCGGTCGCAGAAATTGCCTGTTATCTCAAGATCGTAGCCGTAGAAGGATAGCATCGATTGCAGCGCCTCGATGGGCTGCCCCGCCTCGCCCAACTGGAAGAACCGCCCGCCGGCAATCGGACTTGCGTCGACCCAATGACCAACACCCGCATCATACAGCCGCTTCCACGGAAAATTCTCGCCCGGATCAACCTTGCGGATTGGCGCGACATCGGAGTGACCGAGCACCCGTTCCGGCCTTATGGACCACCGCTCGCCGCAATCCAGACACAATTGAACCACCGCTTCGATCTGGTCGGCAGGAAACATCGGAAGCCCGCCCGGATGCCCGGGATTGGCGATCTCGATACCGATCGAACAGGAATTGATATCGACCTCTCCCGCCCAAGCACTTTTTCCTGCATGCCATGCACGCCGCGTCTCCGGCACGAGCTGGATCACACGCCCGTCCTCATGAACGAAGTAATGGCTGGAAACTTGGCTCTCCTCGTTACAGAGCCAGTTCAGTGCCTGATCGGCGTCCGGCATGCCGGTATAGTGAAGGATGATTGCATCAGGTTGACGGCCGGAAACTCGCTCCCCGTGATTGGGAGACGGCCGGACAGATGCTGCCGCATAGTCCGCAACGAAATCACTCATGCTGCGCGACGCTCTTTCTCGATCGCCTTATAAGCCGCGTTCAGCGCAGCCATCCGCTCGTTTGCGGCAGCGTGAAGCGTGGCAGGCACGCCCCGCGCAATCAAACGGTCCGGATGATGTTCGGAGACAAGAAGGCGGTATTGCTTGCGGATCGCAGCGAAATCATCCTCGGGGGAAACGCCGAGCACCAGATACGGATCCCGACCATCGAGATGCACGTGCCGCGCCATGATTCGGCGGAAATGTTCGTCATCTATCCGGAAGATTTCCGCAATACGGCCGAGGAACAGAAGCTCCTTCTCATGCACCAGGCCATCCGCCTTGGCGATATGGAAAAGCCCATCCACGACGCTCTCGAGCATCGGGCAGTTCTCGGCAGCTCCCGAACTGCAAAGGTTTGAGAGCTTGGACGCATAGGCCTCATAACCGGCCACGTCCTGACGCGCGAGATTGTATAAACGCGCGACGTTGCGGGCTTCTTCATCCGGAAAATCGAAGATTTGCTGGAACGCCTTCACTTCCGCTTCGGTGACGATTCCATCTGCTTTGGCCATCTTCGCGGACAGCGCGATGATGGCAACGGAGAAGGAAACCTGCCGGCGGGTCTCGGAATCCCCCTCGAAAAGCGTGCGGATAGCCTCCACCACGCGCCCCAGCGCGCTACCGGCGGCATCGCCGATCGCGCCGATAAGCCGCTCCCACAAGGAGGAAATCTGCAGACAGGAAAAATCGAATATCATCCGCCTAAATGACCAGATAACACCAAAAAATGCAACGGATCGGGCGTTCACCACCAGATTAAACTATGTTCATGTTATTCGAACAATGAGCTGGCTCCGAGGTCAGGCCGACCGCTTTCATGGCATCTGAAATCAGCCCCCCTTCAAAGCCATCCGCTGCGCACCAACCTCCGCCATATGTGATGCAGCGCAGCTTTATCGACGCATCCGTTTGAAAACACGGAATTATTACCCACCGAAAAACAAGGCGCGCGACGGAATAGGCGAAGAAATGCACTTTACACCGTCTGCCCTCTATCGCATCCATACCGCCGGAGAAATGCAGGGGAAGCGTTTACACGCGACGGAGGAACCATGGCCAGAGAGAAAGTAGCAATGTTGACGGCAGGCGGTCTTGCTCCCTGCCTATCATCGGCTGTGGGAGGCCTCATTCAACGTTACACCGATGTCGCTCCGGATGCTGAACTGATCGCCTATCGCTCCGGATACCAAGGGGTTCTTCTCTCGGACCGAATCGAAATCACAGCGGAGATGCGAGAGAATGCGCATCTGCTCCACCGTTATGGCGGCTCGCCGATCGGCAACAGCCGCGTCAAACTGACAAATGCCGCAGACTGCGTGAAGCGGGGCCTGATCAAAGAAGGCCAGAACCCTCTGGCAGTTGCAGCAGAGCAGCTTGCCGAAGATGGCATCACCGTGCTTCACACTATTGGCGGCGATGATACCAACACCGTAGCTGCCGATCTCGCAGCATATCTAGCCGCAAACGGTTACGACCTCACCGTAGTTGGCCTGCCGAAGACGGTCGACAATGATATCGTTCCCATTCGCCAGTCGCTGGGCGCCTGGACAGCAGCGGAAGTTGGCGCAGCATTTTTCGACAATGTTTCGAATGAACAGACGGCGGCGCCGCGTACCCTCATCATCCATGAGGTCATGGGTCGCCATTGCGGTTGGCTTACCGCAGCAACGGCACGCGCCTATATCCAGAAAAGCAGTTCCAACAACTATGTCGAAGGCTTCCTCATGAATGAGGAAATGAAGGGCATCGACGGCGTATATCTTCCCGAAATGGCCTTTGATGCGCAAAAGGAAGCGGCTCGTTTGAGGGAAGTCATGGACAAGCGCGGCTTTGCGACGGTCTTTGTTTCCGAGGGCGCCTGTTTGGACGCAATCGTTGCCGAACGCGAGGCTGCCGGCGAAAATGTTGCCCGTGATGCGTTCGGTCACGTCAAACTGGATACGATCAATGTCGGAGGCTGGTTCCAGAAGCAGTTTGCGGCGCGGATCGATGCGGAACGATCATTGGTGCAGAAGTCCGGCTATTTCGCCAGGTCTGCAGCTGCAAACGGCGATGATCTTCGACTGATCCAGGGAATGGTCGATCTCGCTGTTGAAAGTGCATTAAACCGGATCTCCGGCGTGACAGGACATGACGAAGACCAGAATGGGAAGCTTAGAACGATCGAATTTCCGCGCATCAAGGGTGGTAAACCTTTTGATATGACGGCAAGATGGTTCGGCGATGTAATGGAGTCCATTGGGCAGTCTTTCGAGCCCGCCTGATGGAAAAATGACGGATGCTGTGGCATCCGGGAGGGTGATGATGACCATAGAAACATGGCTCGCTTTTGCGGCAACGACGGTTGCTATCCTTCTTATGCCGCATCCCATTGCATCGCTCACTGCAGCGTTCTCCGCTTCATGGGGAAGAACAAGCGCATTCGTGACGATCCCGGCCTTCGTTCTATCCTTTGTTCTTGGAGGCGTTCTGGTCGTCGCCGGCGTTTTTCTGATCACTTTCCTTTGGCCAGCAGCAATCGGCGCTCTTTCATGGATAGGGCTGTCCTACCTGATGCTGCATGTCCTCTACGCCTACCAGGATCCTCGGCTCCGCTATGGGACTGCCGACAACGACAACCTTCCCGAAACGCGTCCCATGCGCATATTCGGTTATTTCGTTCTGACAACGTTCAGGAGCACGCGTTACTTTGCGCTCACGGCAGCAATTGCCGTCCAGTTTTTTGATCCCGCGCGCGCGCCACAGGAACAGTATATAAACATGATTTCTGCACTGGCCGCTTCGGCGATGATAGGGGCGCTTGCCCATGCCACACTTCCCGCCAGTTTCACTCGGAAACGCCGCGTTTCCAAGGCCCGCAGCAAGGCTCCCTACAAGCCCGGAACACGTTTCATAGCCCGTCGTGCGGTCACTGCCGGATATCGGCGCATCGCCGCATGATCATCTGCGACCGGCTGGTGGCTTGTCGATCTCTTTCGAATGAGTTAATTGAGGTCGAGTTTCACTGGTCTTGTTAACGTTCTGGGCAACGATTTTTAATGAAAGCGACCCGATGGCAATGATGCGATTTGTGGGCCGTAAGGCAGCCGTGGTTATTGCCATGTCTTCCGCATTGGCTGCATGTTCCAGCGTTGACCACAGCAACAACGTGGCGTCGAACGAGACGCAGGACCAATCCGTTCAGCAGACTGCCGATGCATCTTCGGCGATCGCAGAAGGAGGTCCTGACAGCACAGTTACGCTCGTCAAGACAAGCCGCCTCCCGGTTCCCGTACCGACTGTGTCGGACGCAGCCAACGTTCAGACCGCAGCCATGTCATCTCCGACCATGGCGCCATTCGTTGCCATGCAAACGAGCTCGACTGCCGCATCGATGCCTGTTGTCGTCGCCTCTGCTCAGCCAGTGGCGCATAGCACCGCCAAGGGTGCCCGCCTTGTTTCCCCTCCGCTCGCTCCGGCAGTCCAATCGGGACAGATCCAACCGGCAGCAGCTCAGGCCATCGCGCTTGACGAACCAGAACTGACGCCGGACATGGTCGCGCTGCAATCGGTCATTCCGATCCCGCGCCCGCAGGTGCCGACGACTACGCTTGCTTACGCAGCCCAGCCGAAAGCAGTCGCCGCAGTTTCGGCGATCGACAACCGGATGGAGTTCCCACCGGCTCCAGGCGAGCCGATGCCGGAAACCGCGACGGACGCCCCTTCGAACTTGAAAAAGCTTATCCACCGTTATGCCGGCCTGTATGGTGTACCGGAATCGCTGGTGCACCGCGTCGTGCACCGCGAAAGCAAATATGACCCCAAGGCCTATCACAAGAACGGTTATTGGGGTCTCATGCAGATCAAGTATTCGACGGCCAAATCGATGGGTTACGAGGGACCACCAGAAGGCCTTCTCGATGCCGAAACCAACTTGAAATACGCGATCAAATATCTCCGCGGCGCTTGGCTCGTCGCCGACAACCAGAACGACAACGCAATCCGGCTTTATGCGCGCGGTTATTATTACGATGCCAAGCGCAAGGACATGCTCCACGTCCTGCAGAAATAACGGCTAATCGGCGTTTACCCGTTTCACCACTTCCGATGCTAGCACACTCGCATCGTAGCCCTGCGATCTTGGCGTTAGGCCCAACCTCACGATTACCAGATCCACTGACGGAATGACAAAGACATTTTGCCCGTCATGCCCGCTGATGACGAATGCATCCGATGGCAGACCGGCCCCAGGCTTCGGCAGCCACGTCTGCATTTTCGAATAGCGGCCGCCCGAACTTCTGTTAGCCTCATGCATCTGCGCCACGAAGCCTTCCGGCAACAGGCGCGCCCCCTCCCACACACCGTCGCGCGCCAGAAACAGCCCGAACCGTGCCCAATCGCGGGCAGTCGCATACATATACGAACTGCCGACAAACGTGCCCGCCGCATCGCTCTCCATGATCGCCGACGTCATGCCCAACGGTTCGAAGATCGCCCGCGAGGGATAGGCGAGCACTTCATCACGATTGCCGATGCGATCCATCCAGATCCTGGAAAGCAGCACGGACGTCCCGGATGAATAGGTGAAGCGGGAGCCGATCTCGTCTTCGAGCGGCAGGCTTTCGACGAAACGCGCCATGTCCGGCTCAAGAAACAGCATGCGCGTGACATCGGCCACCGTGCCGTAATTCTCGTTGAAAGCCAGTCCGCTCTCCATACCCATGAGATCGGAAACACGGATCAGTGCGCGCCGATCATCCCTCCACTCCGGAAACAGGTTCTTCTCGTCGAGCGACAAGCGCCCTTCCTTCATCAGTCGCCCGATGATCGCGGCATTCACGGTCTTGGTCATCGACCAACCGAGAAGCGGCATATCTTTCGAAAAACCTTCGCCATAGGTTTCGGCAACGATTTTGCCATGACTGACGATCACCACCGCACGCATGCCCGGCCCGGTTAAAGCAGTGTCTGAAAGTATTGAGACAAGCGTTTCTTCCGAATCGGCTTTATCCCCTTCAGGCCACAGCGCCTCGGGATCACTCTCTGGAACTGGCCTAGTAGCATTGCCTGCCGACTGAACACTTCCAACCGGCCCGACGGTGCATCCCGTTCCCTCGCGGTAAACTGCCTCACTCGGCGCAATCGATCCCAGCAGGGCAGCATTGACGCGTTTACCGTCACGGTCGATCGCAATGCCCATCAACCGCAAGAGCGGATGGCCCGGCGCCTGAACATCCTGCTCCAGAATGACATCGGGATCACGCCCCGCAATGAAGACGTTGGAGCACACGATCTTGGCCGCATAACCGCTGCCGACGCGCAGCAGATTGGGCGGAATGAAATAGATCCACAGGCCGATGCCGATCGCCACGATGAGCAGGAACACCGCAAGCCGACGAAAAATTACCTTCAGCACCAGCGCCTCCATTCTGTCTGCGGCATGCAAGCAAAATCCGCGACCGAGGGGAAGGCTCATTGTTGCGGAACGCGTTCACGATGAGGCAAGTCACAATGCGCGTCACGAAGCTGTTGCACGAAGCGGCTAAACGCCTCGAAACTCATGATGAGGCAGGATTTGGTCATGGCAGATATCGTCGAAGAACGTGGCTTGCAGCGCAACCGCAAGCTCAAGGACGCCCTCCTCCAGCACAAGGCCCTGTCGCCGCACGGCCTTTCCGAACGCCTGTTCGGCCTCCTCTTCTCCGGCCTCGTATACCCTCAGATTTGGGAAGACCCGGCAGTCGACATGGACGCGATGAAACTGTCGGAAGGGCATTCGATCGTCACCATCGGCTCTGGCGGCTGCAACATGCTGGCCTACCTGTCCCGCTCGCCGAAGAGCATAGATGTTGTCGATCTCAATCGTCACCACATCGCTCTCAACCGCCTGAAGCTTGCAGCCTTCAAACATCTGCCGGCGCATGCCGACGTTGTCCGCTACCTCGGAATGGACGGCCTGAAGTCCAATAGTTCGGCGTTTGATACCCATATCGCCCGCAACCTGGACGAACAGACGCGAGCCTACTGGCAGAAGCGCTCACTGACCGGTCGTCGGCGCGTCGAGGTCTTCAACAGAAACATCTATCGCACTGGCCTGCTTGGCCGCTTCATCGCCATTGGCCACGTAATCGCCCGTCTCCATGGGGTCGATCTGAAGGAATTTGCCGAGGCACGCTCGCTGCGCGAACAGCGCCAGTTCTTCGACGCCAACATTGCACCGCTCTTCGACCGCCCGCTGATCCGCTTCATCACCAGCCGCAAAAGCTCGCTCTTCGGCCTCGGCATCCCGCCCCAGCAATATGACGAGCTCGCGAGCCTCGCACCGAATGGCTCGATTGCACCGGTCTTGCGCGAGCGGCTTGAAAAGCTCGCCTGCCACTTCCCGATGAATGACAATTATTTCGCCTGGCAGGCCTTCGCACGCCGTTATCCGCGCCCGGAAGAAGGCAGCCTGCCCGATTATCTGCGTGCGGAAAATTACAAGGCGATCCGGCAGAATACCGATCGCGTCACGGTCCACCATGAGAGCGTCACCGTCCTTCTGGCGCGCAAGCCGGCCGGCTCGGTCGATCGTTTCGTGCTGCTCGACGCCGAGGACTGGATGACCGACGATCAGCTGAATGCGCTCTGGAGCGAAATCAACCGCACCGCAGCTCCTGGCGCCCGGGTCATCTTCCGCACTGCCGCCGAAAAGAGCGTCATCGAAGGCCGCATTTCCGATACGCTTAGGCAGGAATGGACCTATCTTGGCGAACGCTCCGCCGAACTGAACCTGCAGGACCGCTCCGCCATCTATGGCGGCTTCCACATTTACGTGAAGGCCGGCCAGTGAGCGCCGGCGCAACGACGGAAGCTCACGCCGCCCACATGGACCGCATGTACCGCTACCAGCGGCACATCTACGACCTCACGCGGAAATATTACCTTTTCGGCCGGGACAGAACGATTGCAGGCCTGAACGCGACCGACGGGACAAGCATTCTGGAAGTCGGCTGCGGCACCGGCCGCAATCTGGTCCTGACCCGCCGCCATTACCCGACGGCGAAGCTCTATGGCCTCGACATATCCGCCGAGATGCTGCAGACCGCACGCGCCAATCTGGCCGGCGACGCACAGCAACCGACCCTGATCGTCGCCGACGCCACGACCTTCCGCCCGCAGGACTTCGGTGTCAGCGGCTTCGACCGCATCATGATTTCCTACGCCGTCTCGATGATCCCGGCCTGGGAGGAGGCAATCACCACGGCACTGGCTGCCCTCAATCCGAAAGGCTCGCTGCACATCGTCGATTTCGGCCAGCAGGAGCGCCTGCCCGGCTGGTTCCGCGGCATGCTTCAAACCTGGCTGCGCCGCTTTCACGTCACCCCGCGGGCCAATCTTCACGAAGTCCTTCAGGCCAGGCTCGACGCAGCCAATGCCGCCATGACTTTCGAGGATATCGGGCGCGGTTACGCCTGGCACGCAGTGATCCGCAAGCGAGGCTGACGCACTCGTTATCCGGCCGATCATTTCGCCTTACGCAATCCCGGCGGCACTATGGTAAACGGAACGCTCGAATGCCGCGCGGCCTGATTCCGGCCGATAGCGGCTTAGCTGCAGCACAGACCGGATTCCTTATGCCGCGCACGCTTCTCGCCCTTCTTCTGACCGCCGTGCTGGCCAGTTCCTGCACGTCCACCAGCGACCTCATGGACACGGCCTCGATCAGCGGCACGAAGTTCAAGGACAATGACCCGCAGAATTTCGGCCGCGATCACCCCGGTCGGCACGAAGTCCACGGCATCGACCTGTCGAAATGGAACGGCACGGACATCGACTGGCAGACAGTCAGGAAATCCGACGTCGCCTTCGTCTTCATCAAGGGAACCGAAGGCAAGGACCGCATCGATCCGGCGTTCAGAACCCATTGGCAAGGTGCTGCACGCGCCGGCATCCCGCATTCCGCCTATCATTTCTACTATTTCTGTTCGACACCGGAAGATCAGGCCGACTGGTTCATTGCCAATGTACCAAAGGAAGCCAACATGCTTCCGCCGGTTCTGGACATGGAATGGAACCCCGCCTCGCCGACCTGCAAGCTGAGGCCGGATGCAGCAACGGTGCGTGACGTGATGCGGCGCTTCATGGCCCGTATCGAAGCCCATTATGGCCGCAAACCGATCATCTACACATCGGTCGATTTCCACCGCGACAACCTCGTCGGCGCATTCAACGACTATCACTTCTGGGTCCGCTCGGTGGCAGCGCATCCAGGCGAAATCTATACCGGTCGCAAATGGGCCTTCTGGCAATATACCGCTACCGGCGTCGTACCGGGCATAAGGGGTGAAACGGACATCAACGTCTTTTCCGGCAGCGCAAGAAACTGGAACACCTGGGTCGCCGCTGCAAACGACTGACTGTCAGTCCCGGTGAGATCGTAGCGCTGTCTCCATACCTATCACTGGCAATGTGAATGCGACTGCGCTAAATAGCCGGCTGCCGCCGCGCTCACGGGTACGTGCGGCACATATTTCTACATTGATCATCCCCGTACACGCCACAGATCGCCAGGATCGCCCTATGTCATTTCTCGACAGCCGTAGCTTTGTTCTTGCAGCCCTTATTGCCGGAGGGCTGACCGCCCCCGCATTCGCCCAGACGCCTTCCACGTCACCCGCCCCTGCCTGCGGTGGCGACCTGACCGCGTTTCTCGCGGGCGTGAAGCAGGAAGCAATCTCCAAGGGCATTCCGGCCTCGGCGGTGGACGAAGCCCTCGCTGGCGCGCAGATCGACCAGAAGGTTCTGAGCCGTGACCGCGCCCAGGGCGTTTTCCGTCAGACTTTTCTTGAGTTTTCTCAGCGCACGGTCAGCCAGGCTCGCCTCGATATCGGCCGCCAGAAACTCAAGCAGCTCGCCGATGTTTTCTCACGTGCGGAAAACGAGTTCGGCGTGCCCGCAGGCGTGATCACCGCCTTCTGGGGGATGGAAACCGACTTCGGCGCCGTCCAGGGCGATTTCAACACTCGCAACGCGCTCGTCACGCTCTCCCATGACTGCCGCCGCCCGGAACTCTTCCGCCCGCAGCTGATCGCCCTGATCGAGATGGTGCAGCACGGCGACCTCAACCCGTCGACCAATACCGGTGCATGGGCTGGTGAGATTGGCCAGGTCCAGATGCTACCGGAAGACATCATCGCTCAAGGCGTCGATGGCGACAACAGCGGCCATATCGACGTCAAGGGCAGCGCACCGGATGCGGTTCTGACGGCCGCGAAATTCATCCAGAGCATGGGATGGAAGAAGGGCGAGCCCTGGATCCAGGAAGTCACGTTGCCGGAAAATCTGCCCTTCGAGAAATCCGGCCTCGGCAACGAAATCCCGGCCAGCGAGTGGTTCTCCTACGGTGTCACCCCGCGTGATGGTGACACGAAATTCGGCAACCTGCCGGCAGCTCTCATACTGCCCCAGGGCCGCAAGGGACCGGCCTTCCTTACTTACCCGAATTTCGGCATCTACCTGCAGTGGAATCAGTCGTTCATCTACACGACCTCCGCCGCCTATTTCGCCACTCGTCTGACCGGCGCACCGCCCTACCAGAAGACAACTCCGGAACAGGGCCTCGACGTAGAGGCCATGAAGCAGCTGCAGACCAAGCTTGATGCTCACGGCCACGATGTCGGCAAGATCGATGGCATTCTCGGCTCCGGTACGCGTCAGGCGGTCCAGAAGGAACAGGCGCGCCTCGGCATGCCTGCCGATGGCTGGCCGACGCAGGCCCTGCTTCAGGCGCTTTAAGGTAAGAAATTGACCCCATGACACGAAACGGGTGGCGATCTGATCGCCGCCCGTTTTATCTTCTGCATCTCAATCAGCGCGAGAAGAGCATCCGGATGACATCAGCGACACCTCGATTGACCCCACTCGCCTGGGCCCTGCTCTTCCTTCTCGGTCTTCTCTGGGGTGGTTCCTTCTTCTTTGCCCGCATCGCGGTCCATGAAGTGCCGCCCTTCACGCTGGTTCTGCTGCGCCTCGGCATCGCTGCTCTCGCGCTGCACATCTATTTGCATGGACGCTTCGGCACTTATTCGATCCTGAAACAGCACTGGCGCTCGTTCCTTATCCTCGGCTTGATCAACAACGCCCTGCCCCATACGCTGATCTTCTTCGGCCAGACCGAGATCGGCGCGGGCCTCGCCTCCATCCTCAACGCCACCACGCCGATCTGGACGGTGATCATTGCCAATCAGTGGACCTCGGACGAAAAGCTTACCGGTGCCAAGCTTGCCGGCTGCGCCGCAGGCCTTGCCGGCACCTGCATCCTGATCGGCCCGAGTGCGATGACAGCCAGCGCCGCCCCGCTCTGGGCACTCATCCTTCCAGTCATGGCGGCGATCTCCTATGGCTTAGCCGGAACCTATGGCAAGCGTTTTCGCGGCATTCCAGCCCCGGTGACGGCCGCCGGCCAGCTGACTGCCTCCAGCCTCATCATGCTGCCGATCTCGCTGATTGCCGACCAGCCCTGGACGCTGGCGACACCCTCCACTCACACGATCGCGGCCATCATCGCGCTGGCTCTTCTTTCGACCGCACTTGGCTACCTGATCTTCTTCAGGATCCTCTCGATCGCGGGGGCAACCAATACTTCGCTTGTCACTCTGCTGGTGCCGCCGAGCGCTATTCTGCTGGGAGCCATCTTCCTCGGAGAACGCCTCGCGATGACCGACCTGGCTGGAATGGCAGTAATCGGTTTCGGCCTCGTTCTGCTCGACGGACGAATCCTTCGCATGCGCAAAAAGACTGTTTGAAGCGGTGCAAAAGAGCCTTTCCACTCACGGAAAATAACGTTCATTAACAGACAAATAGATGAATTTAACGCATAGGAAAGCTTCGTTAAATTCTATTATTTCATTTATTATCAAAAAGATAGATTGATAACAAAATCCTAACGCGGCTTGATCACTGCGTCGCAGCACAAAATTCCGCTTTCCATTTGACACGGAACCGACATAAAATCGGACCGTCAACGCAAGGAGGCAGACATGGGACGTACATACCCCCTCAATCTCCTGGTAGTCGGTGCTGCATTTGCATTCATAGCCTCGATGCTCTTCATCTAGGCCAAAAGACTACCGGTCGTATCTTGCATCCATGAACGTTTGATATGGACCTGAATTTCGAAAGGCGCATGTTCCCCGGAACATGCGCCTTTCATTTATTCCAGTCCAAGCTTCAAGCCGCAGCCTTACGCATTCCCGGCTTGTAGCCGATATTATCCAGCACAGCGGAAACGAGCGGCGAACGGTTCATCGTGTAGAGATGAATGTGGTTGAAACCATTGCGGCCGAGTTCTTCGATCTGTTCGGCGGCGACTTCGGCGGCGACCTTGGCCCGATCATCCGGGTTGTCGTCCAGCCCCTCGAACCGCTCATCGAGAAAACCGGGAATGGTCGCGCCGCAGCGTTTCGAAAAGCGCTTGAGCTGCGTCAGGTTCTGGATGGGCATGATGCCGGGAATGACCGGAATGGTAACACCGGCTGCAGCAACCTCATCCATGTAGCGGAAGAAGACCTCATTATCGAAGAAGAATTGGGTGAGCGCACGGTGAGCGCCGGCATCGGCCTTCTGCTTCAAGACCGAGATATCCGCAGCCATATTGCGGCTTTCGGGATGCTTTTCCGGATAGGCTGAAACGGAAATGTCGAAATCGCCGTATTCCGCCAACGCCTGCACCAGATCCGCCGTCCGCTGAAAGCCGTCTGCATGCGGCAGATAGGTTGTACCGATGCCAGCGGTCGGATCACCTCTGAGCGCAACGATCCTGCGCACTCCTGCAGCGCGATATTCCTCGACGACCGAGCGTACTTCATCCTTGGAAGCATCAACGCAGGTCAGGTGTGCGGCAGTCGCCAGGTTGGTCTTGTCGATGATCCCGGTGACAGCTGAGAGCGTAGGCTCTTTTGTGGAGCCACCTGCCCCATAGGTCACGGTGACGAATTCCGGCTGAAAGAGCGCCAGACGATCGACGGTCTCGAACAACTGCGCCTCCATCTCCTCGGATTTCGGCGGGAAGAATTCGAAAGAAATATCGAATCGCGGGCGTGTCGTGGTCTCGTTCATCATATTCTTCCTAAAATACCGAAATTGCTTCCGCTGGCTCAGCATCGGCCATCAGGAGACGGCGATCCTTTGCCAGCCATATCGTGACAGTGAGACCGTCATCTTGTTCGGGCGCAATATCGATGGCTTTTTCGATATCGAGCCCGGTCTTTTCCAACCAGTCGCCAATAGCCTCATGTGAGAAGCCAAGGCGTACATGGGCATGCTCTTCGCGCAAATGTTCAAGCTTGTGTGGTGCAAGGTCAACGATCAGCAACCTGCCGCCTGGCCGCAGGATACGGGCTGCCTCTGCGATCGCAAGTTCAGGCTGGTCGAGGAAATGCAGTACCTGGTGAATCGTGACGAGGTCGAAATCCTGTCCATCAAGCGATAGGTTGAGAATATCCGCATGACGCACGGACGCTTTCAATATGCCGGCCTTGTCCAGGTTGGCGCGCGCGACCGCCAACATATCGCGGCTTGCATCGACGCCAATCGCACGGCGGTAATGAGGAGCAAGCAGTTTCAGTATCCACCCCGTGCCCGTTCCAAGATCGAGCAGGGAATCGATGGGGGAAGGACCGACCAGCCGTAAAAGCGCCTGCTCGACAGCCGAATCGCTTGCATGGAGACGGCGAAGTTCATCCCATTCAGAAGCGTTGCGGCTGAAATAGGCCTGGGCACGTTCAGCCCGTTGATGCTTGACGGCAGAAAGCCGTTCGCCATCGCGAACCAGAACAGGGTCATCATTGGCCGAAGCAGCAAGCAAAGTCTTGACCAGAGCAGCAGCCGGACCGTCCTGCGTCAGGCGGAAGTAAGCCCAGGCTCCTTCCTGATAGCGGTCGATCAACGCGTCTTCGTTGAGAAGCTTCAAGTGGCGGGAGATACGCGGTTGCGACTGCCCGAGAATTTCGGTCAGGTCGGTTACCGTCAGGTCGCCCTTTGCCAACAAAGCGAGCAGCCGGAAGCGTGTCGGCTCCCCGACCGTCTTCAAAACGTCAACCAAAGTATCGAGTGCTAGCGACATACGCGTTTCCCGGCAATCAAGATATAAAGATATCTTTATATCGAATGCAGAGAGGATGCAAGCCGCCGTCTGGCGTTTGCAAAAAGGGCGGCAAAGCCGCCCTTTGAATTCACGGGAGTGACTGAAGCGCCTTAGCGCGTCAGGCGCTTGTAGGCCTGGCTGCCCGGGTTCAGCGCATCAGGACCAAGTCGACGAACCTTGTCCTGTTCGTAGTCTTCGAAGTTGCCTTCGAACCACTCGACATGACCGTCACCTTCGAAGGCAAGGATATGCGTGGCCAGACGGTCGAGGAACATGCGATCGTGGCTGATGATGATAGCGCAGCCGGCAAAGGCTTCCAGCGCACTTTCAAGAGCGCCAAGCGTTTCCGTATCGAGGTCGTTGGTCGGTTCGTCGAGGAGAAGAACGTTACCGCCGGCCTTCAGCATCTTGGCAAGGTGAACGCGGTTGCGCTGACCACCCGAGAGATTGCCGACTTTCTGCTGCTGGTCGCCACCCTTGAAGTTGAACGCGCCGCAATAAGCACGGGAGTTCATGTCGAACTTGCCGAGCTTGATGACTTCCGCGCCACCGGAAATTTCTTCCCAAACGGTCTTGTTGCCGTCGAGAGCATCACGGCTCTGGTCGACATAACCGAGATGAACGGTTTCACCGATACGGATGGATCCCTCGTCCGGAGTTTCCTGGCCTGTGATCATCTTGAACAGCGTCGACTTGCCGGCGCCGTTCGGGCCGATAATGCCGACGATACCGCCCGGCGGCAGCTTCAGCGACAGGTCGTTGATCAGCGTGCGGCCGTCAAAGCCCTTCTTGATGCCTTCCAGTTCAATGACCACGTTGCCGAGACGCTCGGAGACCGGAATGATGATCTGCGCATCGGTCGGCCGAATGTTTTCAGCCGCATCGACCAGCTGTTCGTAAGACTTGATACGGGCCTTCGACTTGGCCTGACGAGCCTTCGGGCTGGATGCGATCCATTCCTGTTCGCGCGACAACGCCTTCTGGCGACCAGCCTCTTCGCGAGCTTCCTGCTGCATGCGCTTGGCCTTGGCGGTCAGGTAGGCGGAATAGTTGCCTTCGTACGGGATGCCACGACCACGGTCGAGCTCGAGGATCCAGCCGGTAACATTGTCGAGGAAGTAGCGGTCGTGGGTAATCATCATCACGGCGCCCGGATAGTCACGCAGGTGCTTTTCAAGCCATGCGATCGTTTCGGCGTCGAGATGGTTGGTCGGTTCGTCGAGCAGCAGCAGGTCCGGCTGCGACAACAGCAGGCGGCAGAGCGCGATACGGCGGCGTTCACCACCCGACAGGTTGTCGACGGCGGCGTCCTTCGGCGGGCAGCGCAGCGCTTCCATCGCCATCTCGACCTGCTGTTCGAGGTCCCAGAGGTTCTGGCTGTCGATGATGTCCTGGAGCTTGGCACCCTCGTCCGCCGTCTCGTCGGAATAGTTCATCATCAGTTCGTTGTAGCGGTCCAGCACGGCCTGCTTGTCGGCCACGCCTTCCATGACGTTTTCGAACGCGGTCTTGTTGGGATCGAGCTTCGGCTCCTGCTCCAGGTAACCGACGGTCGCACCTTCGGCGAGCCAGGCTTCACCGGTATATTCCTTGTCCTGACCGGCAATGATGCGCAGAACCGTCGACTTACCGGCACCGTTCGGGCCGAGAATACCGATCTTGGCGTCGGGATAGAAGGACAGGTTGACGTTCTCAAGGATCTTCTTGGCGCCATAGGACTTGTTCAGTCCCGACATGTGATAGATGAACTGACGTGCCATCGATAATTAAGCTCCGGGGGAAAGAGGTTTTGCCGCTATGTAGGCGAAGACGCGCCTCGGGGCAATGCGAAGAGCGGGGGAGGTTTTGAAATGAGCTTGGATTTTGGGTGGGAAACGCACACTTTCCCCAGCCCGACGGGTGCCGGGATCGCCTATCGCCACGCCACCGCCCAAGGCGACGCAAAGGCGATACTGCTGATCTCCCATGGTTTGGCGGAGCATTCGACACGTTACCGTTCCTTTGCCGAGGCGATGGCGCGGAACGGTTTTCACGTTTACGCTTGGGACCATCGCGGTCATGGCAGGACGGTTGCGCCTGACGCACCGATCGGTCGTTTCGCATCGAAGGACGGCATACGCCTCGTCATTGACGACCTGATGGCCGTGCGCACCCGAGCCCTCGCCGATCACCCCGACCTGCCCGTCATCCTGTTCGGCCACTCCATGGGTGGCCTGATCGCGCTCAACGCCGCAGTCGATCACCCTCGCGATTTCGCCGGTATCGCCATCTGGAATTCCAACTTCAATCCGGGCATGGCCGGCCGCGCTGCTCAAGGGCTTCTACTTGCAGAGCGCGCGCTAAAAGGATCGGACACGCCGAGCGGCATGCTCCCTCGCCTCACCTTCGGCGCATGGGGTGACAGCATCCCCGGCCACCGCACGGCCTTCGACTGGCTGAGCCACGATCCGGCGGAAGTCGACGCCTATGTCGCCGATCCGCTCTGCGGTTTCGACGCCAGCGTCTCGCTCTGGCTCGACCTTTTCGAGATGACCTTCCGCGCCCCGAAACTCGTCGATCGGTTGCCAAAAGACCTGCCCATTCATCTGCTCGGTGGCGGAGAGGATCCCGCAACAGATAAAGGCCGGGCCATCCTTTGGCTTTCAGGTCACCTACGCAAACATGGCTTCAACAATGTCATGACGCGCTTTTGGCCCAATGCCCGCCACGAAACTCTCAACGACACGATGCGCACCGAAGCCACGGCCGAATTTGCCGATTGGGCTACCCGTATAATCCAGCCAATCAGAACAGCTGCGGAATGAGTTCATGACTTTTCTTCATGTGCGCAGAATGTCGCAGTCCATTATATCGAAATCATGAGTGCATCACCTGCCATGTCACGCCCAATAGCGCACACCGCCAGCATCACCACCGGCCTCGGCCTGATGATCCTGGCCATGTTGGTCGCGCCGCTGATCGACGTGTTTTCCAAGCTTGCGACC
Source organism: Rhizobium sp. ZW T2_16 (assembly GCF_044987325.1). NCBI lineage: Bacteria > Pseudomonadati > Pseudomonadota > Alphaproteobacteria > Hyphomicrobiales > Rhizobiaceae > Rhizobium > Rhizobium sp. ZW T2_16. The sequence continues at coordinate 386,414 of NZ_JBJDRG010000001.1, forward strand.
ACCACCGCCTCCCCGACCATGATCACCGCGGCCCGCTTCGTCTTTCAAGGCCTGTGCATGCTACCATTCGTGCTCTGGGCAGGGTCGTGGCGCTCCTTTTCCTGGCGCATGAGTTTTTATCACGCGATCCGGGCCGGAGTGATCACCATATCCATGGTCTGCTTCGTCGCCACGCTGGCAGTCATGCCGGTCGCAGACGCGATCGCGATCTTCTTTGTCGAGCCTATCATTCTCACCATCCTGTCGAGCATCTTCCTGAAAGAAACCGTGGGTTGGCGCCGTTACACCGCCTGTGGCGTCGGGTTCATAGGCGCAATGATCGTCATTCGCCCGAGCTTTCAGGAGATTGGTTATGTCGCACTCCTGCCGGTCGTCACCGCCTTCTGCGTCGCCATCTTTGCCATGATGACACGCGCATTGGCGCATCGGGAGGAACCCTTCGCGATGCAGTTCCAGATGGCGCTCTGGGGTATCCCGATCTGCGCCGTCCTGCTTTTCGTCGGAGACGCTGCCGATATCGGCTTCCTTGCACCCTCGCTGCCCGGCATCACCACCTTCATGTGGATGGCTGGCGTTGGCGTTTTCGCCGCCCTTTCTGGTCTGCTGAGCGTTTACGCCTATCGGGCCGCCCCCGCCTCCGTGCTCGCCCCGATCCAGTATTTCGAGATTGTCTCTGCCACACTTTTCGGCTGGCTGGTCTTCGGTGATTTTCCGGATCCGATCAAATGGCTCGGTATCTCGATCATCATCGGCTCCGGCCTCTACATCATCTGGCGCGAACGCCGCGTCGCCTCGATCAGACCCGTCACCACAAGCGAAACGACATCGGTAGCCCCCTGACCATGGACATCGCCTCCAAAAAGCCGCCGCTTGCCGGCATCCGCGTCCTCGAACTCGCCCGCGTCCTTGCCGGCCCCTGGGCAGGCCAGATGCTGGCGGATATGGGGGCGGACGTCATCAAGGTCGAAAACCCGGAAGGCGGCGACGATACCCGCGTCTGGGGACCTCCGTTCGTCGAAAGCGCCGATGGCGAAAACCTGTCAGCCGCCTATTACCATTCCACCAATCGCGGCAAGCGCTCGATCGCCGTAGACCTGAAGACGGAAGAAGGACAGGCGATCATCCGCCGCCTCGCCGCGCAGTCCGATGTCCTGATCGAAAACTTCAAGCTCGGCGGACTGAAGAAATACGGCCTTGATTACGAGAGCCTGAAGAAGGTCAATCCGAAACTCGTCTACTGCTCGATTACCGGCTTCGGTCAGGACGGCCCCTATGCCAGCCTTGCCGGCTACGATTACATTGTCCAGGGCATGTCCGGCTTCATGTCGATCACCGGCGAACCGGACGGCCAGCCAATGAAGGCTGGCGTCGCAATCGCCGACATCTTTACCGGCATCTATGCCGTCACCGCCATTCAGGGCGCGCTGATCCATGCGATGAAAACCGGGGAAGGCCAACAGGTGGACATGGCCCTGCTTGATGTCATGTCCTCGGTTCTCGCCAACCAGAACATGAACTACCTGATTTCCGGCATCCCGCCGGTGAAACTCGGCAATGCCCACCCGAACATATCGCCCTACGAGGTAATCCCAGTCCACGACGGCCACATCATCCTCGCAGTCGGCAATGACGGCCAGTTCCGCCGCTTCTGCCGCATTCTCGGCATCGAGCATGTGGCCGATGACGAGCGCTACGCAACCAACAAGGCCCGCGTCGCCCACCGCATCGAGGTTCGCAGCCTGCTCACCGCCGAGACGACGAAATGGTCCAAGGCCGATCTTCTGGCCGCCTGCGGCGAGAATGCCGTACCGGTCGGCCCGATCAACTCGATCGGAGAAATGTTCGAAGACCCGCAGGTCAAGGCGCGCGGTCTGCGCATCGATCTCGAAGCGGCTGATGGCACGATCATTCCGGGCGTGAGGAGCCCGATCGTGTTGTCCGAGACACCGCTTGCCTATCACCGTCCGAGCCCCAAGGTTGGCGAGCATACGGATGAAATTCTGGCAGAACTGAATGCAATCGAGGAGGAAAGCAGTCAATGGAAAGAAACGGGGAAACCACCAAAAGGACCGGCGGCCAGCTGATCGTCGAGGCGCTGAAGGCGAACGGCGTCAAACGGGTTTCCTGTGTGCCAGGCGAAAGCTACCTCGCCGTGCTCGATGCGCTTTATGAGAGCGGTATCGACGTCCTCGTCTGCCGCCAGGAAGGCGGCGCAGCAATGATGGCCGACACTTGGGGCAGGCTTTCGGGCGAACCGGGCATCTGCATGGTGACGAGAGGCCCCGGCGCCACCAACGCCTCTGCCGGCCTGCATGTCGCCAAGCAGGATTCGATCCCCGTGATCCTCTTCGTCGGCCAGATCGGCCGCGACATGAAGGAGCGCGAAGCCTTCCAGGAAGTTGAATATCGACGTGCCTTCACCGAATTCGCCAAATGGGTCGGCGAGATCGATGATGCCCGCCGCATTCCGGAATTCGTCACCCGCGCTTTTTCCGTCGCTACGTCCGGCCGCCCCGGTCCGGTGGTGCTGACGCTGCCGGAAGACATGCTGGTCGAAGAGGTCGAGGCACCGCAGGCTCGCTCCTATACGCGTGTCGAAAGCCATCCCGGAAAACAGCAGATCGACGAGTTCGAGAAACTGTTGAAAGCATCCCAGCGCCCGATGGTCATCCTCGGCGGTACACGCTGGAATGAGCAGGCAGTGGCGGATTTCCAGGAATTCGCCAGCCGCTTCAAGCTGCCGGTCGGCTGCTCCTTCCGCCGCCAGATGCTGTTCGACCACCTTCATCCCTCCTATGCGGGCGACGTCGGCATCGGCATCAATCCGTCCCTGGCCAAGGAGGTCAAGGACAGCGACCTCCTCATCCTGATCGGCAGCCGCATGTCGGAAATGCCGTCATCCAGCTACACGCTGATCGATATTCCCTACCCGAGCCAAAAGCTCGTCCATGTCTTCCCTGATCCGGAAGAGATCGGCCGCATGTATCGCCCGGACCTTGCAATCTGCGCCGGCCCGGCAGAATTTGTCTCGGCGATCAAGGACCTCGAACCTCCGGCCCTGCCGCTTTGGGCCGAGCGAAAGTCGGCCATGCACGACGCCTATCTCAAATGGTCGACGCCGCCGGAGACCGGTCCCGGCGAGGTCCATATGGGGCCGATCATGTCCTGGATTGAAGATAACGTCCCCGACGATGCGATCTTCACAAATGGCGCAGGAAACTATGCCACCTGGCTGCACCGCTTCCATCGCTTCCAGAAATACAACACCCAGTCCGCTCCGACCTCCGGCTCCATGGGCTATGGCCTGCCGGCAGCGGTCGCCGCCAAACAGCTGTTTCCCGAGCGCGAAGTCGTCTGCTTTGCCGGTGATGGCTGCTTCATGATGCATGGGCAGGAGTTCATCACCGCCGTCCGCTATGGACTGCCGATCATCACCGTGCTGGTCAATAACGGCATCTATGGCACGATCCGTATGCACCAGGAGCGGGAATATCCGGGCCGCGTCAGCGGCACAGATCTGGTCAATCCGAATTTCGTCGCCTACGCCAAAGCCTTCGGCGGCCATGGCGAACTGGTCGAAAGGACAGAGGATTTCGGACCGGCCTATCTGCGCGCCCGTGAAAGCGGCAAAGCGGCAATCATTGAGGTCCGGCTCGATCCGGAAGCAATTACGCCAGCGAAAACACTGACTCAGATCCGCAACAAAGCCTAAGGCCCAGATTTGAGCATTTGCTCAAAAAGTCAGGAACCAAAGTCTGTTCATGTCGTTGATGCGGCATGGCAAATGAAACAAAACGAAAAGCACTGGGAGGCATGTCGACCTTCGTGGCCGTCATCTTCCTCATCGCAATCGCTCTTGCAGCCTTTTATCTTTTCGGCATGACGCCGGGCGAAGCATGATTAACAGATACACGAAAAGGGGCTGGATCTTCCGGCCCCTTTTTCATTTTCTGGGATAAAGAGAGCTTGCTCGATTACCGAGCGGTCGGCAATCAGAGGCCGAGTTCGCGCTTGAAGACGGCGGACAACCGCGTACAAAAATCGACAGTGATCTGCTTGTCGGACAATGCATAGGCCCGCGTTGCTGTTCGCTGGGCAGCCTTGAAGGCTTTCTCCGTTTCCGCCTGCGGATTGGATGACGTCCCGCGCGCATATTTCAGAAACAGCGACTTCGAATCCCACACCATCGACGGACGCTTGTAGCGAATATCGCAAGCCCGCGCATAAATCATGGCTTGAGCGGCAACATCCAGTTCCGAACCCTGGGGCACGGAAGGCAGAGTTTGAGAGTGCGCCACGGATGCCAGCAGGCTACTGGCGATGCAAATCGTAAGCAGAGGTACTTTCAGCATCCGTGGCGCTCTTTATCAGATTGCAGCGGTTACGATGAACTCGACCTTGTACTTCGGAGCGGCCAGAGCAGCTTCGCTCGTGGCGCGGGCCGGCGGGTTGGCCGGATCAATCCAGGCTTCCCAGACGGCATTCATTTCGCCGAAGGTCGACATGTCGGAGAGATAGATGATCGTCTGCAGGATCTTCGACTTGTCGGAGCCGCTCGCGGCCAGCAGACGATCGACTTCAGCCAGCGCGTCCTTGCACTGGTCGGTAACGGTTTCGCCTTCGCCAACCTGGCCGGCGAGATAAACGGTGTTGCCGTGTACGACCGCGCCGCTCATGCGGGCGCCGGGCTCGATGCGCTTGATGCTCATGGGAATGCTCCTGAATGCTGAGCTTGGAAAAAGCGCGGAGTGAAGGTCACACCGCGCGCGAAAAACGGGTCAGCCCTTGAAACGCTGGGCCTGTTCGTAGATGGCGGTCGAGCGCGCGCCGGACCGGCAAAAGCCGAGCATCGGCTTTTGAAAATCTTCCAGCGCATCGGCCATCTCGGTCACGCCCTCCGGCGTCAGGCCCATGCGGCCGACCGGAATGTGACGGATTTCGAGGCCGAGTTCCTTCGCGCGAGCTTCGATTTCCGCATAATGCGGCTGACCGGGCTCTTCCTCGTCAGGACGATTGCAGACGAGAGACTTGAAGCCGAGCGCCTTTACCTCGTCCAGTTCCTCAACGGTGATCTGACCGGAGACGGAATACTCGTCGTTGATCTGGCGGATATCCATGGGCAACCTCCATTTTTGTGGCGCCAGCATTACGCGGTGGCTTGACGAGCGTCAACGGCACATAGTCGCATCTCAGACGAAGGCGAAGCGCAGCGCATAGTCTGCGCTCTCGCCGGGCTGAAGCCATTGCAACTCGCCTGTCTTGGCCAGTTCCTCGCGGCCCGCCATTCGATGCGATACCGGTTCAATTCCAAGCACATGCGCCGGCGACTTCTGGTTTCTCCACACCTGCAGATAAGGCAGGCCGTCGGTCTTGAAGCGCACCTTCAATGTCGAGCCACCGAGCGACGCGATAGGGCCAAGCGCCACTTCCGCCCACTCATCGCCCTCACGGTTTGCCGGCACGCAAAACACGCTGCCCGGTTCAGGTCCGAAATCCCAGCGCAGCTGGCCGCCGTCCAGCATGGCGCCGGTCAGGTGCACGCCATCATCGAACAGCCATGCGCCGATATTCATGTGGTACATATGCACTCGCGCCATCGGCTTGGTTCCGGTATTGGTCACCTTGTCCTGCAGGCAGACTTCGCCGGTTGCGCCATCGATCCTCCAATGACGTTCGAGCAGCGCCTCGCCGCCATCCGCCGTTTTAACGGCCACACGGGCACGACATTCGGCCTCCTCCCCCTGCATATCCCAGAACAGAATCTCGGCCGGGTGGGAAGAATAGGAACCATGCAGCGGATATTTCCGGCCATCCGCGTCGCCGGCAATCGCTTCCGGATGGCGGATATGGTCCGGCCCGCACGTAAACAGAAACCCTTCCAGCGAATGGTCGATACGCGAATCACCATCGTCGGGGATCGCACGGCCGGGAGCGATATCAGTGTCGTGAACAAAGCATTTTCCGATATCCAGAACAGAGCTCTCGTCGAGCTCAAGCTTCGGTCCGAGGGCCGCCGTAAAGGTTTTCATCCACATTTCCTCCTGATGCTCACAACGCGTTTACCCAAGGTGAGCGGAATTTAATGATTCATTCATTGCAAACTGGGATTTTTCCATACAAGCGTCAAAATTAGCTTGTCAGTCAATGCACATAGCAAACGGGAACCAAGCACCCACATTCCCGATTACATGAATGTGCAACAGTATAATCGGTGAGAACGTGAAGCGCTCCGTCCTTTTCAGCATCAGCCTTGCGGCTCTGGCGATCTCGGTCGTTCCTGCGGCAGCGCAGTCGCGTTACGCGCAATATTCCGACAGACCCGTTCTGGTCGCACCCGATGGCGCGATCCTCGACTACATGCCCAACCAGCGGGACATGTATCTCAGTCGCGACGGCGCAGGCCGGCGGGTCTATCTCGACCGTTACGGCAATATCATCGCCACGGAAATGCGTCAGGGTGGCAATCGGCAGCGTTATGAGGAGTATCCGCCTGCACCGCGAGGTTATGATAATCGCCGTCAGGCAGGAGCCAATACCTCGCGTTACGACAATCAGGGCGGATACCAGGATTATCGTCAATATCGCCCGGAAGAGCCGGGATCGGTAACCGGCTCCATCGGCGGCTCAGTCACCCGCATGCCGCTCGAGCAGCAGGAATTGCCGGGCATCGATCAGGGCTATTCGGAAGAAGCATCGCTTGAGCCGAACCAGAGCATGCCACCGGCAGATAATCTGCACCCGAACAAGCCGGTCATCACGGTCACGAAAAAACCGCAGGCCGAGATCGCGGCGCTGCAGGTATTTCTCGACCGCGAAGGCATTTCGCCCGGCGTTATCGACGGCCACCTTGGCGATAACGTCAACAAGGCGATTGCAGCCTGGCAGGAAATGACGGGCGAAACGCTCGATCCTAACAATTCCGAGGATATCATGCAGCGCCTCACCTATTCGGGTGGACTGCCGATCGTCGACTATACGATCACCGCATCGGACGCTGCAGGTCCATACGTCGCCGCCATTCCGGAAGACTACGCCCATAAGGCCGCGCTGCCAGCCATGTCATTTACCTCGGTTACGGAAAAGCTGGCTGAACAGTTTCATATGGACGAAGGGTATCTGAAGGCCCTCAACCCGAACGCCGACTTCACCATCCCCGGCACGATCGTCAAGGTCATCAATCCTGGCCAGCCGAAGACAGGTCAGGTGACGCGCATCATCGCCGACAAGGGGCGCAAGCAGGTCTTCGCTTATGGTGCCGACGGCAATCTGATCGCCGCCTATCCGGCAACTATCGGATCTTCGGACACGCCGTCGCCATCAGGCGACCATACGGTGCAGCGTATCGCGCTTGATCCGGGATATACCTACAATCCGAAGATCAACTTCACCCAGGGCAACAACACTCAGATCCTGCAGATCCCGCCGGGTCCGAATGGTCCGGTCGGTACGGTCTGGATTGCACTTTCCAAGCCCACTTACGGCATTCACGGCACGCCGGAACCGTCGAAGATCGGCAAGACCAACAGCCACGGCTGCGTGCGCCTCACCAATTGGGATGCGACCGAGCTTGCAAAGATGGTCAAGCCGGGAACGACAGTCCAGTTCGTCGAATAAACAGACCAAGGCATACAAACGTCCCGAACGACAATGGCCGGCTTTCGCCGGCCATATTCATATCAGAGAGTGTATGGAGATGTATCAGGCGACGCCCCGGCCGAGCCCGATCAGCTGAGCGACTGCAGTGCGGGTCATTCTGGTCGGCATCAGCCGCAGAACTTCAGATGCATAGGCGCGAACGTTATCCTTCGCCTTTTCGACATTGCTGACCTTCGACGGATCCATGCTGTAAAGCGTACCGCCGCTCTCAAACAACTCCTTGAAAGCGGTCCGCTCGCCGATCGGCGTTGTAAGCACATTCACACCCTTGGCCGCCAGCAAGCCTTTGATGGCAAGCAGCGCCTTGGTCGTGACCATCGACGTTACTCGCGTCAATACGACCGAATGCGCAATATCCAGCCTGCCCTTCTCCTTCATCATCGCCAGAAGGTCGAGGATTTGCGCAGCCCCCTTGGCATCCATCGCCGAACCCTGCACCGGGATAAACACATGGTCAGAAAGCCCGAGCGCCGTTGTCACCAACGCATCGCGCGCGCCTGCAAGGTCGATGATGAAATAGTCGGTAGCGGAGGCCATTTCCCGCAAGTGGCAGTGAAGTGACGCAACGGTAACCTCCGAGATCACCTCGATATTGCGGACCTCACCGGAGGTCTCCTGCCACTGGCTGATCCAGCGCTGCGGATCGGCATCTATGATCGTGATACGAAATCCCTGATGGGCAAGCTCGGTCGCCAGCAGCAGCGCTGCGGTCGTTTTCCCGGCTCCGCCCTTGGCATTGGCGAAAGATATGACTGGCATTTTCCATTCCTTGGAGGTGACGAGCCGCATCGCTCTGCTGGCATCCCCGAAGCATGGGGCCTTCTCAGCTACATCTTTTCCAAAGATGGTTAATCAGCAGTTAATTCGCAGCCTGACACGGCTGCATCACCGTAAACTGATGCATTCGGGTATCAACGGGGCGACACCAAACAGCGATCGCCCCGTTTTCTTGCCCTTCCTGATCAGGCGAGCGACGCCGCCTCCTTGTGCCCCATGGCAAACTCTTCCTCCGGGGAGAGAATCAGCCGATGGCGACCGACGATGGCGAAATAGGCGATCGCCACGGCGAACCACACGACGACCCAGACCACACCCTTGAAGAAATTCGGATCCTGGACCTGATAGATCAGCGTGACGACGGCAATACCGATTGTCAGAGCAGCACCGGGGATGCCAAGCGGCGAGCGGAACGGCCGCTCGATATTCGGCAACTTCTTGCGCAGGATGATGAAGGAGATCCCCTGCATGATGTAGGAGAACATCGCTCCGAAAACGGCCATGTTCAGGAGCACTGCGCCGATCACCGTCCCGCCCTGCTCCGCGCCCAGCGCGAACCAGATGACCAACATGACTGCAAGCCCAACGGCAGCACCGGCCATCATCGCCACATAGGGCGTTTTGTAGACTGGATGAGTAACTGAGAGCGCAGTCGGGAAATAACCGGCACGCGAAAGCGAATAGATTTGCCGGCCTTGCGCGTAGAGGATCGTGTGGAAGCTGGCGATCAGGCCGGTCAGCGCCACGAGCCCGAGGATGACGACACCGCTGTCACCATAAACGGCCTTGAAGCCATCAAGCAGCGGCTCGAGCGCCGAACCCAGATGGAAGGCCCCGACACCCGGCAATGACGGATTGAGAAGCACGATCATGAAGGCCGAGACCATCAGGGTAATAATGCCGAGAATGATCCCCTTGGGCATGTCACGCTTCGGATCGACGGACTCTTCCGCCGCCAGCGGCAGTTGCTCGATGGCAAGAAACAGCCACACGGCAAAGGGCAGCGTCGCAAGAACACCCGAAAAACCGAATGGGAACCAGTCGCCGTTACCTTCGGGCAATTCGATCGCCGAGCCATCCGGTCCAACACCGATATTCAGCGCCCAACGGGAGAAATCCATGTTCGGAATGGCGCTAATCCAGAAGAACACCAGCACAGCCAGAGAAATCAGCGTGATAACCAATGTTACCTTGAACGAAAGTTCCAGGCCGAAAACATTCAGCGCCAGGAATACGCCATAGAACAATATCCACAGAAGCGGTGAATAGGCTGGATCGAGACCAAGGATCGAGTTCACATAAGCCGTGATGAAGGTGACAATGACCGCCGGCGTCAGCACATATTCAACGTTTTCACAAAGGCCGGTGAGAAATCCGCCCCACGGCCCCATCGCAGTGCGGGCAAAGGAGTAGGCCGCCCCAGTATGCGGCAGCGCCGGGCTCATTTCCGCGATCGAAAATGTCAGGCCGAGATACATGACCGCGATGATCATGCCTGCCACCAGCATGCCACCCCAGCCGCCGGTCGCAAAACCGAAGTTCCAGCCCGAGAAATGCCCGGAAATAACAGCACCGACCCCGAGCGCCCAAAGCGACCAGACACCGGCATAACGCGACAGACCGCGCTTATCGAAATAGGATGCATCAGCCTTCTTGTAGCTGACGCCAGCAGATGAACTTTCCATTCCCCTTCTCCTGCTCAAAGCAAAGGGCTCCTGCCCCAGCGGCCGGATATGCCCATAGACCGTCAAGACCCGATATTTCGGTGTCCGGACCGCACAGCTTTGACGACTCCCAGGAGGATCTTGTTCGGTTATTGCCAGATGGCCCTACCGTGTTTCAGACCAGTCGCGATCCCTCGACCGATCTGTTGAAATGCATCATCCTCCGAAATCACGAGGCAGACGCGGCCATTCAGAGGACCACCGGACACCGTAAACGAAAGATTGATGCAATCATTCTTCACTTTCAAGTTGTCGTCAAATGGAACTTCATCCTGCATCTGGCCAAATTGCGCCTTACGTGTTCCATCCACGACGTCCCGACCCGGTTATCCACAGCCGCAGCCCCGCCGTTTTTGACGATCGCGAAAAAAATGCTTTGAAAGCTGGAGCTTATGGCCTGATGATCCGGCAATCGACTGTCACATACAGTTCACGATACCGCACTACGAGTTGCCGCCGACACGATCAAACCTCAGGAGGACATCCGTGCTCAAGAACGCTCATCGCCTGCTTTCGCTGACGACCGCCGCAGTCGTCGCATCCACAAGCTTCGCTTTTGCCGAGCCGAGCGCCGAACTGATCGCAGCCGCCAAGAAGGAAGGTTCGCTGACGACCATTGCGCTACCCCACAGCTGGTGCGGTTACGGTGACATCATTGCCGGCTTCAAGAAGAAGTACGGCATCGAAGTCAACGAACTGAACCCGGACGCAAGCTCTGGCGACGAAATCGAAGCGATCAAGGCCAACAAGGGCAATACCGGTCCGCAGGCGCCTGACGTCATCGACGTCGGCCTCTCCTTCGGCCCATCTTCCAAGGCCGAAGGCCTGATCCAGCCCTACAAGGTCTCCACCTGGGATTCTATCCCGGCTGACGCAAAGGATGCCGACGGCCACTGGTATGGCGACTATTACGGCGTTCTCTCCTTCGTCGTGAACACCGACATCGTCAAGGAAGTCCCGAAGGACTGGAAGGACCTCACCAAGTCCGACTATGCCAATTCGGTTGCGCTCGCAGGTGACCCGCGCGGCTCCAACCAGGCCGTACAGGCCGTCTACGCAGCCGGTCTTGCCGGCGGCGAAACCGATGCCACCAAGGCTGGCGAAGCCGGCCTGAAGCTGTTCTCGGAGATCAACAAGGCTGGCAATTTCGTGCCTGTCATCGGCAAGTCCGCCTCGCTCGCTCAGGGCTCCACCCCGATCGTCATCGCCTGGGACTATAACGGCCTCTCCTGGCGCGACACGCTGAAGGGCAACCCGCCGCTCGAAGTCGTCGTTCCGGAGACCGGTGTTGTCGCCGGCGTATATGTCCAGGCAATCTCGGCCTTCGCACCGCACCCGAACGCAGCCAAGCTGTGGATGGAATATATCTATTCCGACGAAGGCCAGCTCGGTTATCTGAAGGGATATTGCCACCCGATCCGCTTCAACGATCTTGCGAAGAACAACAAGATCCCGAAGGAAATGCTCGACGCACTGCCGCCGGCAGCAGCTTACGAGAAGGCCAAGTTCCCGACTCTCGACGAACAGGCCGCAGGCAAGACCGCCATCACCACCAAGTGGGATTCGGTCGTCGGCGCCAACGTTCAGTAATGCATCTCGCCTCCCCGTCTGTCGGCGGGGAGGCTTTCTTTCGTCTCCCACAGAAGCGCTATTTCATGACAACGGCATCATCGTCCTTCATCGACAGACGCACCGTCATCGATTGGCTCGGCATCGCGCCGTTCATGATTTTCGCGCTGATGTTTCTGATCGTTCCGACGCTTTATCTCGTGATGGGAGCTTTTTTCACGCCGGACGGTCAGTTCACCTTCAAGAATATCGCTGACCTTTTCACACCGACAATCCTCTCGGCCTACTGGATTTCGATCAAGGTCTCGTTTGCCTCTTCGCTCGGCGGCGCGCTGATCGGCTTTTTCCTCGCCTGGGCAATCGTGCTCGGCGGCCTGCCCTCCTGGATTCGCTCCGGCCTTTTGACATTTTCCGGCGTCGCCTCGAATTTTGCCGGCGTGCCGCTTGCTTTTGCCTTCATTGCCACGCTCGGCCGCACCGGCCTCGTCACGGTATTCCTGCGCGACTGGTTCGGCTTCAATCTGTATTCGACCGGTTTCAATCTCCTGTCCTTCGTCGGTTTGACCGTCACCTACATGTTCTTCCAGATCCCGCTGATGGTTCTGATCCTGACCCCGGCTCTCGACGGCCTGAAGAAGGAGTGGCGCGAGGCCTCCGAAATTCTCGGCGCGTCAACCTGGCAATACTGGCGGATGGTCGCCTTCCCGATCCTCTGGCCAAGCCTGCTCGGCACCAGCCTGCTTCTCTTCGCCAATGCTTTCGGTGCCATTGCCACCGCCTATGCATTGACCGGCTCCTCTCTCAATATCGTGCCTATCCTTCTTTATGCGCAGATCCGCGGCGACGTGTTGCATAACCCGAACCTGGGTTATGCGCTGGCGCTTGGCATGATCGTCATCACCGGCCTGTCGAACATTCTCTATATCTGGCTGCGCATGCGCGCCGAACGCTGGCAGAAGTGAGGGCGACAGAGATGAAGATGACGAAATTCTTCGCCTGGCTCGCTATCGCTATCGGGGTGATCTACTTTTTCGTTCCGCTGCTCGGTACATTTGAATTCTCGTTGCGCATGCGTCGCGGTGAATATTCCTTCGACGCCTATGGATCGGTCTTTTCCGATGTCCAGTTTCAGCAGACCTTCGGCTTTTCCATTCTGATGGCGCTGTTCACCATAGCCTTCGGCATGCTGCTTGTTGTACCGACGGCCTATTGGGTCCGTCTTCGCTTGCCGCAGATGCGCCCGGTGGTCGAGTTTGTCACCCTCATGCCTCTCGTCATTCCGGCGATCGTCATCGTCTTCGGTTACTTGCGCCTCTACAATTCCTCGTCCTACATCCCGTTCACCGGGTCGACATTCGGCACCAACGTGCTTCTTGTAATGTCCTACATCACCCTGTCGCTGCCCTACATGTATCGCTCGGTCGACACCGCGATGCGCACGATCGACGTGCGCACCCTGACCGAGGCCGCCGAAATTCTCGGCGCAAAATGGCCAACCATATTGTTCCGCTGCATTTTCCCGAATGTCATGTCGGGTGTCCTGTCGGGCGCATTCATCACGTTTGCGATCGTCATGGGCGAGTTCACCATGGCAGCTCTCCTCAATCGCCCGGCCTTCGGTCCATATCTGCAGCTCGTCGGCGCCAACAAGGCTTACGAGCCGTCCGCGCTCGCCGTCATCGCCTTCGCCATGACCTGGCTTTCCATGGGCCTCATTCAGCTCGTCTCCCGTATCAGCAAGATGGCGCCGGCCCGCCGCGCCTAAGGAATTCCGCCCATGTCCTTCCTCGTCCTCGACAGTCTCAAGAAGAGTTTCGGCCAGACCCAGGTCGTCAAGGATTTCAACATGTCGATCGACAAGGGAGAATTCATCTCCTTTCTCGGCCCGTCCGGCTGCGGCAAAACGACGATCCTCAGAATGATCGCCGGTTTCGAAACCCCGAGCGACGGCACGATAACCATCAACGGCAAGAACCAGTCGGGCCTGAAAACCAGCCAGCGCAATATCGGCATGGTTTTCCAGGCTTACGCGCTCTTCCCCAACATGAATGTTTTCGACAACGTCGCCTTCGGCCTCAAGGTCGCAGGCCAGCCGAAGGCTGAGATAGAGGCGCGGGTGAAGGAGATGTTGAAGCTCATCCATCTTGAGCACCTTGCCGACCGCTACCCCTATCAGATGTCTGGAGGCCAGCAGCAACGCGTGGCCCTTGCGCGGGCGCTGGCTCCCAAACCCCAGGTTTTGCTGCTCGACGAACCGCTTTCTGCGCTTGACGCAAAAATCCGCGTATCGCTGCGCGAAGAAATCCGCCAGATTCAGCGCCAGCTTGGCATCACCACCGTCTTCGTCACGCACGATCAGGAAGAGGCATTGTCCATATCCGATCGTATCGTCGTCATGAATGCCGGCCGTGCCGATCAGATCGGCACGCCATCGGATATCTACAATCGCCCCTCCACACGTTTCGTCGCCTCATTCGTCGGCACGCTCAATATCATCGACGCGGCAGTAGCCGACCCGGCTGCCAATACGATCCGTATCGGCGAAAACGTCATCACTCTACGCGAGCCTATCGGCGCTCTGAAATCTGGAGAAAAAGTCTCCGTCGCCCTGCGGCCGGAAGCGGGTTCGTTGGCAGAAAGCGCCAAAGGCGATACCGCCCTCACAGGAACAGTCGTCTCGTCTCACTTCCTCGGTTCGGTCGTTCGCACGAAATTCGGCGTCGGGGGCAACCAGATTTCCTTCGACATGTTCAACGCCCCGGACAAGGTCCTTCCGCAGCCGGGCGAAACCGTCACCCTGCGCTTTGCGGCAAGCGACCTGTTATTGATCAAGGACTGATCAACGGCGCTCGTTGGCGGCATCAGTCCTGTTGCCAAACTGCATCGCCATACTAGTGGAATGACCGGAAAAACGGCCTTTGAACCTTGATATGCGGCCTCCCATGCCGCATTCCGGTTGGCGCTATCTCCCTGAGCGGGAGCCCACCCCGTACCTTCAGTTGAATACAATGTCTTCGATTACCTCATCGGCTCCTTCGAGAGCCGCACCGCGCCGTCTTACCTCTCAGGATTTCAGAACCCTCGGCCTCGCGGCCCTCGGCGGCGCCCTGGAATTCTATGATTTCATCATCTTCGTCTTTTTCGCGACGGTGATCGGCAAACTGTTCTTTCCGCCGGACATGCCGGAATGGCTGGTGCTGATCCAGACCTTCGGTATTTTCGCAGCCGGTTATCTCGTTCGCCCGCTCGGCGGCATCGTGCTTGCCCATTTCGGCGACATGTTCGGCCGCAAAAAGGTCTTTGCCTTTTCGATCCTCTTGATGGCGCTGTCGACGCTCGGCATGGCTGTCATGCCGACCTATGCGACGATCGGCGTCCTCGCCCCCATCCTTCTCGTGTTGATGCGCATCCTGCAAGGTGCAGCCATCGGCGGCGAGGTTCCAGGTGCATGGACCTTCGTGGCCGAACACGTCCCCTTCCGCCGTGTCGGCTTTGCCTGCGGCTTTCTGACATCAGGTCTTTCATTCGGCATTCTGCTCGGCTCGTCCATTGCAACCGTAATCAACACGGTCTTCACGCCGGAAGCGATCGCCGATGGCGCATGGCGCATTCCGTTTTTCATCGGCGGCATTTTCGGCCTCCTCTCTGTCTGGATGCGTCGCTGGCTGCAGGAAACGCCGATCTTCGCCGAGATGAAGGCCAGCCGTGCGCTTGCTCCGGAACTGCCGCTGAAGACGGTCCTGCGTGACCATCTGCGCGGCGTCGTCATCTCCATGCTGCTCACCTGGATCCTGTCGGCAGCAATCGTCGTCACGACCCTGATGACAGCAACCTTGCTGCAGAAAATCTACGGCTACACCGCCCAGCAATCGCTTGCTGCCACAAGCTTCGGCACCCTCTTCTTGATCTTCGCCACATCAGCGGCCGGCAGCATTGTCGATCGCATTGGTTCGGGGCGTTTCTTCACGATCGCCGGTGTCGTCTTTGGAGCAGCCACGTGGGCCTTCTACAGCTTCGCGGCCACGTCGATCACCCTCATGTTCGCGCTTTATGCGGTCATGGGTCTGGCGGTAGGCCTGGTTGGCGCAGTGCCCTATGTTATGGTTCGTGCTTTCCCGGCCCGCGTCCGTTTCACAGGCCTGTCCTTCTCCTACAACGTGTCCTACGCCATATTCGGCGGCCTCACTCCGATTGGTGTCACCACCGCGCTTGCCATCAACCCTATGGCGCATGCCTGGTACCTGCTGTTCATCGCGGCATTGACGGTCGGTATCGGCATTTACCTTATGCTGCACGGCGACAAGGTCGAGTCCGAAGCCGGCATCGAGGAACTGAC
This sequence comes from Rhizobium sp. ZW T2_16, assembly GCF_044987325.1. NCBI lineage: Bacteria > Pseudomonadati > Pseudomonadota > Alphaproteobacteria > Hyphomicrobiales > Rhizobiaceae > Rhizobium > Rhizobium sp. ZW T2_16. The sequence goes on from NZ_JBJDRG010000001.1 coordinate 402,476, forward strand.
AGCGCGGTTGGCTAAAGCCTGATCGCAAAACCGAATGCGATATGAAAAGGAAAAGCCGGAAAACAAAACTTTCCGGCTTTTTCTATGTGATCATCGGAAACCAAGTCTGGCAGAAAAGACTACTGCACCGCCGTCCTCAAGAGAGGCCGCGGCTGGACTATGACTGGCTCAGATAACGTCCAGCTTCATTGGAAGATACGAAGTTCTGATCGCTCATCCTGCAGTGAATATTATCAACAGAAAAAACTCAAAATATACTTCATCTAAATTGACCGCGAAAATAATATAGAAATATAAAATAAAAATACAAAAGCACCACCGCAAGACGCGAGAATTCCATGAGAAATCATTATGAAGTCTTGGATGCATTGCGTTTCATGGCCGCCACTGGCGTTCTTTTATTTCATTTAGCACATTGGTTGAACATACCCTGGCTACTTCCCAATGCCGGTATAGCCGTCGATTTCTTCTTCTGCCTCAGCGGCTTCGTAATGGTCGTGGCGTACCAGCACAAAATAGGTTCCTCCTCCGACTTGTTGCCCTTTCTGCGAGTGAGGGTGCTGCGACTGTGGCCAATGATCATGCTCGCGACATTCGCGAGTGCCAGCTATCTCGTCGCAAAGGGATTTCTGTCATCTGACGCCCCAACCATCTCCATGGTACTGGAAGCAGCCAGTTTGTCGTTGATTTCCGTGCCCTATATGGATGCGCCCGTCTCTATCGGCGGCCCTCAGGTATTCCCTTTGAATGGACCACAATTCTCGCTGTTTTTCGAGATTTTCGTGAATATAGCCTGGGCGGCCCTCCTAATCACGCTCCCTCGAAGGTTCTATCTGATCACCTGCGCCATCCTAATTCCTCTTTCTGGCGCCTGCCTTTATTATGGCTTTGGTGGTGATACGACTGCGAATTTCTGGCTGGGTTTCCCGCGGGTAATATGCTCGTTCTTCGTCGGCATTCTGGCCGCCAATCTGTTGACCAAAGATTGGGACCCTGGCGTTTTGGGTCGCAGACTATTCGTCGCGCTTCTTTTGATGACTGCACTTTTGGTCATCCTGCCGATACCGATGGGTCGGTATGCGACGATCTGGACGATTATCGTATCACCGATACTTGTCGTCCTCGGCGCCAAACAGCAGCTGCCGTCAAGACTGAAAGCAGCCGCCACGTTCAGCGGAACACTTTCGTATCCGATCTACACTCTGCACTACCCACTGTTCTGCTGGTTGAACGGTATTTTCGTCATGATAACAAAATCGCAGGGAGGCCTGCTGGAAGCGGCAATCCTGGCCCCCATCATAATAGCGATCTGCTACCTGGTCACAATCAGGATCGAATTGCCCGTCATGGCCGCGCTCAGGCGCGCAAACGCGCCAACAGTAAAAAGCCCTGCCTGAAAGCTTATGAGCCACGCGCAGAAAGCCACAACTGCAGACGTGCCGGCGATAGCCGAAACCAGCACCAACCATGCCTGTTATGGCTGACGGAACATATTTGGCCGATCAATCAACAGAGATGTCGGAAGGCTCATCGAGCCCTCCCGACAAATCGCTTTTTTGTTCAACCGTTAAGCGGCGTCCTCAACAGCTTCCGCAGCCGCACCGCCGGGCACATAGTTCAAGACCGGTCCCAGCCAGCGCTCGACCTCTTCAATCGCCATCCCCTTGCGCGACGCATAATCTTCGACCTGATCGCGCTCGACCTTTGCGACACCAAAATAGTAGCTGGCAGGATGGCCGATATAGATGCCCGAGACCGACGAACCCGGCCACATGGCATAGCTTTCAGTAAGCTCAACACCGGTCGCATTCGTCGCATCGAGCAATGAGAACAAGGTAGCCTTTTCAGTGTGATCCGGCTGGGCCGGATAACCGGGTGCTGGACGAATGCCCGCATATTCCTCGTGAATCAGCTCGTCGTTACTGAATGCCTCATCTGAAGCATAACCCCAGAATTCCTTGCGGACGCGTTGGTGCATGCGTTCGGCGAACGCCTCCGCAAAACGGTCTGCCAGCGCCTTGACCAGGATCGAGGAATAATCGTCATTTGCCCGTTCGAACCGCTCGGCGATCGCCACTTCCTCGATGCCGGCAGTGACAACAAAGCCACCGACATAATCCGCCTTGCCGCTATCGACGGGTGCCACGAAATCCGACAGCGCCACATTCGGCCGGCCATCGCGCTTCGAAAGCTGCTGGCGCAGGGTATAGAAAGTACCAAGGTCCTCGGAGCGTTTTTCGTCGGTAAACAGGCGAATATCGTCGCCGATCGAATTTGCCGGCCAGAAGCCAATGACCGCCCGCGGACGGAACCACTTTTCCGCGATGATCTTCTTCAGCATCGCCTGGGCATCGCTCCACAGCTGACGCGCTGCCTCGCCCTGCTTCTCGTCCTCGAGGATCGCCGGATAACGCCCCTTCAGCTCCCATGTCTGGAAGAACGGCGTCCAGTCGATATACTGTGCCAGTTCCTCAAGATCATAGGTCTCGAACACCTTTGTGCCGGTGAACTGCGGCTTAACAGGCTCATAGGCGGCCCAATCCACCTTCTCCGCATTGGCACGGGCACGGGCAATCGGCAGGCGCAATTTCTCGCGTTCATTGCGGGCATGCGCCTCGGCAACTTTCGCATATTCGCCACGGATGCCCTCGACATAGGCCGGCTTCTGCTCTTCCGACAGCAATGCCGATACAACACCCACCGCACGGCTGGCATCGGTCACATAGATCGCCTGCCCCTTTTCGTAACGCGGATGAATCTTCACTGCCGTATGGACGCGGCTGGTCGTCGCCCCGCCGATCAGAAGCGGAACATCAAAACCCTGGCGTTCCATTTCGGCCGCCACATGCACCATCTCGTCGAGCGACGGCGTGATCAGACCGGAAAGCCCGATGATATCGACCTTCTCGGCCACGGCCGTCTCGAGGATTTTCGTCGCCGGCACCATTACGCCAAGATCGATGATCTCGTAATTGTTGCAGGCAAGCACGACGCCGACGATGTTCTTGCCGATGTCATGTACGTCACCCTTGACGGTCGCCATCAGCACCTTGCCGGCCGACTTGCGCTCGTCGCCGCCATTCAGGCGTTTCTCTTCTTCCATGTACGGGAGCAGCACGGCCACCGCCTGCTTCATGACGCGGGCCGATTTCACCACCTGCGGCAGGAACATTTTGCCCGAACCGAACAGGTCGCCGACCACGTTCATACCGGCCATCAATGGGCCTTCGATAACATGCAGCGGACGCTCCGCCTTTTGCCGGGCCTCTTCCGTATCTGCCTCGATATAGTCGGTGATGCCGTTCACGAGAGCATGCGACAGACGCTCTTCGACCGGCTTTTCGCGCCAGGCGAGATCCTGAACCTTGGCTTCCTTGCCCGGTCCGCCACGGAACCGCTCTGCGACCTCAAGCAGCCGCTCGGTGCCATCGGCACGGCGGTTCAGTACGACGTCCTCGCAGGCCTCGCGCAGTTCCGGATCGATATTCTCGTAAATCGCCAGCTGGCCGGCATTGACGATGCCCATGTCCATCCCTGCCTGAATGGCATGGTAGAGGAACACGGCATGCATCGCCTCACGTACCGGCTCGTTGCCGCGGAAGGAGAAGGACAGGTTGGAGACACCGCCCGAGATATGCACGAGCGGCATTCTTTCGCGGATAGTCCGCGTCGCCTCGATAAAGTCGACGCCGTAATTGTTGTGCTCCTCGATACCGGTTGCGACGGCAAACACGTTCGGGTCGAAAATGATGTCTTCCGGCGGGAAACCCGCCTGTTCGGTCAGGATCTTGTAGGCGCGAGTGCAGATCTCGACCTTGCGCTCATAGCTGTCCGCCTGCCCCGTCTCGTCGAACGCCATGACGACGACGGCAGCACCATAGTTGCGCACGATTTTGGCATGCGCCAGAAACTTCTCCTCGCCTTCCTTCAGCGAGATCGAGTTGACGATCGCCTTGCCCTGCACGCATTTAAGGCCAGCCTCGATGATCTCGAATTTAGACGAGTCGATCATCACCGGCACACGGGCGATATCCGGCTCTGCGGCGATCAGGTTGATGAATTCGACCATCGCCTTTTCCGAGTCGATCAGGCCTTCATCCATATTGATGTCGATGACCTGCGCACCGTTTTCCACCTGGTCGCGCGCGACAGCCAATGCTGCCGTATAATCGGCATTGGTGATCAACTTGCGGAATTTCGCCGAGCCGGTGACGTTGGTGCGCTCGCCCACGTTGACGAAGGGAATGTCCTTGGTCAGCACAAAAGGCTCGAGCCCCGACAGCGACATGAACGGCACGTGTTCGGGAAGCGCCCGCGGCGGATATTTGGCCACGGCTTCCGCAATTGCGCGAATATGGTCCGGCGTCGAGCCGCAGCAGCCGCCGACCACATTGACGAGGCCTTCGCGGGCAAATCCCTCCACCTGGCGCGCCATCATCTCCGGCGTTTCGTCATATTGGCCGAATTCGTTCGGCAGGCCGGCATTCGGGTAGGCGCAGATGAACGTATCGGAAACGGCAGATAGTTCCTGCAGATGCGGCCGCATCGCGTCAGCGCCGAGCGCGCAGTTCAGACCGATGGTGAATGGATTGGCATGGTTGACCGAGTTCCAGAAGGCGGAAGGCGTCTGCCCCGACAGCGTGCGGCCGGAACGGTCGGTGATCGTGCCGGAGATCATCACCGGCAGATGCACGCCCTTCGCCTCGAAACGCTCTTCGCAGGCAAAGATCGCAGCCTTGGCGTTCAGCGTATCGAAGATCGTCTCGATCAGGATGATGTCGGCACCGCCATCGATCAGTCCGTCGATCTGCTCGCCATAGGCGATACGCAAATCATCGAAGGACACGGCGCGATAACCGGGATTGTTGACGTCGGGCGAAATCGAAGCGGTGCGGTTGGTCGGGCCTATAGCGCCTGCGACGAAACGGCGACGGCCATCTTCTTTTTCGGCGCGGATTGCAGCACGGCGGGCGAGTCGAGCACCGTCGCGGTTCATGTCATAAACCGCGCCTTCCATCTCGTAATCCGCCTGCGCAATACGTGTAGACGAAAACGTGTTGGTTTCGAGAATATCGGCACCAGCCATCGCATAACGATAATGGATGTCCTCAATCGCCTGCGGCTGCGTCAGGATCAGCAGGTCGTTATTGCCCTGCTGATGGCAGGCGCAGCCGATAAAGCGCTCACCACGAAAATGATCCTCGTTGTAACCCAGCCCCTGGATCTGCGTACCCATGGCACCGTCGATCACGAGAATGCGCTCACTGGCGGCTTTTTTGAGAGCTTCCAGAATTTCTGCGCCATTACGGCGAGCACCTTCGGGACCGAACAGTTCATCGAACAAGGCAGACACTCCTGATAGAGATCAAGGCAATATCCATAATCATATAAAGATACCTTTATGTGAAGTCCAGCACATACGTCGCAATCGCTGTCGGATTTGTCGCAACGGCCAACGGTCCGATTTATGCCAGATTCGCCGATGACAGCTATGGCCGCAATGACTATAGCCTTTAAGTAAAGTGTTGAGGCACAAGGGAGAAGAAGCATGAGCGATACAGGTCAGACGTCGAAATTCTGGAGCGATCTAACCTATCATCGCCGCTGGCTGCTCGATCAGGCAGAGAGCCTGATGGACTTCTTCCAATATCGTGCCATCAACCCCAAGGGCGGCTTCTACGATCTGGACGACGAAGGCCGCCCGCTTCCAAACGCCAATGCAATCCGCGGCATCCACGCTTCGGCGCGCATGGTCCACTGCTATTCGATCGCCTACATGCTCGGGCGCCCGGGTGCCGGAGACCTGATCGACCACGGCATGAATTTTCTCTGGAACGGTCATCGAGATCAGAAAAACGGTGGTTACGTCTGGTCCATGAACGATGACGGCCCCGCCGACACCAACAAGCAAGGTTACGGCCACGCCTTCGTCCTGCTTGCCGCCTCCTCCGCCAAGGTTGTTGGGCACCCTCTCGCCGACAAGATGCTGGCGGATATTACCGAAGTGCTCGAAACCCGCTTCTGGGAAAAGCAGCATGGCGCCATAGCCGAAGAATTCACCGCAAACTGGGGGCCGATCGACGGCGGCACCTATCGCGGCCAGAACTCCAACATGCACCTCACGGAAGCGCTGATGGCAGCCTATGAGGCAACCGGCGAACAGCATTATCTCGACAAGGCGGAAGCCATTGCCGACCTGATCATCCGCCGCCTTGCCGGCGCGACCGGCTTCCGTGTCGGCGAACATTTCGACACGAACTGGAACCTGAACAAGGATTATTATCACCCGGACGAAATGTTCCGCCCGGCCGGCACCACGCCCGGCCATGCACTGGAATGGGCACGCCTCACACTGCAACTCTGGGCGCTCGGAGATAAGAAACACGCCTGGATGCCGGATGCCGCCAAGAACCTGTTCGTTCAGGCCATGTCACTAGGGTGGGACAAGCAGAAGGGTGGCTTCTTCTACACACTCGACTGGGATAACAAGCCAGCCAAGCCCAACAAGCTCTGGTGGCCGATGTGCGAGGCTGCAGGTGCCGCTCACTTCATCAACCAGCATCTGCCGCACGATCCCTTCTTCGAGGACAGCTATCGCCTGATCTGGAGCACCATTGCAAACCGCTTCATCGACCACAAAAACGGCGGCTGGCACGAGGAACTGACGGAAGATCTCGTCCCGGCTCATACACTCTTCCCCGGCAAGGGCGATATCTACCACGCCTTCCAGGCCTGCCTCATCCCGCTCTATCCGGCAGACGGCAGCCTGACGAAGATGATCGGCGAAACGAGCGGCGGTATTTCTGTTTAAACAGTTTCTGGCGGCGCGCGCTCAAAGCGCCGCCAGCGTCTCCCGCATCTCTCCCACCACCACCGAGCTGGTCCGGTATTGCTGCCGGGCCACAAAACCGAAGCCGACAAGCGCCTCATCGACAAAAGTCACCGGCAGGCGACACGAAGCGTGAACCTCAGCAACACCGGTTCCAGCAACGATATGCGCCACATTGGCAGGCGTAATCCCGCTCCCGGCCATGATCGCAATTCGCCCGGCCGACTGATCGGCAAGCTGGCGAAGCACACCCATCCCATCCGCCGCCTTGACCGCGAACCCTGAAGTTAGAATGCGCTCGAAGCCGAGGCCGATTACCTGCTCCAGCGCCTCATCCGCATCCGGCACCAGATCGAAAGCACGGTGCAACGTCCGTCCCATGCCGCGCGACCGCTCCACAAGCAAAGTCAGCAGATCCACATCCAGCCGACCATCGGAAAGGCTTGCTCCAAGCACGACGCCCGTGAGCCCGCTATTCCGCGCAGTATCGATATCCGCCAGCATCACATCCCGCGAGGCGGCATCGAAGATGAAATCCCCTGCCCTCGGCCGGATCATCGCATAGACCGGCACCGGCATTTTCGCAGCCAGCGCCATCAATCCTTTCGACGGCGTAAGTCCGCCGACATCTAGTGCCGAGCAGAGTTCGATCCGCTGCGCGCCACCGGCAACGGCGGCTTCCAGCCCTTCAGCACTGTCGACACAGACTTCAAGCAGCACGGGCATCGGCCACTCCCTGGCGTGCCAGCACGGCTGCACCGATAAGCCCGCCATCCTCGCGGCGGATCGCCGGCACCAGCAGTGGCCAATCCAACCGGTTCAGGATGCGTGCCCGAACCGCCTCGTCCAGCGCTGCAATCAATGCCCCGGCCGAGGCAAGCCCGCCGCCAACCGGCACGATCGACGGCCCGACCGTATTGATCGCGACCGCCAGCGGATCGGCAACAAGCTGCAGATAGGCCTCGATCGTTTCGCCGGCCTTGGTTTCTCCTGCCTGCCAGTCCTCGATGATCCGATGGCTGCTGCGCTCTTCGCCGTGAAACAGCGTGTGCAACTTCTCGATCCCCCGCGCCCCGCCGATCGTATCGACGCATCCCGACTGTCCGCAGCCGCAGGAAAACCGCGGAACGTGAACCAGCCGAGCGCCGATCTCGACGCTCGTATTCAGAGCCGGGCCATGCCCCCATTCGCCGGTCACGCCACCGGCGCCCGGCAATATGCGGCCATCGACGGCAATCCCGCCGCCGATCCCCGTGCCGATGATGATGCAGAACACGATCGAATGACCGCGCCCGACACCGTCATTCGCCTCAGCCAGCGTCAGGCAATCCGCATCGTTTGCCGCAAAGACCGAACGCCCCGTCGCTTGAGAAATCGCCTCGGCAATCGGCAGGCCCGTCAGGCACGGGATATTCGCCGAAAGCCCCTTGCCCGTAACCGGATCGACCAGTCCTGCTGTTGACAAGCCGAGCGGCAAGACGCCGCTTGCATCCAAATCATTCGCCAGACTTCGCAGGGCCTCGGCAAGCTCGCGCCAATCAGATTTCGGCACAGGCACGCGCGCAAGCTCCTCCACCTCTCCCGGCTTGCGGGAGAGGCCGAACTTGATGAACGATCCGCCGATATCGGCACAGAGCACCGCTGCGCTCTGCATCACGCAGTCCGTTCCTGCAGCCAGTCGCGAACGATCACCTCGTCTTCCGCTCCAAGTCCATGATTGGCATCAAGCACCTTCGCCGTCAGCTGCGCACCCACAACGTTCAGCCTGTCCTCCAGTTCACCCGCAAGCGGACCGTAGAAATCATCGATGGCGCTGATCGAGAGAATCTGTACCGCTGACAGATCGACCACCGGCCGTTCTTCCAGCACGTTCATGGAGCGCAACAGCACCGCCTTTCGGATCGCGTCCGGCCGAAGCTGCATCGTCGCGCCCAGCATGTTGCCGCCATTGGAGTAACCAAGGAAGGTCAGCCGCTCCGGATCGACACCATAGGCAGGTCCGATATCCTCGATGAAGGCGACAAAAGCCTCGACCTCGGATGCGATTTCCTTCTGGTCGAATGTCGTCTGGCTGAAACGGCGGAAGAAACGCGGAGACCCTTCATCCGTCGAACGACCGCGCAGGCCGATCAGCATGGCATTCGGCGCGACCTTGCGGCCGAGCGGCAGCATCGCCGTCTCGTTCGCCCCGCTGCCGTGAAGCAGAACCAGTGTCGAGCCATCCCAATCTTCCGGCATGTGGATGCGATGCACGAAAGGCAGGTCGCGATAGATCACCCTCTCCTCGCCCGGCAGGCCGAATTGCGGCAGCATCACCTTCAACGCCTCGTGATCCGCCTTGTAGTGTTTGGGGATGAAAAATCCCGTCCCGAGCGCCTCTACCGTCTCATCCGCAGTAAAGCCAGGATCGTCGGTCGCAACCTCGATCAGCGTGCCGCCCGGCTCGCGCACATAGAGGGAGTAGAAATAATGCCGGTCATGCACATTGATATCACCTGCATTCTCGGCTTGAAGCGCCTTGTGCAGATCGTCGACGGCTTGCTGGCTTTTCGCCCTCACCGCCACATGGTCGATCGTTCCGGTTCCGGGTGCCGCCGTCCAGAACCCGCCGGCATTGCGCACATCGATAATCTGCCCGCTTTCGGACACCAGTCGCTGGCTCGCGCCCTCCACCGCTCCGACCACAAAGCCCGTATGTCGCTCGAGAAACGCAGCGGTTTCATCCGCCTTTTCAGACAAGATGGACGCCCCGCGAATGCCACGGATGGCATCCGCTCTCGCAATGCCGCCGTCCTTCCACCAGACCCAGTCGCCATAGTCATCTACACCGACAAGCTTGACGATGATCCCGTCCGGATCGGTCAGCCTCAGAACCGGTTCGCCGAACTCCTGTGTCGGCCCGGTCATCTTCACATTGCATTGCAGCGCCCGTGTCAGCCAGAAACCGATCGCTTCGCGATCGATGGCAAAGCTGATCTCGCTCGGCGCGCCATGCCCGACGCGTCCAAGCGAACCGTCTTCCCAGGCCAGAAATGTGACCAGCGAACCTGGCGTTGCAGCACCGTCTCCATAAAACAGGTGCAGCTGCTGCGCATCCTCGAAACCGGCCGTACGCTTGACGAGGCGCAAGCCGAGGAAACCGACGTAGAAATCCACATTGTCCTGGATTTTCCGGGTAATGGCCGTCAGGTGATGAATACCGCTGGTCATGATCTTTTAGCCTTGGGTGTCCGGGCTTTTGCCCGATCGTGTTTCGATTGTGGCCTCCGGCGCGATTGCACCTAAGCAGCTCACTTGGGTTCGAGCGACATCATCAGGTTGGCAAGCAGCGCGGTGCGCGGCGCAAGGCTGCTAACGAAAATATGCTCGTCGAATGTATGCGCCCCCGCCCCGTCCGCACCGAGACCGTCCAGCGTCGGCACGCCGAGCGCAGCGGTAAAATTGCCGTCCGAGCCGCCGCCTGTCACCACGCCTTCCAAGGTAATCCCGAGCTTTGCGGCAATCTCGGCCGCGGTATCGAACAGCTTCACGCCGTCTGCAGATTGCGCAAAGGGCGGCCGGTTCATCTGGCCGGTGATCTCGAATGTGATATCCGGATCGACCGGCTTCATGGCCTCAATTCCGGCAGTGATCTCGGCAGCGGCCTTGTCGTCCGGCACGCGCACATCGACCTGCATCCGGCATTCCGCCGGAATTGTATTGCGGCCCGTGCCGCCCTGGATCGTCCCCACCGACACGGTGATGCCGCGCTCGGCGTCATTAAGTGCCTCAAGGTCAAGGACAAGCCGCGCCGCGGCCCGGATTGCGCTGCGTCCATCCTGGGGCCGAGTGCCGGCATGCGAAGCCCGTCCCCGGATGGTGATATCGTACATCGCGACACCCTTGCGGGCGATGACGATCTTGCCGCCATCACGCGCCGGCTCGACAACCAGCGTATAACCAGCGCTTGCCGCCAGCCTTTCCATATAGGCGCGCGACGACAGGCTGCCGATCTCCTCGTCCGGCACGAAGACCAGATCGACCGGCATGCGGCTGCCCCTGGCGACCGCAATCTTCAACGCTTCGAGCGCCATCAGCGCGCCGGATTTCATATCGTAGATGCCGGGACCATAAAGCTTGTCGCCGTCCCGCCTCAAAGGCAATTGCTTGGCGATCACCCCATGCGCATGCACGGTGTCGAAATGTGCCAGTACCAGCACACTCTTTTCATTGCTGCCTTCAGCCCGCGGCGAGCGCACTGTCAGAATATCGCCAAGTCCAAGCGTTCCGGGCAAGCGCTCCACATCCAGCGAAGCGGATTTCGCCAATCCTCCCACCCGATCGACCAGCCGGTTGACGGCATGCGCATCATGAGACGGTGTTTCGATCTCCACCCATGCCACGAGTTCCTGCAATAGAGCCTTGTCGTCAATATCGGCGGCCGAAACGGAATTGGTCATTGAAATCCCCTGCTATGTTCTGCGAGCGTGGGGACTATAACCACGATCCCGTCACGGGCAACGCTTCATAACGACGATCGGACTGTTCACCATTTAAGTAACAATGAATTCTATTCGTTCACCAGTTTGAGAATGAGTTGATGGACATTGCCGCCATTGTTCATCTCCAGCTTGTCATAGTCCCGGTGCCGCTCGCGATTGCGTTTCGAAATCTCGCCGAGCCTTGCGGTAAGGTCCTGCCTTATCTTCTGGCATTTCGGATCATCCGCAGCAGTAAGCCCGACGCTCACCGCCTCGATCTCCCTGACCATCTCCACGATCATGTCGCCATGCACCCGCTCATGGCGGCGCACGCCTTCGGCAAATGTATCCCATTTCGTCTTCAGGGCGCCCGGCATCTTGCCGGCCTTCGGCAGGGTGTAGATCAGCGTCAAGCTTGGCCGTGCCGAGACCAGCTTGCATGAACCATCCGGCTGGGGCTGGTAATTGCGGGACCAGAGCAGCTTGAAATCCGTATGCGCAATCGTCCGCATCTGGCCGCCGACAAGCGGCCCCTTCTCGCCGATCTGGGAATAAAGCTCGATACCGGTGGAGCCGCTGACCGTATACGTCTTCACCTGCTCGACCGGTGCCCATTGAGCAGCAGCCAAAGACGGCGCAACGAACAGGAAACTCCCGGCTAAAAAACTTACGAGCATTCTTCTCACTGCAAACTCCAGCATCTGTACCCTGCCGTGGTAGAGCGACGCGCCACCGTTTTCAACACACCACACGTCATTGGAAGCCATGTCCGCGAACCGCGTCATTCCGGCTTATGTCGCCCCGTTGCGGCCTATGCGATAAATCAGCCTCAAAACACACCTCTGCGAATGGGTGACAAACAGACAAACTTGTCATACATGTTAAAGTAGGAAGCTAATAAGCGATCGAACCCGGAAAACTCCGGGAACTATAATCTCCCAGGAAGGAAACGCATCCATGAGCGAAGAACTCAACACGGATCTGATCGCCTCCCCGAAGACGCGCGCAACGCAATTGAGCGACACGCTGCGCCAGGCGATCGCCGAGGGACAATTCCCGCCAGGCTCCAAACTTCCAAGCGAGGCGCAACTGACACTGGCGCATGGGGTCAGCCGGACAGTGGTGCGTGAAGCCCTTGCCGCCTTGCGGTCCGATCGCCTTGTGGAGGCTCGCCAGGGTGCCGGCGTCTTCGTTCTCCAGGCGACCCCGACACCGCCGCCATTCAACCTGTCCCTCGGCCATATCGATCTCGCGCGCGTTTCCTCGATGATCGAGCTGCTTGAATTGAGGACCGCCGTTGAGGTCGAATCAGCTGGAATGGCGGCTCTGCGGCGCTCGCCTGCACAGGAAGAGGTGATATTCGAGCGTCATTATGCCGTGCGCTCCTGTCTGGAGGCGCATCAGCCGACAAGCGAGGCCGACTTCGCTCTTCACCTCTCCATCGCCGACGCGACAAACAATCCGCGCTTCCGCGAATTTCTGACAATGATCGGCAAGAACGTCATCCCTCGCGCTGCCCTGCGCGGCGACGAAACGGCGGAAGAGCAGATGGATTATATCAACCTGCTTGTCGACGAACACCATGCGATCGTTACCGCCATTTCCGAAGGAGATGAGGAAAAGGCCCGTGAAGCGATGCGCCGGCATCTGCGCGGAAGCCAGTTGCGCTACAGGAACCTTCTTCGCGCGCAGCGAGAAGATGTCAGATAACTTGTTGACATAAATTCCGCCAACCTGTACGACAATTTCTGTCTGGAGGAGACATTCAAGAGGAAATTCCATTATGACGCCTGAAGAAATCAAGGCGGCGCTCGGCGCCGGCCTATTGTCCTTTCCTGTTACCCATTTCGACGACGAGGGGGAGTTCAAACAGGATAGCTACCAGCGCCACATCGAATGGCTGTCCGGTTTCGAAGCGCCGGTTCTTTTTGCCGCCGGTGGCACCGGCGAGTTCTTTTCGCTCTCTCCTGATGAAGTGCCGACCATTGTGAAATCCGCCAAGGAAGCGGCCGGCAACAGCAATACCGCGATCGTTTCCGGTTGCGGATTCGGCACCCGTGTCGGCGTCGAAATGGCAAAGGCAGTCGAAAAGGCCGGTGCCGATGGCATTCTTCTTTTGCCGCACTACCTGATCGATGCGCCGCAGGAAGGCCTCTATCAGCACGTCAAGAAAATCTGCCAGTCTGTCGGCATCGGCGTCATGGTCTATAACCGTGACAACTCCGTCCTGCAGGTCGACACGCTGAAGCGCCTTTGCGACGAGTGCCCGAACCTGATCGGCTTCAAGGACGGCACCGGCGATATCGGTCTCGTCCGTCAGGTTACCGCCACGGTGGGCGACCGTCTTATGTATCTCGGCGGCATGCCGACTGCGGAACTGTTTGCCGAAGCCTATCTCGGCGCCGGTTTCACCACCTATTCGTCGGCCGTCTTCAACTTCGTTCCCGGTCTTGCTGTCGAATTCTACAAGGAGCTTCGCGCAGGCAACCGTGCCCGTTGCGAAGAAATCCTGAGGGACTTCTTCTACCCCTTCATGGCTCTTCGTGCCCGCCGCAAGGGTTATGCAGTCGCTGCCATTAAGGCCGGTGTGCGCCTGCAGGGCTTCGATGCCGGCAAGGTCCGCCCGCCGCTCGACGACCTGACGGCGGAAGAGGAGCAGATGCTCCTGAAGCTCATCGGCAACCACAAGAGGTAAGCCGGATGAAAATAGCGTCGGTTCGCACTCACCTTCTTGAACACCGGCTCGATGTGGCTTTCGAAAGCGCGTCCATGCGCTTCGATCGCCGGGCTCACATATTGGTTGAGATCGAGTGCGACGACGGCACCGTGGGCTGGGGCGAATGCCTCGGCCCTGCCCGTCCCAATGCCGCAGTCGTTCAGGCCTATTCCAACTGGCTGATCGGCGAAAATCCGCTCGAGACGGAAAAGATCTGGGCCAAGCTCTACAATGCGCTTCGTGACCAGGGCCAGCGCGGCCTGACCGTCACCGCCCTTTCCGGCATCGACATGGCGCTCTGGGATATCAAGGGCAAGCATTTCAACGCGCCCATCTCCATCCTTCTCGGCGGGCGTTTCCGCGAGAGCATCAAGGCTTACGCAACGGGCAGCTTCAAGCGTGACGGCGTCGACCGCGTCGAGGACAATGCCACCGACGTTGCCCGCTATAGAGCGGAAGGCTTTCACGCCACCAAGATCAAAATCGGCTTCGGCGTCGAGGAAGACTTGCGCGTCATCCGTGCCGTCCGCGAGACAGCCGGACCCGACATGCGGCTGATGATCGATGCCAACCACGGTTACGATGCAGTAGAGGCGATCCGCCTCGGCAACGCCGCTGCGCAATACGGTATCGATTGGTTCGAAGAACCTGTCGTGCCCGAACAGCTTGCCGCCTATCGCGAAGTTCGCGCCAAGCAGCCGATCCCGGTTGCCGGTGGCGAGACATGGCATACTCGCTGGGGCATGCGTGAGCCGATCGAAACTCGCGCCATCGATATCGTCCAGCCGGATCTGGCAGGCGTTGGCGGCTTTACCGAAGCCAAGCGCGTTGCGGACCTTGCAGCGCTTCACGGCATCCGCGTCGTTCCCCACGTCTGGGGTACCGCCATCCATATCGCGGCGGCCCTGCAATTCATGGCCGCGATGGTGCCAAGCCCTGTCCGCGTCAATCCGATCGACCCGATCCTCGAATTCGATCGCACTCACAATCCCTTCCGTCAGGCGATCGTCAAGACGCCGATCGAACACAAGGGCGGCGTGGTGCAGATCCCGAACGGCCCCGGCCTGGGCATCGAGATCGACCGCGATGCACTGAAGGAGTTCCGTATGCCCGACGACAAGGGAGCGGCCTGATGCTCGTTCGCACCCTCGCCGGCAAGGCTCCGAAGATCAAGCTGCCGCAGGGTGCGGTCGACACACAGATGCATATGTATCTGCCGGGGTATCCGTCCCTACCCGGCGGACCGGGCCTTCCGGCCGGCGCCCTGCCCGATCCCGATCAATATCGCCAGCTCATGCAATGGCTCGGCATCGATCGGGTCATCATCACGCAAGGCAATGCGCATCAGCGGGATAACTCCAATCTGGTTGCCTGCCTCGACATCATGGGCGATGTCGCCCGCGGTGTCGGCATCATCGATGGCACTACCAATGATGCCGAGATGGTCCGCCTTTCAGAGGCCGGCATTGTCGGCGCCCGCATCATGGATCTGCCGGGCGGTGCCGTTGATCTCAAGGAACTCGAAACGGTCGATGCAAAAGCAGCCGCCCACGGCTGGATGCTGGCCGTGCAGTTCGACGGCAGCAATATACTTCACCACGAAGCACGCCTGGCAAACCTGAAATCCCGCTGGGTTTTCGACCACCACGGTAAATTCTTTTCCGGCGTCACGCCCGACAGTGAAGAGATCTCAGCCGTCAAACGCCTGATCGACGCAGGAAACTGCTGGTTCAAGTTCGCCGGCGTCTATGAATCATCGAAAACGGGCGGTCCCGATTACGCCGATATCGCAGCTGTTGCGCGCGAGATAGCAAACTACGCTCCGGAACGGATTGTCTGGGGCACGAACTGGCCGCACAATCTGGCCCGCGAACAGGCGGATTACCCGGATGACGCGGCCTTGACCGATACCGTACTTGGCTGGCTGCCGAACGAAAACGCTCGGCATCTAGCCCTGATAGAGAACCCGCAGACGCTTTTCGGTCTGCAGGAATGGAGTGCATCAACGAGTTGATATTTTGAACAACCGGTGCGTGGAGGCACCGGTTTCTTTGGAGGAGGAAAACATGAAAATCACGAAAGCTCTCGGGCTGGCGCTGACGCTCGCACTTGCTGCGACGACTGCCGCACCGCTCGCTTACGCGCAGCAGGTCACGTTGCGCTCGGCCGACATCCATCCGGACGGTTATCCGACCGTCGATGCGGTCAAATATATGGGCGATCTCGTCAAGGAACGCACCGGCGGCCGTATCGCCATCCAGGTGATGAACAACTCGATGCTCGGCGGCGAAAAGGACACGATCGAGCAGACTCGTTTCGGTGTCATCGACATGAACCGCGTCAATGCGGCACCGTTCAACAACCTGATCCCGGAAACGGTCGTCCTCGGCCTGCCCTTCCTGTTCCGCTCGACCGACCATATGCATAAGGTCGTCGACGGCCCGATCGGCGACAAGATCCTGGCTGCCTTCGAACCCCACGGCCTGATCGGCTTGGCCTACTATGACAGTGGCGCCCGCTCATTCTACACGACCAAGAAGCCCGTCGAAAAACTGGCCGACCTCAAGGGCCTGAAGATCCGTGTCCAGCAGTCCGACCTCTGGATCGCAATGATGCAGGCCTTCGGCGCCAACCCGACGCCGATGCCGATGGGCGAAGTCTATTCCTCGCTCGAAACCGGTGTGGTCGATGGCGCGGAAAACAACTGGCCGTCCTACGAGTCCGCCCGTCATTACGAAGTGGCGAAGAACTACACGCTGACCCAGCACTCGATGAACCCGGAAATCCTGGTCATGTCCAAGGTCTCCTGGGACAAGCTGACACCGGACGACCAGAAGATCGTCCGTCAGGCAGCCAAGGACTCGGTCGTGAAGATGCGCGAACTCTGGACCGCCCGCGAAAAGACCTCGGAAGAAAAGGTCCGCGCCGGCGGCGTCAACGTCATCAACGTCAACAAGGACGAGTTCTCCGCCGCGATGAAGCCGGTCTACGACAAGTTCGTTACCGACGCGAGCATGAAGGCGCTGCTGGAAGAAATCCAGGCAGTTCAATAATCGCAAAAATGAAAGCCGGCCTCCCTCGAGGCCGGCTTTTGCATATCCGGCGCAAAGTCCGGAAGGAGGAGGAACGGAACAATGCGAAAATTCATGCAGGCGATAAGACCCGCGCTGGGTGTTGTCAGCCGCTTATCACTCTGGATCGCCGGCATAGGCATGATCGCCATGACGCTGATCGTCGGCTGGCAGATCTTCGGCCGCTACGTACTCAATGACTCCCCGGCATGGTCGGAGCCATTATCGCTCTACCTGATGTCCTGGTTCATCATGCTTGGCGCCGCCGTCGGTGTGCGCGAAAGCGTCCATCTGGGACTAGACATCGTCCGTTACATGATGCCGCCCAACATCCAGAAGGCCATGGACCTTCTGAGCCTCGGCCTTATCGTGCTCTTCGGTATCGGCATGGCCTATTATTCGACCCTTCTGGCAGCCGGCACATGGACTGCCCGAATCCCTGTGCTTGGCTGGCCGGGCGGCACAGATTTCTTCCCGATGATCGCCGGCGGTGCGATGATCGCGATCTTTGCGCTTGAACGTTTCATCGATGTCGCAATCGGCGAGGAAATCGCGGCCGACGTGCTTGTCCAGGAGGCTGCGTAATGGCCTATACGATCCTTTTCGCTTCCTTCACTTTCCTGATGATCATCGGCATGCCGATTGCGTTCTGCCTCGGCATCGCCTCTTTCGCGACGGTGCTTTATCTCGGTCTGCCGCCGATCGTCGTCTTCCAGCAGATGAATTCCGGCATGAACGTCTTTGCCATGATGGCGATCCCGTTCTTCATTTTCGCCGGCGACCTGATGGTGCGCGGCGGCATCGCTGCTAGACTGATCCGCTTTGCGGCCGGTCTGGTCGGGCACATGCGTGGCGGCCTCGGTCAGGTCAATGTCGTCGCCTCGACCCTGTTCGGTGGCATTTCCGGTTCGGCCGTGGCCGATGCCTCGGCCGTCGGCGGCCTGATGATCCCGCAAATGGCCAAGCGCGGCTATGATCGGGATTATGCGGTCAACGTCACCGCCAATGCGGCCATCATCGCCCTGATGATCCCGCCGTCGCACAACATGATCCTTTATTCGATCGCCGCCGGCGGCAATGTCTCGGTCGCCGATCTCTTCACCGCCGGTATCATCCCCGGCCTGCTTCTCGCCGCAGCACTGATGTTCACCGCATGGTGGGTCGCCGTCAGACGGGGTTATCCGGCCGACGCCTTCCCCGGCTTCCGCCGCCTCGGTTATTATCTGGCAGCCTCCCTCCCCGGCATCCTGCTGATCGCCATCATCTTCGGCGGCGTGCGCTCCGGCGTCTTCACCGCAACGGAAAGCTCCTGCATCGCTGTCCTCTACGCCTTCCTGGTTGCCATGCTCGTCTACCGGGAGCTGGATTGGGCAGGCTTCGTCGAGGCCGTCATGGGCGCTGTCCGCACCACGGCCATGGTCCTGCTGGTCATCGGCACCGCTGCCTCCTTCGGCTGGCTGATGGCCTTCCTGCAGGTGCAGACACTGATCATCGCCGCGATCAGCGCCATCTCGGATAATCCGATCATCGTGCTCCTGATGATCAACGTCATCCTTCTGATCCTCGGCACCTTCATGGACATGGCGCCGATGGTCATCATCGCTACCCCGATCCTGCTTCCGGTGGTCAAGGCCTTCGGCATCGATCCGGTCCATTTCGGCGTCGTGATGATCCTCAATGCCGGCATCGGGTTGAACACGCCACCTGTCGGAACCGTGCTCTTCGTCAGTTGTGCCGTCGGCGGCATATCCATCCGCGAGGCGATGCGCACGATCTGGCCCTTCTTCGGCGCCAGCCTCGCAGTTCTCCTTGCGGTGACATACATCCCCGCTTTGTCGCTCTGGCTACCGAGCCTGTTCCGATAGGATGCGACACCATCCGAGACCCAGATCCCGCTTCGGCGGGATCTTTCATTTCGGGCGTCATTCTTATGCAAGAAATTGCGGTTCACGACACGCGCGCCGAGGTCTATGGTCAGCCGCATTATACTCATTTGTCCCATCCGGATTTCATCATGACCGATACCGTTACCAGCCGTTTCCTCCGTTACGTCGTGCTCGACACCCAGTCCGACGCCTCTTCACTCACCCAGCCATCGACAGCCAAGCAGCTCGATCTCGGCCGGCTTCTGGTCGGTGAGTTGCAGGCGATCGGTGTGAAGGATGCCGAACTCGATGAACACGGTTACGTCTACGCGACCATCCCCTCGAACACCGGCAAGAACAACGTCCCGGTCATCTGTTTCTGCGCCCACATGGACACCGCACCGGATTTTTCCGGCACCAACGTCAAGCCGCAGGTGATCCAGAATTACCAGGGCGGCGACATCACGCTGCCGGGCGACAAGAGCCGCACCATCAAGACGTCCGAACATCCGGAACTGAAGAACCAGATCGGCCACGACGTCATCACCTCCGACGGCACGACGCTGCTGGGCGCCGACGACAAGGCCGGCCTTGCCGAGATCATGACCGCTGCCGAATATCTGCTCGCCAATCCCGATATCAAGCATGGCACGATCCGCATCCTCTTCACGCCCGACGAGGAAATCGCCCGCGGCGTCGCCAAGGTCGACCTGCAGAAACTCGGAGCCGATTTCGGCTACACGCTCGACGGCGAGACGGCCGGCACAATCGAGGACGAGACGTTCTCGGCCGATAGCGCCGACATCCTGATCAAGGGCGTCGCGATCCATCCGGGCTTCGCCTTTGGCAAAATGGAAAACGCCATCCGCATCGCCGGAAACATCATCGCCAAACTGCCGAAGGACATGACGCCTGAAACGACAAAGGGCCGCGACGGTTTCATCCATCCGACCTCCGTCTCCGGTACGATGGAAGGCGCCAAGATCAGCCTCATTCTGCGCGATTTCAGGACAGAAGGGTTGAAAGAAAAGGCAAAGCTGCTCGAAACCATCATCGCAGAAGTCATGGCCGACTATCCCGGTTCGTCTCATACGCTGAAGATCACCGAGCAGTATCGCAACATGAAGGAAGTGCTCGACCATCACCCCGAGATCGTCGACAACGCCATCGAGGCGATCCGCCGGGCCGGCATGTCGCCGGTACGCGGCAGCATTCGCGGCGGCACCGACGGTGCACGTCTCTCCTTCATGGGCCTGCCCTGCCCAAACATCTTCGCCGGCGGCCACGCCTTCCACTCGCCGATCGAATGGGTCAGCAGCCAGGACATGGAAAAGGCCGTGAAGACGATCGTCGAACTGGCCAAGCTCTGGGAAGAGCGCGCCTGATAAGCCGGCAGGCTTTCTGGATCGCTTTCTGGGCGTCAATTCGGAAACGGATTGGCGCCCTATTGCTGACTGCTTAGGCTCTTGTGATCAGTTGTAAGGTCCAAGCAGCCGAAAATATTCCCGCTCGCTTTCGCCGTAGGCATCGGCCGCGAACTGTTCGAGCGCCGGCCTGTCGCGCACGATGATCATGCCACGTTCGGAATAGATCAGCTTGCGGCCCTCAAGCACATGCAGCGCCGTCGTCACGCTCGGACGCCGGACCGCCAGCATGATCGACAGGAACTCATGCGTCAGGCTGATCTCGTCGCCATCGGTGCGGTCGTGGCACATCAATATCCACCGCGCCAGCCGTTCGTCGATATGGTGGACGGCGTTGGAGAGCGAGGTAAACGCCCCCTGAACCGAAAGCGCCTGAACATAGCGCCCAAGCAGGTTCTTGAGATCGCCATCCTGATCGAGCAGCGATTTCAAAAGCTCGGTCGAGATGCGGAAACCGTCACCCTGAACCTGCATGAAGATCGAAAACGGATCGGACCCCGCATCAAGCACGACTGCCGCCGGCGTCATCCCGTCACGGCCAAAAATACCGATCTCGGCATGCTGCCCTTGCGGTGAGCGGGCGACGATCGAGGCAATGCCCGTCTCTGGGAAATAGGCATATTCCGCAGCCTCATGCGGTTCCGAGAGCTCGAAACCGCGCGGCAGGTCCACCGGCTTCAGATGGGCGGCAATTGCGGAGAAGCTCGTAGGGCTCATCAGCCGAAGCAAATTGTTACGGACCGCCGTTTGCCGAATGTCAGCCATCGCTCATCCTTGATAGGAGAACATGGCCTGTTCGGCTTCCTCTGAACGAGAAGTCTCCGCTTGATTTGAACGATTTCCATCTATGGCCATAAAATTCGCGACACAACCCGCCGGACCCCCTCGGTACGGTATCAGACAAAGGGGCACACGCGCGCAAAAACCGTTTAACTAATCAGTATCTTGAAGGGGAATAGATTCGATTTGGCAGACAAGCTCATATTGTTGCTGGAAGACCAGCCGCTGATCTCCCTCGACATCGAGGAAGCGCTGGTCGACAAAGGCATGAGCAACTTTGTCACGCTGCGCTCCCAAAAAGAAGCGATGGCTTGGCTTGAACAATCCTCACCCGACTTCGTACTGCTGGACCTCTACCTTAACGACGGCGACAGCCAGCCAGTCCTTGTCAGCCTGCAGAAAAACAGCATCCCCTTCATGATCTATACCGGCAGCGAAAAGCCGCCGGAATGGAATGCGGAGCTTTTCGAAGGCAGCGAATGGATGAGCAAGCCGAGCGATCCGGACGCCCTGGCCGACCGGATCAGAACCCGGCTTGCAATCACTTAAGCCGATTTGCGGGTGATATCCTCGATATCGCCGAACATGCGTTCATATTCCCGCTCGGCACCGCCATAGGAATCCGCAGCAAACTGCTCCAGCGCCTTGCGGTCACGAACAATGATCGTGCCGCGATGCGAATAGATCAGTTGCTTGCCTTCCAGCACATGTAGCGCCACCGTCACGCTCGGTCGGCGTACCGACAGCATGATCGCCAGGAATTCGTGCGTCAGGTCGATCGCATCGCCATCCACACGGTCGTGGCACATCAGGATCCAGCGCGCCAGCCGCTCATCGACAGGATGGATGGCATTCGACAGCGCCGTGAAAGCGGCTTGGCTCATCGCCACATGCGCCCAGCGCGTCAAAAGCCGCTTCAAGCCAGGCGAGACTTCCATCATCCTGCGCATCACGGCAATCGGCACGCGCACGCCATGTCCCGGCACCTGCATGACGACGAGATAGGGTGCATCCGCCGCGCCCAGCGCAACGGAAGACGGTGACACGCCCTCGCGGCCCAGAAGCCCGATCTCCGTGCGCTTGCCAGACGGGGATGTCACGACAGTGGAGATCACGCCGGAAAACGGGAAATAGCAGTATTCGAGCGGTTCGCCCGGCGCCGACAGCACAAAGCCTTGCGGAAGATCAATTCGTTCCAAGACAGGTTCGAGGGCGGCATAGTCATCGTGAGAGAGAAGCGCCAGGAGCTTGTTCTGGTTTTTCATGTCCATCTTTTCCTTGTCCTCTTTGTTGCGTCCAGTTCACCACCGTTTCGGGCGGTTCGCGCGTCCTCAGTCTGAACCTTCAGAACTGGTCATCGCTGCGTATTCCTCACCCCGGCGGGCGCATTGGTAACGGTAACCCTCCCTTGAAGTTCCCATTTGGAAACACCACCTCATGATTGCCGGTTGCCTGATTGGGACCGGCACGATGAATTCCGCAGCTTCTACCGACCATGTTGCTTGATGAGGATATGGTGCGACGAAGGCATGATCCCCTTTAGTGCCCGCCGGATAAAGCGGAGCGCCGTCCATTACCCTTGTCCGATGACGGATCGGACCGCTGCAAAGCCGCCTGAAACCGTGCCCTCGGCTCCCCGAAACGGCTTTGGTTTCAACTCATGTTTTGCGTCTGGAGGTAGTGATGAGACAGAATCCATATGAAATTTTGGGCGTGAAGCAGGATGCGTCGCAGAAGGACATCCAGAGCGCCTTTCGAAAGCTCGCCAAGAAATATCACCCCGATCTGAACCCCGGAGATCAGAAGGCCGAGGACATCTTCAAGGAGATATCCGCCGCCAACGAAATCCTCGGCGATGAGGAAAAGCGCGCCCGCTTCGACCGTGGCGAGATCGACATCAATGGCGTCGAACGCGCTCCATTCCAGCAGCATCGCGAATATGCCGGCGCCAATGGCGGAGAAGCCTTTTTCGACGAAGGCGGCTTTTCGCAATTCGGCGGTTTCGAGGATATTTTCGAAAGCTTCATGTCCCGCCGCGGAGGTCAGACAGGCTCGCAATTCGGCGGCGGGCAGTTTCGCTCGAAGGGGGCAGACGTCCACTACACAATGGAAGTCCCCTTCCTCGACGCCATCAACGGCACGACCGCACCGGTCTCCTTCGGCACCGGTTCATCGCTTGATGTAAAGATCCCCGCAGGCACGCGCGACGGCCAGGTCTTGCGCCTGCGCGGCAAGGGAGGCAAAGGCGCGCCAAAAGGTCAGGATGGCGACGCCCTCATCGAGATCAAGATCAAACCGCACCCGTTCTTTAAGCGCGACGGCGATGATATCCGCGTGGAAATCCCGATCACCATTCGCGAGGCGGTGCTCGGCGGCAAGATCAAGGTACCGACGCCCGGAGGTTACCTGAATGTAACGCTAAAGCCCAACACCAATACCGGCACGACGCTGCGTCTTAAGGGTAAGGGTGCCCCGAAGCCCAGCGGTGGATATGGTGACCTGCTGGCGACGGTGAAGATCGTCCTATCGGAAAAACCGGATCCTGACCTTGCAGCATTGATGGAGAACTTGCCGGAAAAGCCCAACGAAGATCCGCGCAAACATCTTAACCTTTAAGTAAGGTGGAACTTTATAAGTCTGTCAAACGTCGTGTAAGACGAAAGCCACGCTTGAAATATTTGGACTAGGTGTCATCTTGCCCTGGTCCTTATATCACACTGTAAAGGTAAAATGACGGAAGCCGATGATCTGAACGACTATCCGAACATCCTCCTACTGGAGGACGATCTTCTTCTGGCGATGGACATGGAAGACCATCTGCTCCAAACCGGCCACAACATCATAGGCCCTTTCGGCAGGATCGCCGACGCGATGGATGCAATCCCGCGCAATGATCTGGCGGGCGCCATCGTCGATCTCAATCTCCATGGCGAACTGTCAGTTCCGGTCATCGAGATGCTTCGGGAACGGGACGTTCCGGTTATCATCTGCAGCAGCCATGCCGAACTGCCGGAACTCAAGAGCAGGCTGAAAGGCCTGCCCATGCTTCCCAAGCCTTGGCATCCCCAAAAGCTCAACCGGTTGGTCGCAGAGACGTTTGGCGCAAGCAGCACTGCTTGATCACAGCATCACGGATATCTCGCTCAAAAATGGCCCAGCAATATGCTTCGCCGTTGAGCACGCGCCCATGTCGCCGATCGGCGACATTCAGATGCCACTGGAAAACTTCTGCGCCACCCAATAGCCGACGACCGCCGAAAACGAGGTAAGAACCGTCCCCCAGGCCATGTCGACGGCACTCACCATCGGTGACCAGTTCTTCAGAGTAGCAAGGTTCGTCATGTCGTAAGTGCCGTAGGCAATCAGGCCGAGAATGGCACCTGCAATGGCTGCTGTAGTCCAGTTTCCGGACACCAGCGCCGGCTGAACTGCGAAGTAGACGATACCGGCAACATAGAAGAGATAGAAAATACCGGCGACTACGAAGTTAGGTTGGTCAAGCAGAAGGCTGCCGATCCGGCTGCGGTAAAAACCCGTGGCGACCGTGCCGAGCCAGATAAAATCCAGACCGAGGAAGGCGACCACAGTTCCCATATAGGCGAGCAGATAGGTCATCTCGTCCTCTCAGATTTTCAGGATCGGCTGCACCAGCCGCACAATCCAGCTCGAGAATTTGAGCGGCGCTTCGGTCACGGCGAGGCAGATGCAATCCTCTCCCTCTGTCGCCTTGGGTGTATGCAGCAGATCGCCGTCGGCTTCCTCTATATCCCCGCGGGCGAACAGCTCTTCGCCATCGTGGAAACTTCCCGCCAGCACCAGAGTCAGCTCGCGTCCCTCATGGGTGTGCTCCGGCACCGGCTTTCCGGCCGGAATTCGCAGCAGCCTCACCTGCGTGTTCTTATCCTTCGTATCGATCAGGATCTGATAGGCACCACGCCCGAGCGCTCGCCATTTGAGGTCTGCAAGGTCGCCACCGACATAGGATCGAAGTGGCTCCGGAAGCACGACTGTCTGCTTTGTAGCCCTTGGAGCCTCAAGCTTGATTTCCTCGACCTTGATATCAGCCGCCCGTGCCTTGAAGCGTGCCCAGGCCTCGTCTTCGTTGGCGCTTTCGTCTGCCTTATCCAAAAGCGCTCCCGCAGCCCCTTCCATCGCATGAAGGCGACGGCGACATTCGGGGCAAAGCGCCAGATGGCTCGCCACAGCAAGGCTCCAACCTTCCGAAAGGCTTCCCGCGGCATATTCGATCAGAAACTCGTCGCTCAAATGATGCTTCACGTTCATAGCCGTCCCTCCAGCGAGGAACGTAGTTTCTCGAATGCCAGCCTGATGCGTGATTTCACGGTTCCGAGCGGAACACCGAGATCGCGCGCGATCGTCGAATGCGAAGCCTCATCGAAGAAGGCCCGTCGCAGCACGTCCAGTTGCTCCTCCGGCAAGGTCGCCATCGCACCGCGCAACAACTGCGCTTCCTGAATCTGCTGGAACTCCTGATCGGCTGGGGCGACGTCGTCAGCAACGAACGCCGGATCATTCATGTCGAATTCCGGGCGTTTGCGCCTGTAGGCATCGATGCGCACATTGCGCGCGATTGTATAGATCCAAGCAGACACGTTGCCGCGAGCAGGATCGAATTGTCCGGCCTTGTTCCACACAGCAGTCATGGTTTCCTGCATCAACTCTTCGGCAGCTTGCCTGTCTTTGGTTTTGGCTGCCATGAAGCTGCGGATGCGTGGTGCATAAAACCGGAATATAGCTTCGAACGCATCTGCGCTGCGGTCCCGTCCGACGATGGAAAGGAGCCGCACCATCTCGGCCTTCGCGAGATCCTCGGCGTCCGAGCCACCGGAGTTTTTATTGTTCATCCCGAGCCCACGCGCTGCTAGTCCCGCCAGCCGTATAGGCGACGGTCGGTATATTTGCCATTTATCAAGCGAGATAGGTGAGCTCAAGTTCATGGCAAGCTTTACGAAAGACTTCCAGATGTGGATCACACCCTTTGTGAGTTTTTGCAGAGATCCGATTGCCGCCCTAGTTCGTATTGGATTGCAGACGAGAGCGAGGATGCTGGGATGACGCCTTTGACTGGGAATTTCGGACGGGAAGCGAAAAGGATCGCAGTCATCGGCTCAGGCATCAGCGGCCTGTCCTGCGCATGGCTATTGTCGAAAAGCAATAATGTCACCCTTTATGAAGCCTCTGACCGGCTGGGTGGTCATGCCAATACCGTGAATGTCGAAATAGAGGGCCGCAGCGTCGCAGTCGATACCGGCTTCATCGTCTATAATGAAACCAATTATCCAAACCTCGTGGCCTTGTTCGAACATCTGAACGTGCCGACGATCGCTTCGGACATGTCGTTTGCAGCATCCATGGATAATGGCGGGTTCGAATATAGCGGCACCGGCCTGAAAGGACTTCTCGGGCAGAAACGAAACATCGTCCGGCCCCGCTTCTGGTCCATGTTGCGCGACGTTCTCAAATTCTACAAGCAGTCCCCCGCCCTTCTGAATCAGCCGGATATGCAGGAGATCACGCTCGGTGACTATCTCCGTCAGGCAGGCTACTCCGCGACCTTCATCAACGATCACCTGATGCCGATGGGAGCCGCCATCTGGTCGACGACAGCCAAGGAAATGCATGATTATCCCCTGCACGCCTTCCTGCGCTTCTTCATCAACCATGGCCTTTTGCTTCTCTCCGGCAGGCCGCAATGGCGCACCGTCGAAGGCGGAAGCAGGGAATATGTCATGCGCCTGACCGCAGATTTCAATGGAACGATCCGGCTTTCCACTCCGATTGCCTCGATCCGCCGCGCCGCAAACGGCGTGACGATGACCGACACGCACGGCCATTCGGACGAATTCGATGATGTGGTGATCGCAGCCCATGCGGATGAAGCCCTCAACATGCTGACAGATGCCGACGACCACGAACGGGATCTGCTTGGCGCGTTCGGTTACACCCGCAACAAGGCGGTCCTGCACAGCGATCCGGCCTTGATGCCGAAACACCGCAATGTCTGGTCGAGCTGGAACTATCTGAGCGGCACGGAAGGCAACGGCGATCAGCAGCTCTGCGTCACTTACTGGATGAACAGGCTTCAGAAGCTCGGCACAGACCGGTCTCTCTTCCTCACGCTCAACCCAAACCGGCAACCGCAGCCGACATTGATCCACGGCACCTATGACTATACCCACCCGCGCTTCGACACGCGCGCCCTGAAAGCCCAGAACGACCTTTGGCAGCTTCAAGGCCGCAACCGCACATGGTTCTGCGGCGCCTATTTCGGCAGCGGCTTCCACGAGGATGGCCTTCAATCGGGGCTCGCCGTCGCCGAGGCGCTCGGAGGTGACCGCCGCCCATGGAGCGTCGAAAACGAATCCGGCCGCATCAGGATCGAGGAATTCCGCGAGGCTGCCGAATGAGCCAGACCTCCAGCATCTATGCCGGCGCTGTCGTCCACACGAGGCTAAGGCCGAAAAAGCATAACCTGCGCTACAGCGTCTTTTCGCTGTTGCTCGATCTCGACGAACTTCCCACGCTGGACAGGTCGCTGCGCCTTTTCGGCGTCAACCGGCGGGGCCTGTTCAGCTTCTGGGAAAAGGACCATGGCGACGGCGTATCGGGCGGCCTCAAGACATGGGTTGCGAGCCAACTCTTGGATGCCGGAATAAATACGGATCACCTGAGCATAAGGGTTCTCTGCTACCCCCGCATTTTCGGTTACGTCTTCAATCCCCTCACCGTCTATTTCTGCTACGATCGTCAGAGCGAATTGCGCGCAGTCATCTACGAAGTCTGCAACACCTTCCACGAACGCCACGCCTATATCATTCCAGCCGCTGGCGAGGACGGCGGCCAGATAAGCCATTCCTGTACGAAGGATTTATACGTCTCGCCCTTCGTGCCGATGGATTGCCGCTACGATTTCTCGGTAAGGATACCTGCAGAGCAGGTGCGGATCGCCATCAAGGAATCCGACGCTGACGGCATGTTTCTCTATGCGATGTTCCAGGGCAGGCAGTCACCCCTCACCGACCGCGGCTTGGCGATGGCCTTTTTCAGATATCCGCTGATGACGTTCAAGGTAACGGCCGCCATCCATTGGGAGGCGCTGCGCCTGTGGCTGAAGCGGGTGCCCGTTCATCGTCATGCGCGCGCAGCCTCACCCAGAGCCTCGACCATCGTAGCCCATACCCCACGGACGGAGACCCGCTGATGTCGGATGTCGACCACAAGCTTGAACTGCCGTTGCCGTCCTTTTCGTTTCTTGAAAGAATTCTCTGCCGATGGGCCAATCGCTTGGTAGTAGGGCAACTGGCGCTGCGGTTTCCGAGCGGCCGTGAAGCGCGTTTCGTTGGAGAGGCAAGCGGTCCGACAGCCACGATCGAATTCAGGACGATGCGCCCGCTTCGCCGACTGGCGACGGGCGGCAGTCTCGGCTTTGCCACGTCCTATCTCGAAGGCGAATGGGAAACTCCGGATCTCGGCGCAGTGATGGATCTGGCAATCGCCAACGAGGCTCGCTGGCAGGGCATCATGAAGGCGAGCCCACTTGCCGCCTTCGTCGCGCGCATCCGCCATCGGCTGAACCGCAATTCGAAGGCCGGCAGTCGCCGCAACATTGCCTACCACTACGACCTCGGCAATGCATTCTACGGGCAGTGGCTCGATGAAACCATGACCTATTCTTCCGCCATTTTCTCCAACCCGCGCGAAAACCTGGCCGATGCGCAGAAAACCAAATACCGCCGCATCATCAAGGAACTGAAGATCGGCAAGGATGATCATGTGCTCGAGATCGGCTGCGGCTGGGGCGGCTTTGCCGAAGAGGCGATCCGCGCAACCGGGTGCCGCGTCACCGGGCTGACGCTCTCCAAGGAACAGGCCGCCTTTACCGAAACGCGGCTGAGGCAGGCAGGCTTCGAAGACCGCGCCGATATCCGTCTGGAAGATTATCGCGACTGCGAAGGCACATTCACAAAGATCGTCTCGATCGAGATGTTCGAGGCGGTCGGCGAAGAGAACTGGCAAACCTATTTTGACCGGGTCAGATCCCTGCTTTCTCCGAAGGGACAGGCTCTCGTTCAGGTCATCACGATCGCCGAAGAACGGTTCGCCCATTACCGAAGCCATGCGGACTTCATTCAGGCCTACATCTTCCCAGGCGGCATGCTGCCTAGCATCATGGCGTTCGAAGCCACCGCACGAGCCTCAGAATTTTCGGTCGAGGATCGCTTCTGCTTCGGCCGCGATTACGAGCGCACCCTGCTTTTGTGGGACAAGGCGTTCAGAGAGAACTGGCAGCGCATAATGTCCCACGGCTTTGACGAACGCTTCTTCCGCATGTGGCACTATTACCTGCAATATTGCGCCGCCGGATTTCGCACCGGCCGCCTCGATGTCGTGCAGTTCAGGCTTGCTCGCTAGAGCGCCGTGCGTCCGAATGGACGCACAAAGGACGCTCTATCTTTTTGAATCGATGGCATCCTCCTTGCGAAGCATCCTGCGTGTCACGGCAAGGCTGAGCGGATAAGGCAAAGCGGCAAGCAGCTTCATCGCCACCTTCATCTTCCACGGAAAGACGATCTCGAATCGCCGACTCTCAAGCCCCTTGATGATGGCGTCGGCCGCCTCGTCTTCCTTGATTAGGAAGGGCATCGGAAAATCGTTCGTCTTCGTCATCGGCGTATCGACAAAGCCGGGATTGATGACCTGTAGTACCACCCCTTCCCGTTCAAGCTGCGGCCGCAACGCTTCGCAAAGGGTAATCAGCGCCGATTTCGTTGCGCCATAAACTCCACCACCCGGCAGGCCGATATAACCGGCCACCGAGGCAACCACCGCAATATGTCCGCGACGCCGAGCAATCATCGGCGCCATCACCGCTTGAAGCGCATGCCCGGTACCGACGACATTCAGATTGAACAGTTCAGCCAGCTTTTCGGCATCGAACCGGCGCGCGCTTTCACGCACATATCCGCCGGCGGAAAATAGCGCGAGATCGATAGGCCCGAGTGACTGCTCGATATTCAGCGCCGCATCCCTCACCGATTCCCCTTCGGTGATATCGAGAAGATAGGCATGGATAAGCCCCGGCCGCTCCGCCGCAAGCGCCTCGAGCTTGGCGCCGGAACGCGCACTGACCGCCACCTGCCAGCCTCGGTCCGCCAGCTTCAGCGCGACCGCGCGCCCTATGCCCGAACTCGCACCGGTAATCCAGGCAAGGCGTCTTCCTGTTATCGTTTCAGCCATGGCATCCTCTATCGAGCTCATGCTTGATACGCAGGGCTGCGACTATTGGATCCCAACAATGTGGATTTGCATAATGAGAAATTTCAGCGGATGGAGATGGAGTTTTTCGGCTCTCGTTCAATGAAGCGGCGTGCCAGCAGCCAACAACCGGCAGCCCAGGCGGCACCGGCACACCAACCACCCAGCACATCGGTTGGGTAATGAACGCCAAGATAGAGGCGCGACAAACCTATCATGAACGTCAGCAGGATCCCCGTAGCCAGAAGGAATATCCGCGTGGAGCGATATTGTTGCGCACGGGAAAGAAGTGCTGCGAGGGTCAGATAGGTGACAGCCGAAAGCATCGCATGGCCGCTCGGAAAGCTCATGTCATGAACCTCGACCAGATGCGGAACGATATCCGGGCGAGGCCGCGCAACACCGAGCTTGAGAGCGCTGCTCACAACCCACCCGCCGGCGATCGAAAGAAACATGAATATCGCAATTGCCGTTTGGCGCGCGAGTAAAAGGTAGACGACAGCGAGAACAGTCATCAGCGAAAGCACCGTAACCCCGCCAAGCGCGGTAATATCACCCACGGCATGCGTCACCCAGGAAGGAGCGATCGGCACTGCAAGATCGGTTGCCTGCCTCAGTGCAAGCAGAATTTCCTCGTCGAACGCATGTGTATCTCCCTCAAGCACCTCTCCCGTCAGCGTCAGGAAGGCAAAAATCCCGCCTGCCATCAAGGCGAAGATGATAAGGCTTATCGGCTCGAAAGTCATGAAACGATCGATGAAACGACGACTGAATTGCTGATGCAGTGGCATGCTCTCTCGCAGGCTTGTTGAACCTCCAGTCTAGATAGGGGATAAGCGCTATCACGCAAGAATTTGACAGGCCATTCCGCCCATATTGACGTTTGGTAGGTCCTGACGATCATCTGGCCTACGCTAACCCGCTTGCGCTGATTCTGGTAACCCTCGACCTGAAAACGGATGCATGCCTCTCCTCTACATGGAGAACACGAGATCAGCTAAAAGATGATCGGGCGGAAAAACGGAGGATTTGATGCCGCAAACCATGCTTTCCGTATCCACCCACGGCCAGGGCCTGTACGAATTCACGGACCAGGCTGACGCCTTCGTTCGCAACCATCATGTCGGCCAAGGGCTACTGACAGTGTTTGTCAGGCATACGTCATGTTCCTTGCTCATACAGGAAAACGCCGATCCCGACGTCCAGAGGGATCTGAAAAGCTTTTTCGGCCGACTGGTCCCTCCCTCCATCCATCCGGACATGAGCTGGGTCGGTCACACGACCGAGGGGCCGGATGACATGCCGGCTCATATCAAGGCTGCACTGACAGCAGTATCGATAGGCATCCCGGTGAATGGGGGCCGCCTGATGCTCGGCACATGGCAAGGCATCTATCTTTTTGAACATCGCGACCAGCCACATCGCCGCGAAATTGTTCTCCATCTTTCAGCCTGACACCCGGATCACCCGTTGCCGCGCTGAACCCAGCCTGAACGTACCCTTGGGGATGCGTTCAGGCTTTGAGACATAATATCCGGTCATCGCCTGACATGGCGAAAAGAAAAACGGCTGCAACCGGAGGATCTCCCATGACCAGTTTGCTCACCAGGATCGGACTTGCCGCAATCGTCGCCCTGAGCGGTATTTCCGCCACCGCGTCCACAGCGGCCGCCTCCGAACGAGGCTTCGGCCCCAATGGAAACGGCATATACGTGCAATATTACGAAAGACATGACGATCGGGGCCGCGATTGGCGCCGCCATCATGACCGCCCCGGCTGCTCCCCAGGGCGTGCGCTCGATAAGGCCGAGCGCATGGGGCTGCGGCGCGCCCGGATTGTCGATGCCTCCCGCCGCGCCATCGTCGTCGTGGGTCGCGACCGGCATGGCCGTGACCGCGTGGTCTTCGCCAACGAACGCGGATGCCCGGTAATTCGCCGCTAGGGCATCAGCCCGAACCGTGATCTGCAAAACCAAAAAGCCCGGCCGCATGTGCGACCGGGCTTTTTTTGGGGGGGGACATGCGACCTTCAGTCAGCTTACTGCTGCAAGGCGAAGGTCACATTGACAGTTACCGTATAGGTGCTTTCTCCGGCTGCTACAGGAACGGAATCCCCGGCCATTTCCTTTGCCATCGCCATCCGCATCATAGGCTGCGCCATAGGACGCACCGAATTTTCGCTCATCTCGATGATACGGCCAAGCTTGACACCTGCGGCCTCCGTCAAAGTCTTTGCCTTGGCAAGTGCCTGAGCGACGGCTTTCTTGCGAGCCTCGGTCAAAGCAGCTTCTGGATTATCGTTGGTGAAGCTGATCTGCCCTCCTTCATTGACGCCCAGCTTGACCGACTGATCAAGGAGCGCCCCGAGTTTTGAGAGATCACGCACCCGAACGGTCAGGGCGTTGCTGACCTGATACCCGACGATCTTGCCGGGATCCGAGTTTCCATCTTTTGCATCCGTCTGCTCGTGGCGTGGAAAAATCTGGAACTCGCTTGTCTGGATATCTTTTTCCTCGACCCCGCGTTCACGCAGCGCACCGACTACATTGCGCATGGCGGCATTGTTGGCAGTGAGGGCCGCTTCGGCGGTCTCAGCCTGCTGCAGCACGGTCAGGGAAAGGATGGCCATATCGGGAGCGACGGCGGTCTCCCCCTCGCCTGATACGTTGATCTGAGCTTCGCGCGGTTTGCTTTCCTGAGCCAAAACGCTACTGGACAAGGGACCGGAAAGCACCATGGGCACGAGGAGTGCGGCATAAGCAAAACGGGTGAAAGGCTTCATCGGTTCTTCCTTGTGTTCTTCTCTAAATTTCGACCCACCCAGCCTGCAGCAGGCTGAAAGTGATGGGAACGAGGCAATTCGTTGACATTACAGAACCATACCTGCAGGTTCATTGTGAAGCTATTGCGGCAACCGCTTGTGACCGGTGAAGAATTGCGTTAGAGCGGGCACCAAGGTGAGACGAACCATTGCGTCGAACCACTGCCCTCACCGGCAGGGCCTGTAGCTCAATGGTTAGAGCCGGCGGCTCATAACCGCTTGGTTGGGGGTTCGAGTCCCTCCGGGCCCACCATATTTTCCAGCCTTTCCGCACAAACACTCATATTCGAGAGGCATTTTCGGGCAACATCAGCTAGATTTGCATCCGTGCGCGCTCAACCGCTTCCTGCGCACGATCGACCGACTTACGAATCGCTGACAGCACATACTGAAGAGCGTTCGCTTCCTGGTTTGGTTCAATTCCCTCCACCGCATGGCCAACGAGGTCGATGTAGCCCTTCGCCTCACCCTGAGTGTCGACGCCCTGCAGCAAGAGCGAAGAAACCGTCGGCTCGATCAGATCGAGATCGATATGGTTCGCACGGCCACTGCCGGCAGCATGGATCGTCACAAAGGATGTCCTACCCGAACCGGCGCGGTCGAGAAGCTCGCTGATTTCTCGCATCAACTCACGGATCCGGTTACTCACAATCGTATCGGTAGGCAATCCTTCGGCGGCGGCCGGAACGGTGGTGTTCGGCATGATCAAATCTCCATTAACGATATTCGTTGACCATAAACGGATATCGTTGATGGGGAACGAGATGATTACCAAGGAACAACCAAGGGCTGCACGCGGCCTGCTGGACTGGTCACAAACTGAATTGGCCCAGGCATCCAACTTGGGAGAAAGCACCGTCCGAGATTTCGAGAAAGGCCGGAGCGTACCGAGCCCAAACAATCTGGCCGGCATCAAAGCAGCGCTTAAGGCTGGCGGCGTATCCTTCCTTGATGATGGCGCCATCGTCGACGGTGGACCAGGCGTGAGGCTGAAGCAATGAACGCTTGGGCAACAACGATTATCAGCGGCCTAGTGCTTACCGTTGCTTTCATGCAGTGGCGCACGGCGCACCAAAAGGTAATGCTCGACCTATTTGATCGACGCTGGTCAGTTTATAAATCGGTCGAAGCCTTCCTTCATGCCGCCCTCTCGAAGGGGGTGCACCTCGATACGCTTCTGATCGCCAGCTTTCACCGAACTCGTGGCGAGGCTCAATTTCTCTTCGGTCCGGACGTTCATCAGCTGCTCGGCCAGATCCACGCTGCCGCGATCAACATGTCGACCCACGCATTGAGCTTCGACGGCCTCGAAGTTGGCCCCGAAAGACAGCACCACGTCTCCGAGGCCCATCGAGAATTGCGATCACTTCTACAAATGAGCCAGGAGCTGGAAAACAGCTTTGCGCCATACATGCATATGGACCAGAAACGTGTACCCACAATCACGGAATATTTGGTCGAGCGAAACCGAAACCGCCTGAGCTACGCCGACGATAAACAGCGTTAAAACATCGGAGATTATCGATGTGGGAAGCATTCCAAGGATTCGGAGCGATCGTTGCGATCATCACCGGTTCGTTCATCATATGGGAGCGGTTCTTCCGGTATGCGCCAGTCGCTTTCATCGTGTCGAAGCCCAGACTTTGGATATCACAATCAAATGGCAGTTCGCGCAGCCGATGATATTCAAGCATGAGCGCTCGATGATTGTCAGGATAAGCAAGCGATCCATGATGCTGTTGACGGATGATGACTTCGACGACGACGATTGAACCCTGCCAGGTTGGTCGACGCAGCGATAAGCGTACTTTACAAAAGGGCGAAGTCTGCCGGATTATCCGACCTTTCCTACGAAGAACCGCATAAGCGCTTATGCAGATCACGCCGGGGTTTTGGAGTCCCTGGCCTTTTCTACTTCCAGTTCTCCTTGCCGTCAGGCGCATACGGTCCACCGAACTCCCTGTCCGAAAGACCATACCGTCGATCGAGCCAAGCCTTCACCGCCGGCCAATATCTGCGATCAGCGAACAGCAGATCCTTTGCCGGAAAGCCGGCCCGCGTTGCCGCATGAAGCGCCACCTTGAACTGGTCTGTAGTTAACCCGATTCGTTCTGCGCACTCGGCATCTGTTACGAATAGCTTGTCTGATTTTGCTATGATAAATCAATTCCATCGAAGATCCGACTGACGATGATGGGGGCCATGGCCAAGAATAAAGAAAAAATAGACATGCCATGGGACAACCTGCGTGCCAATAAAATCTCGGACGCCAAGCCGCCTGCAGAATGGCCGGCAGGAGTCGTTCCAATATCCATAGACGGCTTAGCCTTGTTTGGTGTGCACGAGGCTTCGGGCGAACTCTATTGGGATGGAAAGAGAGTCGAGACCAGGATCACACTCGCCCGGCGGGAGGCGATATTAGCCTTCCTCGTAGCCGCCGCGACAATATCGATGGCGGTTTTCGATGCGTGGCGCTTCTTCAAAGGTGAATGAGGATTTACGCGGTCGTCGACTGAGTGCGAGACATACCAGTCCGCTTCAGATATGTCTGCCGCGGCAGATCTACCAGGATTATCAATACGCAACCCGCCCAGCCACAGGGGCAACATTTCGGGTCCGGCCGCCCCTGCCGTATTCCTTCGGTCAGCTTTCAAGCGTATTAGAATAGCCCTCCTACAGGCCGGCGGCTAAGTCGACCTCAGGACATTTGATTTAAAGCGCGATACGGCAGTTCCTCATCGCCTTGATGGGATCCTTCTGACGGCTTTCAAGCGATATGAGACGCCGGAACCATTGACTTGAGCACCATGCATGACACTTTCCTTCGGTTGCAATCAGCAGGCAGAGGGTTCGGCATGGCAGCAGACGCAACAACACTCAGTACGGACATCGTGGCAAAGCTTACCGATGCAATTGAAAATCTCGATTCAATCCCCTCGGATGAAATACTGGTTGTGCTGAACGAAGCGTTGGATGTCATCCGTGAGCTGATCCAGATGCTCGACAAGGCAGAGACCCGATAAGCGGTAGATCAGAACTCGGGAAACCGCCTGGCCTTCCACTGGTTATGTGGCACCGCGCCGCCGACTTCGAGGCCGAAGGACACCACCTTCGTCGCGCCGTCGTCAATCTCGCAGCGAAAACGCACGTCATACCATTGCGCACCGGCCCGGAAGGCCGCGCTGCGGATATCGAGAACGTTTCCCTGCGGCAGCGAATAGGACGGCAGAATTTCCGGCTGATAGGCAGGAGAACCATGCCGCAACTGTTCCCTTAATTCCGTGGTGCAGAGCTGGCTCGCCCGCACACCGCGCGGAATATTGGCCATCGCCGTCGTCGCCGAGGCATCTGACGTATCCGTCTGCGAGAACAAGCGCTTGGCCTCCTTCATTGGCTTGGCCTTCGAAGCTTCATCCTCGACAGGCTTTTCCTTTTCTGGCGGCTTCTCCACCGGCTCTGCCGCAATATCGGCAAGGATGCCTTCGATCGTGCCGTCATCGCTGGTTGCGAGCGGATCTGCATGGGCCGTTTCAAGAGAAGGCGGCGCAACATCTTGCGGCAGCGCCGGCGCAGCTGCCCCGGTTTCGGCCTTGGCCTCAGGTTTGGCTTCGCTTGCCGCTGCCTCGCTCGTCTCTTCGGCTGCCTCTGGCGGGATTTCGGGATCCCGATCCTCGGCTTTCGCAACCTCCCCCTCCTCGGCTGCATTGCCGTCGGTAGAAACGCCCGATCCCTTGCTGTTTTCTCCGAACTCGAACACGGGGCGAAGAACCGGTAGCGGGCGCCCATTCGCCTCCTGAGGCTCGTTGTTCTGCGGCTGGTCCGCGGGGGCGGGCTCGGATGGCGGCGCCTGTGGCGGCTCCTCGTTCGCCTGCTCTTCAGTCGGTGGCTGCGGCTCTGCAGGTGGCGGCTGTTCGGCTTCCACCTTTTCTTCCGGTGCTGGCGGAGGCGGAGGTGGAGGCGGCTCGGCCTTGGCCTCCTCGGTGGGCGTGTTTTCTGGCTCTGGTGGCGGCGGCGCCTGCTGCTCTTCCGGCTTCTGCTCCGGCATAGTCAGGTTCAACGCCTGCTCCTGCTCCGCTGGCTTTTCCTCGTCCGGCTGCTCTTCCGGCGGCGGTACGATCTCGACCGAAACGCTTTCTTCCTGAGGTGGCTGCATTTCGGCGGCAGGAAGTCGCACGAAGAGAGCCACCGCAATGATGACATGCAGGGCGACAGAGGCGGCAATGCCTCCATAAAGCTTGTGACGTGGCTTCTGCGATCCTTCCTGCATGCCACCGATGTAGGATGAAAGAACGGCGGTATGAAGTCCCTGCGGCACATGGCGAACAACAAAAAGCCCGGCAGACTTTCATCTGCCGGGCAATATGCCGATAAGTTGAAGACCGTTCCGAAAGCCTTAGCTGCCGAGGAACGACCGGAGCTTGCCCCAGGGCTAGCTGTCCAGGAAGCTCCTGAGCTTCCTGGAGCGGCTCGGATGCTTGAGTTTCCGGAGCGCCTTGGCTTCGATCTGACGGATACGTTCACGGGTAACCGAGAACTGCTGGCCGACTTCTTCCAGCGTATGGTCCGTGTTCATGCCGATGCCGAAACGCATGCGCAGCACGCGTTCTTCACGCGGGGTGAGCGAGGCCAGAACGCGGGTCGTCGTCTCGCGCAGGTTCGCCTGGATGGCGGCGTCGATCGGCAGAAGCGCGTTCTTGTCCTCGATGAAGTCACCGAGATGCGAATCTTCTTCGTCACCCACCGGGGTTTCGAGCGAGATCGGCTCCTTGGCGATCTTCAGCACCTTGCGGACCTTTTCGAGCGGCATCGCCAGCTTTTCAGCCAGTTCTTCCGGCGTCGGCTCGCGGCCGATCTCGTGCAGCATCTGGCGCGAGGTACGAACGATCTTGTTGATCGTTTCGATCATGTGCACCGGAATACGGATCGTGCGGGCCTGGTCGGCGATCGAACGGGTGATCGCCTGCCTGATCCACCAGGTCGCATAGGTCGAGAACTTGTAACCGCGGCGATACTCGAACTTGTCGACAGCCTTCATCAGGCCGATATTGCCTTCCTGAATGAGGTCGAGGAACTGCAGGCCGCGGTTCGTGTACTTTTTCGCGATCGAGATGACGAGGCGAAGGTTGGCTTCGACCATTTCCTTCTTGGCGATACGCGCTTCACGCTCGCCCTTCTGCACCATCGACACGATGCGACGGAATTCGGCAACGGAAATGCCGGTTTCAGTCGCAAGATTCTGGATCTCCGAACGGATATCCGAAATCGTGCGGGTCTCGGCCTTGGCGAATTCCTTCCAGCCCTTGGCTGCAAGATTGCCGATCGATTCCATCCAGTTCGGATCGAGCTCGGCACCCTGATACTGCTCAAGGAAGCTGTCGCGCTTGACGCCATAGGATTCGGCAAGACGCAGCAGACGACCTTCATTCTGCATCAGGCGCTTGGAAATGTCGTAGAGCTGCTCGACCAAAGAATCGACGCGGTTCTGGTTGAGCGACAGTGACTTAACTGCCGTGATCAGCTCGTCCTTCAGTTCCTTGTAGCGCTTCTCCTGGCCGGAGGACAGCGTGCCCGAACAGGAGAGATGCGCCTCAACCTGCTGGTCCTGAAGCTTGCGCAGCTTCTTGTAGGTGTCGGCGATCAGGTCGAGCGTTTCCATGACCTGCGGACGCAGTTCCGCTTCCATGGCAGCAAGGGACAGGCTCGACTCATCGTCGTCCTCTTCCTCTTCCTCCATCGGCATATCGCCGCCGACCGACGTGATATCGTCGTCATTGGCAGCAGACATGCGGGCCTTGCGGCTCTTTTCCTTCTCTTCGGCAGCCTTGCGGTCGGCCTCGATCTTTTCCGGGCTCTGGAACTGCGGCGCCGCCTTGGCTTCCGGACCGGAATAGGTCGTTTCGAGATCGATGATCTCGCGCAGCAGCGTCGTGCCCTCGTTGAGTTCGTCGCGCCAGATGATCAATGCCTGGAAGGTCAGCGGGCTTTCGCAGAGGCCACCGATCATGGTTTCGCGGCCGGCCTCGATGCGCTTCGCAATCGCGATTTCGCCTTCGCGCGACAGAAGCTCGACCGATCCCATCTCGCGCAGATACATGCGCACCGGATCGTCGGTTCGGTCGGTCGGCTCTTTCTTCTTGACAGTCGCGACGGCGGTGCCACCGGACGTTGTCAGTTCGCCACTTTCGCTTTCGTTGTCGTCGCCATCGGAGCTGTCATCGTCGTCGCGACTGGCGCCGTCCTCGGCCTCCTCGTCCTCGACCACGTTGATGCCCATGTCGGACAGCATCGCCATCGTGTCTTCGATCTGCTCGGAGGTTACTTCCTCCGAAGGCAGAACCGAATTCAGCTCGTCCATGGTCACATAGCCGCGTTTTTTCGCGGCCTTGATCATCTTCTTGACCGCGTCATCAGAAAGATCGAGAAGCGGACCGTCATGCGAGGCTTCGCGTTCGTTCTCGGCTTCTTCGTTTTCTTTGACTTTTGTTGCCATGTATTTCGTCACTTTCCCTGAACGCCACTGCGCCGCACCAGATGGGCCACGTTGATGGCTGGCGGTTGAAGGCTTCATACCCTAACCGCGAATCACTTGCCCACTCGTAACGGAATGACCTTTAATTCCGAATTACCACAGACGACGGCCTTGCAAAGACCATATGTCTCGGATTGCCGGTAGCACCGACACAACTGCCCTAATCCGCCTAACTTGCCTTGAAATGGTGATTCCCACAAATTAACGATCCGTCAAGCTTTTCCCCGACATTTACACCGGAAAATTGGAAAAAGACGCGTTACACCTGCCCGTTCCAGGCATGTTCACCAGTTTCGTCGAATATGTAGGCAGGTTTTCCCATAAGACAAGGGTTGATCAAAACGCAAGCGTTCGAAACCGCGTCAGAGCAAAAAACTGGATAAATCAGCAAACCTCGGCAATTTTGCATCAGCTATTACCGCCTCCACAGTCTTCCTGACAATCAATGGCTGACCGCAGCGCCTTTGACCCGCCCGGAAAGAACGCCGAAACCGTCAATGATTGCCTCCTGCGCCTCAAGCCGGGTGATTTCGTTCTGGATCTCCAAAAGCGCCCTCAAGAGAATTTCGCCGCGCTCCTCCTCGTCAGCGGTCAATTCCTCGATTTCGCGCCGCAGTTCCATTTTCTGCAAGCGCAGTTCCTTGTTGCGCGAATGCAGCGCCCGTGTCTGCCGATAAGCGTGCAAGGCATCCTGCGGGTCGGCCTCCTCCGTCGCCGTCCAGAGCCGGGCATTGCGCACCTGTTGGGTCATGGCCGAAAGCAGATCGGAAAATCCTTCAGCGACAAGCCCTTCACGAACCGCCTCAACAGAGAGCTTTGTCCCGAGTTGACCGACAATCGAGAGCAGCGATGACCAAAACCGCTGCAGATCCTTGTTTTCGAAATCGACAGACGAAATCTCGTCATATTCGTCAAGCAGCAATTGCGGATGGTTTGCGATCGTCAGCGCCAGCACGGTTTCGCGCAACGCAGGGCGCGCCTGGGACGAAAGCTTCAGCATCTGGTTCAGCCGGGCGCTTCCGGCCGTGCCGCTTTCGATCATCGCGCCGGCCACGACCGATCCACCCTGCGGCGCTCCGCCGCGCCCACCCTTGCGCCCCGGTCCGGCATTGTTGTTGCGCTGAAAATTCTGGCGACGCTCACCACCTGCCCCGCCCGACTGGCTGAAAAAGGAACCGAGCCTGCCGCGAATATCCTGCTGGTAGTGATAGCGCACACTCTCATCGCCGATCACCGAGATGATCTGCTTCAACCGGGCATCGAGTTCAGCCCGCCGCTCAGGCGTATCGAAGACGGAGCCCGCGGTCTCCCGCTGCCAGATCATGTCGACAAGCGGTCGCGCCTCCGACAGAACCCTGTCGAATGGCTCCCTGCCCTCGTTTTTCACCAGATCGTCCGGATCCTTGCCATCGGGAAGAAGCGCGAAACTGACCGATTTTCCGGGCTTGATCGCCGGCAAGGCAAGATCAGCCGCACGATTGGCCGCGCGGATACCGGCGCCATCGCCATCGAAGCAGAGTACCGGCTGCGGACTTACCTTCCAGAGAAGATCGAGCTGGTTTTCCGTCAGCGCCGTGCCGAGCGGCGCGACAGCATTTTCGACGCCCGCCTGATAAAGCGCGATCACGTCCATATAGCCTTCGACGGCAATCAGCGCGCCGCTCTGCTTCCGGTCACCTGCCGCCTGCGCTGCCCGTCTTGCACGCGCAAAATTGTAGAGCACCTGTCCCTTGTGAAAGAGTTCGGTATCCGGCGAGTTCATGTATTTCGCCATCGCATCCGCAGCCATGGCACGGCCGCCGAAGGCAATAACCTTCTCGCGCGACGACAGGATCGGGAACATGATGCGATCACGGAAATAGTCGTAGGAGACAGGAATATCCGACCCGTGGCGAACAAGACCGCAAGCCTCGATCTGCTCCTTCGGCACGCCCTTCCCCGCAAGATACTCTTTAAGGGCGTTGCGGCTTTCGGGCGCATAGCCCAGACGGAACGTCTCGATCGTCCGACCGGTCAATCCGCGATCACGAAGATAAGCCCGCGCCTTGGCGCCATTGGCGCTCTGCAACTGATCCTGAAAATAGAGCGTCGCCATTTCCATGACGTCCTGCAGCGAGGTCCGTTCCTTCTCGCGCTTCTCCATCTGCGGATCGGGCTGCGGCATGGCAACGCCGGCAAGATCGGCGATCTGCTGAACGGCTTCAGGAAAGTTCAGCCCTTCAAGATCTGTCAGGAAACGGAAATGGTCACCCGATACACCGCAACCGAAGCAGTGATACCGACCCTTGCGGTCCTCGCAATGAAAGCTCGGGCTTTTCTCGCCGTGAAAGGGGCAGCAGGCCCAATAGTCCCCGCGTGACACATTCGTCTTGCGCCGATCCCACGTCACACGTCTGCCGATCACGGTGGAGATCAGCACGCGGTCGCGTATCTCGTCTAGGAACGTGTTTGAAAAGCGCATGTCTACTCATATAGGCGGAAGTCACGGGCTGCACCACGGCCAAGATGTTTCTTGCCCGGTATTCACAGCCCTTTGTAAAAACGATTGCGGCGCCCACAGGCGCCGCGATACCTTGATACGGCAACGCCGCCCTTAGCTCAGCTTCGCCTTGATGACGCCGGAAGCCTTGGCGAAATCCATCTGGCCGGCATAACGCTCGCGCAGGATGGCCATGACCTTGCCCATGTCCTTCATCCCGGCAGCGCCGATCTCGGCGACGACGGCCGCAACGATCTCGCCGACCTTCTCGTCGGAAAGCTGCTCCGGCATGAACGTCTTGAGCACATCGATTTCTTCGCGCTCCTGGCTGGCAAGCTCGGCGCGGCCCGCATCCTGATAGATCTTGGCCGACTCTTCGCGCTGCTTCACCATCTTTTGCAGGATCTGCAGGATTTCATCGTCGGTAGCAGCATCCTTGCCGACGCCGCGATTGGCGATGTCGCGATCCTTGACCGCGCTCTGGATCAGGCGAACGGTGGAAAGCCGGCGGCTGTCCTTCGCCTTCATGGCTTCCTTCATGGATTCGGTGAGCTTTTCGCGCATCATCTGAAGTATTCTCCGTCATGGCGGGCCGACACGTCCCGCAGCGCCCAAATGAGGGCCGTTGAAGGCGGTGATAGATCAGGCGACGGGGGCGATCAATCTTTTCCCACCTAACCGCGGCGATTGAGGGTGATTCTTTAACGGATGACATTGACCGCGCCTTAGCCTTTGTTTATTTTCCCGCACCTGCACGACATTTGGATTGAAGAGCCGCCGGCGATGACGCTTGCGCACTTTTCTGCGACAACATGAACCCCTGCAGCCTGTCTTCGCCGAGACGGGAACGATGGGTCAGAAGGATAGACATGACCGGCTCCGCTCCCTGGACACCTAAGAAGCCCACCGCCCTCCTCGTTCTTGCGGATGGCACTGTCATCGAAGGCACCGGCATCGGCGCGACCGGCAAGGTTCCGGCGGAAGTCGTGTTCAACACGGCGCTCACCGGCTACGAAGAAATCCTCACGGACCCATCCTATCTCGGCCAGATCGTCACCTTTACCTTCCCGCATATCGGCAATATCGGCACCAATGACCAAGATATCGAAGACCTGACGCCGGCTGCACGCCGCGGCGCCGTCGGCACGATCTTCAAGGCCGACATCACCGACCCGTCCAACTACCGTGCAGCCAAGGACCTCGATGGCTGGCTGAAGAGCCGCGGCGTCATCGGCCTGTCCGGCATCGACACCCGCGCGCTGACCGCCTGGATCCGCGAACACGGCGCACCGAATGCCGTTATCGCCCACGACCCGAATGGCGTCTTCGACATCGAGGCGCTCAAAGCCGAAGCCAAGGCATGGAGCGGCCTGGAAGGCCTTGACCTCGCCAAGGAAGCCACATCCGGCCAGTCCTCGCAGTGGACTGAAAAGCCCTGGGTCTGGAACGAAGGCTATAGCGAACTGAAGGCCGAAGACGCGAAGTACCACGTCGTCTGCATCGACTACGGCGTCAAGCGCAACATCCTGCGCCTGTTCACCGGCCTTGATTGCAAGGTCACGATCGTCCCGGCCCAGACTTCCGCCGAAGACATTCTGGCGCTGAAGCCGGACGGCATCTTCCTGTCGAACGGCCCGGGCGATCCGGCTGCAACCGGCGAATACGCCGTGCCGGTGATCCAGGAGATCATCAAGACCGACATCCCGACCTTCGGCATCTGCCTCGGTCACCAGATGCTCGGCCTCGCACTCGGCGCCAAGACCGAAAAGATGCATCAGGGCCATCACGGCGCCAACCACCCGGTCAAAGACCACACGACGGGCAAGGTCGAAATCGTTTCGATGAACCACGGCTTCGCAGTCGACTCGAAGTCACTGCCGCAAGGCGTTGAAGAGACTCACATCTCGCTGTTCGACGGCACCAATTGCGGCCTGCGCCTCTCCGGCAAGCCGGTCTTCTCCGTCCAGCACCACCCGGAAGCTTCGCCGGGCCCGCAGGACAGCCACTATCTCTTCCGCCGCTTCATCAATCTGGTGCGCGAAAAGAAGGGCGAACCGGCTCTCGCCGAACGCTGATCGTCAGTTTTCCTGAGACTTTCAAATGGCCCGCTTTCAGCGGGCCATTTCTTTTTGGCGCTTCACCAGCATCCAGAAACGAACGCATAGGAAGATAGCGGCAGCGGCAAGTCCCAGCACGAAGCCGAACCAGACACCCTTGCCGCCGAGACCGAGCGGGAAGGCAAAGACATAGGCGCAGACGAAACCGATCGGCCAATAGGCGATCAGCGCAAGGATCATCGGGATTTTCGTATCCTTGAGACCGCGCAGCAGCCCGGCGCCGACTGCCTGCAGACCATCAACCAACTGAAATGCCCCGGCAATCACGATCAGCGGCGCGGCAAGCGCCAGCACGGCAGCGGCATCGTGTTGAGTCGTATCCAGAAACAGCCCCCCCCAGAAGAACGGGAACGCCGCATAAAGAATGCTGCCAACGATCGCGAAAACGACGCTGACGACAAGAACCGCGATCCCTGCCCGTTTCACCCCGAGATCATCACCGCGACCGTTTGCAAGTCCGACACGAACGGTCGCCACCTGCGCCAGCCCCAGCGGGA
This sequence comes from Rhizobium sp. ZW T2_16, assembly GCF_044987325.1. Classification (NCBI taxonomy): domain Bacteria; kingdom Pseudomonadati; phylum Pseudomonadota; class Alphaproteobacteria; order Hyphomicrobiales; family Rhizobiaceae; genus Rhizobium; species Rhizobium sp. ZW T2_16. The sequence continues at coordinate 447,340 of NZ_JBJDRG010000001.1, forward strand.
TCATGAAGGCGATCGACGCCAGTTGAAGCGCGATACCATGGGCCGCAAGCTCCAGCTTGCCGATCATTCCCATCAGCAGCGATGCGGCCGCAAACAGGCTGGTTTCGGCGAGAATGGTGAAGCTGATCGGAAGACCGAGGACAAGTACCTCGCGAATGATCGGCCAGTCAGGGCGCCAGAAACGCACGAATATCTCGTAGGCTCGTGTCGCTTCATGCATCTGCACATAGGCGATGATGATGATGAAGCCGGTAAGATTGGCGCAGACGGCCGCAAGGGCTGCACCGTAGATACCAAGCCGAGGTGCGCCGAAATGGCCGAAGATCGTCAGATAGGCCACCACGAAGTTCATCGCGAACATTCCGAGCGTGACATAGAGAACGATGCTGCCCTTCTCGAGCCCGGTCACGAAGCTGCGGATCGCGAACAGGCCGAGCGCCGGGAACATGCCCCATTGCGCGATGCGCAGATAACCCTGGGCATTCGCCGCCACATCCGGCGCCTGGCCGAGCGCAAGCAGGATCGGCTCGGAAAACCAGAGGATCGGCGCCATCAGGGCGCAATAGGCGATGACGACCCAAAGCCCCATGCGAACCGCACGCCTGACACCCACCTTGTCATTATGGCCGAGGGCCTGCGCAACGAGCGGAATGACGGCGCTGGTAAAGCCCGTGCCGAAGATGAAGACAATGAAAAACGCCTGTGTCGCGATAACGACGGACGCAAGCTCCGTGGTACCGAGCCAGCCAACGAGGATGACGTCGGTCGTATGGATCGCCATCTGCGCCAGCTGCGCGCCGACAAGCGGGATCCCAAGAGCAAACGTGGCGCGCAGATGTCCCGCCCACGAGCTTTCCCGGCTTTCGATTGCGACCGTGTTGAGCGAACTCGACATTTCAAACCTCGATAAAAGAAAAGGCCGCTTCCAGAAAATGGTCAGCGGCGCAGCACTTTGCCTATAAAGGCGGCAGGTTTTCCGGGCAAGGCTGGTGGTCCATCCAGCAGTTTTTGTGCGACTTACTTCACGAAACCTGATGGATCGCGCGAGCGGCAGAGGTATCTCGCGATATGCGCGCAACGAACACGATCGCTGCGCACGCCATGAAGATGGCCGCCATCAGGTAGGGCGCACCGGCAAATTCGACGATCGCGCCCTCCCCGGTGAACCTGCTGAAAAGCTGGGTGAATATGGCCGGCCCGATAATGGTCGTGAGACTGGTCATGCTCGTCATCGCACCCTGCAATTCCCCTTGCGCCGACGGCGGCACCTTGGCCGAGGCGATGCTGCGCAGCGCGGGATCGGCAACATTCTCGATCGTCGTCAACAGGATGACGGCATAGACCATCCAGCCTTCCCAGGAGAAGGCATAGCCGGCGAGACCGAGACAGGAAAAACAGATCCCGAGCACGCTCGTTCGCCACTCGCCGAGAACCGGAATGAGGCGAGGCAGGACAAACACCATGACCAGCGCCGCGCAAATGCCGAACAGGCCGAGCGACAATCCGATCTGCGCCTCGCTCCAGCCGTAGCGATAGGTCGAGACGAAGGACCAGACGGACGGATAAACGGCGTGAGAAAGCCAGTAGAGAAACATCACCAGCAATATCCAGCCGACACCGGAATAGTGGCGCATCTGGCGCAGCGCCCCAAGCGGATTGGCACGTCGCCAGTCGAAAGCCCGCCGATTGTGCCGCTCTAGTGTTTCCGGCAGCAGGAACCATGCCGCGACAAAGTTGGCGAGAGACAGCAGACCCGCCCCCAGAAACGGTACACGCGGTCCGAATTCTCCCAACAGGCCGCCGATCACAGGCCCGATCGTGAAGCCAACCCCGAAGGCGATGCCGATCAGGCCAAAATTGCGTGCCCGCGTGCGGTCGTTACTGATATCGGCGATATAGGCGGAACAGGTGGCAAAACTGCCGCCTGAAAATCCGGCCAGCGCACGGCCGATGAAAAGCATCCAGAAACTGGTCGCGGCGGCGCAGATAAGATTGTCGATGGCAAAGGTCAGCACCGAGATGAGCAGGATCGGCCGACGCCCGAAGCGATCGGACAAATTGCCGATCAGCGGCGCAAAGAGGAACTGCATCGCCGAATAAATCAGCAGAAGCCAACCACCGTCGATCGCAGCAGCGCTGACATCATCCCCTGTCAGTTCCTGCAGGAAGGCCGGCAGGACCGGCATGATAATCGCGATACCGATGACATCCAGAAACAGAATGACGAAGACGAGAAATAGGCCACGGCGCACGGATTTAGGTTCGAGCATCGAATGCCTCTCTCAACATCTCACCTGGAAAAGACGATCGGATCGCCGGGACGACTACATAACGGAAAAAGAAAATCGGAACAATACAGGAACATCTCAAAATTTCTGATGCGGGCGATGACGGAATCGCGCCTATATCCTTCGGCAATCAGGGGGCGAGCGTAATGATTGAGTTGATTTGGCAGGGCATATTGATCGGCATCGGGGCAACGGTGCTTATGGATATCTGGGCGCTTGTCCTGCATTTCGTCTACCAGCAGCCCAAGCCGAACTGGGCGCCCGCAGGCCGCTGGTTCCGGCATCTGGCAAAGGGCAAGGTCTTCCACGACAGCATTGCAACCGCAGAACCTTATCGTCATGAACTGGCACTTGGCTGGATCGGCCACTATGCCGTCGGCATCCTTTACGGTGTCATTCTTGTCCTGATCATGGGACCGGACTGGATGCGCTCCCCAACGTTCCTGCCCGCCTGGGTTCTCGGCATCGTGACGATCGGCGCTGGCTGGTTCCTGATGCAGCCCGGCATGGGCCTCGGCTGGGCGGCATCGAAAGCGCCTAACCCGAAGAAGGTAAGGCTGCTGAACTTCGTCGCCCACACGGTTTTCGCACTCGGACTATACGCAACGGCGCTGCTGATCCGCTGATATCCGACTGAACGCCGTCGTTTGAACCGCATGAGATGACGGCAACGAGGTGCTGATCCGCCGCACCATCTCAGGTAGATCTGCAATCGTTGACTTCCCGTTTATCACGACGAATTAAAATGGGCGCGCAATACCCTTGCCCGACGTTGTGAAACATTCTGCGTCGGCGAACAGATGGCGGTTCAGGATGCGACTGAGTACGATCACACATCTTGCCTATGCGGTAACCCTCGTTCTCACGGCCATATCGGCCTCCACCTTCATATTGTCCGCGAGAAGCGCGTCGCAGGAGCGCACGGCGATCCAGCAACATCTTGAGTTGGATGATCTGGCGGAAGAACTGGCGGTCATCGCCGAGAGCCGCACAGACGAGGCGCGCCTTTATGTGATGCGCGGCGATGAACAGCATCTGGCACGGTTCTACGTGGATGACGATCAGGAAGGACATCTTGAAGGCAGTATCGCAAAGCTGTCCAGCCTCGGCCTCTCGCCGGAAGAAAAGACGATGTTCGACCGCATCCGAAATGCGGCAGATGCTATCGACGCGATCGAAAAGGAAGCCATCAGCGCCTATCGTGCTGGCCGGCAGAATGACGCTCAGCAGACTCTATTTGGTGACGAGCATTATCGCCTGCACACAGAGCTTTTGAAGCAAGTCGAAGCGGTGAGAGCCAGTGTTACCGCACGTTCGCAGGTCGCGGTTGATGCAGCCAAGGCCCGAAGCGACTTCTTCGGCAACATCGCGAAATCCATGCTGGTTTTGACGGCGCTGATGTTTCTGGCGGTGCTTTATTTTGTCCTGAGCCGGCGCGTGGCGCTGCCGCTGATCAGGATGAGCAACGTCGTCACCCGGCTGGCACGCCAGGATTACGATGTCGAGGTTCTGGACGACGGAAGGCGGGATGAGATCGGCGAAATGAACCACGCCATCCAGATTTTCCGCAACAATGGCCTGGAAAGGGAGCGCCTCGACGCCGAACGCCGCAAGGATCAGCGCATGAAGGACCTGATGTTGCAGATGATGCATCGGGTGCAGGCCTGCCAGAACCAGGAGGAACTTTCGGATGTCGTCTCGCGCTTCATGCCGCAGATTTTTCCGGATGCCGCCGGCCACCTGTTCATCCTGAAGGAACAGGGATCGACCCTTCACTCCTTGGGACAGTGGTCTGATCCCGCCGCATCCGAACTGCATTTTTCGATCGACGATTGCTGGGCGCTGCGGCGTGGCCGTCCGCATTTCAGCGAGCCTGATGGTGACGACGTCATCTGCCACCACATCCACATGGCCGAAAACAGCAATCTTTGCATCCCGCTCACTGCGCTGGGAGAGATCGTGGGGCTCCTCTATCTCGAAACGTCTGTCCACAATCACGCCTCACCTGCCGATCGCCTCTATTTCGAGCTGCTGGCGGAAAACGTCGGCCTTGCGGTCGCCAACCTGCAGCTTCGGCAACGCCTTGTTGGCATGGCGAAACGCGATGCGCTGACGGGACTGATGAACCGCCGCTCTCTCGATGAGGCACTCAATCGGCTTGTCGAAGACCCCGGCGCCTCGCTTGCATGCCTGATGATCGATATCGACCACTTCAAGCGCTTCAACGATCAGTTCGGTCATGATGCCGGGGATGCTGTCATGCAATATGTCGCGCGTATTCTGTCGGAAGTCGTGACCGGCAAGGGCGACGTGTTTCGGTTCGGCGGCGAGGAATTCACCGTCCTTTTGCCGGGATTGACCGCGGAAGATGCCGAGAAGATCGCCGAGCAGTTGAGGCAATCCGTCGAAAGCTCCCCCGTGTCATATCGTGGACGCCTGCTCGATCCCGTCACCATTTCTCTTGGCATTTCGACATCCCCGCAAGCCGGCACCATATCGACCGTATTGGAACGGGCAGACCGCGCCTTGCTTTCAGCCAAGAGGAATGGTCGCAACCGGTGGATCCAGGACGGCACTCTTGATCAGCAATGACGTCTGACGCCACATCCGGCAACCGAACCGAAAAGCATAACCCTAACTGACCTGATCGGGGATCATTTCGGTTTCGGCGAAAAAACATGCCGGCAATTTCAGTCTTTTGCGGAAATGCAGCGCGTTTTTCATCCTCGCCTCGCAAGCATCCGCTACAATCATCACGTCATCGGGCGGGAAACCGGGTTCGCGAACCGGAAGTCCTAAAACGGGTCTGAACCCGGTTTTCGATGATGGCCGCGAATGCCGGAAAGACGGGAATTGACAAGTCTCGCACGGAAAGCAGCAAACGGTCGGGGCAGGCAAATGCCTACCACCAAACCATTACAGACGACGCCTGCCCCCACTCCCGCATAGAAATCACCCCGCCGGCCACCCGGCAGGGCCGCATCTGCTGCGTGAAAATATGTGTCTGCAGCCCCTCAGACATCCCCCGAAAACGTATCGCAGGAATTCATGTCGCCGCTGTCGAAACCGCGCTTGAACCAGCGCATCCGCTGGGCGGAGGTACCGTGGTTGAAGCTTTCCGGCACGACATACCCTTGCGTCCGCTTCTGCAGCGTATCGTCACCGATCTGCTGCGCGGCATTGAGCGCCTCCTCGAGGTCGCCCTGGCTGAGAAAGCCCTTCTGATCAGTGCGCTTGCCCCACACGCCGGCAAAGCAATCCGCCTGCAGCTCGACGCGTACAGACATCTGGTTTGCCTCGGTCTCGCTCATCCGCTGGCGCATCTGGTTGAACTTCGGCAGCACGCCGATCAGGTTTTGAACGTGATGGCCGACTTCATGCGCGATCACATAAGCTTCGGCGAAATCGCCGGAAGCACCGAAGCGCTGCGAGAGTTCGTTGAAAAATGTCGTGTCGAGGTAGAGCTTGCGGTCTCCCGGGCAATAAAACGGTCCAGACGCCGATGAGGCAAAGCCGCAGGCCGACCGCACCTGGCCCGAAAAGAGCACAAGTGTCGGATCCTGATATGCCTGTCCGGAAGACTTGAAGATTTCCGACCATGTGTCTTCAGTATCGGCGAGAACCGTGCGCACGAAGGCGGTCATCTCGTCATTGGCCGGCGTGCCCTGTTGCGTCTGCTGCGAGCTGCCATCGCCATCAAAGCCGATATCGCCGCCTGAAAGCAGCGTCAGCGGGTTGATGCCGGTGATCCAGCAGATGATCAGCACGACGACAATGCCGCCGATGCTGAGGCCACCGCCGCCTCTTCGACCGCCCCCGATCGGGATACGCATCCCGCCGCGACCGAACGGGCTCCCTCCCATGGAAGCCCCGCGCTGATCCTCGACATTGTCCGACTGCCGGCGACCCTTCCATTCCATATTGCCCACTCCTCGACGGCTTCATGTATTAAGAAAGGACAATATAGCGCAACGGCGAGGAAAGGCGATGAGGGATTGGCGAAATGCCCTCACGCCACCTGCAGCTGCTTCTTGCTCGGCAAAAACACCGTCAGCAATCCGATCGCCGGCAGGAACGAGCAGACGCCGTAGACGAAGATGATCCCGTGGCTATCCGCCAGCACGCCGAGCACTGCCGCCGCGATACCACCGACACCGAAGGCGATACCGAAGAAGATGCCGGCAATCATGCCGACACGACCGGGCACCAGCTCCTGCGCCATCACGATGATCGCCGGGAAGGATGAGGCCATGATGAAGCCGATGATAGCCGAGAGGATGATCGTCAGCGGCAGGTTTGCGTAAGGCATGGCGAGCGTGAACGGCAACACGCCAAGGATCGAGACCCAGATCACCACTTTCGAGCCGAACCGGTCGCCGATCGGACCGCCGACAACGGTGCCGAGTGCCACTGCACCGAGGAATACGAACAGCATGATCTGCGACATCTGCACCGAAACGCCGAACCGCTCGATCGCAAAGAAGGTGTAATAGCTGCTGATCGACGCCATATAGGCGTTCTTCGAGAAGGTCAGGATGGTCAGCACGACAAGCGCGATGACGACCGTGTTCTTCGACAGGTTATGGGCGCCGAGAGCCTTCTTCTTTCCTTTGTTGGCGGCCATATGCGCCTTGTACCAGCGGGCGATCCAGGTCAGGACGATGATGCCGAGAAGCGCCATGGCGGAGAACCATCCGACACTGCCCTGCCCCATCGGCACGATGATGAAGGCGGCAAGCAGCGGCCCGATCGACTGGCCGAAATTGCCGCCGACCTGGAAGGTTGCCTGCGCAAAACCGTAACGCCCGCCCGCGGCTAGCCGCGCGACACGCGAGGCCTCCGGGTGGAAGACGGCCGAACCGATGCCCACAAGACCGGCAGCAGCCACCAGAATTCCGTAGGTCGGCGCCCATGCAAGCAGGAGCAAGCCGAAGAAGGTCGATGCCATGCCGACCGGCAACGAATAGGGATAGGGCTTCTTGTCCGTGACAATCCCGATGACCGGCTGAAGCAGCGAAGCGGTGCACTGGAATGCAAGTGTCAGGATGCCGATCTGCCAGAAGTCCAGATGGAAGTCCGCCTTCAGCATCGGATAGATAGCCGAGATCATCGACTGCATGATGTCGTTGAGCATATGGCAGAAACTCGCCGCCAGAATGATCGGCAGCACTGTCTTTTCTGCCGCAGCGCTTGCTGTCGGCTTTGATGTTGCATCAGCCATGAAATTCTCTCCCGGCCAGCGGACGCTGCCGTCCGAAGTTCCTGCCGCATGTGTTCTTGATGAACGGCAGGAATAGTACCGGTGAGTTCGGCTGTCCATGCCAGCCATGCCACGAGCGGTACGGTTACGTAATACGTCTTCCGGCAAGAAAGCCGCTATGACGCAACCGGCAATGAAGGAACGGTCACAGTGGGATGCGTCCGCTCCCACCGACGCTTCAGGAACGCCATCAAAGCGTAATATGCTGCGACAACCATAGTCATCGAGACATAACCATCAATCGCGTAATGCCAGCCGAGATAAACTGAACTGATCTGGATGAATGCGACATAGGCGAAGGCGACCACACCGAGACGGCGGGAGTAGCCGTTGAGGAAAAGCGCATTCAGCGTGATCAGGCCGACATGAATGCTCGGAAAGGCGGAAATACCGCTGCCCAAACCGGCGCTGCCCCTCTCATGCAGTGCCCAAAGATAGGTCTGGTATTCGGCAGCAGAACTCCCTCCGTCGCCTCGGCTCAAGAAAGCGATGAGGCCGGCGAACCGTGCCTGGTCGCCGACGACCGCACCATAGAAGGCCGGCCCTGCCGACAGAAACAGCCCCGCGAGAATATTGCCGCAGCCGATCCAGACGAAAGCGAAAAGCAGCAGATAACGTTTTCTGATCCCGTCAGCCGATGGCGACGTGGCAACGAAGAACAGGGCGCCGAAGCACAGAATGAACCAGAGAACGTTGTAGTTGAATTCGATGACGCTCCTGGCCCAGTCCTGCCCAAGCACCGAATGGAGCAAGATCCAGGGATCGACGCCGAAATGCAGCCACGCATCTATATCCGCTTGAGCACGATCATCGATGAACCCACCTCGCAAGGCAGGCAACATGTTCTTGATTGACGTGAAGCTGCCTTGAAAGAACATCAGTCCTCCCAGCAGCAAGACGCCGGAAATCAGCCCAGCCATTCTCTTCGCCGAAAAAATCCGACGGAAAGCCAGTCTACGCCGGCGATCGAAGCGATGCACCAGCCAAAACAAGTCGAAGGAGATCGCGATCACCGGCATGACGATCAGAAACACCTTTGTCCACTGACCAAAGTAGAGATCGTGCGACAACATAGGAAAAAAGCCACCAAACCACGCCAAATAGATGGCGAGCAAAGTGTATAATAACGTTATAATATAGAAATAAGCATCGGAACGCAGGCGCTTGAGCACATCAACAGCAGTCAAAATCGGAATTGATCGCAGATATCCTGCAGACATGACTTGGCCCCCAGTCAAAAAACAATCCAGAATTCTGAAAATACCCCGGAGACTCAAGTATTCCCGAGTAATTAACTTTCGATTATACCCGCGGCTTCAATCCACCACGATTCCTGTCGATTTGCCGATTTATGGGGTTCTCATAGGCCGCACATTTGCCTATAAGCCGCGTCTAGCCAGAAAAATGATGCGCACGTGACCCGACCGGAGCTACCCACGCCCCGTGCCGGTTTTTCGCGCAGACAAAGAGCGGATAGAGACCATGCCAAAGCGCCAAGATATCAAATCGATCCTCATCATCGGCGCGGGTCCGATCGTTATCGGTCAGGCATGTGAGTTCGACTATTCCGGCACCCAGGCCTGCAAGGCGCTGAGGGAAGAAGGCTACCGGGTCATCCTGGTCAATTCCAACCCGGCAACCATCATGACCGATCCGGGCCTCGCCGACGCAACTTACGTCGAGCCGATCACGCCGGAAGTCGTTGCCAAGATCATCGCCAAGGAACGCCCGGACGCACTGCTGCCGACCATGGGTGGCCAGACCGCGCTCAACACCGCGCTGTCCCTGAAGCGGATGGGCGTGCTTGATCGCTACAATGTCGAAATGATCGGCGCCAAGCCGGAAGCCATCGACAAGGCCGAAGATCGCGCCCTCTTCCGTGAGGCGATGGCAAAGATCGGCCTCGAGACACCGAAGTCGATGCTCGCCAACGCCACAGAAATCAAGGATGCCGACCGCAAGAAGCACGAGGCTGCCCGCGCGGAACTGAAGGGCAAGCTTTCCGGCGCCGAACTGGATAAGGCGCTTGATGCGCTTGAAAACCAGTGGAATCTAGGTGAGAGCGACCGCAAGCAGCGCTACATGGCACATGCCATGGCGATCGGCGCCCAGGCGCTCGACGTCGTCGGCCTGCCCGCCATCATCCGCCCGTCCTTCACCCTCGGCGGCACCGGCGGCGGCATTGCCTACAACCGCTCGGAATTCTTCGAGATCGTCGGCTCCGGCCTCGACGCCTCGCCGACTACCGAAGTGCTGATTGAAGAATCGGTCCTCGGCTGGAAAGAGTATGAAATGGAAGTCATCCGCGACAAGGCGGATAACTGCATCATCATCTGCTCGATTGAAAACATCGACCCGATGGGCGTCCACACGGGCGACTCGATCACCGTCGCGCCGGCCCTGACGCTGACCGACAAGGAATACCAGATCATGCGTAACGCCTCGATCGCGGTCCTGCGCGAGATCGGCGTTGAAACCGGCGGCTCGAACGTACAGTTCGCCGTCAACCCGGCTGACGGCCGTCTCGTCGTCATCGAAATGAACCCGCGCGTCTCGCGCTCGTCGGCTCTGGCTTCGAAGGCCACCGGCTTCCCGATCGCCAAGGTCGCGGCTAAGCTCGCCATCGGCTACACGCTCGACGAACTGGACAACGACATCACCGGCGGCGCGACGCCGGCCTCGTTCGAACCGTCCATCGACTATGTCGTCACCAAGATCCCGCGTTTCGCCTTCGAAAAATTCCCGGGTGCCTCGCCGGTCCTGACCACCGCGATGAAGTCTGTCGGCGAAGTCATGGCGATCGGCCGTACTTTTGCTGAATCGCTGCAGAAGGCCCTGCGCGGTATGGAAACCGGCCTGACCGGCCTCGACGAGATCGAGATCCCCGGCCTTGGCGAAGGTGACGACCACAATGCCATCCGCGCTGTGATCGGCACCCCGACGCCGGACCGTCTGCGCCAGGTCGCCCAGGCGCTGCGCCTCGGCATGACCGAAAACGAAGTCCACGAAGCTTGCAAGATCGACCCGTGGTTCATCGCCCAGTTGAAGGCGATCGTCGACATGGAAGCTCGCATTCGCGAGCATGGCCTGCCGGCGGATGCCGAAAACCTGCGCATGCTGAAGGCCATGGGCTTCTCCGACGCCCGCCTCGCCTCGCTCACCCACAAGCGCCCGAAGGAAGTCGCCGAACATCGTAACGCACTCAACGTACGCCCGGTCTTCAAGCGTATTGACACCTGCGCCGCCGAATTTGCTTCGCCGACCGCCTATATGTACTCGACCTACGAGACGCCTTTCGTCGGTGAACTGCGCTCGGAAGCTGAAGTCTCCACCGCCAAGAAGGTCGTCATCCTCGGCGGTGGCCCGAACCGTATCGGCCAGGGCATCGAGTTCGATTATTGCTGCTGCCACGCCGCCTTCGCGCTGAAGGATGCAGGCTATGAAGCGATCATGATCAACTGCAACCCGGAAACCGTCTCGACCGACTACGACACGTCCGATCGCCTCTACTTCGAACCGCTGACGGCCGAAGACGTGATCGAGATCCTTCGGGCAGAACAGGAAAAGGGCGAAGTCGTCGGCGTTATCGTCCAGTTCGGCGGCCAGACCCCACTGAAGCTTGCCGAAGCGCTGGAAAAGAACGGCATCCCGATCCTCGGCACCGCGCCCGACATGATCGACCTGGCCGAAGACCGCGACCGCTTCCAGAAGCTGCTGATGAAGCTTGACCTGACGCAGCCGAACAACGGCATCGCCTATTCGGTCGAACAGGCCCGCACCGTCGCCTCCGAGATCGGCTTCCCGCTGGTCGTGCGCCCCTCCTATGTTCTGGGTGGCCGCGCCATGCAGATCCTGCATTCGGAAAGCCAGCTGCAGACCTACCTGCTCGACACGGTTCCCGAACTTGTTCCGGAAGACATCAAGCAGCGTTACCCGAATGACAAGACCGGCCAGATCAACACCCTGCTCGGCAAGAACCCGCTCCTCTTCGACAGCTATCTGTCGAACGCGATCGAAGTCGACGTCGACTGCCTCTGCGACGGCACGGACGTCTTCATCGCCGGCATCATGGAGCATATCGAGGAAGCCGGTATCCATTCGGGTGATAGTGCCTGCTCGCTGCCGCCGCGCACGCTTTCCGGAGCAATGATCGACGAGCTGGAACGCCAGGCCAAGGCAATGGCCAAAGCGCTCAATGTCGTCGGCCTGATGAACGTCCAGTTCGCCATCAAGGATGGCACGGTCTACGTTCTCGAAGTCAACCCGCGCGCCTCGCGTACGGTCCCCTTCGTGGCGAAGACGATCGGTGCACCGATTGCCAAGATCGCAGCCCGCGCCATGGCAGGCGAAAAGCTCGATCCGTTGTTCAGCGCCTACGGCACCAAGCCGGATCCGCGCAACCTCAAGCATATCGCCGTCAAGGAAGCTGTCTTCCCGTTCGCGCGTTTCCCCGGCGTCGACACGCTGCTCGGCCCGGAAATGCGCTCGACCGGTGAAGTCATCGGCCTTGACACCGACTTCGCGCTGGCATTCGCCAAATCGCAGCTCGGCGCCGGCGTGGAACTGCCGCGCGAAGGGACGGTGTTCGTTTCCGTCCGCGATTCTGACAAGGATCGCGTACTGCCGGCAATCAAGATCCTTACCGAAATCGGCTTCAAGGTTCTCGCGACCGGTGGCACCCAGCGCTTCCTGGCAGAAAACGGTATCGAGGCCACCAAGATCAACAAGGTACTGGAAGGCCGTCCGCATATCGAGGATGCCATTCGTAACCGTCAGGTCCAGTTGGTCATCAACACGACCGACGGAAACAAGGCGATCTCCGACTCGAAATCGCTGCGCCGCGCCACCCTGATGCAAAAGGTGCCTTATTACACGACCATGGCAGGTGCCGAAGCCGCAGCCATGGCAATCAAGGCGCTGAAAGCCGGCAATCTCGAAGTTCGCCCGCTGCAGGCCTACTTCTGAGCAATATACGAGCCGGCCAGCATTCCTGTTGACCGGCTCTTTTTCGCTCCGCTATCTACCTGGTCGGTGACTTGACTAACCGATGTAGGTACGGAGGAAGACCATGGTCGATCATGTGAACCGCTCGCTTGTCATCGAAAACGAACGTGTCTTCGCCACGGACCGCGCCACGCTGTTCAGAGCTTTTTCAGATAAGACACTCTTGGAAAAGTGGTGGGGACCACACGGCTTCACCAACCGCATCGAGAAATTCGACTTCGTCGATGGCGGCACATGGGTGATCGTCATGACATCCTCCAGCGACACCGACTTCGAGAATCATTGGACGTTCGACGAGATCCTGCAGGATGAGCGTATTGCTGCGTTTCATCACGGACCGATGCACGCATTCGGCCTTGAGATCGGCTACCACGACGATGAAAACGGAACACGCCTTACCTGGCGCATGTCCTTCGAAGACACCCAGGACAATCGCGATATCGAGAAATTTCTCTCTGCCGCCAATGAGCAGAATTTAGACCGGCTGGAAACCGTGCTCTCGACCATAAAAAAGCGCCGCTGATACCAAAGCTATACGGCGATACATGCAAGGCATGTAGCGACCAAAAACAAAACCTTCAGTTGCAAATAAATAAAATGCACCCTAACTTGATTTAACTAAGTTGAGGGGATTTCATGTCGAAGAACATCGTCATTCTGTTCGATGGCACATCGAACGAGATTTCAGCGGATCGCACCAATATTCTGCGCCTCTTTGGAGCGCTGGAGCGGTCGGAACAGCAGATCGTCTATTACGATCCCGGCGTAGGCACATTCGGCGCCAGCAATGCCTGGTCGAAGGTTTATCGCAATACGATCGAGATCTGGGGACTGGCCACTGGCTGGGGCATGGACCAGAACATCAAGGAAGCTTACCGTTTTCTCATCGAGAATTACGATCCTGGGACAAAAGACACGAATGGCAGTCACACGGATCGTGACCGCATTTACATATTCGGATTTAGCCGCGGAGCGTATTCCGCAAGGGTTTTAGCTGGCTTCATCCACGCGCTCGGCCTGATGAGCCGTCAGCATCTCAACCTCCTGGATTATGCCTACAACACCTGGTTTGCGGGCGTGCATGGCGATGTCGGCGGCGGCTATCCTGAGCCGGACAGCGGTCAAGTCAAGATTCCACTCGAATGGATGATCAGAGAGACCGAACCAACGGGCTTGCTTTATCGAACCCAAACCGTTGAAGATATTGTCAAAGGACAACGTAGCAACAGATATGTCAGCCTGAACGCAACAGCAGACCTGCACGATTCCATGAGCCTCGGCTGGAAACCGCTGGAGTATCTTCCTCGTCGCGTACCTGAAAACTCATGGCGCAAGCGGGGCGATAGTCGCTCGATTTATATCCCGTTCCGGGATCGTCGTTTTATTCCAGAGAGAGCCATGCTGCACAGTTCGGTACGCATCCGTATGGAGGGCGGCGGTTATAATCCGCCCAATCTACCGAAAGACCCATTCTTTGTGGATTGATGGATACCTCTCCCGAGCTGACTGACCGGCGATTGGCCGCCTCCACTTTCGCAAAGGCGGCCTGGCCCATCATGGACCCATTCATCCGGAATAATCCCGGAGGAATTTCCACATCAGAAGTGACGCGACCGCCAGCGTCGTCCACATCGCAAAAGCAACGCAGACTGACATGATCAGACTTGCGACCCGCCTCGTCATCGGGCGGCACCTCCAGGGGTTGGTCCGGGAACAACGCTAAGGGTGAATTTTCCACCTGTCTTGAAGCACTCGACGGGAACGTTAAAAGGTAAAAACCAACGGCTGGATTTTCTCGCCGCTATGTCTCGCATTGCACCATTTACGCTCCGAAACGATACCGCAATGCAGCATGCGCCTGTTGATAACCTGATTGCAGCTCACATGAGCCGTTTCACCGACGCGAAATCCTCGCGAAAACGGGCAATCTCTTTCTCTTTCAAATCCTCATCAACAATACGCAGTAGGTAGGATGGATGAACGGTAACGAATAGCGTCTTGCCTTCTTCCATTGCGATTGGCTCGCTGCGAACATCTGCCAGCTTCTGCCGCATGTCGGTCAAAGCGAAGAGTGCCGTCGCCCCCATTGCAATGATAAGTTTCGGTTTTACCAGTTCCAGTTCTTGGCGCAGCCACCAGCGGCATTGCCGAACCTCCCCCATATTAGGCTTCTGGTGGATACGCCTTTTCCCACGTGGCTGATATTTGAAATGCTTCACTGCATTGGTCACATAAAGCCTGTCGCGCTCAATCCCAGCGAGCTTCAGCGCCTCATCGAATAGCGTTCCAGCAGGACCTACAAACGGCCTCCCCGCCAGATCTTCATGGTCGCCGGGCTGTTCGCCGACCACCATCACATCTGCATTCGCTGGCCCTTCTCCAAACACTGTCTGGGTTGCTAGGCAATGGATGTCGCAACGCGTGCAGGAGCGTGCAGCTTCGCTGACCGCAGCGAGTGTTCCCACAGCAGGAAGGGGCTGTGTCGGCACCCTCGCCGCGGCCTCCTGTATGCGATGATGGAACGGCAAAGGCTCGCTCGCCTGCTTGACGGCCATTTCAAGCACATCTGCCTCTGCTTTGGCGATCATGCCGGGAATGAGTTCCGCCTCGGGCAGGTTCTTCCAGTATTTCTTCGGCATCTCGGCCATCATCATCTTCACCTTCAATCGCGCCGGATTGAAGATGGAAGCATAATAGGTGCGCCAAAGATCATCGATCTCATCACGCAGATCTGGCCTTGGTGCAGGATCGTCGTTCACCTTCAATTCGTCGCCATCCCAGGAAGCCGACCCCTTGGGCGTGGCAATCAACCAGTCCATGTCGGTAAATCGCCGTTGAAAGAAGGGCGCCACACGAGCGACGATGAAGTGATCCGGCTCGAACCACGCCACGAAGCGCCGCCGCCCCACCTTCCCCTCCGCCAGCGGAATTTCCTTGAAGCGCACGAAAGCCGTCATCTTGTGATAGTCACGCCCCACCGACTTCGCGAGCTGACGCGCCGCGGCCACATCACGATCGGTCGCCATGTTGAGCAGACCGTGCGAATGGAAAAGCCTGAACAGCAGCCGATAGAGAAGTGCAAATCGGGTTGGATCGGAATGGCAGAGAACAGCCTCGGCCAACCGGATGAAAGAAGGCTGCACACTGATTTTCGGTGGCGGATTTGCCGGCTGCGGAAGTCTGTTGTCGTCGAAGCCGAACAGGCCGTCAGCATCGTCCATCGTCCGCCATTCGATGAATTCAGGCGTAATTCCGGCCATCATGAAACCCCGGGCCGCATCCCGCCATTCATCAAGATCGCCCCGCCCCCGCAAGGAATAGCGAAACATCATAACAGCGACAGTTGCTCCGGCTTGGGTTGAAACATGGCGCGAAGATCAGACCGGTCGACCAGCCGGTGTGGCGTCCAGCCGTCACAGATGACAAAGGGTTGTATCTTCCGGAGCGACACGTTCAGTCGCTTCAGATCATCCAGCCTGAGTTTTCGGAACCGCCGAGACGACAGAATGCCGTTGACCGCTTTGGTGCCTAAACCCGGAACCCTGAGCAACATCTCGCGATCTGCACGATTGACATCGACTGGGAACCGATCGCGATGAGACAATGCCCAGGCAAGTTTTGGATCGAGATCGAGATCGAGCATTCCACCATCACGTCCCGACGTAATTTCCTCAATGTCGAACCCGTAGAAACGATAGAGCCAGTCGGCCTGGTAGAGCCGGTGTTCACGCATCAATGGCGGCTTGATCAGCGGCAGCTTTTTCGACGAATCCGGGATGGGACTGAAGGCCGAATAATAGACACGCTTCAATCCATAACTTCCGTAAAGCCTGGCACTGGTCCCAAGGATCGTGGCATCGCAGGCACCATCCGCCCCGACGATCATCTGCGTGCTCTGCCCCGCCGGTGCGAATTTGCGCCGTCGCTTGGTCTGCAATGTCGGCTCAGCCATTTCCTCGATCTTCAGTCGCAGATTCCCCATTGAGCGACGGATGTTCGCCGGCTGCTTCTCCGGTGCAAATTTCCCGATCCCGGCGTCGGTCGGCAATTCGATATTGATCGAAAGACGATCCGCATAAAGCCCCGCCTCCTCGATCAGATGAGCAGAAGCTTCAGGGATAGACTTCAGATGGATGTACCCGCGGAAGTTATGGATCGTCCGCAACTCCCTGGCGATCCGCACCATCTCCTCCATGGTGTGATCGGAGGAGCGGATGATCCCCGAAGACAGAAAAAGCCCCTCGATATAGTTGCGGCGGTAAAATTCGAGCGTAAGCCAGATCACTTCTTCCGGCGTAAAACGTGCACGCTCCACATTGCTGGAAGAACGATTGATGCAGTAGGCACAGTCGTAAATGCAGAAGTTGGTAAGCAGGATCTTCAGAAGCGAGATACAGCGTCCATCAGGCGCATAGGCATGGCAGATACCCGATCCTTCGGTCGAACCGAGCCCTCCGCTTGCCGACGAATCACGCCTCACGGTCCCGCTCGACGCGCAGGAAGCATCATATTTTGCGGCATCCGAAAGGATCGCCAATCGTTCTTTCAGCGATTTCTTCATTGCGTATGTTCACTATATGTTCCTATCGCCACTGTCAAGAGATTGACAAACGGGCGCGGTTCACATCACATGCGGCACGCGGGAGATATGGCATGGTTTCGAAATTCCTCGTAAGGGACATCGAAATTCTGATATAGTGACCCTACATTTTGACGTTGCGATGGTTCCGAAGTTTACGCTCCGGAACCTGTTTCTTTTTGTGTTCGCGGCATCCGCGGGCACGCCCCTGAAGGACAAGAAAATGGTTGAAAAGGTACCGATGACGCAGAACGGCTTTGTCCAGCTGCAGGAAGAACTGCGCTGGAGGCAGCAGGAGGAGCGTCCCCGTATCATCGAAGCGATTGCGGAAGCGCGCGCCCATGGCGACCTTTCGGAAAACGCTGAGTATCACGCTGCCAAGGAAGCCCAGAGCCACAACGAAGGGCGCATTACCGAGCTGGAAGACCTGACAGCCCGCGCAGAAGTCATCGACCTTTCCAAGATGTCCGGCTCCAAGGTCAAGTTCGGCGCCACTGTAAAACTGGTCGACGAAGATACCGAAGAGGAAAAGACCTACCAGATCGTCGGCGATCAGGAAGCCGACGTGAAGGCCGGTCGCATCTCGATCTCCTCCCCGATCGCCCGCGCCATGATCGGCAAGGAAGCAGGCGAATCAATCGAAGTCGTTGCGCCTGGCGGCTCCAAGGCCTACGAGATCCTTTCCGTTTCCTGGGGCTGATCGCCGTGGCCGAGGGCCAGAATAACATCCATCACAATCCGGCAGTCGTCGATATCGGTGAAGTCGAGGTCATAGCACCTAACTTCAAGCGGCGGCTGTCCGGCGTCACAAGTACGATCATCCAGCTGGTTCCTGTTCAACGCGCCCTTGGCTACAAGGTGGCGGCTCTTGGACCGGGCCTGCCGGATACCATCCCGCATATCCGCTTTCGTGATCTGCTTCGGCTCTGGAGCCGTCCACGAAGCGGAAAAATGCGCGTTTGGCACGCACGCCGCAATGTCGAGATGCTGCCCGCCATTATTCTACGTGATATCCTTCGCATGCCGCTGAAGATCGTCTTCACGTCGGCTTCACAGCGCCGGCATACCGGCTGGACCAGATGGCTTATTTCGAAGATGGATGCCGTCGTGGCAACCAGCGGGCGCACCGCCGCCTATCTGGACGTACCAAACACTGTCGTTATGCACGGTATCGATACTGAGCGCTTTTCGCCGGCAAAAGACAAAACCGCCGCCCGCGTCGCGCTGGGTCTTGATCCGGACAGGAAATTTGTCGGCTGCTTCGGCCGCGTCCGCCATCAGAAGGGCACGGATCTCTTCGTGGATACGATGATTTCGCTTCTGCCCTCTCGGCCAGACTGGAGAGCCATCGTCGCCGGCCGCGCCACAGGCCCGCATCTCGACTACGAAAAGCAACTGATCGGCAAAGTCGCCAAGGCTGGCCTTACCGACCGTATCCTGTTCGTCGGCGAGCATGCAAATATCAATGACTGGTATCGCGCGCTCGATCTCTTCGTTGCTCCGCAACGCTGGGAAGGATTTGGGCTTACTCCTCTGGAAGCGATGGCAGCCGCCGTTCCGGTTGTCGCCACCGATGTCGGCGCGTTTCCGGAGTTGATCGTTACAGGCAACGAGGAAACCGGCAAGATCATCATCGCCGACCTCGATGCGATGATCTCGGCAACCGCCGAATTCATCTACGATGATGCCCGCCGCCAGCAGGCAGCCACCCGCGCCCTCCACCACGCCAAGACGAACTTCAGCATCGAGGGTGAAGTTCGCAGGCTTGGCGAGGTTTATCAGAGATTTCTGACCTGACCTGCTTCGGCGCTATGGCCTTAAACTATGCGGGAAGTATCTCTCGGCGATCCAGAAACTCGATCATCGCTGTGTCCACCACCGTCTCGGATTCGATGTTCCTGACGGCAGATAGAACGCGATCTTCATATCTCTGACGCGATGCCGGCGAAGCTGGCCCTCTCTCAATCTTCTCCCTCAAATCCTGCTCGGACTTGCTGTAATAGTGATTAAGCTGAATGAAGTCCGAGGAGTAGAAGGCAGGTCCTTTTCTTCCCTTCCTTGAAAAGACTTCGCCCCGATCATTGGACGTATTCTCGCCGAAAGCTCCGGTCGAAAAATGATGAATACTCACTTCTGAGACTGCGCATGGATCGACGATGCATTTGAAGTTGCTAGCATTCTTCTTCGTCGATAGCGGATTTGCACCACGAACTGTATAATTCCGCAGGAGAGATCCGGCGGGCCTAGCCTTGTGCCCGCTTGTACCGAACATGTGCCAGGGCAGGGAAATATTCGGGAAACCCTTCGCCCCCTCCAGCGCCTCGTCCAATGTATTGCCAATTTTCGGCAGCAGAAACTCGTCTACGTCGATAAAGGCCATGCGCGCATACTGACCACCGAAGTTCAGAATGCTATGTGCAAAAGCTATGGCCTGACTATTCAGAAGGTTCTGCGTCGGCGTATCGATTAGCCGCCCCTTCCATGGAACGACTGTCAGGGCTGACGAGCCAAGTATTTCCCGCGCGATTGGGATCGTATCATCTTCGCAACCGTCATCATAAATATAGAAATGTACGACACCAACTGCGCGGTGGAATTCGATCCACTCGGCAATATACCGCGCTTCGTTCTTGACACACGTGACGATGGCGACACCAGCACGGCCCGGATCGGGCTCGGGAGGCGTGATCGTCAACTGCTTCGTGTAAGGGTGTTTCTTTTTGAAGAAGCGCATATCAACTCTATAGTGTCGCCATATCAGCGATCATGATGTGTCAGCGAAAATCGATCGCTATACCGATACCCTGCAGCCAGCAAGGCAGACTTTTCCGAGTAGCATTCTACCGAAATACCTTGTTTCGCACAGACGTCCAAAGCCGTGGCAAAATGCCCAAGAATACGAGCTTCAGCCAGTGCTATGCCGCTAAACGCGGTATCATCTTTTGTTTCATAAAAGCGAGGCGATTCGGCATTCGAAATATCAATACCGAATAATCCGATCAACTTTGGCCGGCACGCAATAAGGAATTGCATGGCCGATATCGCGACCGATCCACCTTGGAACACCCCTCTATCGGGTGCAGAAGAAATACCACCAAGTCCATTGTCGCCCATCGTGACGAAATTCAGCTGGGACAACTCGGCATCCGAACGTCTGCGAGAACCATAGGGCCTCGATATACTGTCGATTAGAATAATTCGTTTGTCCGAAAGCCAAGACGGGTCATGTTCGCATATTGCGCGGATCACCTGCACCGAGAACAAACAGATTGAATTAACGAGCACATTCTTCTGCAAGAGCTCGAAATGGCGCCAGATAAAGCGCTCGTCTTCAACAGCGATAGCAAGAGGTTGCGGGATCTTGCTGCCAAGCAGATGAGCTGCGCCATTCAAGAGTATTGCCGAGCCCGGCTCTACCTTCGCGATATCGCATGTATCGATCGAAGGAGCCGATCCGACCACATAAACCGCAGCCTGACCATGACCAAGAATCTCGTGCGACTGAAGAATGCCGACCTGGCGCCCCCGGTAAACGATCGCGCGATTTGACTGTATTGAAGTTATGGCGAGACCAGGGATATGGTCTTGAAAATGCGCCCTGTCGCTACCGAGAAAAAGCCTGGTGCCAATTTTCACGATCGATCGGATCAAGGGGCGATTTGTGCGTTTGGCCATTGCGCGCGGATCTTATCTTCTCGGTTCCCGACCTATCTGAAATGCTAAGTAAAGATCTTGTTGTCTTTTCGAAGACGATAGAGAAGCCTGCTGAGCCGCATGTTTTTTGGGCGCAAGAAAGTTCGAAAGAGCGGTACAGTTTCAACAGGACGGGCATCCATTGCCGCAATTTCTTGCTCCGTCATATACTCAAACCCGTATCTTCCGCGATTGAACGGAAACACCCGGAAGCGCCCTCGCCCGCTACGATAAATTCGCGGAAACGGAACATGCATTGCAATCGGCGCAAAAGGAAACAGGCGTTCATAGCCAAGGTCCGCAAGTCTCTCCTTGTTGGCTCGCTCCCCCTCGAGAAATTGCCATTCCAGATCGTTAAAGCGTTGCAAATGAACGATACCGACATCCGCATAAGATGTTCGGGGGCCGTAACGATAGGCACACCTTTCCCTTAAAACCTCATAGTCTCCTTGCCGCAAGAAGCGAGGATCAACCTGCAATACCTTTTCACCGCTATTGAAAAGATCTCGATACTGCCTGCCGATATTATCATCCAACGGGCGCACGAACTGCATGTCATCCTGAATCATCATCAGGAATTCGAAGCCGGCCTGTGTGGCATAGCGACAGGCCTTCTCAATGTTCAGATAAAGATTTCCGTGCCTCTTCCCCTGCTTTGGTTCTTTGGAAATGATTATGTCGCGGAAAAGTTGCCGCTTCGTCTTGAGCAGCTCGACAGTTACTGGATCTTCGCTCGCATCGTCGATCAGGATCATCTCGAACCCCGCACACATCTTCTGTGCAGACTGGATGCAGCGCTCGAGCGTAGCACCCATATTGTATGAGAATATGCAGATCAGGGTGTTCTTAGACGTCAGCATTTTCATACCCGCGGGTTTCGAGCCGCATCTCTCTGGTGAAAAGGAAGGCGGTAAGGTCTTAAACTTCCACTAGGCCGAGTTGCTTTACCTGCCGGATGGTCAGCATCGTCCTCACCGTATCGACATGTTCGTCAGCAGTCAGCACCTCGATAACGAAGTCCTGGAATTGCGTCAGGTTCTCTGCGGTACAGCGCAACAGAAAATCGCTGTCTCCATTCACCATCCAAGCCTCCCGCACCAGCGGCCACTGCTGCACCGTGGAGGCAAATCCCTTGAGGTCGGCATCCGACTGACGCTTCAATCCGACCATACAGAAGGCAGTAAGGTCGAAGCCGAGTTTCTGGCCGTTCAGGAGCGCGTGATACCCCTCGATGATACCGGCCTCTTCCAGCTTGCGCACACGCCGAAGACAGGGTGGTGCGGAAATGCCGACACGTTCGGCGAGCTCCACATTGGTGATGCGCCCGTCCTGCTGGAGCTCCTTCAGAATCTTTATATCGATGGCATCGAGATCGGCGCGGAGCACGGTATTCCCCCTTGGATGGGATGGCTTTTAATCGAAACAGCGTTTAACGCAAGGCGTAAGCAAATACAGCCCCGCGGAACCGCGCACCAGATGTCGCAGGCAAAGTTCGCAGGGATATTTGGAGAAGTTGTTACAATCCGCATGCCAAATCCGGTTCTCGACGCCATACGCTCGCGACCAACTGTCCTGTTGTTAATGCAAGCCTGCCCTTGCACTGACGCATGGATCGACATTAGATGACAGTCAAAAAGCGGCAGAACAAAAACGCCCTTCCTATATGGGGCGTAGTTCATATCCGCGCTTGAAAGGAAATATTCATGTCCGCTCGTCACACGGAAGTGCTGATCATCGGTTCAGGCCCCGCCGGATACACCGCAGCCATCTATGCAGCACGTGCCATGCTGAAGCCGGTCTTGATCGCCGGCATGGAACAGGGCGGCCAGTTGATGATCACCACGGATGTAGAGAACTATCCGGGATTCGGCGATCCCATCCAAGGCCCCTGGCTGATGGAGCAGATGCTCAAGCAGGCAACCCATGTGGGTGCAGAGATCGTCAACGACCTCGTGACCGAAGTCGAGACGACTGCCCGCCCCTTCACCGTCAAAACCGATTCCGGAACGGTCTGGACTGCGGACACGATCATCATTGCGACCGGCGCGAAGGCAAAATGGCTGGGCATTGAAAGCGAACAGCATTTCCAGGGCTTTGGCGTATCGGCCTGCGCTACCTGCGACGGCTTCTTCTATCGCAACAAGGATGTGATCGTGGTCGGCGGCGGAAACTCGGCAGTCGAGGAAGCGCTTTATCTGTCGAATATCGCCAAGTCGGTCACCGTCGTGCATCGCCGTGACGAGTTCCGATCGGAAAAAATCCTGCGCGAGCGCCTCTTCCAGCGCCCCAATGTCAAGGTCCTGTGGAATACCGAGATCCACGAGATTACCGGCAAGCCTGCCAAGCCGCCGCTTCCGCCCTCCGTGGAAGGCGTCAAGCTGCGCAACACGCTGACCGGCGCAATCACCGAACAGCCGATCGACGGCGTCTTCGTCGCCATCGGCCATGCGCCGGCAACGGAACTGTTCAAGGACAAGCTCAAGATGAAGGCAGGCGGCTATCTCTGGACCGCGCCCGATTCGACTGCAACAGACGTGCCTGGCATCTTTGCCGCCGGCGACGTGACCGACGACACCTTCCGGCAGGCGATCACCGCGGCCGGAATGGGCTGCATGGCCGCTCTTGAGGCCGAGCGTTACCTGGCCGGCATCCAGCCGGTCTCCATAGCTGCGGAGTAAGCATGGGCGTTCCTTTAGACTGGGATAAATTGCGCATTTTTCATGCGGCAGCCGAAGCCGGTTCATTCACGCATGCCGCCGACAAGCTGCATTTGTCCCAGTCGGCGATCAGCCGCCAGGTCAGCGCCCTTGAACAGGACGTGGGCGTAAAGCTGTTTCACCGCCATGCCCGCGGCCTGATCCTGACCGAACAGGGCGAACTGCTCTATCGCACCGCCCACGATGTCCTGCTCAAGCTCGAAACCGTCAAGGTTCAGTTGACGGAAACGACGGACAAGCCTTCCGGCAAGCTGCGCGTCACCACCACGGTCGGCCTCGGCCAGGGCTGGCTGACTGACAAGGTGCAGGAATTCCTGCAGCTTTACCCGGAAATGTCTGTGCAGCTGATTCTCGACAACGAGGAAGTCGACGTCAACATGCGCCATGCCGATTGCGCCATCCGGCTTCGCCAGCCGCAGCAATCCGATCTGATCCAGCGCAAGCTCTTCACTGTGCATATGCATGTCTATGCGGCACCGTCCTACATCAACCGCTTCGGTGAGCCACAAACCGTCGAAGATCTCGACAACCATCGGATCATCACCTTCGGCGAACCCGCGCCGAACTATCTCCTCGATGTGAACTGGCTCGAATATGCTGGCCGCAACTCTGATAACACGCGCGCCCCGCATCTGCAGATCAACAGCCAGACCTCAATCAAGCGGGCCTGCCTGCTCGGCATCGGCATCGCCGTTTTGCCGGATTATATCGTTGGACGGGATCCCGGGCTGATTCAGCTGGCCATCAATGCCGACATTCCGACCTTCGACACATATTTCTGCTATCCGGATGAAATGAAGAACGCGGCGAAGCTTAAGGCCTTCCGCGACTTTATCGTCACAAAAGCCAGAAACTGGAACTTCTAAAACCCGGCATACAAAGCAAATCCAACGCGTTGCTGCCCGACTCTTGCATTTATGCAAGTTTTAAGACAAAGCCATGCGCCTAAAGCATGGCAGTCTTGCACAAAATATGATTGCGCAATGCACAAAAAACCATCATATCGCACTCAGCTGATGCACATGGTGGCTTTCCTCCCAGTTCCACCGCAGCAGCTGTTCCCCTCTGGAGGTTCATTTTTGACCTTCACACTTCAAAGGGCCCTGGAGCGATCCGGTGGCCCTCTTTTTTTGCCCTTTTGTCGCTAACCGCACAAAGCTGCGCCAATCTGCTGCAGCAATAATCATCTCTCTGCGTTTAATATCTTCACCAAGCCCCTTGTGTGGAGCAGTGTGCAACCCCATATTGATATCAGTCGATGGCACGATGGTTTCCCGCCATCCGCGTCGACTGTTCCCCTCTGGAGGTTTTTTGACCTTCACACTTGACGGGCCGCGGAGAAATCCGTTGGCCCGATTTTTTTGCCTCTTTAAATCGGAAAAATACGATCTATATATCGACTGGAGGCGATACACGATGATGATAGACAAGACAGAGATTCTGAAGGCATTGGCTCACCCGGTACGGGTGTCGTTTCTGGAATGGATGCGAGAACCTGAACAGCATTTCTGCGACCAGGCTCACCCGCTGGAAATGGGCATCTGCGCCAACCAGTTCGAAAAGAAATGCGGCCTGTCGCAATCGACGGTTTCTGCCCACCTCGCCACGCTCGAAAAGGCAGGACTGCTGAAGACGAACCGCATCGGCCAGTGGGCATTCTACAGCCGCGACGAAGAAAATATCGCTTCCTTCCTGAATGAGCTGAAATCGACACTCTGATCCAGCTTCCCTCCTCCCCTATGCCAAACGTAAAAGGACTTTCACAATGACCACACTCTTCGACCCGGTGAAGTTTGGTGACATCCAGCTGGCCAACAGGATCGTCATGGCGCCGCTCACGCGCAACCGCTCGCCCAAGGCAATCCCGAACGATCTCAACGCAGCCTATTACGAACAGCGCGCCTCTGCCGGCCTTCTGATCACCGAAGGCACGCCGGTCACACAACAGGGCCAGGGTTACGCTGACGTGCCGGGCCTTTATCTCCCGGAAGCCGTCGCCGGTTGGAAAAAAGTAACCGACGCCGTTCACAAGAAGGGCGGAAAGATCGTCACGCAGATCTGGCATGTCGGCCGCGTATCGCACGTTTCGCTGCAGCCGAATGGCGCAGCACCCGTCGCCCCTTCGGCAATCCCGGCTGGCGGCAAGACGTACATCATCGATGAAAATGGAAATGGCGCCTTCGCCGAGACTTCGGCTCCGCGTGCGTTGGAGATCGCCGAAATTTCCGGAATTGTCGCCGATTATGCAAAGGGCGCACGCGCTGCAATCGATGCCGGCTTTGACGGCGTGGAAATCCATGGAGCAAACGGCTACCTTATCGACCAGTTCCTCAAGGACGGCGCCAACCAGCGTACGGACGAATACGGCGGCTCGATCGAGAATCGCGTTCGCTTCGCGCTGGAAGTTGTCGACGCCGTGGCCAAGGAAATCGGCGCCGGCCGGGTCGGCATCCGCCTCTCCCCGGTCACGCCTGCAAACGGTATCACAGAGAGCCAGCCACAGGCCGTATTCAACCACCTGATCAAGGAACTCGGCTCGCGCGGCCTTTCCTTCATTCACGTCATAGAAGGCGCAACGGGCGGAGATCGCGATTTCACCCAGGGCGGCAAGCCGTTCAATTATCAGGAATTGAAGGATATCTATCGCAAAGCCGGTGGGTCAGGAGCATGGCTGGTCAATAATGGCTACGACAAGGCCGCAGCCGAGCAGGCCGTGGAAAGCGGATATGCCGATGCAGTGGCTTTCGGCAAGCTGTTCATCGCCAACCCGGATCTCGTAGAGCGCTTCCAAACGAACGCTGAGCTCAACGAGCTGGACAAGGCCACCCTCTACGGCGGTGGCGCCAAAGGCTATACCGATTATCCCAACCTCGATACGGCTGCCTGAAACTAATCAACGAAACCGGGGGCCGCTTAACGCGGCCCTTTTTCTGTCATGGGCGAACCCGAATTCACGACGATCACACGCGAGCTAGCGCGCACCTGCCTGCTCGCCATCACCATCCTGAACCTCAGCCTCCGGGCGATCGCCTCCGTCGCTGTGTTCACTGTGCCAGACACCCTTGTCGTCCTGCCAGCTGATCTCTTCCGGTTCGCCGCCGACCTGCTGTTCCGCCGCCACGATGCGCGCAGCCTGCATAGCATCTGAGCGGCTTGGAAAAGTCTCGGAGAAAACATCGCCGAGACGATAGGCCCAACCGCCGTCATGCGGCACGATCTTGTAAACGACCTTGGTCATAAATCCTCCTTAACGCGTGGCCACATCACGACACATCGCACATCTGTCCGCCTGCGGCACCGTGGTGAAGATGCAAAAGACCGCAACAGAGTTCCAGGCCACAGAAGAAATAATGGCATTATCGTCCAAATAGCGCAAATGCTCACCCTCTTATCAAAGGGTTCTTGATGCGCTGCACTGCAGCGTTAGATCATCAGCACGAACAGGAGCGCATTCAAGATGACGGCAATTTTGAAACAGGAGAGCTTTCTTCTTATCGCATTCGGATTTGCGATCCTCTCCTACCTGTTCGAACACACACTGCTGGAGCAAGGACAATTCGTGTCGATGATCGCGGCCTGCGCGCTTATCGTCGTGATTGTCATGGCCTCCACCCGTGTGGCCCACCATGCGGAGGTCCTGGCACATAAGGTCGGTGACCCTTACGGCACGATGATCCTCACCCTTTCCGCAGTTGCCGTGGAGGTGCTTATCCTTGCAATCATGATGGGAAGCAGTAGCTCGCCGACCTTGGTGCGTGATACGATCTATTCGGCAGTGATGCTCGATATCAACGGCATTCTCGGGCTCGCGGCTCTGCTCGGCGGCTTGAGGCACGGGGAGCAGCCCTATAACGACGATTCGAGCCGTACCTACAGTGCCATGATCCTGACGGCCATGGGCATATCCATGATCGTCCCGGAATTCATTCCGGAAGCCAAATGGCACTATTATTCCGCCTTCACCATCTTTGCGATGGTGGCCCTTTATGCGCTGTTCCTCAAGATGCAGGTCGGCACCCACAGCTATTTCTTCAGCTATAGCTATCGCGGCCAGGCCACGGCTGCAGCCGCTTCCAGTGTCGGCTCTGCTGCCGCATCCACGCATGCCCAGCCCAAGCCGGCTGCGGAGACCGAAGAAGAACAGGAATCTGCCACCCTCTCCATCGCCATCATCCTGGTCGGCGTCCTGATTATCGGCGTTCTCGCCGAATTCATGTCAGCCTTCATGAATGAAGGGTTGGAAGGAACAGGCGCCCCACCTGCCCTGATGGCTGTTGTCGTCGCCTCGATTTCGGCGGCACCCGAAATTCTGACTGCACTGCGCGCGGCGCTCAAGAACCGCATGCAATCGGTCGTCAACATCGCCATGGGCGCATCTCTCTCCACCGTCATCCTGACCGTACCGGTCATGGAGGCCATTGCGCTTTACACCGGTCAGCCTTTCCTGATGGCGATGACACCGGTCCAGACGGTCATGGTCGCAATCACTCTCATTGTTGCGGCGATCAACCTCAATGACGGGCAGACGAACGCGATCGAAGGCATGACGCATTTCGTGCTCTTCGCCACGTTCGTCATGCTGACTTTCCTAGGCTTATGACGAAAACAACAGCAGTATCAAACACCTGAAAAGGTTTCCGGATTCAATCCATCAATTCCTCACCCTTGCCGCCGGCGTCATAAACTAAACTTGATCGACATGTGTTCGGCCCTTTCGGCGCAAACGCCTATCTCCATCCAGGAGTTCATTTCAAAGGGAGATAGAATGAAACGCCTCACCCTCATGCTGGCCTGCACGGCTATAACATCTGCACTCATCTCCACTCCAACTCTCGCCCAGACCACTGGCCAGCCCGCAGAAACGGGCCGCGCCAACGCCCCGGACCAAAAGCCATCCTTCGAAAATCAGACGCGCGCACCGCAACCGGCAACAATGCCGAAGATCAGCACCGAAGTTTTTGCGGATGATCTGCCGCATCTGTGGGCGATGGAGTTCCTGCCCGATGGGCGCATGCTGGTCACCGCCAAACAGGGTGCCATGCATATCATCTCTCAGGAAGGCGACGCCGGTCCGGCAATCGCGGGTGTCCCCGAAGTGGCGTTTGGAGGTCAGGGCGGACTGCTCGATGTCGCACTCGCACCGGATTATGCAACGTCAGGCATGATCTTCTTTTCCTTCTCGGAACCACGCGAGGACGGAAACGGCACATCTGTCGCCTCGGCGAAACTGGTGGCCGACGATAAGGGCGGCGGCAAGCTTGAAGACGTGAGTGTCATCTTCCGTCAGACACCGAGTTACGACGGACGCTCGCATTTCGGTTCGCGCCTCACATTCGGCCCGAACAACGAGCTTTACGTAACGGTTGGAGAACGCTCAGATCGCCAGCCACGCGTGCAAGCCCAGGAGCTCGGCAGCGGGCTTGGAAAGGTCTTCCGGATTGACACGAGCGGCAAGGCCCTTCCAGACAACCCCTTCATCAATACGGATGGCGCCCAGCCGGAAATCTGGAGCCTCGGCCACCGCAACATGCAGTCCGCCACTCTGGACGCTCAGGGACGCCTCTGGACCGTCGAACACGGCCCACGCGGCGGCGACGAACTGAACAGGCCGGAGGCCGGCAAGAACTATGGCTGGCCGGAAGTCACCTACGGCGTTGAATATAACGGAAACGCGGTTGGCAGCGGCATTACGGAAAAAGCAGAAACCGAGCAACCGGTTTACTACTGGGACCCGGTAATCGGCCCCTCGGGCATGGCCTTTTATGACGGCGACGCCATTCCCGAATGGAAGAATGCCTTCCTGGTTGGAGGGCTGGTCAGCCAGGGCGTCGTCGTTTTGCACATGAATGGTGACAAGGTCGCTTATGAAGAACGCGTACCGCTCAACGCCCGCATCCGCGACGTGAAGGTTGGGCCGGACGGGGCAGTTTATGCCGTTACCGAACAACGGGGCGGTGGAAAATCCACGATCATCAAGCTTACAAAGGCTTAGGCATTGCCTCGACATCGGGCGGGATCAGGCCGCCCGATGTCGACATGATCGTCATCATACGTCGGTCGACGATAAACATGATAAAAATCATCATATTTATTGCAATAGGTTTTCCCGTCATCTAAGAGACGGTGCTCACCCTTCGGCTTTCGTATCCGAGTTTCTCATGACAGCGCATTTTCGCGCCTCCTCTGCTAGCGAACATGCCTCTTCGGCCGGTGAAAACCCGCTGCTGGATCGGGCTATTCTTGCTTATTACGACGAGCTTTGCGGAAGCGTGCGACGGCGGGGCCACAATCCTGCAAACATACAGGAGATCGTCCACGACCTTTACATTCGTCTGCGCCAGAAGGACGCCGCTCTCGAAAACAAGGCGTCGCTGAAAGCCTTCCTGATACGCGCCTGCATCAATCTCGGCATCGACCGATTTCGGCGGGAACGCTTCGAAGCCTGCCTGTTCTCAGGAACCGAGCAGGAGGCTCTGGCCGTCGGCGCATCAATCGCCTCGCCAGACCATGCGATGGATCTTGAACATCGGCTGGGCATATTGAAAGCGGCGATCATGGAAATGTCGTTGCAGCGGCGACGCGTCTTCATCGCAAGCCGTGTCGGCAAGCTCTCGGCCGACGAGATTGCCGAGCGCATGAAAATCAGCCGTAACATGGTGGACCGCCACCTGCGAAAAGCCTATCTCCATTGCTTGGATCGATTGGAAGATGCGCTCTAGGCATGACGGACACAAAGGCAAACGAAAAGAAACTTCGCGCGCAGGCGGTCGACTGGATGTTGCGACTTCAGGAGGATCCGGATGATGCAGCGCTGCAGGAGCGATTTCAACATTGGCTGAATGAGGATCCAGCCAGAGGCCAGATTTTTGACCGCGCGCGCCGCGCCATGGGCGATGCCAGCCATCTTCTGAGCAATGATCTGGACTTCACTCGAAACGCAGCCCACAAACCGCTGTTGCGCCCACGCAATGTCGTAGCGGGTCTGCTTTTGGTTATAGCTGGGTCTATAGCTTTCACCTTGGCTGATGGGCCAATGCGCTTGCGCGCAGATGTCATGACAGGCACGGGCCAAAAACAAATCGTAACGCTGGCGGACGGCTCCAAGGTCGAGATGAATGCCGAATCCGCAATAGCCATCCATCTCCTGCCAAACGAGCGCAGGATAACCCTCTTGCGCGGCGAAGCCTTTTTCGAGGTCGCAGCAGATCAGACGCGCCCTTTCGTCGTGAAAGCGGGCAAAGGCACGACAACCGCACTCGGCACTGCCTTCGATATCAACCTCACGAAGCGGGAAACAATGGTGGTCGTCACCGAGCACGCCGTCATGGTCGCCTCCGAAAACGGCGATCGGGCGCATCGGCTCCACGAAGGTGAGCAGATTTCCTACGATCCCGATGGCCGTCTTCAAGTCGCAGAGGCGGCAGATATGGACACCGCGACCGCCTGGAGGCAGGGCAGGATCGTTTTTGACAACACCCCGCTGTCTTTGGTGGTGGAGCAGATCGATCGCTACATTCCAGGCAGGATAGTGATCGCGCAGTCCGATCTCGCCGACAGAAGGATTTCGGGAAGCCTTGATCTGGCGCATCCCGATGCGGCCCTTGACGCCTTTGCAAACGCGATCGGCATCCGGATTACCCGGCTCGGTCCCTACCTCGCGGTCCTGCGACGGTAATTTTTTTCTTGGCCCTGTCCCAAAAGCGCGTCCCCGCCCGTCAACCGCGCAGAAGTACATTTCAACGGACAGGTCCGGGGGACTATGACACATTCGACGACACACAGCAGCATGTACAGACAGCGCCGGCTACTTGCCGTACTTTTGAGCGGTGCCGCACTATTTTCGACGGTCGAGGCGACACGCGCCCAGCAAGTCGCCACCGTTTCAATTGATATTCCTGCCGGTACATTGACCAGAGCACTCAATGCTCTCGCGGCACAGGCGGGGCTACAGATCGCTTTCGACGCTTCGGTAACACAGGGCGTCTCGACAGCGAGCATTTCTGGAAACTTGACCGTGGAGGCGGCGCTATCTCGCCTCCTGGTCGGCACCGGCATCTCATATCGCTACTCTGGCACGTCAATGGTGACTTTGAGTAAGGCAGGCAGAGCGGATGCAACATCTGGCGAACAGACGGCTCTGGAGCCGATCATTCTCACCGGCAGCCGCTATTATGGCGACGGGGACCCGAGCAAATCAGTGATCGACCAGGCATCGATGGCGAGAATACAGGCTGCCAGCATTCCCGAACTCATAAAACACACGCCAGGTGTCTCCATGGGCGGCGGCGTGCGGCTTCAGGGGCAGACCATCTCCATCCGTGGCTTCTCCCGCCAGACCGATACACGCGTCCTGCTCGACGGTGCTCCGAAGAATTTCGAAAAATACGATCAGGGCACGATCTTCGTTGAACCTGAACTTCTGAAGCGCGTCGAGATAGACAAGGGCGCCACATCTGTGCGTTACGGCAACGGCGGCTTCGGCGGCACCATTCGAATGGAAAGCAAGGATGCGGCCGATATGCTGAAGCCCGGCCAGACCTGGGGTTTCTACGGCAAGACCGCCTACCAGACGGCCAACAGGCAGTTCCTGGAAACCGGCGCACTCTACGGTCGCTCGGATTTCGGAACCCCGGTTACCTATGACGGCATCCTCTCTCTGACGTGGCGCAAGGGCGATGACATGCGGATCGGCGGGGGCGAGCGGTATCTGTTCTCCGATGAGAAGCTCGCCTCAGGCATGGGCAAATTCGGCGCGGAATTCGACGGCCACGAGATCAAGACATCGCTGCTCTATGGTGAGAGCAACAACTGGGGACCGGTCGCGGCTATCCGCGGACAACTCGAAGTCAATGCAAGCGACATCAAAAAATACGGTTATCAGGAAGCGGTTAGGCGCCGGTTGGCTTGGCGTGAACTCAAGGATCTGACCACAACTTTCGACTATAAGTATACCGGTGACAGCGCACTCTGGAATCCTCATTTCATGGCGAGCTACTCCTCAACGCGCCAGCACGCGACCCGCCCGGGCGATCAAAGTCCATCTGCTTCCGTTGGCGGACTGGAAAACGACGCAGCTTACTCCGACATTCATCTGGAACTGGAAAACACCTCGGATCTCACTCTGGGCGGAATGCTGCACAGCATCAACTATGGCCTGCAATACAACGCTCACAAGCGTGATATCTCCATGTTCGACATCGCCAACAGTACAAAACCAGACTATAATTATGGGCATTACGCGCCCTATTTCATGCCAGAAGGCACGCAGGACACCGCTTCCGCTTTTATCCGCGATACGATCAACCTGACCGATAGCCTGACCCTGACACCGGGATTGCGCTTCGACTGGGTGCGCTCGGAAGGCGTTCCTAACGCTGCTCCGCGTTACAACAATCCGGCAGCCGGCCACGATTTTTCGGCAGTCGATCATCATGGCTTCACTCCGGCTGTAAGCCTGGCTTGGACTGCGACGCCGAATATACGCTTGTTCGCCGATTGGGCTTATGCCATGCGCGCGCCCAACATCGACGAACTATATTCCAACCAGAGCGCACTCAGCTCAGCACCGGCAACCAGCCGGGAACTGCAGGCTGAACGAAACAACACAATCAATCTTGGCGTCGATTTCAACTTTGATGACGTGATCACATCCGGAGATACGCTCTCCACGCGGGTCGCCGTCTTCAACAACCACGTGACCAATCCGGTAGCGCGGCGTTTCGGCAGCCGAAATCTGTCAGGCATGGGTGCCGATGGGGTGGACTGGTACTGGAACGTGCCCGCCTATTACACGACCGGCCTTGAGATCCAGGCACACTATGACACCGACTGGATGTTCGCGGATCTCGGCTTCTCGATGATGACAGGTACTCGGCATGGCGCCGTCAACGACATTCGCGGACCAAGGACCTATGTAAACGATCTGGCCCCGACTACGGCCGACCTTACATTCGGCATTAAAATGCCCGATCACGACCTGTCCTTTGGCTGGACCGGCACCTTTGTGAAGGCGCAGGACAAGACACCTATCCGGCAATTCATGGGTTCCACCTACGCCCGGCCCGAAAGCCCCGGCTATGCGGTGCATGGCATCTTCCTTGACTGGACGCCGAAGCAAGGTTTCATGAAAGATACCGAGCTGCACGCCGCGATCGAGAATATCTTTGACAAGAAATACGAGCCTTATCTAAACGATGGCATTACCGCCATGCCTGGCCGTAACTTCAAGATTTCGCTCAGTCGTCGCTTCTGAAGCCGTCGCAGATCGCAAACGCAAAAAAGCCCGCCGTTTCCAGCGGGCTTTTTCGTAAAAGGTAGTCAGCGATTACCGGCAGGCAGCGCAGAAGCGCTGGATGCGCTTGCAGGCTTCTTCCAGCAGCTCTTCCGAAGTCGCATAGGAAATGCGGAAGTTGGGACCAAGGCCGAAGGCCGAACCATGAACGACGGCAACGCCTTCCGATTCCAGAAGTTCGGAAACGAAATCCTCGTCCGTCTCGATAACCTTGCCCGACGGAGCCGTCTTGCCGATCAGGCCTGCGCAGGACGGATAAACGTAGAAGGCACCTTCCGGCTTCGGGCAAACAATGCCGGTGGCCTGGTTCAGCATCGACACGACGAGATCGCGGCGGCCCTCAAAGATCGCCTTGTTCTTGGCGACGAAGTCCTGCGGGCCATTCAGCGCCTCGACGGCCGCCCACTGGGCAATCGACGATGCACCCGAGGTCTGCTGGCCCTGGATCATGTCCATGGCCTTGATCAACGGCAGCGGGCCGGCTGCATAACCGATACGCCAACCGGTCATTGCATAAGCCTTCGACACACCATTCATCGTCAGCGTGCGATCATAGAGCTTCGGCTCGACTTCCACCGGCGTTGCAAATTTGAAGTCACCGAAGGTGAGATGCTCGTACATGTCGTCGGTCAGGATCCAGACATGCGGATGCTTGAGCAGCACGTCGGTCAAAGCCTTCAGTTCGGCCGCGCTATAGGCAGCGCCCGTCGGGTTGGACGGCGAATTGAAGATGAACCACTTCGTCTTCGGGGTAATGGCGCTTTCCAGCTCTTCAGCCGTGAGCTTGAAATCGTTTTCTTGGCTTGTCGAAATGGCAACCGGCGTACCGCCGCACAGCGCCACCATTTCAGGATAGGAAACCCAGTAGGGAGCCGGGATGACAACTTCATCACCCGGATTAAGTGTTGCCATGAAGGCATTGAAAAGAATCTGCTTGCCGCCGGTACCGACGATCGTCTGCTGCCAATCGTAGTCGAGGCCGTTTTCACGCTTGAACTTCGCGGCAATGGCCTTGCGCAGTTCCGGAATACCAGAAACCGGCGTGTACTTCGTCTCGCCGCGGTTGATCGCGTCGATCGCCGCCTGCTTGACGTTGTCAGGCGTGTCAAAATCCGGCTCGCCGGCTCCAAGACCGATGACGTCCCGGCCTTTCGCTTTCAGCTCGCGCGCTTTCTGAGAAACGGCGATGGTGGCGGACGGCTTTACACGGGAGAGGGCATCGGCAAGAAAGGCCATAATCGAGGTCCTGAGAGCTGTTGCAACGCGGCGAAGGTCAAAAAAATCGCCCGAAGTTGTATGTCGAATGAGGCCCGCTCTTTCAAGCGGAAAGCTTGAATACGACCTATCAAACTCCGTGAACACTCAATCAGGCCACCATCGTGGTGGTTAATGCCGGGTGACCCACAGGCGCAACCTATTGTTGCTCCCCGTGCAAAACCGGAAGAAAGGGAATTGCACATCCCAAAATGCGGCCAATTTATGAGCGGGTAACCGATCAGCAAACGGTGTCGAGACGCTTCCATCGGGCAAGATGGATCCACCAGTCGCAATCCACTCACTGTGCCAAACCCGCACATTGTTGAATACAATCAATGATGGTTGGATGGATTTCATAGCGCCAAAGCTGTCCACCCGTCAAAAACGCCTACGTTCCAACGGCTTCCGAGGCAATGCCTTTTCAACTTCACGGCGCAGTTTCGCAAAACTTTTTCTTGCCAATTCCCTATAAACACAGCAATCTGCCCCCGTTCGGGCAATTTACGAGCATGGGAAGACCTATAATAATGCGATCCGAAGTCGCCAAAACTTCGGGCGGGGAACTTGGGGGCAATTTGAAAAAATCTATTCCTGCCATTCTCCGCGGTAACACAGGGACCCTTTCTTAAAACTGCCTGCCGCCGCCCCCTTTGGGGGCAATAGTGTTGTGCTGTCCGCCGCTGAACACGGACAGAAAGAAAAGGACCTGCTGCATGGCCGAAACTGGCACTGTAAAATTCTTCAATACCGACAAGGGCTTCGGCTTCATCAAGCCAGATAATGGCGGCGCCGATATCTTCGTCCACATTTCTGCCGTCCAGGCGTCTGGCCTGTCCGGTCTTTCCGAAAATCAGAAAGTAAGCTTCGACACGGAGCCGGATCGCCGCGGGAAAGGCCCTAAGGCCGTTAACCTGCAGATCGACGGCTAAGCCTGTGAGGCTTTGACCCAAGTTGGAGCCCGGCAGTCTTGCCGGGTTTTTTTATGCCATAGATTTAGATCCTGCGCCTCACACTCCTTGTAAAACGCAGTAATCTCGACGTGATCTCGCGCATTCGAAGATTGTAGAATGTGGCGCCCGGCCCCTATTCCTAGATCGAATACATATCCTGCAGATAGGGATTGTTTCTGCGCTCTTCGCCAATACGTCCCCCTGGACCGTGACCACACAGGAAACCGACATCGTCGCCAAGCGGCAGGACTTTTTCCCTGATCGAATTGAGAAGGGTCTGATGATCGCCCCCCGGCAGATCCGTCCGTCCTACCGAGCCATTGAAAAGCACGTCCCCCAGATGCGCGAAGCGCTGTGCGCGGTTGAAGAAGATGACGTGCCCGGGCGCATGTCCAGGGCAATGATAGATTTCGAAAACATGCTCGCCAAAAGACACAATATCTCCCTCGGACAGCCAGCGGTCCGGAACAAGATTACGCGCCTCCATCCTGACACCAAAAGACTGAGCCTGCGTCTCCAGCCTTTCGAGTAAAGGCAGATCGTCCACGTGTGGTCCGATGACCTCCACATTCAGGATTTCGCGAAGTTCGTCTGCTCCGCCAGCGTGATCGATATGTCCGTGGGTGATCCATATCTCTTTGATCGACAACCCATTCTCACGCACCGTCTGCTCTATCAGCGATACGTCGCCGCCGGGATCCACCACCACGCCTTCGCGGGTCTCATCGTCGAAGAAGACTGTACAGTTCTGCTGAAACGGAGTGACGGGAATGATCCCGGCTTGAAGTTTTCCCATGATCTCCGACCTTGGCTTGATTACGCCTTGCCGGATATATCGCCTGCAGCAACAGAAAGCAGCCAGAAATTCACTCGTCGGCAGCAACCATGTAGCGTGTGTCAGCCGCTACCGGAGGAGCGAGCGATGCGTTGGCCAGAAGAAAAGCGCATACCACGAGCTTTAGGGCAATCACCGTTACGAACACAGCCCGTAGCGGATGCGGCTGGGGTCTGTCGATCGTGATCGGCGGCAAGGCTGAATATGTCTGCATTAAAACTCTCCAAGGTCTCTGGCTGTTTTAATGAGGGGCACGCCATAAGGTTCCATCGCTCCGTGTAAACCGAAGCTGATAGGATCGACGCCGTTCGCAGAGTATCTCGGTCGAAATCACACAAATTCTGTTGATTGTTCAAGCCGATCGCGCTTTATCGAGCACGACGCATTACAATCGCAGGGGTATGTGGCGCGGCATTCCACGCCGCACCGTAGAAAGGAACTGAACGTGTCTCGATCAATGGCGGCCAAACCCGTCAGGAAAGACCAGCTGCCAATGCCGGCAGTCGATGAAAGCCGGATCGACTTCGAGACTATCGAATTGTTCTTTTTCGCCTATCGCGATTTCATTTCCGATCCGGATGCCATTCTGGCAAGGATAGGCATGGGTCGGGCGCATCACCGCGTCGTATATTTCGTCAGCCGCCATCCCGGCTTGATGGTAAGCGACCTTCTGGAAACGCTGCAGATTACCAAGCAAAGTCTCTCGCGCGTCCTGAAGCACCTCATCGATTCCGGTTACATTCGCCAGATGGCGGGAGCGAAGGACAGGCGCGAGCGGCGGCTCTACCCCACCTTGGCCGGCCGGGAATTGTCGCTTGCCCTATCGGAGCCGCAATCATTGCGCATCGCCCATGCCATGGAAGACCTGACGCCGGGCAATCGCGAGGCAGTGAAGGAATTCCTGAAGAAAATGCGAGGCCGCGACGAAAGCCTGCCGCCCGCCGATGATGTGTAGGATGCCCTTATGACGAGAACACCGCCGACAGATGATGCACCTCACCTGCTGATCGTCGATGACGACAAGCGCATCCGCGACCTGCTCAACCGTTATCTTGCGGAACAGGGCTTTCGCGTTACCATCGCAGGCGATGCGGCGGAAGCGCGGCGCAAGCTGGAAGGTCTGCATTTCGACCTGATCATTCTGGATGTCATGATGCCGGGTGAATCCGGTTTGTCTCTGACGAAGTCACTTTACGAAAAGAAGACGATCCCGGTTATCCTGCTGACGGCGCGCGTCGAGGCGGATGCCCGCATCGAAGGGCTGGAAGCCGGTGCCGATGACTATCTGGCAAAACCTTTCGACCCGCGCGAACTGGTTCTGCGCATCAACAATATTCTGCGCCGCAGCGCGTCCGAGACACCCAAGATCGAGCAGGTGATCTTCGGACCGTTCACTTTCTCCATATCCCGCAAGGAACTGCGTCGAGCGGCTGAAACCATTCGACTGACGGACCGGGAACAGGAAATCATGCTCATGTTTGCCATGCGCGCTGGAGATACCATCCCGCGCCATGAACTGATCGGTGATGATTCCGATGTCGGGGAGCGAACGATCGACGTGCAGATAAATCGCCTCAGGCGGAAGATAGAAGACGATCCGGCCAATCCGGTCTATCTTCAGACGGTTAGAGGCATCGGCTACAGGCTGAGCATCGACTAGTCGACCTGGAACGGTCGGCAATGGAGAAGCAATGGCGTTTTTCGACACGCTGAGACAGAACGCGGCAGCGCTCAGCATTCCGGGCTGGCGTCCACTAACGCGCTGGCTGCGACGTTGGCTGCCGACGGGGCTTTATACCCGCTCGCTGCTGATCGTTATCCTGCCCATGTTGTTACTGCAGACCGCGGTCGCAGCCGTTTTCATGGAACGGCACTGGCGCATGGTCACCGAGCGCCTTTCGGATGGCACCGTCCGTGATATTGCGGCCATTATCGAGGTCATTCGCAGCTATCCGCAAGACAGCAACTACAATGAAATCACGCGGATAGCAGACCAGACACTGGACCTGACGATCGCTGTGGAGGAGAACGGGCAATTGCCGCCGCCCCGGCCACGGCCCTTCTTTTCGATACTGGATGGCATATTGACCGACCAGATCACCCAACAGATCAAGATGCCGTTCTGGCTAGATACGGTCGGCGACAGCAAACTCGTCGAGATCCGCATCAAACTTGATCAGCGCGTACTCAGGGTTTTTGTTCGCCGTGGGTCTACCTACGCCTCCAACACCCACATCTTCCTGGTCTGGATGGTCAGCATTGCGCTAGTCCTTGTCCTGATCTCCATTCTGTTTCTGCGCGGCCAGATCCGCCCCATTCTTTCACTCGCCAATGCAGCCGAAAGCTTCGGCAAGGGCCAGAAGACGGAAGGCTTTTCACCCCGTGGCGCAGACGAGGTTCGCCGCGCCGGCCTCGCCTTCATCCAGATGCGCGAGCGCATCGAACGGCAGATGGAACAGCGCACCGCCATGCTCGCCGGCATCAGCCACGACCTGCGCACCATCCTCACCCGGTTCAAGCTGCAACTGGCGCTTGCCGGCGACAAACCGGAACTCTCCGGCATGACCGAAGACGTCAACGACATGCAGTCCAT
Organism: Rhizobium sp. ZW T2_16; assembly: GCF_044987325.1. Classification (NCBI taxonomy): domain Bacteria; kingdom Pseudomonadati; phylum Pseudomonadota; class Alphaproteobacteria; order Hyphomicrobiales; family Rhizobiaceae; genus Rhizobium; species Rhizobium sp. ZW T2_16. Next base: position 486,807 of record NZ_JBJDRG010000001.1, read on the forward strand.
GCTGGAAGGCTACCTGGCCTTCGCCAAGGGCGAGGCAGAGGAAGACTTTGGTACGCTAAATCTCAGCGAATTGCTGGAGCGTTTCCGAAATGACTTTGAGTTGCGCGGCCGCAAGCTGACGTACGAAATCGACGGCGAGGATGAAATCGCGGTTAGGCCGAATGCCTTTACCCGACTTACAGGCAATCTGGTATCCAACGCCGAGCGTTATGCCAAAACGCTGCACATTCACGCAAAGCATAGCGCCAAGTGGCTTACCCTGACTTTGGACGATGACGGCCCAGGCATACCGGCGGAATCACGCGAGGAGGTTTTCAAACCCTTCTACCGGCTAGATGAGGCTCGGAATCTGGACAGTTCCGGCACCGGCCTCGGCCTTGCCATCGCCCGCGACATCGCCCGCGCGCACGGCGGCAACGTCACACTGGGAGAAAGCCCGAGCGGCGGCTTGCGGGCGATCGTGCGGATACCGGCGTGAACGATTTGGATGAGACGGTCCTGGACATCAGGCAAGCAGATCAGAGCGATCTACCTGCCCTGATCGAACTGTATCAACATCTGGCCGAAGGGGATGATAGGCCCCACCTCGAATTGGCGCATGACGTCTTTGAACGGTTTCAAGCCTATGCGGGCAGCATGATTGTTATTGGTTTGGCAGACGGCGTATTGGCGACATCATGCACGCTTGTCGTTATCCCCAACCTCGCGCGAGGCGGTCGATCATATGGCCTGATCGAGAATGTCGTCACACACCGCGGTTTTCGAAATCGAGGTTTTGGCAAACAGATCCTCCAACATGCCGCGGACGCAGCATGGAAGGCCAATTGTTATAAGGTGATGCTGATGACTGGCTCGAAACGGCGCGAGATTTTGGACTTCTATCTCGCTGCTGGATTTGAGCAATCTAAGACAGGTTTTCAGATGCGGCGTCTTGCAGCACGCACGGAAACATAATGAGGCGCCGCAATTTACATGAAAACGAAATGTGAATTAGCGGAGCTTCCGTCGCCAGCTCACATCATCTTGCGCCCGTTCGGAACACCCTGCGTAACCGAGGCAAGCACGATCGCCCCATTATCGTCTTCGAAGCCCAGGGTGAGCACTTCGGAACGAACCGGACCAATCTGGCGCGGCGGAAAATTCACGACACCGAGAACCTGACGACCGATTAGCTGATCCACCGTGTAGTGCACGGTGATCTGCGCAGATGATTTCTTCACACCAATCTCGGGACCGAAATCGATCTTCAGCTTGTAAGCAGGCTTGCGAGCTTCCGGAAAGGGTTCGGCCTCGACGATGGTTCCAACCCGGATATCGACCTTTTCGAAATCCCCGTATGTAATCTCGTCTGCCATGCCTGCTACCTTATCTGCTCAGCTGCCCAGTTCTTCGGCCCGTGTGCGTGCGGCGGCAATCGCCTTGTCGAAGATCGGCTGTATACCGTCATCCGCCATCAGCACGGAAAGTGCTGCAGCCGTCGTGCCACCCGGCGACGTGACGTTCTTGCGAAGCTGAGACGCGTCCTCCGGGGACTGGTTCAACAACTCACCAGCCCCCGAGACGGTCTCCCGCGCAAGCCGCATGGCGAGGTCCGCCGGCAGGCCCAACTTGCGACCCGCCTCTGCCATGCACTCGACGAGATAGAATACATATGCAGGCCCACTGCCCGACACCGCCGTCACGGCGTCGATGTCGGCTTCGGTTGCGACCCATTCAACGGGTCCGCTGACCCTGAGCAATTCATCGACAGCCTGACGCTGCTGATCACTGACACGCTGATTGGCGAAAGCGCCAGTCACGCCGCGGCCGATCATCGCCGGGGTATTCGGCATTGCACGGACCATGGCGGCATCACCGAGATGGCTTTGAAGATAGTTGAGTGTCTTGCCTGCCGCGACGGAAACGATAACCGTCTTGCCGCCGACGGTTGTTTTCAAGGGCGGCAGAACCGTATCCATCATCTGTGGCTTGACCGCCAGGAAAAGGATGTCGGCGATCATGCCTTCGGGCAGCGATGTCGCATGTTTTGCGCCTGCTGCCGAAATTTTCGCCTGCATTTTCTCCGAAGGAGACGGATCGACGACTGTGATCCGGTTGCCTGCAACGCCCTTGTCCAGCCAGCCGGACAGCATGGCGCCGCCCATATTGCCGGCGCCGACGAGCACGATCGATCCGCTGCCAGCTACCATTTTCAGCACTCGCCGACGGTTTCGAAAAGAACCGCATCCATGGCAGCCTTGGCTTCCATGCCCGACCAGACGACGAACTGGAATGCCTGATAATAGCTCTCACAGGCATCCAGCGCGCTGGAAAGCAACACTTCCACCTGCTGATTGGTTGGTTCAGCACCGCCGGCCAGAAGCAGCGACTGACGGAAAATGATCACATCCTCCTGACGCCACAGATCGAAATGGCCCATCAGCGTCTGGCCGTTCACATGCGACAGCAGGCGGAGGATCTCGTTCATGCGCGTATCGGGGATCTTGAGATCGAAGGCACAGGCCAGATGCAGCGCCTCGAAATCCTCCATCCAGGAAAATGACACGTGGTAGTCGGTCCAGCGGCCTTCCACGGTCATGGCGATTTCGTCTTCGCCGGAGCGTTCAAACGTCCAGTCGTTGGACGCAGCGACGAATTCGATCATGTCGACCGGATTCGATTGACGTTCAATTTCCAATTCCATCAGGCTCATGCGGCACCTTTTCGACCGGAATGAATGCGACGTTGCGAGATACGCCAACACGCGAAACAATTAACCGGAAACAACACTCCCGATGATCTTACGGCGCCGCCAGATTAACGCTGTAACCCTGCCTGGAGCTTACCAGTCCGTTTCGAATCATCATTTAAAATCAGTGTAGCTAGACCACTTCTAGCTTCTACCCCCTCCCCCCATTATTTCGGTGGGTTACGCACTCGGTTGGTTCGTATCGGAGATCAGCGGAGATGGGTAACTGACTCTGTCGCTTAGCTTTTTCGGAAGTGTCCACAGGGGGGAGTTTTTTGAGGACATTCACACCTCACCACGAGGGGACATCGTCCCGACTCGGCACGGAAAAGTTAATGACAGATACGAATCGGCCTCCCATGCGGACATGAGAGGCCGAAACGATTCTGGAAGACGGGCAGCTCTGCAATCAGCCTTGCTGGGAAGCCAGCTTAGCCTCGAGCGCTTCGATACGGGCCTTCAGCGCGTCATTCTCGTCGCGAGCGCGAGCAGCCATCTCGCGCACTGCCTCGAATTCCTCGCGCTTGACCACGTCCATGCTGTTGAGGAAACGATCGGCCTGCGCATGAAAGGCAGTTTCCATCTCCTTGCGAACACCCTGGGCAGCGCCCGCTGCGTCGGTCATGATCTTTGCGAAGTCGTCGAAAATACGATTGGTCCCGGTCGACATGTCGTCATCTCCTTGAAGCCGGCGGAAATGCCCCGGCATATCATTAAGTCCATGACAAGAAAGTAGGGCCAGCGGCGGTCTCTTGCAAGCTCCATCCACTACTGTGGTAACCGGTTGCACGATTCCGGCTTGACCGCCACTTTTGGTAAGGCCATGGTCCGCCAAGGTCGGTCAAACCGGGAACAAACATTGTACGAAGCCTTGAATTTTCTCGCCATTCTGCCGTTTCCAGATATCGATCCGGTAGCATTTGCCATCGGGCCTCTTGCCGTTCACTGGTATGGCCTTGCCTATGTCGCCGGCATCATGATCGGCTGGCTTTATGCCCGCAAGCTGATCGACCGGCCGACGCTGTGGAAAGGCGATGCCGCACCAATGACAAAGACGCATCTGGACGACTTCCTCGTCTGGATTGCCGTAGGTATCGTGGTCGGTGGCCGCACCGGTTATGTCTTGTTCTACGACCTGCCTGTCATGCTGGAAAACCCGATCCGCATTATCCAGATCTGGAATGGCGGCATGTCCTTCCATGGCGGCCTGATGGGCGCGATCGTTGCGATGATCCTGTTTGCTCGCAAGAACGTGATCCCCGTCTGGAGCATGTTTGACATCATCGCTGCCGTCGTACCGATTGGCCTGCTTTTCGGTCGTATCGCTAATTTCATCAATGGCGAACTCTGGGGGCGATTGAGTTCGGCACCTTGGGCGATTGTTTTTCCCACCGGCGGCCCGTTTGCCCGGCATCCGAGCCAGCTTTATGAAGCCGCACTGGAAGGAATTCTCCTTCTCCTCCTGCTTGCCTCTCTGATCTTCGGCATCAAGGCTTTCAAGAAGCCGGGCCTTATCGCAGGCATCTTTGTTATGGGTTACGGTTTGTCGCGCATTTTCGTCGAGTTTTTCCGCGAACCGGACGCGCAGCTGGGTTATCTTCTTGGCACGAACTGGCTGACCATGGGCATGGTCCTTTCATCCCCGATGGTGCTGATTGGTCTTTGGGCTGCTCTTCGGGCGCTGGTTGCGGCCCGTACCGCCAAGGCATGAGGGATCGAGTCTGCCATGAGCACCTCCAACACCACTCCCCTGGCCGAAAAGATCAAGAATCTGATCCGGACAAACGGTCCCATCACCGTTACGGATTATTTCGCGCTTTGCCTCGCCGATCCTGAATACGGTTATTACCGCACCCGCGAACCCTTCGGCCGTCACGGCGATTTCATCACCGCGCCGGAAATCAGCCAACTGTTCGGCGAGATGGTCGGCATCTTCATGGTCCATGCCTGGCAGCAGCACGGCACGCCAGAAAATGTCCGCCTCGTCGAGATCGGCCCCGGCCGCGGCACGATGATGGCCGACATGCTGCGCGTCATCAAACGGATCTCGCCCGCCCTGTTCGAGCGGATGACCGTGCATCTGGTGGAAACCAGCGAGCGCCTACGTGGCGTCCAGCGAGTGACGCTCGAAGCCTATTCAACGATGATCAACTGGCACGACAGTTTCGAGGATGTCCCGGAAGGTTTCTGCCTGATCGCCGCAAACGAGCTGTTCGACGCCATCCCGATCCGCCAGTTCATCAAGACGCCGACCGGTTTCCGCGAGCGGCTGATCGGCCTGGATATCAATGATGAGCTCGCATTCGCGGCCGGTGTCGCGACAGTCGATCCGGTACTTCTTCCGTCTCATACCGGCGCGGTTCCGGACGGTACGATCTTCGAAGTCGCCCCTGCCCGCCAGGCTGTCATGCAGACCCTCTGCGAGCGCCTTGGGCAACACGGCGGCACCGCCTTGATTATCGATTACGGCCACATGGTCACCGGCTTCGGCGATACACTGCAGGCCGTGATGAACCACGAGTTCGACCCGCCATTCGCCCATCCCGGCGAAGCGGATCTCACCAGCCATGTTGATTTCGAAGACCTTGCCAAGGTGGCTCTCGCAAGCGGCGTTCATCTTAATGGGGGTCTGCGTCAGGGCGAATTTCTCTACGGCCTCGGCCTTGCCGAACGCGCCACGGCTCTTGCCCGCGATAAGGATCCCCCCGAGCAACGCCTCATCGGCGCCGCGGTCGATCGCCTGGCGGGAGAAGGTGCGGGAAAGATGGGCGAACTCTTCAAGGTCATCGCCGTTTCGAGCCCGGCCCTGAAACTCATGCCGTTCCGCCCGGTTGACTGATCATCAAGGCCTGGCGCGCAAACGCGCTTTAGCCGAACCGCATTGACAGATTGGCGTCTTCTGCGCCACTCTCGCCGGCGCAAACAGCCGCATTCGCGTGCATTATCTCGTAAAATCAACAGGATGGACGCTTATGCCGAATAACGACCTGCCGCTGCCGATCGAAAGCGAATTGCTACGCGAACGGGCAGGCTCACGCATCCGGCACGGCTTTTTCACCCGCAAGGGCGGCGTTTCCGAAGGCATCTATGCAGGCCTGAATGTCGGGATAGGCTCCGATGACGACCGCGACAGGGTCATTGAGAATCGTGCCCGTGTTGCAGCATGGTTCGACCTGCCGCTGGAGCGGCTGGCGACTGTTCATCAGGTCCACTCTCCCGATGTCGTGATCGTCGACGAGCAATCGGCAGCGAGCGAAAGGCCCAAGGCCGATGCGATGGTGACCAATCTTCCGGGCATCGTGCTTGGCGTATTGTCGGCCGACTGCGGCCCGATCCTGTTTGCAGATGCTGAAGCCGGCGTGATCGGTGCCGCCCATGCGGGATGGAAAGGTGCGCTCCACGGCGTGCTCGAAAACACCATCGAAGCCATGGTCTCGCTCGGCGCGGATCGCGGCCGCATTACCGCTGTTCTCGGCCCATCGATCGGACCAAAGAGCTACGAGGTGGGACCAGAGTTCGTTTCCAATTTCAAATCTGCCAACCCTTCCTACGAAATCTTCTTTTCCCCCTCGGTGAAGCAGCACCATGCGATGTTCGACCTTCCGTCAATGACCATCAAGCGTCTCACCGATGCAGGCGTAAAGGCAGAAAACCTGAACCTGGACACCTATCCGGACGCCGAGCGTTTCTTTTCCTATCGACGCACTACTCACGCAAAAGAGCCGGACTACGGCCGCCAGATTTCAGCGATCACGATCCGGGAGGATTGATATGGCCTTGCACTTCGAACGCGACGAATATTCCGCCCGCCTGAACCGGCTTCTCGCCGAGATGCAGGAGCAGAAGCTCGATGCAGTGCTGCTCTTCGCTCAGGAAAGCATGTACTGGCTCACCGGCTATGACACGTTCGGCTATTGCTTTTTCCAAACGCTGATCGTCAAGGCGGACGGGTCCATGACGCTGCTGACACGGTCGGCAGATCTGCGTCAGGCACGCCAGACTTCGATCATCGAGAATATTTCCATCTGGGTCGATCGGGTGAATGCCGACCCTACGCTCGACCTGAAGAACCTCCTGAGCGACATGGATCTGCTCGGAGCAAAAATCGGCATTGAATACGATACGCATGGCATGACCGGCCGCGTCGCCCGCCTCATAGACAACCAGCTTTCCACGTTCGGTCAATTGATCGACGCCTCCTATCTCGTCGGCGGCCTGCGCCTGATCAAAAGCCCGGCCGAAATCGCCTATGCAAGGCATGCAGCCGAACTGGCAGACGATGCGTTGGATGCGGCCCTTCCCTTGATCAAGGCCGGCGGAGATGAGGCAGACATTCTGGCCGCAATGCAGGGCGCGGTATTTTCCGGTGGCGGCGATTATCCGGCCAACGAATTCATCATCGGCTCCGGCGAGGATGCGCTTCTGTGCAGGTACAAGGCCGGCCGGCGCAAGCTCGAAGCCAATGACCAGCTGACGCTCGAATGGGCCGGTGCCTCCGCGCATTATCATGCAGCCATGATGCGTACGGTCGTGATCGGCGAGCCGTCGCTCCGCCACCGCGAGCTCTACAAGGCCTGCCTGGAAACCATCCAGGCGATCGAGGAAGTGCTTCGCCCCGGCCACACCTTCGGCGATGTCTTCGACACCCATGCCCGCATCCTTGATGAACGCGGCCTTTCCCGCCACCGGCTGAACGCCTGCGGTTACTCGCTCGGTGCCCGCTTCTCGCCGTCTTGGATGGAGCAGCAGATGTTCCATGTCGGCAACCAGCAGGAAATACTTCCCGACATGACACTCTTTGTCCACATGATCATCATGGATTCCGACAGCGGCACGGCAATGACGCTCGGTCACACCTATCTGACGACCGAAGGTGCGCCGGAACCGCTATCACGAAGAGGCCTCGACCTGATCGTCTGCTGACTGCACCATTTCCCGCAATTGACACATCCGAAACCCCACCTCTAAGCTCGTAAGCAGGCGGGGATTAGAGAGGTAAATGGGTGCAGCGATCGGGATCATGGCATATCGCTGCAACTCTTGCCTTCTCGCTCGCGCTTTCAGCCTGCAATACGACCGATGCCCTGACGCCGCAGGTCGATATCGGTGGCGGAACGGAGAGAACCTCCAGCCCGGTCACCCAGGCCGATACCGATCGAATGGTCGGAACCTATAACGCCTCGCCGATTCAATCCGCTCCACCTGCCTCGAATATCTATGCCCATAGACAGGGCAATACCTTGGATAGCCAGGCCCGAGCTCTGGACGACGGCGAGGCCATTTCGCCTTCCTCATCAGGCCCACCGCCGGAATGGCAAGGCCAAGTCGCCAACGGCCAGATAGAGACGCCTTCCTCCGGCAGCCCACCGATCGCCTCCACGGCACATCAGGCGGAATTGCCATCGACATCGGCTGAAAGCGCTGGAACGATCCGTTTCCTTCCAATCATCGGCGCTCCGGTCGAAGCCGTCACACCTCTCTCGCGCCAGCTTGCAGTCGCCGCTCGTACAAGCGGTGTACGCATTAAATCTTCTTCAGATACCAACACCGAACACATCCTGAAGGGCTATTTCTCCACCCTCTCCGATGATGGCAAGGTGACGGTCGTCTATGTCTGGGACGTTCTCGACAATGGCGGCGCGCGGCTACACCGGATGCAGGGGCAGGAAACACTTTCCGCACGAGGACCGGATCCCTGGGCGGCAATACCGGCATCCGTCATGCAGTCGATTGCGGACAAGACCATATCGGGTTATCTCGACTGGCGGCAAACGGCATCGCGACTGTGAAAAGGGCTTTTTAGGGCCTCAAGTCACAGTTCATTCATAAAATTGCGTGTGCATTTGGAAAACGCTCTTGCATTCAAGGGCAGCGGCGGTAAAAGGCCCCCATCCAGCTTCAATACAGGCGGACCGAAATGAAGGTTTTCGCAGGCAATTCGAACCGGCATCTGGCCGACGCGATCTGCAGCTATCTCAATGTCCCAGTCGGAAAAGCCAGTGTAAGGCGTTTTGCAGACCAGGAAATCTTCGTAGAAATTCAGGAAAACGTGCGCGGCGAGGATGTTTTCGTCATCCAGTCCACGTCGTTCCCGACCAACGATCACCTGATGGAATTGCTCATCATGATCGATGCGTTCCGGCGAGCGTCCGCACGGCGCATCACGGCGGTGCTTCCCTATTTCGGTTATGCAAGACAGGATCGCAAGGCAGGTCCGCGCACACCGATCTCGGCCAAGCTCGTCGCCAACCTGATCACCGAGGCAGGCGCCGACCGCGTTCTGACCCTCGACCTGCATGCAGGCCAGATCCAGGGTTTCTTTGATATTCCGACGGACAACCTCTACGCCGTGCCGATCCTGGCGCGCGATGTGAAGGAAAACTACGACCTGAACAACGTCATGGTCGTTTCGCCCGACGTCGGCGGCGTGGTGCGTGCCCGTTCGCTCGCCAAGCGTCTCGATTGCCAGCTCGCCATCGTCGACAAGCGTCGTGAACGTGCCGGTGAATCGGAAGTCATGAACGTCATCGGTGACGTGACCGGCAAGGACTGTCTGCTGATCGACGATATCGTCGATTCCGGCGGTACGCTTTGCAATGCGGCTGAAGCCCTGCTGAAGAACGGCGCCACCAGCGTCACCGCCTATATCACCCATGGCGTTCTGTCCGGCGGCGCAGTCACCCGTATTTCCTCGTCGAAGCTGAAGGAACTGGTCATCACCGACTCGATCCAGCCGACGACGGCAGTTCAATCCGCCCCGAACATTCGCGTCATCTCGACGGCGCAGCTTCTCGGCGAAGCGATTAACCGCACGGCAATGGAATCCTCCGTTTCCAGCCTGTTCGATTGATTGCTTCCAGCAGTCACACGTAAATATCCGAATATTTCACTCGGGCCGAAAGTCGATATCGATTTTCGGCCCGATGTTTTAGGTTGATTTCAATTCAACGGGGAGGAATCACGAATGTCATTCATATCGACCCATATGGCAAAGCTGCCGCTTCTTATACTGCTACCGCTTCTTTCGGCCTGCGTCGAAGGTGGCCCGCCCTCCGGCCCGGGAGGATATTACCCACCTCCCCGCCCCGACCGCGGCCCGCAGATGTGCACCATGGACTATCGCCCGGTTTGCGGCGAAAGAGGCGGACGACTGGAAACCTTCGGCAATTCCTGCCAGGCAAATGCGCGCGGCTTCCGTGTCGTCGGTTCCGGCGAATGCAGAGCCCCCGGCAGACCCGACCGTCCCGATTGGGACAGGCCGGGCAATCCAGGCCGCCCTCAGCCCGGCGGCATCTGCACCCGCGAATACCGACCCGTCTGCGGCCAGCGCGGCGGCCGCAACCAGACTTTCCCCAATGCCTGCGAGGCAAACAACGCCGGCTTCGGGATCATTTCATCCGGCGAATGCCGCCGCTGATAAAAATCGCTGGAAGACAGCAGCAAAACGCCGGGGCAATCGTCCCGGCGTTTTGCATTCGGCAAACACGTTGACTATGTAGGTCCGGTATATCCAAGGAGTCCTGCATGGCCGCCCGCGACCGCTATTCCCGAAAGCTCGAATGTTCCCAGTGCGGCAATACCGGTTTTGCCGAAGTTTCCGAAATCGATGACAAGCGCGCCGCCAACCGGGATTTCCGTGTCGATGAGCTCCCTAAAGGTTTTCGCACCGAATTTGCCTCCACCGACCCGCGCAAGCACATGATCCGCTGCAGCGATTGCGGCTTCAAGTTCCGCTTCGAGCAAAAGTCGGTCTACGCACCGGGCGGCGAAGCCCGCCGCTGATGCCGAAGCCTCAGTCCGTCACCCGAGACGGTCAGGCCGCCTCGGTGAGGTTTTGCTTGTCGATCGGCATGGGTCGCCCAAGAAGATAGCCCTGCGCCTCATGGCAACCTTCCTGCCTGAGGATATCCAGCTGGACCGACGTCTCGACGCCTTCGGCAAGAACCGGAATGCGCAATCCCTGTCCCAGAGCCAGAATGGCCCGGACCATTGCCTTCGCTTCCTCGCTTCTCTCGACATCGGCCAGAAAGCTGCGGTCGAGCTTGATCTTGTCGAACGGGAAGGACTGAAGCGTCTCCAATGACGAATAGCCGGTGCCGAAATCATCGATGGCGATGGAGACACCGAGCGCCTTGATTGCCCGCAGCGCATGCAGCGCCCGCTGCTTGTCGCTGAAAATCGAACTCTCGGTAATCTCCAGTTCCAGGCGGCCAGGTTTCAATCCCGTCTCGATCAGAACCCGATGGACGAGCGCCGGCATGTCCGTGTGTGCGATCTGCACAGGCGAAAGATTGACTGCAATCTTGTGTGCGACGGGCCAGCCGGCCGCCTCACGGCAAGCCTCGCGAAGCACCCATTCACCGATGGGCAGGATGGCGCCGCATTCCTCCGCAACAGGTATGAAATCTGCAGGAGAAACGAGGCCTCGCTCCGGATGACGCCAGCGCAGCAGCACCTCGTAACCGGTGATCTCTCCCGTGGAAACAGACTTCTGGACCTGATAATTCAGGTAAAGCTGCTTCTCCTCGATGGCGACCCAAAGCTCCTTCGCCATCTTGGTGCGGTCACGGGCGGCCTCATCCATTTCCACGTCGTAGAAGCAGACTTGGCCGGATAGCGATCCTTTGGCGCGATACATCGCAAGATCGGCGTTGGCAATGAGCGCCTCCGGCAACTGTCCGTCATTCGGATAGAGTGCAACGCCCATGCTCGCACCGGTGCTCAGGCGATGTCCCTCGACATCCATGGGGCGGTTGAATTCGCTCATCATGCGATCCAGCAACACACCGACTTCGCCGATCTCGTCATATCGCATGGCCGCCACAAATTCGTCGCCGCCGAAACGAGCAAAGATCTGATTGGCCCCGATGACCCTGAGCATGCGGCGGGAAATTTCCTTGAGCACGGCATCGCCAACGCCATGTCCCAACTGGTCGTTGATCTGCTTGAACCTGTTCAGATCGATACCGATCACCGCCAGCCGATGGCCGGAACTCTCCGCATGCAGAACCTCGCTTTCCAGATGGCTCATGAAAGCGGCTCTGTTGGGAAGTTGCGTCAGGCTGTCGTGACGAGCCATGAAGGCGATCTGCTCCTCGGAGCGAACCTGTTCACTGATATCCTCGAAGGTCGAAACCCAGCCCCCGTCGGTGAGCACGTTCAGTCCAATGCGAAATGTCTGTCCACCGGCCGTGCGGTGCACGATGCCACGCTGCCCTGATCTCACTGCAGACATATAGCGATTGTAGTGTTTTTGCGCACGCGTCAGAGCATCTTGCGGGTCGAAGTAGGACATCTCATAACCCTTGCGCACGATGTCCCAGTAACTGATCCCAGGCGTAACGAAGCCTTTCGGAAACTTGAACATCTCGCGATAACGTCCATTGCAAAGTATCAGCCTTTCGTGACGGTCGAAAAGGCAGATGCCCTGGCTCATGTTTTCCAGCGCAAGATCCAGATTTTGTGTGACCTGAGCGATGCGGTCACTGTCTTGTTTCTGTCGGGTTATATCGCGCGTGATCTTGGCGTAACCGATCAGCACGCCGTCCTCATCACGGACCGGCTGGATTACGATATGCGCCCAGAACCACGTACCGTCTTTTCTGTATCGCTTTCCTTCTGCTTCGAAACGACCGCTCTCGCGCGCCGTTGACAAGGCCAGTTGGGGCATCCCCGCAGCCTGATCATCACGCGAATAGAAACGCGCGAAACTCTGGCCAATAATTTCCTTTGCGGCGTATCCCTTTGCACGCTCGGCACCGGCATTCCAGTTCGTCACGATGCCTGCTGGATCCAGCATGTAAATCGCATAATCGGTCACGCCACGAACGAGCAGCTGGAAGTTCCTCTCGCTGGCCTTGGACGATCGCGCGGCGCGGCTCGAAACGATCGCGGCTGTCGCCCCCGACCCGATGAGCGACAAGGACACGACGACGATCGTCGATAACATCAGCGGCTTTGACATCGAGCCAACTTCGATTGCCATGGACAGATCAGGAACGAAAGTTGCCGCTCCCATGGCGATAAAGTGCATGCATACAATCGCCAGCGACAAAATGCCCGCAGCCAGGACGACGGCCTTTGCGCCTCTCGATAGCGCAATGACAAAGCCTATCGGCGCCATAAGTATGGCCACAGCAATCGCGGCAACCACCAGCGAACGATCCCAGACAATCGCGCCGGCAAACTCGATGGCAGACATCCCGGTGAAGTGCATGCAGGAAATTCCCGCACCGAACACAACACCCGCCCCTGCAGCCGCGGAACGCGTCGGAATGATGAGAATGATGGCGGCCGCGGCAAAGGTGGCCATGAAAGCCAGCCCCAGTGAAACCAGCGTCAGTGCAAAGTCGAAGCGGAAAGTATGCCCCGGATCATAGGCGAGCATTGCGACAAAGTGCGTTGCCCATATGCCGAATCCTCCGGCTCCTGCAGCAACCGCGGCCCAGGTTATACGCGCAGCACGATTTGTTTCCCGTGCCCGACCGATGAATGACACCGTTGCAAGGTTTGCCAGAAAGCAAAGCATGCCGGCCACAAGCACGAGCTTCAGATTGTGTTCCTGCACCAGGCAAGTGACGACGCCATACATCAATTTCATTCCTTGAGATCGATGATGCTTTTCGACGTCGTATATTTAACAAATCCGATACTTACTGGCTCAGTTTGCAGTTTTCGGCTGAACCAGAAGAAATTTACTTAACAATCTTGCAAGAGGGGCCTACCTAGGATCAACAGCGAGCAAATATCCCGCAACAGGTAGCTGTGCGACCACAATAATACAACACGTTGTCATATTCACGAAACCCTTGCGTCACAGGGGGCATTGTACTATAGGGGCGCGTCCGCGTAGACACCCTTGGAGGCAATGCGGATGAAGTGCGTTTTACGCCTTCCGGTTCAGAATGACCATTTTTGATCGACTGAACTCTCCAAATAACCTCGAAAGGAAATGCCATGAGCCAGGAATCTTACGAGCTCAAGGCCGAGGCGCGCGAACGGGTAGGTAAGGGGTCCTCCCGCGAACTTCGCCGCAACGGTTTTATTCCCGCTGTCATCTACGGTGACAAGCAGGCCCCGATTTCAATCGCCCTCAACACCAATGAGGTCACCAAGCGTATTCACGCCGGCGGCTTCATGACGACGATTGCAACCATCGATCTCGATGGCAAGAAGTACACCGTCCTGCCGAAGGACTACCAGCTGGATCCGGTGCGTGACTTCACCATGCACGTCGACTTCCTGCGCGTCTCCGGCAACACCGAAGTTACCGTCGACGTTCCGGTTCACTTCGTCAACGAAGACAAGTCCGCGATCAAGCAGGGCGGCGTCCTGAACATCGTCCGTCACACGGTTGAGTTCCACTGCCCGGCCAACGCCATCCCGGAATTCATCACCGTCGACCTCGACGGTGCCAAGATCGGCGACAGCATGCACATCTCGGCCGTCAAGCTGCCAAAGGGCGTGCGCCCGGTCATCACCGACCGCGACTTCACCATCGCCACGCTCGTAGCTCCGGCTGCTGGTGTTGCTGAAGAAGAAGTTGCTGCTCCTTCCGAAGAATAATAGATATTCTTCGATTGAGACAGAAAGCCCGCCCTTCGGCGGGCTTTTTTGTTTTCGTCACGGCACGCAACTCATGCATTTCGGCAAATATTTGGGAGAACGTGTCAGGGAAGTTTAAACATTTGGGTGGAAGGATAGTGGGGAAATACGGGGTGGTATTTTAAAAAGAACAATATTGGGCCGGGGAAAACAAATGACTCATTCTGTTGAGAGTCGTTTCATTGCCATAATATCTGGCGCGCTTCTCGTCGTCGTGGCTCCGCTTTTTACGCTTTTCCTCGCCCTTTCGTCCCAACAGGCTTCCCAGAGCATCGGTGAGCATGTTGATGTCGTGATGAACAGCAACACCCAGGCACTCGGAAAACCGCTATGGGACCTGGATCTGGACAGCATCAGCCAGGTCGCGCAAATGATGCTGCTTGATCAGATGGTCCACGCCGTTCAGATCAATGACACCACGGGCAAGCTCAACGTCTTCGAAGCCGTTGCCGGAGCGCCAGAACTCAATACTCTCGAAGCGCGCAGCCAGACGGTGATCTATCGATCCCTGCAGGGACCTCGTGAAGTCGGCACTTTGACGATCTACGTCCCGGTTGCCAATTGGTTCTCGGGCCTGCATCAGATCGAGTTTGCGTTCATATCCATTTTCATCATCGCTATCCTGACTGTGTTCGGCGCTGCCGTTTTCGGCAACAGGATCATGGTCGTTCGCCCTTTGACACGTCTGACAGCCGCAATCGAGGCCACCCGCAGACTTGGCTCGCGACACCACGTCGACTGGCGCTCCGCCGATGAGATGGGGAGATTGGCAAAGAGTTTCAACGAGATGCAGTTCCTTCTGGAGCGCGAGGAAAAGGAACTGAAGCGAGCCCATCAGCAGACGATCGAAATTTACAACCTCACGCCGGCAATGCTGTTCTCATTGACCGCGGGCGACACAGTGGCTGCCGTGAGCGACTACTGGCTATTGGCCACAGGCTACCAGCGAGAAGAAGTTATCGGACAGCATTTTTCGGATTTCCTTTTCGCCCCAGACCGGGCTTCTTTTGAAAATCGCAGAAGGCACACAGCGGCCCAATGCGTTACGATAGAAATTACCGTACGCTTCCTGTGCAAGAACGGCCGCATCCTTGATGTCCTGATCGCCGAAGCTGATCTTGGCGCAACCACCACCCATCTTGCCGGCTCGTTGAGTGTCATGACCGACGTCACCGAACTAAAGCAATCCGAATTCCGCAACCATCAGCAGGCGATAACCGACCATTTGACAGGACTGCTGAACAGGCAGGGTTTCGAAGCCGCTCTGGACCGTCATATCGTCGAAGCCGACCGGATGGCGACCCAGCTCGCCTGCCTCTTCGTCGACCTCGATCGCTTCAAGGCGATCAACGACAATCATGGGCACGCAGCGGGCGACCTCGTTCTGCAGGAGTTCGTTGTAAGGCTGCAACCCATGCTGCACGACACAGATACAGTCTCCAGACTTGGCGGCGACGAATTCGCCATCGTAATCGCCGGCCCGGACGCCGAAAGCCGCAGTGCTGATCTGTGCCAGCAGATTATCGACATGTTCGAATCGCCGTTTCGTATCGAAGGAACCGGCATAAGGCTGAGCGCCAGCGTGGGTGTCGCCTTTTATCCGCAACACGCAGCGACTGCCGCCGACCTGCTGCAGAAATCCGATCTGGCCATGTATGCCCGCAAACGTGACGGTAAGAACGGCGCCAGAGTCTACGATCCCGCTATCCTGACAAGAACCAGGGAAAAAGCCGAAATTGAAAGCGACATCGAAGTAGGAATTGCAGCCAACTGGTTCGAAGCGCATTTTCAGCCGATCGTAGGCATGGCAACTGGCATACCGGTCGGGTTCGAAGCACTCATGCGTCTTCGCCACCCTCGCAAGGGCTTGCTTCCCCCGGGTCCGCTAGTCAGCGTTGCGGAAGAAAACGGATCGATTGCCGCGATCGGCAATCTTATTCTTGAAGATGCAATCGCCAATCTCAATCGCGTTTCTCGCCTTCCTGGCCTTGGCGACACATATGTCGCCGTGAACTTTTCGCCCTTGCAATTCGAACGCTGCCTTCCCGCGCGCCTGACCAGAATGCTGGGTGAAGGGGGAATCCTGCCGGCCCGCCTTGTGATCGAAATCACCGAGGCTGTATTGATGCATGACGACCCGGAGATTCGCAGAACTCTTTCCGAGCTGCACGATCTCGGTTGCCGCATCGCCTTGGACGATTTCGGC
Source organism: Rhizobium sp. ZW T2_16 (assembly GCF_044987325.1). Lineage (NCBI taxonomy): Bacteria > Pseudomonadati > Pseudomonadota > Alphaproteobacteria > Hyphomicrobiales > Rhizobiaceae > Rhizobium > Rhizobium sp. ZW T2_16. The sequence continues at coordinate 503,345 of NZ_JBJDRG010000001.1, forward strand.
ACCGGCTATTCATCTCTTAGCTATCTGAACCGGTTCCCTGTCGATATCGTCAAAATTGATCAATCCTTCGTTCAGTCGCTCCTTGGTGGTGACAGCGATTTGGAGCGAAAAAGCAGGATGCTGATCGAAGGCATTACGACCATTTCGCATCAGATGCAGTGTAAGGTCGTGGCGGAAGGCGTCGAAACTGCGCAGCAGCGGCAACAGCTGATGCAGATCGGCGTCGACTACGCACAGGGCTACCACTTCTCTAGGCCTCGCGAAATCAATGACTTGCTGGCAGATTTTTCTGGACATCCCAGCAAGGCATCGCTCGCCAGCTGAACGGGGAAATGTCACAATTAGATATGCATGCCAACTGCGCAGTTGTGCATGTGTAGGAACAAGCGGTGATATTGAGACATGAAGCGTACAGAGCGCATATGACAGAGCGCCTCAAGCTTCGAGGCACGACGCTTCCAGTAACATTTCGGAGGCCCGCGATGAAGATGATGATTGCACTGATCGGCATGCTCGGAGCGACAGCACCCGCCCTTGCCCAGACTGCGGTGACGCTCACGACTGAATCATATCCTCCGTTCATCTATCGTAACGCAGACGGAACATATAGCGGGTCCAGTGTAGAACAGGTCGCCGCTCTGATGGGGAAGGCAGGTATTCCGTTCACCATGGAGATAATGCCTTGGGCAAGAGCAATCACCCTGGCCGAGACTTTGCCCATGCACTGCGCCTTTTCCGCTGCGCGTATTCCAGAACGGGAAGACCGGTTCAAATGGGTGACCCCCTTAAGCATCAGCCGGCATGTACTGGTACGCCTTAAGGGGTCGAGTGTTACGGCAAGCACACTCGACGAAGCCAAGCGCTACACAATAGGCACGCACCGCGCGGACTTCACGGAGACCCTGTTGCGCGAACGGGGTTTTCCCTCGATCGATCTGAGCTCGGATTTCGAAATCACGCTCAACAAGCTCCTGGAGCGACGCGTTGACATGATGCCGATGTCGGACAACATCTTTGAAAGGCTAAAACTCGAGGGAAAGCCGGTGGAAATCGCTCTGCCCTTTTCGGAAAGTCACTTTGGCATGGCCTGCAACAAGCAGATGCCCGATGACATGATCACCCGCATGCAGGATGGACTGGATGCACTCATCCGCGAAAAAGGCCAGGATGAAATTCTCCGGCGCTACGGACTGAAGCCCCTCCGCTTGTGGGAAAAATAGACACATAGACATTGACAGTGCCGTCATTTCGCGGTGGTGACAGAGCGCAGAAAGACGGAGAGTTTCAATGTTGATCATTGCTGGCCTTGGCAATCCCGGAGCGCAATACGCAGGCAACCGCCACAATGTCGGTTTCATGGCTGTCGACGCCATTCAGCGACGTGCGGGCTTTTCGCCTTGGTCGAAGAAGTTCAAGGCAGTGATCTCGGAAGGCGAGATCGATGGCGAGAAGGTTCTGTTGATGAAGCCGCAGACCTTCATGAACCTCTCGGGCGAGGCCGTTGGCGAGGCCATGCGCTTCTACAAGCTGACGCCGGCAAATATCGTCGCGATCTACGATGAACTCGATCTGCCACCGGGAAGAACGCGGCTCAAGACAGCCGGAGGCCACGGCGGGCACAACGGCATCAAATCGCTCGACGCCCATTGCGGCAAGGATTATCGCCGGCTGCGCATCGGCATCGGTCACCCTGGAAACAAGGAACTGGTGCACGGACATGTCCTGGGAGATTTCGCCAAGTCTGACAAGGTCTGGCTGGAACCGCTGATGAACGCGATCGCCGACAATGCCGGGATGCTGGTCAAAGGCGAGGACTCGCAGTTGATGAACAAGCTGACGCTTGCCGTAGGCGGCAAGCCGGAGCCGGAAAAACCGGCGGCAAAACAGCCGCAGCCCCCAAAACCGGCGGGCCAATCCCACATCCGTCAGGCTCGTAATGGCGGAAAGCCGAACCTGCCGACATCTGGCCCGATGGCCGAAATGCTGAAGAAGATGTTCGGAGGCAAGGAAAATTGAGTTGAAGCGCGCGCACTTGAAACGGCCCTAAAATACGACAATAAATCATATAAACTGGAACAAATGTCCCTTTTCCGCTTTCCCGCGAAAAGGAGTTCTCGATGTTTCATCACACTGCCCCCTGCCTCTTCCCGGCCTGCTGCATGACCGGATAGATCGCACGACCGCACGGCTTATCAACAGTGCAGGTCCGACCATCGACTTCTCTACCCCAAAAGGGGAAGCGGCACTGACGGCTGCGGACTCGGTCTCCTGGCGTATCTTCAAGAATCAGATCTCCTTGTTCATCGGCGGAATTGCCGCCGTCCTGCTGGAATTTGCAGAACCCAAGGTTCGTGACGGCGTCTGGCAGCACAGCACTTTCCGACACGATGCACTGACACGCCTCCAGCGAACAGGTCTGGCGGCCATGGTCACAGTCTATGGCGCCCGCAGCCAGGCTGAAGCGATGATTGCCGGCGTCGTACGGCGCCACAGCAGGGTGGATGGGCGCACCAGCAATGGTGAGGCTTACAACGCCAACGATCGCGAGCTGCTGGATTGGGTGCAGGCGACCACCGGCTTCGGCTTCATGCAGGCATATCACCGATTTGTGCGGCCATTGTCCGCAGATGAACGCGATTCCCTGTTCCGCGAGGCACGACCAGCCGCAGAGCTTTACGGCGCACGTGGCGCGCCTGCATCCCAGATGGAACTCGACCTGCTCTTCGCTTCCAAGGGCTCGCGGCTTGAACCATCACCCATCATCGGCGAATTTCTCTACATCATGCGCACGGTCTCAGCCCTTCCAGGGCCGGCACGCCCGCTACAATTGCTCCTGCTCAAGGCGGCCATCGAGATCCTGCCGGAGTGGATCAGGCAGCGGCTGGAGCTTGGCCGCAAATGGTCATTGACGCATCTCGAACGCGCCACCGTGAAAATTGCCGCCCGCACGGCCGATAGACTGGTGCTCAAATTCTCTCCACCGGTCCAGGCTTGCCGAAGGCTGGGTCTGCCCGATGATTTCCTCTATCGGCCGATTACACAATAGCCGGGAGAAGTTACTCCTCCGGCTCGGTGGTGAACATCAGCGGATAGCCCGCTTCCTTCGCGAGATCCACCGCCTCCTTGGCCTTCGTTTCGGCAATATCCTTTGCGCAGACGACGACCACACAGGAACCAAGCCGGTGAGCGGTCATCATCACCCGCAAGCCCGTCTCCTCGCTCATACGGAAAACGGCCTTAAGTACCATCGTAACAAACCCACGCGGCGTGTAGTCGTCGTTCAGCAATATGACTTTGTAGAGCTTGGGCCGCTCCAGCTTTGGTTTCGATTTCGTTTTCGGGGCGAGAACCGTATCTTCGGCCATCAGCTTGACCTCCATGTGAGGAAAGCCTCAATCGGGCATATGAGTTATCTTGCGCCGCAGCAGGAAGATTTCAAGCCATAGCGTCTCCTGAGACGGATGCAGAATATCGCAAGCCTTGACCCGCAGGGCACTTTCCCCCATAGCCACTGCAAACTCAGTTAAACGATAGGTTTCATCCCCGATGGGCTTTAAATGCGGTATCGTCGGACTGCCCAATGTCGGCAAGTCCACCCTTTTCAACGCACTGACAAAGACGGCTGCCGCGCAGGCTGCGAACTATCCGTTCTGCACGATCGAGCCGAACACCGGTGAAGTTGCTGTTCCGGATGCGCGCATGCAGAAGCTTGCGACGATCGCCGGTTCGAAGGAAATCATCCCGACCCGCATCTCCTTCGTCGACATCGCCGGCCTCGTGCGCGGTGCATCGAAGGGCGAAGGCCTGGGCAATAAGTTCCTTGCCAATATCCGCGAAGTCGACGCCGTCGTCCACGTGCTGCGCTGCTTCGAAGATGACGACATCACCCATGTCGAGGGCAAGATCAACCCGGTTGGCGACGCCGACACGATCGAGACCGAGCTGATGCTCGCCGACCTCGAAAGCCTGGAGCGCCGCGTCGAACAGACCCGCAAGCGAGCCACCGGCAAGGACAAGGAATCGATCGCCCAGTTGCCGGTGATGGAAGAAGTCATCAAGCTTCTGAACGAAGGCAAGCCGGCCCGTATTCTCCTGAAGACGCTGGCACCGGAAGAGATCGAGATCCTCAAGAGCCTCAACCTCCTGACCTCGCATCCGGTCCTTTATGTCTGCAACGTCGCCGAAGGCGATGCTGTCGATGGCAACGAGCACACCAAGGCCGTCGCCGAAATGGCAAAGGCTCAGGGCGCCGAATGCGTCATCATCTCGGCCGCGATCGAATCCGAAGTCGCCCAGCTTCCCGATGAGGAAGCCAAGGAGTTCCTCGGCGCACTTGGCCTTGAAGAAGCCGGCCTCGACCGCCTGATCCGCGCAGGTTACCACCTGCTCGACCTGATCACCTATTTCACCGTCGGCCCGAAGGAATGCCGTGCCTGGACGATCCGTCGCGGCACCAAGGCACCGCAGGCCGCTGGCGTCATCCATACCGATTTCGAACGCGGTTTCATCCGCGCCTTCACCATCTCCTACGACGATTACATCGCCTATAAGGGCGAAGTCGGCGCCAAGGAAGCAGGCAAGGGCCGCGACGAAGGCAAGGAATATGTCGTCAACGATGGCGACGTCATCCACTTCCGCTTCAACACCTAAGATCGAAAACCATGCGCTACGGCCGGGAGTTTCCCGACCGTAGCCTCATTCTCCATTGCCGAGGCGCACCATGCTTTACCTCGAGGATTTCACCCCCGGCCGCGTTCTGCCGCTTGCGTCATGCACGCTCGATGCGGCGGCAATCATCGAATTCGCCAGCGAATTCGATCCGCAGCCGATGCATCTTGACGAAGAGGCCGGCAAGGCCAGCATTCTCGGCGGACTGGCGGCATCGGGCTGGCACACGGCAAGCCTCTTCATGCGCATGATGTATGACGGCTGGCTGGCGAAGTCTTCGTCGGAAGGCTCTCCCGGCATCGAATTCATGGAATGGAAAAAGCCCGTTCTTGCGGGAGATACGCTCTCCGGCCGCTCGACGGTGATCGAGGCACGTCCGCTTCGCTCGCGCCCCGGTCTCGGCCTCGTCAAATTTCTCCACGAGGTCATCAACCAGAACGACGAAATCGTCATGCGCGGCGAAAACCCGATCATGTTCCGCGCCCGCCCTGCCGACGAAACAGTAACCGCCGGAGACAGGGCATGAAACTCGCCGACGTCTCCCTACCCGGCCAGACGGTCGTCACCGGCTCGCTTCTCTTCACCGCAGAAGACATCATAGCCTTCGCAAAGAAATACGATCCCCAGCCCTTTCATACCGATCCGGAAGCAGCAAAGAACTTTGTCTTTGGCGGCCTGTGCGCATCCGGATGGCATACCTGCGCAGGCTGGATGAAGATGTTTATCGCCTACTGGGCCAAGGAACATGCCCGGCTTCTAGCCGAAGGCATCGAACCTCCAAAACTCGGCCCCTCGCCCGGTTTCAAGAAACTGCAATGGCTGAAGCCCGTTTATGCCGGCGATACGATCACCTATTCAGTCACGCTCATTGAAAGCCGCCCACTGATGTCGCGGCCAGGAACGTCGATCAACCTGACGGCCAATCAGGGCGTCAACCAGAAGGGCGAAACCGTTCTGCGCTTCGAGAGCACCGTTCTGGAATTCGATTAACGTGCAACGACCACGGCAGCGCCTGCGCCGATCATCACTGCCCCCGCAGCGCGATTGGCCCGCCGCACGATAAGGGGATTGCGAAGCGCATGCCGTGCGCGGCTGGCAAGCGCCACATGCCCGCCCACGACGACGACTTCCACGGCGAGAATGATCATGGCCAGCATCACGCCATCAGCAACGGCTAACCCGGTACCGACAACATTCGGCAACAGCGCGATATAGAACAGCGGCATCTTGGGATTGCCAAGATTGAGAACCACGCCGGTCAGATAGGCGCCGAACAGGCTTCCATTCGCCTGTGGCGTAAGCGCCGGCACCACCGGTTCAGCCATCCAGAGCCTGATCCCCGTCCACACGAGATAGATCGCGCCGCCATAGCGCAGGACAGTCATAACGACACCCATCTCGCTGGCGACGACCGACAGGCCGAAAACCGCCAGCGCCAGAAACATGAGAATGCCGGTGCACGTCCCTGCCCCATAGGCTATCCCCGACAAGGCGCCCTGTGCGACGGTACGGGCAACGATCGTCACGTTATCCGGACCGGGACTGGCCGCGAAGAAGAGAAATGCGGCAGCAAAGCCGGCAAGCGCAGTGACGTCCATCTGATTCTCCCTCGGAAAATGAAAGACTATCAACGCCGCCTTCTCTCACAACCCCAAGGATTTGGGGGAACAGAAGAACCGGAACAGCGTCAAAATTGAGTTTGCCATAAGCACGGCTATCGCTATATCCAACAGAATATCACGAACTATTCTTCTCCGCAGGGCCGCGCAAAACCTCCTTCCCGCATCATCAGCCTGGGTTGTCATGACATTTGAACTTATCGTCTCGCAGGGACGCATCGCCGACCGGACATCGGGTGCCATTCCCGGAGCCGCATTGACGGCAAAGTTGGTTTCCAGCCTCACCGGACTTGCACCACTCGAGATCGGCCAGATTTCACCGGCACGCGATGACCATTGGTCTTTGGCACTTGCCGAGGCCAACGTCACACTGGCGGAGTTACGGCAGGCGATCTCGCAAACGATCGATCGCGGCAATCGCCCACTCATGGTCGCCAACACCTGCGCCGCCAGCCTTGCCTCTCTGCCGGTCGCAGCACGGGCACATCCGGAAGCGGTCGTCCTCTGGATCGATGCCCATGGAGACTTCAACACGCCTTTCACGACGGAAAGCGGTTATCTCGGCGGCATGGTTCTGGCAGCAGCCTGCGGCATGTGGGAGAGCGGCCACGGCAGCGGTATCGATCCGAAAAATGTCATCGTCGTCGGCGGAAGAGATATCGATCCCGCCGAATCCGACCTGATGAAACAGGCCGGGCTGCGCATCATTCCCCCATCAACCGCGACGCCGCAGGCGATACTTTCCGAAATCGGCGATCGGGAGATATGTATCCATGTCGACTGGGACGTACTTGAACCCGGACATATTCCGGCCGCCTACGCGATTGCCGATGGTCTCTTGCCCGATACGCTCCGGGAAATTTTCTCCGCTCTTCCAACACACCGGATCCTAGGCATCGAACTCGCGGAATTCGAAGCGTCCGGCGAATGGTCGAAAGATGAGAAAGTCCTGGATTTCATCGCGAATATCGTCTCACCGCTATTGTTCGAAAGCTCGACCACATGACGCAGACAATCCGCATCGCAGCCGCCGTTATCATCCGCACCGATGGCTTAACGCTTCTCGTTCGCAAACGGGCAACCACGGCCTTCATGCAGCCCGGAGGCAAGATCGAGCCACAGGAAAGCCCGGCATCCGCTCTTCTGCGCGAACTCGTGGAGGAAATAGGTCTGCACGCATCGCTCGACGACCTGCACCCGCTTGGCCATTTCGAGGCACCCGCAGCCAATGAAGCGGGTTTTACCGTGTCCGCCGATGTCTTTCTGATCGAGAGCGGAGATGCCCATATCGCCAGTTCCGCCGAGATCGAGGAACTGCGCTGGATAGATCCGGAGAAACCGGGCGACGTTGTTATGGCAGAACTAACCGAGCACCACATCCTGCCCGCTTATCTGCAAAAACGCGCCGGGGGTTAGCCCGACGCGCTTGAACTATGCCATGGCCTGCAAAAGGTCAGTGGCCGGAAAACTCGGCCAATGTGCGAACCTCGACGCCAAGCGCTTCGAGGTTCTTGCGACCGCCGAGATCCGGCAGGTCGATGACGAAGCAGGCGGAGACGACTTCCGCACCGATCTGGCGCAGCAGCTTGACGGCGCCGACAGCAGTACCGCCGGTCGCGATCAGGTCGTCGCAGAGGATCACTTTTTCGCCAGGCTTTACCGCATCGACATGGATTTCCATCTCGTCGGTACCGTATTCCAGCGCATAGGCCATGCTGACCGTGCGATAGGGCAGCTTGCCCTTCTTGCGGATCGGCACGAAACCAGCCGAAAGCTGATGTGCCATCGCGCCGCCCAAAATGAAGCCACGCGCTTCCATGCCGGCGATCTTGTCGACGCCCATTCCTTCGTAGGGTTTGACCAGTTCATCCACCGCCAGACGGAAGGCCGCCGCATCACCGAGCAACGTGGTGATATCGCGAAAGATGATGCCGGGCTTGGGATAATCCGGAATGGACCGGATCGCAGCGGCGAGAATGTCTTTGGTCGAGGCAGTCATGATAACCCTGTTAAAGCAATTCCAGCAAAAGTGGGAACCGGTTTTGCATCCGGAATTGCGTAAAAAGCTCCGTCGTCTTGCGGCAGGATCTTTCCGTACCAGTCGAACGAGCGGCCTGTTGAAGATGCGCACATGAAAAAGGCGGCCGAAGCCGCCTTCTCTATCTTTGACCCGGCTTCGGATCAATGTTCCTTATTGGCATAGACCGACTTCTTCGTCAGGTAAATGAGCCCGCTGAAGATCACCAGAAATACCATGACCATGAAACCGGTCCGCTTGCGTTCTTCCAGATGCGGCTCCGCAGCCCACATCAGGAAGGCAGCAATGTCCTTGGCATACTGGTCCACCGTCTGCGGCGAGCCGTCGTCATAGGTCACCTGATCGTCTGCGATCGGCGGGGCCATGGCAAGCGAGGCGGCATTGGCGAAATAGGGATTGTAATGCCCACCTTCCGGCACTTCCACACCCGCTGGCGGCTCCTGATAGCCGGTGATCAGCGAGTAGATATAGTCGGGGCCGCCTTCCTGATACTGGGTGAAGATATCGACGACGAATTGCGGGAAGCCGCGCGTGATACCGCGTGCCTTGCCGAGCAGCGAGAAGTCCGGCGGTGCAGCCCCGTTATTGGCCGCCGCGGCGGCCTGGTGGTTGGGGAACGGAGACGGAAAATGGTCGGACGGCACACCGGCACGTTCGAACATTTCGCCATCGTCATTCGGTCCGTCCTGGATCTGATAGTTGGCGGCAAAGGCTTTCACCTGTGCTTCCGAATATCCGAGATCGCCCAGCGTCCGGAAAGGCACCAGCTCCATAGAATGGCAGGCGGAACAGACTTCCGTATAGACCTTCAAACCACGCTGAAGCTGCTGCTTGTCGTAATGGCCGAAAGGTCCGGCAAAGCTCCATTTTACATTCTTTGGATGGTGGATCGGATAATGCGGTGTAGCACCCTCCGCATGGGCTTCGGCCCCGGCGGCCTCGTGGTTTTCCTGAGCATTGGCCTGGGCGATGCCCAATCCGGCCAGAAGCGCCAGGGAGAGAAGGCTTGTAGCAAGCTTTTTCATGTGTCGATCCCTCTCCGCGCTCACGCCGTGGCCTTGGCCGGTTCGGTCGTATCCGAGCCTGCCTTCTTGCTCTTCTGCTCCAGCACCGCTTCGGTGATCGAGTTCGGAATTCGCCGTGGCGTTTCGAACAGGCCGAGAAGCGGCATGATCACCAGGAAGAAGCCGAAGTAATAGAGCGTTCCCAGCTGCGAATAACCGACGTAATTGCCCTTCAGATCGCCGCCGAACAGCAGCGCGATGAGCCCGCCACCTTCCGCCGGCATGGCACCGAGCCAGCCGAGGAAGATCGAGTTGGCAACGAAGATCCAGAAGAACAGCTTGTACCAGGGACGGTAGACGGCCGATCTGACCTTTGACGTATCAAGCCAGGGCAGGAAGAACAGGATGATGATCGAACCGAACATGACGAGCACGCCGCCGAGCTTGCTGTCAATCGGTCCAACATTGAAGGTGATCGCACGCAGCATCGCGTAGAATGGCAGGTAGTACCATTCGGGCACGATATGCGCCGGAGTCTTCAGGGCGTCGGCCGGGATGTAGTTGTCCGGATGGCCGAGATAGTTCGGCATATAGAAGATGAACCAGGCATAGACGATCAGGAAGACCGACACGCCGAACGCGTCTTTCAGCGTCGCATAGGGCGTGAAAGGCACCGTATCGGTCTTCGACTTCACCTCGACACCAGTCGGGTTCGTCTGGCCGGTGACATGCAGCGCCCAGACGTGCAGCACGACGACGCCGGCGATCATGAACGGCAAGAGGTAGTGAAGCGAGAAAAACCGGTTCAGCGTCGGCTGATCGACGGCAAAGCCGCCGAGCAGGAACTGCTGGATCCACTCGCCGACCAACGGGAAGGCGGTGAAGAAACCGGTGATGACCGTTGCGCCCCAGAAAGACATCTGTCCCCAGGGAAGCACATAGCCCATGAAGCCGGTCGCCATCATCAGCAGATAGATGACGACACCAAGAATCCAGAGGATTTCGCGCGGCGCCTTGTATGAACCGTAATAGAGACCGCGGGCAATATGCAGATAAACCGCGATGAAGAAGAAGGATGCACCGTTGGAATGCATATACCGCAGCAGCCAACCATGATTGACGTCGCGCATGATCTTTTCAACCGAGACGAAAGCTTCGGCCGTCGAGGCTGTGTAATGCATTGCCAGCACGACGCCACTCAGGATCTGCACGATCAGCATCACCGAGAGCATCGCACCGAATGTATAGGCGTAATTCAGGTTTCGCGGCACCGGATAGGCGACGAAGCTGTCATACACCATGCGCGGCAAAGGCAGCCGCTGGTCGATCCACCGTTCGATCCCCGTCGACGGTTGATAAGACGAATGTCCACTCATATGTCAGCCCCTCACCCGATCCTGATCACGGTATCGCTTGCGAATGCGAATGTCGGAATTGCAAGGTTCTGCGGTGCAGGACCTTTTCGGATGCGGCCCGCAGTATCGTAATGCGAGCCATGGCAGGGACAGAACCATCCGTTGAAATCGCCGGACTGGCCAAGCGGAACACAACCGAGATGGGTGCAGGAGCCGATCATCACGATCCAGTTTTCCTTGCCTTCGCCGGCAGACCGGTCGAGGCCGGTCGCCTCTGCATCCGCCGCGATATTGGCGTTGCGGGCGACGGGATCCTTCAGGTCGGACAGTTGAACGGCATTGGCTTCTTCTAGTTCCTTGGGCGTGCGGTTGCGAATGAACACCGGCTTGCCGCGCCATTTGACGGTCAGCGACATGCCTGGTTGCAGCGCTGCGACATTCACCTCGATCGAGGCGAGTGCCAGTGTCGACGCATCCGGGCGCATCTGGTCGATAAATGGCCATGCAACGGCCGCAGCACCCACAGCGCCGGCCATGCCGGTCGTCAGATAGAGGAAATCGCGGCGCGTGGGTTCGCTCACCGTTCCTTCACTTGGATTATGCTCACTCACGGTTCAACCATCCTCTCATGCAATGTCCCTGTCATCCGCATGCCTCCTCCTGGCTGTGGTCAACCTCCGTCACCATAGATCGAACACCGATTCCCCAGCAAGCTAGTGCGATCTTTGATTTGATCGCAGATAAACTTGCCGCTTGGCAAGGCCTACGACCGGATGAAGGAACACGATTTCTATTTTGGCATGTAATCGACAGGGCACTGCAACATTGTCTTGCGACACTATGCAGCGGCCATGATTTAACCTGCGATATCAATGAGGAACTTGATTTGGATCAAGCGCATTTCGCAGCCATGAGAAGCAAACATGTTGCGTTGCAAGAGACATTTGCGCGTGCTAATTCATCAATCAAGTGAAGCTTCGGACCCGATCATGACCTCAAGAAAGATCCTTTCCGTTGCAATCTGCGTCATCGTGTCGCTCGTAATGCTGGCAATCGGCACGCGATACCCGCATCCACACTGGATGTTCGCCACGCTTCACAGCCTCCAATTACACGCGGCCGTGGCATGCAGCCTGAGCATGCTTTTTGCGCTAGCTCTCCACCGCAACATCGTCTCCCTGCTTCTGCTCGCCGGATCGCTGGCCCTTGCCGGCCATGCCGTAATCATGGGGCGGGAATACACAGGGATGGCGATGGAAAACGACGCCAATGCCCCGAGCTTCAGCCTGCTCTCCTTCAACATCCTCAAGGAAAATGAGGAAAACGGGGAAGCGATTGCGAGGATGATCGCCAATTCGGGCGCCGATGTCGTCAACATCATGGAAGCCGAACCACTTGAGGCGCACCTCTCATTGCTTGGCTCGAGCTATCCCTACCATATTGGCTGCGGTGTTCTGACCGCCGGATGCGATCAGCTGATGTTGTCGAAGACACCGCTCGAGCGAGGAACGATCCGAAGCCTGAGCACACTCTTCAGCGACCGCTTCATTCTGGCCGAAACGGAAATCAGAGGACACAAGGTCAATATTGCCGGTATCCACACGACCAAACCCTATTTCGATGAATTCCAGACCGTAGAGCTGGTGCAAGCCACCCTCGCCATGGAAAAGATGCAAGGCCCGCTTGTCCTTTCGGGTGATTTCAACGCCTCGTCACTGGCTCCCAATATCCGCAGCTTCTTTACTTGGACGGGGCTTAGAACTGCATCATATGAACCACCGACATGGCCTGTCAGCCTCGGCAAGTTCGGACTGCCGATCGACCATGTCTATGTCCGGGCGCCGTTGAAGATCAGATCGATCTCCACTCTGCCAAGCGCTTATGGGTCAAATCATGCAGGACTGATGGCAGATCTCGTCATCAGCAACCAGTGAAGACCTATTGTGCGGCATCGGCGGCAAGAAAGCCGCCTGTCTGGCGTGACCAGAGTTCGGCATAAAGGCCGCCTGCGGAAACCAGTTCGCTATGCGTCCCCTCTTCCACGATCCGCCCCTTGTCCATCACGATCAAGCGGTCGAGCATGGCAATTGTTGATAGACGATGGGCAATGGCAAGCACTGTCTTGCCTTGCATGAGACCGTCGAGGCTCGCTTGGATTGCGGCCTCCACCTCTGAATCGAGCGCCGAGGTCGCCTCGTCGAGAATGAGGATCGGCGCATCCTTGAGCATGACGCGGGCAATCGCGATCCTTTGCCTCTGCCCGCCCGAAAGCTTCACGCCACGTTCGCCCACATGCGCATCGAAACCTCTGCGCCCGCGCTGGTCCACCAGATTGGCGATGAATTCGTCCGCCTGCGCCTTTTCGGACGCGGCAAGCAGTTGCGCATCGGATGCATCCGGGCGGCCGAAAAGAATGTTGTCGCGGATAGAGCGATGCAGCAGCGACGTGTCCTGAGTGACCATGCCTATCTGTGCTCTCAGCGTTTCCTGGCTGACCTTGGAAATATCCTGGCCATCGATCTCGATCCGGCCGCCTTCCAGGTCGTAGAACCGCAGGAGCAGATTGACGAGCGTCGACTTGCCCGCTCCCGACCGGCCGATAATGCCGACCTTTTCACCCGCACGAACGGTCAGATTCAGATGATCGATGACGCCCTTGTCTTTTCCATAGTGGAAACTGACGTCATTGAACCGGATCTGCGGCCGCTCGACCTTGAGCGCCTGCGCGCTGGGCACATCGGTCAACCCGATTGGCTGAGAAATCAGCTCGGCCGCGTTCTGTACCGTGCCGAAATTGCGCATGATCCCGTTGAACTGCGTCATCAGGCGACCAAGCAGGAAATTCAGCCGCAGCACCAGTGCCAGCGTGAAGGCGACCGCACCAGCGCTGATATTGCCCTGCAGCCAGAGATGGATGCAAAGCGCCGCCATCGACGTGATCATCACACCCGATAGCAGCGCCATAGATGCCCGAACGCCGGTGATGAACCGAGTAAACATCAGCGTCGTCGACTGAAACGTGTTGAAGCCCTCTCGCATGTAGCGGTCATTCGCCTCGTCGCGACCGAACAGGCGCAGCGTCTGGATATTGCTATAGGCGTCGACCATCCGGCCCGATAGCATCGAGGCAGCCTCCGCCGTCTCCTTCGAATGGTAGCGGATACGCGGCACGAAATAACGTGCGAGCGCGGCAAAGATCGCCACCCAGGCCAGCACCAGCACCGCCAGCCGCCAATCGAGTCCGCCGACCAGCATCAGCATCGACGCCGAATAGATGCAGACGAACCAGACACTTTCCATCAGCGAGGTCACAAGGTCACCCGCCGCCTGCCCGCCGGACCAGACCTTTGTCACGATCCGTCCGGCAAAATCGTTCTGGAAGAAGGACAGGGATTGCCGCGCCACGTGCTGATAGGACTGCCAGCGAACCAGATTATAGAACCCCGGCGTGATGATCTGCTGATCGACAAGCGCGGTCGCCAACGTCACCAGGAAGCGTACGACGCCAATCAGTACCAGCATCCCGCCAAGTTCCCAGCCATGCGCGGCCAGAAGACCGTCCCATCCCTGCGCGCGATCGATGCTGGCCAGAATATCGACGAGACGGCCGACAAACCAGAACAGCGCTGCCTCGATAGCAGCCGTCAGCCCACCGAGAACCAGCATGGCGAGAAATGGCGTCTTGGCCTGCCGTACATAGAACCAGATGAAGGCAATCGTTCCTTCCGGCGGCCGCAGGTCTCCCTTTTCGGCAAAGGGGCGAATACGTGTCTCGAAAAAACGGAAGAACTGGGTAATGGCCATGGCAACGGATATATGCCGGTTCCGCAATGCGGCAAAGGGCACCGAGATTACATTTCGGCAAGGATATCCGGGAGCCGGACACGCAAACGGCGGCCGAAGCCGCCGTTTGTTCATATTTTGTCAGGCGAAACTTAGAATTCCGACCATTCCTGCTTCACAGCCGCAGCGGAGGAACCGCCACCGAACGCCGAAGCGATCCGGTTGCCAAGAGCACGAGCAGGTGAAACGGCCGGGCGCGATGCAGGTGTGGCTGCGCTCGGCGCAGTTCCGGCGGCCCTTGTGCCTTCACCGAGATTGAACTGCGCCAGCAATTCGGTCAGCGCCGCGGCCTGGGTTGCAAGGCTGTGGCTTGCCGCCGTCGTCTGCTCCACCATCGCTGCGTTCTGCTGCGTGCCCTGGTCCATGTGATGAACCGAAGTACTGATCTCGGAAAGACCGGTGGACTGCTCGCGGGCCGAAACCACGATCGAGCCGACATTGGTGTTGATCCGCTGCACTTCGGAAACGATCGTCTCCAGCGCCTTGCCGGTCTCACCGACCAGCGTCACGCCGTCCCGCACCTTTTCGCCGGACTTGGTGATGAGAGACTTAATCTCGCGGGCGGCATTGGCAGAACGCTGGGCAAGCTCGCGGACTTCCTGTGCCACGACAGCAAAGCCCTTGCCGGCTTCACCGGCACGTGCGGCCTCGACACCGGCGTTGAGAGCAAGCAGGTTCGTCTGGAAGGCGATGTCGTCGATCACGCCGATAATATTGCCGATCTCTGCAGAGGACTGCTCGATCGCTTCCATCGCGGCAACGGCCTGGCGAACGACCTCGCCGGAGCGCTCGGCGCCGACGCGCGTCTGATCGACCAACTTGCCTGCTTCACCGGCACGCACAGCCGAATCCTTCACCGCCGTCGTCACCTCCTCCAGCGCCGCAGCGGTTTGCTCGACGGAAGCCGCCTGCTGTTCGGTGCGTTTGGAAAGATCGTCGGCCGCAGAACGGATTTCGTTCGCACCTGCATCGATCATTCGCGCATTGTCGCCGACCGAACGCAGTGCGGTCTGCAGCTTGCCGACCGATTCGTTGAAGTTGACACGCAACTGATCCAACTGACCGGCGAACTGCTGATCGAGACGAACCGTCATGTTACCATCGGAAAGGTTCTTCAGACCGCCTGCCAGAGCCTCCACGGCAAACGACACTTCGGCCGCCTCACGCGCCTTTCGCTCTTCGTTGGCGATCCGCTCCCGCTCGCCCATCGAGCGGTTGGCTTCGGTCTGTTCCTCAAGACGAACCCGCTCCAGCGCATTGTCGCGGAAAACGGCAACAGCAGCTGCCATGTCGCCGATTTCATCCGCGCGACCGGCATAAGGAATGGTGATCTGATTGTTGCCCGCAGCCAGGGACTGCATGGAATCGGTGATTTCCGTAATCGGGCGCGTCACGCGGAAAAGGCTGAGCATGGCTGCGCCGATAGCGATCGCAACGGCAAAGAGAACGCCGATGATCGTCGAGACATAGACGAACTGCGCCATCTCCTTGGTGATCCGGCCGTCCTCGACGCTGCGAACCTTGTTGTCATCGATCAGGCCCTTGAGCACATCGCTAGCCTCGGCACCCTTCGGCACCATCTGGGCAATCATATCCCTGGCTTCGTAAACTCGCGACGAGCTGACCAGCTGGACGAACTGAGCGCCCATGGCGTCATAATCGGCAACGAGCTTCTGAAGGGCCGCGTATTTTTCCTTCGCAGCCGGGATAGTGATGCCCTGCTCGTAATTGTCGAAAGCTTCGGCACGCACTTTATTGGCCGCCTGAAGCCGCTCGATCATCTGCTTTTTCTCGGCGGCATTCGGCGCGGCAAGCGTCATCAGATAAAGCTGCCGGACATCGGACAATACACGGTCCATATTGGCGATCAGGAGAGCGCGCTCCATGCGGCGGCCGATCGTGTCCGCCTGCGTCTCGATCTGAGCGACCGATCGCATGCCCAATGCGCCCTGAACAATAAGGATGAGAACGGTGATACCGAAAAGGGCGGGTAGAAGAAATTTGATTTTTATCGTGTTCATCATCTCAAACCATCAACAATACGCAATGGTGCCATGCACCATACGCATCCCTGACAGTTACAGATAAACAAAGGCTTACCAGCCGATGCTAATTGATAGCATCGAAAAAAGTGCGACAACGAATACCCCTAAAAAGAACTGGGCGTGTATTTGTCCTTACGCATTATGTCGCAGCGGCTTCGCCCGCGAGCCCCATAAAAAGGAAACGGCGGATTACTCCGCCGCCTCTTCTTCCGTCGATTGATCGCCCAGGAAACCGCCGGACTGGCGGTGCCAGAGATCGGCATAGATACCACCGCCGGACGCCAGTTGCTCATGGGTTCCGGTCTCCACGATGCGCCCCTTGTCCAGCACGATCAGGCGGTCCATTTCGGTTAGCGTCGACAGCCGATGCGCGATCGCGATCACCGTTTTGCCTTCCATCAACGCGAACAGGTTTTCCTGGATCGCAGCTTCGACCTCGGAATCGAGTGCCGATGTCGCCTCGTCGAGCACCAGGATCGGCGCATCCTTGAGGAACACGCGGGCAATTGCGATACGCTGGCGCTGGCCGCCAGAAAGCTTCACGCCCCGCTCACCCACATGCGCATCGAGACCGGTACGCCCCTGCAGGTCGGACAGCCCCTCGATGAACTCGAAGGCATTTGCCCGTTTTGCCGCCTGGATGATCTCGGCATCGGTCGCATCCGGACGGCCATAGGCGATGTTGTCGCGGATGGAACGATGCAGCAGCGATGTATCCTGCGTCACCACGCCGATCATGCCGCGCAAACTATCCTGCGTCACCGACGAAATGTCCTGACCATCGATGGTGATCCTGCCGCCTTCCAGATCGTAGAAGCGCAGAAGCAGGTTCATCAGCGTCGTCTTGCCGGCGCCTGAACGCCCAACCAGGCCGACCTTCTGGCCGGCAGCAATGTCGAGCGTCAGTCCATCGATCACGCCTTTGCTCTTCCCGTAATGGAAGCGGACGTTTTCATAGAGGATGTGACCCTTCTTGGTCGCAAGCGGGCGAGCGCCATTGGCGTCCGTCACATCATGCGGCTTGGTCATCATGTTCATGCCGTCATAGACCGTGCCGATAGCCTCGAACAGCGCGGTTACTTCCCACATGATCCATTGCGACATGCCGTTGATGCGCATCGCAAGGCCGATGGCAACCGCGATCGAACCGACGCTGACGCCGCCCCCCATCCACAGCCAGATCCCGAGACCGGCAACGGCAAACACGGTGAGCGCATTGTTGAGATCGACGAAGATGTTCAAGAGGCTGATCTGGCGCATCTGCCTATGAACCGTACCAAGGAACTCGTTCATTCCTTCCTTAGCATAGCTCTCCTCGCGGCCGGCATGGGAAAACAGCTTTACCGTGCCGATATTCGTATAGCTGTCGACAATCCGCCCGGTCATCATTGAGCGCGCATCGGCCTGCTCGCTCGAAAGCTTGCGCAGCCTGGGAATAAAGTAGCGCAGGATCAGCACATAGAACACGAACCACAGGATCAGCGGCAGCACCAGCCGCCACTCGACGGCAACGACAAGCGCCAGCATCGAGACGAAAAAGCCGATCGCGTAAACGAAGACGTCGATGATCTTCATCGTCGCTTCGCGCACGGCAAGCGAGGTCTGCATCACCTTGGTCGATACGCGGCCGGCAAATTCGTTGGCAAAGAAGGCCATGGAATGCCGCAGCAGGAAGCGGTGCATCTGCCAGCGCGCGATCATCGGATAATTGCCCGCAAGCACCTGGTGCATGGTCACCGTGTGGACGGCCCCGGCAAGCGGCAGGCCGACGAGCACCAGCACAGCCATCCAGATCAGCTTGCCGCCCTCATCGCTAAGGAAGGTCTGGCGATCGGCTGAGGCCAGCCAGTCGACGATATTGCCGAGGAATTGATAAAGCAACACTTCCGCCACGGCGATGATCAGTGAGCAGCTGCCAAGCAAAAGCAGCCACGGCCAAGCTGGCTTGGTATAATGCCAGCAGAATGCCAAAAGCCCCTTGGGCGGCAATGTCGGTTGGTCGTCGGGATAAGGATTGAGACGGCGTTCAAACCACGAAAACATCAATAAGCTCCGGCAGACGGACGTCTCTCAGGCGATCCGGCGACGAAAAGCTGCCCGGCTGCGACACTGAGAGAAAAATCAGGCATGGCCTCAAGCGGCCACGAACGGATCAGAAAAAGCGGATCAGTGAAGAAGAGACTTTGCGTGAACCGCGAAACGCCTCAGGCCAGACGAGTATCCGACTGACGGAGGCGCGAGAGCACGGTCATATCCATGTAGGCCTCCGTAATGGGCGTTAAACAGGCCGCCCTTCTACACGCTCGCGGCAAAATTGAAAAGACCCAATCAGCCGCATCCCCGCATCCGAACGGCTGAAAGGACTTGAGCGGCAAGCATCATCTCCGCTAATCAAAGGGCATGACCGACCTGCGCATCGCCCTTTACCAGCCTGACATTCCCGGCAATACCGGCACGATCCTGCGCCTTGCCGCCTGCCTTGGCCTCGGCGTCGACATCATCGAGCCCGCAGGGTTCGATATTTCCGATCGCAACCTGAAACGCGCCGGGATGGATTATCTGTCGGCGGTCTCACTCACCCGCCACGTCAACTGGGCTCAGTTCGATGAATGGCGCAGGTCGAGCGGACGCAGGCTTGTGCTTGCAACGACGAAATCGCCCGAGCCCTATACACAATTTGCCTATCGGCTGAACGACATCCTGCTTTTCGGCCGAGAAAGCGCCGGTGTGCCGGAAAACGTTCACGATGCGGTAGAAGGCCGTATCCTGATCCCGATGGTGGAAGGGCAACGCTCCATCAATGTGGCGATGTCCGCTGCGATGATTGCCGGGGAAGCCATGCGCCAGACATCCTGGCAACCATAGGCGCTTCGCGAAAACCCAAAAATCTGTCGCGCGCGGTGGCTTGATCACGTGCGGAAAAGGTCTATCATTCATTAGCCGGCAACGGAATCGCCCTCTGTTTTCCATGATCATTTCGGGGAGTTTGGAGTGCAATCGACGCTCGTCGTCATCAATATCCTGGGTGCGGTCGCACTGCTTCTCTTCGGCCTTGCACAGGTAAAGGAAGGTGTGACCCGCGCCTTTGGCGCTCGGCTGAGAACCGGGCTTGCCAACAGTACGAGAAGCGGTCCCCGCTCCCTCCTCTCCGGCCTCGTTGCAACGATCGCCCTGCAAAGCTCCACCGCCACCGCGCTGATGACCGCCTCCTTTGCCGAACGCGGTCTGGTCAATCCGCGCATGGCGCAGATCGTACTGCTCGGCGCCAATATCGGCACGGCCGTCACCGCCTGGCTGGTCGCGGCAGGAACCGAGGTCTTTGCGCCGCTGCTGCTGCTCGTCGGAGTGATCTTGTTGCGCAACGGCTCTGCTGCTCGAAAAGGCTTCGGTACGGCGCTGATCGGTATCGGCCTGATGCTTCTGTCGCTCCAGGTTCTTGGGCTGGCGACTGAACCGATGCGGCAATCGCCAGCACTTGCAGCATTTCTGAACCTGCTCGATTCCAGCTGGCTGGTTGCACTCCTCTTCTCCGCCGCTCTCGCCTTCGTATCCTCGTCAAGCCTCGCGATCGTCATTCTGGTCCTGTCGCTGGCATCGAGCGGCATTGCCTCGCCGGGACTGGTCGTCGTCCTCATTCTCGGGGCAAATCTCGGCGGCGCGATCCCTCCCGTGGTCGCTACGCTGACCAGCCCGCCCGAAGCACGCCGCATCACGCGCGGTAACCTGCTTGTCCGCGCCATCGGCTGCGTTCTTGCTCTCCCGCTTGCCGGCATAGCCGCTGATCTTCTGCAGACATTGCCGATCTCGCCCGAAAAACTCCCGGTCGACGCGCATCTCGCCTTCAACCTTCTTCTGGCAATCATCGCCTGGCCCTTCGGCGGCCTGATCTCGGATCTCATGACCCGCCTGATCCCTGAGGAGCCAGAGAAGGAAACAGGCCCGCAATTCCTCGATCCGGACGAACTGGATGATCCCATCCGCGCACTCGCCAATGCGACGCGTGAAGTTCTGGGTGTCGGCGATCAGATCGAACGCATGCTGATCCGCACCGAAAATGCCTTCAAGCACAACGATCTTGCGCCCTTGAAGGAGATCGCCCTCCTCGAAGGCCGTGTCGACAGGCTGCAGCAGGACGTGAAACTCTATCTGTCGAAACTGGGACAAAAGGGACTGGGCGACGACAATGCCCGACGTTCGATCGCCATCATCGACTACGCCATCAACCTCGAACATATGGGCGATATCATCGAAAAGGGTCTCTGCGACCAACTGGGCAAGAAGATCGAAAAGGGCCTGAAATTCTCCGATGACGGCTATAAGGAATTGGCCGATCTCTTTGATCTCACGATCGACAATCTGCGCACCGCCCAGACGGTCTTCGTCACCGGCGACGTCAACCTTGCAAGGCGACTGATGGAGATAAAGGTCGATGTCCGGCGGCTGGAAAAACGCTCAGCGGAAAGCCATCTCGAACGTCTCAGAGCAGGCAGGCTTGAAAGCCTGCAGACGAGCTCGATACATCTCGACATGCTGCGCGATCTCAAACGCATCAACGCCCACATCGTCTCGGTTGCTCATCCCATTCTGGATGAAAGCGGCTCGCTCATCGAAAGCAGACTGAGGCAGGCGGAAAAACGATCCTGAGATCAAGATTAGCACCGTATGTGGTTAGTCCGCGCTCGGCAGGCGCCGCATGGTGAACTCGATCTGGTCACCCTCCAGTTGCCGCCAGCTTTCCACCTCGGTCCAGTAGGCAGCCTTGGGAAATTCCTCAAACCATTCTCGCGCCTTTTCGCGCGCGTCGATCCGCGACATCTGGTAGGTTTCGCGCACGAACATGCCCGAGCGCTGGCCAGCCATATGCTGCCGGTGGCGATCGATACGCCGCTTCAAGCCGTCGAGCGGCGGTGGTGTGAATTTCGCCATGAAAGCCTCTCCGCACCTTGCTAATAAACGAAGATAAGCGTGGTTCGCACGTTTTGCGAGTCCGATTTTCAATGGATGAGAAGCCTCGAAATGGCTGGTAGAATGGCCCATTAAAGCCATTGCTGGTATGGCGGGGAAAGAGGAGCCGAATCGACCGCACAATGACGAGAGGACGCATGATGGAACGACCGAACCTGCCGAAAGGCCTGCCCGAGGATATCGAAGATAAGAAGCAGGCAGCCCGTGCGTGGTTCGAAAACCTGCGCGATACGATTTGCGCCTCGTTCGAAGCGCTTGAGCACGAATTGACAGGCTCTCTTTCTGACCAGCCCCCCGGAGCATTCGTCGGCAAGGACTGGCTGCGCCATGAAGGCGAAGGCGGCGGCGGCCGCATGTCGATGATGGAAGGCCGCGTCTTCGAAAAAGTCGGCGTCCATACCTCCACCGTCCATGGCGAATTTTCACCGGACTTCCGCAACCAGATCCCCGGCGCGGAGGAAGACCCCCGTTTTTGGGCGTCCGGCATTTCGCTGATTGCCCATCCGGTCAACCCCAATGTCCCGACCGTTCACATGAACACTCGTATGGTCGTGACCTCCAGCAACTGGTTCGGTGGCGGCGCCGATCTCACCCCGATGTTGAACGACCGCCGCACGCAGGAAGACCCGGATACCCAGCTCTTCCACCGCGCCATGGAGATCACCTGCAGACGCCATGAGGCCGTCGCTGAATACCCGCGCTACAAGGCATGGTGCGACGAGTATTTCTTCCTGAAACACCGCAACGAACCACGTGGCATCGGCGGCATCTTTTTCGACTGGCTGCAGTCCTCGGAAGACAAGGGCGGCTGGAATGCCGATTTCGCCTTTGTTCAGGATGTCGGACGCGCCTTCAACCTCGTTTATCCGCGCATCGTGCGAGCCAATTTCAACAACCCCTGGACGGAAGAACAGCGTGACGAACAGCTGGTACGCCGGGGCCGTTATGTGGAATTCAACCTGCTTTACGACCGCGGCACGATCTTCGGATTGAAGACGGGCGGGAATGTGGAATCGATCCTCTCTTCCCTGCCCCCGGCGGTACGCTGGCCGTAACCACAGCCAGCGTGATCACGAGCGCTCACGAACTTTTTTTCGTACGGCATCGTACATTTGATAAATGTCATACACGAATCGTCTCTCCCGGTGTTAGTTTGTGAAAATACACTGGGAGGAGTATCCGATGACTACATCGAATAGCATGCCTCGATCCGTCGCCCCCGTTGAAGGCGACGCAAACTCCAAAACACCAAGCAAGTCCGAACTCATTGACCGTCTCGCAATGGAGATGCGGGTAAAAAGCGGGGGTGAACTCCCTCTTTCCTTCTGCATTGCGCAGGTGAAGCGCCAGTTGGCCGGCTTTAAGCCGGATGCATCGGCAACCGATGAGACCCCGTCGATGCCCGTCAACCCGCCAGCGGGTTCGGTTTTCCAGTCCTGGGCCATCCGGGATTAGCTCTGGTCCTTGACCAGAGACCTTGCTTCGGAACCTCAACGCATTCTGACGGTTTATTCTCGGTCGCCCGATGCGGGGCGGCCGACATCAACCATAGGGAGGTAAAGGCCATGCGGCTTTTTGAATGCGGTACGCTTGTGCCCGGCTGCCAGTGGCACACGCGCGCGGAAGAAGACGCGGAGATCGTGCGCCGCGCCGTCGCGCATATGCGAAGCGATCACGGTGAACAGATAATCCGCGAAAACATGGTGGAAAACATCAAGGCACGTATCCGCAACGAGGAGATCGCGCCAGCCTGAAACAGGCCGCGCAAGATGGTGCAGCGACTTGGCGACGGCGACTTGCTTGAAGGCTTAGCGGTTAGCTTTGGCCGCTGGCCATATTCGCCAACCGGGCGGCCAGTTCGGGCCGCTCGGGCAAAAAGTTGCGGCTGATCCAGAACTCCTCAAGCTCTTTGAGTATCTCGCCAACCCGTTTTCCAGCCGGAACGCCCGCAGCGATTACATCGCCCCCCGAAAGCGGAAAGACCGGTTTCTGGTATTTTTCTGCCTTGGACAGAAGCTGAGAAAGCCTCGCGCTCTTGCGCATAGCCACCGGATCGCCCTCGGCGACCGCCCTGGTCGAAGCAAGCGCCAGTTTCAATCGGAATATCATGCCAAGCCGGTCATGCCGGTAGAGAAGCCGTGCGAAACCGACATCCGTTACCTCATCCGGTGGCATGGGCGTTGCCGCCCATTGTTGCAGCTTCAACGCGTCGGCATTCGACAATCTCAGCCGCTTTGCAAGCGCTTCGAGCCGCTCGACATCTGGCGGCACGATCGCCGCCAGCCGCAACAGCGGCTCTGGCTTCCAGCCGATCGCCCGTTCAGCAGCGACGAGAGCGTGAATGCCGTCAATGCCCCATTTTTCCGTCTCCGGCAGGATTGCCGTCAAAACGCCGGCCTGTCGCATCCAGAGCATCGCCCGTGACGGATCGGGTGCCCCGAGCAGTTTCTTCGTTTCGGTCCAGACGCGCTCGGCCGAAAGGCTCGAAAGCATGTCCTTGGCGCGCGCGCAGGCACGCAAGCCATCCGCATCCGGCCGACCCGAACCGTAATAGGCAAAGAACCGGAAGAACCGCAGGATACGCAGATGATCCTCCGCGATCCGCTGGCTGGCGTCACCGATGAAACGCACCGTGCGCGTCTCTATATCCTTCAGCCCCTCGACGAGATCGATCACCTCGCCCTTGGCATCCGCATAAAGCGCATTGATCGTCAGGTCGCGCCGTTCGGCATCCGCCGTCCAGTCGGTGCCGAACTCGACCACGGCATGGCGTCCGTTGGTCTCGACATCCCGTCTCAGCGTCGTCACCTCGAAGCCGCGGCCGTCGACGACCAGCGTCACCGTGCCATGCTCGATACCTGTCGGTACCGCCTTGATACCGGCAGCCTTTGCCCGCTCGACCACCATTTCTGGCCTAAGCGTCGTCGCGATATCGACATCGGCGACAGCAAGCCCCATCAGCGCATTGCGCACGGCGCCGCCTGCGACCCGCGCCTCGCCGCCATCGGAATTCAACAGCGCCATCACTTGGCCCAGGGCCGTGTCCTGAAACCAGGTCTCGCCAGCCACAGAAGTCATGCATAAAGCCTTTCATAAAGCGTGCGGAGGATACCGGCGGTAATCCCCCAAATATCCCGGTCCTCGTAGCGCATCAGATAGAAATGCCGCTCCGTGCCATCGAACTGGCGGCTGCCCTGCTGATGGTTCGCCGCGTTCATCAGAAACGACAGCGGCACCTCGAACACATCGTCCACCTCGGTCGGGTTGAGCGTCAGCTCGAAACCGCGCCTGACTAGGGAAAGCACGGGCGTGATGCGAAACCCCGATGGGGCATAATAATTCGGCAGTCGCGCCAATGGCTCGACAAAACTGGGATCAAGCCCGATCTCCTCACGCGCCTCGCGCAGCGCCGCCTGCTCGGGCGAACTGTCTTCGGGATCTATGGCTCCGCCCGGAAAAGCGATCTGGCCCGAATGTTTGCGCAGGCTTGCCGTCCGCTGCGTCAGGATGATCTTCGCCTCGTTTCCATCATCGATGACCGGCACCAGCACCGCCGCATCGCGCAGCTCGAGGTCACGCGCCAAGTTTACGAATTGCGGATTGAGCCGATGATCACCATGATCACCCCAGGCCGCATCGAGCGGCCTGCCGCTTTGATGCAGAGCGCGACGACGGAATTCTCCGGCTGAAAACGGTGCCGTCTCGTCCATGGTCAGGTCACTCATGATGCCAGCCGCTCCAGTTCGTCCGCACGCATGATCGGAAAGACCTCGCCCCCTGAGCGAACGGCAAACATCTCGGTCCCATCGATCGTGACAGTCTCCCCAAGCGCGACCAGCTCATACATCATCGCCCGTGAGACCAACGCCTCCAGCCGTCTGCGAACAAGCACATACGGCTTCAACTGCCGCTCTTCGCCAACAATATCGAACCTCAGAGGATGGGCCGCATCGACTTCGACAACATCCCCGACATTGGTGCGAAATGTGATCAGCGGAGCGCCATTTTGCTCCCCCGCCTGCATCTCGACCGCCACGAACGGCGCATCGACGACGCGGATTCCGACCTTTTCCACAGGCGTGACGAGATAGGTTCTGCCGTCGTCATCCTTGCGCAATACTGTCGAAAACAGCCGCACAAGCGACGCCCGACCAATGGGCGTTCCCATGTAGAACCAGGTACCGTCAGCCCGGATTTCCATGTCTAGATCGCCGCAGAAAGGCGGATTCCACTTGTCCACCGGCGGCAATCCGCGATTTTTGCCTCCCGATTGCTCGGCAGCGCGCGAAATCAGGGCCGCAAGGCCGGCGGCGTCGGGCGCCGAATTTATCGTCTCTGCTGCCATCATTCAGTCCCGGTTCGAAATTAATCGTTGACCGTCGCGATCATTCCTCACGAGATAGTCATTCGGAACGAGCTTGTCAGCCTTATTTCGGGTAATAGTTTCTGAGGCTAATGTACTTGCTGCGGTGCAACGACTCGTGCTGAGGGCAAGCACCCGACCGGCGTATGAATATCGACCTTGATTATGGGGAACGACATGGGCGTGATGAATCCAACCGAGGCCGTTCTTGACGAGAAGGCAATCGTCGCTGCCGCCGAAAAGGCGCTGTCCGATATAGCCGCCGTCCGCGAGGAAATCGCCAAGGTCATTTTCGGCCAGGAACGGGTGGTGGAAAACACGCTCCTCGCCGTCCTGTCCGGCGGCCACGCCCTGCTCGTCGGCGTGCCCGGCCTTGCCAAGACAAAGCTCGTCACCACGCTCGGCACGGTTCTCGGCCTCGATTCCAACCGTATTCAGTTCACTCCCGACCTGATGCCGTCCGATATTCTCGGCTCGGAAGTCATGGATACGGACGAAACCGGTCGCCGCTCCTTCCGCTTCATCAAGGGCCCGATCTTCGCCCAGCTGCTTATGGCTGACGAAATCAACCGCGCCTCGCCGCGCACCCAGTCGGCGCTGCTGCAGTCCATGCAGGAATATCACATCACCGTCGCCGGCCAGCGTTTCGATCTCCCCGCCCCGTTCCATGTTCTGGCAACTCAGAACCCGCTGGAACAGGAAGGCACCTACCCATTGCCGGAAGCCCAGCTCGACCGCTTCCTGCTGCAGGTCGATGTCCTCTACCCTGACCTTGATGCCGAACGGCAGATCCTGCTTGGCACGACCGGTCTTGCCGAAGCCAAGCCCCGCGGCGTCATCGATAGCGCCCGCCTGCAGGAAATCCAGATGCTGATCCGCCAGATGCCGGTATCGGACAAGGTGGTCGACGCGATCCTGTCGCTCGTCCGCTCGGCCCGCCCTGGTCATGGCAATGCCGATACCGACCGCCACGTCGCCTGGGGTCCCGGCCCACGCGCCGGCCAGTCGCTGATGCTGACCGCCCGCGCCCGCGCGCTCTATCAGGGCCGCCTCGCCCCCTCGCTCGACGATGTCTATGCGCTGGCGGAACCGGTTCTCGAACACCGCATGGCATTGAATTTCGCCGCCCGTGCCGAAGGCATGTCGGTGCGCGACGTGATCGCCGGATTGGTAAAGCAGGCCCGCGGATAATTTCCCTCGGGAATATTCGCCTCCTTGAAAGGACAATGCGTGGCATCAATCGGCCAGATCGTCGAGCAGACACCCAGCAGCGAAGTCCTCTCCCGCGCCCAGGCGCGTGCAGCACTCGTGCCCGACTGTATGGTGGAAGCAAAGCGCATCGCCAATACGGTGATCGCCGGCTGGCATGGCCGGCGCAAACGCGGCATGGGCGAAAACTTCTGGCAGTTCCGGCCTTATGCCGAAGGTGAAAGCCTGTCGCGCATCGACTGGCGCCGCTCCGCTCGCGATGACCATACCTATGTACGCGACCGCGAATGGGAAGCAGCCCACACGATCTGGCTGTGGGCCGACATGTCGCCGTCGATGATGTACAAGTCGACCTACGCCATGGTCTCCAAGGAAAGCCGCGCGCTTGTTCTGATGCTGGCGCTTGCCGAAATCCTCGCCCGGTCCGGCGAACGGATAGGATGTCCCGGCATCATGGAACCGGTCTCGGCCCGCAACGCTGCGGAGCGGTTGGCGACCGCCATCATGCATGCTCCCCTCACTACCGGCCTGCCGGAAACCGCGATGATCCGCGGCCAGAGCGATATCGTTCTGATCGGCGATTTTCTCGATGATGCCGACAGCGTCATGTCACGCATCTCGCCGCTTGGAAAACGCGGCCTGCGCGGACACGTGATCGAGGTCGCCGACCCGGCTGAAGAGACCTTCCCCTATACCGGCCGTACCGAATTCACCGATCCGGAAACAGGCGAAAAACTAACCTCCGGCCGCGCAGAAATGATCCGTGAGGATTACCAGCGTGCCTATCTCGCCCGCCGCGAAGCGCTCGGCGATGGCCTGCGCCACCTTGGCTGGAGCTTCACCTTCCACCGCACTGATCATCTCGCCTCCGAAGCACTCGTCGCCGTTCACAGCCAGCTGTCAGGCATGCCCGCGGCATTTCCGGGAGGCCGCACATGAACGCGCTTGCTTTCGCCAATCCGCTGATCCTTTTTGGTCTTCTCTCGTTGCCGGTCATCTGGTGGCTGCTGCGCCTCACCCCACCACGCCCGAAAGCCGAGGTCTTTCCACCGCTTCGCATCCTCGCAACCGTCCTGAAGCGCGAGGAAACCCCGGCCCAGAGCCCCTGGTGGCTGACGCTTCTGCGCATGCTGCTTGCAGCCGCCGTCATTCTCGCGATTGCCGATCCAGTCATGAACCCCCGCGCCAGCTCGCTCAATGCCAATGGCCCGCTCGCGCTTGTCATCGACAATGGCTGGTCGAGTTCGGTCGACTGGGAACGCCGCCTCGAGACGGCCAACATGCTGATCGACGAGGCCGAAAGCGCCGATGTGCCTGTCTCTGTAACCTTCACCGCCGACACGGACAACGAGCCCACCGCAGGCACCGCGTCTGCCGCTCGCGACAAGCTTGCTGCAGCAGAACCGAAACCACTCGTTCCTGATCGCCTGCGCGCAATCCGCACCCTGCAGGAAGCGCTCGACGGCAACCCGCTCGGCACGGTTGCCCTGATCTCCGACGGCATTGCAGCCCCTGGCGATGGTGACGCGATGACGGCCCTTGCCTCCTTCGCACCCAATGACGTTCGTCTCTATCAGGGCGACGGCCGCGGCGCGGTCGCGCTTACCGGCGCCACCAACAATTCCGAGACGATGGCCGTCACCGCAACCCGCCTCGATACCGCCGCTCCGCAACAGCTGACAGTCAATGCACTCGACCAGCAAGGCCGCTCGCTCGCCTCCGGTACGGTCGATTTTGCAGCCGGTTCCGGCACCGCGACGGCTGAGATTTCGGCTCCCTTCGAACTGCGCAACGATTTCGCCCGGCTGAGCGTCGAGGGTCTCGCCACTGCCGGCGCCACCCATCTGCTCGACGACGGTTTCAAGCGCCGCCGCATCGCGCTGATTTCCGGCGAGAGCGGCAGCGATTTCCAGCCGCTCCTGCAGCCGCTCTATTATATCAACCGGGCACTTTCGCCCTATGCCGATATCATCCAGACGAATACGGCGGACCTTGCGGTCGCAATCCCGCAAATCCTGGAAAACAATCCGTCCGCCATCATCATGGCAGATGTCGGTCGTCTTCCGGCCGAGACCTATGAACCGCTGGAACGCTGGATCGCCCGCGGCGGCACGCTGATCCGCTTCGCCGGTCCACGCCTTGCGGCCGCCCCCGCCGATGACCCGCTTGTTCCTGTGAGACTGCGCCAGGGCGAACGAGCGCTTGGCGGTGCCATGTCCTGGTCGGAACCGCAGTCGCTGGCGGATTTCCCCACTATCGGCCCCTTCGCCGGCATGCCCCGCGCAACCGACATTACCGTTACCCGCCAGGTTCTTGCCGAACCGACTCCGGATCTTGCCGAACGCACCTGGGCAAGCCTTGCCGATGGCACGCCGCTCGTTACCACCCGTGATGTCGATGCCGGTCGCCTCGTGCTCTTCCACACCAGCGCCGAAGCCACATGGTCGAATCTGCCGCTCTCCGGCAATTTCGTCGAAATGCTTCGCCGTGTCGTCCAGATGGCCCGTGCCGGCGGTGCAACCACCGCATCGGCAGGTTCGGAAAACGCAGCCGCGACGCTGCCCGCCTATCGCCTGCTGACTGCCGACGGCCTGCTGTCGACCGAAACCAGTGGGGTGCGCCCGATCATGATCCGCGCCGGCGAAACGCCATCCGCCACTTTCGATCATCCTCCGGGCCTCTACGGCACCGAAGACGGCTTTTCCGCGGTCAACCTTTTGCCGCCCGGCGCAGAACTCGCAGCCTTCGATCCCACCCCGATCGGTCGCGCTGTCACCCGTGAAGGTCTGGCCGGCGGCGAAGCCGTCTCGCTGCGCCCCGCTCTTTTCGCGGCAGCCTTCGCCATGCTCATTCTCGACAGCCTGATCGTGCTTTTCATCAACGGAGCCTTCTCGCGCCTGCCCAAGGGATCACGACGCCGCTCCGGTGCTGCAGCAACAGGAATTGCCGCAATCGCCTTCGGCCTCATCGCATTCCAGCCTCACCCGGTTTCCGCACAGGAAATGCCGGAAGGTAGCGGTGCGAAGGCCGGCGACGAACAGATCCTCGAACATCTCGACACGACCCATCTCGCCTATGTCACGACCGGCGAAGCCGATGTCGATCGCATTTCCGAACAGGGGCTTGCGGGTCTGACCGAGTTCCTCACCTATCGGACGACGCTGGAGCCCGGCGCACCCGTCGGTCTGGATATCACCAGGGACGAACTGTCCTTCTATCCGATCATCTACTGGCCGGTTTCCGCCAATGCGCCGATGCCCTCGCAGGCCGCCATCTCGCGCATCGACGCCTATATGCGCAACGGCGGCACCGTGCTCTTCGATACCCGCGACCAGTATTCCTCGCTTGGCGGTGGCGGCAGCACGCCGAATGGCGAACGGCTGCAGCAAATTCTTGCCAATATCGACATTCCGCCACTCGAACCCGTTCCGGAAAACCATGTCCTTGCACGGTCATTCTATCTGCTGACGAATTTTCCGGGCCGCTACAATGGCAGCGCTCTTTGGGTCGAGGCACGTCAGGACGCGCGCAACAGCGCCAACCAGGTCTCCTCGGGCGGCGACGGCGTCTCGCCGATCATGATCACCGGCAATGATCTGGCCGGTGCCTGGGCTGTCGACCAGCAGGGAGCACCGGTCCTGCCGACCGTTCCCCCGGACGACATGCAGCGCGAATACGCCTACCGCGCCGGCGTCAACATCATGATGTACATGCTGACCGGCAACTACAAGGCCGACCAGGTGCACGTCCCTGCCCTTCTCGAACGGCTTGGCCAGTAGGAAAGAGCATCGATGACCCTTGAGTTTTCGCCCTTCTTCCCGTGGCCTGTCCTGATCGGACTTGGTGCCCTTGCACTCGCCCTCTGCGCGCTTGCCTTCTGGCGCCGCGTCCGTGGTTCAAGCCTGCGCATGCTGGCGCTCGCCTTCCTGCTCCTGGCGCTTGCCAACCCGACACTGCTTCAGGAAGACCGCGAACAGCTCTCGACCATCGTGCCGATCGTCGTAGACCGCTCCCAGAGCCAGCAAACCGATGAGCGCAAGCAGCAGACCGACGAGGCGCTGGCCGAACTTCGTGACCGCTTTGCCCGCTACCCGAATATCGAGACCCGCATTGTCGAAGTCGCGGACGACCCGGATAGCGACACGCCCTCGACCCGCCTCTACACGGCGCTTCGCTCCGCCGTGTCCGACGTGCCACCGGCCCGGCTTGGTGCCGCAGTCTTCGTCACCGATGGCCAGATTCACGATCTGCCCGGCACCAATCAGGAGCTTGGCTTCAACGCCCCCGTCCACGGTCTGATCACCGGACAACCGGACGAGTTCGACCGCCGCGTGGAAGTCGTCCGCGCCCCGCGCTTCGGTATCGTCAACGAGGAGCAGGAACTGACCCTGCGCGTCGTCGATGACGGCCGCGCCACCAACACACCGGCCCAGGTGACCGTGCGCATGAACGGCGACCAGATCGCCACGTTCCGCGCCTCGCCGGGCGCCAATACACCCTTCCCCTTCACCGTTCCGCGCGCCGGCAACAATGTCATGGAATTTTCCGTCGATGAGCTTCCGGGCGAAGTGACGACCGCCAACAATCGCGCCGTCCATGTCATCGACGGCATCCGCCAGAACCTGCGCGTCCTGCTGGTCTCAGGCGAACCCCATGCCGGCGAGCGCGCCTGGCGCAACCTGTTGAAATCCGACGCCTCGGTCGATCTCGTCCACTTCACCATTCTGCGCCCGCCGGAAAAGCAGGACGGCACGCCGATCAACGAACTGTCGCTGATCGCCTTCCCGACCCGCGAGCTTTTCGTCGAGAAGATCAAGGATTTCGACCTGATCATCTTCGACCGCTACAAGCATCGTGGCGTGTTGCCGATCCTCTATTACGATTACATCTCGCAATATGTGCAGAATGGCGGCGCGCTGCTGATCGCCGCTGGCCCCGAACATGCAAGCGAGGATTCGATCGCGCTTACCCCGCTCGAACAGGTTCTCCCCGCCTCACCGACGGGTGAGATCCATAGCGCAGGTTTTTACCCGCATCTCTCCGAAATCGGACAGAAGCACCCCGTCACCCGCGGCCTCGACAGTTCCGGCCAGACACCGCCCGCCTGGGGCCGCTGGTTCCGCACCATCGATGTCGACCAGCCGCGCGGCCAGACGGTGATGGAAGGCGACGGCAACCGTCCGCTTCTCGTCCTCAACCGTCAGGGCCAGGGCCGCGTCGCCATGCTCTTGTCCGATCAGGGCTGGCTCTGGGCACGCGGTTTCGAAGGCGGCGGCCCGCATGTGGCGCTTTATCGCCGCATCGCCCACTGGCTGATGAAGGAGCCGGAACTCGAGGAAGAAGCGCTCACCGCCCGCTCCTCCGGTCGCACGCTGGAGGCCACGCGCCAGACGATCGGTGACGATCCTGGCCCGGCAACCGTCCGCTTCCCGTCAGGCCGCAGTGAGACCATCGCCATGACTCAGGCAGAACCGGGGCAGTACCGCTTCGAACGCCGCATGGATGAGGTCGGCCTCTTCCAGGTGTCGAACGGCGAGTTCTCGACGCTCGTGCATGTCGGCGCCGTCGATGCGCCTGAATTCAAGGCAATGATCTCGACTGAGGAAACCTTGAGGCCCTATGCGGAAAAGACCCACGGCCTCGTTACCCGCGTCGCCTCAGGCGAAAACATCACTCTGCCGGATATCCTGCCGGTCCGTGGCGAAATCCGCGTTAGCAATCCCAACCGCATGTCGATCCGCATGACCGACGAGAGCGTCCTGCGCGGCGTCAACAGCCTGCCGCTGTTTGCCGGTTTCGCCGGCCTCTCGGCGCTCCTCTTTGCGGTCGCTGCCATGTGGTGGCGCGAGGGACGGTGATGCGGCCGCATATCGAAGTGACCGCTTCGCCAATCGGCGAGGATCTGGATGTCATTCTCAAAAGCCTGACCGCCTATAACGAAGCCACGGTTGGCCCTTCAGATCGCATGCCTCTTGCCGTTCTCATCCGAGATGAACAGGGTCAGACCATCGGCGGCCTTTCGGGCTACACCTCCTGGGGCTGGCTGTTCACCCAGTTGCTGTTCATTCCCGAACTGCTGCGTGGTCAGGGCATGGCCGCAACACTTCTCCAGCAGGCGGAAACCGAAGCCCGTCGTCGCGGGTGCCGGGGTGCCTGGATCGACACGTTCAACCCGCAGGCGCTCAAAGCCTATCAGCGCCAGGGCTACGAGATCTTTGGAGAACTGCCCGCCTTTGTCGGCGAGCGCACCCGCACCTTCCTTAAAAAGGCCCTTTAGTTTATCGATGCGCTCCTCTTTGGGAGGAGTGCATCCGAATGGAACTGAAAGTGACCGAAGGCATCGCGCCGTTGGAGGAAGACGCAATCCTGCAGAAACTGCGCGCCTTCAACATCGCCACCTTCGGCGAAAGTAACCGCCGCGAACTGACAATCCCGCTTTACGATGACAGTGGCGAAATCAGCGGCGGCCTCGTCGGCTATACCGGCCGCGGCTGGCTTTATGTCTCGATGCTCTACATCCCGGAAGACCTGCGCGGTCAGGGACTTGCCACCCGCATGCTGACCATGTCCGAGGACGAGGCCCGCAAGCGTGGCTGTATCGGTGGTTATATCGACACGATGAACCCGGAAGCGCTCAGCCTCTATCGGAAGCTCGGTTACACAGAGATCGGCAAACTCGACGCGCTCTCCGGCGGTCATGTGGTGACATGGCTCGCCAAAATGTTCTGAAATCTAGGCGGTTTCCAACTCCGGCTCCGCCATTTGCGAGGCACGTTTTCTGTCGTCGTCAAGAACACCGGAGGAGGCAAAGACATCGCGGATCTGCTGCCGCAGCCATGCATTGGCAGGATCTCCATCCGCATGGTTTGCCCAGACCATGTTGACCGGCGGAAAACTCAGAGATACCGGCAGCGGACTGACATCCAGACCGAGCAGTGGCGCGTAACGCTCGGCAATCCGGCTCGGCACGGTCGCAATCAGCGGACTGCTCTGCGCCGCGGAGAGAACCGACATATAACCGGGTGCCGCGGTAACGACATTGAGTTCGACACCGGCAATTTCCAGCGCGTCCTTTATGCAGCCCTGCAGCGTCTCGTTCTGGGAAATCGTTGCATGTTCTGCCGCAAGATAGGCTTCCAAGCCGACAGTCTTGGACAGCGTCAGCAGATCGGGATTGTGGCAGCAGGCAAATTCGGTCTTGTAAAGTGTCTCGAAAGACCGTCGGCTCGTTTGCGTATAGGTACAGCCGACCGCAAGATCGATGCTGCCATCCTCGAGTGACGGATCCATCGCCTCATACGGAAACACCCGCGCCAAAACCCGGATGCCCGGAGCAAGCCGCCGCAGACGGGCCGTAAGGTCGGGTATCAGCAGCAGTTCCACCTCGGGCGACATGGCAATACGGAATGTCCGCTCTTCTGTTGACGGATCGAACGCATCCCCGCCGCTCAGCGCCAGCTGTGCCTGTTTCAACGCCTGACGCACCGGCACCGCAAGGCTTCGCGCGCGTGATGTCGGCTGCATCACCTGACCGACGCGAATGAACAACTCGTCCTGAAGCAGAACACGCAAGGTCGAAAGCGAATGGCTCATCGCCGGCTGCTGGATCTTCAACCGCTTCGCTGCCTTGGTAACGCTACCCTCGGATATCAAAGCGTCAAAGGCGACGAGCAGGTTGAGGTCGAAAGAGCGCAGATTGAAATGATCGATAGTAGTCATGAGCCGCATCGATTTGTTTGCTGATACAACGATACATACGTGCTCTCCAGGTCAGTTCAAGACCACCCTGTCATACCAACCTGGAGTTCTTCCATGCAGACCCGCCGCGCTCTCCTCAAAACCTCAGCCAGCCTGACATTCGCCGCCGGTGCCATCGCCGCCCTTCCCTCGGCTGTTCTGGCCAAAGCACCAATCGTCGGAAGGCAGGCGGCAGGTTACTACCGCCTGAAGCTCGGCGACTACGAAGTCACCGCCCTGTCGGACGGCACAGTGGCGCTTCCCATGGCCAGGATCTATGAAGGCATAGAAGAGAAGGATGCCGAGGCCTATCTCGCCGGTTACTTCCAGAAAAACCCGACGGAAACCTCTGTGAATGCCTTTCTCGTCAACACAGGCGAACGCCTTGTCCTGATCGATGCCGGTACCGGCGATCTGATGGGCCCATCGCTCGGCAAGCTCGTCGCCAACATAGAAGCGGCCGGTTACAAGGCGAGCGAAATCGATGATGTCATCCTCACCCATATCCACGCCGACCATTCCGGCGGCCTGTCGAGGAACGGCAAGCGCATATTCGAAAATGCCGTCCTTCACGTCAACGAGCGCGAGGCAAACTTCTGGCTGAAAGCAGATGCTGCGGCGAAATCCGATCTGGGTATCGGCCCACAGATCGCACAGGCAGAGGCAGCCGTCGGCCCCTATATCGCGGCGGGAAAATTCGAAACCTTTGCGGATGACGCTGCTCCCGTTCCGGGCTTCACATCCGTCCTGCGCAAGGGCCACACGCCGGGTCACAGCGCCATAGCGATTGAAAGCAAGGGCGAGAAGATCGTCTTTTGGGGCGATATCGCCCATGGCGACGTGCTGCAATATGATCGGCCTGAGATCACTGTCGAGTTCGATGTCGACCAGAAACAGGCGGCCGCTACGCGTGCGATTGCCTTTGCCGAAGCGGCTGACCAGAAATATATGGTCGCCGGTGCTCACCACGCTTTCCCAGGCATCGGCCACGTTCGGCGGGACGAGACCAATTACGACTGGGTACCGCTGCTCTACAGCGCCAATTACTGAATGTAATTCAGGCACCGCCGGACAAGGCGGTGCCTGAAATCGTCATGAGAGCGAGACGTCACGCGTCTCGACCCGGATCATCAATGCCGCCACGGCCGCCAAGGCAAGAAGAGCGGCAAAAATGCCGATCGTCAGGCCGAACCCGTGGCTGACCACATAGACCATCGCCGAAGGTGCAAGCAGACCGCCCAGACGCGCCATCGCGCCGGCCGCCCCCATGCCAGTGGCGCGCGAGCGTGTCGGGAAGAGTTCCGGCGTATAGGCGTAAAGCGCGCCCCATGTGCCAAGCAGCGCAAAGCTCATGAGGAGCAGCGAGGTTCCGATGACGACAGAACCGGAGCCGAGTACAAAAAGCAGGCACCCGGCAGCAGACAGGATACAGAAACCCGTCAGCGTCGGCTTGCGGCCCCATTTTTCGACACCGTAGGCCGCCAGTGCGTAACCGGGAATCTGTGCAAGTGCCACCAGAACCAGAAAACCGTAACCGCGAACGAAGCCGAAGCCCTCGCTTGCGAGCTTCGCCGGCATCCAGGTGAAAATGCCGTAATAGGAGACAGACACCAGAAACCAGATGGCGAGGATGATGACACTGGTTCGGCGCAAGGCGGGCGAGAAAATGCCTTCGCGCGCCAATGCCATCGGCGGGGCAATCTCTTCGTCATCGGCGAGCCCCTTGCCGTTATTGACGGTCAGTATCCGGTCCATCACCTCTCGCGCTTCTGCATTTCGGCCCCTGCGCAAAAGATAGATAGGCGATTCCGGGATGAGAACACGCATCCCGATCCCGATCAGCGCCGGCAGCGCGGTCACGGCAAAAATAAGACGCCAGGCATCGGCCATGCCCGCAACGCTCGCGATCCATGCAGTAAGTGCCACAATCAACGTGCCGATCGCCCAGAACCCTTCCAGCGCCACCAGCCAGCGTCCACGATTTTTCGCCGGCAGGAATTCCGACATCATCGCGTAATCGACCGGAAGCGTGCCTCCGACGGCAATGCCTGTCAGGAACCGGAGGATCAGGAGAATGGTGAAGTCGGGTGCGAAAACTGAAAGCAGGCCGAATAACGCATCGCAGGAAACGGTGATGATCAGCACATTACGACGGCCGATCCGGTCCGCCAAGCGGCCGAATCCTATTGCACCGAGAAACATGCCGAGAAAGAAAACGCTGCCGGTCTGCAAGGCTTCGGGAATGGTCAACCCGAAGCTGGCGGCGATCGATGCCGCGGTAAACCCGACAGCTAGTACCTGCATCGCATCGGCCGCCCAGACGAGGCCAAAAACCCCGATCAGTCTACGCTGGTATCGTCCAGCGCCGGCGCGGTCGAGCGCCTCGTCCACCGTAATTGCTCTCATCCCACTGCCTTCTTCATGAGGCACCGGTTCCCCTATTTACCGGCGATGCGAGATGCATAGTTGATTTACGTTATTTACGCCAGCAGATGTCGCCTTTGAGCTGAGAATGCACATCCTCGGCAAGCGGCACGACGAGCACCCGCGCCGGATCGACCGGCCCCGGAAACGCCAGCGCGTCATAGGCCACCTTCTCGAAGCCGAGCGGCATGTAATAGGGCGGATCGCCGATCAGGATCACGCCTTCGGAACCCTTGCGCTTTGCCGCTTCGATCGCGATCCGCACCAACTCCCGGCCGATGCCCATGTTCTTGTGTGTCGGCCGCACGGCAAGCGGCCCGAGCATGTGACCCTTCACCGTGCCGGCCAGAACCGGGGTCATGCGAACGGAAGCAATCGTCTCGCCGTCATCGGCACAAATGAAGGAAAGCGACCGGTCATGCGGCCCCTGCTCGCGGATCCGCGCGGCGGCGCGCACATGACGGCCTGGCCCGAAAGCTTCCTCATTGATCAGCTCGATCGCCGCATCATGCGATGCGTCTTCCGTCAGATAGACGAGATCGTGCTTTGCCAGAGATTTCCGGGCGACAAGGTGCAGAGAGGCAGATGAAGACATGGGAGAACCGAAGCCGTAAAAATGAGCGGACAGGACATGCGAAGTCGATGACGCCTCGTCTGGCGTCTTGGTCGATCTTCAGCGTCGTCGCAGTGCCCGTGCTTCGGTCATGTAATTGAGGTATCCCACAAAAATGTGAAAAGCCAACTAGCAGGATTTTTTTCACCCGTCCAATGCAAAAACGCACTGTTCGAAAAATTGCGTCTCGCAATCTCAAGCCCTTGCCGTATCTATCCGGGAAACAAGAAGGAGAGCGCCATGGGCAGGCTCGTTGACGGCAAATGGCAGGATGTCTGGTACGATACGAAGGCAACCAAGGGGCGTTTCGAGCGATCGCAATCGCAGTTTCGCAACTGGGTCACTGCGGATGGCGCAGCTGGCCCATCCGGTAAAGGCGGTTTCAAGGCCGAAGCCGGACGTTATCATCTCTACGTTTCATACGCCTGCCCCTGGGCACACCGCACGTTGATCTTCCGCAAGCTCAAGAAGCTTGAAGACCTCATATCCGTTTCGGTGGTCGATTACCTGATGCTGGAAAACGGCTGGGAATTCAAGAACCGCGACGGGGCAACCGGCGACGATCTCTTCGGCACCGATTATCTCTATCAGGTCTATCTCAAAGCCGATCCGCATTATTCCGGCCGCGTGACCGTACCAGTTCTGTGGGATAAGCAGCAGAATACCATCGTCTCGAATGAAAGCGCCGAAATCATCCGCATGATGAACAGCGCCTTCGATGGCCTGACCGGCTCGGACCTCGATTTCTATCCCGCCGACTTGCACGAGGAAATCGACGCGCTCAACGCGATCGTCTACGACCGGGTCAACAACGGCGTCTACAAGGCGGGATTTGCGACGTCACAGGAAGCCTACGAGGAAGCCGTCACGTCGCTGTTCGAAACGCTCGACACGCTGGATCGGCGCCTCGAAACAAGCCGCTATCTGTTCGGCGACAAGATTACCGAAGCCGACTGGCGCCTGTTCACCACGCTTTTGCGCTTCGATCCCGTCTATGTCGGCCACTTCAAGTGCAACATTCGCCGCATTGCCGATTATCCGAACCTTTCCGGATATTTGCGGGATCTTTATCAGCATCCCGGCATCGCCGAGACTTGCAACCTCGCCCATATCAAAGGCCACTACTACGGCAGCCACAAGACCATCAATCCGACCGGCATCGTTCCTGTCGGACCAGCACTGGATCTCGAGGCAGCTCATGGTCGCGAGAGACTTGGGGGCTGAAACGCTCCGTAGTCTTCACCAACATCACCGACCGGTCGCCTGGCCGCGACAAAGATATTCGCCTTGAGAGACCGTCGACATGGGCCGGGCCGCAAAACTGGATTGAATTTTACTAATTTAGAGATTTATTGACAACGCAAATGGCCGGTTCATAGTCCCCGATCGCAATTATGCACCTGGAGGCCCCAATGACCAATCGCACCATCATTCTTGCATCCTTTGCTCTGCTCGCCTCTGCAGCTTTCGTGACGCCGGCGTCCGCACTCACAATGAAGGAATGCAGCGTCAAGTATCAGGCCGCCAAGGCTGACGGTTCCGCCAAGGACGTCAAATGGAACGACTACCGCGCCAAGTTCTGCGGCGCAGACGCTGCCGCCGAAGACGCAGCCGACGACAAGGAAGTTGCCGCGACGACAGAGAAGGAGCCGGCAAAGGCAACAACCAAGGCCCCGAAGAGCGTCGTTTTCCCGAATGCGATCGACAAGAAATATTCGAGCGAGACGCCTGCCAAGGCCCGGCTCAAGACCTGCGTCGACACCTATCACAAGAACAAAGACGACGGCACGCTCGGCGACCTCAAGTGGATCCAGAAAGGTGGTGGTTACTGGAGCCTGTGCAATACGGCTCTGAAAAGCTGACGCCAATCGCAAGCCCACAACATCATCACCCACCGTCTCGGACAACCGCTCCGAGGCGGCGGATAATCAGGCCCGTCACCAGAAATCCCCGCGCTCGGCCTCTCCGCTCAACTCTCGCAGCCGCCTGAGCGTCGCATCCGTCACGTCCTCCGGCAGCGCGTCCAGCGCAAAGAACCCGCTTTCGGCAATCTCCCGGTCAGGCGGGCGCGGTGCCGTCTGCTCGACATTGACCCTGTAAAACAGCACATGGTCGCGCTTGCTGGCTCTGCGGTTGTAATAGACGTTCACGAGATCGGGCTTTTCGGTCATTACCAGATTGCCCTCCTCTCGCAATTCCTTGACCAAAGCCTCAAGCGCCGTTTCGCGATGTTCCATCCCGCCACCCGGCAGATACCAGCCCGGAACATAGGTATGACGCACCAGAAAAATTTCGCCCTGCGCGTTGAAGCAGGCTGCGCGAACACCCATCGTCATCCCGCGGGAAACAAGGAAAAAACGATGCAGCAGCCAGACCACGATACGCGTCCGCCATGTCCCGATCTCAGCTATGCCGGTAGCGCCCATCTGCTCTCCGCTCCGCTCGCGTAAATTTCATAACGAATTTCCGTTTCGTGCGTTATGTCTGGGCCATGTTCAAATTCGCCCATATTTCCGACATCCATCTGGGACCACTGCCGAAACTGTCGGTTCGGGAACTCATGTCCAAGCGTATCACCGGCTTCATCAACTGGCATCGAAACCGGCGCAATCATCTGTTCGTCAATACACTCGATCTTTTGCTGAGCGATCTCAAGACCCGCCATCCCGATCAGCTCTTCATCACCGGTGATCTGGTCAATCTTGCGACCAAGATCGAGACCCGACTGGCAAGGGAATGGTTGGACACGATCGGAGATCCGGAAGACACGACCGTCGTCCCCGGGAACCACGACGCTTATGTACCCGGTGCCCATGATAAATCGGTCGCGGCCTGGTACCCGTTCATCAAAAGCGATGATGACCCGGGCGAGTGGCCGAAAGACGACCATATATTCCCAACCTATCGCCAGCGCGGGCCGCTGGCTATCATCGGCTGCTCGACATCGAACGCCACGCCTCCCTTCTCCGCGTCTGGCTTTTTCAGCCCCAGACAGGCCCGCGAGACAGTCAATCTTTTGAAAAAGGCCGGCGAGGAAGGCCTGTTCCGCGTCGTCCTGATCCATCACCCACCGATCCAGGGAGCTGCCTCCTCGCATAAACGCATGATCGGCATCCGACGCTTTGCCGCGGCCATTTCGACCGGCGGCGCCGAACTCATCCTGCATGGGCATACACATCTCAACACTGTCTACTGGCTGAAGACCCATGATCGACCGGTGCCTGTCGTCGGCATCGCCTCGGCCTCGCAAGGTCCCGGCGGACACAAGCCGCGCGCCGCCTACAACCTCTTCAACCTGTCCGGCAAGGCGGGAGCATGGAACCTCAGTTGCGAGCGTTATGGACTGACCGAAAGCGGCGACAGCATCCATCTCGACGAGACCAAGATCTTTTACGGTGAGGCACCGTTACAGTTCTCGGTGGAGGAAGCAGCAAGAGTTCTGCAAGGTTAGGAGATGCTTGTTGCAGAATCGTCACAATCGATTCATAGTTAGTACCT
This sequence comes from Rhizobium sp. ZW T2_16, assembly GCF_044987325.1. Classification (NCBI taxonomy): domain Bacteria; kingdom Pseudomonadati; phylum Pseudomonadota; class Alphaproteobacteria; order Hyphomicrobiales; family Rhizobiaceae; genus Rhizobium; species Rhizobium sp. ZW T2_16. The sequence goes on from NZ_JBJDRG010000001.1 coordinate 544,726, forward strand.
TCACGCATTCATTCGAATGAGAGCAAAAAGGCCATATTCCTCTGATGAATCCGCCAGCAGTTTCAACCGATATCCGTCGTGACCTTGTGGCTTTGCTGCCGCGGCTGCGGCGGTTCGCCCAGACGCTGACCGGAGATGCGAATGCAGCGGACACTCTCCTGCGCGAAGTCTCTGCCCGCGTCATTCTCAAAAGCCATCACTGGAAAGGCGAATGCCGGTTGGAAAGCTGGGTGTTCAATCAGATCAGGATCGGCTGGAGCGACGAGCTTCGCAAACGCAACCGCCAGGAACCGCTCTCAAAGCAGAATGCCGAAGCAACTGGCGTTAGCGGCTGTGAATCCAAGGCGTTCCTCGGCATGCCTGAGGGTCTGGCAAGTACGCTACTTCTCGTTGATGTCGAAGGTTTCGATTATTCTGAGGCAGCATCGATCCTCGGCGTCACGCCGGAACTGGTCTCATCACGCCTTTGTGCCGCACGATTGGCACTTTCCTCCCAACCGCCTGGTTTTGCGGAAAAGAGAGCGTGACTATGGCAAATAAGGAGCCATCGGCGATGGAACGTCGTCTTTCCGCGTTTGTCGATAGCCAGGTGTCTGATACGGAGCGTCAGGATATCGAATCCCTGCTCGTCAACGATCCGCATGCCCGCGCACTGCACGACGATTTGAAACGCGGCAGCCAGACCGGCCGACTTCTTCTCGAAGAAATGCTCAAGGAGCCGGTGCCGCTCGATCTCGTCCGCAGCATCAAGAACGCCCCCCTTCCCCGCAAGGCGGTACGGCTTCCGGGATCCTCCCGCCGCAACCGGGCCTTTCGTCCTTCGGGCCTGCAGGCTCTGTCGGCCTGCGCCCTGACGCTCTTGGTTGGCGGCAGCCTGGGCTACATGATCGGCGCTCGACCGGATGGCTCTCACGCGCCGCAAGCATTGGCAAGCCCGGCATTCCAGCAACGCGACTGGTTGGACGATATCGTTTCCCATTTCCGCCTCTACAGCCGCCAGCAGAACCGGCTGGTGGAAATCGGCGCGGACAGGCCGGCCGATATCCTTGAATGGCTGACCACCGGCACCGGCGTCGGCTTCCGCATTCCGGACCTCACCGATAGCGGGCTTGCCTTCGTCGGCGCACGTCTGGTCACCGCTGAAAACACCCCGACCGGCGTACTTTTCTATCGCCGCACCACCGGCGACAATGAAGGCGACATTCTGGCCTTGACCTTCTCAAGAGCGCGGCCAGAAACGACCAAGCCGATTGAGGACATCCGCCTCGACACCAGCCTCGTATCCTGGAGCACCCCGCTTGCGACCTATGTGATCGTCGCTCCGTCTTCGGCCGCCGATCTCGACGAGATCGCCGCAAAGGCTGCCGGTCTCATCTGACGACCATTCAAGCTCAACAAAAAGGCCGCTGCGGGAAACCGCAGCGGCCTTTTGATTTAATGCGGAACGAGAGGGCTTAGCGAGCCCCCTCCTCCAACACCCGGTTTGCCGCGGAAACGATCGCATCGAGCGAGGCCGTGACGATATTCGTGTTGACGCCGGCACCGAACAGCTTGCCACCCGGATGCTGCATCTCGACATAGGCGATAGCCGAAGCGTTCGAGCCGTGCTGCAGCGAGTGCTCGGAATAATCATTCACCGACAGGTCGATGCCGAGATAGATCGACAGCGCATTGATGAACCCGTCGATCGGCCCGGTTCCCTTGCCTTCGATGCGCTTGGTCTCGCCATTGTCGATAATCTCCGCCGCAACGACCCGCACGCCCTTGTGGTGAGGCTCGGACGGATATGTGTGGTGATCGACGAACTTCAGACGCGCACCAGACTGCTCCACATAACGCTCCATAAAGCGCTCGTGGATGCGCTTCGAAGACAGTTCCTTGCCCTCTTCATCGGTGATCCGCTGGATGTCCTCGCGGAATTCCACCTGCAGGTTGCGCGGCAGGTTCAGGCCGTAATCCTGGCTCAGGATATAGGCGATCCCCCCCTTGCCCGATTGCGAGTTGATGCGGATGATCGCCTCATAGGAACGACCGACATCCTGCGGGTCGATCGGCAGGTAGGGCACTTCCCATACCGGATGGTTGGCCACCTTGATCGCCTTCATCCCCTTGTTGATCGCATCCTGGTGCGAGCCGGAAAACGCGGTATAGACCAGCTCGCCGACGTAAGGATGGCGTTCAGGAATGACCATCTCGTTGGAATATTCGTAGACCTCCTTGATCCGCTCGATATCGGAGCAATCCAGTTCCGGATCGATGCCCTGCGTGAACATGTTCAGCGCCAGCGTCACGACGTCGACATTGCCGGTGCGCTCGCCATTGCCGAACAGCGTGCCTTCGACGCGATCCGCACCCGCCATCAATGCCAACTCGGTCGCGGCAATGCCGGTACCGCGGTCGTTATGCGGATGAACCGAGATGATGACGTTCTCACGGTTGTCGATATTGCGGCACATCCATTCGATCTGGTCGGCATAGATGTTCGGCGTCGCCATTTCCACGGTCGACGGCAGGTTGAGGATCAGCTTGTTGTCGGCCGTCGGCTTCACCACCTCGATCACCGCATTGCAGATCTCCAGAGCCACATCCAGCTCGGTACCGGTAAAGCTTTCCGGGGAATATTCGAAACGATAACCGCCGCCGGCCTTCGCCGCCATGTCGGTGATCATCTTTGCGGCATCGACGGCAATCTGCTTGATACCGTGCACATCCTTGCCGAACACCACCCGGCGCTGCAGTTCGGACGTCGAGTTGTAGAAATGGATGATCGGCTTGTGCGCGCCTTCCAGCGATTCGAACGTGCGGGTGATCAGCTCCGGCCGGCACTGCACCAGCACCTGCAGCGACACGTCCTCCGGTACGCCGCCCTCTTCCACGCACCAGCGGGCGAAATCGAAATCGGTCTGCGATGCGGACGGGAAGCCGATCTCGATTTCCTTGAAGCCCATGTCGAGCAGCAGCTTGAACATCCGCGCCTTGCGGTCATGCCCCATCGGGTTGACCAGCGACTGGTTGCCATCGCGCAGGTCGACCGAACACCAGATCGGCGCCTTCTCGATCGCCTTCGACGGCCAAGTGCGGTCCGGAATGTTGATCGTCGGATAGGCGCGATACTTCACGCCTGCGGACTGCATGCCTTTTACCGATGCGGAAATCTTGTTGTCCATGTCTTCGTCCTTCACTCGCATCCGCAGGAGCATTTTGGCTCGATGCCGTTCTCGACCATCCGACTGCGGATTTTGGACCTCTTGTGGTCCGGTTTCATTATCTGGGATTTGATGCGAGGAGCACTTACGCCGGCTGGCTTTTCGGCCGCCGGGCGCTCCTCAACGGACCCGGCAACCGAGTGTAAGGTCGAGGCTAAGAAGCGAGAGAGGCGCGAAAACCGTTGCCCCGGCAGCGGTGCTGCGGGCGGCAAAACGGTCAAACATGATCGCGCCTGTCATGGTCATGGGGAGATGTATAGCGATACATCAGCCATCCGGCAAGAACGGCTTTCGCGCTTCCGGTACGCCTCCGGTCAGGCGGATTTCTTCATCACCTTAGAAAGGCCGATCATCACGGCACCGGCCACAAGCCCCCAGAAAGCCCCGGAAATCCCGGCAAATGTGGCGCCCGAAGCAGTGACGAGGAAGGTGATCGCAGCGGCTTCGCGGGTCTCGGGCTCGCGCCATGCAGCAAAGGCTGCATTCGAAAATGCGCCGATCAATCCGAGGCCCGCGACCGCCTGCAACAGAATCGGTGGTGCCATCGAGACGAAGGCGATAATCCCCCCGGCGATCAGCCCGAGCACCGTATAGGTCGCTCCGCCGATAACGGCTGCCCAATAGCGCCGCTTGGGGTCGGGATGCGCGTCCTCGCTGGCGCACATCGCCGCCGTGATTGCCGCAAGGTTCACCGGCACGCTACCGAAGAAAGCGATGATGGTCGAGAATATGCCGGTCGAGGCGAACAGCGGTCCCGGCGGCGGCTCATAGTGATGTGCCTTCAGGATCGCGATGCCCGGAATATTCTGCGATGCCATGGTGACGATGAACAGCGGCAACCCCACCGAGATAAATCCGTGCCAGGTGAAGAGAGGCGGCACCCAGATCAGGTTCGGATGGATCGCAGCGCCAATCTGGCCGAACACGTCATCGGGCAGATCGACGCCGAAGACCAGCACAAGCGCGAAGGCACCGAGCGCCGCCGGCACCGCCCAGAGCCGCCAGCGCGAGACCACGACCATCCAGGTCAGCACGATCGGAAGCCCGAGCGCAGCATTGAAGGCGACGGCCTTCACCGGCGCAAGGCAAAGGCTCAACAGAATGCCGGCCAGCATCGCATTGGCAATCGGCGCCGGGATCTTGCGGATCATCTGCCCGAGCGGCCGGAACAGGCCGGAAAGCGTGATCATCACGCCGCAAAGCACGAAGGCCCCGACCGCCGCAGGAAACCCGCCCTCGATCGCGCCGGTCGCCGCCAGAAGCGCACCGCCGGGTGTTGTCCAGGCCATCATGATCGGCATCCGGTGGCGAAGCGAAAAAAACACCGTGAGCACGCTTTGCGCAATGCAGACGGCCAGCAGCGCCGACGCAATCTCTTCAGGCGATGCGCCCATCGCCTGAAGGCCCTGCATGATGACGGCAAAGGAGCTGACGAAACCGACAAAGGCTGTCAGCAGCCCCATCGTCAGCGTCGAGGGAGAAAAGTCCTTGAGCATGGGTATCCGAAAGGCCTGGTAAAGGGTGAAAATCTGATCCCTGCAGATCAAAATCCTCAGCCCCTTGCAAGCCTCGTCACGTCAAAACCGTTCGCCGAAGACAAACACGGTCAGAGAAGCCACTCGCTGGTTTGTGCAGCGGATCCGGCATTCGTTGCCTCTAGGTCATCGAGCGAATAGGCGCGGATATAGTCGATGTTCATTTCTGACCCGTCGGGCAGCCCATCCGAAGGTGTGCCCGCCATGCCGCCGATCGCCAGGTTGACGATCATGTACATCGGATCGTGCATGTCGTCGGGAGTATCCGTCTGCGCCACCGCTACATCGTCGAAATACCAGGTGATGTGATCCTCGTCCCACAACAAACCGTAGGTGTGAAACCCTTCCGTATCGGCCACCGCAACGTTGTTGATGACCGAAGTCTGCTTACCGGTTTCGTTCGAATGAGCCGAAAGGATCAAGGTATTCGGGTCTTGTCCGCGCATTTCGATCACGTCCAGTTCCGGCGGCCACGAACCGTCCTCGGGCAACAGCCAGAAGGCGGGCCATGCCCCCTGCTCGTCCGGCATGTCGGCGCGGATTTCGAAATAGCCGTAGGTCTGCGCGAAGGACGCATGGGTCGTCAGCATGCCGGACGTGTAGTCGTAACCTTCGACTTCGCCGGAAAGCGCATCGGGAGTCTGTTCTGCCCGGATCGTCAAAACGCCGTCTGTCACCGAGAACGGATTTGCTGACGCTGTCGGTCCGTATAGAGGATTGACGTACCATTGCTGCTCGCCATTGGTATGCAGCGAAGCCCCCTTTTCAGGCGCCCACCAGTATTTCGCTTCCCACACACCGTCCTGACCATCGTACAGGGAAAGCGAATTGAAGTCGTCGTTGAAGGTGAGCGTCAGGTTCGATCGATCGAGGTTGAGTTCGAACTGGTCGGCGCTGAGATCGTCAGCTGTCGTATTGGCCAAGACGACGCTTTCGCCATTGCCCAGATTGAGCCAGAGATTCGTCCCCTGCTGGGAGGATTGACTGATCAGCTGATCGAATGACGTGACGCCGTAACCATCGAGCCGGATCGTATCATCGCCGCTGAAGTCGGTAATGAGATCGGTCCCGTTGCCCTTGGAAATAATAAACGTATCGGCGCCACCGCCACCGATCAGCACATCGTTTCCTGCCCCGCCATCGATCGTCTGGCGGGTCGATCCGCCTCGGATGATATTGTCGGCGGAATTACCGAAAGCATAACGGTTGTCGCCGGTTACCCGCAGATTCTCGAAATTCTCCGGAAGAGTGTAACTCATCCAGGTATCAATCGTGTCCACACCTTCGCCAGGCTTTTCCTCAGCCCGATTGATGCTGGAATAGAGATAGTAGATGTCGTCACCGGTTCCACCCGTCATCGTGACGTTGACGGAACTGTCGCCCCACATGGAGTCATTGCCTGCGGTCCCGTACTGGATCGGTCCGGAGCCCGTTGCGGAAAACCAGGCTGTCGAGCCTGCGCTGTAATAAAGTGCGACACCAAGCGCATTCGAAATGGAGTTCGTCATTGAAACTGCTCCTGTTTGAGTGGCTATCCTCCAAGTTCCTCCCACCCACAGCCTAACAGCCTCACCCGCTCAGATTTTCAATAACGCGTCATTTTCCCGGACAAACGGGCTACACAGTTAAGCCCGGCCTAACAGGCAGCCTTTTCTTATCGAATTGAAACACCTGTGCGCAATTGGAACAGCTGGCCGGCGCCGTGCACCGCAATCGGCACACGGCGCCGTAAACGCCTGCATCCTCGTTTGCAGACGCCGGCCCGCCGGTCATCAACGCTTCGCGATGATGACCTCGAGATAGTCACTGGGTACTACCATCGTCCCATCCTCAGCCCGATTGAAGCTTTCGATGAGGTCAAGCAGGTCTCTTTCCAGAACGGCCTGCTTCTCTGTTGGTAAGGCACTGAAAGCCTTGTGTACCGGCCCGTACCAGGTGCGGAACACCTCGACCCAGTGGCCTGGAGAACGGTAGCGGAAGACGAAAGTCTCCCGGCTTGCGGAAACGCCTGCCACAGACCCGAACAGTTCGTTCAATCGATCGGTTGTCCCCCATAGCGACGGTGGGCGCAGGCCTGCCGGAGGCAGCACGTGCCGCCCGATCGTCTTGAACACCTGCCCGATAAAACTGTCCGGCGTCCAGTTCGCAAGACCAATACGCCCTCCCCTGCGGCAAACCCTCAGCAATTCAGAAGCCGCTTTTTCCTGGTCCGGCGTGAACATCACCCCGAACGTGGAAAGCACGACATCGAAGTGATTATCGGCAAAGGGTAGCGCCTCGGCATCGGCCGTCTGAAAATTGACGCTGAGCCCTTCCGCCTCGGCGCGCCGCCTGCCCTGTTCCAGAAGCGTCGGCACGTAATCGGTCGAGCTGACGATGCACCAACGCCGTGCCGCTGCGAGCGTCGCATTGCCGTTTCCGGCAGCGACATCCAGCACCGTTTCGCCGGCCCTCAGATCAAGCGCCTCGCAAAGCCTCTCGCCGACGATCTGCAGGGTCGTGCCGACGACCGCGTAATTGCCCGAAGCCCAGGCGCCTTGCTGGCGCGCCTTGACCGCGTTGAAATCCGCTCCCGCTGGCGCGGCGGGATGCGCAAGGTCCAGATTTGCTGTCTGCATTGTCTTTCCTCCCATGTCGAAGAGCCCGATGACGCGGGCAATAATTGGAGGATGCTTCAGTCTATGCCGGTTGCTCCAGTGTAGAAAATGAACCGGACCCGATACAGAAAATGCACCGGATCAGCAGGTGGCAAAAGAACTGCGCACCATCCAGTCATCAATCCGCGAGGCGATGTCTGCGTCGCCGATCAATGAAATTCGCCCCTGTTCAATCTCCGCCTTCAGGCCCGAAAGCCCCATCCACGCCGCCGTCATCGCCTTCAGTTCGGCGGTGACATAGAGATCGACGTCGTAACCCGGATCGATCAGGCAAAGGTCGATCGGCTGCCCCGGCTTGTTGACCAGCCAATAGTGACGTTCCTCCCGAGGCAACTCGGGGTAATTGAACTCGATAACGCTGCGCCTGCGCTTGGGCAGCGCTTCGGCATCGATCTTGCGGCGCATATTCCACATCAAAAGCCGCGCATCGAGATTTTCGAGCGTCACATCGGCGTCGACATTCCGGTGTGCCCAGCGACCAAGCTCCCGAACGATAGGGCCAAGTTCGTCTGCAATCCTGGTGGTGATATAGGTGATCTCGCCGGTCCGCTCGTTTGCCGAGCGGGTCACCAGCCCGCTCACCTCCATTTGCTTAAGTCGCTTGGACATCAGCGTCGGCGACATACCGGGCACGCCGCGGCGGATTTCGTTGAAATGCGTTGAGCCGGACCACATTTCGGAAAGCAGCAGCAATGTCCAGCGCGGCTCGATAAGTTCGCAGGCTTTGGCGATCGGGCAAAACTGATTGTATCCGTCGTCCTTCATCGCCAAACCTCCCGGCAGGAAAGTATGCGCCTCTGGGTTTGCACGGTCCAGTCCATAAACTGTAGCGCGCAGCGAAAAACAAAACACGGAATGGATGCAGACAATCACTGAAGCGATATTCAGTCTACAGTAAAGTGACCATATTTCACGCCAAATGACGGTTAGAAAAGCATAATATTAAAGTTTCTCTGCAACTCTTTGCCATCATGAGACCGGAATATTCGATGGCTACTTTTTCTCATTCGGACAAATCGATGCGGCCGATCCAGAAGGCTTTTGGCCTGAGCTATTTTATTCCCGCAATCGTTGTCATTGCTGCAGTCGCCATCGGATTTGTTCAATCGGACAACGAAGAGCATGAGCGCTTTCTGGCAGAACAAAGACTTGTTGCCTCCGAGCGCCTTGCGCAGGTTTCCGCTCGCCTGGAAACACAAATTCACGGCAACGTAAACCTCATTCAGGGACTTGTTGCAGCAATCGCCGCCAATCCGAATATGACCCAAGCGCAATTCAGCGCCCTGTCTGAACGTATCTTCAGTGTCCCGTCGCAATTGCGAAACGTCGTAGCGGCTCCAAACCTCGTGGTGCAGAACGTTTATCCATTCGATGAAAACAAGCAATTGATCGGGCAGGACTATAACGCCAACCCGAAACAGTCCGGCTCTGTTTTCGAAGCCATAAAACGGCGCAAGACCACAATTGCAGGTCCGGTGAAGCTCATGCAGGGCGGGCACGGCCTGCTGGCACGCTATCCGGTATTTTCTATTGGAAACGGTCATTTCTGGGGTGTTGTCTCGGCCGTGATCGATGCCGAGCGCTTGTATCGGGACAGCAATATAAACTCCGACCAACAGACGCTCAACATAGCTATCGCGCGCCGACCGCAACCCTCCGTCAAGGATGTCTTTGTGGGCGATCCCGCAGTCTTCGTCGACGACGCGGTGCGTACGCGCATCGAACTCGGATACGACACATGGTACCTTGCCGCGGTCCCCAAAGGGGGATGGCTTCAGGAACCACCGGCAATTTTCGTATCCCGGATCTACGCCGCCATGGTTGCCATCGGCATCATTGCGCCGCTGATATGGGCTGGTTTGCTGATGAGGCAGCGGCACCGTAATCTCATCATACTGCAGCAGAGTGAGGAGGAACTGGAGGAAGTCTCACATCGCCTCGGCCTTGCCCTCGACTCCTCCGGCATTGGCGTGTGGGAATATCATCCCGAATCCGGAAAGCTTATCTGGGATCGTCGGATGCGCGAAATGTACTATGGCTCACCGGATCGGGACGCATTTTTCTATGAAGACTGGAAAAAAGCGATCCACCCGGACGACATTCAAGCCGCACAGGAAGAACTGCTCCAGACGGTGGCCGAAGGCGTTCCTTACATAACTCAATTCCGCATCGTGTCTCCGACCGGAGAGATAAGATACATCCGTGCAAATGGCAGGGTCTATAGCACGGCAGGCCGCGAAATGCGGATCGTGGGTGCGAATTGGGATGTGACCAAGGATATGCTGCTGCAAGCAGAATTGCGCGAGGCGCGTTCTCGTGCAGAAGAACAGAATGCCCAGCTCAGAGCAACGCGGCGGACGCTTGAACATCAATCTCTCCATGATGCCCTGACCGGCCTCCCCAACCGGCGATTTCTGGACCAGTTCATGGAAGCAGGTAGCGGCAAGGCGGAAAAGAGCCATCGATTGGCCTTCATCCACGTGGACCTCGACCGTTTCAAGGAAGTCAACGACACGTTCGGCCACGCCGCTGGTGACGAGGTTTTGAGGCAGACGACAGCACGCCTCCTCGACCTTGTCACACCGGATGAATTCGCCTCACGCGTAGGCGGTGACGAATTCGTCATCGCCACCAGCGGCCCTTGCGTCGAACGTCGATCGCGCGAACTTGCGCAGGCAATCGTCAGGTCACTTGCCCGGCCGATCGAAATCGGCGGCCACAAGTGCCGTATCGGCTGCAGCGCAGGAATATCCTGCCAGACGGCATCGATGGAGGAGCCTCGCGAACTTCTCGTCAATGCGGACATTGCGCTCTACGAAGCCAAGAAACGCGGGCGCAACCGCTTCGAGATCTTTTCCGACGAACTGCGTATGGCTGCGGTGCTTCGTAAAACGATGTCGGACGAGTTCCTGACGGCACTGGAGCACGATCAGATCGTCCCTTATTTCCAACCCCAGTTTGATGCACGGACGTTGCAGATCGTCGGCGTCGAGGCACTCGCGCGATGGCAACACCCGCAACGCGGCACTCTTGCACCTGATCGCTTTCTCGATATTGCCGAAAGCCTGAATCGCGCAGCCGATCTTGATGCTGTGATTCTTGAAAAGGCGCTCTTCCAGTCCGTTCGCTGGAAGGCGCTCGGTCTGGATGTGCCGCATCTTTCGGTCAACATATCGGCGCAGAGAATAAAGGACGGCCGCATGTTCGACCGGCTGGCAGACCTGCAGTTTTCTCCGGGCAGCCTGTCTTTCGAGCTTCTGGAATCCATCTCATTCGATGACCACGATGAAGACCTGCGTACGGCAATCACTCGGCTTAAGTCGCTCGGTATCGACATCGAAATCGACGACTTTGGCACCGGTCACGCCTCGATCGTGAGCCTGATCGAGCTGGGGCCGAAGCGATTGAAGATAGACCGCAAATTGATCTCGCCGATCGAGGATTCTGCATCCCAGCGCAGACTTGTCGCCTCCATCATCGAAATCGGAAGGTCGCAGGATATCGAGATTGTTGCCGAGGGCGTGGAGACCGGCAAACATATTGAAATCCTGCGCGGCCTCGGATGCCACGTCTTGCAGGGTTACGCTTTTTCCAAGCCCCTTGCCGCTGCCGAGTTCATAACCTTCGTCGAAAACTGGCAAGCGCGGCAATGTGCCGACGGGTAACCGTGCAGGCAAGCCATTTAGGCGCCCTCCGGCTCCAATCTTGCAAGATGAAAGATTTGCAAACCTTGAACACAAAAGCCCCGCCAGCGGCAAGCTGGCGGGGCTTTCTGTTTCAATGATCCGAAGCGCTATCTCAGATTTCGCTCTGAGATGTGACGATCTTCGAGACCAGACCGTAGGAGACGGCTTCCTCTGCAGAGAGCCAGTAATCGCGGTCGATGTCCTTGGCGATCTTCTCTTCGGTCTGGCCGGTGGCCTTGGCAAAGATCTTGATCAGGCGCTCGTTCATCTTGACGATTTCGCGTGCCTGGATCTCGATATCGGATGCCATGCCGCGCGTGCCGCCGGACGGTTGATGGATGAGGAAGCGCGTGTTCGGCAGCGAGATACGGCGTTCCTTCGCCGCGGCTGCATAGATCAGCGCGCCTGCGGAAGCCACCCAGCCGGTTCCGATAACCCAGACCTTCGGCTTGATGAACTTGATCATGTCATGGATGGAATCGCCCGATTCGACGTGGCCGCCGGGGGAGTTCACATAGATGCGAATATCTTCGTCGCTGGCTGCGGAGAGCGCAACGAGCTGCGTGTTGACCTTCTGCGCCAGTTCCTGGGTAATCGGACCGTAGATGAAGATCGAGCGCGACTTGAAAAGATTCGCCTCTGTTTCCTTGCCGAGCGGCAATTCCTTGGTCTTGTCGTCGTTGTCGTCTTCGTCGTTCAGCACAGTCAGTGTCTCCTGCATGGGATTCATAACATCGGACATAATGTGTTCGCGGCCACAAAACAATGGAGAGTGGCAGCAAGCCACGACTAAGGCCGCCTATAAGGTGAATGACGTAGAAACCTTCGGCGACCAGTTGGCAATTGTGGTGGACATCGGAAAGCTCTGCGCCCTATCTTCGATCATATTTTAAAGTCAGACAGAATCTGAGGGGACCATAATGTTTAGACGCCTTTCGCTCTCCGCCGCCATTTTTGCCACAGCGACAGCACCCGCCTTTGCCCATCTCAATCCGGAAGAGCACGGCTCCTTCATGGCCGGCTTCTCGCACCCGCTTTTCGGCATGGACCACATCCTCGTTATGGTCGCGGTCGGACTTTGGGCTGCCCAGATTTCTCAAGGTGGCAACAGGAAGGCGCTCTGGATCGTTCCCTCGGCATTCGTCGGCACGATGGCGATCGGCTTTGCCCTCGCATTGTTGGGCATTGAACTTCCCTTCGTAGAACCCGCGATCTTGGCCTCCGTCATCGCCCTCGGCCTAGTTGTCGCCATCGCCGTTCGCCTGCCGACAGCCGTTTGTGCTGCAATCGTCGCCGTCTTCGCTCTTTTCCACGGCCATGCCCATGGCGGTGAACTCGGTTCTGCAGGCGCATTCCAGTTCGGCGCCGGCTTTGTCATTGCAACTGCGTTTTTGCACCTCGCCGGCATTGCCGCAGGCCTCGGCATCTCGCGTTTCAGCCCTTATGTCGCCCGCATTCTCGGCGGCATCACCGCCCTTCTCGGCCTGTCGCTCGCATTTGGGGGCTGAAGCAATTCCGGCAAAGGTTGAACCCTGTTCTGCCTTCGCAATCGCACCAAACAGAGAGTTGCGCATTACCGAGATTTAATCTTGCGGCGATTTGAAATGCCGCAATCGCCGCTTACCTCCTTGGACAGCCCAAATGCCCAAGGAGGCAAGAATGTCACCGGAAGAACGCCAGCTTCTCAATTCTCTGTTCGAACGCGTCCGTACCGCCTCGGCAACACCGCGGGATCGGGATGCGGAAGACTTGATCGATCAGGAAACCCGCAAACAGCCCTACGCGACCTATTACCTGGCCCAGGCGGTTGTTGTTCAGGAAAAGGGGCTGGAAGCGGCATCCAACCGTATCCGGGAGCTGGAAGACCGCGTCCATGAGCTGGAAGCCGCGCAGGGAGAAAATCGCCAGGCGGAACAGGGCGGAGGCTTCCTCAGCTCGATCTTCGGATCGCAGCAATCTCGTGCCCAGGCGCCAGTCCAGCAATCGTCCGCTCCAACCTCCGGTCCGTGGGGCGCTCGTCCGACATACGAAGGCCCTCGCGGTTATGACGATGGTTACCGCGCTCCTCCTCCACCCTATGGCGCACAGGCATCCGCCCCTCAACCATACGGGCCATGGAGCAGCGGCCCCTCCCGCGGACCGTCAGCCGGCAGCAGCTTTCTCACCGGCGCACTCGGCACCGCAGCCGGGGTCGCCGGCGGCATGCTGCTTGCCAATTCGTTGTCAGGCATTTTCAGCAACCACATGGCGGGCGCAGGTCTCGGCAACCCGCTCTCCGGCGCCAGCTCCTTCGGTGCCTCCGAGCAGCTGGCAGTCGAGGAGACCGTCGTCAACAACTATTATGGCGACGACGCGATACGCGAGGCATCGGACAAGTCGGACGATGGCACCAACGACAATGACAACGACGCCTGGCAGCAGGCCGGCTATTCGAATGACGATGCCGATCAGGACAATGGCGACTTCGACAGTAACGACGATAGCTTCGACGTTTGATCGATGAAGCCACCAACGAGAAAGCGCCGGGCAGTGATGCTCCGGCGCTTTCTTATTCCGCCAATGCGGCAGCCTATCCCAGCCCCTCGCTTTGGCTCGGTGCGTTCGTCACTGCAATCGATTCACTGGATCGATTGCTCCGGCTGCCCCGGACCGTTCTTCACCCACGTCCGCGATAGGTCGGTACGCCCTGATCCGGCAGCCACACGCCTTCCGGCACGGCGCCCGTCTGCCAGAACACGTCGATCGGAATGCCACCGCGCGGATACCAGTAAGCGCCGATCCTCAGCCATTTCGGCTGAAGCAATTCGACCAGCCGCTTGGCGATATAGACCGAGCAATCCTCGTGGAAGGCGCCGTGATTGCGGAACGAGGTCAGAAACAGCTTCAGCGACTTGGATTCGACCAGATAGGCATCGGGAATATAGTCGATGACGATATGGGCGAAATCCGGCTGGCCGGTCATCGGGCAGAGCGAAGTGAATTCCGGCGCGGTGAAGCGCGTCACGTAATCCATGCCCTGGTTGCTGTTCGGCACACGCTCCAGCACGGCGTCTTCCGGGCTCTTCGGTGCGTCTACCTGTTTTCCGAGCTGCGACAGCCCGCTGACATCCGTCATCGTCATTCGCCCATTCCTTCCAGGCTTGTATGTCCTTCGACTTCGACCTTCTGTCCATGGGCGCGCTCACCTTCGGGCTCCACATGAATGGCCAGTGTGGCGCCGGGAATAGCCTCTTTGATCGCATCTTCCAAGCGGTCGCAGATATCATGTGCCTCGCCTACCGTCATCGAAGCCGGTACAACCAGATGAAAATCGATGAAGGCGGCCGCTCCTGCCCGCCGGGATCTGAGGTCATGAACCCCGAGCGCACCAGCCGAATGCGCCGTGATCGCATCGCGCACCGCCGCTTCTTCATCCGGCTCCAGCGCCTTGTCCATCAACCCGCCAAGTGAATGCGAGATCACCTTGTATCCCTGCCAGAGAATGTTGATCGCAACGAGAATGGCCAGCAGCGGATCGAGGATCGCGTAACCGGTAACAACCGCGAGGATCAGACCGACAAAGACACCCGCCGACGTCACCACGTCCGACATGATGTGATGACCATCAGCCGCCAGTGCTGGAGAACGATGTGCCGTCCCGACCCGAATCAGGATCGTCGCCCAGATGGCGTTGATGACGCCCGCGACGGCGTTGATCGCAAGCCCCAGCCATGGTGCCTGCATGACTTCCGGCGAGAAGAGTGCACCCCAGGCCTCCTGAATGATCAGGATAGCAGCAACGATGATCAACACACCCTCGACAACCGCCGAGATATATTCCGCCTTATGATGGCCGAACTGGTGGTCGTGATCGGCCGGCCGCTGCGCGTATCGGATGACGAAATACGCAATGAATGCGGCCGTGACATTGACCAGCGATTCCATGCCGTCGGAAAGCAGCGCCACGGAACCCGTCACCCACCAAGCCAGCATCTTGAGCCCCATCACCCCGATCGAGATGGGAATACCCCAGAATGCGAGCCGCTCGATGATGGCTCGATCTTTGTTAAGCGCCGTGTTCACCGGTTTGTCCTTCATTCGCTGCGCCATTATCCAGACGCCTTTTTGCTGGTGAGAATGACTTGCAGAAGCCATGCCCTGAAACGACGAAACCGCCACGGCGAGCGGTCTCGCAGCAGCGGTTTCGGATGAGTGAGCATATGCCGCAGAGCGTCGGTTTTGTCAAAGCGCTTTCAGGATCAAATCTCCTTGCAAGAAAACATAACCATTTATATAATGCGTTATACAATATTATGGAGAGGTATGCATGCCTCACGACATCGTCAAAGACTTCGGTTACCTTACCTTGGGAACGAGGCTTCGCCGCCTCGGGGAAATGGTGCAGGCCAATACCCAGCTGATCATGCAGCAGCATGGCATCGATTTGCCTGCAGCACATTATCCCTTTCTTGCAGCGATCGACCGCAACGGGCCGCTGACGGTCGGGGAACTTGCCGATGTCATTGGCATATCGCAGCCGGGCGCCACGCGCACGATCGGCCAGTTGGCGGAGGCAGGATTGCTCGACCTGTCCGTCAGCGATGGAGACCAGCGCCGCAAGCAGGTCTCGCTGACCAAGGCAGGACAGGATCTCGTCGACTATTCCACCCGCGAGGTCTGGCCGGGCGTCGAAGCCGCCGTCAGAAACCTTTGCACCGATCTCGACGGCTCCTTCCTGGAGCAACTCGCATCCATCGAAGACGGCCTCAAGCACCGCCCGCTGATCGAGCGCATGAATAAAGACAAGGAAACGAAATGACCCATCTCCTCGATCGCCCAGCCTGGAACGCACTGGCCACCGTCCATTCGGCCTTCGCCGAAGGCACCCCGCGCGCCAAACGTTACGCCCCCTCAATCGTGCCCTTCGCCGCGATGCAGGACGATACGTCGGAAAGCATCGCCGCAATCACGGTCCTGCCGTTGGCCAGCGAAAACATGGCTCTCGTAGAAGCGGGGCCGATCCCCGCCCTTCCCGGTTTTGAGACCATCATCGATGCCACGCTGGTGCAGATGCTGGCCGACAAGCCGTTCGAGCGTATCGAAGACCCTCGCATCGTAAAACTGGGCGAAGAGGATGCAGCCGATATGCTGGCGCTTGCGACGCTGACCAAGCCCGGCCCCTTCACGCTGAAGGCGCAGTCGCTCGGCACCTTCTGGGGTATCAGCATCGATGGCAGGCTCGTCGCCATGGGCGGCCAGCGCATGCGCCAGCCTGGCTTTGCCGAATTGAGCGGCCTCTGCGTCCACCCGGACTGCCAGGGCAAGGGTCTCGGCAAACTGATGCTGCGCTTCGTCGCCGGCGAGATTTCTGCCGGCGGAGAAACCGTTTATCTCCATGCCTACAAGCACAACGAAGGCGCTGTCGGCCTCTACCGCTCGCTCGGCTTTGCCATCCGCAGCGACATGAATTTTCGGGTCGTCAAACGCAAGGATTAACCGCCAGTCAGCTCCATGATAAAAGAGGCACGAGCAAAGGAGGCAGGCATGTCGATCTTTCAGACGGCGATCGTGTCTCGCCCGGACGATGAGCGGATAGCAAAAACACCGTTCGGCGCGAAGATCGTCATTCATGCCACGGCAGCCGAAACCAACGGCGCCTTTGGCATGTGGGAAACCTTTACGCCGCCCGGCCAAGGTCCTGCTCCGCATATGCACACGCGCGAAACCGAGATTTTCCGCGTAGTCCGCGGCCACTACCTCTTTCAGTGCGGCGAGGAAGAGTTCGATGCGCCACCCGGCACGGTGGTGGCCCTGCCACCCCACGTCCGGCACAGCTGGAAAAACATAAGCAACGAGCCGGGCCAGATGTTTGCCATAGTGACACCGGGCGGCTACGAGCAGCTGTTCATCGACATTGAAACGTCCTGTGCCGATACGCCGGAAAAGATCGCGGTCATCGAGGCGCGCCTCGGCATCTTCAACGAGACCACGCGCGCCATGGGCCTGTCACCTGGCTGAGCCAAGTCCGGCCCAACAACGAAACATCATCAGGCCGCCGAGTTACTGTCACTCGAAGAGCAACGCCATTTTGACGCTGTCGATATAATGCCCGTCGATCCTGACCGCATGGCGGGCAATTCCCTCGTGCTCGAAGCCCACCCGCTCGTAAAGAGCGATGGCACGAAAATTGTCCGCGTGTGCGTTGAGCTCCACCCGATGCAGGCCAGCCGCCCTTGCGGCATCGAGCACGGCGGTAATCAGCCGCCTGCCGAGCCCACGGTCGCGATAACCGGGAATGATGCCCATGCCGAGCGTGCCGCAATGCGCCTCGGCATCCCGGCTCCCACGCCTTATATCGCACCATCCTACGACCTTGCCGTCCGCCACGGCCACCATGTGCGGATGACCGCCGGCGATATTGCCCCTAACGAAGGCCAGCATCGCCTCGATCGGCGGTGCCTCGAGAAAGATCAGGTATTTCCGTTCACTCGCCACGATGTCGAGGGCATCGCGAAACCCCTCGACATGATCTTCCCGTATCGGCTCGATACGGATTGCATCAGTCATATCAAGCCGCCTTCGTCTCACGCTTGCGCGCCAGATGCGCCACGACATTCTCGATCATCCGCATCCCGGCATCGCCGCCGAGCGTCATGATCGATTCCGGGTGGAATTGCACGGCAGCGATCGGTTCCTTGGCATGCTCTATGCCCATGATCGTGCCATCCTCGCTTTCCGCGGTGATGATGAAATCGCGGTCGAGCGTCGCCGGATCGGCAAAGATCGAATGATAACGGCCGACCGTCACTTCCTTCGAAAGGCCGGAGAAGACGATCCCCGGCTCCAGCACTCTTATACGCGACGGCTTGCCGTGCATTGGAATGGCGAGGTGCCGAAGCTGACCGCCATAAGCTTCAGCCAGCGCCTGCAGGCCAAGGCACACACCAAAAATCGGCAGGTTCTTCGCCCGCGCCGCCTTGATCGTCGCCTTGCAGTCGAAATCCTTCGGATTGCCCGGTCCGGGCGACAGCACGACGAGATCGGGATCGATCCGGTCGAACACCTCGTCCGGCACTGGCGTGCGCACGGTGGAAACCGTCGCCCCCGTCTGGCGGAAATAGTTGGCGAGCGTATGAACAAAACTGTCCTCGTGGTCGACGAGCAGGATCTTCACCCCCTCGCCCACACGGGCAACATCGCGGGAAACCTTGCCGGAATTGCCGGCGCGCGCATCGCGAATGGCTGAAATCATGGCCGATGCCTTCAGTTCGGTTTCTGCTTCTTCCTCTTCAGGGTTCGAATCGTTGAGCAATGTCGCCCCGGCGCGCACTTCGGCAATCCCGTCCTTGACGCGAATGGTCCTGAGCGTCAGGCCCGTATTCATGTCGCCATTGAAGCCGACCATGCCGATCGCCCCACCATACCATGCGCGCGGGCTGCGCTCGTGGCTTTCGATGAAGCGCATCGCCCACAGTTTCGGCGCACCGGTCACGGTGACGGCCCATGCGTGGGAGAGGAACCCGTCGAACGCATCCATGTCCGGCCGAAGGCGGCCCTCGATATGGTCGACGGTGTGGATGAGCCGCGAATACATCTCGATCTGCCGGCGACCGATCACCTTTACCGAACCCGGCTCGCAGACGCGGCTCTTGTCGTTTCTGTCGACGTCGGAGCACATCGTCAGCTCCGACTCGTCCTTCTTCGAATTCAACAGCTTGAGGATCTGCTCGCTATCGGAAATCGCATCTTCGCCGCGCTTGATCGTCCCGGAAATCGGGCAGGTCTCGATCCGGCGGCCCGACACGCGCACGAACATTTCCGGCGATGCGCCGATCAGATATTCCTGGTTGCCGAGATTGATGAAGAAGGAATAGGGCGACGGGTTGATAGCCTTCAGCCGGTTGGAAATCTCCGAAGGTTTGCTGTCGCACCGTTCCATGAATTTCTGGCCGGGAACCACTTCGAACAGATCGCCGCGACGAAAGCTCTCCTTCGCCTCGGTGACGAGCTTGGCATATTCACCCGGCTTGTGATCGCCCTTCGGCGGCGTCACCGTCGTGCGCACGAACGGATCGGGCGCGATGTCCTGGCCCTTGCCCTCGGTCGTCACTCCACCCGTGGCGAAATCGTAGCGGTCGATCCAGGCCTTGGCCGCATGGTGGTCGACGACGAGGATCTCGTCGGGAAGGAACAGAACCATGTCGCGCTGGTCTTCCGGCCGCTGCATGGCAAGCTTGATCGCGTCGAACTGGAAGGCAAGATCGTAGCCAAAGGCGCCGAACAGGCCAATCGCAGAGTCGGCTTCGGAATAGAAAAGATCGACGATTGCGCGCAAAACGGTAAACACCGTCGGCATCTTCGAACGTTCTTCCTCGGTAAACACGCGAGAGGGCTGGTTAACTGTGAGGTCGAGGCGGCGGGTTGTCCGCTCGCCAAGCGTCAGGTCCTCGACACCGGCGAGCCTGTCGGCAACGAAGCCGAGCAGGACTTCGCCACGCTCGTTATAGGCCTCGATCCACACCTTGCGGCCATTGCAGGTGATCCCGAGCGGCGGGTCGACGATCGCCGTGTCCCAGCGCGTGTAACGGCCCGGATATTCATAGTTCGACGAGAAGACAGCACCGCGGCGCTCGTCCAGCCTGTCGACATAAGACGAGATTGCCGTTGCATATTCCGCCGGACGGCGAGCCCGGCTGACGGTTATGCCGCCTCGCGTCTCGTAGGTCTCGGAACCGTCCTCGCGAATGATCGTCACCATTGTAATGCCCTTGCCTCTTCGATCTGGTTCGCCCGGTTCCCGCAAAGCGGCCAATAAAAAAGCCGCCTCGGTTCTCGGGCGGCTTGGTCTGGTCTTGTCGATGGACATGACTGGTCAAGGCCGCGTTAGCGTGCCCACCACCAGTTACCGTTGTTGTTCATCGAAATCGTCATGGGCGGAATTGTTAGCGTGGCAGGACATACCGCGCAAGCACAAAAATATTGTCCTGTGATGCGACCAAAACAGGTCGATCCGCGTTGCCCCTCTCGCCCGGCATCCGTTGCGCCGAAGCACAGTGCAGAACCGGCCCGGAGGACAGACAGGGAATGAAGCGGTCAACCTTACTCATCGCGCTTGCCGCACCTCTCATGCTTGGTGCAGCCTTACCGCCCGAACGGCCGGCCCTGCCGGGCAGGAGCGCCGAAATCGTCGAGGTCAACGTCATCGACCGCTTCCTCAAGGATACCGGCATTCGCAAACAGTCTTCGACCAGGGAGAAGGCGAGAACCCGTAGCCGCAACACGTCGCGCAATGCCATCCCCAAACCGCCACCGCTCGCATCCGTTCCCTTACCCATTCAAAAACCGGCCGAAACCGCACAGCAGGCGACGCCCGAGACGCCTTTGCCTGCGGACAAACTGGGCGAGGCCGAAAACCGGAAGTCCGAAGAACAGGCAGCGCCACCCGAGACGAATAGCGCTGAAAACAAACCGGCGCAGTCCGACCTCGCCAAGCCCGACGAGAAAGCCGCTTCTTCACCTGCAAAGCCGGAGACCGAAGACCAAACCAAGCCCCCAGTCGTCGAACAACCCTCGACCGCCACCGAACCGACGCGCGAGGCCGAGGTTCCCACACCGCTTCCCAAGCCCGAAACCGACACCGCGGCCGCCAGATCGGACGGCGCCGAACCCGGATCACCGGAGAAGCCAGCAGAGAAACAACCCGCTCAGGCTGAAACAGAACCTGACGGCAAGCAGGATGAGGCAGGCGAAACGGAAAAGGCCGAGACACCGCCTCCCCCGCCTCTTGTAAAAGAGGATCCACAGGAGCTGCAGGCTTGCCTTGCTGACCTGAAGGCGATCGGTGCAAAATTCGGAACCAACGATCCTATCGACGACGGCAATGGCTGCGGCATCGAGCATCCGATCGATGTGGCGGAAGTCTTGCCCGGCGTCGATCTCGGCGGCGCGACCATGCGCTGCAAGACGGCGCTTACCATGGCCCACTGGCTGAAAGACACGGTCCAGCCCGCCATGACCATCGCCATGCCGGGCCGCAAGATCGTCGGCCTCGTACCCGGCTCTACCTACCAGTGCCGTTTAAGAAACAGTGCATCAACCGGAAAGATTTCCGAACACGCTCGCGGCAACGCCTATGATGTTGCAGCCTTCAAGCTCGACAATGGCGAAAAGATCGAGATGAAACCGAGAACGGAAGATTCGACGCTGGAAGGCGCATTCCAGCGCACCGCCACTGCCGGAGCATGCCTGCACTTCACCACCGTCCTGTCACCGGGCAGTGACGCATCGCACGAAGACCATCTTCACTTGGACATCCTCGAGCGAAACGGTGGTTATCGCTATTGCCGGTAAAGGGGCTTACTGCTGCGTAACAGTGAAGGACGATCCATTGCCGGCATCGCCGCTCGAAGTGCCTCTCGTCGGAGCAGGCCTCAGATCGAGCACCGGCGAACATATGCGGACGATCCGCGAATATCCGGATTGCGTGACCTTCAACAGACCGCATTCCTCATTGGCATAAGCGGTGCGAACATAATGCCGCTGGCTTTTTGCCGTCGGTGGATAATAGCCCCGAACGAGATCGGCCGCACCGGCCGGCAATACAGCGGCAGCGCCAAACACCATGACTGCGGCGATGGACAGAGAATATTTCCCAAATACGATCGACATGAAACTCTCCGCACGAAATGAACGAGGATCGGTTTTGCCCATCCTGCGCATCATCAATTCCAAATTCAAGCTCAGGTTCCCGCGATGATTTCCCACAGCTTGATATATTCGTTTCAAACGGCAATCGACCTGAACAATATTATCAGAACAGGCCCTCGATCTGCCCCTCGTCATTGAGAAAGATCCGTTCGGCGGATGGCGACCGCGGCAGACCGGGCATGGTCATGATTTCGCCGGTGATCGCCACGATAAAGCCCGCACCGGCGGAAAGCCTCACCTCGCGAACATGCACGACATGCCCCTCCGGCGCGCCACGAAGGGTCGGATCGGTAGAGAAGGAATACTGGGTCTTGGCGATGCAGACCGGCAGATTGCCATAACCCTGCTCCTCCCACGCCTTCAGTTGATCCCGCACCGCCTTGTCGGCAGTCACCTCGCCCGCATGATAGATTTTCGATGCGACCGTCTGGATCTTGTCGAACAGCGGCGTCTCGTCCGGATAAAGCGGCTGGAACTTTGCCTGTCCGCCATCGGCGAGCTCGACCACCTTGTAGGCCAGTTCCTCGATACCCGCCGACCCTTCTGCCCAATGGCGGCAGACGATCGCATCGGCGCCCAGCCTGTCGACATAATCCTTGATCGCGGCGATCTCGGCATCCGTATCCGAAATGAAGTGATTGATGGCGACGACCACCGGTACGCCGAACTTGCGCACATTGGCGACATGCCGGCCGAGATTGGCGCACCCGCGCACCAGCGCCTCGATATTCTCGGCAGAAAGATCTTCCTTCCTCACCCCGCCATTCATCTTCAGCGCCCGGATGGTCGCGACGATGACGGCCGCATCGGGTTTCAGGCCCGCCTGACGGCACTTGATGTCGAAGAATTTCTCCGCCCCGAGATCCGCCCCGAAACCGGCTTCCGTCACGACGTAATCGCCAAGCTTGAGCGCCGCCTTGGTAGCGATCACAGAGTTGCAGCCATGAGCGATATTGGCGAACGGACCGCCATGCACGAGTGCCGGATTGTTTTCCAGCGTCTGCACCATGTTCGGCTGCATCGCGTCTTTCAGGAGCACCGCCATCGCCTTGTCGGCCTTCAGGTCACGCGCATAGACCGGTGAGCGGTCGAAGCGATAACCGATGACGATCTGGCCGAGCCGGCGCTCGAGATCGCTGAGGTTTTCGGCAAGACACAGGATAGCCATGACTTCGGAGGCAACCGTGATGTCGAAGCCGCCTTCGCGCGGATACCCGTTTTTCGCACCGCCGAGCGACATGACGATTTCGCGCAGCGCCCGGTCGTTCATGTCCATCACCCGCCGCCAGGTGATGCGACGGATATCGATATTGAGCTCGTTGCCCCAATAGACGTGATTGTCGATCATCGCCGAAAGCAGATTATGCGCAGACGTGATCGCATGGAAATCGCCGGTGAAATGGAGATTGATATCCTCCATCGGCACGACCTGCGCATAGCCGCCGCCGGCCGCCCCGCCCTTGACGCCGAAACAGGGGCCGAGCGACGGCTCGCGCACGCAGATGACCGCCTTTTTTCCGATCCGGTTCAGTCCGTCGCCAAGACCAACTGTCGTCGTCGTTTTCCCTTCGCCTGCCGGCGTCGGGTTGATTGCCGTAACGAGGATCAACTTGCCGTCTCTTTTGCCCTCAAGTGAGGCAATGAAATCGGCGCTGATCTTCGCCTTGTCATGACCATATGGAATGATATCGTCGGACGAAATCCGGAGCTTTTCGCCGATGGCAATGATCGGCTGCTTTTTCGCCGCTCGGGCAATTTCGATATCCGATTTCACATCTGCCATGTGGCTTCCCTCTTGGCGACTGATAGGAACATTTTGTGTGGCATGCTTTACCGAAGCCCGCCCGCACTGTGAATAGCCGGTTTTCGGCGTCAACCGCCGATCCAAAAGAAAAAGGGCGATACGATCACTCGCACCGCCCTCGACTGGAGATTTTGAAAAAACGGCTGTTAGAACCGCTGGGTCAGAGAGATTTTGAACGATCGGCCGGCTTCAGTATAAAAATCCACGGGCTGATTGGTCGATGACGAAGATCCAGGATTGACGTCGCGTACACCGACGGCATTCCAATATTTCTTGTCGAAGAGGTTGTAGACACCGGCCTGGATACGGAGACCGTTCGTCTGCTCCGGCTCCCACCATGCAGTCAGGTTGGCGACGCCATATCCCGGCGCATCGAAGGTGGCGCTGTCGCCGTCATCACGCATTCCAGCCGCAAAGATCCCCGTCAGCTCGCTACCCCATGTTTCGCTGGCATAACCAAAGCTGACAACGGACTTGAAAGGCGCGACGGTTCGAATGAGATCGTTTGTGTCAACATCAACGCCATAGGCGTAGGCCAGAGATGCTGTTCCGAAGAAACCATTCGCAAAATCCTTTCTCGCCTTCGCTTCAATACCGGTAATGCGCACATTCGGCACGTTTCGGTAGATGAAATAGGTACCAGAGCCACCGGGAAATGCCGGATTTGCCGTATTGGGTTCTGTCTGCTGCTCGATGAAATTCTTATACCTGTTATGGAACACAGTAAGCTTGCCGGTAAGGTCACCCGACTGGTAGGTGGCTCCGGCTTCAAACCCGTTGCTGATCTCAGGCTTTAGATCTGGATTCCCCAAAACGGCGTAGCCAAAGCTGGCATTCGAAAAGTTCAGGTAGAGTTCGTTCATTGTAGGCGCCCGGTAGGCCATCGACCACTGAGCAAAAAGTTGAACCTCTGGGCTCAGATCGTAAGTCGCCAGCAACTTCGGCGAGAAGCGCGCACCATCATTGCTGCCGGGAGTGCCGAACGTATCATAGGCAGGGTTGCTGTTGGTCGATCCCTTCGGATCATACCGGAAAGCATCGAAGCGGATACCGGGTGTCAGCTTGAAGCTGCCATCGCCGAAGGCAATCTCGTCTTCTGCATAAAGGCCGATATGCTTACCAGTAACTTCAGGAATGTCAGACTGCGAGGCGGAAGAGGATCCGCCGGTATTGGCATAGAGATATTGATCAAAATAGGAGATGGAAGCTGCGCCTCCGAACCGAAGCGTATGGTTGAGACCACCACTATCAAAATTGCTCTCTGCACCGCCGACAATACCGTAGGCATTGTTCTGCATGGAATCTTTACGAATGTACGTGCTTCCGTTAGCGCGCTGATCTCCCGAACGAGACATCTGCGCCGTGCGCTGCCAATAAACGGAGAGGTTGGCACGATCAATCAGGGCGTCAGCAGCAGTAGCTTCATATTCGTAGTCGATTGACACGCGATCGCGCTCACGATCGTCGTCACCCGCATACTCTCTGGGCATATAGGTCCCCCAAAGCGTCTTCAGGTCCGTATCGGTCTTCGAGAGATAGCGCTCGGCCGTTATGCCGATACGATGGCCGCCCTCGAGATCCTGGCGCAATTTCACCATCAGGTTGCTTTGATTGACGTCCGCGGGATTGGGCTTGGTTCGTGCAGAACCAAATACATTGCTCTCCCCTTTGTTGTCCAATTCATGACCGCGCTTGTACGCTCCCTGGAACAAGATGGAGGTGTTCTCGATCTTCTTTGCAACAGCAATGGATCCACCGATGCTTCTGTCATCGCCAGAATACGTCGCCTTGGCGAGACCGCCCCAGTCCTTTTCTGGACCGATCAGATCCTCGGGTTCAAGTGTGTGAAGCGATAGCGCTCCACCAAGCGCACCAGAACCAATGCGACTGGAATCAGCGCCACGGATGACATCAACGCTGGACAATGCGGAGAAATCGAAGTTCGCACTACTGCTGCTCAATGTGCTAGTCGCCTGGGCTGCACGAGCGAAGTTTTCGAAATAGGCGATCGGAATATTGTCGACGAGGGTGACGACACGGGGACCGCCGAGACCGCGGATGAACAGGCCGCCAGGCTTACCGGGTCGGGCTTCGGCAAAGTCTACGCCAGGCTCTGTCGTGTTACCCAGATCCTTGAGGCTGCCTATATCCCTCTTCGCAATATCATCCGCCGTAGTCGTGCTTGCCAACGGGTTGCTTTCAGCAGGATCCCCTGCCTTCACGCGCTTTCCCTTAAGCGTGATAGGCCTCAATGTTGTCCCGTTCTGCTCCGTGGTCGCGGCCTGCTGCGCCGATGCTTCTGCAGCCATCGAAAGCAGCGCGAGAGCAGTGCAGGTGGTAAGGATCGATCGAAGACGCCGGCTGGCCATAGCTATCCCTTTATATGGCCGCACGTCATCACCCCTCGCACGAAAGCACGATGGAAACGGCGGACCAATTTAAAATCTGTCGAAAATGTGGCGGGCAGCTGAAATCTGCCTTATTCATGCCATTAGAAAACATGACTATCGTTGTCAATTATTAAAACATGACTCTATGAATCATGTTTCTGTGATCCACTCCAAGTGATTAAAATGCAACAAAGCACGGCGTATCCGGTCTTGCCGGAACTACCTCCGGCCTATTATGTGAAGCACCCCTGATTAAGCCGGAGCGCACTTGATGAAATCGCTGGAACTGCTGGTCGAGAAGATCATCCTCTCAAGCCGCTGGCTGCTGGTCGTCTTTTACATGGGCCTGGTCGCCGCGCTGGCAGTCTATGCGCTTTCCTTCGCCTTCAAGTTCTGGAAGGTCGCCCAGAACGTCTTCACGCTTGGTGAAGCCGAAATGATCCTCGCCATGCTCGGCCTTATCGACGCAGCGCTCGTCGCAAGTCTTATCGTCATGGTGATGATTTCGGGTTACGAGAACTTCGTCAGCCGCTTCGATGAGGCTGAAGCGGACGTTTCCTTCCTCGGTAAGCTCGATGCCGGTAGCCTCAAGATCAAGGTCGCATCCTCGATCGTCGCGATCTCCTCGATCCACCTGTTGCAGATCTTTCTCAATGCCGCTCAATACACCGATGGGCAGCTGATGTGGTATACGATCATCCATCTTGCCTTCGTCGTCTCCGCCGTTATGCTCGGCTGGCTGGAACGGATCATGGCCGCCACCAAGGCCGACAAGAACGAAGGCAAGCACGAAGCGCATCTTTAATGTACTTTCGCGGCCTTTCGCCACGGGCAGAAGTACCGCCGCAGGAGCAAAGTCTCGAACTGAATAATTGATTCGTAATCCATGTCGCTTATCCGATGCATAGACTGCACTGGAGAAAGACATGACGGTTGGCCGCGAGAATTTGCTTTCCATTAACGGGCTGCGATTGAAGCAGGGGGAAAGGATACTTCTCGTCGAGGATTCCGTCGCGCTCTCGACCTTGCTCACCCAAAGACTGGAAGAGGAAACAGGGGCCACCGTCACACGCTGCGGCTCCCTCTCGGCGGCCCGCAAGAACATCGCCGAAGGCACGTTCCTGCTTGCCCTGACCGGCCTCAACCTCCCCGATGCCCCCAATGGCGAAATCCTCGACATGTTGCTGCAAGAGGAAATCCCGACAATCGTCTTCACGGCAATGTTCGATGCGGACACAAGGGAGCGCTGCACCAGGAAAAAGATCGTCGACTATATCGTCAAGGACGGCACAAAAACGGTAGACAAGGTTGTGCAGACCGTCAGCCGTATCCTTGCCAACAGCGCCCATAAGATACTTGTTGTCGATGACGCCCGCGCCGCCCGTTCGGAACTCGTCGAAATCCTCAGCCGTCAGAATTTCCACGTTCTGGAAGCGCGCTCGGGCAGGCAGGCACTTGAAATTCTGACGAGCGACGAGACGATCGATCTCGTCATCACCGACCACCACATGGCAGACATGGACGGATACGAGCTGACCCGCCGTATTCGCCAGACGCGTAATTCCGAACAGTTGCGCATCATCGGCATTTCGTCCTCGTCGGATCGGCTTCTGTCTGCGAGCTTCCTGAAAGCCGGAGCGTCGGATTTCATCTATCGGCCTTTCGTCCATGAAGAGCTCAAATGCCGCATCGACAACAATGTCGAGACACTGACACAGCTCAATCATCTCCGGCGCCTGGCGGAACAGGATTATCTCACCGGCCTCGCCAACCGGCGCCATTTCTTCTCGACCATGCGCCAGCATGGCAGAGACGCCACGCAAGGCTCGATCGCCCTTCTCGATATCGACCACTTCAAGACCGTGAACGACACCTACGGCCATGATGCCGGCGACGCCGTCTTGCAGGCGATTTCGCTCGTCATGGCTGACATGTGCATTCCGGCAAAGCACATGCCTGCCCGCATCGGCGGCGAGGAATTCGCCATATGCCTGAGCCAGCTGGACGCGTTTCAGGCACACTCCTTCTGCGAAGAACTGCGCAAAAGGATCGAAGAGCGTGTGATCGAGGTCGGTAACCGTTCCATATCAGCGACAATATCCATCGGCGTCGTCGAATTCGAGCCGGGTGAAACCTTTGAGAACCAGCTCAATGCAGCCGACCAGCTTCTTTATCTGGCAAAGGCAAATGGAAGAAATCGGGTTTACTCCACGCTCACGATCCCGGAGGCGATCAATGCGATTGCTTCCGCGGGCGGCTAGGTTGACGTGGGACCGCATTGATCCCTTGGCCACGGGCATCGGCTTCTTGCGTGATGCCTTCCACACCTCATGCAGAATGCTCGATGCATTGCAGCAAGCCATCGCTTCAGAACACTCGGCGAAGCGCAGCTTTCCGGCTTTACGTTAAGAAAAGCGGCCGCGAGCTTATTTTGCCGTGCGCGGCATTTGCCCATAAGTGACTGAAATCAAATAAACAACATGACCACATGTCATAAAAGTTGTTAACTGGTGGGATTTAGACGACTTTCCGCTGGCTATTAAACGTAAGTAGTATATTTATTAACAATAACATAGCTCCTTTGAACCCGAAAAACTGATGATAACTCACGAACGGCAGTCGGTGCTGAGCAGCGAGATATCTGCGGCCCATTCGCAAGAAGGTCTATTCTTGGCCTTGCGACGGGTTACGCATGAATTCAGTTTGCAGCACATCACATTGCTGTCGCTGAATAATCCCGACGAAAAGCTGCTGTCTCGTATGATTGTGCAAAGCAGCATTCCTGAGCCGTATTTTGCGGAATTCGACCGCAAGCGCCTGCTCGAAAAATGCGCTCTTGCCGATATCATCATCCAGTCGAAGTTACCGTTCTGCTGGTCTATTGGGGATCCGCTTCAATCTCGTCCCTTCCCTGTCGACAGCGCTATCGAAGATCTTCAGCGGCGCTACGGATTGATCACCAGTGTCGCAATGACACTTCATTCGCTTGAAGGCGAGCGCTTCATCATGCGCTTTGATGGCGCCCGCCCTCGCCTCACCCAGGTCGAGCTCAACGAGATCGGCATGATCACCCTGCATTCGTTCGACATGTTCGAAAAGATCAGGCGCAACGAACGCAAGGCAACGCCCTCTCCCCTCACAGTTCGCGAACTCGAAGTGGTGCGCTGGACAGCTCAGGGCAAGACCTCGGTCGAGATCGGCCAAATACTCACCTTGTCCGATCACACGGTAAACGCCTACATGACCAACGCCATCAAAAAACTCGATTGTGTCAACCGCACCCAGCTTGTAGCGAAGGCTCTCAGACTTAGGCTTATTGCATAGATCAAAGCAGCCCCGGCTGGAGAAAAACTGAAATTGGCATCCTGGATCGAGCATTCGCGCAAACCTTACGAGGCCCAACACCAGCTTGTCGGCTTGAGCGATAGGGAAGTTCTGGAACTTGTCGGCTCGTTTCGCCTCTGCGGCTTCTGGCGCTTCAACGTCGACAGCGGCCATCTATTCGGCACGATCGAATACTGCCAGATTTTCGGAATTACACATTGCGACGGACCACTTGATCTTGTCAGGCTCAGTGCGGCCATCCATCCCGATGACCTGACGGTGATGATGGAAACTTTTGAGCGCGCGAGCGCTTCGCAACTGACCTTCCACAATCTCTATCGGGTAAAGACAGGCCCCACGAACTTCAAGTTCGTCCGCAGCGTCGGAAAATTCCGCGCAGACGGTGCGGGACAGGGTGACGTCATCGGCATGACATACGAACTCTTCCCACAGGCAAGTACGACGATCGGTTTCATCCCCGACGAAGATCTTCTCAAGGGCTGACAACCTTGATTTGCAGCATGTCTCCCGAAAGTGGTCACCGCTTTCGGGATAAAGACATGCGGTAAACGCAAAGAGCGAAACCATGACAAGCGAATCTGGAAGATTCGCGACAAGCTTTAGCGGTCGAGCACAAGCCGGATCTCCACCAGATTGGAGCGGACCCGTAAGGTATAAAAGCCCATCACCGCAAGATGGGTCGGCATGATCCAGCCATCTTCGGCACCGTTTGAAATGATGGCCGGCTGGATGCGCAGCGCTGCCTGCATCTGTTTCAGCATGTCGGTCCACAACGGAGCGAGATTACGCTCGCGAATGACCTGCGAGAAATCAGCGCCGGCAGCAGACAGAATTGCATAATAGCCGTAAATCTGCCCATAGGCGAACCAGAAACGGTCATCCGCCCGCGTGTCGAACCAACCGCCGTTATAGTTTTCCGAACGCTCGCGAAGGATGGCAGACGTGCCGCCGAGATCGTTCGCCACACGGTCAATGAACTGCACGAGATTGTCGGCGCGGCTGTCGAATGTTGCCGAGCAGTTGCCCAGCTCGGTGTTGAACTTGTGCAGGCTGTTGATCGCCGCCCGATAATAGCTCGGCGTCGGCGTCTTCGGGCCAAACGGGCTCAATCCGAAATACCAGGAATATTCGTCGAACTGCAGATTGCTGCGCGCATCCTGAAGATTGGTATTGACGCCAGAAGTTCCCCGCATCCGCGCCAGCGTATCGACCAGCTCCACCGAGGTGCGGCGCACGGCCTGGTTCACGCCGCGCTGGAACGACGCCTTGTTATCGAGGAAAGGCGTATGGTCCCAGTCCATCCCGAAAAAGCCGAGACGGTAGAGAAGCATGGAGGATATCCACGCATTCTGGTTGACGTTCATGTCGGTAAGATCGGCCGCCGCATCCGCGATAGCGGATGTCTGGCATTGCTTGGCGGCAGCTATACCGGACGTGCCGGCAGTCTGCGCCTGCGCTTGAGCCTCGACACCGGGTACAGGCAACTCCTGGCCGGCAGGCATGTTGCGCTCGTTCCATCGATAGGTGTCAACGAAATTCGGATCGAAGCCGCGCCAGACCTGCGTCTGCCAGATGAAATAACCGTATAAGGCAACGAGCAGCACTGCGAAGATCGCAATCGGACCCTTCACCCAGAGACGGCGTCCCCGATACCAGCCATGCGCCGCCATCAGCGGCCAAATCAACCACGCGACCAATATCCGGACGCCACGCCCGATGGCAGCAGCCACGCCTTTGAAGAATCCGGTGATCTGGTCGCGCATCTAGTCCTCCTGGAAGCCGATCGGTCATCGCTGACATATGATGCCGATCCATCGAGTACAACACTTGCCATAGGCAGGACTGGAACAAATTCGAAAGGGATAACGTCGCACTCCCGTTTCTGAAGGCTTCACAGCCGATATTTCAGGCATCCTCGAAACGCTTGGCAAATGCGATATCGGTCCTCTGCCGGCTGCGATCGAGCCTCGCGCCCGGCAAAAGACCGTTTCCGAGGCGCCAGACCGGCCTGGAAAGGTGCGGATAGGCATCAGGCGAAAGGCTATGCGCTTCCCTTTCGCCATCGAAGGAAAGCATGACCGAATAGAGATCGAGAAGGTTCTCGATATCGAAGCCAAGCTTCTGCAAAAGCAGGTTCAGATCACGCACACCGCTATTAAAGGCACGCGAAACCGGATCGACCAGGCCAATCATGCTTTCGAAAGCCGGACCGTATTCGCTTGCGCCTTCATTCCCTTCGCCGAGCCTCGCTGACACTCCCGCCACGTCACTCACCTTGAAAGCTGCGAGCATTGTCAGCGCGTCTTCAGCCGCTATCCGCTGGCCGATCACGGTCTGGCGATGCGTCTCGACAAGCCCCGCCAGCCTGTCCGCCCGGCCAAGGATCGTCCGCAACCGCTCGACCCCACCGGCTCTCGCTGCTCGCCTTTCGATCCGGCGGCGCATTGCCTTTCTGGAAAACAAGCCGAGAAACAGGTCACTCGCCAGCGGGGTTTCCCTGTCGTTGAAAATTGCCCGCTGCTCGTCGACGGCAGCGCCGATCTCTGCCACATGTGCAGCGAGTTCGGGATAGACGCTTTTCTGCAGCATAAGCAGTGCCAAGCGTCGCGCGCCAAGTTCGTCAAAAGCGTCGCCTTGCAGCAGCCGCGGCGTGCTCATCGGCCCGGGGATCACTGCCAGCAAATGCGTGCCGGCTTCAACGACAGCTTTCAGACCGGCGCGAATTTCGGCCACCGTGTCCTCGAAGCGAGTGGAACTCTCTACCTTCATCTCTTCCTCCCTACCCGGAGAAAGAAATAGGGCCGCTGCGCATTTTGACGACAGCGGCCCTGCAATAATAACTAGGTGATAAAAAGGGTAATGCTTAGGTGATGAAAAGTTCTGGTTTGAAAAACGGCAAGCTCAGAGACCGAGCTTTGCAATCTCGGCGTCGAGGCGTTCCTTTGCCTTCTTCGGCATCTTGGCGGCCTTGACTGCGTCAATGTTGGATGGTGCGTCACCGACGACAACGAGCGCAATCATGCCCATGCCGAAATGTGGCGTGCACTTGAAGACATAGGCCCCGGCCTGATCGACGGTCACAACCAGATCTTGGCTGATCTTGCCCTTGATATCGGCCACACCTTCCGGAACCAGACCTGGCATGGAAGCCGCATCGTGCCCCTTGTCGACAGAGACAAACTTGATCGTATCGCCCGGAGCGGCCTTCACGGCGGCCGGTTCGAAGACCATTGCCTGACCGTCAGAGCCCTTGTTGAGCATCTTGATCTCGATTTCGGCGGACAGTGCCGGCAAGGCCAGCAGAACCGCGCCAGCAGCCAGCGTGGCGGTCTTCAGTATCGTTCTGATCATCGAATTCTCCTGCGAGGGTCCGCGGCACGACCGCGATGAGTGCGTTTTACCGCTGCAGGACTTTGGCGCTTTGACATTGGTCAATAGAACGAAGCCTCCCCGTTTTTTTAGGGGGCTGGCGCCGAGGGCTTAGTCGCAGCGCATCTTTTCTTCCCAATGCCGCCGGCAAAGTGAAACGTATTTCTCATTGCCGCCCACCTCGACCTGAGCGCCCTCGCGGATCACCTCGCCTGCCCCGTCCACCCTGACGACCATCGTCGCCTTGCGGCCACAATGGCAAATGGTTCGGACTTCCCGCAACTCGTCGGCAATCGCCAGCAGTTCATACGACCCCGGAAACAGCTTGCCCTGAAAATCGGTGCGCAAACCATAGGCCATGACGGGAATACCGACCCGGTCCGAGACCCGCGCCAGTTGCCATACCTGCTCTGCCGAAAGAAACTGTGCCTCGTCGACGAAAACGCAGGCAATCGGTTCCTGAGTGTGCATGTCAGCGATGGCCGTAAAAAGATCATCGTTCTGGCCAAAGGGGATAGCTTCGGAAGAAAGCCCTATGCGTGAAGCGACCTTACCCTTGCCGGCTCGCTCATCCAGCGCAGCGATAAAGATCACCGTGCGCATGCCGCGTTCCCGATAATTGTAGGAGGCCTGCAAGAGCATCGTCGACTTGCCGGCGTTCATCGTCGCGTAATGGAAATAGAGCTTGGCCATGGCTGGCGTTTTCTTACCCTCCGGCGGCAAGCGAAAGACAGGCCGCCGGATAACCACAGATATTTGCGATCGCCTCGCGAGGTTTAAGCGAACAGATCCACGACCTGATAGGTCAGATACGAGATCAGGGCGGCAGCCGGCATGGTCACGATCCAGGCAATCACGATATTGCCGGCAAGCCCCCAGCGTACCGCAGATACGCGCCGAGCCGCCCCGACACCGACGATCGCGCCGGTGATCGTGTGCGTGGTCGAAACCGGAATGCCGAGCCATGTCGCACCGAACAACGTCAGCGCCCCTCCCGTCTCGGCGCAAAACCCCTGCATCGGGTTGAGCCGCGTGATTTTCGATCCCATCGTGTGAACGATCTTCCAGCCGCCGAACAGCGTGCCGAGCGCCATGGCCGACTGGCAGGTGATGACCACCCAGAAAGGCACGTAGAACTCGGACCCGAGATAGCCCTGGCTGAACAGAAGCACCGCGATGATGCCCATCGTCTTCTGCGCATCATTGCCGCCATGGCCGAGCGAATAAAGCGAGGCCGAAATGAACTGCATGATGCGGAAGGTACGGTCGACGGCAAACGGTGTCTGACGCACAAAGGCCCATGACACGGCAAGCACCAGAACCAGCGCCAGAAAGAACCCGATTGCCGGCGACATGAAAATCGCCCCGGCAGTTTTCAGAAAGCCGCTCCAGACGATCGAGGAAACGCCCACCTTGGCGATCCCGGCGCCGATCAACCCGCCGACCAGTGCATGGGAGGAACTGGAGGGAATGCCGAAAATCCAGGTGACGATATTCCAGATGATCGCCCCCATCAGCGCCGCAAAGATGACCACAGGCGAGACGATGCCCGGATCGATGATGCCGGTTCCAAGCGTTTCGGCCACATGCAGGCCGAAGAACATGAAGGCGATGAAATTGAAGAAGGCCGCCCAGGCAACGGCGTATTGCGGCCTCAACACCCGCGTCGAAACGATCGTCGCGATCGAGTTCGCCGCATCATGCAGGCCATTGAGAAAATCGAAAAACAGCGCAATGCCGATCAGTCCGACCAGCAGCGGAAAGGCAAGTGTCAGGTCCATCAGACGTTCTCGATCACGATACCGCTGATTTCATTGGCAACATCCTCGAAGCGGTCGACAACCTTTTCGAGTTCGCCGTAGATCTCGCTGCCGATCATGTAGGCCATGGCATTGCCGGAAGCACCGTGCCGCTGGAACAGATCCTTCAGCCCCTGGTCATGCAGATCGTCTGAGCGGCCTTCGACACGCATCACCTCTTCTGCAATGGCGCTGAGCCGCTGCGCATTGGCGCCGAGCTTGTCGAGCAGCGGGATGGCTTCCGCAACCAGATGCGCCGCCTTGACGACCTCTTCGCCCATCTGCCGCATCAGGGGATCGAATTCGGACTGCTCGAACAGTCGAATGGTCTTCACCGTCTTGTGCATCATGTCGATCGCATCATCCATCGACTGAATGAGATCCTTGATGTCACCGCGATCGAATGGCGTGATGAAGCTGCGACGGACTGCAAGCAGAACGTCGCGCGTAATATCGTCCGCACGATCCTCGAGCATGACGATACGCTCGCAATTCGCATCGACATCCTTTCCGTTGAGAAGCTCGCCCAGCGCCTCGGCCGCCTCTACGACGGTCCGCGAATGTTCGGAAAACATGTCGAAGAACTTGTCTTCGCGCGGCATCAACTTCCGGAAAATACTCATCATGGCAATAATCCCTGCTGCGGCACCAACATCAGGGCCGTCACAAAACTGTCATAAAAGCCATCGGACGGCTGGAATCAACCGCAAAAATCGGCATTTAAACGGGCATGAAACCTGTCACCAAAGACAAGAAGTCGCAAAACACCAAACAGAGCCCGAAGCCGCGGACACTGTTGCAGCAACTCGCACAGATGCCGGAGAAGCTTTTCAGCGGTGAGTTTCGCCAGCAATACGGCGCGCTCTGCTTTCGCTGGGCGGGTGATGGCAACGCCATCGAGATCCTTGTCATCACGTCGCGGGACAGCGGCCGTTGGGTAATTCCCAAGGGCTGGCCGATGAAGAAGAAACAACCGCATGAGGCGGCAGAGATCGAAGCCTGGCAGGAAGCAGGTGTGCGCGGGCGAGCGCGAAAAAAGCCGGTTGGCCGCTACACCTATCTCAAATGGCTGGACAATGGCGATGTTGCGCCCTGTGTGGTCGACGTTTTTCAGGTCGAAGTGGCGGAGGTGGAAAAGGATTTCAAGGAACGTGGCCAGCGTGAGATTGTCTGGCTTTCACCCAGTGAAGCCGCATATCGCGTCCGGGAAGTCGAACTCAAATCGCTGATCATCGACTTCAAGCCGAAGAAGAAATAGCGCCGCTCAACCGAGAGCGGAAAGGACGAAATCGGCACGCTCGACAACAGAGACCTTCGGCAGGACCATCACCTTATAGCCGAGTTTGGGATAAGCTGCGGCAAGGCGTTCATATTCCGCAACCGCATCATCCAGCGAATGCTGCCGCTCGGCATCTCCTTCATAAATTTCCGGCCATGGCGGCGTCATGAAAACCGCCGGATGATACGGATGGATCTCATTCCATCGCTCGGCCATAGGCTCTCCGGTCACCTGTTCCAATGCGACGGCGGCATCGATCAGCCCGCGATCGAAAAACGTCCAGCCTGTATTCCCGGCAGCAGCCCGCCTGTCGGCAACCGCCATATCGATCGCCAGCCGCGCAAAGGCAGCAAGATCCACCCAGGGCAGCGCTCTCCCCTCGCCTTGCATTTCCTGCCTTACGATCCGCCGTCCCGGCTCCTCCACCACGGAAAATCCACGAGCACCGAGCTCCGCCAGAAGCGTGGACTTTCCCCCACCCGAACATCCGGAAATCACCACGAACCGGTCCATGCAAATCCTCCATGCGTTGTCGCACCAGCAATTGCTGGTTAGCATATTTGCGAATGCGGAAAGTGCGGCGCCGTCAAGCAAAGCTCTTCCGAAAAGCGACCCGACATCTCCAAGGACAAAGCAATGCGTTCATCCAAAATCATCCACATCGTCACCTGTCACGCAGAAGGCGAAGTCGGTGATGTCATCGTCGGCGGCGTGGCGCCGCCTCCGGGCGATACGGTCTGGGAACAGTCGCGCTTTATCGCAAAAGACCAGACCTTGCGGAATTTCGTTCTCAACGAACCGCGCGGCGGCGTCTTTCGCCACGTCAACCTTCTCGTGCCGCCAAAGAACCCTAAAGCCCAGATGGGCTGGATCATCATGGAGCCGGAAGACACGCCGCCCATGTCCGGCTCGAACTCCATCTGCGTCGCAACCGTCCTGCTCGACAGCGGCATCATCCCGATGACCGAACCCATTACGAAAATGGTTTTGGAAGCGCCAGCCGGCTTGGTCGAGGTCGAGGCCGAATGCGCAAACGGCAAGGCCGAGCGCATCACCGTCACCAACGTCAAGAGTTTCGCCCAGAAGCTCGACGCATCGCTCGACGTCCCGGGCCTCGGAACCATCACGGTCGATACCGCTTATGGCGGCGACAGTTTTGTTGTCGTGGATCCCGATGAGATCGGCATCGATCTCATTCCAGAAAATGCCCGGCTGATCGCCGAAACCGGCATCAGGATCACCAATGAGGCAAACCGGCAGCTGGGCTTTTCGCATCCGGAAGACACCGGCTGGAACCACATCTCCTTCTGCCTTTTCGCCGGCAAGGCCTACCATGAGGACGGCCAGCTTACCGCGAAATCCGTTGTCGCCATCCAGCCCGGCAAGATCGACCGCTCTCCGACCGGCACTGCCGTCTCGGCACGCATGGCCCTGCTTCACGCACGCGGCCAGATGAAGGAAGGCGAAACCTTTACCGGCATCTCGATCATCGGCACACGCTTCGTCGGAAAGATCGTCAGGGAAACGGAAATCGCCGGGAACAAGGCCATCATCCCCTCGATCACCGGCCGTGCCTGGATAAGCGGCACCTCTCAACTGATGCTCGATCCCTCCGACCCCTTCCCCGGCGGCTACAAGCTTTCCGATACCTGGCCGATGCTCACATAGGCAATCGTCCTTACTCCACCTCACCCAGATGATGGCGAACCCACTTCATTTCCTCAGACGCGGTGCGCCCGAAATGTCGCCGGAAATCTCTCGCAAATTGCGAGGTGCTCGCGTATCCGACCGATGTGGCCACGTCGGTGATCTTGCCGCGGCGCGCAATCATCAGCCTCGCCTCGTGCAACCGCATCGCCTTGACATATTGTATCGGGCTGCTCCCGGTCAGCTCCTTGAAATGGCTATGGTAGGACGGCACGCTCATCCCGGCATTGCTCGCCAGGTCTACGACAGAGATGCCTGCGCCGTAGTTCTCCCTGAGAAATTTGAGGCTTCGGACAACGCGTCCTGCTGCCCCGTCCTGCTGCAGAGCAGCGATCATCGCGCCGCCCTGCGGGCCGACAAGCACGCGGTAATGAAGCTCGCGAAGAATGCCGCTCCCCAGAACGGCAGCCTCTACAGGATCTCCAAGCGCCGTCAGCAACCTCAACAACACGTCCGCGATGCCGGCATCCATCCGGCTTGAGATCAGGCTTCGCGGCCGGCTTGCCCCGATATTGCCATGCGCCGTGACCTGCGCCGCGATTTCTGCGGCAAGCGCCATGTCGAACTCGACATAAACGGCCAGAAGCGGACGCTCGCTGCTGGCAATCGACCGCATCCTGAACGGAACCGGCATCGAGACGGCAAGATAATGCTCCTCGTCATACAGGTAGACCTGATCATCGAGCACCCCCTGCTTGCGTCCCTGCAACACGAACACCGCTCCGGGCCGATAGAGTACCGGCACGTCCTCAAGCACGGCTTCACTGCGCAGCAGCCTGACGCCTGCAAGTCTCGTGGCATTGTAGCCATGGCGCGGCGCCAGCCTTTCGGCAAGCTCGACCAATCTCCGTCTGCCGGTGGTACCCACATGCTTATTCATAGGAATTGACAATTTTCTCAGAGAAATCGCCGTCGAATATATCAGCCCACCCTATTATTTGCCAAGTCCACGAACAATCGAGGACACATCCCATGACGAACAGGATATTCTTCATCACTGGAGCTAATTCGGGTTTCGGCCTTGCCATTGCAGCCGCCGCCCGCGCCGCAGGCCACACCGTCATCGGCACCGTCCGATCCGAAGCATCGCGAGCGAGCCTCGTCGCGCAACTGCCGGGCATTCACACCACGCTCTGCGATGTCACCGATTTCGACCGCATACCCATGATCGTCGAACAGGCTGAAAAAGATCACGGCCCCGTGGATGTTCTCATCAACAATGCCGGTTACGGCCACGAAGGCGTGCTGGAGGAATCGCCGATTGAAGAGATGCGGCACCAGTTCGACGTCAACGTCTTCGGCGCAGTCGCCGTCGCCAAAGCCTTCCTGCCGCGCTTCCGTCAGAGACGCCGCGGTTTCATCGTCAACGTCACCTCCATGGGCGGCATGATCACCATGCCCGGCATAGGTTATTATTGCGGCAGCAAGTTCGCTCTTCAGGGCATTTCGGAAGTCATGCGTGCGGAAATGGCGCCATTCGGCGTGCATGTCACGACACTCTGCCCCGGCTCATTCCGTACCGACTGGGCCGGTCGCTCGATGATCCGCACCGAGAGGTCGATTGATGACTATGACGCGCTGTTCGACCCGATCCGCCAGGCCCGACAGGAAAAAAGCGGCAGGCAACTGGGCGACCCGGCCAAGCTTGCCGCCGGTATCCTCACCCTGATCCAGTCCGATGCACCGCCACCGCAATTGCTGCTTGGCAGCGATGCGCTGAAATTTGTCTCCGAGCGCATCACCCGCCTGCAGCAGGAGATCGACGAGTGGAAGGCAGTGACGATCTCCACCGATGGCTGACCGTCTCCGCGTCAATGAAACGCGCGCACCTCGACCGGCGCCCTGCAGGCGATAGCCGCCTTGCGTCCCCATTCGAGCGCTTCATCCATGTCGGCCGCTTCAAGCACCCAGAAGCCGCCGACATGTTCGCGTGTCTTCAGATAAGGCCCATCGGTGATTTCGACCTTGCCGCCTGGCCTGGCTTTCAACGATTTCGCAACAGCGACCGGATGGAGGCCGCCGACGAACAACCGGATGCCGGCCGCAACCATCTCTTCATTGAGCACATCAATATCGCGATGCATCGCCTCGTCTTCCAGGGCGGCGGGATCGTAATCGTCGGGGTGGTGAATGGCGACCAGGTAACGTGTCATGATCTTCTCCTCCAGCAGAGCGGAAGGCACTCTGCCTTCCTTTCACGCGGAGGACGAGCGGCCGGATTAAAATCCGACACGCTGCCTTAAAATTTCGGACGTCAGGCCGTCCGGAGCGAGCCCTGATGCACGACGATACGGGCATGGTAGGGAACGCGGGTATAGAGGTCGAGAATATCCTGGTTGACGAAGCGCACGCAACCGGATGATGCCGCCGTGCCGATCGACTTCCATTCCGGCGAGCCATGCAGGCGGTAAAGCGTGTCCTGACCATCCTTGAAGATATAGAGCGCGCGCGCACCGAGCGGGTTCTTGATGCCGGGCTCCATGCCGCCGGCCTTGACCGAATAGCGCGCCAGCGACGGCTGGCGGGCAACCATCTCGTCCGGCACCTTCCACCGCGGCCAGGGCTGCCGCCATTGGATGACGCCCTCGCCTTCCCACATAAAACCATCGCGGCCGATGCTGACGCCATAACGCATCGCCGTACCACCCGGCTCTACGACATAAAGGAATCGGTTGGGGGTATCGACGACGATCGTGTTCGGCTTTTCGCCTGTCGGATCGATAACTCGCTGCCGGTAATATTTCGGGTCGATCTGCTGATACGGTATTGCCGGAAGCTGGTATCCACCGTCTTCCACAGCCGCATAACGGGCCTGCAGCTCTGCCTCATCGGGAGGACCGATCGGCCGTTGCGCGGCGACCGGAACGACATTCGGCTGGCTCGTGGTGCTACAGCCGGCCAGTGCCGCCGTCATGGAGACGGAACCAAGCACGAAGCTCCGCCGCGACAGGGAAAAAGAAGTGGGCATCAATGTTGTTTCCGGGATTGAGCAGATAACGATCAGCTTCTATCCGCCTTGACATGAGTTAGATCAAGTCACAACCGGGGCATCGGGCTTAGCAAGCGCCTCATCGTGACAATTTTGCCGATACCGGACTGAATGTCGCAAATGACCTGTGTCCTGCGGCGTAAACGCGCATGCTTGCTTGCAACAGGAAGTTATTGATAATGGCCGGGAACAAGAAAGAACGGGAGCACTTCATGCGCATCCATAAATCGCTGGCCTTCACCGTCGCCGTCTCTGCCGCTCTATCCGGTTTTGCTGCCAGCGCATCCGCTGCCGAGCCGGCCGCCTGTGGCACCGTCCGCTTCTCCGATGTCGGCTGGACAGACATCACGGCAACCACCGCAACCGCCTCCGTTCTCCTGAAGGCACTGGGCTACCAGACAGACATCAAGGTCCTGTCCGTGCCCGTCACCTATTCGTCGCTGAAGAACAAGGATATCGACGTCTTCCTCGGCAACTGGATGCCGACGCAGGAAGCCGACGTCCGTCCGTTCCTGACCGAAAAGTCGGTCGAATCTTTCGGGCCTAATCTCACCGGCGCGAAATATACGCTTGCCACCAATGCCAAAGGCGCCGAACTCGGCATCAAGGATTTCAAGGATATCGCCGCTCATGCAGACGCTCTCGGCGGCAAGATCTACGGCATCGAGCCGGGCAATGACGGCAACCGCCTGATCCTTGGCATGATCGAGAAGGACACGTTCGGCCTGAAAAAGCTGGAAGTGGTGGAATCCTCCGAGCAGGGCATGCTCGCCCAGGTCGCCCGTGCCGACAAGGCCGGCGAACCGGTCGTCTTCCTCGGCTGGGAACCGCATCCGATGAACGCCAATTTCAAGCTGACCTATCTGACCGGCGGCGATGACGTGTTCGGTCCGAATTTCGGTGGTGCGGAAGTCTATACAAACGTGCGCTCCGGCTTCACCGAGGAATGCCCCAATGTTGGCACCTTCATCAAGAACCTGAAATTCTCGCTGCCGATGGAAAACGAGATCATGGGCGGCATCCTGAATGACGCAGAAGAGCCGGAAGTCGCTGCGACCGACTGGCTGAAGGCCAATGGCGCAGCGATCGAGCCATGGCTGGCCGGTGTCACGACCAAGGACGGCAAGCCGGGCCTTGATGCCGTCAAGGCAGAACTCGGTCTCTGATCGTTCGACGGCAAGGGCCGGTTCTCCGGCCCTTGTCCCCTGCCCGTTTAATATTTTGAGGTGGTACCGGACGTGAACTGGCTACCCGACTGGCTCGTTGACTCGAGTGGAAAGCTGCGCCTGGGCAATTGGGCGAAAAATGCCGTCGACTGGCTGACGGGCAATGCAAGCTGGTTTTTCGACTGGCTGTCGCATATTCTGTCGAAGGTGATCGACGCGCTTCTGGCGGTGCTGCAATATCCGCACCCGTTTCTGCTCATCGCGATCTTCACCGCCCTTGCCTACGGCCTGCGCCGCTCATTCGGCGTCGCAGCCTTCACCTGTCTCGGCTTGTTGCTGATCTACAATCTCGGCTACTGGAAGGAAACGACAGAGACGCTGGCGCTCGTGCTGGCGGCCACCGTAGTCAGCATGGCGATCGGCATACCGCTCGGCATCGCAGCGGCACGGCGTGAATGGATTTATCAGGGCATGCGCCCGGTCCTCGACCTGATGCAGACCATCCCGACCTTCGTCTATCTCATCCCCGCACTCATCCTTTTCGGCCTCGGCATGGTGCCGGGCCTGATTGCCACCGTCATCTTCGCCATTCCCGCACCGATCCGGCTTACCCGCCTCGGCATCATTTCCACGCCGGGGGCGCTTACCGAAGCGGCCGTCGCATTCGGCGCCACATCCGGCCAGGTGCTGCGCAAGGTGGAACTCCCCTACGCGATGCCGCAGATCATGGCGGGCCTGACCCAGACCATCATGCTGTCCCTGTCCATGGTCGTCATTTCCGCGCTTGTCGGTGCAAATGGCTTGGGCGTGCCGGTCGTGCGGGCGCTCAACACGGTCAACATCGCCCGTGGCTTCGAAGCCGGGCTCTGCATCGTCATCCTCGCCATCATCCTCGATCGCCTGTTCAAGAGCGGAAAGGCAGATGCGCCATGACCGTCACCTCGACCCGAGACTGCGTCACATTCAGCAATGTCGACATCG
The DNA here is from genome assembly GCF_044987325.1 of Rhizobium sp. ZW T2_16. Lineage (NCBI taxonomy): Bacteria > Pseudomonadati > Pseudomonadota > Alphaproteobacteria > Hyphomicrobiales > Rhizobiaceae > Rhizobium > Rhizobium sp. ZW T2_16. Next base: position 587,325 of record NZ_JBJDRG010000001.1, read on the forward strand.
TGTTCGGCAACGAGCCGAAAGCCGCGCTGCCGCTGCTCGATGCTGGCCGAAGCCGCGACGAGATCAGTGCTCAGACCGGCATCGTCGTCGGCGTCTCCAATGCCTCCCTGTCGATCCGCGAAGGAGAAATCCTCGTCCTGATGGGACTTTCCGGCTCTGGCAAGTCCACGCTTCTGCGCGCAGTCAATGGCCTTGCTCCCGTGGTGCGCGGCAACGTCAGCGTCGCGACACCCGCCGGCCCGGTCGATCCCTACAGGGCCAACGCCCGAACACTGCGCGAACTGCGCATGCACACGGTCTCCATGGTCTTCCAGCAGTTCGGACTTCTGCCGTGGCGGTCGGTTGCCGAAAATGTCGGCTTCGGCCTCGAACTTGCGGGTGTATCGGAAACGGAGCGCAAGCGGCGAATCGGTGAACAGCTTGAACTGGTCGGCCTCAGCCAATGGGCGGACCGACGCGTCGGAGAGCTTTCAGGCGGCATGCAGCAGCGAGTCGGCCTAGCCCGTGCCTTCGCCACCGGCGCTCCCATCCTGTTGATGGACGAGCCCTTTTCGGCACTAGACCCGCTGATCCGCACAAAACTTCAGGATGAGTTGCTGGAATTCCAGCACAGGTTGAAAAAGACCATCCTCTTCGTCAGCCACGACCTAGACGAAGCCTTCCGCATCGGCAATCGCATCGCCATCATGGAAGGCGGCCAGATCATCCAGTGCGGCACGCCGCAGGAAATTGTCCGCGATCCGGCTGATGATTACGTCGCCGATTTCGTCCGCCACATGAACCCGATCAGCATGCTGACGGCGGGCGACATCATGACGAAAGGCGTCTCGGCCGTGGCAAGCACGGTCCCGATCTCCGCTTCCGCCTCTCCGGATACGCCTCTCATCGACATCATGGATGGGCTGGCTCGTCAGCGCGGCACCATCGCCATCGTTGATAACGGCAGCGTGGTCGGCTCGATAACCGCCGATGATGTTGTCACCGGCCTCACACGGCATCGGCTGCGCGACAACCGTGGATAGATGAACGTTAACCGCAAGTAGATGGTGCGCAAACTTGACGCGGCAAGGCCTCTTTTGCGGCAGTGAATTAAATGATATGAAAATAAAGCATTATCAAAATTCAAACCTCGAAATTCAACCAGAGAGTGACGGATGGCCGAACAGGCCCAGTTATTGCGCCCGACAGATGACGAGGCACGCGAGCTTGCTCGCACGCTTCTGCGCAGTGCACGCTACATGTCACTCGGTGTTCTTGATCCGGTAACCGGCTTTCCATCCGTGAGCAGGGCATTGACGGCCATCGATCTCGATGGTGTTCCGGTCGTGCTCGTTTCTGCCCTCTCGGGCCACACCAAAGGCCTGAAGGACGATTCTCGTTGCTCACTGCTTGCAGGCGAACCGGGTAAGGGTGATCCGCTGGCCCATGCCCGTATTACCGTTTTCTGCGAGGCCCAGCCGGTTGCCAGGGACAGCGTAATCCATCAAAGGATTCGCGCGCGTTTCCTGAGACGCCATGCCAAGGCGCAACTTTACGTCGATTTTCCTGATTTCAGGTTTTACCGATTGGTTCCCGTTCAAGCGTCGCTGAACGGAGGCTTCGGGCGCGCCTATGCATTGGGTGGCGAAGATTTGCTTTTTCCGCTCTCGGCAGACGAATCATCGTGGCTGAAACTGCAGAACGAACTGGCAGAAAAGCCTTTGGAAGCTGCGAATTTTGCGCATCGCCTGGGGCTTGGAGACAAGAATTGGAGATTCGGATTGGTTGATCCCGCCGGGATTGACCTCGTTTCGAGCGATGTACTCGTCCGGCACGAGTTTCAGCATCGACTAGACTTGCCGGAAGACGTCATACATTATATCTGCAAATAAACTAAAATGTAGCTTGAACTACCCGAAATTTAGGGGATGTACAAATTCCGCCTGTGCCGCCTAACATCACCGGATAAGAATATTTGGTGAATTGCGCGGCCACTTTGGAGACGAGGTGAAGAGAACTTATGGATAAGGTAGCACTTTCTGAGCATTCAAACGCAGCAGCGGGCCTGCTGTCGGCAATGGCCAACCCCAAGCGGCTGATGATTCTCTGCTGCCTGGTTAAGGGAGAGGTGGCAGTGGGTGCACTGGCGACGCGCGTCGGCTTGAGCCAGTCTGCCTTGTCACAGCATCTCTCAAAGCTTCGCGCACAAAAGCTGGTAAAGACCAGGCGCGACGCACAGACGATCTATTATTCCAGCTCTTCGGAATCGGTGCTGAAGATCCTCGACAGTCTTGAGGACATCTACATTGCCGCCGAGCGGAAAACCTCCGCAGCTGCATAATCCTTTTGGATCGGTCTAAAAAAGATGCCCGGGCAACACCCGGGCTTTTTTGCTTTTGTGCATCAAGATCGCACAACAAGGGATTGTCTGATTGATATCGAATACACCGGGCATCGCTTGATCTCCGGCGTCGCTTCGTGGCGAGATCCAACAGCGCCCTGCGAGCAGTGCTGAATTTGCAGACGCAGGTCATCCCCGCATCTCTTCAACCTCGCCTTGAAATATCCCCACCGAAGTGTCGCAGTTTCGGTTATCTTCTTGCGCGACGGCCTCAAGATTTCTACAAAAATTGCTGCCGGATGCGCGAGCCAAACATGGCCGCGGTGAGGCCGAGGTTTTGTACGTCCAATCCTGCACGCCGCGTTTGCGGCTGCGGCAGGACGCGCCGAACGTCGTGAACGGCGGCCAGGGAGGCCCGCCAAAGAATTCTGCCGATGCCCCAAGGAGACAGACATGACATTGAAGACAATCACGGCAGCACTTGCTGCCTCGCTGGCCTTTGCACCGCTCGCTCATGCCGACATCACCATCGGCCTCATCGCACCGCTGACCGGCCCGGTCGCCGCTTACGGTGATCAGGTCAAGAATGGCGCGCAGACGGCCGTTGACGACATCAACAAGGCAGGCGGCATTCTTGGCGAAAAGGTCGTGCTGAAACTGGCCGACGACGCCGGCGAACCGAAGCAGGGCGTTTCTGCCGCCAACCAGATCGTCGGCGAAGGCATTCACTTCGTCGTCGGCCCGGTCACCTCGGGCGTTTCCATTCCCGTTTCCGACGTCCTTGCCGAAAACGGCATACTCATGGTCACCCCGACCGCAACCGCGCCGGATCTCACCAAGCGTGACCTCGCAAACGTTCTGCGCACCTGCGGCCGCGATGACCAGCAGGCCGAAGTTGCCGCCAAATACGTGCTCGACAAGCTCAAGGACAAGCGCGTCGCCATCATCAACGACAAGGGCGCTTACGGTAAGGGCCTCGCAGACGCCTTCAAGGCAACCCTGAACGCAGGCGGCACCACCGAAGTGGTCAACGAAGCCGTTACCCCCGGCGACAAGGATTTCGGCGCGCTGACCGCCCGCCTGAAGTCGGAAAAAGTCGATGTGATCTATTTTGGCGGCTACCATCCGGAAGGCGGACTTCTGGCCCGCCAGCTGCGTGATCTCTCGCTCAATGCCCAGATCATCGGCGGCGACGGCCTGTCGAACTCCGAATACTGGACGATCGGCAACGAAGCGGCAGCCGGCACGCTGTTTACCAACGCATCCGACGCGCTGAAGAGCCCGGATTCGAAGGCAGCAGCAGATTCGCTCGCCGCCAAGAACATCCCGGCCGAAGCCTTTACGTTGAATGCCTACGCCGCTGTCCAGGTCATCAAGGCCGGCATCGAAAAGGCAAAGACCGCCGAAGACGCAGAAGCCGTGACCGCAGCCCTGAAGGACGGCTCCGCCATCCCGACCGCCATCGGCCAGCTCACCTACGGCGAAACCGGCGACCTCACCTCGCAGAGCTTCTCGCTCTACAAGTGGGAAGGCGGCAAGATCGTCGCCGCCGAGTAATCGTATCCAAAAAAACACTCAGCGGGCGCCTTCGGGCGCCCGTTTTCGTTTGAGGTTCATCACCGCCACAGGGAAACCCCATCAGCCCCCTGCGACATCACTCCACCGGCACGACCAACCCGCGTTTCAGCGTCTTCAGCACCACGCTGGTGGTGAATTTGCGGATATTCGGATTGAGCTCCATCATCCGGTCGGCCAGCGCATCGAAGTGATCCACCGACTGAGCAAGAATCACAAGCGTATAATCCCCTCGCCCGGACGTGCCCCAAGCCTCCTGCACCTCCGGCGTCTCCGCCACCCAGCGCTGGAAAGGCGGCAGAAGCTCGGGCCGGTCACGCTCCAGTTCCACCTCGACCAGCATCGAGACAGCGCCGCCGACTTTCTTCGGATCGACAATCGAAACATCGCGCAGGATCACCTTGTCCTCGCGCAGCTTCTGCAGCCGCCTCTGTGCCGAGGACGGCGACAGTCCTACCTGCTCGGCGAGCTCGCTCAGCGTGATGGTAGCGTCCTGCTGCATCAGCCTGAGGATATTGCGGTCCGCCTTGGTCAACGCCATGGGTAATTTTCCCATCTCAAATCGGTAATCGGGAGATATTTCCGCATGCTCCGATATATTCAGGAATAACGCCAGCTTTTCCTTGCCATGCTTTTGAAATGACTCAACAACAGCTCGCTCCCTCCGCCGACGGCATTCTGGCCGCCTTCCGCGCCATTGATCCGGTTTTTACCAACAGCCCGCTGATCGAACAGCAGCCGGCCAATGCCGAACTCGGCCTGCGGCTGTTCGCCAAGGTGGAAACGCTCAACCCTATCCGCTCCTTCAAGGGCCGCGGCACCGACTGGTGGATGCAGAGCGAGCAGCCTAGCGATCATCCGGTCGTTTCCGCCTCGGCCGGCAATTTCGGCCAGGGCCTCGCTTATGCCGGCCGCGCCCGCGGTCGCAAGGTGGTGATCTTCTCCGCCACCACTGCCAATCCCGGCAAGGTGGAGGCTATGCGCCGGCTCGGAGCGGAAGTGCGGCTCGAAGGCGATGATTTCGATGCCGCCAAGGCTGCCGCCCGCGCCTATGCCGACCGACACGGCTGCCCCTTCGTCGAAGACGGCGCCCTGCGCACCATCGCCGATGGTGCCGGCACGATCGCGCTGGAAATCACCGAACGCCTGTCGCAAGAAGGCGTCGCCCTCGACGCCATCATCGTCCCGCTCGGCAATGGCGCACTGCTGACCGGCATCGGCACATGGATCAAGGCCAAGGCACCAGCCTGCAAAGTGATCGGCATCGTCGCTTCCAATGCGCCGGCAATGAAACAGTCGTGGGAAACCGGCCGGATCGTCTCGACAGAAACGGCCGATACCGCCGCCGACGGCATCGCCGTGCGCGAATGCGTGCCCTATGCATTGGATTGCATGAGGACGACGGTCGATGAGGTCTGGGCCGTCAGCGAGGAGGCGATCCGCAGTGCGCGGGATTTCTCTCTCACCCATTATGGCCTCGTCGTCGAAGAGGCAGGCGTTGCCGGCCTTGCAGGCCTGATCGAGAACGGCGTCAGCCTCAAGGGAAAGACCGTCGCCACGATACTCTGCGGCGGCAATGTCAGGGTCACTGCGCCATAAACAGGGTATTTCCGGTTCCCTCTCCCCGTTTTCACATTGAAGGGCTAAGTAGGGGGAATCGAAACTGCCAGGAGCACCCCATGACCACGCGCCTCGAAACCCTCATCGATCAGGGCACCGGCCGCGAGCCCGCGGATATCGTGCTGAAAGGCGGCAAATTCTTCGATCTCGTCACCGGTGAGCTTGTCGCCTCCGACATCGCCATCTGCGGCGATCGTATTGTCGGCACTTGCGGCGATTACACCGGCAAGACCGAGATCGACATTTCCGGAAAGATCGTCGTCCCCGGCTTCATCGATACGCATCTGCATATCGAAAGCTCTCTCGTCACGCCCCACGAATTCGACCGCTGCGTCCTGCCCTATGGCGTGACGACCGCGATCTGCGATCCGCACGAGATCGCTAATGTCATCGGTGAAGAAGGCATCCGCTATTTCCTCGATTCATCTCTCGAAACGATCATGGATATCCGCGTCCAGCTTTCCTCCTGCGTACCAGCCACGCATCTGGAAACCGCCGGCGCCGATCTGCCAATCGAAAAGCTCCTGCCCTTCCGCGATCATCCAAAAGTCATCGGCCTTGCCGAGTTCATGAATTTTCCGGGCGTCATCCATAAGGATCCAATCTGCCTCGCCAAGCTCGATGCCTTTTACGGCGATCACATCGACGGCCACGCCCCGCTTCTGCGTGGAAATGATCTGAACGGCTATCTTGCCGCAGGCATCCGCACCGAACACGAGAGCACCACCGCCGAAGAAGCGCTCGAAAAAATCCGCAAGGGCATGCACGTGCTTGTCCGCGAAGGCTCGGTCTCCAAGGATCTCGAAGCCCTGATGCCGATCATCACCGAGCGCTTGTCGCCCTATCTGGCGCTTTGCACCGACGACCGCAATCCGCTCGATATCGCCGAACAGGGCCATCTCGACTACATGATCCGCACAGCGATCAAGGCGGGCGTCGAACCGCTTGCAATCTATCGCGCCGCCTCGATCTCGGCAGCAAAAGCCTTTGGCCTCACCGATCGCGGCCTCGTCGCGCCCGGCTGGCGCGCCGATCTCGTCATTGTCGACACGCTCGAAAACTGCAAGGCAGAGATCGTTTTCTCCGCCGGCCGCCGCGTGACCGACGAGCTCTTCGCCACCCGCAAGCCGATCGCCCCGGTCGGCCTTGATAGCGTCAAGGCGCGTCCCGTCCAGGCCATGCAGTTCGGCGTCCCCTATTCGGAATCGGAAACCCCGGTCATCGGCGTCATGCCCGGAAAAATCATCACCGAACACCGCCGCTACCGCCTTCCCGCCGCCGGAAACCAGGCAGGCGTCGATCTTGATCGCGACATCATCAAGGTCGCCGTCATCGAGCGCCACGGCAAGAACGGCAACCACGCCAACGGCTTCGTCCAGGGCTTTGGCCTGAAGAAGGGCGCGATCGCCTCCACAGTCGGCCATGACAGCCACAATATCTGCGTCGTCGGCGTATCCGAAGACGACATGGCGCTCGCCGCCAACCGGCTGGGAGAAATCAACGGCGGCTTCGTCGTCGTCGAGGACGGCAGGGTCACCGGCGAGATCGCACTCCCAATTGCCGGCCTGATGAGCCTCGAACCGTATGAGTGGGTTCGCGACACCCTGCACGACTTGAGAAAACACGCCTATGCTCTTGGAACGACTCTGGAAGAACCTTTCCTGCAGGTGGCGTTTTTGCCCTTGCCCGTGATCCCGCACCTGAAGATTTCGGACAGGGGCATGGTCGATGTCGACAAGTTCCAGCTGATTTAAGGGGCCCAAATTCGCCTCACCCAAAGCCCCTCATCCGCCTGCCGGCACCTTCTCCCCGCAAGCGGGGAGAAGGACACCAGCCGCAACCTCAGTGCCGAAATCGGCCACGTCCCCTCTCCCCGTCATTACGGGGAGAGGGTTAGGGTGAGGGGCAAACCACAGCAGCGTCCGCCTACCCCTTAAAAAACGCCAGCAGATCGGCATTGATGATATCCGCATGGGTCGTCGCCATACCATGCGGCAGCCCGTCATAGACTTTCAGCACCCCGTTCTTCAGAAGCTTGGACGAGAGCGGCGCGGAATCCTCGAACGGCACGATCTGGTCATCCGTCCCGTGCATGACCAGCACCGGAACATCGATCACCTTGAGGTCTTCCGTAAAATCCGTTTCCGAAAACGCCTTGATGCAGTCGTAATGGGCCTTGGTGCCACCCATCATACCCTGCCGCCACCAGTTGCGGATCACCCCTTCGGAAACCTCCGCTGCCGGCCGGTTATAGCCGTAGAAAGGGCCGGTCGGGATATCGAGGAAGAACTGCGCCCGGTTCGCCGCCTGCGCTTTGCGGAACCCGTCGAACACTTCGAGCGGCAACCCGCCGGGGTTCTTGTCGCTTTTCACCATGATCGGCGGCACCGCCCCGATCAGCACTGCCTTGGCAACACGGCCCTGCGGCTGGCCGAACTTGGCGACATAGCGCGTCACCTCCCCGCCTCCGGTCGAATGGCCGACATGGATTGCGCCCTTCAAGTCGAGATGCGCCGCAAGTTCCGCCATGTCGGCGGCATAGGTGTTCATCTCGTTACCGGTTTCCGTCTGGCTGGAACGCCCGTGCCCGCGCCGGTCATGCGCGATTACTCGATATCCCTCGTGAAGGAAGAACAGCATCTGCGCATCCCAGTCATCGGCGGACAACGGCCAGCCATGATGGAAGACGATCGGCTGGGCGTCCTTCGATCCCCAGTCCTTGTAAAAGATCTGCGTGCCGTCCTTGGTGGTGATGAAACTGCTGCTCATGATTTTCCCTCAAGTTGATCTGGCAAAATGCATGCGAAGTCTTTTGGATGCGGCACGTGGCTGTCCCAGCCCCCGGCGCGGCGCCACGATATGACGGCTTGTCGACTTTGGGAATTGGGACAAAGGGCTGAAATGCGAACTCAGTTCCTCTACTTCGCAAATATTAAACCAATCGGTTGACAATCAAAATAAAGAGGCACACATTCAACCACATGGTTGAATTATACACTCACAAGATCGACACCGTCTTCCATGCGCTGAGCGACGCCACCCGTCGCCATATGCTGCGCGAGTTGACGCGAGGCGAACGCACGGTCGGGCAGCTGGCAGAACCGCACGCCATGTCGCTTGCGGCCGCATCGAAACATATCAAGGTGCTGGAAGGCGCCGGTCTGGTGCGGCGGGAAATCCAGGGCCGCACCCATCTCTGCCGGCTTGATCCCGGTCCGCTCGCCACCGCACATGAATGGCTCTCTTTCTACGAACATTTCTGGACGACTCGTCTGGATGCGCTGGAGCACCTGCTGAAGCAGGACGACGCTCGCAAGGCCGCAGCCGATCAAAACGCCAAGATGCCCCCATCGAAACCTGGAAATGACACCTGAATCAAAACTGGGAGAAGACCGATGAACAGCATGAATCTATTGGAAAAATATGGAACCGTGACGGCACCTGCCGAGATCACCATTCAGCGTAAGCTGCCCGGCCCGATCGAGAGGATCTGGGATTACCTGACCGATAGCGATTTGCGCCGCCAATGGCTTGCCTCCGGCATCATGCCGGAAACACCCGGCGGCACATTCGAACTCGTCTGGCGTAACGATGAATTGACCGATGGAGCGGAGGCACGCCCGGAAGGTTTTCCGGAAGAACAGCGGATGACCAGCGATATCCTCCTCTTCGATGCCCCCCACCGCTTGGCCTTCACCTGGCCGCCCCGCGGCGAAGTGGCGATCGAGTTGAAGGCGATAGGTTCGGACGTCCTTCTCACCCTCGTCCACAAGCGCATTTCCGACCGCAAAAACATGACCATGGTCGGCGCCGGCTGGCACATGCATCTCGATATTCTTGCCGCCAAAGCCTCCGGCCGCAAACCGGAACCTTTCTGGCAGGGCTGGCTGAAACTGCGTGAGGAATACGAACGGCTTATCCCCGAATGAAACGTAGAAATTAGAAAACACCAAGCCCCGCAGCCTCGCTGCGGGGCTTTTCTTTACCCCGAAAAGCCATAGGGTCTTGAAGATGTCATCTGCGTCAGGCAATAGGCCCCTTCAAGTTTTAGAAGAACCGTAAGAAGGCCGATCACGCGAAATGCTGCAGACTCCCTACTACCTCATCGACAAGTCCAAGCTGCTCCAGAACATGGAACGGATTGCCACTGTACGTGAGAAGTCGGGCGCCAAGGCGTTACTGGCGCTGAAATGCTTCGCCACCTGGTCCGTCTTCGATTTCATGCGCGACTACATGGACGGCACGACCTCCTCGTCGCTCAACGAAGTCCGCCTCGGCCACGAGCGTTTCGGCAAGGAAACCCACGCATATTCGGTCGCCTATGCCGATTACGAGATCGACGAGGTGGTGTCGCACGCCGACAAGATCATCTTCAACTCGATTGGCCAACTGCAGCGTTTCGAGAGCCAGTCGTCGGGCATCACCCGCGGCCTGCGCCTCAACCCCGGCGTATCCTCATCGTCCTTTGACCTCGCCGACCCCGCCCGCCCCTTCTCGCGGCTGGGCGAATGGGATCTGGCCAAGGTCGAACCGGTCATGGACATGATCACCGGCTTCATGATCCACAACAACTGCGAGAACAAGGATTTTGCCCTGTTCGACCGCATGCTCGGCGATATCGAGCAAAAATTTGCACCGCTTTTGAAAAAGGCCGAATGGGTCTCGCTCGGCGGCGGCATCCATTTCACCGGCGATGATTACCCGGTCGACCAGTTTGCCGAGCGCCTCAAGCGTTTTTCGGGCGAATATGGCGTCCAGGTCTATCTGGAGCCGGGCGAAGCCTCGATCACCAGATCGACGACGCTGGAAACCACCGTCCTCGACACGCTTTACAACGGCAAGAACCTAGTCGTGGTGGATAGTTCCATCGAAGCGCACATGCTGGATCTCCTGATCTATCGTGAGAATGCCAAGGTTCACCCCAACCAGGGACCCCATCGTGCGATGGTCTGCGGCAAGTCATGCCTTGCCGGAGACATCTTCGGGGAATTCGATTTCCCCGAAGAAGTAAAGGTCGGCGACCGCATCTCGTTCCAGGATGCTGCCGGCTACACGATGGTCAAGAAAAACTGGTTTAACGGCGTGAAAATGCCGGCAATCGCCATCCGGGAACTGGATGGCAGCCTCAGGACGGTCCGTGAGTTTGACTACACGGACTACGAACAGAGCCTTTCCTGATCAGAAAGGGCCAAAGGCCCACAGGTAAAGACTCGTCTGACGATTGGACGCAAGGAGTGGTCCCCAGAATGAAAAAGAACGTGCTCATCATAGGCGCCGGCGGCGTCGCACAGGTCGTTGCCCACAAGTGTGCGCAGAACAACGATGTCCTCGGTGACATCCATATCGCATCGCGCACCAAGTCGAAATGCGACGCCATCATCGCTTCGGTTCACGAAAAGAAGGCGATGAAGCAGGCTGGAGTGCTCGAAGGTCACGCTCTCGATGCTCTCGACATCGAAGCCACCAAGGCGCTCATCACCAAGACTGGCAGCCAGATCGTCATCAACGTCGGCACCGCTTTCTTGAACATGTCGGTGCTGCGCGCCTGCATGGATACCGGCGTCGCCTATATCGACACCGCCATCCACGAAGAGCCGAACAAAATCTGCGAGACCCCGCCGTGGTACGGTAACTACGAGTGGAAGCGTGCTGCCGAATGCAAGGAAAAGGGCATCACCGCCATCCTCGGCGCCGGCTTTGATCCGGGCGTCGTCAACGCCTACGCGCGCCTCGCCAAGGACGAGTATCTCGACACCGTCACCGACGTCGATATCGTCGACATCAATGCCGGCAGCCACGGCAAGTATTTCGCCACCAATTTCGACCCGGAAATCAATTTCCGCGAATTCACGGGCGTCGTTTATTCGTGGCAGGGCGGCGAATGGAACGTCAACAAGATGTTCGAAATTGGCAAGGACTACGACCTGCCGGTCGTCGGCACGCGTCGCGCCTATCTCTGCGGCCATGACGAAGTGCATTCGCTGGCCAAGAACATGGAAGGCGCCGATGTGCGCTTCTGGATGGGCTTTGGCGATCACTATATCAACGTATTCACCGTTCTCAAAAACATCGGCCTTCTCTCCGAGCAGCCGGTGAAGCTCGCCAATGGTGACGAAGTCGTTCCGCTCAAGGTCGTAAAAGCCTGCCTGCCCGATCCGTCGTCGCTGGCGCCGGAATACGAAGGCAAGACCTGCATCGGTGACTTCGTCAAGGGTTTGAAGGACGGCAAGGAACGCACGGTGTTCATCTACAACGTCGCCGACCACAAGGAAGCCTTTAACGAAGTCGGCTCCCAGGGCATTTCCTACACCGCCGGCGTTCCCCCGGTCGCAGCAGCAATGCTAGTCGCCACCGGCGAATGGGATGTGAAGAAGATGGCAAACGTCGAAGAACTGGCCCCGCGCCCGTTCCTCAACATCCTGAACAAGATCGGCCTGCAGACCTGCATCCGCGACGAACAGGGCGAGCGCGAACTGCATTTCGACTGAGATTCGGCGATTGCCTGAATGATAAAATAACAAAGGCCCGCGATCGCTCGCGGGCCTTTCCATTTGATAGGTCGTCATCCTCGGGCTTGTCCCGAGGATCTACTGCCGTCCCAGTTCTGGTGATGCGCTCTTATCCTCAGGACAAGCCCGAGGATAAGAGCGTGGCAAACTGGCGCCCGCCCTCCAAGTTAGCCTTCAAACCCGTGCGCAGAACACGTCCACTGCATCCAGCACCACCGCCTCGTTCTCCAGCCGCGACACGAACCCCGGCATGTCCAGCGGCGTCACGGAAGCGAACCGTGCCGGCAGCGTGAACTTCTGCCTCTCGCGTGTCAGGTTGAACACGAACAACAGCCGCTCCCCGTCCTTCTCGCGTGTGAAGGCCAGCAGATCCTGGTTGGTCTCGATGAACGCCATGTCGCCATCGACGAGCGACGCATGCGCCTTGCGGAAGGCGAGCGTCGCCCGGTAGTGAGCGAGCACGGATGTCGCCAGCCTCTCCTGCACATCGACCGCGCGGGCGGCATGCTCATTCGGCACCGGCAACCATGTCGTGGAACCCCCGGTAAAGCCCGCATGAGGAGCCTTTGCCTCCCACACCATCGGCGTACGGCATCCGTCGCGGCCCTTGAAGGCCGGCCAGAAGCGGATGCCATAGGGATCGCGCAGATCCTCGAAGGCAAGCTCCGCTTCGGTCAGCCCCAGTTCCTCGCCCTGATATAGGCAGATCGAACCGCGCAAGACCGAAATCAGGCTGATCGACAGCTTGGCGACCCGATCCTGTTCCTCAGGCGTCTCGATGAAACGGGTGACGTGACGGATGACATCGTGATTGGAAAAAGCCCAGCAGACCCAGCCTTCGCTCACCGTGTCCGCCACCGTCGTCATGATCTTGCGGATGTAACCCGCATCGAAGGCAGGGCCCAGAAAGTCGAACGTGTAGCACATATGCAGCTTGTCGCTGCCGGTCGTATATTCCGCAAGGGTTTTCAGCGAGCGGGGTCCATCACCCACCTCACCCACGGTCATCCGGTCATCATAGGTATCGAGCAATGCCCGAAGGCGCTTCAGGAAAGCGATATTTTCCGGCTGCGTCTTGTCGTAGAGATGGTTCTGCATCGAATACGGATTGGTATCGGTCTCCATGCCCGCGCCATCGGTGTCATAGACCATCGGCGGGTTGTTCCGCAGTTGCTTGTCGTGGAAATAATAGTTCACCGTATCGAGCCGGAACCCGTCCACCCGACGATCGAGCCAGAATTTCACCGTATCCAGCAGCGCGTCCTGAACCTCGGGATTGTGGAAGTTGAGATCCGGCTGCGAAATCAGGAAATTATGCATGTAATATTGCTTGCGCACGCCATCCCATTCCCAGCCCGGCCCGCCGAAGATGGAGAGCCAGTTGGTCGGCGCTGTGCCGTCGGGCTTCGGGTCGGCCCAGACGAACCAGTCGGCTTTGGGATTGGTGCGACTGGTGCGGCTTTCGATGAACCACGGATGCCGGTCGGATGTGTGGGAGATTACCTGGTCGATGATGACCTTCAGGCCCAGCCGGTGCGCTTCGTCGATCATCTCGTCGAAATCGGCAAGTGTGCCGAACATCGGGTCGACATTGCAATAATCGGAAACGTCATAGCCCATATCGGCCATCGGCGAGGTGAAGAAGGGCGACAGCCAGATTGCATCGACGCCAAGCGAGGCGACATGGGCCAGACGTCGGGTAATGCCCTTGATATCGCCTAGTCCGTCGCCGGTCGTGTCCTGGAATGAACGCGGATAGATCTGGTAGATCACCGCCCCGCGCCACCAGTCCGTGCCTGCGCCTACGGCTTTCTTCTGCACTTCCGTCGCCATACGATCATGCTCCCTTATGCGATGTTCCAGCCCCAACCTAGAGCCCCTGCGACAAAAGACAACGCGTATTGAGCCCCCCGCACGGACTTGTCAGACACGGTGCGAAAGCTTATGCGACCACAGGACTTTACCGGAGGGACGATATTTTGGCAGGCAGACTTCTTTCTATTGGCGAATGCATGGTGGAACTGTCGCAGGCGGGTGAAGGCCTGCTGCGCAAGGGCTTTGCCGGCGATACGTTGAACACGGCCTGGTATGCCCGCGCCTGCTTCCCTTCAGACTGGTCGATCGACTATTTCACCGCAGTCGGCGATGATCCGATGTCGAATGAAATGCTCGCCATGATGGACGGCGCCGGTATCGGCACCAGCCAAATCCTGCGCATTGCTGGCAAGACGCCCGGTCTCTACCTCATCACATTGAAGGACGGCGAGCGCACCTTCAGCTACTGGCGCGACACCGCTGCAGCAAAAAAGCTGGCCGACGACGCCGATCACCTGCGTGCCGCGATGGAGAGTGCTCAGATCATCTATTTCTCCGGCATCACGCTTGGCATTCTGGCACCGGAAGCAGTCGATACGCTTCTCGCGGAGGCCCGCCGTGCCAAGGCATCCGGCAAGACGGTCGTCTTCGACCCGAACATTCGCCCGCGCCTGTGGTCAAACAAGAACTATATGCTGAAGACGATCGAAGACGGCGCCCGCGCCTCGACGCTCGTATTGCCGAGCTTCGATGACGAAGCCGTTCATTTCGGCGACAAGGACGTGGCCGCAACGATTGCCCGCTACAAGGCACTGGGTGTCGAGAACGTCGTGGTCAAGGATGGCCCAGGTGGTGTTACGCTTGCATTCGGCTCCACGCCCGTCGTCCATGTCCCGTCGGTCAAGGTCGACAAGGTCGTCGACACGACAAGCGCCGGCGACAGCTTCAACGGCAGTTTTCTGGCCAGTCTCGCCAAGGGCGGCACGCCGTCAGAAGCAGCCGCATATGGTGCCGCTGTCGCATCCACCGTCATCTGCCATCACGGCGCACTGATCAGCCCGAATCTGCTGCCGAAGTAACGAAGACCAATAGAGAAGAAGAGACGGTCAGAAACCGATCGTCTCTTCGAACTCGTCCCAGGACTGGTACATCGCATAACGGCCGATGCCGCGGATCGGGATATGCCCGTAATAGGGTGAAAGCTGCAGTTCGGAGAAAAGCTCGCTACGCTTGGCAACCGCACCGACATAGATTGCCGATGCAAGCCCGGTGCGGTTGGCGCCGTGTTCGCAGTGTATCAGGATCGGCTTTTCTGCCGTCCTCATGATTTCGGCCAGCCGTTCGCTCTGCTCGACCGGCACGAATCTTCCGGAGCTTAGCGGAAAATCGATCAGCGTTACGCCGTTCTCTTCGGCCGACGCCTTCTCTTCCTCATACCAATCCCCGCGGCGCTCATTGCGCAGGTTTATGATCGTCTTGACGCCGTATCGCGTCGCCGCTTTATCAATCTGCGCGTCACCCGGCTGGCCTGAGCGGTAAAGCTCGCCCGGAATGACTTCATGGAAATTACCGATCATCTGGTTGACGCCCATATGGATGCCGATAGCGGCAATCGGGGCGATAAGAACGGCAGCGGCAATCTTGATCAAACGCAGGGTCACTAAAGTCACTCACAACATCATATGCCGCTGAGATAAGACTTCACCTGCCGCACTGCAAACACGAAATGACGGTGCGTGTCGTTTAACCAGATGAGAAGGCGATGAGGAGCGCCATGCAACGACCTTCAGGGCATGCTTCATCCGCCTGTCATGAACTTTGCCGATAGAGGGCTGTAACCGCATCCTTTCGCGCGAGTCGCCAAGGAAGCGACCACCGGATCGGCAACGAGGCTTTGGGCCACGCATGACCAGAATTACCATCGTGACAGATGCATGGTACCCGCAGGTAAACGGCGTCGTCCGCTCGATCGAGAACACCAACCGCGAACTGACCCGCATGGGCGTAGAGGTGGTCATGGTCACGCCGAAGGATTTTCACAATATCCCCTGCCCCACCTATCCAGAAATCCGGCTTTCGGTCACCACCTTTGCGCAGGTCGCTGGCGCAATCGAAAAGACCCTGCCGACCGCCGTGCATATCGCGACCGAGGGGCCGCTCGGACTGATGGCCCGCCGCTGGTGCCTGAAGAATGGCATGCCCTTTTCAACCAGCTACCACACCCGCTTTCCCGAATATGTGGCAGCTCGCTTTCCGGTTCCGATCCGCTGGATGCAGGCTTTTGTCCGCTGGTTCCACAATGCCGGCAATGGCTGCATGGTCGCGACCGCAAGCCTCGAGCGTGAACTTTCGAGGATAGGCATCCGCAATCTCCTGCGCTGGAGCCGTGGCATCGACCAGACCACGTTTCACCCGATGAACCTCGAGGAACGTCCCTTCGACCTCCCTCGCCCTATTTTCCTGACCGTCGGCCGCGTTGCGGTCGAGAAAAACCTTCCCGCCTTCCTCGATCTCGACCTGCCCGGCTCGAAGGTCGTGGTCGGTGATGGCCCAGCCCTGGCTGAACTGAAGAAACGTTATCCGAACGTCCTCTTTACCGGCATGAAGACCGGTGAGGATCTCGCCCGCGCCTATGCCCAGGCGGACGTGTTCGTTTTCCCGTCCAGGACCGATACGTTTGGCAACACCATTCTCGAAGCGCTGGCGAGCGGCGTTCCCGTCGCAGCCTATCCGGTCATGGGACCGGTCGACATCATCGAGCAAGGTTCCGGCGCAGGTGCGCTGGATGACGATCTCAAGGCCGCATGCCTGAGAGCACTCGGTTGCCGTCGCGAGGACGCAAGCCGGCTTGCCCGCAGCTACACCTGGGAAGCGGCCTCGAAACAGTTTCTCGGCAATGTCCTCAAAGCCCAGGCCAACCGTGCGTTGCCCGCAGCGGAATGAACTGCCATCATCGCAGATGCGATAGGCACTTCAACGAGTTTCAGGATTACAGCGGTTCAGCCGCCATTCCCGTCACGCTGGCGAAAATAGAAAACACTGCCGACACCAAGACAGATAGCCACGACGAGACCCACTGCAATCATGATGACCCTCCCGATCATGAATCGGCGCTGCAAGGTAGCCCGACCGAAATCCGGCTTGCAGGTCCTCCAACCGCACAAGCCAGAGATGCAGTGCATCACGATTTACTAAAAAGTGCAAGCTGACGCCCTGATGGTTGACCTCAGCGATATCGGGAGCGGTTCAGATCCGCCAGTGAAGAAGCTTAGCGCTTCTTCCTGCGGTTCTCGAACGGGTTGTCACCTGCCTTGAAATGGATGCGGATCGGTACGCCCGGCATCTGGAAATCATTGCGCAATCCGTTGATCATGTAGCGGATATAGCTTTCCGGCAACGCATCTGGACGTGTGCAGGACACCATGAAGGCCGGCGGGCGCGCCTTAACCTGGGTCATGTATTTCAGCTTCAGACGGCGGCCGGAAACTGCCGGTGGCGGATGCTGGACCTGCGTTCCTTCCAGCCATTTATTGAGCTTGGCCGTCGAGATGCGCTTGTTCCAAACCTTGTCGGTGGCGACGATTTCCTGCATCAGCTTGTCGAGGCCATAGCCCGTCTGGCCGGAAATCGGCACGGCACGCAGGCCGCGCGCCTGCGGCAAGAGCCGTTCGGTCTTTTCGCGCAACTCGGCCAGAACCGCCTGCGGATCTTCGATCAGGTCCCACTTGTTGAACGCGAGCACGGCGGCACGGCCTTCGCGCAAAACGAGGTCGGCGAGCTGCAGGTCCTGTTTTTCGAACGGGATCGTCGCATCGAAGACGATGACGACGGTTTCGGCAAAGCGGATCGACCGAAGCGAATCTGCGACGGACAGCTTTTCGAGTTTTTCAGTCACCCGCGCCTTGCGACGCATCCCGGCGGTATCGAACATCTTGATCGTGCGGCCACGCCAGTCCCATTCGACCGAGATCGAATCGCGGGTAATCCCCGCTTCCGGCCCGGTCAGGAGCCGGTCTTCGCCGAGGAACCGGTTGATCAGCGTCGACTTTCCGGCATTCGGGCGGCCGATAATGGCGACGCGCAGCGGCTTGGTCTCGTCATATTCGGCATCATCGTCAGCCTCGTCGCCGAGAACGGAATCCCTGACGTCGACATCCGTGATCGCCTCGAAGTCGTCACCGTCTTCCGGGAACGCTCTTTCCCGGCCGATCGCCTCGACGATTGCGTCGCGCAGATCGATCATGCCCTGGCCGTGTTCGGCGGAAATCGGAACCGGCTCGCCAAGGCCGAGCGTGAAAGCATCGTAGAAGCCGCCATCCGATCCCTTGGCTTCGGACTTGTTGGCAACCAGCACGACCGGCTTGCCGGAGCGGCGCAAAAGCTCGCCGAAAGTCTTGTCGAGCGGTGTCAGTCCGGACTTGGCATCGACGACGAACAGCGTCAGATCCGCCTCGTCGATCGCGGCTTCCGTCTGGGCGCGCATGCGGCCTTCGAGCGTATCGGCACCGGCCTCTTCCAGACCCGCCGTATCGATGATGGTGAAACGCAGGTCAACGAGCTTCGCATCGCCCGGACGGCGGTCGCGGGTAACACCCGGCGTGTCATCGACAAGCGCCAGCTTCTTGCCAACCAGACGGTTGAAAAGCGTGGACTTGCCGACATTCGGACGTCCGACGATGGCGACGGTGAAGCTCATAGTGTTTTCCTCAAGCCCTTATCCGCAACGGAATTAGGGCGCCTTGCCGGTGGCGGCGATATTGTCGAGCATGATTTGCGCGCGGTTGACAACATTGCGAGGCGCGCCCGCATCGTTTACGATTTGCTGGAACCACTGCTTGGCCTGCGACATGTTTCCGGCCTTGTAGGCGGAAAGGCCGAGCGCTTCGCGTGCGGAATTGGCCAGAACATGGCCCTGCGCCGAAAGGATTTCCGCTTCGGCCGCAACCTGCTCGTAAGTGCCGGTATCGACCAGAATGAAGGCGGCGCGCATCTTGGCGAGATCGCGGACAGCCTGTGGCGCTGCATTGTCGTTTCCAACTTGGCGGTAGATCTCGACGGCAGCAGCCGCATCACCCTTGGCCTGCTGCACGGAAGCTGCGCGCATCTTTGCGAGTACCGGATAGGCGCCCGTGCCATCCTTCTCGATTGCAGCGAGGGCTGAAAGCGCCTCGTCGTTCTTGCCTTCCGAAGCAAGCGTCAGAGCCGCGATGAAGCGGTCGCCAGACTGCGAAGAGGCATGGTTGTCCCAATATTCATAACCGCGCCAGGCGGCCGTACCGATGACGATCGCCACCGCGACACCAATCGCGATCCGGCCGTAACGCCTCCAGGCGTTCTTCAGCTGGTCTGAGCGAAGCTCTTCGTTCACTTCACGGAAAAAACTGTCGTCGTTATGCGCCATCGAAGTCTCCGGCCCGCGTCAAGGGGCCAATCCTGGGTCGGTCGTCCGGCCAAAGCTCCGCCTGAGGCAAACAATTGGTCGGGAAAGCGCCTTCTAGCCTATTTTCCTTAGGATGTAAGGCCCCCCATGCAAAACGAGGAAGCTTATTGAAGCAACGCACTGATAAAGCTCGAAACCCACCGATCACGGACGCGTTACTCTGCCCCTTGCCGCCACAATCAATTAGCGTATGCTTTCGAAGGCGAAATTTCGCGCAATGACATGCATCTCTGGACATGACGGCCAGTGTTTAGCTCTTATTGCCGCCTTCGTTCCGACAGACTGCATCTCGTCATTGCGATCGCTCAGAGGAGACTCGGGAGGTCGGCTCGATGCAAAGAGTTTACGCAGCTCTGGCTTTTGCCACACTGGCTATGTTTATGTGTCCACTATCTGCAGAGGCCGGAGATTGGTTAGATTGGCAGTGGTACGGCATCACCGGCCCCTGCGACGACAAGTGTGCCGTTATGGTTTTCGGGGGCAAGTTTGTCGAAACACCCATGGAGGACATCTTTCTCCGAGGTGATCTCTCCCCTTTAAACTGGGATTACGGCGACAGCGGTTTCGTCGGCCTGTCCGCATCCCGTACGGTCGCGAGCTTCTGGCGGGAACGTTTTGCGATCGAAACCGAACTCGGTGTCGGCAAGCGGTTTGGCAGCATGCACGAATCCGAAGTGTGGGCGGCCCTGTTTCTCCGCTACAGCGATTTCCCCTGGAACGATTACATCTACACGACCATAGCTGCCTCCACCGGCCTCAACTACGCCAGCGGTATTTCACAGGAGGAAAAGGCTCGCGCAGGCAATGATCGCGGCGACCGGCTGCTGCATTATCTCGCCCCGGAAATCACCTTCGCATTACCTGAGAACAAGTCGAGAGAGCTTGTCATCCGCTTCCATCATCGCTCCGGTGGCTATGGTTTGGTCAGCGATGCAGATGGTGGCGTCCAGTATTTGACGATCGGGCTTCGGCTGCGGTTCTGATGCCGTTGATTGCAGATAAGCGGCATCCTCTGTGTAGGCAATCAAAGCTTCGCCTTATTCGCTGGTCAAGAGCACTCGGATATTGCCAGTTCATTCGTAGAATCAGGAAATAGTGATGCGTCTTCGACCCTTGGCCACCCTGCTTGCCGCACTCACCTTATCGACAGGTGCAATGGCGCAAGATATGGGGCAAAGGCCAAAGCAGTTGCTGATGATCTCCTTTGACGGTGCGGGCTCGAATGCCCTTTGGCAGCGTAGCCGCGATTTTGCCCGCAACAACAACGCCCATTTCACCTATTTTCTTTCCTGCACGCTGGTCATCCCACGCGCAGACAAGGCCCGGTATCAGGGGCCGGACAAAAAAGCCGGCCGCTCCAATATCGGTTTTGCCCAAGATATTCCCGAGGCGAAGGAACGTCTCGGCCATATCTGGCAGGCGCATCAGGAAGGCCACGACATATCGAGCCACACCTGCGGCCATTTCGACGGCAAGGACTGGTCCGAGGCCGAATGGCGGCACGAGATGACCAGTTTCCACGACGTGATGACCAACGCATGGAAAGCGATCGGCGCATCGTCCGACGAGCCGCAGGGCTGGCGCGACTTCATCGACAACGACATTCGCGGTTTCCGCGCGCCCTATTTCTCCACCAGCGCTGGCATGACGGAGGCGGAGAAGAAGACGGGCTTCCAGTATGACGCAAGCCTCGTCACCAAGGGACCAATGATGCCGGAGACCAAAGGCGACCTTATCCGCTTCGGCCTGCCGCTGATCCCCGAAGGTCCGCAACAGCGGCCGATCATCGCCATGGACTACAATCTCTTCGTCCGCCACTCGGCCGGCATCGACAATCCCAGCCGCTCGGCGGAATTCGAGGAACGTGCCTATTCCGCCTTCCGCGCCGCATTCGACAAGCAGTATGACGGAGATCGCATTCCCATGCAGATCGGCCTGCATTTCGTCGAGATGAATGCCGGCGCCTATTGGCGGGCGATGGAACGGCTCGCCTCGGAAGTCTGCAACCAGACCGATGTCGCCTGCGTCAGCTATACGGAAGCGATCCGCATGCTGGGCGAGCGCCATTCGTCACCGGCAAACGCCAGCAATTCCGCCGGATAATCGCTATTTGCTGCACTGCCGCAAAATTGCCGCTCACACGATATTTATCTCTTGTCCCTAGTCTCGGTAGCTTACGCCGCTTCCGACCATCTCCTGCGCACGGTATTACAATTTCATGACACGATTGATGACGTCACGCCTGATCAAGCTTCTGCCATGGCTGGCGCTCGCGGCCATCATCTTTGCAACGGTCTCGCCGATACGCCTGCGCCCGCAGGATTTCGCCTCGGTGGACATCGATCGCGCTGGTGCATTTGCCGCCATGGCGCTGCTTTTCATGCTGGCCTACCCGCGGCAATGGCTGCTTTGCGGCATCCTCGTCATCCTCGGCGCCGGAGGCATCGAATTGCTGCAATACCTGTCGCCGACCCGGCATGCCCATCTCGACGATGCAGTGGTCAAGGCCGCAGGCGCTGCTATCGGCTGCCTGATGGGCTGGACGCTCAACCGCATGATTGCCCGTTTTCGCGCACCCGTCGCGGCCTGACCAATCTTCCACCCAACCGTGGATAAATGCCGCGATCAGGCGTTCCGGCATTCCAAATTTCAATCGCTTACGTCTTTTTCATCCCCGCCTCGTCCCCGCCCCTAAAACCGGCACGATAATCGGGCCATCATCGGATGGGAAACCGGGAACGCGAACCGGCCTCCTCAACGGGTTCGAAGAGCCAGGTTCCGGTGATGGTCGCAGACCGTGTGAGCGGAGAGCCTGACAAGTCCTCCAAAAGCCATCGGAAGCGGTCGGGGCAGGCAAAACCTGAACCACTCAATGCAATCGAATATCTGCCTGCCTCATTCCCAACACGGGCAGATCGCACCGGCCACTCTCGATCATCAGGCCAACGCGATCCCCGAAACGCAGAACCGCGCCGGATCGATAAATCCGGCGCGGCCAAAACTGCGTGCTTTCTATGACGGAGGATCAGGTCGGCCTGTTCGCCGCCATCTCGCCGCCTTCGGCTTCGCGCTCCAGATAGCGCTGGTCGATATCCGGCAGCGGACCACCGTCGATCGCCGCCTCGAACGCCTTCAGGCGCTTGTGAATCGACAGAAGTTCAATAATCGTCGTCCAGGAATTCACCAGATACTGGAAAGAATTCGAAACCTGACCGAAGGCCGTGGCGATCTGCTGGTAGATACCGTAGGTGATCTTGCCTGCGACGATGGTCGGGACCAGCATGAATAGCAGGAACAGCGCATCCGCCTGGATGTAGAAATAGCGGGCGACGTTGAAATACAGATAGTGCCAGTACATGCGGAAATAGTTCGTGCGCACATTGGCATAAAGTTCCTTCACTGTAAGAGGCTGTGCGCGGTCGGCATGATCCTCGCCATAAACGAGTTCCTTGCGATAGGCGGCTTCGACGCGCTGGTTGCGGAAGTTCAGGCCCGGCAGCTTGATACCGACTGTTGCCAGTAGCACAGTACCGAAAGCCGCCCAGAAGATAGCCAGCCAGAACAGCGCATGCGGAATGGCACCGATGATCGGCAATTCCGTCACATATCCGGAAAGGCCGAACAGGATCGGCAGGAAGACGACAAGCGTCATGACCGAATTGATCAGGCTGATGCCCAGTCCTTCAAGCGTGGAGGAAAACCGCATCGTGTCTTCCTGCACACGCTGCGAGGCACCTTCAATATGCCGCAACTGTTCCCACTTGGACATGTAGAAATCGTTCATCGCGGTGCGCCAGCGGAAAATGTAGTGGCTGGTGAAAAAGTCCGTCAGGATCGAGACGAACATGCTGACGAAGGCAACCTGGGCGAAGATGATCATCAGGCTGTAGAAATCCCAGGCAGTTCCCCCCTTGCCCGAGAGCGCGTTCATCAGCGTATCGCCGAAAGGCCTGCGCCAGTTGTTGATCACGACCGACACCTGCACACCGAAATAGGTGACCGCGATGATCAGCAGCGAGCCCCACACCGACCAAGCGATCCACGGATTATCCTTGGCGATGAACGACCATGCCGCGCCGAAGATGAGCAGGCAGATCGCAAAATACGCATAGAAGTAGAGGTTGGAAGGCATGATGAAATAGGTCAGATCATAGGGCTCGGAAGCCCCTTCCGGCAGGCCGAAGCCCGCCCGGTCGCCTATCCCTGCGAAAATGAAATACCAGGCGAGAATGGCAACGAAGGACCAGAGTGCCGCGGAAATGAAGAAGAATTTCGGTCTTGGAAAGAAGGAATGGAACACGGAGCGGATGCTTTCCTGAGTTCGGAGCTGCGGGGTGCGGTGTTAGGGCGCGAAATTATGGCAATCGCGTGGATGCGGCAATGGCCGCACCGCTTTGTTACGCATTTGTAACCACGTTCCTACTCAAGGAATACGTTTCGCCACGATTGCCGCCAACACGACGCAGACGACGAGCACGCCCGTCGCGATCAGCGTCGGAAGCGCGAAACTGCCGCTCTTTTCGGCAGCCCAGCCGGCCACCAGCGGGCCAACGATCTGCCCGACGCCGAAAGCCGCCGTCATTGCGGCAAGCGCCCGGCGCGGGCTTTCAGGCGCAAGCTTGCCGCCCAGCTGCAACCCGTAGGCGGTAATCACCATGAAGGTTGCGCCGAGCAGCAATCCGCCAAACAGCGCACCGGCGGTCGGTGGCAGAAGAACCGAACAGACAACACCGATAGCAAGCACCGTCATCGCCACCGTGTAGGATCTGGCAAGCCCGGCACGGACTGCCAGCGGATGCCAGACGAGAAGTGACACGGCAGCGGCACAGCCGGTCACGAACCATGCGAGAAATTCGATCACCGGCCCCGCATCGCCCTGCCTTGCGATCGTCACCAGGAATGTCGCGGTAATCACATAACCGAAGCCGAACAGGCCATAGGACGTCGTCAGCAGCACCAGCGGCAGCTTCCATCTGAGCGCAGGCTCCACCCGACGCTCCGTCATGCCATGCGGGCGCGGCAGCATCCATTGCACGACAAGCACCGCCGCAAGTGTGATCGCGGCACCCGCCAGCCAGTTGATCCGCCAGCCATGCGCCGCATCACCCGCCGATGTATTGACGATCAGCGCCAGCGCCGAGGACAGTGCTATCCCCGCCCCCACCCCGCCGAAATGCAGGAAATTCACAACATGCCCTCGGCTGCCGCAGTTGCGTGCAAAGGGAAGCACGATCGACGAGGTCAGGATCATCGCCAGCGCGCTTGCCAGGCCTGCGAGGAAGCGAATCGCCACGAATGCCGGTACCGAGGTGGTGAGCGCCATCGCCGCCAGCAGGATCGCGGTCGCCATCAGCGAGGACAAAGCGATCATTCTTTCACGCCCGGCCGCCCAGCCCTGCCCCGCCAAAATCGCGCCGGCCAGATATCCGGCAAAATTGCCCGCGGCGATATAACCCGCATCGGCCGACGAAATCGGAATCCCTGCAATCATGCCCGGCAGGACCGGCGTGTAGAAGAAGCGGCCGAAGCCCATGGCCGCAGCCATGGCGATTGCGCCGGAAAGGCCGACGAGACGAAGGTTCAAGCGAGCGGTCGTGTCCATGGCCTGCTTATGGCAGCGCAACATAGGCCGCACAAATCAGCATTATTCATCGTTGTCGGAATATTTTGAATGATTCTACGCGAAAAGCAGGTGCAGTAACGAATTGGTGCGCCGCATGCGGTCATTTGTCTTGTTGTTGACACGAATGATCGTCATTGTCTGCTTCGTGCCAAATCAACAGACGGGAGGCGCAAAATGGATCGTGACCTGACCGTATCGGAAGTGCTGGTGGACCCGCTGATCGCGCAGCTGCGCAAGGCGGACCTGATCGGCAATGCCGCATTCGCTCAACTGATGGAAAGTGCCGCTCGCATTCATGCGCGCCGCTCGATCGATAATCTAGGCGAAGAGCGTGTGAGCGCCTTCTATTGCGCTATCGAGGCGGCCAATCGCGCCGAATCCTGCGTTCGCTAAAAGCGTTTCCGGTCGCCGCTTTCGCCGCGACCGGCTTATGACAATCCTTAATTCGCCAATGTCAGGATAAGCGGCCCGCTCTTGGTCGCGACGATCGTGTGTTCGTATTGCACGGTCGGGGCGTTCGGGTCGCTGTAGAGCGTCCACGGATCATCGTTGTCGCCATCTTCCGCCCATGTGCCGCCGAGCGAAAGAAACGGCTCGACGGTGAAGACCAGGCCCTCTTCCATGATCCGGCGCTCGCTCTTTTCCGGCCAGGTCGGGATTTCCTTCGGCTCGTCATGCAGGGTCAGGCCAATGCCGTGGCTGGAAAGATTGGTGATCAGCGTATAGCGGTTCTTCTTGGCAAACGCGCCGATCGCATTGCCGATACCTGCGATCTTGTTGCCGGCCTTGACCTGCTGCAACCCGGTCCAGAGCGCGCGCTTGCCGTCGCGGCAAAGCTTTTCGATCTCGCGGCGAACCGGCGGCACCGCATAGGATGCGCCGCAATCGCCGAAGAAACCGTCCTTCACGGCCGAAACGTCGATATTGACGAGATCGCCCGCCTTGATCACCCGGCCACCCGGAATACCATGCGCCACCTCTTCGTTGACGCTGATGCAGGTCGCGCCGGGAAACTGGTAGCAGGTCTCCGGCGCCGATTGTGCACCATTGTCCTCAAGCAGCTTGCGGCCGATATCGTCCAGTTCCTTGGTGGTGATCCCCGGCTCCAGTGACTTCGCCATCGTCTCCATCGCCTGGGCGCAGAGCCGGCCGATCGCTTTCAGCTTGTCGAGTTCATCTTCACTGGAGATTACCATTGCGGGTCGTTTCCTTGTCTTCGTCTTTTTAGTTCGCCTGCGATGTGGCCCGCTCAGCCGATCCGGTCAATTCCTTTCTGACGATCGGCGCCACCTTCGTGCCGTAAAGCTCGATGCCGCGCATGATCTGGTCGTGCGGCATAAGCCCGATCGCCATCTGCAGCAGGAACCGGTCCATCTTGAACACGCTGTGGGCGGCAATGATCTTTTCGGCCACCAGTTCCGGCTCGCCGACGAAAAGATTGCCAAGCGCAGAGCGAGCCTGATCGAAATGTGCCCGGCTCGTCGGGCCCCAGCCCCGTTCGCGGCCAAGCCGGTTCATCACCTCGGACTGCGGACCGTAGAACTGGTCTGCCGCGGCCTGCGTCGTATCGGCAATGAAACCGTGGACATTGATGCTCGTCTTCAGCTTCGCCGGATCGTGGCCGGCATTCTCGCCTGCTTCGCGATAGAGATCGGCAAACGGCTTGAAGCGCGGATATTCGCCGCCGATGATCGCGATTGCCAATGGCAGGCCGAGCGAACCGGCGCGCACGACCGATTGCGGTGTGCCGCCGACCGCGATCCAGACCGGCAACTGTTCCTGCAACGGCCGTGGATAGACGCCATGCCCGTTGATCGGCGCCCGCATCTGCCCCTTCCAGGTAACGACTTCCTCGTCGCGAAGCTTGAGCAGCAGGTCGAGGTTTTCGGTGAAGAGTTCGTCATAGTCTCCCAGATCGTAACCGAACAGCGGGAAGGATTCGATGAACGACCCGCGCCCGGCCATGATCTCGGCGCGCCCGCCGGAAATCAGGTCGACGGTCGAAAACTGCTGGAATACCCGAACTGGATCGTCGGAGCTCAAGACCGTGACGGAACTGGTCAGCCGGATATTTCTGGTGATCGCGGCCGCTGCAGCAAGCACCGTCGAAGGCGACGAGATCACATAATCGGGACGGTGATGCTCTCCCAACCCGAAGACGTCGAGCCCCACCTCATCGGCAAGCTTGATCTCCTCAAGAAGATTTTTCAGCCGTCTTGCGCCCTCGACACCCTTGTCGAGCGCAGCCGCGTCCATATCGCCGAATGTATGAAGCCCGAGTTCCATGGAAGATCCTGTCATCTGGACAAAGCTGGAATGTTTCTACGCATCAGATAGAGAGCGGTGGCTCCAAGCGCAAACCGCAAACCATCGAACTTACCGTTCGACAAATTCGATAGCTGGCCTAAGTTCAGGTGCCAGATCACTGACAATCATCAAGTTAAGCGCCTGCCCCTATTCGCTCAGTCGGGAGATGACATGAGCTTCTTCGAAAGCCTTCTCGTCCTGATCCTCGTGGCGATCATGCTGTTGCAGGTGTCGCGGCGGCTGAGGATGCCCTATCCCTCCATGCTGGCGCTGGCGGGAGCGGCCGTAGCGCTCATTCCGGGCACGCCGGTGATCAATATCGACCCGGCAACCGCACTGGCCCTGTTCATTGCGCCTGCCCTTCTCGATGCAGCTTTCGATTTCCCGCTCGGCACGGCAAAGCGCTTCTGGCTGCCGCTCGTCGCCTTCGCCATCGGTGGCGTCATCGTCACCGCCGCATCCGTCGCCTGGGTCGGTTCCACCTTTGCCGGCCTGCCGATTGCGGCGGCCGTGGTGCTCGGCGCGATCGTCGCCCCGCCGGATGCGGCAGCGGCAACAGCAATGCTCTCCGCCGTGTCCATTCCACGCGAAACCGACACGATCCTGCGCGGCGAAAGCCTGTTCAACGATGCCGCCGCCCTGCTCATCTTCGATGCAGCGCTGGCGATCCAGTCGGCCGGTCATCTCGATACAGAAGTCGGGCTGCATCTGGCGCTCGCAGTCCCTGGCGGCATCATCTTCGGCATTATCGCCGCCCGCCTGATCCGCCGCCTCACACTGTCCGTCAGCGGCACGCTCGGTGGCAATGTCATGCAGTTTGCCCAGACCTTTCTGCTCTGGATCATCGCCACCAGATTGCATCTCTCCGCCGTCCTCGCCGTCGTTGCCTGCGGCATGACGCTCGCCCAGATGTCTGAGGCGCGTTCGTCGGCCCGCATGCGGGTGCAGTCCTATGCGGTCTGGAGTGCTGCCGTCTTCGTGCTGAACGTCATGGCCTTCCTGCTGATGGGCATGCAGGCGCGCGCTATCCTGTCCGACATGGAGCCCGGCCATCTGGGCGATGCCATAACCTTTGCCGGCCTCGTCGTCGTCACCGTCATCATGGTCAGGCTGATCGTCTGCATCGGCTTCAACCGCATCCATGCCTATTACGCCCGCCGTGCCGGCCGGCCCGAACCGGCGACCATGAAACAGGCGGTGCTTGCCGGCTGGTGCGGCATGCGCGGCCTCGTCACGCTCGCCACAGCCTTTGCCCTGCCGGCAGACTTCCCCCAGCGTGACATGGTCGTACTCGCCGCCTTCGCCGTCGTTCTGGCAACGCTCGTGGCGCAGGGCCTGACGCTTATTCCGCTGATCAGATGGCTGGACCTCGACCGCACGGCGCAAAGCCTGCGCGAAGTAACCAAGCTGCGCGCCCATATCGCCCGAGCCGGTTTCATGAAGCTCGAAAACGCCACCGGACCGGAAGCGGAGATGCTGCGCAACAATTTCAAGCTGGAAAAGCACGGCAACCTGCATGCGGAAGGCGCAACCGCGCTCGCAACCTATCGCCGTCTGGCGCTCGACGCGATCAATGCCCAGCGCGAAGCTCTCGAACAATTGCGCGAAGACAACAAGCTCACCGTCGATGAATACAATCTCTTCCTTGAGGAGATCGACTGGCGCGAACTTTCCGTCCTGCCGGAAGAGGATCGCCGGATCCAGGAAATCTGAGAAGAACCCGGCGACTGAATCATTTTGTCAGCCTGCCGGGATATCCATTTGAAACGATTCCGAATTCCTCAGATCGTCTTCGCCACTTCGGCCATCTGGTCGGCAACGATGCCCCAGCCTTCTTCGAAGCCCATTTGCTGATGCGCCTTCATATCCTCTTCGTTCCAGTGAACCGCAGTCGCGGTATAGCGCGAGCGCCCGTTGCCCAGATCCTCGAATTCGAGAATGCCGGTCATGAACGGTTTTTCCGACGGCACCCATCCGGCGGTGTAGGCATCGGTGAAGACCAGCTTGCGGCCCGGAACGATCTCCAGATAGACGCCCGGATTGGGGATCTTCTCGCCGTTCGGGCCTTCCATCAGCACAAAACTCTCACCGCCCGGGCGAAGGTCCGAGCGTGCCTCAGTCACCTTCCACGGAAGCGGGCAGAACCACTCGCCGAACCGCTCCGGCGTAGTCCAGACCTTGAATAGCTTTTCGGCGGATACGTCGAATTCGCGGGTAAGCTGCAGCGCGTAGCTGGCGGTCATGGTTCTGTCTCCCTTCTGAAATCCTGTTCATCGCATCGGATGGTGAACCTAGGACGAAGGAGAAGACAGGAAACCGACAGGGCCTGAGATTTTTTCTCCGGCCCTCAATGACTATCGCAGATAATGGATATGCGGTCGCGCGTGATGCGGCGAAGTCTCCACCCGTGCATCGACCGAGAAGACGTCGCGCAGCAGTTCCTGCGTCACGATCTCTTCCGGCGCACCCGACGCGACGATCCTGCCCTTTTGCATGACAATCAGCCGGTCGCAGAACATCGCCGCGTGATTGAGGTCGTGCAGGGCGATGATGCTCGTCACCGGCAGGCTGGAAACCAAACGCATCAGGCTGATCTGGTGCTGGATGTCGAGATGGTTTGTCGGCTCGTCGAGAATGAGCTCCTGCGGCGATTGCGCCAGCGCACGGGCGATATGTGCCCGCTGCTTCTCGCCACCGGAAAGGCTCTGCCAACGGTCGTGGCGCTTCTCGATCATGCCGGCACGCTCCAGTGCCTGCGCTACCGCATCGTCATCCGCCTTGGACCAGCCGGAAAACATCGAGCGATGCGGAAACCGCCCGAGCTTCACCACATCGATGACCTTGAGATTGGAATTGGTCGTCGCATGCTGTTCGACGAAGGCGACACGCTGCGCCATCGCGCGGCGGCCGATACTTTTGATATCCCGGCCTTCGAGCGTGACGCTGCCCGAATGCGGCTTCTTCAGCCCTGCAAGCAGCCGTAGAAGCGAAGTTTTGCCGGAACCGTTCGGCCCCAGAAGCCCGAGCATCTGGCCGGGCTGCGCTTCGAAGGAGACGCTATCGAGAATGGTCTTGGCACCGATCTTCCAGGTGAGATTTTCGGTCCTGATGCTCATGACACCCTCTGGAAACGATAGAGGATAACCGCAAAGAATGGCACGCCGACGAGTGCGGTGACGACACCGATCGGCAGGACCTGCTGCGGGATCAGCGCCCTCGAGGCGATATCAGCCAGCACCATGAAGATCGCCCCGACGACCGCACAGGCCGGCAGCAGCCGGATATGCAGCGGCCCGACGACGAACCGCGCCACATGCGGCACGACAAGGCCGACGAAACCGATCGTGCCGACCATAGAGACGATCGTCGCCGTCATCATGGCGGTGAGCGCAAAAAGAATGATCCGCGCCCAGGCGACATTGACGCCGAGCGAGGCGGCCGCCTCATCCCCGAAGGCAAAGGCATCGAGCACCCGCGCATAACACAGGCAGACGATCAGACAGATACCGACGACGACCGAGACCAGCATGAATTCCGGCCAGCGCACGCCGCCGAAACTGCCGAGCAGCCAAAACATCACGTCGCGCGCCTGCTGCGCATTGCCGGATGTCGTGACGATATAGGAAGTTGCAGCATTGAAAAGCTGCGAGGCTGCGACACCGGCAAGAATGGTGCGATCCGCCCCGCCCCGCGTGCCGTTGGACAACAGCGCCACGAAGAAGAAGGCAGCAAAGGCGCCCGCGAATGCACCGGCAGACAACGACACCGTACCGGCACCCAGCCCGAGAATGACGATCGCCACCGCCCCTGTCGAGGCGCCGGCGGAAATGCCAAGCACATAAGGCTCCGCCAGTGGATTGCGCAGCAGCGACTGCATGATCGCGCCGGACAGAGCCAGTCCCGCGCCGCAGAAAGCCGCGACCAGCGCGCGGCTGAGACGGTAATCCCAGATCACCGTCTCATGGATGCGGTTGAGTTCGATCGCCGTCCAGCCCAGCCGATTGCTTATCGCCGCGTAGGTGGTCGACAGCGGGATCGGCAGATCGCCTATCCCGACACTGACACCGACGACCAGCGCGATCGCCGCAAGCGAGACCAGCAACAGTGCCGAAAACACGACGAACTGCTGGCCCTGGGAATGTATCGAACGGCGATCCTCGCTCACTTCAGGAGACCAAGTGCCTTGAGCTGTTCGGCCACCTGTTCAGCTCCATAAATGGTGCGCACGGTCGGGTTCATCGCCTGACCGTCCATCACGACCAAAGCCTTATTCTTGACGGCCTGGATCTGGCTGACGGCCGGATCGGTGGTCAGGAACTTGATCTTGGCTTCCGGCTTGTCGAGTTCCCAGCGGTTGCGGTCGAGATTGGCAACGACGATGACGTCGGGATTGGTGGCAATGATGCTTTCCCAGCCGAGCGTCGGCCATTCCGCTTCGGTCTTGATCGCACTTTCGCCGCCAAGCACATCGGCGATGAAACCGGACGCACCGTTCTTGCCGCCGAGATAGGCGTCAGCGGTCGGCGACGGGCTGGAGAACCAGAAGACGTAGGAGAGCTTCTTGCCGTCCTTGGAAACGCTGGCGCGCAAGTCGGCCTCGCGCTTCTTGAAATCGTCGATCAGGGCCTGGCCGCGATCCGTAACGTCAAAGATCTGCGAAAGCTCGGAGATTTCCTTGTAGAGCAGGTCCATGTTCCACAGATGCTCTCGGCTGCCATATTCGTTCTTCACTTTTTCGGTGGAGAGGCATGTGCTCGGCGAGATGTAGGACGGCACGCCGACCTTGTCGAAATCCTCGCGCTTGGCAACCTTGCTAGTCGGACCGATCAAACTCGGCAGCGCGGCGGCGACGAAATCCGGGTTCTGCGCCAGAATGCTCTCGAAGGTCGGGAATTCGACGGTCAGAAGCTTGACCTTCGCATTGGCGGCCTCAAGCTGCGGCAGCACCTTGCTCGGCCAGAATGCCGTGCCGACCATCTTGTCCTCGAGGCCGAGCAGCAGCAGGATTTCCGCGCTGTTCTGGCCCAGACCGACTGCCCGCTCCGGAGCCTTGTTGAAGGTAACCGATGCACCGCAATTGTCGATCGTCAGTGGATAGGTAGTGGCGGCATTGGCCGGGCTCATGGCAAGCAGGCTCAGACCCGCGCAGAAGCCGGATACGGCCAGAATGGACTTGGATACAGTCACGACGGTGTTTCCTGAGTTAGTGGCGCGACAATGCGCCCCCGCGCTATATCCACGAGCCGGAATTGAAACAAGACCGTTTTCATCATCTTTTTTACTGCGACACTGCGCCATCCTGACAAAATGCCGCATCGCCCACTTGTCGCTAAAACATATTTCCCTTATTCACCGCGCCGGGAGGAGCAACAAACAGTTTTGAGGTTCCCGTTGCCTTCCAGCAAGAACACCCCATCCAAAGCCTCTGCAAGCGGTCTCAACCTGAGCCGTCGCCAGCTTCTCGGTTCAGCAGCCGGCGGTGCGGCCGTCGTCAGCACCACTGCAATCCCCGCCTGGGCACAGGCAAGCTCCGACAAGACGGTCGACGTCCTTCTCGTCGGCGGCGGCATCATGAGCGCCACGCTCGGCGTGCTTCTCTCCGAACTTGAGCCGACCTGGCAGATCGAAATGATCGAGCGCCTCGACAACGTGGCGATGGAAAGCTCCAACGGCTGGAACAATGCCGGCACCGGCCACTCCGCTCTTGCCGAGTTGAACTACACGCCGGAAGATTCGAACGGCAACGTCCAGATCGCCCGCGCCGTCGGCATCAACGAGCAGTTCCAGATCACCCGCCAGTTCCTGGCGCACCAGATCGATGCCGGCGTTCTGAAGGACCCGCGCTCCTTCATCAACTCCACCCCGCACATGAGCTTTGTCTGGGGTGACGAGAATATCGAATTTCTCGGCAAGCGCTTCGAAGCGCTGAAGGCGAGCCCGCTGTTTGCCGGCATGCAGTTCTCGACCGATCAGGCAGAGATTGCCAAATGGGTTCCGCTGATGATCGAAGGCCGCGACCCGGCCCAGAAGCTCGCCGCCACCTGGAGCCCGCTCGGCACCGACGTCAACTTCGGCGAGATCACCACGCAATATGTCGCATCGCTGAAAAGCCGCGACACGTTCAAACTGCACACCAACTCGGAAGTCACCGCGATCGAGAAGAGTGAGGACGGCACCTGGACCGTCTTCTTCGACGATACCAAGAGCGGTTCGGCCGGTTCGATCAAGGCGAAGTTCGTCTTCCTCGGCGCAGGCGGCGGCGCGCTTCCGCTGCTGCAGATGTCCGGCATTCCGGAAGGCGACGATTATGCCGGTTTCCCGGTCGGCGGCTCCTTCCTCGTCTGCGACAATCCGGAAATCGTCAACCAGCACCTCGCCAAGGCCTATGGCCAGGCGGAAACCGGTGCTCCGCCGATGTCGGTCCCGCATCTCGATACCCGCGTCTTCGACGGCAAGCGCCACATCCTGTTCGGACCTTTCGCCACCTTCTCGACCAAGTTCCTCAAGGACGGTTCGCTGTTCGACCTGCCCTCGACGATCACGCTCGACAACATCTGGCCGATGGCCAAAGTAGGCACCGACGAGTTTGCGCTGGTCCAGTATCTCGCCGGCCAGCTGATGATGTCCGACGACGACCGTCTGGCCGAACTGCGCAAGTATTTCCCGAACGCCAAGGCTGAAGATTGGCGCTTCTGGCAGGCCGGTCAGCGCGTCCAGATCATCAAGAAGGATGCAGAAAAGGGCGGCGTGCTGAAGCTCGGCACAGAGATCGTCGCTGCCGAAGACGGCACGATTGCGGCCCTGCTCGGCGCATCTCCGGGTGCTTCGACCGCAGCGCCGATCATGCTCGACGTGCTGAAGAAGGTCTTTGCCGAAAAGCTCAAGACCCAGCAATGGCAGGACAAGCTGCACACGATCGTTCCGAGCTACGGTAAGAAGCTCAACGAGAACCCGGACATGCTGGTCCGCGAATGGGCAGCAACCGAAGATCGCCTGCAGCTCGCCATCAAGGCTCCGACGATCGACCCGGCAGCCTACGGCCAGCCGGCAGCGACCGCCCCGGCCGGCGAAGTCAAGAAAGTTCCGGATATCGCCCTCTAAGCCGCGGCATATCTCGAAAGAGACTGGAAACGGCTCCGCTCACGCGGGGCCGTTTTGCTTTCCGGCTCCACAACACTACCTTTCACCGCCAGAGACCGATGAACGGCAAACACCGATAAAAAGGCGGCCCATGAAGGCGATCCAGTTCGAAGCCGAGGTCATCCACTGGCGCGGCCCCGCCCCTTTCTTCTTCGCCCCGCTACCGAAGTATGAGGCCGACGAAATCGCCCGCCTGTCAAAGCTCCTCACCTATGGCTGGGGCATGATCCCGGTAGACGTTAAGATCTCCGGTACCGAATTCTACACGGCACTCTTCGCCAAGGACGGCACCTATTTCCTGCCCTTGAAGGATGCCGTTCGGAAGAAAACCGGCATTACCGCCGGCGACATCATCTCGGTCGTGATGACGCTGCGTCCGCCGAAGCGCTGAACATCCCACACAGAACCTTTCCGTCAAAGGGACCTTTCATACAGCTCTGGCACCTTCTTCGCCTGCTAAGATCGTGTCCTCGCGAAGAATTTGTCGATGTCTTTCGCCCGCGCTTCCATCCATCTCCAAATCCAGACCATCGCCAGCATTGTGAGAAGCCAGCCGAAGACGACATCTGAAAGGAAATGCGCGCCGAAGAGAACGCGATTAAATGCAATAAACAAAAGACACGGCGCCAGAACAATCGCCGCGATCCGGCGCAGCTTTGCAGGAACGAGCACCAGAAGGGAAAGCGCAGCAGCAGCAGCAGCAGCCTCTCCGGATGGGAAGGAGCAGTTACGAACACATGCGGCGGAAAACTGTAATACTGGCGTAAAGTCCGCGTTCCCGCCGAATTCGACCAAATCTCGAGGACGCGCTCGACCGATTAAGACTTTCAGGATTTCAACAACGATGATCGGGCCAACGAAAAAGCTCAGGAGAACGAAGAGTGGTTTGTGGGGTTGGCAGAACCGGTATCGTCTTGGCAGGAAGATGTGCAAGCCGATAAGTAGCAGCATTGCAATGATAATGCAGATCAGGCTCTGGCGGCTGAAATCCCTCAGACCTTTCAAAACCGGTTGTTCCGTCAGAAAGAAGACCGCGCCATTGGCAAACCAGCGCGACACAGCCAGATCGATCGTCGGAAATATCATGAAAACAAAGCTAACGCAGATTATCGACCTGGCGATGACGGTCAACGCTCGATTGACGCCTGTTCGGGGGGCGTACCGCCACCGGTCATCGGACGCTACGGACAAGTAGCTGTTTTCTGTTCTTCGCATGCCGGTCTCTCCTGACTGTGGGACAGCGGCTAGGTGGAACCCGAGTGTCAAGAAACGGCGAAGATCGGATCAAGGACCTGTCCGGAATCGGTTATCCGTCCGTCTGAGGATTGTCCGCAATTACGGAAGCCCATATTGTCCGACGTATTGGCGGCGCAATGTGAAATAGATGAATGGCCGCAAGGCGTTAAAATGAATAACAATCTTGTTCTCATCGTCGAGGATGAGCCGGCAATAGCAAAGATAATTGAAGGATATCTGCTGCGTGAGGGCTTCAGAACCGTGCAGGCCGCTGACGGTGAAACCGCCCTGCAGCATCACGCACTTCTGAAGCCAGACATTGTATTGCTAGACGTACGCATTCCCAGAATAGATGGGTTTGGTGTGCTGGCCCGCCTTCGACAGACGAGTTCGACGCCGGTCATCATGGTCACGGCTCTTGCAGACGACATTGATCGCTTGAGCGGATTACATTTGGGTGCCGACGATTACGTTGTGAAACCGTTCAACCCGCAGGAAGTCGTTGCGCGGGTCAAGGCTGTTCTGCGGCGAGTTTTGGGAGAGCGGCAGGACGCCATTCGCCGTTTCCGTACGATAGAGGTAGATTTCGGCAGCTACGCGGTCTTCATCAACCGGGGCGGGCAGCGAGTCCCCTTGTCCCTGACGCTCAGCGAATTCCGGATTCTCGCACACATGATCCGTCACCCGACCCAAGCATTCGGACGTGCCGATATCCTTGACGCATGCTTGCCTGAAAGTGACGCGCTTGTGCGGACTGTAGACACCCATATTTCCAACCTTCGACGCAAGTTGGAAGAGATCGGAGAAACTGGTTTCTTCCCTGCCGTGCGCGGTGTCGGCTATCGTTTATCCGATCCCCAATGAATATGAGAAAATACAGCGCCCTGCCGCTCGCCACCCTTACTGCGATTGTGATTGCAACAATGCTCATGCTGAGCGTCGGCATCGCCTATCTCGGCGTCACATCGTATTCCAAATACCTAGACGAGAGCATTAACGATGGTCTTCCGCCGGAAGCAGCGGCCGCATACAGAATATTGAATGAGGGTCGGGTTCCGGATGAGGCCTCCCTCAAGACCCTTGTTGAATATTTTGACGCGCAGGCAGCTCCGGCGGATTTCAAAATTCAGATTGCAGCTCTGATATGCGGCCTGCTTTCGGCCCTGGTCTGCGCCGTTATCGGCATCTTTCTGGCGAGACGGATCGCACGCCCACTGGAAGATCTGACGATTGCCGCCGAAGCCCTCAAGTCTGGCGATTTTTCAGCTCGCGTCTCTGCGTCATCGAGCGGGACTTCCGAAGTATCAAGCCTTGTCGAGACATTCAACGCGCTGGCGACAAGCCTCGAAAGGATGGAAGAAAGACTACATTTCAACAACATGGCGGTTGCGCACGAGCTGCGTACACCGCTTACCATCCTGCAAGGCGCGTTGCAGGGCATGCTCGACGGCGTTTTTCCATTGGATCGAAAAATCTTGGCCGATCTTCTGCTTCAGGTGGAAGGTCTGGGGAAGATTGTGGAAGACTTGCGCACCCTGTCGCTGGCTATCGGTCAGCAACTCGTGATGCAACGCCAGATTCTCGATGTGGCGGAAATCGTGGAGAACGTTCTCTCGGCGGCCAAGCCCATGCTTGACGCCAGCAGGTTGGAGGTCGAAACAGGCCTGCACCCCGCCCCCATATCCGCAGACCCCTCACGGATTCGTCAGGCCGTTCTGGCGCTCATGGAAAACGTAAGCCGCTATGCTGAAACCGGCGGTTGGCTGCGTTGTGAGACAGAGCGACTGCCGGACGAAAGCGTAATCATCCGCGTGCTTGATCGAGGCCCCGGTTTTCCGGAGGATATGGAGGCGGTTGCCGTCAATCCATTTTGGAGAGGTGATCCGTCCCGGTCACGCGAAACGGGCGGCACGGGGCTGGGCCTTTCAGTTGTAAAAGCCATTGCAGTCGCTCACGGCGGGTATCTGGAACTCGAAAATCGGCAAGGCGGAGGCGCTATGGTTACCATCCACCTGCGTCCTTGATAGAGAGCTCGACTAGACGGTCCCGGCCGCTGGCGTGTTCAGCTTGTCCAGCTGCTGGCGAATATGGGCGCATTCGGCTGGCGAATTGGCGAGCGTGATCGCCCGGTCGAAGGCAATTCGCGCCTCCCCGCTCCTGCCGGTCTGCATCAGCAAGGCGCCGCGCACACCGTGGAAATAAAAATATCCGTCGAGCTTCTCCGCAAGCGGCGCGATCAGGTCCAGCGCCACATCCGGCCCCTTGAGCTTGGACAAGGCAACGGCCCGGTTGAGTGTGATGACAGGTGATGGCGCGAGCTTTTCGAGCAGCTCGTAAAGCAGTGTGATCTCGCCCCAGTCGGTCTCGGCCGATTGGCTTGCGCGGGCATGCAGCGCCGAGATCGCCGCCTGGACCTGATACGGGCCGGGCTTGCGATGGCGGATCGCCTTGTCGAGCATGGCGAGCGCTTCAATGATCAGTTGCCTGTCCCAGCGGCTGCGGTCCTGATCTTCGAGCAGCACGATCTGGCCTTGTTCGTCGAACCGGGCCCCGGCACGCGAATGCTGCAGCAGCATCAGTGCGGTCAGCCCCATGACCTCGGGCTCGGCTGGAAAGATCCGCAGCAGCAGCCGGACAAGTCTTATCGCCTCATCGCAGAAGGCAGCGCTCTCCGGATTGGTGATGCCTGCCGAATACCCCTCGTTGAACACGAGATAGATCATCGACGTGACCGTCTTCAGCCGCTCGGCGCGCTCATGGGTATCCGGGGTTTCGAAGGCAATGCCGGCCTTCGCCACCCGCCCCTTGGCGCGGGTAATCCGCTGCTCCATGGCGCTTTCCGAGACGAGGAAGGTACGGGCGATCTGCTGTACGGTCAGCCCTGAAACGATCCGAAGTGCCAGCGCGATCTGCTGGGTGTTCGGCAGGTCCGGATGACAGCAGATGAACATCAGCCGCAGGATATCGTCGCGGTAATGCGCGTTGTCGAGCCGGTCGGCGATATCTTCTTCGGCATCGGAGAGATCGGAAAACGCCGCCTCTTCCGGCAACGGCTCGTTTTTCGCCCGCTTGCGGATCTGGTCGACGCCGCTATTGCGCCCGACAAAGATCAGCCATGCGGCAGGATCGCGCGGTGGCCCCTTGTCGGGCCATGTGCGGATTGCGCGAAGGCAGGCCTCCTGAAACGCCTCCTCCGCCGTATCGAGGTCACGGAAATAGCGCAGAAGAGCGCCAAGCGCCTGCGGCCGCGCCGCCGTCAGCGCCAGTTCGATATAGGCCAAATCCGTCATGACGATCCGCCTTCCGCCGCTTTGATCTCGTTCGGATGGAAGACGTAGAAGGGCCGGATTTCATAAGAACTGGAGCCCGGATTGACCTCCGACAATTCCTTCGAGAAGGCGACGGCCTCATCCAGACTTTCGAACTCGGCCGTATAGAAGCCGAGCAGCACTTCCTTCGTCTCGGCAAATGGGCCGTCGAGCACCAATGGCTCGTCCTTGCCCTTCCTGACCGTGGTCGCCGCCGTTGTCGGCATCAGCCGCCCGACCGGGCCAAGCTTGCCGGCCTTCGCCAGCGGCTCCTGCACCGCATGAAGCCTCTCCATGACGGAAGCCTCCTCTTCCTTCGACCAGGCAAAGACGGTTTCCTCATGGGCGTAGCACAGGATGGCATACAGCATATTACTCTCCTTCTCCCTTGGAAGACGAGAAGGTAACCGCCGATCCGACAGCATGCATCAGAAAAACTAGGCGTCGCATTTATTGGCAATATCTGCGACAGTGGGGCGATAATGAAGGGACAAGCAATGGCTTCGGAAAGCATTCACGTCCGTGTAACGGGCAAGCTCCAGGATCACATCCGCCAGCAGACAGGCGAGAATGGACTGTATGAGAATGCCAGTGAGTATATTCGGGCGCTGATCCGCAAGGATCTCCAGAAAAACGATGAAGCCTGGGACTGGCTAAAACAGCACATCGAACCCGGATTGCGGGCGGATGAAAGCGAATTCAGAGAGGTATCTGCGGCAGACGTCATTCGCCGTAACAAGCGGGCCTAGATTGGATGGCCGCCTATCTTTTCTACGTTACGGCAGACGCGGCTCAGGACCAAATTTGGCGGGACACGGTCTCGACCTGGGGAGAGGCACAAGCCGAGACCTATATCATCGGCCTGCATCGCCATCTCGAAAGAATCTCCCGACAGAAGTCCCTCTGGCGTCGCCTGCCGTCATCGCTGTCCGCTCCCAAAGATCTCACTATCGACGTCTGGTTCAGCCGCTACAAGCATCACTATATTATCTTCCGCCAACTCTCGGGCGGTCGCATCGGTGTCATCAGCATTCTGCATGAACGAATGGATTTGCCGGTGAGATTGGCAGAGGATTTATTACGCATCTCCCCTCAGGACACCAATGAGTCTTGAAGCTCGAATGACATGTGAGGAAACTGCCCATGACCGATCTCTCCGCCTTCCCGATCACCTCCAAATGGCCGCCGAAGGATTCGGACGTGCTGCAGCTTTATTCGACCCCGACGCCGAACGGCGTGAAAGTGTCCATCATGCTGGAGGAAACCGGGCTGGCCTATGAGCCGCATTTCATCAATATCGGTGCCGACGAGACTTGGGAGCCAGAATATCTGTCGCTCAATCCCAACGGCAAGATCCCGGCCATCCTCGACCCGAACGGTCCGGACGGCAAACCGCTGGCGCTATTCGAAAGCGGCGCGATCCTGATCTATCTGGCGGAAAAGACCGGTAAGCTTCTGCCTGCAGATCCGGCAAAACGCTACGAGACGATCCAGTGGGTGATGTTCCAGATGGGTGGCATCGGCCCGATGTTCGGTCAGCTCGGTTTCTTCCACAAATTCGCAGGCAAGGACATTGAGGACAAGCGCCCACGCGACCGCTACGCCAAGGAAAGCGCCCGGCTGATCCGTGTGCTCGAAACGCGGCTGGAAGGTCGCGACTGGATCATGGGTGACGAATACACGATCGCCGATATTTCCATGCTCGGCTGGGTGCGCAACCTGATCGGTTTCTACGGCGCCGGCGAGCTTATCGCCTATGACGAGCTGAAGAACGTGCCGAAATGGCTGGAACTTGGGCTTTCTCGTCCGGCCGTGCAGCGTGGCCTGGAAATCCCGAAACGCCCCGCCTGATATCCTCTGAGAACGGCTGACTTCACAACCGCCCTGCGCTATCTCCTTCACCCAAGATGGAGGAGATAGCCATGCCACAGATGAAACTGCCCGCCGAAGGCTCCTGCCGCTGCGGCGAGGTGCGTGTAAAGATCACTGCCCCGCCAATGATCACCATGGCCTGCCATTGCAGGGGCTGCCAGAAGATGAGCGCCAGTGCCTTCTCCTGCTCGGCAGCAATCCCCACCGCCGGTTTCGAAGTGACCGCCGGCGAACCGGTAATCGGCGGTGCGCATGGCGATGACATCCACCACTACCACTGCCCGCGCTGCAAGAGCTGGATCTTCACCCGCATGGTCGGCATGGACTTTTTCGTCAACTTGCGTCCAACCATGCTCGACGATGCCTCATGGTTCGCCCCCTTCGTTGAAACCTACACCTCGACGAAATTCCCCTGGGCACAGAGCGGTGCGATGCACGGCTATCCCGAATTCCCGCCGCTCTATGCCTTCGAAGGGCTGATGAGGGAATTCGCACAATGGAACAATGCGGACGGCAGCAACACAGAAATATGACAATGTTTATGGATATATATTAAGCCTAATATTCAGTAACTCGTCAGAAACCAAGCCCTAATATTTGCCTGCGGGCCCGGCGCGTTATTCACGAGTTTGTAAATTATAGGACGCGAATATCCTCCACGATTTGATGGGGGCATTCATGATCTGGCGTCGGTTTCAGGCTTTCCGTGCGGATGCGCGCGGAAACGTGGGCATGATCTTTGGCTTGGCTATGGTGCCGCTGATCGCGCTCGGCGGAGCGGGCGTCGATGTCGCCCGTTATGAGACGATCCGCGTCGAGCTTCAGGATGGGCTAGATCGGGGCGTGCTCGCAGCCGCCTCGCTGACGCAGACCCGCGAGGCCAAGGCCGTGCTTCAAGACTACCT
Source organism: Rhizobium sp. ZW T2_16 (assembly GCF_044987325.1). Lineage (NCBI taxonomy): Bacteria > Pseudomonadati > Pseudomonadota > Alphaproteobacteria > Hyphomicrobiales > Rhizobiaceae > Rhizobium > Rhizobium sp. ZW T2_16. Next base: position 628,995 of record NZ_JBJDRG010000001.1, read on the forward strand.
GAAAAACCTGAGCTATGCCAATGAAGTCAATCTCGATTTCGAGCGGCAGAACAGCCTCAACCAGCGCATCGTCAAGGCCTCCGCCAGCTATACGATCGACACGTCCTTTATCACGTCGTCGGCGTTGACAAGCTGACGGTGAGTGCCGTCTCGACTGCGCAGGAAGCCAAGCAGAATATCGAGATGTCGCTGATGCTCGATATGTCCGGCTCGATGATCAGCAACAACCGGATCAAGAACCTGAGAACGGCGGCAAAAGCCTTCATCGACCAGATGCTGACCGACGACACCAAGGAATACACGACGATCAGCATCGTGCCTTACGCCGGCCATGTGAATGTCGGTGCAGCGGTGTTCGACAAGCTGGGCGGCAAGCGCGACCACTCCAACTCCTCCTGCTTCGAGCTCGGCGAGACGAATGCCGCCTATGGCGCCGACCCGATGGTCTTCAAGGGCGCCGCCCAGGTGCCACATTTTACCCACTGGAATTTCGGCAGAACCGACATGCGGCCCTGGTGGTGCCCGATGGAAAGCACCTCGATCACCTATCTCTCCAATGATGCTACCGCTTTGAAGGCCAAGATCGATGCACTCGAAATGCATGACGGCACCGGCACTCAGAATGCCATGCAATGGGGCTATACGCTGCTCAACCCCTCAGCCAAGACCGTCTTTGCAGCGGTCCTGGCGGCCGGAAAAATGGACAGCAAATTTGCCAACCGTCCCGCGGCCTTCAACGATGGCGATACGATGAAAGTCATCGTTCTGATGACCGATGGAGCGATTACCGAGCAGTTTCGGCCGAAGGATTACAGCCGCCCAGTAACCCAGAAGCCGGACAACAAGGAAATATCCTCCTCCTCCACCAACGCGACGCGCCTTGCCAATGTCTGCACCACGGCCAAGTCGAAAGGTGTCACCATCTTCACCATCGGTTTTGAAGTGTCAGGCAATGCGACAACGCAGATGACCAACTGCGCCACCAGCCCCGCGCACTACTACCCGACATCCGGCTCGAACATCACCGATGCCTTCAAATCGATCTCCATTTCGATCAAGAAGCTGAGACTGACCCAGTGACCCGCCGGCTTCGTCTTCACCTCGCCGACCAGAGCGGCAGTGCCGCCGTTGAATTTGCGCTGCTGGTACCGCTCGTTCTGGCTCTCCTGTTTTCTGTGCTTGAGGCCGGCTGGATCATGACGCAGTCGATCATGCTCGACCGTGGTCTCAGCCGCGCATCACGCGCCGTGCAGATCGGCACGACCTCGATGAGCTACACCCAGTACAAGCAAAAGGTCTGTGCCGAAGCCTTCATCCTGGCCAATTGCGAGAAAGCGCTGCGGCTGGAACTGACGCCGATCGATACAGCAGCGGACTTCCCCACCTCAGACACGCCTTGCGTCGACCGAAGCGTGGCGATCGATCCGGTCACCACCTATCAGGCCGGGCAGACCTCGCAGCTTGTCTTCGCCCGTGCCTGTTTTGTCGTCGATCCGATGATTCCGGGGATCGGCTACGGGCTTTCCGTGCCGAAAGACAATACCGGCGCCATGCGCCTCACCTCCAGCTTCGCCTTCGTCAACGAGCCGATATGACCAGACAGTTTTACGCAAAGCGCCTCCTGTCGAACGAGGCCGGCACGTCCGGTATCGAATTCGCCCTGACAGTTCCGATCATCATCCTGCTGTTTCTAGGCGCAACGACGCTCTATGACCTGCTGCGCTCCTATAACCGGATCGTCGAGGCAAATGGCATCGTGGCGGATATTGTTGCGCGCCAGATGACGATGGACGATACCTTCTTCACCAAGACCTATGGCACCTTTGCCGCGTTACAGGCAGACAAGTCCATGCCGAACGCGCTGCGCATCACCAGCGTCATCTGGAAGAATGGAAAATACACCGCTGACTGGACGAAAAAGGCAGGCACGACGGCTCTGCTGCCCACACAGAAGCTGGACACGACCACCTTGCCAACCATCCCTTCCGGTGACTCGATCATTTTCGTTGAGGGCATAACGCAATATACCGCGTTCTCCGCCCTGTTCGGCTTCGGAACCGTCACCTATTCGGAAAACGCCTTCACACGGCCTCGCTTCACCGCGGTCGTCAAAGGCTCCTGATCGGCATCACAATCACTGGCAACGACTGCGCGAAAACGCTTGCCGCAATTACGAATGCGCATAATTTACATATAAAAACAATAAATTACCATCTTCCACACAAACTGCGGTCACCCCTTTGTGACCGCACGCATCATCGAATTGACACACAAATTAACCTCTCGCTAACCGTGGAAGCCTTGTATGGCCTCTCAATTTGCTAGGCCCATCTCCCGGGTCTGTTCGTGTTTTTTTGTGGAGATATCATGCGCACCAAAACTGCAGCTCTTGCACTCGCCCTCACCCTCGTCTCGGCAGCCGCCGCCAGTGCGGCACAGCCCACCCGGATCAAGCAGTTCGAAGCCTGGGGCGTATATTCCTATAGCAACAATGGCCGCACCAGCTGTTATGCCCTGTCGGTTCCAACCAGTTCCGCACCCTCCAGCGTCAATCACGGCGACAATTTCTTCCTGATCTCGCCGCAGGGCCAATCCTACATGCCGCAGGCGATCATGGGCTATGCGCTGAGACAAGGTTCGGATGTCACGGTTGCCGTGGATAGCGAGAGGTTCGACCTTGCTCCTCGCGACAACACAGCCTGGGTGCGCGACCAGAGCCGTGAGCCGGTATTGGTCAATGCGATGCGTGGCGGAAGCCGGATGACGGTACAGGCAACCTCCGGCCGAGGCACCGCCACCAACTACACCTATTCGCTCAGCGGCGTGACCGCTGCACTGCAGGAAGTGAGCAAGTGCCGCTGATGACACCGGCTTGAGCATCAGCAGAACGGAGCTGCACGCCAGTATGACACGGACAGGAATTCGCCGCGGCCTTGTCGCCGTCACGCTGGCGGCTGCGCTCTGCCTGCCTCTTGCAGCCAGGATAGAAGCCAGCGAAGTACAGTCTGCAAGTGCGGCCGGCAGTCTTGGTGCAGGGTTCAGAACCGGCAGGGTGACGGGTTACCCCGTCCCCCGCTTTGCATCGATCAAATCCGCAAATGCCCATATGCGCGTCGGCCCGTCGACGGATTATGCGACCAACTGGGTCTATTCGGCCCGTGGATTGCCGCTCGAGATCATCGAGGAATATGGCAACTGGCGGCAGGTCAGGGATCAGGACGGAACCAGCGGCTGGATGTTTGCGCCTCTCCTGTCAGGCAGACGCACGGCCGTGGTCGGCCCGTGGATGGCAAAATCCGTCAAACTGCATGACGCACCTCGCCCGTCGGCTTCGGTGATCGCCGAACTCGCCCCATCCGTGCGATTGAACATCCGCAACTGCGACGGTTCATGGTGCGATGTGTCGCTGCAGACACGTCGCCTGTCAGGTTACGTCGCCCAGGCGGATCTCTGGGGCGTCTATCCGCACGAGAGGGTGGAGTAACCTGCTAGCGCACGACGAAGCAGTCGATTGACCGGTTCTGCAGAACCGAGCAGGCTCGCGCGGCAGCGTCTCGATCGACAAATCCTGTCAGGCGGGCGCGAAAAACTTCACGGCCACCCGAACTCGATCCCTGGACGCTTGGTGCGATCTGGCCGAAATCGGCAAGCAGCGGCAATGCCGAATTGAGCGCACCCGTGGCTGCGGCCTGGCTTCCAGCCGCAGCGATCTGGATATCCCAAAGCGGCCCGCCCTGCTGGATGACGTTTTGTATCGGTGCAGCCTGCGGAACCGTGGCGTAAGGCGTAACGCTTGCAGCGTTCGCCGTTGTCCCGCCAAGAATGATTTCGGTGCGCGGTCGAGGTGTCGGCGCATTGGAGGTGAAGGCCGCAACGCCCTCGGCAGGACGTTTCTGCTGGCCCGAAGTCGCGACAGCAACACCTGGAAGACCGCCGCCCGGCAAAGCCTGATCGAGCAGTTCCGCCATGCGGTTGTCGCGCTGGCGCGCCGTATTGCCACCAAGCACGACGCCGATATAACGCCGCCCGTTGACCACGACGGCGCTGGCGAGATTGTAGCCCGATGCGTTGACGAAGCCGGTCTTGATGCCATCCATGCCCGGATAGCGATACATCAGGTTGTTATGCCCTTTGATCGTGCGCCCGCGAAAGCTGAAGGAGCGCTGCGAGAAGATCTTGTATTCCCGCGGGTAATCACGGATGAGCGAAAGCGCCAGCACCGCCATGTCGCGCGCCGTCGTCACCTGCGCATTGTCCGGCAGTCCCGATGCATTTCGAAAAACAGTATTGCGCATGCCGAGCTGGCGCGCCTTTTTCGTCATCAGCACGCCGAAACGTTCTTCCGAACCGCCGAGATGATCGCCCATGGCGGCAGCCGCGTCATTGGCGGAGCGGATTGCCATTCCATAGACCGCCTCGCGCACGGTAATCGTCTGGCCTGCCGGTACGCCGAGTTTAAAGGGAATTTTCGACGCAGCATTCTTCGTCATGACGATCCTGTCGTCCCAGCGAAGACGGCCGGTGCGCAAAGCCTCAAAGGTCAAATAGAGGGTCATCATTTTCGTCAGCGAGGCCGGATGATTGATGGCCTCAGCATTCTGCGAGGCAAGCACCTTCCCGCTCTGCACATCATAGATGTAATGCGCATAACCGGCCTCGGCCGTCCGGCTGATTGAAAGAAAGGCGCCTGCCATAAACACGAACGCCATGATCCGCCGGATTAGAAGCATTTGCTCCCCCTCGTTACTGCGGCCCATGAATACTGACCCAACATGGTGCGAAAATGACCTGATCCGAAATTAAATCAAGTTCTTGACCTATGGTTAATCTGCTCGCCCACAACTCGTTTCAGTCGCAAAATACTGATCCCGTATCATAATACGACAAGGGCTGTGAATGTTTGCATTTTAACGAAATGGTTAACCTGAATTTTAAAGCCAACTTTCTAGCTTGCCCCCGAATCCAATCTCCAGAGGAGGAAAGCTCGGAATGATTCCGATGTCTTCGAGGCTGACCCGCATGGTGCAAACGTCTCTGACCATCAAGGTCTTCGCGATTTGCTTCGTGTCCGTGCACGTACCGCTACTGGTGTTCATCGTCTATCTTGCGGGGGGCAATGGGGCAGAGCCCGAACCGGTCCTGCTTCTGCTTCTCGCCGCCACGGTGGCGGGAACGACGATATGCCTCCTGAGCCTCTGGTGGATGATCCGCCCGCTCAGCCAGCTGGCGCAGGCAATCAAGATCTACCGCGCCAACGGCACTCCTGTCCGTATGCAGATAGATCGCAAGGACGAGATCGGCCTTCTGGCATCGACGGTGACGGCCATGGTGGCGGAAACCGAAACGCTTATGAACAAGCTGCGCCACCAGGCCATGACCGACCTCCAGACAGGCCTCGGCAACCGCCGCTGGCTGAACGAACGCGCCGCCGAAGAGCTGGCACGCGCCGAACGGCAGGGAGAGCCGTTGTCGATCATCGTGCTGGACCTCGACCGCTTCAAGGGTATCAACGACGGCCACGGCCACGAGACCGGCGACCGGGTACTGGTGGCAACCGGCGAAATCGTCAGAACCTGCCTTCGCCCCTATGATCTTGCAGCGCGTATCGGCGGCGAGGAATTCTGTATTCTCTTGCCGCGAACCTCGCTCGACGATGCGGAAGCGATCGGCGAACGGCTGCGCACGGCACTGGCGGCAACCACCGTACCGCCATTGCGCCAAGGCCGGATGACGGCAAGCTTCGGCATCTGCGCCGCCGGTCCCGGCGACCGGCTGCCGGACATGCTATTGCGAGCCGATTTCGCCCTCTACGAAGCCAAGCGTGATGGCCGAAACTGCATCAGACGTGCACACGACACCAATACCGAAGAAGCAATCGCATCCGCAAAACTGGCACCGGCAAAGGCCGCGTCTCCGGTCAACGGTAAACACATCCTCTGACGCTCTGCACGCCGTCTGGCAACTGACCGTTGCCAGATTAGCGACTTTGCGCATAACGTTCCGGCGCGGTGAGGGAGACACCGCGCTCTAGGCGTTCTTGGGAGGAACAGCATGAACAGATCCGTGGTTATCACCGGCTCCACCAGCGGAATAGGCCTCGGCATTGCAAAGGCATTTGCGGCCGCGGGCGACAATGTCGTCATCAACGGGTTCGGTGACAAGGACGAGATCGAGGCGATCCGTTCGTCGCTCGATGCGGCGGGCTCCGGCACGGTCCTATACCATCCCGCCGACATGACGAAACCGGTCGATATCGAAGACCTGATCCTGACGGCACGCGACAGCTTCGGCACGCTCGATGTTCTGGTCAACAATGCAGGGATCCAGCATGTCGCGAGGATCGAGGAGTTTCCGCCGGAAAAATGGGATCAGCTGATCGCCATTCTCCTGTCATCGGCCTTCCACACGATGCGCCATGCAATCCCGCTGATGAAAACCGCAGGCAAGGGCCGGATCATCAACGTCGCCTCCGCCCACGGCCTCGTCGCCTCCCCGTTCAAGTCGGCTTATGTGGCCGCCAAGCATGGCATCATGGGCCTGACCAAGACGGCGGCGCTGGAGCTTGCGCAGGAAAACATCACCGTCAACGCGATCTGCCCCGGCTTCGTGCTGACGCCGCTCGTCGAAAGGCAGATTCCCGATCAGGCACGCGAAAAAGGCATCAGCGAGGAAAAGGTCAGGGACGAGGTGATGCTGCGGCTGCAGGCGACCAAGGAATTCGTCGGAATAGACGAAGTGGCGGCCGCTGCGATCTATCTCGCCAGCGATGCGGCAAGGAGCATCACGGGCACACACATCTCCATCGACGGCGGCTGGACGGCGCAGTAAGCTGCCCCTCATTCCTGTCCTTGTGACAGGAATCCAGCCACGCGAAGTCCTTTGCGTGAAAAAGACTCTTTTGCGCCGCAGACGCGACGCTGCTGGATTTCTGTGACAAGCACAGGAATGAGGGTAAACTAATCGGCCCGCGAACAGCCAAAATGGCGACCGGGTGATTCTTGACTGGGAGCCGGCAACGGCGGACGAAGGAGACCGATGAATTCAGCCATCCGCTTCATCCTCAACGGGGAAGACGTGACCCTTGGAGATTTCTCACCCACGGACACGCTTCTGGATCATCTCCGCCTGACGCGGCGGTTGACGGGGACGAAGGAAGGATGCGCCGAAGGCGATTGCGGTGCCTGCACCGTGCTGGTCGGCCGCCTGACTGAAACCGGCCTGCGCTACGAAGGCGTCAACGCCTGTATCAGGCTCCTCGGCTCCATGCACGGCACCCATATCGTGACGATCGAGCATCTGGCGGCATCGGACGGAACCCTGCATCCGGTACAGCAGGCGATGGTCGACTGTCACGGCTCGCAATGCGGCTTCTGCACGCCGGGCTTCGTCATGTCGCTTTACGGCCTTTGGCTTTCCAACGAAAATCCGAGCCGGGCCGAAATCGAAAGCGCGCTGCAGGGCAATCTCTGTCGCTGCACGGGTTACGAGCCGATCGTCAAGGCGGCCGAACAGGTGGCGAAGGCGCGGCCGAGCTCGCTCTTCGACCCGTTGGAACGTGACCGCACCGAGATCATGGCAAAGCTCTGGTCGATCCGCTCGGCCATGGAGACCGTCGTCATCGAAAAGGACGGAGCGCGCTCAATCATCCCCGCATCACTCGAAGCTTTTGCCGAGGCGCTGGCAGATGAACCGCAAGCCACAATCGTCGCAGGCGCGACCGATGTCGGCCTATGGGTGACGAAGCAGATGCGCAGGCTCGACCCGGTCATCTTCATCAATCACCTCCCCGAGCTGCAGACCATCACCGTCGAGCAGAGCGGCATCACCATCGGCGCAGGCGTGAGCTACTCCGAGGCGCATGGTTTTCTAGAAGCGGTCATCCCCGCATTTGGCGCGCTGATAGATCGTATTGGTGGCCAGCAGGTGAGGAACGCCGGCACGATCGGCGGCAACATCGCCAACGGCTCGCCGATCGGCGACACGCCGCCGCCGCTGATTGCACTCGGCAGCCAACTGACGCTGCGCTCCCATTCCGGCCGCCGCACCATGCCGCTCGAAAGCTATTTTCTGGACTATGGCAAACAGGACCGCATGGCCGGTGAATTCGTCGAGAAGATCAGCGTGCCGCGCCCGCCGGAAAACGCCCATTTCGCCGTGTACAAGATTTCCAAGCGCCGCGACGAGGATATTTCCGCACTGTGTGGCGCCTTCAACCTGACGCTCGACATGGACGGCCATGTGGACAATATCCGCATCGCCTTCGGCGGCATGGCGGCAACCCCGAAACGGGCGGTCCATGTCGAACAGGCGCTGATCGGCAAGCCCTGGCGATGGGAGACGATCGCCGCCGCTGGCGAGGCCTTCGATCAGGATTACCAGCCGCTGACCGACTGGCGTGCAAGTGCGCAGTATCGCAGCCTGACGGCCAGGAACCTGCTCACCCGCTTCTTCCTGGAGACGGCAGGGGCTCCTGCACAATTGCAGCGCTTCGAGATGGAGGAGGTGTAGGATGGACAAGACCTCCTTTGAGATGAAGCCTGCGATCGACGGGCCGATGCATGTGTCGCGCAAACATGATTCAGCACATAAGCATGTGACCGGAACCGCCGAATATATTGACGATATTCCCGAACCGGCAGGCACGCTGCATGGAGGGCTTGGCCTTGCCGACAGGGCGCATGCGAAAATCCTTTCGATCGATCTCGATGCCGTCCGCGCCGCCCCCGGTGTTGTCTGGGTGATGACCGCCGAAGACATTCCCGGCGCAAACGACGTCGCCTCAACCGGCAAGCATGACGAACCGCTGCTGGCAACCGATCTCGTCCAGTTCCATGGCCAGCCGATCTTTGCCGTATTTGCCGAGACCCGTGACGAGGCCCGCCGTGCAGCAAGGCTTGCGAAGATCGAGTACAGCGACCTCCCCCATTGGACGGATATCGACAGTGCGCGGGAGAACGGCGCGCCTCTTGTCACCGAACCGATGACGCTCAGGCGCGGTGAGCCTGAAACCGAAATCGAGAAACCGCCCCTTCGAATTCAGGCCTCGATGAATATCGGCGGTCAGGAGCACTTTTATCTCGAAAGCCATATAGCCTTTGCCATTCCCGGCGAAGACGAGGACGTGACGGTCTGGTCATCCACCCAGCATCCGAGCGAGGTGCAGCACATGGTGGCGCATATACTGGGCGTTTCCAATCACGCGGTTGAGGTCAAAACCCGGCGCATGGGTGGCGGCTTCGGCGGCAAGGAAACCCAGAGCAACCAATTTGCGGCTCTCGCCGCCGTCGCGGCGAAGAAATTGAACCGGGCGGTAAAATTCCGCCCTGACCGCGATGAAGATATGTCGATCACCGGCAAGCGGCACGATTTCCGCGTCGATTACGACGTCGCCTTCGATGAGAAAGGCAGGATCCACGCGGTCGACGCGACCTATGCCGCGCGTTGCGGTTATTCCGCCGATCTCTCCGGCCCGGTCACCGACCGCGCCCTCTTTCATGCAGACAGTAGCTATTTCTACCCGCATGTGCGCCTCACCTCGCAGCCTTTGAAGACCCATACCGTCTCCAACACAGCCTTTCGCGGTTTCGGTGGGCCGCAGGGCTTGCTCGGCGGGGAACGGATCATCGAGGAGATCGCCTATGCGGTCGGCAAGGATCCGCTCGAAATCCGCAAGCTGAACTTTTATGGACAACGCGGATCGGGCCGCACCGTCACGCCCTATTATCAGGATATCCATGACAATGTGATCGCCCGCATCGTCGATGAGCTTGTAGCCTCATCCGACTACAAGAAACGCCGCGAGGCGATCCTGAAATTCAACGAGACAAGCCCGGTCATCCGCAAGGGCATCGCGCTGACGCCAGTGAAATTCGGCATCTCATTTACGTTGACCGCATACAATCAGGCAGGCGCGTTGGTGCATGTCTATTCGGACGGTTCCATCCACCTGAACCATGGCGGCACCGAAATGGGCCAGGGCCTCTATACCAAGGTGGCGCAGGTCGTGGCCGATTGTTTCCAGGTCGATATCGACAGGGTAAAAATCACCGCGACGACGACCGGCAAGGTGCCCAATACCTCGGCAACAGCCGCCTCGTCCGGCTCGGACCTAAACGGCATGGCGGCCTATGACGCCTGCCGCCAGATCAAGGAAAGGCTGATCGAATTCGCCGCACGGCAATGGCAGGTCAATCGCGACCGGATCGAGTTCCTGCCCAACCGGGTAAAGATCGGCAACGAGATCGTCCCCTTCGACACCTTCATCAAGGCCGCATATTTCGACCGGGTGCAACTGTCGGCCGCCGGGTTCTACAAGACGCCGAAGATCCACTGGGACCGCGCCGCTGGCCGTGGCCATCCCTTCTATTATTTCGCCTATGGCGCAGCCGTCTCGGAAGTCTCGATCGACACGCTGACAGGCGAATATATCGTCGAGCGCACCGACATCCTCAACGACGTCGGAAAGTCGCTAAATCCGGCGCTGGATATCGGCCAGATCGAAGGCGCCTTCGTTCAGGGCATGGGCTGGCTGACGACGGAAGAACTGTGGTGGGACGCCAAGGGACGCTTACGCACCCACGCTCCCTCCACATACAAGATCCCGCTTGCTTCCGACCGGCCGAAAATCTTCAATGTGAAGCTCGCCGAATGGTCGGAAAATGCGGAACCGACGATCGGCCGTTCCAAGGCGGTGGGAGAGCCGCCCTTCATGCTGGCGATCTCGGTTCTGGAGGCGATCTCCATGGCGGTCGCAAGCGTTGCCGATTACGCCATCTGCCCACGCCTCGACACCCCTGCGACACCGGAGCGGGTGCTTATGGCGGTGGAACGGATGAAAGCCTTATAAAAACGCTTCGATATTTCGCTGCCGGGGCCTATTTTTATGGGTGAGGAGCGAAATATCGAGGAGGCAACATGACCATCACCATTCGTGCCGAACGTGCGGGCGACGAAGACGTGATCCACGACCTGACGCAGGCCGCATTCGCGCCCATGTCCTACAGTTCAGGAACCGAAGCGGCGATCATCCGGGCGCTTCGCGCTCGCGGTGACCTGACGCTTTCACTGGTGGCGGAAGACAATCACGAGATCATCGGCCATGTCGCCTTTTCACCCGTCACGATCGACGGCCATTACGACGACTGGTTCGGGCTTGGGCCGATTTCTGTGAGAGCTGACCGGCAGAAACAGGGTATCGGCCACGCGCTGATCCGAGAAGGGATCCATAAGTTGAAGGCGCTAGGCGCCAAAGGCTGTGCCCTGGTCGGAGATCAGGCGGTCTATCAGGGCGTCGGCTTTGTCAGCGACGGACGGCTGACCCATGAAGGCGTGCCGGATATCTATGTGCAGCATCTCACGCTTTCGGGCCATGCGCCCCATGGAGTGCTGACCTTTTCACCGGCTTTCGCAGTAAAACAGTGACAGACAGCTACATATTCGGAAGGATAGCTGCACGAAAACGTGCCTTTTCGGTTGCAACACCCATACCAACGTATATCCACGATAAACATCAACACAATATCGGATAACAGGCGCTCCGGTATGATGGACCCATTGAAGATGCGAAGCCGAGGAACCTGATGATCCTCGGTTCACCGCATGAAAGAGGTCCGAAAGATGATCCCTGTCTCGTTGCAGCAAATGCCGCCTGTCGCCCGACCTGCCTTCAACGGGGATACCGCACCGGGCCGGGTGCACTATCTGCCGGGGCCGATCCCCACGATCGAACAGATCCTGATGAAGCAGGCCGATCGCTACGTCGCCGCGGGCAACGAAGCCGACAATCTGCTGAACGCACTCAAGCAGGACAACCACAATATGGAAGTCATGCTCTCGCAGCTTGCGGCACTCGCGGGCAGCCCGAGCTAAAAACAGCAATCTGATCCTTGCCTCCCCGTCCCCTCCTCGAAAGGGATCGGATTGCAGAAGGCCGGCGGCTCCTCCCACCGCCGGCCTTCACATTGATAAATGCCGAGGCAGAACCTCGTTTAGGATGCTAGGGCTTCCTGCTGCATCTCGATCGAAACCAGTTTGTCACGACCGCCGCGCTTCGCATCGTAGAGCGCCTTGTCCGCCGATGCGATCATGTCGGAAAAGTCTGCAAACCCGGGCTCGGCAAACGCCAGTCCAGCACTGACGGTGAAATTCGCCGCGAGGTGGCCGTCCCAATTGAAGTCCACGCTGGTAAAATTGGCCCTGATGCGCTCGACAATCGCGATTGCTTCATTGGCTTTCAGGTTAGGCAGGAACAGCACGAATTCCTCTCCGCCCCAGCGTCCAGCAACATCCGTGGCGCGGATGGAAGTGCGAAGAACCTCCGAAAAACGGACAATGACGTCGTCTCCGGCGTCGTGACCGAAGCGATCATTGACGCTCTTGAAGCCATCGAGGTCGAAGATCGCCATCGAGGAAAACTTGGCGACATTGGCGCTCACGCTTTGCAACACACTTGCGCGAAACGCCCGGCGATTGAGAAGGCCGCTCAGACTGTCGGTTTCGGCCAACCGCTTGAGATCGTTCTGGTAACGGACGTGATCGGAAATATCCCGGATGACGGCCACCATCATCGGCGCACCGGCAGCAGACGTTCTCAGGATGGTGATGCCGAGATTGATTTCCGTGCCGTCCTTACGGCAGCCGACAATGGTCGCACTTCGCTGCCCCATATAGCGGGCCTCGGTATTTCCCGCCTGAAACCCGGCCACAAGTCTTTGGTGAAAGCCGTGAACCCGTTCCGGCAGCAGGACTTCCAGAGGCTTGTCCAGTAGTTCTCCGCTTTGCCAACCGAAGATGCTTTCGGTGGCAGGATTACAGAGGCGAATGATGCCATGGTCATCGATGCCGATAATGCCATCGGCGATCTCAAAGACGATTTTCCTGTAGATATCCTGGGAGGCTGGAATCAGCGAGGCAATCGATGCTCTCTTGGTCATAGTATCCCGTCGTATACTTGTAGGACGCGCAGCATTTATCAAAAATCAAGTTTGCGCCGGCAAACATCTAAGGCGAAATTACTGATATATTTTTAATAGAATTTCCCGCGTTATGACCGGCAATACAGATGTTTCCCGCAATAATTGCGAAGAAAAAATGCACGATGCAGTCAGTCGCGATGATGCTATGTTCTCCTTCATGAGCGAACACTCCCTCTCCAGCTTTTTCGCGCGCAACGGATCGGTTCTCGTCGACGTAGTCGAGACGAGAGGCTCGACGCCGCGAGAAGCTGGCACCTACATGCTTGTTGCGGACTTCGAGATCTGGGGCACGATCGGCGGCGGCCAGTTTGAATACATGGCGATCGACAATGCCCGCGCGATCCTGAGGGGCGGCGGCGAAACAATCATGGACATTCCGCTCGGCCCGGAGATCGGTCAATGTTGCGGCGGCCGCACGAAACTCCGCTTCTCTCTCGTGACGCCAGCGATTGCCGAGGCGCTGGAGCATCGGCTGTTGCGTGAGCGGGACGAGCGCACGGCGGTCTATCTGTTTGGTGCAGGCCATGTCGGCCTTGCGCTCGCAACCGCGCTTATGCCCCTGCCCTTTGCCGTAACAGTCGTCGAGACGCGCAGACAGGCGCTGGAAGGCCTGTCCTCGGGAGTGACAGCGCGCCTCACGGCCATGCCGGAAGCGTTCGTGGATGACATTCCGGCCGGTGGCGCGGCGGTTATTCTCACCCACGATCACGCGCTGGATTTCCTGATCGCCGAACGCGCCCTGGCGAGGCAGGACCTGAATTATGTCGGGATGATCGGTTCTGCCACCAAACGGGCGACCTTCTCCCACTGGCTGCAACGCCAGCAAGGCGAGGAGACAAGAAAACAGGAGACCGCCGCGATGATGTCCCGGCTTGTCCTGCCGATCGGCGGTTCCGCCATCAGAGACAAGCGTCCGCAAGTGATCGCTGCCCTCGTTGCCGCAGAATTGCTGCAACACCTGCCGCTGTCGGCACCGGCAACACTTTCAGAGCGGCAGATCGCGGCCGATTGAACGCCGCCTGTCTTGCCAGAAAGCCTCGCCGCGTTCCGGCAATGGCGGTTGGAAACCGATATCGCCATGCAGCTCTTCCGGCAGCGTCGGCGCAACTCTGCTGTTGGCCCTCAACAGGCGACGGATGAAGCCGGCAAGATGCATGCGAAGACGTTGCGGGAAAGCGGGGCGGGAGAACGATGGCGGAGCCTCTGTAACAGGCAAAGAATTCGCGTTTGCGGACGGCATGTTCTGCTCCACATCGGTTGTTGAAACTGTCTTGATGGATCCAGCAATGCCGCCGATTGCGGGAGTTTTCCAATTCGAATACAGTCGGCCGCGATAAAGACAGCTTATCGCTGAAGGCACACGAGATGAAACTGTCGCGCCAGCTTCCGTTGAATGCCCTGCGGGTCTTCGAGGCGGTCGCACGGCTGCAGAATTTCACCCGGGCAGCAGAAGAACTCGGCATGACGCAGACAGCCGTCAGCTACCAGATCAAGCTTCTCGAGGAACATCTCGGCGACACAGTCTTCATCCGCAAACCGCGGGCTCTGCAACTGACCGAGACCGGCACACATCTACTGCCGAAAGTGGCCGAAGCTTTCGACCTGCTGGCAGAGGCGATGCAGGCGGCCCGGCACACCATCGATGCCACGCTTGACATCCACTCTCCGCCAACATTTGCGTCTCACTGGCTATCACCTCGCCTCGCCGGTTTTCGCGCACGCCACCCCAATATCGGCGTGCGCCTACTGCGCATGATGGACGCTTCGGAAAAGCAGGGCACGGTACCGGACATCACCATCAGAATTTCGGCCAAGCCGCCCGAAAACCTCGTCTGCCATCCGATCATGCGCCTTCGCTATTCTCCCATGCTATCTCCAGAACTTGCTGCCAGCATCGGGGGAATCCATGAACCGGCGGACCTCCTGAAATTACCCTGGATCTCCGAAATCGACGGCGCCTGGCTGGACTGGTTCGAAAGTGCCAAGATCAGCCCAGCCTCGATCCGTCCGACAAGCCTTGATGCGCTCGGCGCACAGGATATCGAAGCCAGGGCGGCGATATCCGGCCATGGCGTGGCGATGCTCAGTCCCTTTTTCTTTCGTGACGATCTTTCGTCGGGGCGTCTGATCCAGCCCTTCGACCTGTCCGCCGGCGACGGCAAGACCTATTGGCTGGCCTATCCGGCCGCAAGGCGCAACATGCGGAAGATCCAGGCATTCAGGCAATGGATCGAAGAGACCATGGCAACCGATCTCGCGGACCACGCTCTGCAAACCTTGCTTCCCGAAGCGCGCCCCGCAACCGCCTGACCCGTTGTTCGCCTCAAAGCGAATGCGGCACGCGCTCGATCATATCCCAGGCGCGCGACCGGCCGTATCGATCGACCGTGCTTGGCGACACCCGTCCGTCAAGCATGCCCAAATCCCGCAGATCATGCTCGCTCAAAGCCTCCTCATCGACATGATTGGTCGCACCGGCGCGGATACCGAAAAACACAACCGCCAGACTTTCACTTCTGTCTTTAAGGCGCAGAAAGCCAGTCAGCAAACCATTGGCCATGGTCGCATCTCCTTGTCTCACCATCATTCAACTGATGTCTATGATTGGAAGATGCGCCGGATTATGATGTATTTCCAACGAAACATCCGTCTGCATACATAAAGAGATTTGATCCATGAAGATGTCGAAGCAATTTCCGCTGAACAGCCTGCGCGTCTTCGAAGCGGCGGCGCGGCACATGAGCTTCACCCGTGCAGGCGAGGAACTCGGGCTGACGCAGACGGCCGTCAGCTATCAGATCAAGCTTCTGGAAGACACATTGGGAGAGCAGTTTTTCCTGCGTCGGCCGCGGCAGGTGATGCTGACGGATGCCGGCGCAAGGCTTGCCCCAAAGATCACCGCGGCCTTCGAAATGATCGACGAGGCCCTTGCCGGCACCAAGAATCAGTCCGACAGCACTTTGATCATTCACACGACGGCGACCTTCGCAGTGCGCTGGCTGGCACATCATCTCGGCACCTTCCAGCTCGAAAATCCGGGGATTGCGGTCAGACTGGAAACCTCGCAGGAAATGGTGGATTTCACCCGCACCGAAGCCGATATTGCGATCCGCAGCGGCAGCGGCAAGTGGCCGGGCCTGAAATCACATTTCCTGATGAAGAGCGATTTCACCCCGATGCTGAGCCCGGCTTTGGCGGAAACAATCGGTGGCGTTCATGAGCCGGCAGATATCCTGAAGCTCAGGATCATCGATCCCGGCGATGTCTGGTGGTCGCACTGGTTCGCCGCGGCAGGCCTGCCCGAGGAAGAGCTTCACGGCCGACCGATAAGCCGCTTCGGCGCCCAGACCATCGAGGCGGCAGCTGCGATCGCCGGCCAGGGCGTCGCAATCCTCAAACCGGAGTTTTATGCCGATGACGTGGCGCTTGGCCGCCTGATCCAACCCTTTGACTTGAGGGCAACGGACGGCAGCGATTACTGGTTCGCCTATCCCGAGACACGTCGACACTCGAAAAAGATCAGCGCCTTCCGGGATTTCATGCGCAGGATGATGCCGACATTTCGCGACTGATCACCGCCGCGGGCAACATCAGTAGCTCATGTCGGGTGCATAGAAACAGCGCAGCGTATCTTCGGTCGGATAGAGGCAGAGGTGATATTCCTCATCTTTCGACCGACGCGCCTCGCTCTGCGGCATCGTGAAGTGATGCGGCCGCGTGATCAGCCTGTGATCTCCGGGACCGAGCGATATTTCGTAACCCTGATTGGTGATCTTGACGTTCCGCGTCGAGATCATCTGGCAGTCGCCGCTCTTGCTGTCGCCGTTGCAGCAGTAACCGTCATATTTCCATTTTACGCCCATGGGACTGTGGGCTTCGTGAGCAGCGGCGGGAAGCGCCCCGGCACCGGAGAAGAACGCAATCATCACACCTGTAGAAATGCATCGCCTGTGTTTGGGCATCAGCCTGTTCTCCGTTGATGGATGTCATCCCCGGCAGCGTGACGGACGCAATACCCGGCACTGCCGGTTGAATTCGCAACTGCTACAATACCCGAGTCGCCTTAGCCGGCTAAGCCCCAAATTGGTGCAACGCACAATTATCTTGTTTGGCGACTTCGAAGGCACACTGGGGCCGCCGATCAACGCCCTGTCACATCGACCGGTTCCAAAGCGGGAACAGAAACCATCTGGCGGGGGCGAAGCTCTTGTTCAATTCGACGACGAACTGAGCAAGAGTTGAGTTCCGGTGATCGGCGACATCGCCTATCCTTCGCCAACATCCGGAAGGGAGGATTTGCCATGTCAGTCCGCAGCCGCGCGATCCTTGGCCTTGTTCTGCTGGCAATCATTGCCGGCCCTGCGCACGCCCAAGATGCAGGAAGCCCTGCCACAGGGCGATCGATCTTCGACCTCATCCCGGCAGATTCCACCACCGAGCACCTGCTGAAGACGCCGAGCGGCGATCTCCGCTACAGGGCGACCGCCGGAACCATGGACCTGTTCGGCCAGACCGGCGCAAGAAACGCCAGGATTTTCTACACGGCCTATACCGTTCCGGACGCGAAAACGCCCCGCCCCGTCACCTTCGCTTTCAATGGCGGCCCGGGTGCGGCCTCAGCCTATCTGCATCTCGGTCTGATGGGACCCAAGGTCGCCAATCTCGGCAGCGCCAGGGAGGACGGCACGACGCCGGCGCTTCAAGACAATCCGGAAAGCTGGCTCGGCTTCACCGACCTCGTCTTCATCGATCCGGTCGGCACCGGATGGAGCCGGGCTGCACCCGACGCACAGAGCGCCTTTTATGGCGTAAGGCAGGATGCCGAGAGCCTGGCCAAGTTCATCGCCCTCTACACCCAGAAGAACAACCGTCTCTCCTCTCCAAAATATCTTGCCGGGGAAAGCTACGGCGGCTTCCGCGCTGCGAAGGTGGCGAAGGCCCTGAAGGACAGCCAGGGCATTCTGGTCTCCGGCATTGTCATGGTCTCGCCGATGATCGATGGCCGCTTCCTGATGGCCGCGGATACCGATCCAGTCACCGCAGCCCTGCAACTGCCATCGCTGGCAGCCGCCGAGCTTGAACGCAAGGGAGAATTCTCGGCAGAGAAGGTTCAGTCCGCCGAAACCTATGCGATGAGTACCTATCTCGTCTCGCTTGCAGGCCCCGCACCATCCGGAACTGAAGCAGAGGCGCTTTACGCACGCGTTTCGGCCCTGACTGGACTGCCGGTCGATATCGTTGCCCGCAGCCGCGGTTTCGTCAGTTCGGCATATCGGACGGAGGCTGCCGGGGACGGCCGGATCGTCAGCCTTTATGATGCATCGGACATGGTGGCGGACGCCTATCCGGAACGCTCGAACGTTACCAATGACGACAATATTCTGGACGGATATACACGTGCCTATGGCGCACTCTTCGCCGCCTACGCGAGGAACGACCTGCGCTTCGAAACCGACATGACCTATACGCTGCTGAACGGCGAAGTTAACCGCCAATGGGACTGGGACGGCCGCCGGTCGAATGCCTCGGCATCCGACGACATCCGTGACCTGCTCTCGGTCATCCCATCTTTCAGGCTCTCTGTCCTGCACGGCTACAGCGACATCCTGACACCCTATGGCGTCTCGAAATTCATTCTGGACCATCTGCCCGAACAGCTCGCCAGAGGACGCACCGAACTGAAACTCTATCGCGGCGGCCATATGTTCTACAGCGATCCCGGCTCGCGGCGGCAAGCAAACGAGGACATGCGGTCGTTTTATATCGGCGCCGATGCCGCACCGGATTGAGCAGGCATGGGGCTGCGGTCAGCGCGCCAGTCCGAACTGGATTTCTATTCTGTGATATGAACTGCCGGCACCATTCCAGCCATGATAGATTTCGCGACTTTCGCCGGAATAGATGTAGCGCGACCTATCCAGCTCGGCGATGAGCGGCGCATAACCTTGGGTAAAAAGCGTCCTCAGAGATCCTTGATAAACCCGGCTTGCCACCATGATCGGTTCAAGATGGATGAGTTCGACCTTACCATGATAATCTGCAGGCATCTTTATCGGACAGCATATTTCCCAGTCGAAAAACGTCTTTCCGTCCTTGGGAAGATTGTAGGATATGAACAGCCATGGACCATCGATTTCCAACCCCTCCTCAATCATATTTTTCTGCATGTTTGCGGAGCAATCGGCTGCCACCTGCCTGATATCCGGTATGCGCAGCCGGCGTTTTTCGCGCAGCACCCACAAATCCGGTGTTTCCTTGATATCCATAGCTTGAAATCCAGCAAGATCGGAGTTTCTGTTCGCCGTCAGTAGATCGCCTAGAGAAACGGGGCCAATCGAAAGGCGAAATGGTGTTCTCTATTGCGCACCGAGGCTTCGATTTTTTAGCATCGTTTTCCAAAGGAGCTTGCCTCATGCTTTTAGCCGCCGGCTAAGGCTTGTTGGTCACCTGCTTTTAGATCTTTGCTTGTCTCGTGCAACGACACGGGTCATATGTCCTCCCTGCGTCCTCCTGCCCCTTCCCTCCTCTCGTTTTTTTCCTCACACTCACGAGTCGGGAACAAAAAGAACGGGAACAACCCAATGTATGAATATGCCATAGCCTGGGAATGGCTGAGTTTTGCCGTGCGCTGGCTGCACGTCGTCACCGCGGTCGCCTGGATCGGCTCGTCTTTCTATTTCATCGCACTCGATCTGGGGCTGGTAAAACGACCGCATCTGCCGCCGGGCGCCTATGGCGAGGAATGGCAGGTCCATGGCGGCGGCTTCTACCATATCCAGAAATATCTGGTCGCACCGGCCCAGATGCCGGAGCACCTGACCTGGTTCAAATACGAGAGCTATTTCACCTGGCTTTCCGGCTTCCTTCTGCTCTGCATCGTCTATTATGGCGGCGCCGAACTTTTCCTCGTCGACCGCACGGTGATGGAACTGGAAAACTGGCAGGCCATCTGTCTGTCGCTGGCTTCGCTCTCGATCGGCTGGCTGTTCTACGACCAGCTCTGCAAGTCGAAGCTCGGCAACAATACCTGGGGTCTGATGATCCTGCTTTATATCCTGCTGGTCATCATGGCCTGGGGGTATACGCAGGTCTTCACCGGCCGCGCCGCCTTTCTGCATCTAGGCGCGTTTACCGCGACGATCATGTCGGCCAACGTGTTTTTCATCATCATTCCCAACCAGAAGATCGTCGTCGCCGACCTGATCGCCGGCCGCACGCCGGATGCCAAATACGGCCGCATTGCCAAGCAGCGGTCACTGCACAACAACTACCTTGTTCTGCCGGTGATCTTTTTCATGCTGTCGAACCATTATCCGCTGGCCTTCGCCACCCATTTCAACTGGGTGATCGCCTCGCTGGTCTTCCTGATGGGCGTCAGCATCCGGCACTGGTTCAACACCACCCATGCCAGGAAGGGCAAGCCGACCTGGACATGGCTGGTGACGGTGATCCTCTTCATTCTGATCATCTGGTTGTCGACGGTGCCGAAACTGCTGACCGGCGAGACCGAAACGGCATTGTCACCCGTGAGCCAGAAATTCGCCTCCAACGCCCATTTCGAGGCCGCCCGCGATGTCGTCATGGCGCGCTGCTCCATGTGCCATGCAGCAGAGCCCGTCTGGGACGGCGTTCCCTTCACGCCCAAGTCGGTGAAACTCGAAACCGACGCGGAGATTGCCAGCCATGCGCGGGAAATCTATATCCAGGCAGGACGAAGCCACGCCATGCCGCCCGGCAATATAACCGATCTGACGCCGGACGAGCGCAAGCTGCTGGTTGCATGGTATGAAAGCGCCATCGCCTCGCAATAGAGTTCACCGACCCAAGGTTCACATGACAGACACCCTCATCCGCGGACGCCTCCTGTCCTTCAAGCGCGCGCCTCAGTCTCTGACCGATAGCGACAGCTATCTTTACGAGCATGACGGTGGCCTGCTGGTCAATGCCGACGGAAAGATCACCGCGGTGGGGGATTATGCCAGGGTGAAGGCCGCCGCGCCGGAGGATGTGGTCGAGATCGACCATCGGCCACATCTGATCCTGCCGGGCTTCATCGACACCCATGTGCATTTTCCGCAGATGCAGGTCATCGCCTCCTACGCTGCGAACCTGTTGGAGTGGCTCAACACCTATACATTCCCGGAGGAATGCCGCTTCGTCGAAAGCGAGCATGCGACGCGCATCGCCACGCATTTCTACGACGAGTTTCTGCGCCATGGCACGACGACGGCCGTCGCCTATTGCTCCGTCCACAAGACCTCCGCCGACGCCTTTTTTGCCGAAGCCATCAAGCGCAACATGTGCATGGTCGGCGGCAAGGTGATGATGGACCGCAACGCCCCGCAGGGCCTGCTCGACACACCGGAAATGGGCTATGACGAGACCCGCGCGGTGATCGAACAATGGCACGGCAAGGGCCGCTGCCACGTTGCCATCACCCCACGCTTCGCCATCACCTCGACACCGGAACAGATGTCGGCCACGCAGGCGCTGGCGCAGGAATTTCCGGACCTTTTCATCCAGACGCATCTGTCGGAAAACCGGGAGGAAATCCGCTATACCTGCGAACTCTACCCGGAGGCAAAGGACTATACGGATATCTATGCCCGGTATGGCTTGCTCGGAAACAAGACCCTGCTCGGCCACGCAATCCACCTGTCGGAGCGGGAAATGGATGTCCTGTCGGAAACTGGCAGCATCGCCGTCCATTGCCCGACCTCGAACCTCTTCATCGGCTCCGGCCTGTTTCCGCTGCGACCGCTGACACGCCGTGAAAAGCCGGTGCGCATCGCGGTCGCCACCGACATCGGCGGCGGCTCCAGCTATTCGATGCTGAGAACCATGGACGAGGCCTACAAGATCCAGCAGATATTGGGCGAGCGGCTGAACCCGCTCGAAAGCTTCTACATGATGACCAGGGGCAATGCCGAGGCGCTATCGATGGAAACCGATATCGGCACGCTGGATCTGGGCTCCGTGTCCGACCTCGTCATCCTCGATGCAGCCTCCACGCCGGCGATGAAGCTGCGGATGGAAACGATAAGCACGCTGCCGGAAGAACTCTTCCTGCTGCAGACCATGGGCGACGACCGCGCCGTGGTGGAAACCTACGTGGCCGGCAAGGCGATGAAGAATACGCTTTGATAGCTATCGCGTCTTGGCGCTCTTGTAGACCTCGGAATGCTCGCGACGCCCAACCGCAACGACAACGACGGTTATCCGCTCATCCTCGATACGATAAACCAGTCAATATCCGGCGGATCGAAGCTTTATCTTGTAGTGATCCGGCAGGCCGCGCAACGCGTCGGCCTGCACTTTCGGTCGCTGCAGCCGTTCGGAGAGCTTTCGTTTGAACTGCTCCCTCACGGTCGCGCCGAGCTTGTCCCACTCCTTCCGCGCTACCGGCAGAAATTCGAGCCTATAGGTCATCGAGATCGACCGGCACACCCTTTTCACCGGCGCGCGCCTTGGCAATCTCGACAAGTGCCTGGTCATCCAAGGCGTCTATCAGGGCTTCATAGGTATCGGCCGGCACCATATAGGCCATAACCCGGTTATGGTTGAGAATGGCCACCGCACCGCCCGCTGCTCCATCAATCACCGCACTCGGATTCTTCTTCAGATCCGATACGCTGACTGCCATTTCCGCTTCGACACGCTGCATCGTCTCACCTCATTGGAGCTATATTAAGCACTATATATCGTACCGATATTGGGACTCTTATCAGATTTGAAACCTCTCGGCGAGCACCGCAAAAAATGCCTGAAGGCTCGAATTCCAGTTTCCTCCGGGCATCGATATGCTACCTGTCTGAAATCAATTTCAGGAGGAACCGATTATCATGTCCAAGCCGCTTACCATCGCCGATCTGAAGACAATGGCCCGTCGTCGGGTGCCGAAAATGTTCTTCGATTATGCCGATAGCGGCGCATGGACTGAAGGCACCTACCGCGCCAACGAGGACGATTTTTCCAAGATCAAGCTGCGTCAGCGCGTGCTGGTCGACATGACCAACCGCTCGCTGGCGACCACCATGGTCGGCCAGGATGTCTCGATGCCTGTCGCGCTCGCACCGACGGGCTTGACCGGCATGCAGCATGCCGATGGCGAAATGCTGGCGGCCAAGGCTGCGGAAGAATTCGGCGTGCCCTTCACGCTCTCGACCATGAGCATATGCTCGATCGAGGATGTGAAATCGGTCACCTCGAAGCCCTTCTGGTTCCAGCTTTACGTGATGAAGGATCGCGGCTTCATCGAGCGCCTGATCGGCCGCGCCAAGGCCGCCGGATGCGGAGCGCTGGTTGTCACCGCCGACCTGCAGATTTTGGGTCAGCGCCACAAGGACCTCCGCAACGGTCTTTCCGCCCCGCCGAAATGGACGCTGAACAGCGCCTTCCAGCTGGCCACCAAACCGTTCTGGTGCCTGGACATGTTGCAGACCAAACGCCGCGGCTTCGGCAATATCGTCGGCCATGCAAGCAATGTCTCCGACCTCTCCTCGCTCTCAGCCTGGACGGCGGAACAGTTCGATCCGCGGCTTTCCTGGGACGATATCCGCTGGATCAAGGACCTATGGGGCGGCAAGCTGATCATCAAGGGCATTCTGGACGAGGAAGACGCCCGCGCCGCCGCCGATACGGGCGCTGACGCCCTGATCGTCTCCAACCATGGCGGCAGGCAGCTCGACGGCGCTCCCTCCTCGATCTCCATGCTGCCAAAGATCGTCGATGCGGTCGGCGACCGGATGGAAGTGCATTTCGATGGCGGCATCCGCTCCGGACAGGATGTGCTGAAGGCCGTGGCGCTCGGCGCAAAGGGCACCTATATCGGCCGCCCCTTCCTCTACGGCCTCGGCGCGATGGGCAAGCCGGGCGTGACGACGGCGCTCGAAATCATCAGCAAGGAGATGGACATCACCATGGCTCTGTGCGGCAAGCGCGACATCAAGGATTGCGGCACGAATATCATCGCCTCCTCTCCCTTCTGATTTGGGATAATGCGGAAAGCCGGTTAGGATGCCTCCACATGCGGCGGGGGCTAAATGGGCGGCTTTTTGCAGTCATTTGCGGTGGCGGCGACAACTCTGGCCATGCTCGGCGCAGGGAGCGGTATTGCGTCCGAAAAAGCCGAGACCACCAAGCGCGAAGAATCGGCTTGCCTCTACGAGCGATCTGTCGGCGGCAAGCCGACCTGCATCCGCAAGGACTTCTTCAATGCCGATCTTTGCAGCGCGATCGAGAGATCGGCCAATAGCCACGCCATTCCACCTGAATTTTTCGCGCGTCTTATCTGGCGGGAAAGCCTGTTCCGCCCGGAAGCCGTCAGCCATAAGGGAGCGGAAGGTATCGCCCAGTTCATGCCATCGACGGCAAGGATCCGCGGCCTCGGCAACAGTTTTCATGTCCTCGACGCGCTGGATGCTTCCGCCGCCTACTTAAAAGAAATGAGCATCCGTTTCGGCAATCTCGGCTTTGCGGCTGCAGCCTATAACGCGGGAGAGAATGGCTTTTCTCGCTTTCTCGCTTCCGAAAGACTGCCGATCGAGACACGCGACTATGTCTTTGCCATTACCGGCACGCTGATCGAGACATGGCGTGACGACCCGCCGGAAATCGCGGCTCCACCTCTCGACAAGCAGCAATCCTTTCTTGAGGCCTGCACGACACTGGCTTCAACACGTCGGATGACGGAACCGGTACTGACCACCTCCGCCGACTGGGCGCCGTGGGGCGTTCAGCTGGCGGCACATCATCGCCCCGCCGTCGTCGACCGCCTGTTCACCCGCGCGATCCTTGACCTGCCGGCACCGCTGAATGAGGAGCGGGCGCTGATCGTCAGGCAACGCGGCGGCAATTTCGGATATCGCCCCCGTTATGCCGCAAGGATCGGCCGCGAGACGCGGCAGGAGGCGACGAAACTCTGCGCCGCGATCAAGGCTGCAGGCGGTGCCTGCACCGTCTTCAAAAACAGATAGGGCCCCGTCAGCCGCACCAGCCGCCTTTGCCGGCTCCCGGGCGTTTGGCGAGACCTTCATTGACCAGCACGTCGGCGAGCGACCGGCCGTTGCGGGTCACGTCGCGCAGCTGATGCCCGTCAACCGCGGAATTGTTGCCCTGCCAGGTGACGAGTTCGAACGGGCCGGAATCGAGGAAGGCCCGCACCCGAAGTTTCGCATCACTGGCCTTGATCCGCTCAGCCTCGCAACGGGGCTTTTTGATATCCGGGACCTCAATGCCGACAAGACGAATTTTCTGGCCGTGGAAAACGAAGCGGTCAGCGGTCACCACGCAATCGTCCTGCTTGGCCGTGCCACAGAGAAAGAATTTGCCTTGATAGCCGCCAGCAAGGCTTTCACCGGATTTCGGAGCAGCAGCAGACAGGGAGGCAACCTCCAGACCCGGCTTGCCGACCGGCGCCGGTGGAATGATTGCGGCTGTCTGGGTCTGATCCGGCGGTCCGACCGGACGTGGTGGAACGGGAGTGACACTGCGATGTGATGGTGCGGGCTGCGGCTTGGCCACAGCCACCTTTTCCCGCGTCTCTTCCCGTGTGGTCGTGTGAGCTGGCTTATCTGTCGTCAGGCTGGCGACGAACTTCCGGGCCGGTGAAAAATTGTCGTAAAGCGCAATGCCGCCACCGATCGCGACGAGCGCAGCCATCCACGGCCAGAACGAGGATCCAGACCGCGACGGCGCACGTCTGCTGCTCTTGCGTTTCGAGCCTGATTTTGCGCGCGATGGGGCCATGGAATCATCTCCTGTCGAATCGGATAGGAGTATCGGCAGGAAGCCTTGCCGAATGGTTTCCAGAAATAGCCGTGTCCGGATCATCAGGATGTTTTACACACGTCCTGTTGCTAGCGCGCTTGCCCATTCAGCCCGGCCATTGGCGGCAGCAAGCCTCGACATTGCCATGTGGTCATAGGGTACGTTGCGGAAAAGCGGCGCCCAGCCGTGCCCCGTCTTCTCGATCACCGCATAAGAAGCCATGGCGTGGCCGGTTTCCACCTTGTGGTAGAAAGGCGCGTCATCGTCATAGGCAGGTTGGCCGACGCTGCCGGGATTGACGATCAGCCGACCGTCGGACAGCGACACCATGCGCGCAATATGACTGTGGCCGCAGAGAATGAGCGACTGCTCGATGCCCTCCGCCAGCACCTCGATCTCATCTTGAGGGCGCAAGGTGACATGCCCCTGCGGCGAGACCGTCTCCAGCCAATAAAGATTGTCGTCTTTAGGCGTCGCATGGCAGAGGAAAACCTCATCTCGCCAGATCATGCTGAACGGCAGTTTGCGCAGCCAGTCGAAATGCCGGGGCGACATCTGGCGATGCGCATGCGCGTCCGACGCCTCCAGTTGATCGGCAGTCTTCTCGACAAGGTAGCGATCGTGATTGCCACGTACTGTTCGCTCAGCCTTCAGGTCGAGCAGCAACAGAAGCGCGCCTGTCTGATCCGCCTCAAGCGGCCCGCTGAAACAATCGCCGAGATTGACGATGTCGCGAATGCCGAGCGCAGAGATGTCATCAAGCACGGCTTTCAGAGCCGCACGATTTCCATGAACATCGGCGATCGCAGCAAAACGCATCAACTGCCCCTATAGGTGGAATAGCCGTAAGGTGAGATGAGCAAGGGCACATGATAATGCGCCGTGATATCGGAAATGCCGAAACGGATCGGAATAACGTCAAGAAAAGCCGGCTCGGCAAGAGTGATGCCTTGGGCACGCAGATAATCGCCCGCATGGAAAACCAGCTCATAGGTTCCGGCGACAAAAGTCTCTCCGATCAGGATAGGTCCGCCATCGACCCGCCCATCCGCATTGGTCTTCATCGACTTGACCGTCGTCCGCGTGGCTCCCTCGATCCGGTAAAGCTCGATCACAAGCCCTTCGGCCGGCTTGCCGCTTGCCGTATCGAGCACATGAGTGGTGAGACCGGTCATAGGCTTGGCTCCGAAATCTGATAGGGCATCTCGAAAAAGAACTCTTCGAGATTGGCGGCGGTATTGTCACGGTCGACAACGAGGAAATCGCTGACCCCGCCGAGCGCCATCAGCGGATGATGCCAGGTATTGGGGAAATAGTTCACCCCCTGATGCGCCGCAGCCAGAAATATTCTCGGCCTCCCCGGTTTGCCATCCACATCATCCGACACGCCGACGAGAAACGGTCGGCCGGAAAGCGGCGCGAAACTCTGGCTGCCAAAGGGATGCCGCTCCATCATGCCGACTTCGTAGGGAAACTGCCGCGGCTGGCCACGAAAGATATTGAAGATCAGCCGCTCGGGCGCGCCGACCACCACCGGCTTTGCCAGCGCATGATAACGCTCCGTCGTACCATTATTGATCAGCCGCATCTTCGAAGGATCGGCCTCGATGACATCGCCATAGGGCGCGAAGGCTTCTTGGGTGAGAGGCAGGATTTCGAGAATTTCGGTCAATTCATTCGCCTTGCGCATGCCAATTTTCAACGACTTGCAGCTTTTCCAAAAAGTCAGGGAGCGAGACACGCACTGTCTCCCAGACTATGTTGAGATCTATTTCAAAATAGCCGTGTGCTATACGATTGCGCAGGCCCTGGATCTCGGACCACGGCACTTCGGGATGTTCTTTGAGAAATTCGGGATTTTCCCGGGCCATGCGGACAACGGCTTCACCAAGCATGAGTATGCTCATGCCCACAGCTCTCTGAATCATCAGATCATTCAGAAAAGCTTCGCGATCCACGCCTTCAACAAAGCGACAGGCATCCGCCGCGGCAGTCCGCATTTGATGCAGATACAAGCGTGTTTTGTCTGTCATAAAGGCTTCGCCTCAGCGAGCACGCGGGATCGTATCATGGCCGGCAGATCACCCGGTGTGAGCAAGTCCACCTTGATCCCGCCAAACATCTGCTCCAGCTCGTATTGGAGCCCGCCAAGGCTGAAAAGCGTGCTTCCCGGCAAGGCATCGACGAGGATATCGATATCGCTATCAGGCCCATCCTCGCCGCGGGCGACCGAGCCGAAGACGCGCGGGTTCGCCGCATTGAAGCGTTTCGTCGCTTCGCGGATCGCCTCGCGGTTCTTTTCAAGCACTTCCGACGGTCGCATCGGCACTACTCCTGTCATCACCACTATAGGCGACAGCGAATGTGGAAGAAAGCGTGCCCCTCACCCTTGGGGTAAAAGCGCCAGCAATCGCAGATGCGCGATCCGCTCCACCTGCGCGCAGGCGGTCGCGAACTCTTCCTCGGCGCTGTTGGATATGCGCGTCTCGAAAGCTGCCAGAATATCGTCCTTGTTCAGCCCTTTCACCGCAATGATGAACGGAAATCCAAATTTCGTCGTATAGGCGGCATTCAGGGTCGTGAAGCGGGCGTGCTCTTCGGCGCTCAATCGGTCGAGGCCGGCGCCGGCCTGTTCCTGTTTGCTGTCTTCGGTCAGCTCGCCGGCGATCGCAAGCCTGCCCGCCAGATCGGGATGCGAGCGCAGCACGGCAAGCCGTTCTCCTGCGCCCGCCTTGCGAAACTCCGAGACCATCGCCGCATGCACGCCCTTCGCGGTCAAAGGCACGAAGATAAGGCCGGCATCATAGGCGCGTTCCGCTATGAAAGGCGAATGCTCGAACACGCCGCCGAAGGTCGCGATGAAATCCCCTCTTGCCGTCATGCGGCACCTGCAGGCCGGTGAGCCGGCTTGTGGTGCTCATGCCAGTGTTTTGCGATCTCGATACGCTGCGGAACCCAGACCTTGTCGTGCGACGCGACATATTCCATGAACCGGCGCAGCGCCGCGATACGGCCCGGACGCCCCACGAGACGGCAATGCAGGCCGACCGACATCATCTTCGGGCTGCCTTCCTCGCCCTCGCGGTAAAGCGTGTCGAAGGCATCCTTGAGATAGGCGAAGAACTGATCGCCGGAATTGAACCCCTGCGGCGTGGCAAACCGCATGTCGTTGGTCTCGAGCGTATAGGGAATGATCAGGAACGGCTTGCCATCGCTGCCCGGCACCCAATAGGGCAGATCGTCCGCATAGCTGTCGGAGGAATAGAGAAACCCGCCCTCTTCCATCACAAGCTTCAGTGTATTGTCGGACGGCTTGCCCTGGTACATGCCGTATGGCCGCTCGCCGACAAGCTCGGTGTGCAGGCGCACAGCTTCGAGGATGTGCTCACGCTCCTTGTCGATCGGAAAATCCTTGTATTCCAGCCAGCGGTAACCGTGACTGGCAATCTCCCAGCCTGCTTCCTTCATCGCGGCGACCGCTTCCGGATTGCGCGCCATGGCAAGTGTCACGCCATAGACAGTGCATTGCATCTTCAGTTCGTTAAACAGCCGGAATAACCGCCAGAAACCCGCGCGCGACCCGTATTCGTAGATCGATTCCATATTGAGATTGCGCTGACCGGGCCAAGGAGCCGCGCCGACGATCTCGGACAACAGGTTTTCGGAAGCCGCATCGCCGTCGAGGATCGAGCTTTCACCACCCTCTTCATAGTTGATGACGAACTGCACGGCGACATTGGCGCCGCCGGGCCATTTCGGATCGGGACTGTTTCGGCCGTAGCCGACGAGATCGCGCGGGTAGTCTTTTATGGTTATTGGCATGTTCCACCTCGATTATTTACGGCAACGGTAGCGCACCGGTTCCGCAGATGTCGAGATGCAAACTTGTCCCCGTGATCAGCCGAGTTGATCAGTTGAGGCGATCATCCTGCCACTCGTGATAGCCCCCGTCGCCGAGACCTATATCGCGCAGCATATATTCGTCGAATTCCAGCTTAGACGCGAATGGCGGCCGCCCGACGGTCGGTTCGGCGGACATGTCGAGCTCGTGATGCCCACGCCAGTGAATATGCGTCAGGGCAGAGAATGCCGTGGATAGTGCCGGAGGGAATGCAAATATAGACATGGAACCTTCTCCTTCATTCGGCCGCCGCTCGTGGCATGCAGGCCTCGCAGATAGCTGCCACGTGCCGGTGATCGGTGCCACAGCAGCCACCCAATACGCACATCGACGGATAACGTGCTCTCAGGCTGCGGTAATGTCGACCGAGCTCCTGAGGATCGCCGATATCGATTTCAGTCGCCTCGTCCAGCTCTGCATGGCTCTTGGAAGAGGCATTGGCGCGCACACCGCCGATCCTGTGCAGCCAGGTATCACCGTCGACGAAAGCCTGTTCGAAGTGGACGGGGTGGGCGCAGTTGACCATGTAATAGGCGGGACCATTTGCGGTCATGTCATCCGTCATCTCGATCGCTTCCCGCAAGGACATGCCGTTTGCGAGCCTTCCATTGGTCTCGACCGTGAAAGAGATCACGACGGGCAGCCCTGTCTCCCTGGCAGCCCGCACGATACCGATCGCCTCTTCGGTCGTGTTGATCGTCATGGCGCTCAGCATATCAACCGGTGTTTCGGCAAAGGCATCGATCTGATGGGCGTGATAATCCTCCGCCTCGGCCACGGACATCCGGCCCTGCTTGTAGGCGTCTCCCCGCGGCCCGATCACGCCGTTGAGCAGAATGGGCATACCCGGCCTTTGCCATTTTTCCCGCAAGCCAGCGACATAGTCGACGGAGCGAATATTGAGCGCCCAGAGTGCAGCAAGATCATATCCGAGCTTTGCCGCCCAGTCCGGGTTGGCCCGCCAGGTCGGTGTATCGAGCAGGAAACCCCGCCCATACTTCCGTGCGAGCGATAGATAGGCCTCATAATAAGCATCCAGCTCGGCGCGCCCGCTGGCATCATCGATGAGCGGGAAGGACGCGAAAAACGGCAGTTCCAGACCACGGTGGAAGATCAGCGTCGTCTCCAGCCCGCCATCGGTCAGATATATCTCTTGCCCCAGATGCGGCAGGCGTTGGCGATCGTTTTTCATCGTCATCTCCTGTGATATGATCGCCGCGGCGCGAAAACAGGCATGTCCCGAAGCTGCAGCTTGCCCGTTTGTTTTGCGCCCGGTGGACGCTTTGATCTACGCGGCTTGCGGTACAGCACGGCAACATATCGAAAACGTGAGCTCGCTCAGGGGGATACCATGTCCCGAAAGACCGAGGATTTGGCCGGGCAAGGCCTGGATGGCGCAAAAACCGTACCTCCGGTACAGTTTTCCTACGCCCGCGTACCGAAAAAGGGTGAAGCAACTCGCGAGCGAATCCTCGAGGTCGCGCAGATATCCGTGCTGTCCAAGGGCTTTGCCGCGACCTCGATCGAAGAAGTCATCGCTGAAGCCGGTATCACCAAGAGCGGTTTTTTCTACCACTTCCACGACAAGAACGAACTCGCCCGCGAGATGCTGCGCCGCTACGTGACCGAGAACGACCGCCTCTTCGACGACATTTTCGACCGCGGGCGAGAACTCGCGGATGATCCGCTACAGGCTTTCCTGATTGGCCTCAAACTGCTGTCGGAACTGGCGCGCGACCTGCCGGGCGTGCATCCTGGCTGCATCATCGCTTCTATCTGTTATCAGGAGCGATTGTTCGATCGCGAGATCCACATGCTTAACGCCAGCTCTGTTGCCTCATGGAACAGGCGCTTCCTCGGTTATCTGGAAGAGATCGCCGCGGTGCACCCGCCGCAGGAGCCGATAGAACTGAAGGATCTCGCCAACATGCTGTCATGCACCTTCGATGGTGCCATCATCATGTCCAAGGTCCTGAACGATCCGACCCATCTGGAGCGGCAGATCCTGAGCTACCGCACCTTCATCAAACTGCTGTTCAGCCAGCAACAGCCGGATCGGCCAGCCTGAAGCAGTACTCAGGCGATCTTGCGGGCTGCCACACGGCCCATCGGGTGCAGCGAATGAACCTGAAGCGGCGCACCCGGCTCTTCTTCGACGAACAGCGCCAGGTTGGCGACCTCGACCGGCTTTGTCAGATAGGGCGAGAAATAATCTCTCAGTGCCGGTTCGATAAAGGTGCTGTCGCGCGGCAGGAGCGGCCCCGTCAGCGCCATGTGGAAACGGAACTCGTCCATTACGTAAGGATGGCCCCAGCGATAGAGATTGGCGAATTGCGGAGCCGAGAGATCGCCCGGATCGCTGCGCTCGAATTCCGCATCCGACAACGGTGCGCGAAATACGTCGAACTCCTGCACGACTGCGCAGGCAAACAGTCGCATCCGTTCACAGGGAATTTCCGGCACGAGGCCGAAGAAATTGCCGAGCCTTGCCACTTCCAGTGGTGGCAGCTGGAATGGCTCGTGAGAGCCTGCAAACCGCATCAGGTGCCGCAGCAGCATGGGCTCGCTGATCTCGGGCGCAAGCCGGAAGGGTGCCTTCAATGCAGCGTGAAACCCGCTGCGGCGCGGGATGGCGGTGTGAAAGGAGATCTCGTGAAGACCGACGCCACGAATGGCAGGCGGCTCGGTAGCGTCTCCGGAAAAGGCGTTACGGCCGAGCCATTGCGACGCGGCGAGCGTCAGCGGATCATGTGCCGGTGGCGTGAAATATATGGCATAGCGCATGCGTCACCTTCTCGTGCATCCCTGTCAACCGCCCTGTTTAATTACGCATTTGCTTATTCAGTCCCTGATCAGGGACCTATGCGATTTGCGTGACAGATTAACGACGAAGATGAAGAAGATTCGCGTTTAGCGCGAAGCGACCGAAAGGTGGTTCTCCAGCAAAAACGATGCAGGAACCGGCATTATCCTGCCGGAAACGGCATCAAGCGCAGCCGCGGCCAGAAGATGCGCCACCCCGAAACTGACCTTGAAGCCCCCCGTCAGCGCGATCACGTTCGCGTTGTCCGGATGCGGCCCGACCATCGGGTCGCGATCGATCGCCTTTGGGCGCAGGCCGGCCCATCGTTCCACAACCGGAGCATCGCTGAGCGACGGCACGAGCGCCCTCGCCTTTGCAACGAGATCCTCAAGCTGATGATCGGTGGAGTACGGTTCGTCAAAAGCCTCCTCGCTGGTGCTGCCGAGCGCGATATCGCCATTGTCATGCGGCACGAGATAGAGACCATTGAGATAAAGAAGCGGCAGGTCCGGATCGGCCCCGGCCCTCAGCAGTGCCGCCTGTCCCTTGACCGGCTGGCCGATCGGTTGTGGCAGCGGATCGGACAAGCCCTCGATCAGCGGAAAAGCCTGATGGCCGGCGGCGACAATGCAGGCACCGAAGGCGATGCTCGTTCCATCGGCAAATTCCACACGGCTCGATGCGCCGTCGATGCGCGAGGCTGAAAGCCCCTCCACCACGGTAACGTGACGGCCGGCATTGAGGCTTGCGCCAAGCGCCTCGGTCAGCTTGCGCGGCGAGACCCTGGCGGCAAAAGTATCGTGCACAATGCCGGCCTCGCAGAACGAGGCATCCGGCCAGCCGGGATGCGGTGTCTGGTCGGCAACATGCCAGTGAAAGCGACGACCGGCCTGATCCCAGTGCGTGGCCGCGTCTTCGGAATGGCGAAACGCGATCGCCCGCAGATGCGATTTCGGCAATGGGATCAGGCGACCGGTGCGGCGATAACCGCATGAAAGCCCCGTATCGGCCTCGATTTGCGCCACCTCGTCCTCGAGGGAAAGCAGCGCGTCGAACTGGAACTGTTTCTTGTCGTTCCACTTGTCCGGCATATGCGGCATCAGCGCACCGAGCAGCCCGCCGCTCGTGCCGTGGCCGAGTTTTCCGCTGTCGACGAGCACGGTGCGGATGCCAAGCCGCTCGGCCTTTACCGCGGCCCACAGGCCCATGATGCCGCCGCCGAGGATGACCAGATCGGCAAAGGCCGGAAGGGTTGCCGCGCCACGCGCAGAACCGATAGTCCGCTCTCCAGATTGACCGCCGGCGCCAGCCGGATTATCCGCATTGCTCATGAGCGACAATGATCCCGAATTGAAGACAGTTGAGGGCGAAAGCCCGGCATTCCAGACACTCGACTGGCACGAAGGCGATATGCCGTATTCCCAGGAATTTGGCGATCACTTTTATTGCCGCACCGACGGGCGGCTGGAATGCGGCCACGTCTTCCTTTCCGGCAACGGCCTGCCGGAGCGATGGGAGACAATGTCTCCGACCGGAGATGGATTTCGTATCGGCGAACTCGGTTTCGGCACCGGCCTGAATTTCTGTGAGACCTGGCGGCAGTGGAAACTCACGCGCAAGCCGGGCACGCATCTGCACTTCACCTCGTTCGAACTTTACCCGATGAAGCGCGACGAGATCGATCGCGCGCTCTCCCGCTGGCCACAAATCGATGCTGAGCGGCAGGCGCTTGTTGCGGCATGGCCGGATGAGCCGACCGGTCATGTCACATTTGCGCTCGACGAACAGACGCGCCTGACCGTTGTCTGCGGCGCAGCATTCGATGGCGTCACGGCGTCGGAGCCTGATTTCGATGCGTGGTTCCTCGATGGCTTCGCCCCGTCACGCAATCCCGCCATGTGGTCGCCCGAACTGATGCAGGCGCTGTTTGATCGCACCAGACCGGGCGGCGGCTTCGCCACCTATGCCGCTGCGGGCTTCGTCCGTCGCAACCTCGGCGCCGCCGGCTTCATCGTCGAACGCCGTTCCGGTTTTGCCGGCAAGCGCGAAATGCTCTGCGGCACGCGGCCCAATCTCTCGTCCGCGGTCGACTGATCCCGGAAACTCGAAATTCCGCAACCGATCCTCTATCCGAAGAGCGCATATCGGTTTGACTGAAAACCGACAAAGGAACGCAGATGTCGATCACTGTACAGAAAACAATTCCCGCTGCCCGCATGCGTCAGTTCCACCAGATGGTCGATCGCTGGCTTCAGGAAGGCCCGATCAAACTCGCGACCAATGCCACGCTGACTGCAATGGACAATGCCGGTATCCCGCAGGCTGAACAGGTGGCGATCCTTGAGGACCGGGATATCATCATGAAGCACAATATGCGCCTCGGTCTGATCAGCGAAGTATTCGCAGCGGCTATCGAAAAGGCCGTGAAACCGTCCCGGTCGGCAAGCGAAGCGCAGGACGAGATTGCTCGGCTGATCGTAACGGCGGTTGGCATCCGTCAGGATGATGAAAGCGAACTCGTCACATTCAACTTCGCGACCCAAAGCGAGGCAGACGCATTCGACGAGGCCATCTGACGGCCAGCGTTGGAATTCCGCATAGCCCCTGCACCCGCACATAGCAGCTATTCGCAATGAGCACCTGCATCCTTGTGCCGCAGGGGTCAAACAGATGCCTGTGTTCAACATAGGAATTTCAGCATGTCATTGAAGCTTAACGTGATCATCGGCAGCACCCGTCCCGGCCGTGCGGGCCCGGCCATTGGCAAATGGGCCGCCGAACACGCAAAGACACACGGCAAGTTCGAAGTCGAGCTCGTCGATCTCGCCGATTTCAACCTGCCGCTTCTCGATGAGCCGAACCATCCGCGCATGCAGAAATACCAGCATGAGCATACCAAGCGCTGGGCCGAAAGCGTCGCATCCGCCGACGCCTATCTGTTCCTGACGCCGGAATATGACTATTACCCCAATGCCGCGCTGATCAACGCACTGCAGGTTCTGTCGCTCGAATGGTCGTTCAAGCCTGCCGGCGTACTGAGCTACGCCCACGTCTCCGGCGGCCTTCGTGCCGCCCAGGAACTGCGCATGCTGATCTCCAATCTCAACATGATGCCGATCCCACAGACGGTTCCGATCCCCTTCTTCACCAACTTCATCGACGAGCAGAAGGTATTCAACCCGACCGCCCCGATGAACGAGGGCCTGAACGCAGCACTCGACCAGCTGGCAACGTGGGCAACGGCCCTGAAGGCTGGCCGCCAGGGCTGAGCCGCTTGAAAGCTGCAGAGAAATGCGAAGGGGAGCCGTCACATCCGGCTCCCCTTTTTGATTGTTTTGTTAGGTTCTGCAGACCGGAGCCATATTGAGGCCACATCCCTTTCCTTTTTGTCGCACTGCAACATTTTCAGGCTATGAGGCTGGGGTAGCCGATGCCAACGGGAGACGATCTTATGGCGAAAGCCGAGCAGGGATACCGTATCGCATGCCTGGATGGCTTACGCGGCCTGGCAGCACTCTGGGTGCTGGTCGGACACGCTCACATTCTGACGGGTTTCCGCATACCCATCATTGGCGATCCCGACCTCGGCGTCGACCTGTTCGTCATGCTCTCCGGCTTCCTGATGGTGTTTCACTATCAGCTTCGGAAGAAGAAGGAGCCTTGGGAGGCGCCGGGCACATGGTCCGCCTTCTGGATCAGGCGCTTCTTCCGCATCGCCCCGCTCTATTACGTCATGCTTTTCGCAGCATTGGCGCTCGGCCCGATGATCTATGACGCCCGCTCGACGATCGACGCCTTCAATGCCGTTCCGCCACAGCCAGCAGCCCGCTATATCGACGACAGCCTCACGAACTACCTGCTGCACCTGAGCTTCCTTTTCGGCCTCAGCCCGACATACGGCTATCGGACGGCACTGCCGGACTGGAGCATCGGGCTGGAAATGCAGTTCTATGCGGCCCTTCCCTTCATCATGATCATCGTCGGCCGGCTCGGCTGGGTCAGATCCATGATCGGTGTCGTCGCGGCCGGCATCGCCACCGTCTATGTCGTCACAAGGATCGGCTATCATTTCCCGATGCCGACTTTCCTGCCGCTCAAGATGCATGTCTTTGCCGCCGGCATGTTGCTCGCGGCAGCGCTCGACTTGAGCAATCGGCGTGCCTTTGCCTATGCGGCGCTCGCCTGCCTGTTCGTGCTCATTCCGGTCGGCGGCGTGATGAACCCGATGCACGAAATCGTCCGTCTGGCACTGGTCGCCATCTTTTTCGCGCTTGTCCATGCACACCGCCTACCGTCGGCGATCTCCGGCGTGGCGGAGACGATCTCAAATCAGCTCGGCAACCGGCTCTTCCACACGCTCGGCGAACTCTCCTTCGGAGCCTATCTCGCCCACCTGCTGATCATGCAGCCGGTCGTAGCCTTCCTGATCCGGAATTTCGAAATGAGCGATACGACACGATGGCTGGTGACGTTGGTCATCACCCTCCCCCTCACCTATGCAGTGGCGGCGATTGGTTACAGTCTGATCGAAATGCAGGGGTCGAAGATCGGCAGAAGCCTGACCCGGCCACGGACCGCCGCGGCCTGATCATCTCTCTCAGCGCGATTGCGTTGAAAGCCGCGCGCCGCCGATCCAGGTGCGGATCTTGTCTTCGAGCGCTTCCGGGCTGATCGGCTTCGACAGATAGTCATCCATGCCGGCCTGGAAGCAGAGCTCGCGGTCGCTTTCCAGCGCATGCGCGGTCACACCGATGATCGGCGTGTGGGTGCCGGTGCGCTCCTCCAGTTCGCGGATCTTCTGCGTCGCCTGATGACCGTTCATCACCGGCATGGAGACATCCATGAGGATGATCGCCGGATCATGCGCCTGCCAGGCGTCGACCGCTTCCGCACCATTCTTGACGATTTGGAACAACCAGCCGGTAGTCTGCAGGATCTGGGTGAAGACGATCTGGTTGACCTCGTTATCCTCGGCCACCAATACGTCGAGCGACGGCATGGCCTGAACGGGAGGCGTCGACTTTGCACCAGTCACCAACTGAGGACTTGCAATCGGCGCGATAGCCTCTGCAACGACAGTTGCCTCCATCTGCCGCCGGCTTCTGACCGATCGCACCACGTCGATGACAGTGCTGCGCAGAAGGTTGGCCCGCGCCGGCTTCATAAGATGCGCATGGATCTGCAGGCTGGCAAACATGCTTTCGTCATTTGCCATGTCCATCGAGGTCAGGAAGATGATGCCTGTGCGGTCGAAGCGATTGTCTCCACGCAGCGACTTGGCGAAATCAAGCCCGTTCATTTCCGGCATGTGATAGTCGAGCACGATCGCATCGACCGTGATCCCGAGGCGCGTTGCCTCGGCAAGGACGGCCAACCCCTCGGCACCGCTTTCCGCCGCGACCGTATCGAAACCCCACATGGAAAGCTGTTCGGAAAGGATGCGGCGATTGACGGCATTGTCGTCGACAATCAGCACGCGCGCGCCGCTCGTATTGACCGGCAGCACGGTTTCCGTCTTGCGCTCCGCGACGACCGGGAACGGCAGGCTCACGGTAAACACCGAGCCGCGTCCGAGTTCGCTTTCGACATTGACCGAGCCGCCGAACAGTTCGACGAGACCCGACGTGATCGCAAGCCCCAGACCCGTGCCTTCGTGCCGCCGCGTCGAGGACGTATCGACCTGCGAAAATTTTTCGAACACCGAGGCAAGCTTTTCGTCCGGAATGCCGAGCCCGGTGTCCTCGATCCGGATCGTCAGCATCAGGTCAGAAGCTCCCACGGGTTCCGACTTCAGGTCGATGAAGACATGCCCCTTCTCGGTAAACTTCACCGCATTGCCGACGAGATTGGTGACGATCTGGCGGAAGCGCCCGGCATCGCCGAGCACAGTTTCCCGCACGGAAGCATCACCGCGCACGATGAGTTCGATATCCTTGTCGGCGGCAGCGGACGAAAGCAGCGTGGCCACATCTTCGATCGCCTCCACCGGATCGAATGGCGCCTTTCTAAGCTTCATCTGCCCGGCATCGATCTTCGAGAAATCGAGGATGTCGTTGATGATCGTCAAAAGCGCATTGCCGGATTTGACGATGATGTCGATGAAGGTTTTCTGCCGCGTGTCGAGATTGGATTTGGCCAGCAGTTCCGCCATGCCGAGCACGCCATTCATCGGCGTGCGGATTTCATGGCTCATATTGGCGAGGAATTCCGACTTGGCACGATCGGCCGCCTCGGCGCGCTGCAGCAGCCGCGTCAGGTCCTCTTCGCGCGCCTTGACGTCGGTAACGTCGGTGAAGACGGCAAGCCAATGGTCGCTGTCGGTCTGCCGCGCTTCGACCTGAACCCATTTGCGGTTCTCGATCTTGAACGAGGCATAGAACGGCCGGCCCGCAGCCATGTTCTCTTCCAGCGACCGGAAAGTTCCAAGCGCTTCACCACTCGCACCGAGATCGCCGCGACGGACACAATAACGGAACAGATCGCGCCACTGCGCGCCGGGAGAAACCATCTCAGCGGGCATTTCCAGCATGGCGGCAAGCGCATCGTTGGAAAGCTCGACCTCTCCATCATGCAGGATGAGCAGCCCTTGCGACATCGCGCTGGTCGCATCGCGCATCAGCGCGCCGTGACGCTCAAGCGCCGCCCGCGCCTCCTGGATTTCCGCATCACGCTTACGCATGACGGTGATGTCAGTATAACTGAGAAGGAGCTTGCCGTCAGAAAGCCGCGACGGCGAAATCAGCACCTGCCTGCCGGTAAGAGAGCGGATCTCCAGCGGCGGATGCCCGTCCTCCGTCAGCGCTGCAATTCGCTGCTCGTAGATCGCTTCGAAATCGGAACCGAAATCGGCAAACACGCCGCTCTCGAAAAGGAACAGAAGGAAGTCGCGGTAGGAACGGCCGGAGAGGTTGAAGCTCCGCTTCGTATCCCAGAACTCCCCGAAAGCGGGATTGGCATATTCGAAATCGAACTGATCCGTCAGGATGGCGACGCCGACAGGAAGGGCGTCGAGAATAGTCTGCAGGTCCCGGCTGACCTTCTCCGCCTTCGCCTGCGCCTCGCTGATCTGCGAGACATCCGTCCGCGAGCAGAGAAGATAGTTACTGCCATCCTCGGTCTGGATAGAGCGGAGACGGGTCAGGACCGGAATGACCGATCCGTCCGGAAAGGTCATGTCCTCGGACTTGTCGATATTCTCGCCATCCAGAACCCGGGCATTTTCGTCCCAGAAACGTTCGGCGGCCCAGGGAAACATCTGCGCTTCCGTCTGGCCTATATAGCGGTCCCGGCTGTCGCCGAGCATCCGCTCATAGGCATGGTTGGCATAGGTCAGTTCATGCCTGGCATTGCGCACGAAGACCGGCGTCGGTAGGTCCTCGAGGATGGCGCGGAACAGCTCCGTTTCCGCCACCTGATTGCGGAGCAGCATTTCCTGCTCCTTGAAATCGGTGACGTCCTGGCGGATCGCGATCAGAACACCGTTTTCCAGCCGTTTGTTGACCGATCGAAGCCAGCGCCCGTCGGCGAGATGATCGATGCTTTCATGATAGGGCTGCCGGAAAGGTTTGATCTGCTCTGCGAGCCATCCGTCCCGGCCCAGCGCAAGAACCTGATCGTCCGACTGATAGATCTTTCGGCGGCGGTCGTAGGCCTGCCCCAGGATCTGGGGCAGGCTCATCCCGACCTGCAGATCGATATCCAGCGTGCGGCCATATTCGGTAAGCTGCGAATTGCAATAGAGCAACACGTCGTTGCGGTCGTAGATGCCGATGCCCATTTCCAACATGTCGAGGGCATCGTCGAGAAGTTTGTTGTCGAACATGGGCGAAGTGCCGCCTGCAACGCGCAATGGGACGATCTTGGCCGTGCCGGAGGAAAGCTCCGCCTTCGGCGCAATCGCCTCGATAGTGCCGAACAGATAGGTATGGTCGTTTTCGGTCAGAAAGCGCTCGATATGAACTTCATATAAAAGCGCACCGGCGGCATCGAACAACCGCGCGACCTCGTCGCTGCCGAAAACAATAGTCCGACTTTCCTTCTCCTTGCGGTCGCCGGCATCGACAGTGCCCGTCAGAGTGTTGCTGGCGCCGTCGACGAAATCCTCCGGACTAGCATCGAAAAGTTCCGCATAGGCGAGATTGACCGCCACATAGCGCAGCGCGCTATCCTTGATATAGGCCGGTTGCAGCAGATCCTGGATCCGCGCACAGGCTTTGTCGAGCAAGTCGCTGTGCATATCCAAGCGCTGCTGTCCCTTATTATGTTCCCGGGCAATTTTTTGGGCCGATTCACTGCGGCCGTGATGGCGACGATAACACCATGGCGAGTGTTAACAACGCGTTTTTACCACAAGTCGATACCCGGATTTTCATGTAGCGATTGCAGAATTTTCGCCGGAGCGGCGTGATGTCCTGGAAGAGGCGGCACATCGTCGCAAATGGCGAGGGCAACCGTGAAGGGAATTTGACACAGTCTGCGAAAGGACCGCCGCAGATGGGATAGTCATGAGCGAGATTACGACGCCTTCTCCTGCTGAAGCAGATGCTGGCCCGACGAGCGGTGAAAGACGCCGCCGCAGCGGCGGCAGAGGTGGCGAACGCCTCCGCTCAGGCCTGAGCGGGACAAAATACCGCAACCTGGTCAACACGATAGACAAGACTAGTATCCTCTCGCCCGAAGCGATTGAAGACATTCACAGCGCCTCGCTGATTGTGCTTGAGGAAATCGGTATGGACATCATCCTGCCGGAAGCGCGTGAGCGGATGAAGATGGCGGGAGCAGATGTTACGCCCGGCTCCAACCGGGTGCGTTTCGACCGTGGCCTGATCGAGGAACTGATCGCATCCGCGCCGTCAAGCTTCACCATGCATGCCCGAAATCCGCAGCGGAATGTCAGCATCGGCGGCAATAACCTGGTCTTCGCGCAGGTCGCTTCCGCCCCTTTCGTTGCCGATCGCGAGGGTGGTCGCCGCGCCGGCAATCAGGAAGACTTTCGCAAGCTGATCAAACTCGCGCAGCATTACGACATCATCCACACGACCGGCGGTTATCCGGTCGAGCCGATCGACATTCATGCTTCGGTTCGTCACCTCGACTGCCTGTCCGATCTGGTGAAACTGACCGACAAGGTCTTTCATTGTTATTCGCTTGGCGCACAGCGCAATCTCGATGCACTTGAAATTGCCCGTATCGGAAGAGGCATATCGATGGAGCAGATGGCGACGGAGCCATCGCTTTTCACCGTCATCAACTCATCCTCCCCGCTCCGTCTCGACGGGCCGATGCTTCAAGGGATCATCGAAATGTCGTCGCGCGGCCAGGTCGTCATCATGACGCCGTTCACGCTGGCGGGCGCCATGGCGCCGGTAACGATCGCCGGCGCTCTGGTGCAGCAGAATGCCGAGGCGCTGGCTGGCATCGCCTTCACCCAGATGGTGCGAAAGGGCGCACCCGTCATGTATGGCGGCTTCACGTCCAATGTCGACATGAAGACCGGTGCACCCGCTTTCGGCACCCCGGAATATATGAAGGCGGTGATTGCCGGTGGGCAACTGGCCCGCCGCTACGGCATTCCTTACCGGACGTCCAACACCAATGCCGCCAATACGCTCGATGCACAGGCGGCATACGAAAGCTCCATGTCGCTCTGGGCGCTGACGCAAGGGGGCGGCAACTTCGTGCTTCACTCCGCGGGCTGGACGGAAGGCGGACTGACGGCATCCTTCGAGAAATTAATTCTCGACGTCGACATGTTGCAGATGGTGGCGGAATTCCTGACGCCGCTCGACGTAAGCGCCGACGCCCTGGCGCTAGATGCGGTGCGCGATGTCGGCCCCGGCGGCCATTACTTCGGCACCCCGCATACACTCGCACGTTACGAAACAGCCTTCTATTCGCCTATCCTTTCAGATTGGCGCAATTTCGAAACGTGGACCGAGGCAGGCAGGCCGACCACCTATGACCATGCCAACCGGATCTACAAGGAAGCACTGACCAATTACCAGCAGCCGGCACTTGATCCCGCAATAGGAGAAGAACTCGATTCTTTCGTGACCAGGCGCAAGGCTGAAGGCGGTGTGACAACCGATTTCTGAACGCCTTCAAACCGGCGCAGCGTCGCCGCAATCTCGCCACAAAGCGAGACAGGGGTTGCGCGTCAACGGCAAAAATCAACCTCTGGATGATCGAGTGTGAACAGGCGTTCAGACTAAGTCCTGTTTCCTTCCATCAATCTGCCGAGATTGAGCACCATCTTATGAACGTGCCCTTGGAACGAACCAGAGGGAAAGGACCACGATCATGACGTTCATGAAGAAAACAGTTTCCGCGAGCCTCGTCGCCCTGTCCGTCGCAGGCGCACTTGCCGCGACCGCACCTGCCGCAGAAGCGCGCGACCGCCATCATCACGGCGACGACGTCCTGATCGGCGCCGCCGCAGGTCTTGCCGGCGGTCTTATCGGAGGCGCAATCATTTCCGGTTCGCAGCGACCGGTATATGTCGAGCCGCAATACGAATACGCACCGCCGCCGCCGCGGGTCGTTTACCGCCCTGCTTACTACGAGCCGGCCCCGCCGCCGCCGCGTTGCCATCTCGAATGGGTGGAAAACGAATATGGCGAAGCTTATCGCGCCCGCGTCTGCTATTAATATCTGAAGTCAGAGATGCTGAAGGCGGCGGTGAAAGAACCGCCGCCTTTTTCTTTTATCTATTCTACGCGATCAATCGTCGTCGCCGTCGATCCACACCTGTTCGCCGGATTGCGGGTGGAACTTGATTTCCATCTTGCGGCCATCCTTGTTGCGGGCCTCGACCTCATAGCAACCGTCATCGATATTGATATCGCGGATTTCCAGACCAAGCGGCGCGATCCTGTTGCGCAAATCCGCTTCGCTCATCCAGTCGGCGATCGGCACATTGCCGCAACGGCGACGATCATCGTCATCCGCATGGGCGACAGAGGCAAAGCCGACGGAAGAGAGAGCAACGGCGGCAAGGATAATGCTTTTCATGACGGGTTCCT
Source organism: Rhizobium sp. ZW T2_16 (assembly GCF_044987325.1). NCBI lineage: Bacteria > Pseudomonadati > Pseudomonadota > Alphaproteobacteria > Hyphomicrobiales > Rhizobiaceae > Rhizobium > Rhizobium sp. ZW T2_16. The sequence continues at coordinate 672,462 of NZ_JBJDRG010000001.1, forward strand.
TTCGAACTGATCCGGCCGAGGCATCCTTGCCTAACCGATGGTGAGACCTTACGAAATTAGCGCTGAGCGATAACTGACAGGCGATGTCAGCTAAATTTCAGCAAACCCGTGTTAGAAGAAGCGGATGTTGAAACGCCTCACTGCCCTCGCCCTTCTGTCTGCTCTGGTCTTTACGGCCCCGCCTTCGAAGGGCGATGACAACCATGATCTTGACCGCTTGCGCGATGCCGTGAACCGCGGTGAGGTCATGCCGCTTTCCGCCTTGCAGGAGGAAGTGCGGCGCGCGTTTCCGGGCGAGATCATCCGCGTCAAGCTGGATGAAGACGACGGGCGTTTCATCTACGAATTCAAGGTGCTGAGGAGTAATGGTCGACTTGTCGAAATCGAGATGGACGCCAGGGATGGCCGCGTTCTCGATGTCGATAATGACGATGACGACGATTGATTGCCATGCGTATCCTGCTTGTTGAAGACGACCCGTTGATCGCCCGCGACGTCACCCGCCATCTCGAACATGCCGGCTATCTGGTCGAGCATGAACGTGACGGCGAGAGCGGCTGGTTCCGCGGTGACGCAGAAGAATTCGCCGCCGTCATTCTCGATCTCGGCCTGCCCGAACTCGATGGCCTGTCGGTTCTCAAACGCTGGCGCGCCACTGAGCGGGAACTGCCCGTTCTCATCCTGACTGCCCGCGGCAACTGGGAAGAGCGCGTCGAGGGCATCGATGCCGGCGCCGACGATTACCTGGCAAAACCCTTCCAGATGCCCGAGCTTCTGGCCCGCCTGCGCGCCATCATCCGCCGCTCGCAGGGCAAAGCGGCTCCAGTGATGCAGGCAGGCAGGCTGAAGCTCGATCCGCGCGCAAAGAGTGCTTCGGTCGACGGCCTGCCCGTGGAACTGACGCCGCTCGAATATCGCTGCCTGCATTTTCTGATGGCCAATGCAGAGCGGCATGTCTCGCAGATGGAATTGACCGAGCAACTCTACGCACAGGATTTCGAGCGAGAGAGCAATTCGGTCGAGGTTCTCGTCGCCCGGCTGCGCAAGAAATTCGGCAGGGAAGTCATTGTCACCCGCCGCGGCTACGGCTACCGGATCGGCACCACATGAGCGAAGACATCAAGGCCGGGCGCCGTCCGCTCTCGATCCGCAACCGTTTTCTGATCGTCTCGCTGGTCACGGTCCCGGCGGCGCTTGCCTTGGCCTGCCTGTTTATGGTCTCGGTCTTTTCCGCCAATCTGGAACGCCGGCTCGATGCGGAACTGACCGGCCATATCAACAATCTCGCCGCCTCGCTGCGTTTTGCCGCCGATGGCACACCCGAACGCCCGGCCGGCTTCTTCGACAAGCGTTTCGAGGATGCCTATGGCGGGCTCTACTGGCAGATCGGCGACGACACCTCCCCTGCCCGCCTGCGTTCCCACTCGCTTTGGGATTATACGCTTACTTCACCTGCCGATCTGCCGAGCGACGGGCGGGTTCTTCGCTACGACATGGCCGGGCCGGACGGCGCGACGCTGACCGCCCAGCAGCGCCAGATCATGGTGCCGACGCCCGCAGGCCTGAAGACCCTGCAGATCATCGTCGCGGCAGATCGCAAACCCTTGCAGGAAGCCGGTTATCGCTTCGCCTTCGACATCCTGCCCTATCTCGCAGGCCTCGCACTTTTCCTGATCGGCGCGTCGCTGATCCAGGTCGTCTTCGGCCTGAAGCCGCTGGCAGCACTGACCACCGGCCTCGACCGTATCCGCGAACGACGCGGCGGCCGGCTGGAAGGCGTTTTGCCGAAGGAATTCGAGCCCGTCGAAACATCGGTCAACCGCCTCCTCGACGCCCAGGCTCAGGCAATCGCCAAGGCCCGCGCCCGCGCCGGCGATCTGGCACATGGGCTGAAAACACCGCTGACGGTGCTCTCCAACGACGCACTGACGCTGCGCCAGAAGGGCGAGACCGGGATGGCCGACGAGATCGACCGGCTGGTGGCGCTGATGCGCGCCCATGTCGAGGCGGAACTGGCAAGAAGCCGCATCGTCGCCAATGCCGAACTGCGCCAATCCGATGCCGACATGGAAAAGATCACCGACCAGATCGTCCGCACGCTGAAACGAACGCCGGAAGGTGAAGCGCTGACATGGAATGTCGAGATCGGCGAGCCGGCAGACGTTCCTCTCGATCCGCATGACCTTCGCGAGATGATCGGTAATATCGTCGAAAACGCCGTCAAATGGGCCGCAGGCGAAGTGACTATCACCTGGAAAAACCGCCGACTGACCGTAGCCGACGACGGTCCCGGCGTCGATCCCGAAAAGATCCGCAGCATGACCGAACGCGGCGTACGCCTCGACGAACAGGTGCCGGGAACAGGTCTCGGCCTCTCCATCGTCAAGGAAATCTGCACCGTCTACGGATTGACCCTGTCGATCGAAAACCGGCGGCAAGCCGGGTTACAGGTCACCATCGCCTTTTGAACTGCGACAGGATTTCCGCCTTCAAAGGCATCAGCGCTGTGGGAAACCACTTGCCCGCCGATGACATCGGCCAATGATAGCGTTAACGAGGCTTTTTGCGAGCCGGCACGATCCATCGAAGCAACAGCGGCGATCCCGTGCCCGCGCGACAGGCAAAATTCATTCCCGCCTTATGAGACTATAAATCGAAAAAGCACGGCACCGGAAACGTGTCGGGTCGCTTGGCGGGACGCAACAGGGATAGGGCGAGACATGAGCGAGACGGGTGGGTATTTTCCGCGTTGGCGGCTGAAGACGGAAGGGCGCATCCTGCCCGACGAACGTCTGCCGGCTGGGCCGACGGTGGTGCTGGGCTTCCAGCATGTGGTGGCGATGTTCGGCTCGACCGTGCTTGCCCCGATGATCATGGGTTTCGATCCGAACGTATCGATCCTGTTTTCCGGCCTTTCGACACTCATCTTCTTCATCGCCGTCGGTGGCCGCGTGCCGAGCTATCTCGGGTCCTCCTTCGCCTTCATCGGCCCGGTTCTGGTTGCAACTGCGGCCGCAGCCGGCGCGCCTAACCCGAATATCGCCTTGGCGCTGGGCGGCATCATCGCAGCCGGTGCGCTTTACGCCCTGATCGGTATCATCGTCATGATGGCCGGCCACCGTTGGATCGAGCGTCTGATGCCACCGGTCCTGACCGGCGCGATCGTCGCCGCAATCGGCCTCGTGCTCGCACCGATCGCGATCGCTAGCGCATCCGGCACCGGTGCGACGGCGCCCGACGGCAGCCAGCTGTCGCGCTGGGTAGCGATTGCTACCGTCGCGGCTGTCGGCCTCGTCGCCGTCTACGCTCCCGGCATGACCCGCCGCCTACCGATCCTTCTCGGCGGCGCTTTCGCCTATATCCTCTATCTCGTGCTGGCCAACGGAATGGGTTATGGCACGCCGATCGACTTCTCCGGCGTCTCTGCCGCCGCATGGTTCGGTTTGCCGACCTTCACCGCACCGGTCTTCTCGGCCTCCGCGATCACCCTGATCGCCCCGGTCGTCGTCATCCTGGTTGCCGAAAACCTCGGGCATATCAAGGCGATCGGCGCCATGACCGGCCGCAATCTCGACCCCTATCTCGGCCGCGCCTTCATCGGTGACGGTGTCGCAACGATCTTCTCCGGTTTCTTCGGCGGCACCGGCATGACGACCTACGCCGAAAACATGGGCGTCATGGCGGTCACCCGCATCTTTTCGACGCTGGTCTTCCTCGTCGCCGCCTTCGTCGCCATCCTGCTCGGCTTCTCGCCGAAGTTCGGCGCGCTGATCCAGACCATTCCGGGGCCTGTTCTCGGCGGTCTGTCGATCGTCGTTTTCGGCCTAATCGCCGCCACTGCCGGCCGTATCTGGGTGGAAAACAAGGTCGACTTTTCCGAGCCGCGCAACCTGATTACCGTCGGTGTGGCGCTGGTTCTCGGCGCCGGCAACTTCAAGCTCGATGTCGCGGGCTTCACGCTCGACGGCATCGGCACCGCTACGATCGGCGCGATCGTGCTCTATCACGCGCTTGGCCTGACCAAGGCTGCAAACAAGCCGGATCAACAGGCCTGACGAGACTAAAGCGCAGGCCGCATGGCTGGCCTGCGCTTCGCATTTGCGAAATATCCTTGACTTTTCTCGGCAAATCCACCAAATGCCGCTCATGCTTTCACCTTCCGGCTGCCGCGTGAGTTGGCCCTGCGACAACAAAGATCGCAAAGAAGGAACAAGGCGCACAGATAGATCGCCCTGACACTCAGGGTTCAAGCGCTGGGAAGCAATTTCCAACACACAAGTTCCCAAATCACGCGGGGTTCTTGACGCCAGAAACAGCCCACATGGCATGGTGCCATGCAGGCATGTCGTTTTCTGGCGCCCCGAAAGGTATTCGCTTTGACGAATTTTGAATCTCTTGGTGTCTCCAAGCAGATCGTCGCCACGCTGACCGCGCTTGGCATTGAAACCCCGACGCCGATCCAGGCGCAGGCTATCCCTCTTCTTCTTGAAGGCCGCGACCTGATCGGCCTTGCCCAGACAGGCACCGGCAAAACAGCCGCTTTCGGCCTGCCGCTGATCGAGCGCCTGCTTGCCGATGGCACGCGTCCCGACAACCGCACGACCCGTTCGCTGATCCTTGCGCCGACGCGCGAACTGGTAAACCAGATCGCCGCCAGCCTGAAGTCCTTCGCCAAGGGCCGTCCGCTGAAGATCAATCTCGTCGTCGGCGGCGTTTCGATCAACAAGCAGCAGCTGCAGCTGGAAAAAGGCACCGACATTCTGGTTGCCACGCCCGGCCGCCTGCTCGATCTCGTCGCCCGCCGCGCCATCGGCCTGACGACCGTTCGCTTCCTCGTTCTCGACGAAGCCGACCAGATGCTCGACCTGGGCTTCGTGCATGACCTGCGCAAGATCTCCAAGATGGTGCCGAAGAAGCGCCAGACCATGCTTTTCTCGGCGACCATGCCGAAGGCGATCGCCGATCTCGCTGCCGACTTCCTCACCGATCCGGTCAAGGTCGAAGTCACGCCTCCGGGCAAGGCTGCCGACAAGGTCGAACAGTATGTCCATTTCGTCGCCGGCAAGGGCGACAAGACGGAAATTCTGCGCAAGTCGCTGCTCGAAAATCCGGATGGCCGCTCGATCGTCTTCATGCGCACCAAGCACACTGCCGAGAAGCTGATGAAGCATCTCGACAATATCGGCTTCTCTGTCGCCTCCATCCACGGCAACAAGAGCCAGGGCCAGCGCGAGCGGGCACTGAAGGGTTTCCGTGACGGCGAGATCAAGACACTGATCGCCACCGACGTTGCCGCCCGCGGCATCGACATTCCGGCCGTCAGCCACGTCTATAACTACGACCTGCCGGAAGTGCCGGATGCCTATGTTCACCGCATCGGTCGTACGGCACGTGCGGGCCGTGACGGCATCGCGATCGCGTTCTGCGCCCCGGATGAAACGCTGCTCCTGCGCGACATCGAAAAGCTGATGGGCATCGAGATCAAGTCCGCATCCGGCGAGCGCCCGGAAGCGCTCAACCGTCCCGTTCGCGGCAACGGCAACAACAACAGCCGCGGCGGCAACAAGGCCCGCAGTGGAAACGCTCGCGGCAACGCTGGTGGCAACGGCGAAGGCGGCAAGTCCAAGCGCCGCGAGCGCCCGGCCCGCAAGCCGTTCTTCGCGGAAGGCGCAGAAGGTGCTTCGGAAGAGCGCGCAGAGCGCCAGGAACATCGTGGTGGCTCCAACAATCGTCCGCAGCGCGACAACCGCCGCAACGAAGAGTTTCGTGGCCAGCGCCGCAACGAGGAGGCTCCGCGCTCCGAAGGCGACAACGATCTGGTAGCGACCTCGGACTTCCGTCCGAACCGTGGCGAGCAGCAGAAGCGCGGCGGCGGCCAGAACCGTGGTCACCAGGGCCAGGGCCAGCGTCAGCCGAACAATGGCGGCAATCGTGACCGCGCCGCCCACGGCGCCCACGAAGCCGGCAAACAGCGCCAGCAGCATCAGGCAGGTGCGACCGATGGTGCGCAGGCTCCGGCAAAGACCGGTGGCCAGAACCGCCATACCCCGCAGAAGACCAGCCAGGGCGAAGGTCGCGGCCCCGTCCGCTTCGGCAATCCCGGCCCTGCTCGTGGCGACGAACAGCGCGGCGGCGGTTTTCAAGGCCGCAAGCGCCGTCCGGCGTAAGCTGCAAATCTAAAATACAAATAAGCATTGAAGCCGCCTCGGGTCTTGCCTCAGGCGGCTTTACTTTGATCATAGAGCCTCCTAGGTGAGCATAAGGACCACAACCAAAGGGGCGAAATTGATAAGATACAACCTATCAGACAAAGATATCCTGAGCGCCCACCGCCTCTGGCGACGAACAAAATGGGGCAATCGAGTTTACTTGATATCCTGCCTGATTTTGATCGTCCTTATCAGCGCTTACGCTGAGCTGATGTATGATGACCTCAACATGCAGATGCTGATGAGAATTGTCCGCGTTCCTCTGAGCATTGCCCTTTTGAGCTTGGCGGCTGGTTTCATCGCCTCACGGGCGGCATTGCGCAATTTCAAGGCTCGGTTTCAAGCAAACAAGCCTATAGAACTTAGTTGGAACAACGACACCATTACCTTCGAACAAGGCGTTTCACTTTGGCGCGTTCCCCTGCAGGATTTCAGATCTTGGGCAATGAACGACAGTATCCTTCTGATCTTGCGGAGAGGAGCAATTTGGGACCCTATCCCCCTACGCGCTTTAACTCACGATCGACAAGCAGACCTGCTCGACACGTTTACCAAAGCTGGCATTACCCGCGCCAAGTTGTTTCCTTTTTGAAATTGGCGGCCTTCCGGTTCACCAGATACACCCCCGTAACCACGATCGCCGTGCCAACCACCACCGGCAAGGTCAGCGGTTCGCCGAACAGGATCGCGGCCTCGATAGCCACCATGGGCGGCATCAGATAGATCAGCGATGCCGCGCGCGAGACCTGTCCGTGCCGAATGAGCCGAAGCAGCAGGAACACCGCCCCCATCGAAATGCCGATCACCGACCATGCCATCGACGCGATCGCCTGCCATGTCCAGTCGAAACGCATGTCCTCTGTCAGAAGGGCGATCGGCAGGGTGACGATCAAGGCGCCGACGAACTGCAGCGTCGCCGTCGCCATCAGGTCTGCCTGCTGCAGATGCTGCTTCTGATAGATGGTTCCGTAGGTCACCGATGTCATGGCGACGAGATTGATGATCAGTGGAATGCCGAGCCCCGTCAGCCCGGCAGCAAGGCTGGCCAGAAGCTGCGGTGAAATCGCGATCAGTATGCCGGCAAAGCCGAGCCCGAGGCCGATGCGCTGGCGAGAAGAAAGCCGTTCGCCAAGCAGGAAGGTGGCTGCCAATGCAGTCAACAACGGTTGCAGCCCGGCGATGATGCCGGACAGGCCCGACGGCACCCCCTGCCCGATCGCATACCAGACACCGGCAAGATAAAGCCCGTGCAGAAACACGCCGGAGAGAATGGCCTTGCCGAATCCCACCCCGCTCTTGGGCCACTTTGCCCCGATCAGCAGACAGAGGCCGGCAAAGGCACACGCCGCGAGAGCATGGCGCACGGCGAGAAAGGTGATCGGGTCGGCATGCATGGCCGCATATTTCGCAACGATCCAGCCCGTGGACCATAGAAAGGCAAATATCGCCGGCGCGAGGCGGTCAAGCATGATTGGCTTCCGTCAAAGAGGTTAGTTCCCATAGGCGGACAATATTTCCCGGTCAAAGCAGAAAATCTGACGGCAATCGTCAATGACGTTGATCATCCCGTGAGCACTTGGCGCTTTAACGGGCAACACATTGATTTGACGAATGTTAGCAAATCTTGACCTATCGGTTTCAGCTCTGGGCGGCAGCCTCAAATACCCTATTTCCTAAGCGCCAAGTGGAGTTTCGATTTTATCTTCGGCAACTGCGCATGGTTCTTGCATTGCCCTCTGCGTTGTATTCTTATGGCCAAAAAAAGGGGAACGCTTCTTTGGCATTTGATGAAATGTTAACTGCGGAGAACCTTCCGCGCCCACCATATAAAGACTACCACGAGTGGTACGCGGCGCAGGACACCGCACATCTGATCCGCAAGACTCAGGATGCGGAAAACATTTTTCGCAAGACCGGCATCACCTTCGCAGTCTACGGCCACGCGGACAGTTCAGAAAAACTCATCCCCTTCGACATCATTCCCCGCATCATCTCCGCTCGCGAATGGCGCAAGCTGGCCCAGGGCATCGAGCAGCGGGTTCTGGCGCTCAACGCCTTTCTCGACGACATCTACCACAAGCAGGAGATCATCAAGGCAGGCCGCATCCCGCGCGAACTGATCGAGAAGAACGTCGCCTTCCTGCCCGAGATGATCGGCTTCAAGCCACCGGGTGGCGTTTATACCCATATCGTCGGCACCGACATCGTGCGCACCGGCGAAGACCAGTTCTACGTTCTGGAAGACAATGCACGCACGCCCTCCGGTGTCTCCTACATGCTGGAGAACCGCGAGACGATGATGCAGATGTTCCCCGAACTGTTCACCTTGAACAAGGTGCAGCGGGTCGAGGATTATCCGCGCCTGCTTCGCCAGTCGCTCGCGGCTGTCGCCCCTCCCGGCTGCAAGGGCAAGCCGCGCGTTGCCGTGCTCACTCCCGGCATCTACAATTCCGCCTACTACGAACACTCCTTCCTCGCCGACCAGATGGGCGTCGAACTGGTGGAGGGTTCGGATCTGCGCGTGCTCGACGGCAAGGTGCAGATGCGCACCACCCGCGGTTACGAGGCGATCGACGTTCTTTATCGCCGTGTCGACGACGATTTCCTCGACCCTCTCACCTTCCGCCCGGATTCGGCGCTGGGCATTCCCGGCATCATGGATGTCTACCGCGCCGGCAATGTCACGATCGCCAATGCACCGGGAACCGGCATCTGCGACGACAAGGCGATCTATTCCTACATGCCGGAAATCGTCGAATTCTACACGGGTCGCAAGGCGCTTCTTGAAAACGTGCCGACCTGGCGCTGTTCCGAGCCGGCCAGCCTCAAATACGTGCTGGAAAATATCGCGGACCTAGTGATCAAGGAAGTTCACGGGTCAGGCGGATACGGCATGCTGGTGGGGCCGACGGCGACAAAAAAGGAACGCTCCGACTTTGCCGAAAAGCTCAGCGCACGCCCGTCCAACTACATCGCCCAGCCGACGCTGGCTCTGTCCACCGTGCCGATCTTCGTCAACAAGGGCATCGCCCCGCGCCACGTCGATCTGCGGCCCTATGTTCTGGTTTCCGACAAGGTGAAGATCATTCCGGGCGGTCTCACCCGCGTGGCGATCAAGCAAGGCTCGCTGGTGGTCAATTCCAGCCAGGGCGGCGGCACCAAGGACACCTGGGTTCTGGAAGATTGAGGGCGTAGAAGAATGCTGGGAAGAACTGCAAACGGCCTCTACTGGATGTTCCGTTACATCGAGCGCGCCGAAAACATCGCCCGTCTCGTCGATGCCGGCCTGCGCGTATCGCTGACCCGCGCCGGCTCCTCGGATGAGGACTGGCACGGCGTGCTCGAAAGTGCGGGGGTGCGCGAGGCCTATTCCGAGGTCCACGACAAGATGACGGCCGCCGATGCGGTCGATTATCTGCTGCGCGACCGTACCAACCTGTCGAGCGTCATGTCCTGCATCGAGGCGGGCCGCAACAACGCCCGCATGGTAAGAACTGCCCTGACGCGCGAGACCTGGGAAGCGACCAACGAGGCGTGGATCGACCTCAAGGCCCGCATGTCGCGCAAGCCCAAGGCTGCCGACCTGCCCGAGCTGATCGGCGTCATAAAACATCGCTGCGGTCTCATCCGCGGCGCATTTCACGGCTCGATGCTCAGAAACGAAATCTACAATTTCGCCCGCATCGGCACATTCATCGAACGGGCCGACAACACCGCCCGCATTCTCGACGTCAAATATTACGTGCTCCTGCCCTCTGTCAGTCAGGTCGGTTCGGCGCTCGACAATTTCCAGTGGGAATCGATCCTACGATCTGTCTCGGCCCATCGCTCCTACGGCTGGGTCTATGACGGCGAATACCAGGCCTCAAACATCGCCGATATGCTGATCCTGCAGGTGCAGATGCCGCGCTCGCTTGCCTATTGTTACGAGAAGATCGTCAGCAACCTGCATTACCTGTCGGAAGATTACGGCGGCGAGCGGCTGACGGCGCATGACACGGCCGATGCGATCCGGACCATGCTCAAGCGCGGCTCAGTCACCGAGATCATGGACCAGGGCCTGCACGAATTCCTCGAAGACTTCGTCTACCGCAACAACCAGCTCAGCGCCGAGATTTCCGACGGCTACCGCTTTTATCAGTAATCAGCCCAACCGCTCGACCCGAAGGACCACCCATGCGGCTGAAGATTTCGCATACGACAGAATATCTCTATGACGAACCCGTTCCCTATCTGCTGCAGCGCCTGCGGCTGACCCCGATCAGCGGGCCGACGCAAAAGGTGCTGAACTGGAGTGTGAAGGTCGACGGCGCCAAGATCGAGACGGGGTATTTCGACCAATACGGCAATCATGTCGATCTTGTTTCGGTGGAGGGCGCGGAACATGTGATCCGCATCACCGCCACAGGCGAGGTCGATACGCTCGACAAGGCGGGCGTCTTCGGCGCCCATCTCGGCTGCACCCCGCTCTGGCTTTACCTGCGCGACACCGGCCGCACCAAGCCCGGCAAGCTGGTCAAGGATCTGGCGAAAAACGTGAAAGGCGACAGCGAACTGGCGCAGATGCATGCGCTGATGGACGCAATCCACGAGGCGGTCGCCTACAATCCCGGCACCACCACGACCGAAACGACGGCCGAAGAGGCGCTGGCGGCAAAGACCGGCGTCTGCCAGGACCACGCCCATATCTTCATTTCAGCCGCGAGGTTTTCCGGCATTCCGGCCCGTTATGTTTCAGGTTATCTTTTGATGGAGGATAGGCCGGAACAAGTGGCAACCCATGCGTGGGCGGAAGCCCATGTCCCAGGCCTCGGCTGGGTTGGCTTCGATGCCGCCAACAATGTCTGCCCTGATGACCGTTATGTCCGCATCGCGTCGGGCCTCTGCTACCGAGACTGCGCTCCGGTTTCCGGCATGCGGATCGGACCGGCCGGGGAAAACCTCACGGTAAGCCTGACGGTCAAACCGAGCCAGGAACAAAGCCAGACGCAGTCCTGAATGGACGAACGCAAGCCCGGCGCCATGTCCGCCTGCCAGAATGAGATTTCTGGACCGGAGGGTGCATGCTGTTAGGGCAGTCTATATTCCAGTCGGTCCTGACCCGGCTGAAGGAAGAACAGCGAGACGAAGAGGATACGGTACCCGATACGGCGGATTTCCGCATTCGCGGTCTTGGCGCCGGTTTTCTGACGCCCGATGGTCGCCCGGAATCTGCAAAAGCAGATGCGGGTAGCTATTTCGACTATCTTGCCGATTGGCCCGCAAGCGAGCCTGACCGCGTGACACTGAACTCAGGCGCGGCGACGGATGAAGAGGCTGCGCCACCGCCGGAAAAACCCGTTATGCCAGCGCATCTCAATCGCCTGACGGAAGCGGAAATTGCCGAGGACCTGGCAATTTCCTCACTGGATAATGAGGCATCGCTCAACGAAAAACGCCGGAAATTTGCCAAGCTCAATCATCCGGATCGGATAGATGCGGAATTTCGCGACAATGCTACGATCAGGATGAAAACCGCCAATCTTTTGATCGATCAGGCCCTAAACGCTCTTTACTGGCGCAAGTAAACGGCTTTTGCGGAGGGTCAATCCTCTGGCCGCTCCCTCGGCTTCACATCCTGTGAGGCCTTCCGGTCAAAGAACAGCTTGTAGGTGGCAAACAAGCCGACGATGGCGACGATCCCGGCCCATACCGCCTCGCCGGCATAAAGCTCGATTCCGACCCAGACGAAACATACGGCCGGGATAAGCACTCGGCGCCAGAGCGCATCATAAAATGGATGGTTAGGATCGATCATATAAATTGCCTCCTCCGACCGGACACACTCGGCTTTCACGGGGTATCCGGGTTGACAGGGAAAAATGCAAGATCACTAGCAGACAAACTCTCTTCACAGGCACGATTCCTGCTCACGTTCACCGTCAATATTCACATTCCGCATCGACGCTCACCTCAGCATCGATTTTTCCGTCATCCATGGCGCGATTGGCATTGAAGCCTTTGCCGAGCTAGGCTAAGAACCACCCATCGGACACTGACGAGTCATCGTCATCACGGTTAGCACCCGTAGCTCAGCTGGATAGAGTGTTGGATTCCGATTCCAAAGGTCGCAGGTTCGAATCCTGCCGGGTGCGCCAAAATCTCATTGAAATCATTGGATTTTATTTTTATTCTTGATCTCTAAAGGATCGGAATTACACTAGCACAGCGTTAGCACAACGCTTACTGTATCCAAAAAAACTCTATGTTTTCAGTGCTGCGAAATCGCGGCAGGATTGCGTGTTAGCACAGTTTTAGCGCGCCCTGCCTACCGTAGTAACACCATTGGAGACCATGTTCCTTGCTGCAGCGCGTCAGTCATTCCGCAAATTCCGAATCCCCGCAAAAGCGAAACGAGCCCTTTGTTCTCTTCCAGCGTGATCGCACCAACTGGTCCATGCGCTACACGATGGACGGCAAGCAGATCAGGAAGTCACTAGGTACGGCGGATCACGACGAAGCCTACCGACTCGCCAACGAGATCTGGCACGAGCAAAACTATCGCCTGAAACACGGCATGAGCATCGTCGACCATGCCTTTTGCGATGTAGCCGAGGAATTCATCACGAAAATTGAAGCCGAAGCAAAGCGAAAGGAACGTAGCTCGGATCATGCCTATTTCTGGCCCCCGAAGATTCGGCGCTTTCTCATCGGCTATTTTCAGGACAAGCCCATCGACAAGATCACACCGCCGGATCTCGAACGCTATCTCGAATGGCGAAAGACCTACTGGACGTCAGGGCCTGGATCGGACATCGAGAAAATCCGCTGCGAAAGAGAGGATGGCCGCATTTTCAGCCGCCCCGCTCCGCGCAAGATTGCCGCACTTTCCACGATGAAAGGAGAAATGGTCATTATTCGTGGCCTGTTTCAGCAGGCAGTGCGTTGGGGCTATTGCCAGCCTATCGTTATCCCCGCGCCACTCGTCAGGAAGAGGATCGACAACCAGCGCCCCGGCTTCACGCGCGACGAATATGAAAAGTTGCTCACTATGGCGATTGAGCGAATTTCCGAACTGCGACCGAAAACTAACCGCATCAAGGCCAAGGACGGGCGCGAATGGGTTCAAACACAAAAGACCCCGCCGAAGAACATCAAGGCTGACCGCATCCGTCTCTATTGTTACATCGAGATCATGGCCCTTTCTGGCATGAGGCCCACGGAAGCAAAGAATCTTCTGTGGGGGAACGTCCTCGGTTTCAGAGCGACACTCAATCAACCAATCGGGCAGAAGGAGATTAAACTTCAACTTCGCGGAAAGGGAAAACACGGCACAGCATTCCCCTTCCCGGCAGCCATCGGAGCATTTTCGATGCTATGGGAGATGTTCGAAACGGAAGTCGGCCGCGAGCCGGAAGACAGCGATCCAGTATTTGCAGACGCCAAAGGCGTAGCCATCAAGTCCTTTAGGAATGGCTTCAATGAGCTATTGAAAGCCGCCAACCTTGAACTCGACTATCGCGGGAAACGGCGGTCAACCTATTCGCTCCGGCACTACTACATCTCACAAATGCTTATCGCGGGAAAATCTATCTACGATGTGGCCTTGAACACGCGCACATCGCTAGAAATGATCGAGAGGCACTACGCGCATGTCGCGACGGAGGACATCAAGGGGCGTCTTGTGCCCGATGAAGTTCGGTTTTGATTTTCCGATCACCGAAAAGTTCGCTAGCGAACTTTTTGGAGCATTGAGATATCGAAGCTCGCGAGCAGTTCTCCCTGGCGGAATTTGTAGGCGCTGATGCCGTTGGCTACGACAAGGATGGCGGTGTCATCGAAGCTGTCGAACAAAATATCGTAGACGACTTCACGAATGGCGGCGTGAGCCTTGGCGCGAAGTTGAAACCGTTCGTCCTCGTCATTGGCGCTTTCCCAAGCATTGCGCAGCCAGGAAAGGCCAGCACTATCTTGAATGGTTTCCGATCGATATCCCTGAGCCGAAACCTGACGTCTTTTGCAATCGCGCAGCTCTTCCGCCAGTGACCGCCTTTCGTCCTGACGCAGCTTCAATTGTTCAAGAACCCGTTCCAAAGGTTCATCGGCAGTCTCGATAGCAAGCGACAGCCGTTCTTCCTTTTTCTTCACGGTCTCCAGTTCGACTGTGAGCGCGGCAATCTGTTCGTCCAGTACTTTCAAAGCCGGTGATTTGTCTTGTAACACCACGGCATTAGCCAGGCCGATCTCCGGCACATGGGTGATAACGGCTTTCTCCAAAAGGTCGTATCGGAAGTTCTTGCGTCCGTCCTCGCATCGCCGACCGCGAACGTGATTGTTGCAGGCCAGATACCGGACATTGCCGCTACCGATGAGACTCGTCTTGATACTCATCGATCCCCCGCAATGCGCGCAACTACAGATCCCCGAAAATAGATTGCCGAACGTCTTTCCCTTGCGTCCGGCCTTGCCACTGAGGCTGCGCACCGATTGGACGCGAAGGTAAAGTTCGTTGTCGATAGCAGCGGGAAAATAGTTCGCGATAGGATCGCCATCGGGGATACGTTTGCCATCCTCCATCCGGTGCGGCTGGAAAATGCCGATGACGTCTTGCTTGGACAGCACGTTTTTGATGCTGCTCTGAAACCAACCGTTGTTGCTCTTGAAAGTCGGCACGCTATCAGCGTTGAGCCGCTTGGCGATCCCGGTCGTGCCGAGGCCATCGGCGGCGAGCTCGAAAATCAACTTCACCGTTTTGGCATGGTCGTTAAGCGAAAACTCGTACCGCTGTCCTTCGATGCGCTTGGCATCGATCCACGCCGGTGTCCTGCCGGTGATCTTTTCTTGGCCCTCACGAGCCCTTTCACGTTTACGCTTATTCGCCAGACTGATGCGCTCGCTTTTCGTCTGGCTTTCTTCATGCCCCCGCGACATGACGGCTAAGCCGATAATAAGCTTTGTCCAGTCACCCTTCAGGCTCTCCCGGCTGTAGATTTGCCTGTCATCCCCCAATGTGACGATGATGATACCGGCGTTGATGATCGCCATAAATAAGGTCAGAGCGTCCGGTACTGCCTCGCGTGAAAGCCGGTCGAGGCTCTCGATCAGAAGGTAGCTTCCTTTGGCGATGTCGCCTCTTTCCGCCATTTCGAGAAATCGGCCAAGCGCACCGCTTCTGAAATTCTTGCCCTTCCATGCGCTGACACCAATGTCACGCAGGCTGTCGTCGAGCAGCAGGCCATATTCGTCTGCGAACTGGCGGGAGCGCTCCAATTGTCGGCGCATGCTGTCTCCGCGCAATTGCTTATGCGTACTCATCCGCACGTATGAATAGGCCCTGATGGGGGCAGACCCCGCTGCTCCAGGATGGCTGTCTTGCAATGGCTTCTCCTTTTCATGCGCTGCTAGCACTGGATGGTGCTGGGCACGAGCGCGCAGGAGGCCGGCGTAATGGGCTACATTAGTGTAAGGTTGTGGCTAGCGGGGCGCTAGCATAGGGAAAGCCGCCGTTCGTGGCATCCGCATTGTTGAAGACGGACACTTCCCAAACGCCGTCTTCGCCCTTTGTGTAATACACGTCCAGCAGCACCAATCCGCCGTAGGAGTCATAGGCTGCCAGCGAGGTTTTGTTGGTGAATGTGCTGGATGCCACGTTATCTGCCGGTGTTGCATTGATCAGCGACGGTCGGACTGCGGGAGCACTCGCCGGAAGGTTGAACGAGACATTGACACCATCCTCCCATCCAGCGGTAAGATCAGGAATAGATACCGAACCTGTAAAATCGAGTGTCAGGGTTTCACCACCGCCGAGAACGATGTCCGTCGATCCGCCGCTTGTTAACGCGCCAGACGAAGGATCGTAGGTGAGGACAAGAGAAGCAAGGGGAGCGCTTCCCGCAGCGCCGTACGGAAAACCACCTGCAGTGGCATCGGCGGCATCATAGACAGCTACTTCCCATGTTAGATCATCCGTCTTGGTATAGTAGACGTCAAAAGCCGTTCCATAGGGAAGCCCCGGAAGACCGGAGACAGATTGCTGCATAGTGTATGCGGCATCGAGGACATTCGCCGACGCAGGTTGATCGCCGCCTGCTATATCAATCTGTGGGGCATCCGACGGCATGTTCGCGGTGAAATCCACAGTGAGCATCGAGCTTGATGCACCGGCCTGCTGTTTGAGGCCGGAAAAGTCCAGATAATAAGGATCGCTCGCGTCGGGATAGAGCTTGGTGTCACCGTCAACAATCTTACCGGTATCTGGATCGAAAGTCAGGGTGGTTGTCGCCGTTACGACATCGCCACTGGACATGTCATAGGGAAAGCCGGTGGATGCGCCGCTGTAATCCACATAGACGGTGACCTCCCACGTGTTTTCGCTGAGCTTGGTGTAATAGACGTCTGTGTTTCCCGTTTCGTCAGCATAGGACATCTTGTAGGTGTAGCCGCTGTATGGGCTGTTCTCGGATGGCGGAACATTGACACGAACGCCTCCGACAGGATCGGCGCCGTACGGAAGATTTGCGACGAGTGTTCCTCTCGTCGATGCAGACGCAGATAGCCCTCCCGAGCCGACTCTCACGGGCTCCAAGCCGTCATAGCTGTTCACGACGACGGTGGGAGACGCGCTTCCATCATAAGGCGCACCAAGCAATGTGTATCCGGCGGAGTTGACCAGATAACCTTCTTCATCGGGCGTGAAGTCGCCGGCGCGTGTGAGGACTATCGCGCCACTTGGATCTTGAACGACGAAGAAACCTTCGCCTTGGATTGCCAGGTCACTCTTCGAAGTAGTGTATGTCAGAGCGCCCTGCTCACTGATCGAATAATTGGTGCTGCTCGAAACCCCACCTGAATTATAGCTTCCTGAGGTGGATGGCAGGACAAGTGACGAGAAAGACACCAACGCGCCCTTGTATGCTGTTGTGGTGGAATTCGCGATGTTGTCGCCCACGGCCGAGAGCCGATTTGATTGCGCGTTCATGCCGGAAACAGCGGTCTTCATAGTGCCGAACAAACTCATTTCATGCCTCTCAGAGTCTTATTTCTGCTGATGACGCTAGAAACGATTCCTTGCGCGAAACGTTACGCACACAATAACTGAGCGAAATTCCGTTGGCGTAAATGGACATAACATTACTGTATTTTGATACGCAGACAGGAAAACTTGGTGGAGACTCCAATATAACTTTTGAAATTCCAAACGGTGATGAATTTACAATAAATTTATCTAGCACGACGCAATTGGCGACTGATTTTGTAATTGGTAGCGCGAGCGTCAACGGCAGTGCCGCAAGTGCCACCATAGGATATTCGATTACCGAAGATGGAACGATCTATGCGCAATACGGCAACGGAGATCTTGAGGCTCTGTATCGCATAGCGCTCGCATCGGTCGAAAGCCCCGATAATTTGGCCGTCCTCTCAGGAAATGCCTATAGGACTACGGCTTCGTCAGGAGTTGTGACGCTTGGGTATGGAGGGCAATCCGGTTTCGGTTCAATCGTATCCGGCGCGCTTGAAACGTCTAACGTCGATCTGGCCTCAGAGTTGACCGAGATCATTGAGGCACAGCGGAGCTATACCGCAAATTCAAAGGTGTTTCAGACCGGATCAGACATGATGGGATCGCTGCTTGATCTCGTCCGCTGATAAACGGCCTCAGGTTGCCGCTTACAAATCGATTTTAAAGGAATCTGTTATGCAGAATGCCGAAAACGTCAGTATTAGCCTGACACGCGAGCAAATGCAGGCCATCGAAGAACGCGTTAAGTCCGGGGAGTTTTCCACGATCAGCGAAGCCGTGAGTGACGCTGTACGCGTCTGGCTACAGCAACGCTTAGAGGAAGCCGAGCGCGTTGATGCATTACGTGAACTTGAGCGCATCGCGTCTGAAGGCTCTTGGCTGATCTCGACCGAAGCTGGCGGCACGACATCTAATACGATTGAAATAAACTATAAGGATTTTGATTATACCGCCCGATAGGATCGCATGTTGGTCCTGCGCCCCCGCCGCTAATGTCAACGCGGCGCGAATTTTCTACGCAATCAGCTCTTCCGCGATCTTTGCTCGATAATCACATCGATCGGACGAGAGAAGCAGTATCTGTCGATTGCCGCCGTGGATCAGTTGCAGCAAAATGTCCTGACTGCCGCATGTTCTAGACCGGATCGGACATGACGGAAACGCTGCTTGATCTCGTTCGCCGATATGGATTGCTAATCAGCAAGAGGCAACAAACTCTTTAGTCGCTCTTTCTTAGAAAAGGCTTTATTTTCAGAGGCATGGAAGACACTCACGAAAGGATGTTGGCATGTCTCATCTCAAGAATCTGAAACTTGCAGCAGTTTCGGCATCTACGATGTCGGGTGATCCTATCGCGCGAGCAAGGGAGAAGGCTGTGGCTGGCTTGCTCGAACAGAAGCGCATGGCTGAAGCCAAGATCGCCGGTCAGCCGTTCACGGCAACACATATTGTTCGTCAGAAGAATGCGGAGGGACAGCGTGTCGAGGTGGAGAAGCCGAAGCGCGTTCGTCAAGGTTGGTTCGCGGATGGCAGCGGCAAGATTTTCTTCGCGATCCGGTATGCCGGTAAGGCAATCGAGTTCGCCAAGGACAAGAATGCTATCGAGGTCGGTGAGATTGCCGGTCTTCCCGGCATTATCGATACTCTTGCCGAGGCCGTTCGGGCGGGGGAACTGGATGCGCAGTTGGCGAAAGCTGCAGTCGAACGCAGTAAGCAGTTGCGCAAGACGGGTTAAAACCCACTTTAAATTCGCGAATGTTTTGCAACGGGCATATAATCCGATGGATTATATGCCCTTCCTGCGTTCCGGCCGGAACGCATCAATAAGGCCCGTATTCACGCAGCCATCCTAAATTATTCCCATGACAAGGGCCGCGCCGATGATGATTGCCGTTACTGTAATGATCACGAGACCGAAGAGTGCAGATTTTATGAAATATGCTCTCCGTGCCTTCGCAGCATTCCACTCATACACCATTACGCTATCCACATTGGAAGGATTGAAAAAAGGCTTTGTCGCTAGCCGGGCCAGTTAGCGCTTCTGGGCCTACAAGAATCTTGGCAGCGAAGATTTCGGCAGCAAAGCCGATCAGGAAACAGGATAGCGGGCGGAGGACTTGCCGCCAGGGATCTCAGCCAAAAATGTTGCAAGAGCAGTGACCACGGTCGAGCGGTCCCATCCAGCATCTTCAGCCGCGTCAAGTAATCTGAGCACAGATGGCTCAAGAGCGAAGCGGCACTCTGCGATAAGCCCTAGGTCCCGTCCGTGCTCCGACGGCGGATTAATTTGAGCGCGCATCTCCGTCTCCTTCTAGTCTTTTCGCTAGAATGCGATTCTCAATCAGATACGAACCTCATGAAAAACATGAGGATTGTCAATTATTTTTGGCGGCGCTTTCTCGGGTACTCGCGATCAGGTCAAGGCTTCGAGGCGGATGCGAGATGGAGTCGTATCCTCAAAGCCGCCGTGAAGATGCGCAGGTTTCGATAGGCCAAAAATGGAACAGGCTCTCCGGCAACCTTTGCGGAGGTTATCTTCTCCGTCATATAGGCGCAGCCGATTTCGATTTGGTTGTTGGAGATCATATTATCAGAGGCGATTTTTCGAGCGGTGTCTCCACACATGCTTTCCTCCTCGTTTCGATGATGTTCCACAGTCATAACGGACGGATCCGTTGACGAGAAAGTCACATTTTCTCGAACCGGCTAGGTACGCGCAATAGCCATTTGCTCAAGGGCATAGGGAACCTTGGGGCGGGGGCTAAGAGGATTTGGAAAATCGGCACCCCTTTATGTGTATATCGAATAGCCAGCTTCGACCACGGCAAGGATAAAAGCCTCACGAACTACGTCCACCCCAACGTCCCGACCTTCGAGTGCCGCTAACGATATGGTGAGAGAGTCGGCAAAGCTGTTTCCCGTTATTGCCGGCCAACCAGTCATCAAACACGTTGCGGCCTCAAGCACGGTTGCGACCGATTTGGCTGTATCCTCCCGCAGGAAAACAACAGGCTCGGAGAAGTTCAAAGTTGTCATGGGTGCCTCATGTTCAGGCACTGATCACAGTCGATTAGGCATGAACAGAAACTGAACGCTCGCTGCAGTGCCTGCCCATTGAGTTTCGGACGATTGATTGGGAAGCGCGCCCTTTCTGGCGGGATGTTCGCCGGTCAATTCGAGTTGTGTTGTAAAGCGATGACTAATATCTGTAGCACATGTCGCGTGGAACAATTCTGTTTGTCGAAAATGAACCCTTGATCGCCCTTGAGTTGGACGATGGATTTCGCGACAGCGGCTTCACTCCACTTTGCGCCCCGAACGTGGCATTTGCCGTTAAGTGGCTCCACCAACAGCTGCGATCATCAATTCCGAAGCAATAATCCCACGAGCCGAACCCTTTTCGACAGATTGTCGGCAACAGGCTCAATCATGATTGTTTATAAGGGCGTGCCGATCGAAGCACAGGTAACCGCAAGCCTCCCTCCCGATTTTATCTGGATTTCCAAGCCATCGTCCTTCGACAAAATCCTGACTGCAGTGGAGCGGAAACTAAACCAGTAGCTGTCAGGCCTTTTGATGCCGCCCATCGGGACAGGGCGGCAACGGGCATATAATCCGATGGATTATATGCCCGTCTCGCGTTACAGCAACGACGCATCAATCAGCCCCGTATGCACGCCTTTGGGCTCTCATGCTGCATAGCGCATCGGATAGCCGCGATCGCGCTGTATGACCCGATACGGGCACCGCAGGGGTGATAAGCGTACGAATGCCGCCGCTAGGTTAGGCTGCAGCTAAGGGTTTGTCTTCACTCGCTCTTTTTCTGAAAAGGCTGTTTGTTTGCCCTGTAATCAACAGGGCAACATATGAACGACAGCGCGAATGACGAACCCAACCTTATCAATCAAACGCAGCCGCATTTTATTTCATCTGCGCTGCGCCGTGACCTCACCCTATTATGCTTGAACGAGCTTTTCGTCGGCAACGAGCCATTACGGTTGATCAAAAAGCAAAATCCTCTTTTCCTTCGCTATGAAACGGACGGCATCGTTTCCACACGGAACTATCTCTCCCCGGCATCATGGCGTGCGAAAATCCTCTTCGACGTTGCGGAGGGAAAGGATTTCCGTGTGCTGGAGATGGACCGGCCGGGGCGATACAAAGAAATGTTCCCGAATACATTGCTGCACCGCTTACTCTGGCATTCGCGGCCAAAAGCAAACTTCCCGCCGGTTGCACGGCTTTGCGATCCCAATGGCGACATAGAAATCCTTCTAACTCGCAGTAGGCTGTGTGGCCACGCCGTCGATGCCCTCCACAATCTATCCGGCGAACCGAGATTCCAGCCTTTATGGATTTCAGACATCATCGCGTTGCGTCCCATGCTGGGCATTGAGCTTGTCCGAGATCCGCATTTTTCGACGTCCAGCACGTTAAGCCATTTCTTGAAAGCCGCCAGCATCGCCGGACAAGTGGTCAGCAAAATCGATTTAAGCAATTTGCCAATCGAAGCGAGTTCACCGCGCCTGCATTTGCCGCAGCCGCAGGCACAAGCATTGCGGCTGATGGAGCTTCTCGCAAGGCAATCGAATATCGCCTTTGATCCGCTTTCGCGCTCGATCTATGACGACTACGACCTGGGACCATAGCGAAGAAGCAAAGCTCAACTCGGTTGTCCCCGAAACATTCGGTGGCTGCGAATGAGGGAAATCTGGCACACTGAGATCGCTGATAGATCGAAGAGAGACGGTCAGCCCAAGCTCTCTTCACCACAGCCAGAGCAAAGCGCAGATAATGGCCGCCCACACCGCGACCGATATGAGCAGAACAAGCAGATAATTTCGAAATCGCCTCGTCACTTCTAAACCCTTCGCGAAGCGCACGATAACGATTGGTCAAGCTGTGACGAGTGCTAGATCTGGCAACGCCGATACCCGCCGCCTGGAGGGGTAGTTAACTCCTCGTTAACCAAGTTGAGTAATGCTCACATTTGTCCAGCCATATTCAAGAAGTCTCCATGAGGCTAGCAAGATATATGGCGAAGGAAATCTGAGCCGTATTACCAGGTTCCTTCTCTTCCTGCTTTTGACTGCGGGACATAGGAACCCGCCAGATCTGAATTTGTTGGTCGGAAATTGGAGCGCTAACTATGGAACACTACCCGCCGCGCTATGCGATGCAACAGGATGGGGACAAATCGTGGTCCGTCACGGACACGGCTATTGATGAGACGTGCAGAGAAAGCTGCGTAATCATGGGACTTTCACGCAAGCAGGTCAAAGTGATCATCAAAGCTCTGAATAGACCGGCAGAACGCCCACTGGACGAGGCGACAAACGATCAGCCTGCTGACAGTTCAATACGGAATTGACGGTTTTTCTCAGTCATTCAATCAGAATAGAATCTTCGGATGAATTCCAGTCCGTGTGGTGTGCAAGCGCTTCCACACAGATCGATAAGCCACGACTGAGGAATCACAAGCGTCGTTAGAAAGATCAGAGGCGGTAAGACGAGGACAGCGGCCGGGATAAAGAGTACAGGAAGTAGAGCTTCCTTCCAGGTCAACCGCCGGTCTTCGACATGTCCAGGTTCTTTGGGCTTGTTCATGCGGCCTCCTGCAGCCGGGCTTTGATCGGTCCCGCTATTGTTCAACCTGGATACCAGCTTCTAAAGCAGCCTGAACAAATGCAGACCTTGCAACCTCGGTCGGAATTTCCTCCTCAAGGCAATCGAGGCAGGCTTTAACCGCCTCGTAAAAATACTCTCCGTCATCGATAGGCCACTCGATAAGCAGTTCCTGTGCAGCGTCTTGCACAGAACAAATGTCGCATTTTCTTCCATTATGCTGCAGTCTGACAGGCTTGAAAGCATGAATTATGCTCTGTTTCAAAACAGAACTCCCTCCGCTGTGGTTGTCTTGTCGCACGTCGCAATAACCATGCCACCGTACATTTTTTGACCTTCGACCGTTCTGCGCAAAACAACGTATTTGCATCTGAGAGTCCGGGTTTAGCGATGCAGCCTTCGAAGTAACGGGGCATGCGTCAATGCACTGATGTGATCACCGAACTTGAAGCCTGTCGGCGCCAGCCAAAACGAGAGGGCCGTATCACGGCAGCCTAATTGGCTGACTTGCCAGTCGCAACGCATAGAAAAGAGGAAACCGGTGTTCCGCTCCCACGTTGTCTTCGCCGCCCTGATCTGTGATCGCCTATCCATGGACGAGCAACGGGAGTTTCTCCATGGAGACCACATTGGAGGTTCTCACGGCCACTATCTCTATGATCTAATCAGCAAGGCGTGTTGCTGCCAAATTTAGCGCGCCACTCAAGATGTTTTTTCACCGAGGCAAATTCAGTTCGAGTGATTTTGCCGACCTCGAAGGTGAGGACCGCTTCGGGCTTTCCATTACAGGCCCTTCGGTACGCCTTCATCACAGGGCCATTGAAGAAAACATATCTACTAAGATCGACACAATTTTTCGGCCCAGATGAAATGAAATTTCCACTTGGGTCACAGCTTCGCTCGTAGGGATATGTCGCAGCATACGCCGTCAATCTTTCAAACGCCGCCGTTTGCGTGAACATGCAGCAGAAGGCGTAGACGATAGCCGAGAAAAACGCGAAGAGCGTTCCCAGTCTGACTATGGCTTGCCCAACTGTGGGGCTGACGTCCTCGTTGTGGGTCACAGACTTCTCGGATGAATTTCTCAGAAGGTTCTATAATCGACTCGATAAAATAAAACTTGCTTACGACAACCTAGTCAGACCGCAAGCGGCGCAAAGTTACGGTGTTGATTGCCCTGGGCGCATTCCTGCCGTCAAAATCACAGCGGTAGTCCTCAGAACAGCCCGCCGCGCTTGGTCAATGTGCAAGGAAAACACCGCTTACGAAAAGACGATACTGGCTGAGGATTGACACACGGCGACCTTTCAACGAAAGGCAGCCCGCTGCTAGGGAGTGATCTGGGGTGCCTACGACTTTTATGACGGCAGAAAACTGAGACGCAAAAACCGGCTTCACGAATCGTGAAGCCGGTTTGTCTTTGTCAAAGGCCCGCTCAATCCAACAGTCTTCGTGCGCCAAATCTCCTAGCAAGGACGAGATTTGGGTGTGATCTAGGCGAAGCCTGTTGCGATTGAGTTGTTGCGGGCGCCTGTGTCAGGGCATCAAGTTCGGCCCTGAGGCTCTCTGACTGAAGATGACGCAGATAGTCGCGTTTATCGATACCGGGGGTGTTTTGCTGCCTGAGGGGAATAACCCAATATTCCAGCAATCGCTGGGCCTCATAGTAGCGATCTTCGGGACCCAAATATTCAAAAGCAGGTTCCGAAAATCCACCCTCATCCGCAGTACCACGAATATTGTTGTCGTACTGGTCCATCAGTTGTTCGGCCCTGTCCCGAAACGCTTCAGCACGTTGTTGTTGCGCTGATGTCGCGGGTTCGATGGTGACGTGCCCGAGATTAAGGGCACGGTTCACCTCGACGAGCAGTTTATTGGCCCGCCTCGACCAATCCTCCGCGGAATCGCTCAGATTGGCCGCCGTGCTTTGCAGCGACACATCGGCCCCGCTGGCATAGGCTTCATATTGGTCACCAAGCAGAACCTGCATGGCGCCAGCCGAATAGAGATGGTCTGGATGCTCTTCCAGATATCCGATACGGTGCTCCAATTGTTCGATGAAGAAATCATTTGTTGCCATTTTTCGCTCCCTTGTTGGAACGCACGAAAAAAGGGGATCCGAAGATCCCCTCTCATCATGCGGCTCTCATTTCATCATCGGCACTACCCGCAGTTGCTGGGCCGCTCTCAGGAGAGCTTTCCTTCGCTGCGGCATGGAGCCGTTCTTTCTGGGCCGAGTAGGATGCGACGGCGATACGTTTGATCTCATCCTCGTCGTTTGAGCCGAACAAGAGATGCAAACCGCCATCCCTGTAATGAACGATGGCCAAACCGATGTGGTCTTCGTTCAGGTGGATGGTGTCAGGCGCAACCTTGAGGGTTGCGACTGGCTTCACCCGCAGTAGTGACAACGGTATCTCAGCGCTGCCGCTGATTTTCCCTGTTCGCCCCTTATGCGTGGTGTCCACCATGTCGAGTGTCCTAAGGGCTTCGATACGACGGAGAGTTTTGCTGCCTTTGACAGCTTCCGCAGTATCGATCTTGTCGCGGAATTCCGAAACCTCAGTCACATCCAGCGATACGAGGTACCGCAGCGGACGTGCCCAATTCTCGTAGGTTCGATTAGGAACCCACTTTTTATCTTTTTCTTCCCCGAACAGCGTTCGGAGATAATAGAGATACTCATTGGCAGGCGCACCGGTTTTACCGGATTTGGGAACTGTAATGTTCTTTTCCGCCATGACGTCGTAAAACTGCTTCTTAAACTCATCTGACACCTCAATCTGCTTAACAAGAGCAGCGGAAAGCGCCAGCAAGTAGCCCTTCTGCGTATCCGCCACCCTGATCCGATCCTCCAGACGAGTTCCCTCGTTCTGGAAAATTTTAAGGGCACCGGAGACGCCGTCCCGGACCAGTTCTTCAGTTGTCAAAGAGCGTTCATTTGCAAGTTTCGTCATGTTGAATTCCTTTCAAAAGTTGGGTTCATGGTTGCGGGCACGATGCCCCAGCCCCAGAGGGGCCGACCAAAAAATCAACTGTTCGAAACGAACCGTCATGGCGCTCTTGATCAGAACACCTACGCATTTGCTCTCATGGCGAAGCAAAATCAACAAAATAAGATAGTTACTCGCATTTTCACCAAGATAGGGTGAACGCTGTTATCGTTAGGTTTTCCGCATGAATGTTTCGCTTGAACGGATCCTAATGCGGATGATGAACCCGGGTTCAGTTTCTGAGTATTGTTTGGTTTCAGGGGATTAAATGAGGGCGTATTTAAGGGTTAAGGAGAGGGCTTCACGAATCGTGAAGCGTGTTTGGACTGGTTAAGCAGCGCAGAGATGTTTGGGGCGGGAGAAGTGCAGCGGAGTGATGGTGCATTTCTGTTAGTCTGAAGATCTATGTTTTTGTTGATTTCATGTATTTCATTTTCTGTTCCAATTTAGTGGCAAGGAACAATTGCGCCTCTGTGAAGGAGCATCGATGTTCCTACCTTCCGCACGATGCAACGTAAGCGTGGCCACACGGTTCGTCGCGGAAAGATTGTTTTGCCGTAGCCGCTCAGTTCGGCATGAATTGGCGCAGCAACACCATTTGATCGCTGTCATACAAGAAGTTCGGCATTTCTTTGGTGCAATATCTGCCTAAGCGCTCCAAGTCGGTAATCACTTGAAAATCTACAGTTCCGGCCTCGGTGAGGCAGTTCCATGTCAAAATCGTCTTTCTAGCGAGATCTAAGAAGTCGGATGTGGGAAAACGGATGATACCGTGAGCATGGATATTGGTGCGGGTATGCTCGATGAAAAATATCCCGTCACTTCTGTCGGATGCTGGCAGCCGATGCCATTTATGTCCAAGTAGCTTTCGGTCCATCATGCCGCAAAACTTGCCGATCAGCCGCGTGACCTCTTCGACACTGCTCGTCTTGTTCAACGCAAGCGTGACGAAGGCATTGGGATTGAAGCTTTCGATCAGTTCGATGTGTGCCGATCGCAGCGCATTTCTATGGTCATGTGAAGGTTGGCTCATATTTCTCTCCCGCTGCTCTCACAGCAGCTTTTTCAATAAATATTTATGCAAAAGCAGCATCGGGCCGTGCGGACGATGGAAATATTGAAAAGGAGACGGAATGAGCGTTATCGAATTTCTGGAACAGGTATGTGAGCGCATGCAGCGCGTGGGACTGGTGAACACCAAGGCCGAGTTTTCAGAGCGGATGTTGGGAAAGGCCCCCAGTTACCTGACATCCATGAAGACCCGTGAACGCCATGCCTCCCAAGACGTGATCGATTATCTCGGGGCGAGATTGAGGGCCGATCTGACAATTGACGGCACACGGATTGAAATTCTCAAGGCTCAGTTGGAACAAGAGGAACTGCGCCAAATGCATCGCCTCGACCTGATTGCATGGATGGGTACCGAGTGCTGCGATGAGGAAATCGCTGATCCGGTGGCACAAAAAACTATAGCCGTAGATAATCCGGCATTCTTTGACCGTTGGGTTTCTATCTTGCGACCGCACCGTCGCGATCACGCGGTACGGGGTGCCGGTTGATTCCGCAGGTAAACGAGGTTCTGTTACGGTCTATAGAAGATCGACCGCGGCCTTCATCATGTCGTCTCGCACATCTATGTAGCGTTGCGTGGTCGTGAGGTTCTTGTGGCCAGCAAGCGTCATGATGACCTTGGGACTGACACCGGAATGTGCAAGGCGGGTGATAAACCAGCGCCGACCACTGTGTGAAGTTGCCCCATCCAGACCAGCGGTTCCGTAAATCTGCGCCATGAGCTGACAGAGGGTATTGGCGGAAAATGCGGTCTTCTTCTGTGTAATCAGCAACGGGCAATCAGCCCCTCGCTCACCGAGGCATTCGACCTGATATCGGACGATCTCCCGACGCAGCCTGTCATTGAGGAAGACAACGCGGGCGTGGCCGCCTTTCGTGATCTCGGCGCTCAGGCGTAGCTGCTCACGAGGCGTTCCATCGCCGTCAATAATGTCGGAGACTTTCAGCGCGGCGATTTCGCCTACACGCAACCCGGCGAAATGCGAAAGTAGGATCGCCAGCTTGTCTCGCGTCGCATGTTTCCTCTGCGACACTACGGCCATCAGCCGCTTGAATTCTGCATCCGTCAGAACGCGTGCTTGCTTCATGGAACCTCACAAAAAGCTGTTGTCGTTGCTTTTCGTTATGTTGCCGAATGGGGAAAAGAGCGAGCGCAGATTTCACCTGAAAATTTCCAAGCAAATCCAATAGCTCAGGGGGTGAGACGGCCGGAACCTAAGAAAATGCGTGTTTTATGAGGTCCAAGGTTTGGCTGGCAAAGTCGCTATGCGCCAATTGCGGCCAGCGTTATAAGCGTACATGGAGTTCGCACGCGGCACTCTGTTGATGCCGGGGGGAAGCATGAACAACGATCGACAACGCCCAGAGCCAAGGGCATTCACCGCAATATTCGCGGATTTGAAGGATCTCGCCCAAAGCGAAGGCGCTCTCCACGAGATTTCCGGCCTCGTTTACCGCGATTGGGTGATCACTTACGACCAGAGGGACGGTAGAGTTACAAACGATCCTGAATATCGTTGGTCTACGTCGCGTCTAAACAAGAATGAATTGATGCTGCTAGTGGGACTCATGGTGCAATCGCCAAGTCATCACACCTATTCGACCGTCGCGTTTGATGGTGATTTTGTGGAGAGGACGGACACTTTGCTCCGAGAATTGCACGACCGCATTTTGGTTGATGCGATACCCGCCTTTGATTCGGTCACACGAACATTCGCGGATGGGCATGACCACGTTGGTCCGCTGGCGCGGGAGGCTATCTACTATGGTGCTGAGAATTTTTACACGCACCAATTGCTGAAGTTTACGCGCGTTAGATACCGGGATGATGCCACGTGGCTACTGCGAAACGCCGGCGTATCCATCCGGCCAATTATCGACATCACAACCTTCATATTGAATCGCATTAATGCTCAGATGTCGGCGATCGGGCACCTTCGTGGAGTAGGCCAGATTTTCGGAAATGGCGATCTGACAAATAGTCTCCTGATAGAAAAGTCTGATCTGCGCAAACGGTTTGGCTCGAAGGTTGATGCCTATATCGGCAAGTTTGCGACACCCATCAACTGTGCGAACAAATGCTTCACCGATCCGTTCGCAGTGAACGCTGTCGCGATCGCTCCTCTCATCGACATGGGCCAACACCTATACGTCGCTAACCAATTTCGATTGGTCGAGAGCCTTTATGAAAGTCCATTCTACTGGATGGGTCTCGACAAGGCTTATCTGAACACCCAGGCAGCCCACCGCGGTGCTTTCCTTGAGCAGACAACGGCCCAAATCCTCCGGTCAGTCTTCGGTGCGGATCATGTATTTGAAAACGTGATCCTCCATCATGGCTCAAAAGACCGTGCCGGCGAGATCGATGTACTCGTCATTTACGGCGAATTTGTTCTCATCGTGCAGGCAAAATCCAAGCGCGTGACGATGAAAGCTCGTGCAGGTGATCTGGATGCTTTGAACGCAGATTTCACGGGAGCAATACAGGCCCCCTATGAACAGGCATTGAGTTGCGGGAACCTCATTCAACGCGGCGCGCGCTGTATCAGCACCGACGGCAAAAATGTGGATCTGCCCCATCTGCCGCGCATATTTCCGGTTGTGATACTGAGTGATCCATTTCCATCATCAACGCTGCTTTCACACAGTCTGCTCGAGCGAAGCCCAGGCAGTGCGCCCGTCATATGGGATATAGGTGTGCTCGATTGCGTGGCCCGTACCCTGCCAGCGCCGATAGACTTGCTTTTCTATCTGCAATGTAGAGCGCAGGTTTTTGAGACGGTGATGTCCGATAGCGAGTACAATTATCTGGGCTATCACATCCAAGCCAAGCTAGCGCTTCCTCCAGATGTAGATGGCATGACACTGGACCGGGACTTTGCGACCGTTGTTGATGACTTCATGTTGGCCGCCGATTTCGGTATTTCCGTGGCTCGACCGGCAGGTGTCCTAGAACGGCTTTCGATCCCGGCGATCTCAGAGCTGCTACAATTTTTGAAACATGCTGATCCGCAACTTTCCTCGATCGTGGTGGACCTCTACGATTTCTCGCAAGCGGCCTTGGAGGACTTGTCCAAAACCATTCTGGCGATCCGAAACGAGGTGCGGCGCACGCGCAAAGCTATTAAGGCGTTCTCCATACTTACTGGCACAGGCGGCCTAACTTACGCTGTGACATCAGACTTCAGTGAGCCTACGTGCACATCGGCAGAGATGATCGGCCGAAAACACAAATATGATCAGCGCCGGGAGCGCTGGTATGTCATTGTTGACTGCGTGCGAACCGAGAGGCCTGTCGATGGATTGTTGTCCCTCGTTTACTCATGGGTAGAAGATAGGACTGAAGCCACGAATTCTGAAACTGTCGCCTCCATCTTCAACTCTACCTTTCAAGAAAGGAGGGTCGGTGAAGGCAATTTTGCTGAACGCCAGCATCAAGAGTATACGTCATCGCCTACTCAGGAAAGCTCTGCAGCCCATGACGCCGATGTAACTGGCGAAACGGGTTGAATAGCAACTTAAACAAACAGACGCATTGAGCGTCCCCACCCACAGAAATCGTCTAAATTCCGGTCGATCTTGGCAATTGGAATGACCGGCGCGGCGGCGCGTAAAGGGGCGGACTTTGGCTCGCTTTCCTCCGTCCGGCTAGAAAACCGGACGGGCAGCTTCCAACCCGATCTGCGGCATGCTTCAATAGTTCTGCACGCCTCAGGCCTAAAGCGGGAATCACACCCCGCAACATCACAAACTGCGAATTTTGTGATGTGCCAATTCAGATGTGCCGAATTGACGTCGATCGAGCTACCGTCCGGAGGTACCTAAAAAGTGTTTGAGCAACGAATGGCCCTATTATGTCGATCTGGCTGAAGCCATTCTGACCGGGCGGCAAATCGCTTGAAGGAAATTTTCCAATTGCGACTAGAATTTCATATTATGTTGTGAATTTTCTAGCGAGACTACAACCAGAGCAATATTCGAGTGGACGTCCTTCGCGATAGCGAGATAGCTGTTGACGAGGTGGAGATTTTGATGACGAAAGTAAAAGCGCTAAGGTTTCATCAATGGTTGCCTGAGTGGGATCATTTTGAATTTTCTGAAGAAAGCCGCCGTGCGAAGCCTGAGCCATTCGCCTACCTATTTTCCATGTCGGCAGTAAAATTGAGATCCCTAAGCGGCGTATATCATCGCGTACATGACGATGATGGAGCAGAGGGCCTTCAGCGCAAGCACAACCCTGAACGCTCCGTCGAAATTCGCGATTTTGTTCGTACGGGATATCCTCACAGCAGCCTGCCCAAAAAGCAGCAGACTGCAGATAACGAAAAGCTCCGAAAACCCGGCTGGCTTCCGACAGCCATCGTCATCAATATTATAAATGCTGGCGAGGAACGTCGAGGTAAAACGCTGTTGGAAGCAGATGAGATCTCTTTCTCTAACTCTAGTGGTAACGAGGTCGATCTGACGTTGCCGATTGGCGATGGTGAGACAAATTGGCGTCCCAGCGAGCCGAATGGCCTGGAGCCTTTTGAAGTAATTGACGGTCAACACAGATTGTGGGCATTCGGAGAGGATGAGTACGGCAACAAGTTGCCGGACGACTTCGAACTGCCCGTTGTGGCTTTTCGCGGATTGGATATCGGCTGGCAGGCTTATCTTTTCTGGTCCATCAATGTTTCGCCCAAAAAGATAAATCCAAGCCACGCGTTTGATCTCTATCCGCTGCTGCGCTCCCAAGACTGGCTTGAAACATTTTCTGAGCTTAAAGTTTACCGTGAGGCCCGGGCCCAAGAGTTAACTGACCTACTAAATCAATACCCAGGAAGCCCGTGGCATAAGCGTATCAATATGCTTGGCTTGCCACGCGCAGACATGCCAGCGGGAACGCGAGTATCTCAGAATAGCTGGGTCGCAGCACTATCAAGTACTTACCTCTCCTATGGTAGAAAGGGTGCCACAGCCAACAAAGGGTTGTTTGTCGCCGATGTAGCGAAGAAAGGACCACTGTCGTGGGCTCGACCGCTGCAGGCCGCATTCCTAATCTGCCTATGGGATCGCTTGCGCTACTGGGTAGTAAATTCTGATCACGGTTGGGTTCGACAGCTCGTTAACCCAAACAATCAAGGCAACCTTGTAAAAGTTGAAGATACTGACGCTTTTACAGGGTCGAAGACAATACTTAACCAAGACCAAGGCGTGCGCGGGATACTCGCGCTCTCTAATGACTTATTTTATATCTTGGCCCACAAGGATCGTAGCTATTTCGAAATAGAGCCCGATTACGAAACGATCGGCAGCGAAACGGAAAATCTTCACATCGACCTTGCCGTCAGCGCGCTCAAGAGCCACAAAATTTTCTCGTATATTGACGAGTTCGCCAAGGCGGCCAGTTCATACGATTGGCAGTCCGCTGACGCCCCCAATCTACCAGATGACGAAAAGCTCAAGAAGCGGGCATTTCGCGGTAGCGGTGGTTATGTAGTAATTAGAAGCGAGCTCGCACGCCATCTTCAGCAGTCGGCTAGCCCCGTCGCACAGCTAGCGACCGAGTGGTTGCACCTAAATTCTGGTAACTAAATGGCTACAACACTAGCCGCTCAGCCTACTTCGCCATCAAGCGCGGAAGTCGTTAACTATTTTGCAACACTCAAAGCCAGCGGACGGAATTCATGGCTCAACGTTGCTCATCCTCGTCAAGACGGCGAGCTCCCGGCCAGGTTAAGCACACTGTCGCCGGCAGAAAAAATTGCGCTTGCATCAATTCGTGGGCCGCTCCATTGCGCTGACGGATGGAGTTATCTATCGCAAGCTATGCGTGCCTTGTTCTCGGGTCATGCTCATACTTGCCGCCATTTAGCATATTATGCGGAACTACGCGCAGGACTCTCCATTCTTGCCAGCCAAGGAGTGTGCATTGGAAAGAAATATCATTTTTACGTTGATGCAGCCGGGGACGTCCGTGCGTGGGAAGGTCAGAGTACCCATGAAGAAATTTGGAATGCCTTGACCCAATGGGCCGGCTTTAACGGCTCGTTCGAAGTAATGATGGCTGCATTAAAAATTGGTGGTGTATCGCTTGAAAGCGCCATCAAGACATTTTTTCCAGTGCTGCCCTCAGCGCAACTTGGAACGCAACTGATAAGGTCATGGGGATATGACCTTGGGAAGGGTCATCAAGACCGCGCCACTCGCAACATCTCGAGTTATGGCGTGAATGACC
Organism: Rhizobium sp. ZW T2_16; assembly: GCF_044987325.1. Lineage (NCBI taxonomy): Bacteria > Pseudomonadati > Pseudomonadota > Alphaproteobacteria > Hyphomicrobiales > Rhizobiaceae > Rhizobium > Rhizobium sp. ZW T2_16. Next base: position 705,579 of record NZ_JBJDRG010000001.1, read on the forward strand.
TGACGGAGTTGCCGACCTCTCTTTCCAAGGGGTTCGAATTAGCGAAAACGATATGGGAAGCTATCGCGCCGGTTGGAAACTCTCTGGAAGTCTACCTGCTGAAGAACCTGCTGCGGGATCAAATCCGTAAATCAGGCGATACGTATCTGCCTCACTATAAAACGCAATATAACAGTCTGGATCCACGGCTTCGCCGGCATTTCGAATGGAAGTTCGTAACCGCACCATTGAAGCGGTCAATACATCCGATCTTCGTGTTAGCTAGTGACCATACGCCTCCAGCCCGTCCCGAGGCAGTATTAAGCCGCGCGCTCCTGCTCCTGCGACTTGCCACACAGATGAACAATCAGAATTTCGAAGCCGCTGGCCTTAATACGATCGATGACCTGCAATTCTGGTGGCCCAAGTTCGGTTCCGAACGTGGTTTCTATGATCACTCAGCGCCACCGGATGAACTGTCGGATTTGTGGTCGGATGTCGAAATTGCACTAGAGGATTTGGTCGATCCTGCGCCCGCAACACCATATGCTTTTGCCCGACTTGATATGCCGAGTTTCAATAGGATATGGGAGACCGATCGATCTGTCCTGTGGGCGTTAATTAAATGAAATATATGGGCTCCAAGCGCGCCATGCTCAAAAACGGCCTTGGCGAGACGCTTGAGGGGGCCATTGACGGCGCTAGACGAGTTCTCGACCTATTCACGGGGTCCGCTGCGGTAGCTTGGCATGTGGCACAAAGACATCCTGTTGAAGTCGTTGCATCGGATCTACAGCTTTACTCGACCACACTGGCCTCAGCCATACTATCCCGCACGTCCCCCATCATTGACCTAACCTGGATCGAAAGTTGGATCGAGCGCGCTTCGTCCCGCTTAATTGAGGAAAGCATCTTTCGAGATGCTCAGGCACTTCAATCTCGACTAGGCGAATTGCCAATCGAGATAGCATCGGAGAATGCTCGTGCTTTATGTGCAACTGCCAAAGCTTTGCCGATCTCGCTTAGTTACGGCGGATACTATTTGTCACCCTTGCAATCGATATGGCTTGACGCTCTCCGGCAGACCCTCCCAGACGAGGACATTCTGAAAAGCGTGGCGCTGGCATCGCTAATACAAACCGCTAGCCGCGCATCGGCTTCGCCAGGGCACACTGCTCAGCCATTTAAAGCTAACGACACCGCAGGCCGTTTTCTACTCGAGGCATGGCGTCGTGACGTGGTCGCTTTGGCAAAAAGCTCGGCGGCCGAGATCTGCTCAAAATATGCTCTGAGAAAAGGACAAGCGATTTGCGGCGACGCATTACAAGTCGCGGAGTTAGCGCAACCGGGTGATTTGGCCTTTCTAGATCCGCCCTATTCAGGTGTGCACTACAGCCGCTTCTACCATGTACTCGAGACTGTTGCTCGTGGCTCAGCTGGGGCCGCCGAGGGAGCTGGTAGATACCCTCCTCCAAGTGAGCGCCCTCACTCTGATTTCAGCATCACGACCAAATCAGGGCGAGCTTTCGATCTATTGCTGAATACTCTTGCCGAAAAGGGCGCATCTGCCATCGTCACATTTCCAGCTGGAATAGCGTCTAATGGGTTGAGCGGAGAAGCAGTAAAAATCATCGCCGAAAAGCATTTTCATATCGATCTTGAGAAGGTTTCTTCACGATTTTCGACACTTGGCGGAAATACGAAGAATAGAATAGCTCGACATGATACGCACGAGCTTATTTTACGCCTTTCGCCTCGTTAAAGGTGTTGCGGAAGGCCAATGTTTTCTCGCTAATATCAGACTGAGCATACAGCTTGCTACGGGATGACACCTTTATCTGCATTTGAGTTTCTGGGCTGCAATCCTCATTTCGTCCTTCAGGACGTCAGCCGATGTTCCAGATATAATAGTGTCGCGATTATCGAAGAAGCGGATCAAAAACTCTCTGTCTGCTCTCCTGCGATATCGGCTTAACTGATATACCGCGGCTAATTTACCCGCCAACGTACCTGGCTGATCAAGTAGGCCAACCAAATCAAGAAATTGCCTCTGACGACGATCGGCCAAATCCAAGAACAATTTAATTATATAGGCGACCGTCGAGCCCGATAACGTAATCAGTGGAATAATAATGCTAATTTGTGCGCCATAATCTGAGATCCACGCTCCTATTTTTTCCAAAAGCCTTCCCTTACTATTGTCTATGGGGCCAATACACCGGCGAAGATGTTTTCACTCCATACGTTGCCAGACTAAGCTTGGGGCTGACATGGTGGCGCCGCGCAGCCCTTGACATAGGAAGCATCTATCCTTCAGCCTCAACTAAGCCGCGAAATGCCAAAGCTGCACACTACTCACCCGCCTGCTGCTGTACAATAGATCTGAACAGGCCGGAGGGGCGCATTTCTAAATTATATTCTATCGGGTCTTCGACTACATGGTCGAGCATAAAAAGGAATGCTTGGAGGTTTTGAGCGGCAAAAAGCTGATGCTGTTTTGTTTGAAGTATTCCAATTGCAATGACACAGATCCGATATATTCGGTCGCGGTAGAGCAAAAGTGTATTGTCTGGAAACTCAACGTTGGGAATTCCTTGGTCCGACGCATAAAGGAGACGATTTCTCAAGTTGGCTCTCTCGGCCACCGCCTGCTTGATGCTGGCAGCCCCTGCGAAGCTAGCGATTTCCCGAAGCTCGTCTTCGAAGAGGTAAACGTCTTCATCGCCGTTTTTCTTCATCGCGAAATTGAACGGATGGTCGGGCGTGGCGAAGGTTGGCTTATCGGCCAAGCCAAGTGCAAACAAGTCGATGGAGAGAGATATTTGTGCACGTTTCCCTGCCGAAAGACTCAACCGGGGCGCGGGTGCCTGGACCGAGGCCATCATATTGTTCACCGCATCTAGGTAAGGCGTGATTGCCGCCTTGTGCCGATGATCCTTGGGATTTAGCTTCGTCGCACCAGGATACCGCTGTTGCATAAGTGCTAACATAAGGCCAGTAGCGGCTTCTTCCTCACCGGTTATAGCACGAAACAAGGACATTTCGCTGTCGATAGGGTGGAGCAACCACGATAACCTGATATGCCTGAACGCGCTTCGAAAGCAATGCTGAATTCTTCCGCGTCGCTTCAGAATTGCTTCCTCCGCCAGAAGATGATGCCGCTCCATAGGCAGCTGATCTGCCCGGATCGCGTGATCATCACATTCCTTGCAGTCAGACATTTTCAAAATTTAAACCTATCTTTCCTAAGCCGACTGCCAGGAATTACGCCGAGAGGGTCTCGCGATGTATTGGATTACTTTAACGATTTTTTTAGCTGTGTTTTGCGTCCTAGCTGCACGAAAATTCTCTGAATGGTGGCTAAATTTTGTCAAGTTTACAGTTGGCTTGATTGGGTCATTTGCGGGTTTGTGGAGCGGAATTAATTGGCTATTGAGTGCTGAAATAACAATGAAAGCAGCTCAGGTCGAAGGTTATTGCCAGCTTGCAGACAAAAACTGCTTAGCACAAGTTGAAAATTACTGGGCTGCCCAGGCTGCACTTATCGCTGCCATCTGTTTACTTGGCTTGTGGAATGCTGACAATTTTCAGAAATTGCGACAGTAATCTTAGCCTGCTGATTCAGCTGGGATCGTCTGTTTAAGTCGTGTCCGAGCATCGTAACCTCTCACCTGCCGCCCTGGCGGGCTGCTGCTAATATACTCGCTTAAACACACGCGAAACTCAGACTAGCGGCTAAATCTGAAAGCGATACAAAAAGCACAACAATAGCACGCTCATAGATTCAAGCTAATAAGACCAATTGCTTACAACCATAACTATCCAATTCCGATTCCAAAGGTCACAGGTTCGAATCCTGTCGGGTGCGCCATTTATTGCCGGCTTCTCAGAATAGCGACCGTCCGCATCGCAACCTCGTCCGAAAGTCATGAAATAGGCATCTTTATTAGGGGGATCGCCGCTCTCTTCCGACATAAGAAGCCGACGCTTGCCGAGGCTCTAGCAAAATCCGGATTCCAGCCAGCCAAGACCACACGTATCGCGGTCGGAGAACGACGCAAGCGGGAACGATTGCTTCGGCATCGCTGATAACTAGCATGACGATAACTTCATGTTGTCAGAGCTCAAATGAGTGCGAAGTCGCCGAGATCTGAGGCGAAGGTAGTACCGCAGGCCCCACCAGAACAAGGATCGAAGAATTCTGGCGGAGCTTTTGGTGGGGCTATACGGAATCAGAACCGGCGCTCTTCTGGCGAGGGAAACCCCATGCTCTGCCCCATGCGGGTCGTGTGGCAGGCCGACAGAAAGATGCCAGGATGACCAGCAGAAGGATTTTCAGCTTCATGTTGAACTCCGAAGCGGATGGCATTGAAACGTCCCTTCTCTAAACGGCAATCCCATGCACGGCCGCCGCAAGCGGCTCCAGCATATTCATCTCGTCAGCACCAAGATTGATGGAGACCGCCGTGACGTTTTCAGCGAGACGGGCGCGCTTGCGCGTTCCGGGGATCGGAACCGTCTTTGCGCCCAACCTGCTGGACTGCGCGTAAAGCCATGCGAGGGCAAGCTGGGCGGATGTCACACCCTTGGTGGATGCGATCTCCTCGATCTTGGCGACAAGGCGCATGTTGGCTTCGCGGTTCTCCGGGGAAAAGCGCGGGAAATTCTGACGTGCATCGTCACCGGTCAAGGCTCCGGCGAATGCCTGGCCCGTCAGCATGCCGCGACCGAGCGGCGAATAAGGCACGATCGTCACCCCAAGTTCCACGGCGACCGGAACGATCTCCGTCTCGATGTCACGAGTGAAGATCGACCATTCCGACTGGAGGGCGGCGATCGGGTGGATGGCATGGGCGGTGCGCAGTTCTTCGGCACTGACGGCTGAAAGTCCGAGCCATTTCACCTTGCCTGATGTCACCAGATCGGCCATCGCGCCGACGGATTCCTCCAAAGGCGTTACGCCATCGCGGCGGTGCATGTAGTAGAGGTCGATGACATCGACCCCAAGCCGCTTCAGCGAGCGATCCACTGCGGCCCGGATGAATTCGGGACGATTGTCGAGGCTCCAGTCGTTGGGATTTTCGGGCGACCTCGCATAACCGAACTTGGTGCCGATGATGACCTCGTCACGATGAGCGGCGAGGAAGGGGGCGAGGAATTCCTCGTTGGCGCCGACCCCATACATGTCCGCAGTGTCGAACATGGTGACACCGAGTTCCAATGCCCGTTCCAGCGTTGCCCGGGATTCGGTCTCGTCGATCTCGCCATAGAATTCGCTCATGCCCATGCAGCCCAGTCCCTGGGCACCGACCATTGGGCCGCCCCGTCCGAGTTGCACCTGCGGCATGGTGATGATTTCGCTTGTCATTCCGGTTCTCCATATCTTGACAAGCATCTCTTATAAGTATGGAGTACAGTCCATGGTCAAAGGTTAAATCATGCTCATTTCGGAATTTGCCAGAGCCGCGGATCTGCCGGTCGATACGATCCGCTTCTACATCACCAAAGGTCTGCTGAAGCCCGAGCGCAGTGCCAAGGGCGGATCGAACCCCTACCAGGTGTTCCGGAAGGAAGACGTGACGGCCGCCCGCATGATCCGCCTGCAGCAGACGCTGGGCTATTCGCTCAGTGAGATCCTGGAACTCAATGAGGAATATCGTGCCGGCGAGCATTCGCCGGAACGCACGATCGAGGTCTTACAGTTGCAGATCGCCCGCCTGGAAGAACGAAAAGCCGCACTGGATGCGGCCCTGTCCTTCCTGCGTGGCAAGGTGGACTGGATCAAGGCGGGAAAGCCGCAAGGTGCGCCCCGCCTTGAAGACTATCAGTGCTGATGGGCTCGCAATTCGGCCAGCCCCTCTTCCCTTGACATGACGGGTACATAGCCCAATTCGCGCCGGGCCTTGCCGATCTCGAACGACACTTCGACGGCGGAGGTCGCATAGGTCTGAAGCGTGAGCGGCGGCACGATCCGGCCACGGGAGATTGCCCCAAGCAGGTCCCCGATTGCCGCAACGGCACGAACGACGAAACGTGGCACGGTCTTCTCCGGCACCGCGTACCCCTGCGTTTCGATGAGGGCCGAGACCATGGTGCGGAACGGCAACGGGTCTCCATCCGAGATGAAATACACCTCACCGCCCTGCCCCTTGCCAAGCGCCAATTCGACGGCATGGCAGAGATTGGCGATATGGGTCGTTGAGGTCAGATAGGTTCCGCCGGAAATCCAGGCGAACTTTCCAGAGCGGACCGCGTCCATGAGCATTGGCAGTGCCGTCGTGTCGTCACGCCCCCAGACGAAGCGCGGGCGCAAGACGACGACGGAGAGATCTGGAGCATTGGCGGCAAGCGCGATCCGCTCGGCCTCTGCCTTGGTACGCGAATATCCGCCTGCGGGATTTCGCGGCAAAGGCATGGTCTCGTCCACATTGACCAGCGGCCTGCCCGTGGCCAGCACCGATTCCGTGCTGAGATGGATGACCTTGGCGATGCCGGCAACGCGCGCGGCATCAAGCACGGCGCGCGCGCCGTCCTCATTGATGCGGCGCTGCGCCTCGGTCGCGGGACCATGATCGGTATCGGCCGCGGCGTGGACCAGAGCATCGCAGCCTGCCATTGCGGCGGCCAGGGCGGAATCGAAAAGATCGCCTCGGAACGGGATCGCTCCGAGTGCGAGAACCCGTTCCGCCGACGCGTCACTGCGGGCCAGTGCCGTGACCGTGACGCCGCGGGCGACAAAATGGCTGATCAGGTTGCGGCCGACATAACCGCTCCCTCCTGTCAGGAAGATGCGCTGGAACGGGGCGCGTTTATCCGTGGCCGCGGCAGGGGCGGCAGTGCTGTCTGTCATGTCATTCACCTGATGGTATTGGGAGTGTCAGCTCGTCCCGGCAACAGGAAGATCGGTCTCTTCCGGATGCACTGTGACGAGCCAGTTGATCTCGCGAAGGATCCGATCACGGTCTTCACGCTCGAAATGATGGAAATCGAGATGTTCGAGGAACTTCAGCCCTTCGAGAGCCAGATAGGCCAGGAGCGCCCCGCGTGGTGATGGGGAGGTTTCCTCGATGCGGGCGATTGTCCGGGCCTGGTTTTGCTGCATCTTACCGCGCAATCCCGCATCGAGCGCAAGCGCGGCGCTGAGGTTCAGCGCAACCGCCTTGAACTCTTCGGGTAGCGGCGCGGATGCGGCAAGGATTCGCCCCCTGATGGCCCGATCTTCGGGGGCATCGATCTGCCGCTCTATTCCCGAGTGATGGGCATTGTCGCGCTCGAACGCGCGGTCGACGATGGCCTCGATCAGAGCCTGCTTCGACTTATGGTCGTAGAGCACGCTCGCCTTGTTGACACCCGCCTCCCTGGCGACCGCATCGATCGTCAGATTGGCGGCGCCATCGCGCCCCACGACACGTTCCGCGGCATCAAGAACCGCCTGCTGATCGATAACTCGTTTCCTGCCCATCGTCTCACCAATTATTTCCAACCAGATGGTTATAAATAATCGAATTAAACGATGTCAAGCCGGTGGACCGAACTCTATCCTTCCAGAATGGACAATTCCCGCGAATATGCCCGAGCCGCAAGCGTGAGGGATTCCTGATACTCCGGGTCGTCGTAACAAGCCCTTGCTGTCTCGTAGCTGTCGAACTTCAGGATGAACTGCCGCGGGAAATGCCGCCCTTCGACGGTCTCGACCCGTGATCTGCCGGCGATAATCTCCACCCCATATCGCACGGCGATAACCGAGAAGATCGCGTTATATGCCGCAAGAGCCTCCACGTCCTCAACATCGCCGCCTTTGACGATCCAATATCCGGGCATATCCAGCTATCCTTTGAATGCGAGATACAGCGGTCCCTGCATGGAAACCGCTGTATCTGTTAGGTCCTCAGACCGACCGTGTCAGGCCGCCATCGACCTTGAGGTTTTGGCCGGTGATGTAACCGGCCCCTTCCGAGACAAGGAAGGAAATGGTCGCGGCCACCTCGGCGCTGGTGCCGTAGCGCTTCATCGGCACCATTTCGCGACGTTCCTCGGTACCGGGCAGGCTGTCGATCCAGCCGGGCAGCACGTTGTTCATGCGAATATTGTCGGCCGCATAGGTGTCGGCATAGATCTTGATATAGGAGGCAAGCCCGGCACGGAACACGGCCGAGGTCGGGAACATCGGGGTCGGCTCGAAGGCCCAGGCGGTGGAGATATTGACGATCACACCCGATTTCTGCGCCTGCATGATCGGCGTGACCAGCCGCACCGCACGGATGACGTTCATCAGGTAGACATCAAGGCCCGTATGCCACTGCTCGTCGGTGATCTCGGTGATGGCAGCGCGCGGACCATGGCCTGCACTGTTGACCAGCGCGTCGATCCGCCCCCATTTCTCCATCGTGGCATCGACAAGCCGCTTCAGGTCGTCATTCGACTGGTTGGAACCCGTCACACCAATACCGCCGAGTTCGGCTGCCAGAGCCTCGCCTTTTTCGGAAGACGACAGGATCGCCACTTTGAAGCCGTCAGCCGCAAGCCGCTTGGCGGCCTCGGCACCCATTCCACTGCCACCAGCCGTGATGATGGCGACTTTTTCTATTGTCATGGCGGTCGTCCTTCTCGTCGATGCATTGATTGATTACCACTGAGACGAGAGATATCATTGCGAAGATCGAAGACGCCAATCAGTTCTCCTGAATTTTGACGATAGAAAATCTACTGAATGACCAGGGCACTCGGAAGGCTACCTTCTCTCAATGGCCTGAAGGCTTTCGAAGCTGCGGCACGCCACCTAAACTTTCGGCTGGCGGCGGAAGAGCTCGGCGTTACCCAGGGCGCAGTGGCGCAACAGGTGCGCGGGCTGGAAGCGGAACTGGGCCTGCAACTGTTCGAGCGAATGCCCCGAACCCTGGCCCTCACAGACGAAGGCCGCGCCTACATCGCCGATATCAGCCGGGCGTTTGAGATCATCGCACGCGCCACGGGCGACCTGAAGCCTCAACCCGTAAGACTCGCGATCAGCACGACACCGACCTTCGCATCGAAGTGGCTGATCCCCCGCCTGCCGGATCTGACGGCGAAACATCCGGACCTCGACATCCATATCGTAGCGACCGACCGCATCTCGAATTTCCAGGTGGATGGCGTCGATCTTGCCGTGCGATACGGGCACCAGCCATTCGGGCCGGGACTTGCTTCGGAATTGCTGTTCGAGCAGGAGATCATCGCCGCCTGCAGCCCCATGCTCCTTCGGGATCGCGGCGTGCCGAGAACCCTCGCAGAGCTATCCGGATATGCACTTCTGCAGGACACGCACAATTTCTGGCCGGAATTCATCGAGCGGCAGTTCGGGATGTCTGGTCAGATCGAGATGCCTGCATTCCGGCGCATCAGCTTCAATCAGACATCCCACGCCATCGATGCCGCGATCGCGGGTCAGGGCATCGTCCTTGCCACCCGCCATTTCGTGGCCAACGATCTGCAGGGAGATCGCCTTGTCCAGATCGACAAGGTCAAACTTCGCGGCCCCTCGGACTTTTACCTAGTCTGGCCGAAACATCGGAAATCGGCCGCGATGGAGGCAGTAAAGGCCTGGATGATGTCAGTGACATCTACGGAGCCAGATGAAAACTGATCGCAAACTTACGGGCGATGGAGGCTCAACTGCATCCTGCTTGGCCACACGAACACGCCAGCTACGGACGGCAACTTCGCGGGCGAACTCGGAGAAAAGCTGATCGCCGGGATATCGCTTGACCGCTTCGGCGAGCCGGAGGACATAGCAACCGTCGCCGTATTCCTAGCATCCGAGGATTCGTACTGGATCACGGGCGAATCCATAAGCGCGGCGGGCGGCGTTCGAGGAGTATGCTACTAGCGGTAGGCTAAGCATCAAGCTCGACCGTTTCGTCGTCTTCATGCAGGAAGAGCTGGTCGTCGGTGTTGACGATCGGCTCGTCCCAGATCGCGACCAGCCACCCTGGAAATTTCCTCTTCGACACCGCTCGCAGTCCAAGCCGCTTATCGCTCTGATAGTACGAGGCAAGTTTCAGGCACGCAGCATTCGGAACCTTTTAGCCGTCGGGATGCGACTTCAACACGATCAGAAGACCGTATCGAGCAAGTACCTGATTGGCTTCTCTCAACAGTCGGAGCGCGATACCGCGCCCCCGCATCGGCTCGCTTACCCAGACACGCTCGAGGTGGGCTACCGCCCCGAGATAATCGAGATCAGGTGTATCCAATGCCTTCTTCAGCAAGGCATGCTCGTCGGCAAGGACATGGAATGCGTTCATTGCGTGCTGACTTCTCATGTCAAAACATCGAAGTACCACCCGTCATCCGGTTCGGGAATGTAGCCTGGCTGGGCTATGAACCCCTTGAGTTCGGCAAGCATTGCCCCCCGATTCTGAATCGAAACGGTATCTCTTCAACTGAACAGAAAAGTTGAGCACCTCAGGGAGGTCACCGTGCTTGCGGAAAACGGTCTCGAACATCAGGAAGCTATCGTCCTGCGGCGCGACTTCCATCTCCATGCTTCAGCTCCCTGATGATCTACTTGAAATCACGATTGAACACGGATCCGATATGGGGTGCCACATGGATTGCTGTCGATCAGAGACGGTTGACCTAGCCGGATCACTGCCCGGCCACGTAAGCCCGTATCCCATCAAGTCCTTGATTCCGGCTGGCTGTGCTACCAGCGGTCTACGGGCAACACTTCGAAGCGCTATCGGATGGCCCACAACAGGCTGATTTTGCCTGCTCCTCAGCCAGCCAGCGATCCCGTGGCTTGCAGCTCGCTGGCCTAGCCTGCAAGTTCACCAGGTATGTTCCGGCATCAAGGCGCGGCGTGGCGGCGCAGTAGAGAGCCATCGGCCGCACGCCGTCACTGACTTCGAACGTGAGCTTGGCACTTGGCTCGAGCCGGACATGATCGGAGACTTTACGGATGATCGCAGAGAACTTGCCCGCTGGCATGTGTGTCCGGCCATCCTCGTCGATATCCCAGAGCTGGACGAAGATCTCGGACCAGGCTTCCGGATTGGCGCCGCAGTCGAGCGCCGAGAACTGCCCGGCCTTCACTTCGGTGACATGGTATCCCGGCCGAATGGGGTTGCCGTCATAGGTGAACACCAGTGGCGCATCCGGCGCGACTGCGAGAACGTCGAGAAGGTGGCCGAGCGTGATGTCAGAAGAAACTGCCTTGTCGATCGCGTTCATGTGCGCTATCCCTTCTATCCAATTATTCAAGGAATATTGAAGTATGGACGAACGTCAAGCTCTTTCGTCATTTGCCGCCCTCTCCCAAGAGACCCGCCTTGGGATCGTCCGCGCGCTGGTCGTCGCAGGCCCTGAGGGATTGGCAGCAGGTGTGATCGCGGAGCGCATGGGTGTTTCGGCAACGAACGTGTCGTTTCACCTCAAGGAGCTGGAGCGTTCCGGGCTGATCTCGCAGCGTAGGGAATCCCGCTCCATCATCTACAGCGCCAGCTACGAGACACTCGCCGGTCTCGTGAAGTTCCTGATGGAAGACTGCTGCGCCGGACACCCTGCGATCCGTGAGAATGTCGAGAAGAGTGACGGCTGCTGCATCCCGGATGATGAGGTAGCAAGTGCATAGTCGACAGGTTCGCGCGGGTATCGTCTCCGCTCTCGGCATCACTCAGATCATTGGCTACGGCACTCTCTATTACAGCTTCAGCATTCTCGCTCCTGGCATGGCCGTAGATCTGGGCCTCTCGCTTGCCCAGGTGTTTGGGGTCTTTTCCGTCTCGCTGTTCATCGGTGGCCTGTCGGCCACTTACCTGGGCAAGCAGATGGATCGGATCGGCGCCGCCGCCATCATGACGCTAGGCTCGGTTCTTGCCGCGTTGACGCTCGCTCTGTGCGCCTGGTCGCCCTCGGTCGCCGTATTCGCCATAGCCATCATCCTGCTCGAGGTGTCATCCGGGATGGTGCAGTATCAGGCGGCATTCGCCACATTGGTCGAGAGCGATCCCCGTTCGGCCTCCCGGAGCATTACCTATCTCACCCTGATCGGAGGCTTCGCATCAACCATCTTCTGGCCGATCTCGGCCGCACTTTCCGGATGGATGTCGTGGCGTGAGATCTATCTGGTTTTCGCAGCGCTGAATCTGTTCCTCTGTATGCCTCTGCATTTCTGGATCATGCGCGTCGGCAAGACCGGATCGAATGCGGATGCGGCCGCCCGGCCTCGCGAGGCGGTCATCGGGGCAATCCCCCACGATGCCCGTCGCCGAGGCATGATCATGGTGTCATTTGCCTTCGCGCTTCTCGGATTCACGCTTGCCGCAATCCTCGCGCATATGGTGCCGATGCTTGGGTCGATCGGGCTGGATGCCGCGGCAGTGGTGATCGGATCCCTGTTCGGTCCGGCACAAGTCGCGAGCCGCCTTATCAACATGGTCTTCGGAAAGAACCTGTCGCCGCCGGCACTCGCCGTCCTGTCCGCGGCGCTGATCGTTTTCGGCATTCTGATCCTGCTGGCGACGGGTGACTGGTTGCCGGGCGCTGTCGCGTTCGCAATCTGCCTCGGGCTCGGTTCCGGCATCAACAGCATCGCGCAGGGAAGCCTGCCGCTCTATCTGTTTGGATCAGATGGGTATGGCACGATCACGGGCAAGATGGCGGCCGCTCGACTGGCGCTCGGAGCCGGAGCGCCCTTCGCGTTCGCGGCGGCGATGGAGAACCTGGGCCTGAGCCTGTCGCTCATTGGAAACGCATGTCTCGGTGCCGTCAGCATCGCGGCATTCGTTGCGGTGGCGGTATCCTGTCGGCGGCCAGACACCGCAACGGTCTAGTTCGTCAGATCGATTTCAGCGAAACCCGCTTCTCCAGTTCGGCCGCCTCTTCCTTCCGCTCGCTGTAGCGGTCGGTCAGGTAGGTGGAGGCATCGCGGGTCATGATGGTGAACTTCACCAGTTCCTCACAGACGTCGACGACACGGTCGTAATAGGACGACGGCTTCATGCGACCATCGACACCGAATTCCTGGAACGCCTTCGCCACGCTGCTCTGGTTGGGGATGGTGATCATCCGCATCCAGCGCCCGAGAATGCGCAACTGATTGACGGCGTTGAAGGACTGACTGCCGCCGGAAACTTCCATCACCGCCAGCGTCTTGCCCTGCGTCGGCCGCACGGAACCGACCGACAGCGGGATCCAGTCGATCTGCGATTTCATGATCCCGGTCATCGCACCATGCCGTTCCGGGCTGATCCAGACATGGCCTTCAGACCACTGGGTCAGTTCGCGAAGTTCCTGAACCTTCGGATGGCTGACAGGCGCCTCGTCCGGTAGCGGCAGTCCCGCCGGATCGAAGATTCGAACCTCGCATCCCATACGTTCGAGCAGACGGTGGACTTCGAATGCGAGCAGACGACTGTATGACACCTCCCGGAGCGATCCGTAGAGGATCAGTATCCGTGGCTTGTGCGTGGAGAAGGCGGGCCGCAGGGATGCGATGTCGATCGGCTGGATGTGCTGGTCGTTCAGTGCGGGGAATGTATCAGGCAATGCGCTTTCCTTCATTGTCGAGGACCTGCTCACCGTCTTCCTTGGTGAAGGGCCCCGTGAATGCGTCGGCGGGCAGGATGTCGAGAACTGCCTCCGAAGGCCGGGCAAGCCTGGTGCCAAGCGGGGTGACAACGAGCGGACGGTTAATGAGGATCGGTGTCACGATCATCGCATCCAGCAATTGCTCGTCGGTCAGGTCGGGATTGTCGAGACCAAGCTCGGCATAGGGCGTGCCCTTCTCCCGGATCGCCTCGCGAATGGTCATGCCAGCGTCGGAGATCATCTTCGCGAGCCGGTCCCGCGTCGGCGGGTTCTGGAGATACTCGATGACGGTGGGCTCGATCCCGGCGGCGCGGATCAGCGCCAGCGTGTTGCGAGACGTGCCGCAGGCCGGGTTGTGGTAGATGGTGACATCCATGATCATGTCCTTTCGGTAGCGGTTGTTTTTGCGACGGCGGGCGATGCCTCGTACCAGCCCTTGGAACGGTTCACGATCCAGACGACGGACAGCATCACCGGGACCTCGATCAGAACTCCGACGACGGTGGCGAGCGCCGCGCCCGATTGAAATCCGAACAGGCTGATGGCGGCGGCGACTGCCAATTCGAAGAAGTTGCTGGCACCGATGAGTGCGGACGGTCCGGCGACGCAATGGCGTTCTCCCGACATCCGGTTCAGGAGGTAGGCGAGACCCGAGTTGAAGTAGACCTGGATCAGAATCGGAACCGCGAGCAGAGCGATGATGGTCGGCTGCGCGATGATCTGCTCGCCCTGGAATGCAAAGAGAAGCACGAGGGTGGCTAGCAATGCGACAAGCGACATCGGTTGAAGCTTGGCAAGCAGGCTGTCGAGCGCCCAGGTGGTTCCGTCTGCGATTAGACGGCTTCGAAGCACCTGCGCAATGATGACGGGCACGACAATGTAGAGGGCAACGGACAAGGCAAGCGTTGCCCACGGCACAGTGATCGCGGAAAGACCGAGCAGCAGACCGACGATCGGCGCGAAGGCGATGACCATGATCGCGTCGTTCAGTGCTACCTGAGAGAGCGTGAACATCGGCTCTCCGCGCGTCAGGTTGCTCCAGACGAAAACCATGGCGGTACATGGAGCCGCGGCAAGGATGATCAGGCCTGCGATGTAGGAGTCGATCTGATCCGCTGGCAGATAGGGTCGGAAGAACCAGCCGACGAACAGCCATCCCAGAAACGCCATCGAGAACGGCTTGACCGCCCAGTTGATGAACAGCGTCACACCGATCCCGCGCCAGTAGGAACCAACCTGCGTGAGCGACCGGAAATCGATCTTCAGCAGCATCGGGATGATCATCAGCCAGATCAGGATGGCGACTGGGATGTTCACCTTGGCGATCTCGGCGGACCCGACGATCTGGAAAAAGCCGGGCATGAGATGGCCGAGACCCACACCGACGGCGATGCAGAGGAAGACCCAGACGGTCAGGTATCGTTCGAAAGTGGACATCAGGATGCCTTCCCTTGCGGCGAGGTCGAGCCCTCCATCGCACCGATCTGCCGGAGCCTCGTCTCAAGAGCCATCCGATCGATCGAGGTGATCGGCAGGTTGATGAAGGCTGAGATGCGGTTCTTCAGGAAGCGGGCG
The DNA here is from genome assembly GCF_044987325.1 of Rhizobium sp. ZW T2_16. NCBI lineage: Bacteria > Pseudomonadati > Pseudomonadota > Alphaproteobacteria > Hyphomicrobiales > Rhizobiaceae > Rhizobium > Rhizobium sp. ZW T2_16. Next base: position 720,702 of record NZ_JBJDRG010000001.1, read on the forward strand.
GCCTGCGCAAAGGCGCGTTGGATCTCGACCTCGGATCCGACCGCGGCAGCAGGATCCTCGACACCCCAGTGCGCCGTCATCGGATGCCCGATCCAGACCGGGCAGGCCTCGCCCGCGGCGCTGTCGCAGACGGTGAAGACGAAGTCCATCTCGGGCGCATCGGGTTCCGCGAAGACATCCCAGCTCTTGGACGAGAAGCCAGTTGCCGGATACCCCAAGACGGTCAGCTCCGCCAAGGCATGAGGGTTTACCTCGCCTTTCGGCTGGCTGCCGGCTGAATAGGCCTTGAAGCGCCCGCCGCCTTCCTTGTTGAGGATGGATTCAGCGAGAATAGAGCGAGCGGAATTGCCCGTGCACAGGAAGAGCACGTTGTAGGTCTTTTCAGTCATGGTCGTTGTCCGTTTTAGGTCGGAGGCCTTTGGAGCTTCATGATGGTCGCCGACGATGGGCAGATGGAGGAAAGCTGGCGGGTGTCGAGAACTGCCGGAGGCACGCTCTCCCGCGGAACTTCGGAGAACCCGATAGTCGAGAAGAATGGCGCAGCAGTGGTGGTCGCGAGATAGACGTCGCCATTGCGATCCAGACCTCGAAGGGTCTGCTCGACGATGGCCTTCCCGAAGCCCCGACCGCGATGTCCGGAAAGCACGACTACCGAACGCAGAAGAAAGTCGCTCGCGCACTGCTCTATCCCGGAGAAGCCGATCACCTCCACACCATCAGAACGGGCTTTGAAGAATGTCCGTCCCGCCTCATGGATATCTTCTGTCGGAAGCTGCGCTGTGGCGAGTGCGTCGCAGAGATCATCATCGGAACCGGACACTGGTTCGAGCGAGACAGGATTCAACATGGTTTCGCCTCCGGGTTGCAACACGGCGTCAGCTCCGCGATAAGCGGTGCGCAGAGTTCTATCGAGCCGCCGCAGCAGTCCTTGAGCAGGAACAGCGTCAGGTCACGCAGACCATCCAGATCTGCCCGGTAGATGATGGATCTGCTCAGCCGCTCGCTCTTGACGAGTCCAGCCCGCGAAAGCGTTGCGAGATGGGCCGACATCGTATTCTGCGGTACGTCAAGTAACCGCGCGAGTTCGCCTGCGGGAATGCCGTCGGGTTCGTGCCTCACCAGCAACCGGAAGGTCTCAAGGCGGGTGTTCTGGGCCAGTGCAGCGAGCGCCGCGATCGCAGAGTTATTTTCCATATATCCAGAATAATAGATATAATATCATTGTCAATCCTCGGATATGGCGCTCCTTGCTGACCCGCCGTTGACGTGAGGGCGCGCAGCATCCATCTGATGAGGATGGCAAAGAAGAAAGAAAGCGCGGAACCGGAACTGATGAAGACGTGGTCACTGCCAACGTCGATGACGATCGGATCAGCGGTGCGCGCCAAGGGCATCCTCCAGGAAATCCGCGCCCGTCTTCCGTTCGCGGTTCGGAAGGCGCTGGATCTCGAAGGCGGAATTCTGACGCTGGCGATGCCTGAGACATCGAGAGCGATCTTCCGCGCAACCTCCGCATCGACAACCGAGATGCTCGCCGAGATGGAAGCTCTTCCCGTCATCCCCCGGGAGATAGAAGACATCCTGGCGATCTCTACCTCGGAACGGCGGCGCTGGCTGGAGGATGGTCGCCTCCCCTCAGCAGGCACGCGAACCGTGAAGCTGCGTGGCCGCGCTCGTCAGATCACCTTCCACGTATTCGATCCGGCCGTGGTAGTGGACATCCTCGACCGCGGTGCCGTGGATGAATGGCGCGAGCACGATATAGCTGCGGCGGCCGAGAAACGCCGTCAGTCGGCCATGAAAGCGAAGCTCACGAGATCGCTTCGGAAAGGGAAGAAGAAGGGGACGCGCAAGGATGGATCGAACCCGTCGCCATTGCGCGGATGGGACGAGTTCGATGCTGAAGGCTTCCTCAAATAGCGCTCCGCTCAAGGGAAAAATTCCCGCGCCTCATCAAGAATGAACATGGTCTCATCAGACCAGTCCGACTATATCGCCGACAGGACAGCGAGGTCGCCGGATCGCCAGACATTATCTACCGTGTTCCGAGTGATCACCCAGATGTCGCCGCTTCGAGCCAGTTCGACATCGTAACGGTTCTTCATCAGATAGTGGCGGGTTCCGTCGTTCCGGAGAACGTGCTGTGCTTCAACGAGCACATCCACACAGGCAATGTCGCCAATGATGGTCACGCGCGGATTGCTGATGGAATGCGTCTTGTCCAGAGTGCTGAGGGAAGTCAAGAGCGCGGATACGATGGTCTCCCTCCCTTCGATAACCGGATACTCGAATCCTGCCTTTGCGGCAGCCGGGCGAAAGTCCGAAACCGCGTTCTCCGACAGCGAGGACGCAAGAAGCTCCTTGTCGCGAAGATCGATGCCGGCGGCGAAACGATGCAGGGCCTCGACAACAGCGAGCTTGTCGGCGGTCTGTTGGGCAAATGAAGGTGAAGTCGTCATGAACATGGTCCTTTTCAGGCCGGAGGCTCGCTGAATGCAAGCCATCCGCGGCAATAGCGGTCGTGGCGAGGGATCCTTGAGGGTCGACTACTCGAGATCGGCATCGATGCGGGTGATCAGGCCATCCTGTCCCACGACGATCTTGAGGATCCCGATCTCGTGGCCGAAGTCGCCCGTGAAGTCGACCCGGACAAGCGCGTTGGAACTGTCCTCTTCCTCGATCGCCAGCAGCTTGGTTCTGGTGCTGTAGCCGACAAAAAAGCGTTCGAGATAAAGGCGGACACCATCCCTGCCCTTGAAAGCGCTGCCAACGGAAACATCGTCTATCACCGCGTCGGTCGCGAACAGGGACAGTGTGCGCTCGATGTCGAAAGCGTTTGCGGTCCGGATGAAGTTTTCGACGAGCTTCTGCATGATTTGCTCCTCAGACATCGATGATCGTCGTGTCGGCGATTGTCTCGGCGAAACCATCGCCGAACAGCTCCGCAGGTGTCTGGAATCCCGGACGCGCCTCCCCGTTGAGAACACGGCGGCCAGCCTCCGCAACCGCGATTGCCGTGAATGAGTATCCGTTGACCGTATCAAGGATCGACCGGACGACGACGCCATCAGCATCCGTCACCTCGGCGACGGCCTTGTAACGGTTTTCCCGACGTTCCTCCTCGGTCGGGCCGTCTGGAAGAGCCGACAGATCGCCTTGGGGAAATCCTCCGCCTGTCACATGCACGAAGGTCTCGATATTCGAGACGCCCGTGGCTCTCCAGATGGTGATGAGATCTGGAAGCGTGACCTGGAAACTGTCGACAGCCCCCTGTCCGAAGTCGAGCTTCTGGATGCTGTTGGCGACAGCCACAAGCTCGCCATCGACGCGAGCCAGGGTTTCAGCCGAAATGTTCTCGGTCGCGGTGATGGCGGATCCCCGTGACATGCCGCCCGCGACATGCATCGCGATCCGAATGCTGCGGGGATTCTTGACCCTCGCGACCGCATGACCGGCAAGGCTTCCCAACATCGCCACGCTGCCCCCACCGCCCGGCAGAAGCGTCACGCCTGCAGCCACCGCCTCGGCACCCAGTTGTTCTGCGAGGCGGTAGCTGTCGAGCTCGGCCGCGGTGTCGATATAATGCACGCCGTTGCGGATGGATGCTTCCATCATCGGCTTCGCCGTGCGCAGGAAGGGGCCTGCAGCATTCACGATGACGGCGACATCCGTCAGCGAGCGGTCGATCAGTGCGTCGTCATCGAGAGCGAACACGCGATATTCGACGCCGAGCTTCGCGGCCAGGTCAGCAAGTGGCTTTTTGCTTCGCCCACCCAAGACAACAGGCGTTCCAGCCCTAGTCGCATGCTCCGCCACCATGCGGCCCGTATAACCCGTCGCACCGTAGATCATCAGTTTTGTCATTTTAGTGCTGCCATTCCTTGTAGACGAATTCGAGTGAGTAGCCGTCCGGATCACGGACCTGCGCCGCGTAATATCGGGGGTCGTAATGAAGCTGTGGTCCGGGCGGATGGATCTCGATGGCACCTGCCGCCATCGCTGCGGCATGGGCGGTATCTACCTGTGCCGTCCCATCGGCAACAAAGCCGATATGGGCGGCGCGGCCTTCGACGATGCCCTCGCGGAGCCAGAAGAACACCCGACCGTTCACGCCGAACCCCTTGAGATCGGGATGGCCGGGAGGTCCGTCTCTGCCATCGTAGTCGACGGCATGGACGATTCCCAGGGGCGCTAGTGCCACTTCATAGAAGGCGATCGAACGATTGATGTCGCTGACCGAGATGAAGACGTGATCGAGCATGCGGCTCTCCTTTTGCTTAAATGATGTAGCCGCCTGCCACTTCGATATTCTGGGCGTTGATCCAGCGGCTCTCTTCAGAAAGGAGGCTGGCGATCACGCCACCGATCTCCTCCGGCTCGCCGACGCGCCCGAGCGCGGTCTGGGCAGCGAGCATGGCTTCGAATTCGTCATTCAAGCCGCCACCAAGTTCGGTGCGGATGGCGCCGGGAGCAACCGAATTCGCCCTGATCCGACGCTCACCTAATTCCTTGGCCATGTAACGGGTCAAAACTTCCAGGCCACCCTTGAACGAGGCATACGGCGACACGCCGGCGGTCGCGACGCGACTGGTGGCGCTTGTCAGGTTGATGATGTGGCCCCCGTCTTCCATCAGCGGGAGAAGAGCCTGGGTCAGGAAGAACGGCCCCTTGAGATGGACGTTGAAGAGACCGTCGAACTGCTCCTGCGTCACCTGGGAGAACGGGGCATAGAGGCCGTAGCCGGCATTGTTGACCAGGAAGTCGAATGTCGTCCTGCCCCAGACCGTCTCAAGCGATGCCTTGACCGCATCGTGGAATTCCTCGAACGAGCGGCTGTCAGCAACATCGAGCTTCAGAGCGATGGCCTTGCCGCCCTTCGCTGTGATTGCGCCGACGACCTCATCAGCTTTCGCCAGGTTGCTATTGTAGGTGACGATTACCCCCATGCCGCGCTCTGCGCACTTGAGGGCGGTGCTGGCCCCGAGGCCACGGCTGCTTCCAGTGACGATGACGATCTTCATCTGTTTCTCCATGCATTTGGCATGACTTGAAGCTATGCCCCTGCCTCGTCCGCCGCTCACCTATTCCTCTCTGAAACTTGCCTATTCCTGCCTTGCCCTTGTGCGTCCCTCCATGCTCTGCCAGGGTCGGGTCATGGAAAAGAAATTGCAGGAATTACGCACACTGGCCGCTAGGGCCGAGAACAAGCGCACCGAGACGGGCATCCCGCGGGTGGCTATGGTGCAGGGTGAAATCCCCGAACATCAGCTTGCCGCCGTCTATGATCCGATGGTCAACCTAATCCTGAGCGGATCGAAGACGATGACTGTGGGTGAGAGGACCTTCCACTACGACCCGGCAACCTACTTCGTGATGTCCGTCGATCTCCCGGCCGTGGGATCAGTCCATCCTGCAGCTACTGGCGAACCCTATCTCGCCGTCAGCCTGACGCTCGATCCCACCATTGTCGGCGCGTTGATCCGCGACCTTCCGGTGAGGGCCTGCAGCGAACTGTTCGGATCAGGGTTCTCGGTCGCCCCGGTCAACGAGGATTTTCTCGACGCCTGGATCCGCATGCTCAAGCTGATGGATCGTCCCGACGAAATCACGGTGCTATCTCCCGCCTACGAGCGCGAGATCCTATTCCGCGTCCTGCAGGGGCCACTTGGCTGGATGTTGCGCGACATAGCAACGCCTGACACTGCACTCTCGCGCATCAGCGTGGCGATCGACTGGATCCGACAGAATTTTGCCGAGCCGATCAGAGTTGAAGCGCTTGCGGAGATGGCCGCCTTGAGTGTGTCGGCATTCCATCGTCACTTCAAGGCCGTGACGGCGCTTAGCCCGCTCCAATATCAGAAGCGCGTACGCCTTCTGCACGCGCGTTCGCAACTCATTGCGGGCCAAGGAAATGCGACATCGATCTCGTTCGGGGTGGGATACGAAAGCCCGAACCAGTTCAGCCGTGAATACGCCAGGCTGTTTGGGCTCCCGCCCTCGAAGGATCTGGCAAAGGCCATGCGGGATCTGCACGTCGCATAGTCGATCATCCGCTTGTCGAAGTCGGCAGTGCCCGCACGTAGCAGGCACTTGCCTCACGACAGATCACATCAAGGATATCGATCGATAGGCAGCTCTCACTGAGATTACCCAAGGTTTTCAGCGGGCGAAATGATTGACCTCGTCAAGGCAGTCGACAAATTTCCGGCTGTCGCAAGACCTGTTTCCCAGTAAGTGTCCAAACGCAAAAAGCCCGGATTGCTCCGGGCTTTCGCTTAGAATAAGCGGTCGAATTAGAACGAGCGCTGCAGACGCAGGAAGCCGTCCCACTTGTCAGCGGAGTCGGTGCCGTTATCAACGTCGGTGTAGTTGATCGTTGCCTTGGCAGCGAGGTTCTGGGTGATGGCGTAGTCAGCCGTCAGACCAACGCGCCATGCATCGCCATCCTGGAAGTCGCCGTCGTTGTCGAGCGTGATGTTATCCCAGTACTGGGCGCCCGGTGCGATGGTGAACTTGTCGGTGACCTTGATGGCGTATTCTGCACCAATCGTCCACTCGGCAGCGTCGAAGTAACGGTTCTGGCCGAAGGCGTAGGCAGCGAAGACGCCAAGCGAGCCCGGGCCGAGGTCTGCAGTCAGCGTGGAAGCGAGAGCAGCATTTTCGTTGTCGAAGTCGTAACCAGCGAAGAAGTCGAGGGTTACGCCACCAAACTTGCCGGTGATGACGCCGTTGATGCCGATTTCGTCAGCATTGCCTGCATCGTCGGTCTTGTAGCCGGCCTGCGAGTTGAACGCGTCAACCTGACCGTAAACCGAGAAAGCGCCGCCGTCATAGGTGTAACGGACGGAGTTGTTCAGCGTGTCAGCGCCTTCGCCACCGTTGTTGTACGGACGGTCGTCAGCCAGAACGGTTTCGCCCGGAAGTCCGGTGTCGAAGTAGTTGTAGAAGTAACCGACGCGGAAGCCGCCCAGCTCGATGTAGGTTTCTTCCAGGAAGAAGTCGCTGTTGCCCTGCGATGCGGTGTAGGTGTCAGTGCCACCGGCGCCATCAGGAATCGATACCGAATAGCTGTTCGACGAGTTGTTGTTGGCGCGAAGCGTGATGCGCGAGGTGAGCGCACCGTATTCGGTGTCGGTCTTGGCTTCGAGGCGAACCTGAGCGCGGGTGTTGGTGCGATAACCAGCGTCACCACCAAAGTCGTCATCGCTGCGGCCGTCCAACTGAACGCGAACATAACCGCCGATCTTCAGGCAGGTTTCGGTGCCCGGGATGTAGAAGTAGCCGGTACCGAAGGCGTCACAAACGCGGACATATTCCATCGGCTCGGGCTCTGCCGCGACGATCGCATCGGCGGCCTGCGCGCCGGATACTGCTGCGAGAGCTGCAGCGGAGCCGAGAAGGAGGCTCTTGATGTTCATTATGATCTCCATTGAGATGATGGACCGCGGCTCGGAGCCCCCACCCACCAAATTGAAAAACCGAAGGCATATTCGGTGAGCAATGAATACGAGGGGCTGCCGGGAGGTGAAAGCAGCAGCACTTGCCGTCAGGGCGAGAACGGAGTGCCGTGATCAAGGATGTTGCCTAGCCGCATCGGTTTGTAACCGTACGTAATGTGATGGTAATCAAACCGTATCAACGACGGGAAGCGGCCATGTTTCTGCGACAAAGACGCGGAGGCCTTTATCTCGTATTCCGACCACGCATAGCGGCCTGATTCCCGATGCCGAGATTGGTGGAAAAAGCTGCCAAAGACGCAGAAACACTGCGAAACAGGGCTTATGCAGCGCCTGCCTGGTCCATCAATCGCGGTAGCATGATAACAGCGCGAGCGCCGCCCGAATCGGCTTCCTCGTAACGGATCTTGCCCTGGTGGGCGTCAATGATCGACTTGGCCAAGGCAAGGCCGAGGCCGCTTCCGCCGGTATCCCTGCAGCGAGATTCTTCAAGGCGAACAAACGGGTTGAAGACGCGGGTCCGGTCCGCCTCGGGAATGCCCGGGCCGTCATCATCGATAAGGAGACATACGTCTCCCATTGCCGGACGAACGAAAATCCTCGCCCGGTAGCCGTAACGCAGGGCATTTTCCACGACATTGCGAACAGCACGCTTCAAGGCGCCCCGGCGGCCATGGATAAAGAACCGGTGTGGATTGACGAGAGTAATGTCGCCTCCTGCGACGACCAGGTCCGCAATCAGCTCCTGCATCAGATCTTCGAACTGAAATACGGTTTCCGTCTCCGTGGTGTCATAGCCGCGGGAAAGCGAGAGCGCGCCATCAACCAGTTCCTGGATCTCATCGAGACACACGCCAAGCCGATCCTTGGAATCACCGTCATCGAGAAGCTCGATCCTCAACCGCATCGCAGTGATCGGAGATTTCAGATCGTGGCCGATCGCCCCGAGCATCTTGGCGCGCTCGTTGAGCAATCTGGTAAGGCGCGCCGCCATGTCGTTGAAGGCATGAGTGAGCTTTCTAAGCTCGGAAGGACCGGAAGCCGAGATGGGCTGTGGGCTTTCGCCTCGACCAAGATTGTCGGCGGCGTTGGACAGATGCTGAAGCGGCGTGGTGATCTTTGCAACGATGATCCACACGACCGCCACGACGATCAGGATCGTTACAAGGATTGTTGCCATGAGTTGCCATGCCCATGTCTTTGGCAGGCGCATCACGTCACGCGCAGTAAGCCACCGGCCGTCATCCAGGGTGATGGAAGCCAGAAGCACCAAATTACGGCCGGGCTTGCTGGCGTGGCCCATTATTTCATGGCTCGGCGCAATTTCTGTTGCAGCAAGGATGAAACCATCCCCGACGGTTACACCGAATTTGTTCTTGAGAAAGATTGCAATGTCATCAGAGGGCAGCAGCTCATCACGCACCTGTGGAGCCGCATCGGTAATCGTAAACTGCATGCCCCATTCTGAGGGGGTTTTGATGATCGCTTCATCGTCAGCTGCAGGCAAGGTCCTCAGCAATTTTGCGGTACTGAGCAGTCGCTCGACTGCATCGAAAGCCCGATAACCAAGAATCTGCTTGTTCTTGTCATGCATGAAATAGGAAATGCTGAGTATCTGCGCCGCAAGCAGACAGCCGAGGAGCAGCAGGATAAGCTGTCCTCGAACGCTTTGGGGAACGCCGATTTTCATGTTTCAGACCTTGGTCACATCCGCAACGAGGCAGTAGCCGCCTCCGCGCACGGTGATGATGAGTTCGGGACGATCCTTACTCTGTTCGATCTTTCGCCGCAATCGGCTGACCTGATTGTCGATGGCGCGATCGAACGGGCCTGCGCTGCGCGCCGAAGTCAGCTCAAGCAACCTCTCCCGTGACAGGATGACCCTTGGTCGCTCGAGAAACGCCATCAGCAACTGAAAGTCGGCAACGGTGAGCGGTGTTTCCACACCGTCCTCGTCGACGAGGCAACGGCGATCAATCTGAAGGGACCAGTTACCGAAACGAAGCACCTGACCCCCATGCTCCCCTCCGAGCGAAGGCGCCGACGGCTCGTAACGCCGCAGGATCGCCTTGATGCGCGCCACAACTTCGCGCGGATTGAACGGTTTTGCGAGATAGTCGTCCGCTCCGAGCTCAAGGCCGATGATACGGTCCGTCTCCTCGTTGAGCGCACTCAGCATCAGGATTGGAATCTTGCTTGTGGCTCTGAGCCGATGGCAAATCGCCAATCCGTCCTCGCCCGGCAACATGACGTCGAGAACGATCAGATCGAACCCTCCGGACGTCAGGACCCTGTCCATTTCCTTGCCGCTGTCGACCGCAACCGCCCGCATGCCTACCTTCTCCAGGTAGAGCCTCAGGGCATCACGGGTCTGGGCGTGGTCGTCGACAATCAGGATATTAGGAGAGCTTGCCATGGTAGCGATTTATCCGATGCCAGATCGCCACGCATCAGGATTTTTGTAACGGCACGTCGCAGATACTTCGACTGCGACAAACCGATACCATTCTGGCTTTTGTCAGGGATAATCCGGAGACAAACATTCGCTATAAGGATTTCGTCGAAGAGTTCGAAATTCTTACCCGGTCAACGGTAGCGTCGAATTCTCCGTTGATGTTGACGCCGTGAAAAGAACCACCTTTCACAGCTCCTTGTTTTGGAAGCGCAACCGGAACCGCCGGTTTATTCTCGACCTCCAGTCAGGACACCACTCGGTTGCGCTTCCAACCTCCCCCTCCACACAGGCAACTGACTTCCTTTGTCCTTCGGCTTGAACTAAATCCCGTATTACGGGTTTCTGTTCATCGCAAAAGCCGCACCCAGCGAAGGAAGCTGTTCAATGAAACAATTGCTTGTCATAGCTCTTGCGGCAGCAACGCTGACCGCCTGCAACTCCACGGGCAACCCCGAATTTCGTGCAATAGATTATGGACCCGGCATAGCACCTATCGCCGGCAGCCTCACGTATGGCGGGAAAGCCAAAGCCCGGTTTGGAAACATGCCTGTCGGCTATACTTTCACCCACGAGTTTTTCAACAGCTTCGGAAGCCGCGTCGAAGAGCGTTATCGCGTCCTGGAAGATGGTAGCCTCGACATCTACAGCCGCCGGATCACGCCGATCACCATCAGCCACGGACGCTAGTTACCTCATCTGCGCAACAGCGTTTGTCACCTAGCGGAACAGACCGCCCCGGCAGTCGTTTTCCTCCCAACAAAATGGAGGCCACAATGGCAGAAGACAGAGACGCGCGCGAAGCGATTGAACGTGGCAGTGCCTACGCAGGGACCGGACGCCACCCGGAAGCCGGACCTCACGCCAAGGATAGCCTGACGGACCACGATAAGACACCGGGCACAGGATCTCTGCCTGCAAAGGACAGCAAGGACACCGATTCCGGGCCGGAATGAACCAAAAGCAGTGTCGTCGTTTCCCAGGCGTCCGCTTTCCCATGTGAGCGAAACGGTTAATCCACTTGCCCGCCCCTCTCCCGCCGGTTAACACCGCGTGAGGGTAATGCGGGATGGGCATGATGACGGGCGGGACCATCACTCTTTATGAAGCGATCGGCGGCGATGTGGCGGTAAAAGCGTTGGTGAAGCGTTTTTACGATTTGATGGACATTTTGCCCGAGGCACGCAATTGCCGTGCGATCCATCCAGAGAATCTCCAGGACAGTGAAGCAAAGCTTTATGAATACCTGACGGGATATCTCGGCGGTCCTCCCGTCTATGTCGAGAAGTATGGCCATCCGCGACTACGCTCCCGCCACTTCGGCGCAGCAATAGGGCCGGCCGAACGCGACGAATGGCTTTTATGCTTCAGCCGCGCGCTGGACGAAACCATTGAAAATCCAAAACTACGCGACATCATCTGGCCGCCGATCGAGCGCCTTGGCCATCACATGCAGAACAGGGAATAGGCTCTTGGAAAATTTAGCGAAAATGCGCCCGTTGATTGTCTTCGTCAGCGGCTTGATGGGTCTGTCCGGCGTGGCGCTCGCAGCCGCATCAAGCCATGGCGGCGACACGCATTTCCTTGGCAATGCCTCCACCATGTGCCTTGCCCACGCGCCGGTTCTGCTGGCGCTTTATCTTGGTCACGCAACATTCAGGACGGCAACGCTTTCCGCCCTCACCCTTGGTTTGGGGACAATCCTGTTTGCCGGCGATCTCGTGTCGCGGCATTATCTCGGAGACAGGCTTTTTCCATTCGCGGCACCGGCAGGGGGCTCGTTGATGATGCTCGGCTGGCTATTGGTAGCGGCAGGCGCCTTTCTTGGCCGCCGCACCTGACACCTCATGTCGTCCGCCGATTTTACCGGCGGAACAACAGCACCTTGCCCGCCTCCCATGACGGTACGGTCGTCGGGCTTACAGTGGCATGGGCGGGAAAACGGATGACATTGTCATCACTCCGGTCGTCACGGCTGCGGCTTGCCAGAATTTCGTAAAGCTCCGGCACCAGTCCCTCGCCATTCTGCTCCGCCAGCTTGTGCAGGCCGATAAACAGGCTGGGATCAGGACGCTCGTCTCTCATCGTTTTTTTCCTTCATCGTCTGGAGCGCACGTTCAAGACTCGATTTCGAGCCGTTGCGCAGCGGGACGAAGGTGACGCCGAACTTCTTGCAGCCGGTCTTCACCCTCAGACACGCATCGTGGCTGATACAGTCGATGGGGCAGAACACGCAGTCGACGGAGGGAAGCACGGTATCGATACGGGAGACGGCCTCACGCAGGCCACCGTCATGATGGATCAGTTCGGCCCCGTGACGAGTCGCGATTTCACGCAGATGAGCGACCTGACAGTCACGGCCACCAACATAAAGGAAGCTGCGGACATCGATCGCATCACGATCCGGTTTCGCCTGCTGGGTTGCAGGTACCGCCTCGCTTGCGCCGCCATTCTTCCGTTTCTGCTTCTTCGCCATCACGCCTCGCCTGATCGATTCTCGTCTCGGGAACCTTCGGTGAGCGGCACCTTAGATAAGTTGACTATCAGAGTAAAGATTAAACGTGAGGATCATACTCATATTTATTCAGCCATCTGAACGGCATTGGAAGCAGCCACAGATCGCCCCTCCAACGTCTCTTAGAGGCGGTTCTCGACCGACGTCATGCGGATACCGACAAAATTGTCGCGGTCGTCGGACACGATTTCGCCATGGCCGATCGTCTTTCCGTTCACCTGAATCTCGACAGGCTCACCAAAGCGTTTGTCGAGCCTGAACCATGATCCCTGCTTGGCTGCTGCCAATTGAGCGACAGAAACCTTCGCCCTACCGATGACAACCTGAACTTCAACGGGAATTTCACCAAGGCGGGCGCGAGAGGGAGCCGGCTGCATTGAGCTTTCCTCCGACACCGGAAATTCTGGAAATACTGGAGACGGCTTGCCGGCAAGGTCGTTGATCATAATGGTCACCTTCTGAAATGTGTGGGGCGCGACTCACTCGAAAATAAACGCTGCGCCCCCCGCATTCGCCCCGGACAGACAGCCGTCCTTAACGAGTCGTTAACTTCCACAGTTGACGGATCATAAAGACGCAAACACGACAGGTGATCACGAAACCGATTAAGAATGCCCGCTGCGCATCGTACGTGTCCGTACAACGGTGGAAGCGCGCATGCGCTTCAGTGTCGTCAGCGGTAATCCGCCCTTGGCCAGGGAATTGATAAAAAACGTGTCTTCCGCCTGCGAAAACACAAGGACCATCTTATCCTTCATTACGTTCCGCTTGGCACAGGTGAAGATGACCTCGTTCTCGCCAAGACAGAGATAGAAGTGGTCTGGCAGAAACTCCACCGCCCCGGTCTGAATGAGAGCACCGGTCTCGCATATCCCGACAATCCGGACCTGCAGGCTGGAAAAGGACTTCACTCCGCCATTCGGATAAACGGCACGCGCGATAATGTTAGTCCTGCGATATCGGACGTGCGGATTGTCGTTCGCCCCATAGAACTGCGCAAGATAATGGCGAGGCTTGCTGTTCTCCAACATGATGGCGACCCGGAAATGGTTAAAACAATCTTAACACCGTACCGAACTGGGAAAACACGTTCAATTATCAGATTTAAGGGGTATTTCAGATACTTGGCACATTCACAAAAGAGTAGGTCTGCCCGCGATGGGAGGCCGTCGTGAATAGTGAAAATGCTTATCGGAGGGCTGGAAACTGTCGACAAGCCGGTGGCTTGACGGAAAACGGGAGGCAGAGACGCCTGTCCCGATGCGGGCAACCGCAAGCTTTATGACTTGCGCTCCGCGGCAAGGCCGCCCGCATGGCAGGCGGCCGATTACCCTTGGATCATGCCCTCACAGTCCAGCGAAGGACCGCAAAGATAGAAACGCCGAGCCCCCTAGGCGGTGACGTCGATGACGACACGGCCTCTGATCTGGCCGTCGATGATGGCCTGCGCAAGTTCCGGCAGTTTCGACATCGGCTCGACAGTCGTGATGGCGTCGAGCTTGGTCTTGTCGAGGTCACGCGCCAGCCTGCTCCATGCCGAAAGACGCTGCTCCTTCGGTGCCATGACCGAGTCCACCCCGATCAGGGCAACGCTACGCAGGATATGCGGCAGAACGGTCCCCGGAAGATCCGCACCACCCGCCAGACCACAAGCAGCGATAGCGCCACCCCGCGCGGTCTGCGCCAGCGCATTGGCAAGCGTGGTCGAACCGACGCTGTCGACGCCGCCAGTCCAGCGTTCCTTCTGCAGCGGTCCGCCCTTCTGCTGCAATTCGGCGCGATCGATGAAATTCGTCGCACCGAGCGATTCAAGATAGGGATGGGTTTCGGGCCGACCCGTCGAGGCGGTGACCTTGTAGCCGCGGGCGGAAAGCAGCGCGATCGCCACCGATCCGACGCCACCGGCAGCGCCGGTCACCAGCACTTCGCCCTCACCCGGCTTGATTGCGCCCCATTTTTCAAGCGCATCGACGCAAAGCGCCGACGTGTAACCCGCGGTTCCGATCGCCATCGCCTGCTGCAGGGAAAATGCATCCGGTAGCGGGATCAGCCATTCGGCCTTCACCCGCTGATAGCGCCCATATGCGCCCGGTTCGGTTTCCGAAAGGCCCCAACCGTTCACGATCACCTTGTCGCCCGGCTTCCATTCTGCCGACCGTGACTCGACGACCGTGCCGGAAATATCGATACCGGCGATCAACGGCGTGCGGCGAGCAATACGACCTTTGCCGGTGATTGCCAGCCCGTCCTTGTAGTTCAGCGTCGAGTAGGCGATCTCGACGAGGACATCGTTGTCGGGCAAGTCTTTGAGGGAAACCTCCCGAAAGCCCGCGGCCGGCTTGCCGTCGACAGTGTCGATGACCATCGCTCTGAACGTTTCAACCATTTCGTCACTCCAATTGCTTTGATCTACGGAACGGTATTTAGGGCCGCCGCGGGTTCCGGCTATTGATACAGGTCACGATCGTCGGAACCGGATCCCCAGCGATCCGCCGCATGGTGCATCATCGGCAAGCTTGCCGGCAAAAATTTTACCGTTTGATAAAATTTTGAGCCGTGTTACGATCTGCCCAATAGTTGTCCATAACCATATAATGAGGGAACTCGGATGGAGCGACTGGGAAGCGGGATCGAGGCCGGCAGGCTCTCGACCAACGAATACGCATCGAATTTTTCCGACCTTCACCCGCGCCTCGACAAGCATGAGGCACTGGTGGCAGCAGACCGCTGTTACTTCTGTTATGACGCACCGTGCATGACGGCCTGTCCCACCGCCATCGATATCCCGCTTTTCATCCGGCAGATATCGACTGGCAACCCGCTCGGATCTGCACAGACCATCTTCGCCCAGAATATTCTCGGCGGCATGTGTGCCCGCGTCTGTCCCACCGAAACGCTGTGCGAGGACGTTTGCGTCCGCAACACGGCCGAGGACCGTCCGGTCGAGATCGGCAGGCTGCAACGTTACGCAACCGACATCGCCATGGAGACAGGACGGCAGTTCTTCGAGCGCAAGGCCCCGAGCGGCAAGAAGATCGCGGTGGTCGGCGCAGGTCCCGCAGGCCTTGCCGCGGCACACCGTTTGGCGGTCAACGGCCACGAGGTGACCATTCTCGAAGCCCGCGAAAAGTCCGGCGGCCTCAATGAATACGGCATCGCCACTTACAAGGCGGTCGATGATTTCGCCCAGCGCGAAGTGGATTACGTCACCGCCATCGGCGGCATCACCATCGAACACGGCAAGGCTCTCGGTCGCGATTCCTCGCTGTCCGACCTGAGCGAAGAATATGACGCCGTCTTCCTCGGCATGGGCCTGTCCGGCGTCAACGGCCTCGGCATTGAGGGTGAAGACCTGTCCGGTGTGGAAGATGCGGTCGATTTCATTGCAGCGCTTCGTCAGGCTGAAGACAAGGCAACGATCCCGGTCGGACGCCGTGTCGTCGTGCTCGGTGGCGGCATGACCGCCATCGATGCAGCGATCCAGGCAAAGCTGCTCGGCGCAGAAGAAGTGACGATCTGTTATCGCCGTGGCAAGGAAAGCATGAACGCCTCGGAATACGAACAGGATCTCGCGGCCTCTAAAGGCGTCATCATCCGCCACTGGCTGGCGCCGAAATCGATCATCGGCAAGGACGGAAAGGTCGCCGGCATCGAGGTCGAATATACCGCGATGACTGACGGCAAGCTTGCCGGCACCGGCGAGACCGGCATCATCGCTGCCGACCAGATCTTCAAGGCCATCGGCCAGGCCTTCTCAGCCACCGGCCTCGGCGCCCTGCAGTTCGAGAAAGGCAAGATTGTCGTTGACGTTCAGGGCCGTACATCGATTGAAAACGTCTGGGCCGGCGGCGACTGTATCGGCCACGGCGAAGACCTCACCGTCTCGGCCGTCGCTCAAGGGCGCGACGCCGCCGAAAGCATCAACCGCATGCTTGCCGCCGGTTCTCAACCGGCCAGTGCAGTGGCCTGAGGGGAGAGTTGAACCATGGCTGATATCCGCAACAATTTCATCGGCATCAAATCCCCCAACCCGTTCTGGCTCGCCTCGGCACCGCCGACCGACAAGGCCTACAACGTCGAGCGCGCCTTCAAGGCCGGCTGGGGCGGCGTTGTCTGGAAGACGCTCGGCGAACAGGGACCGCCGGTCGTCAACGTCAACGGCCCGCGCTATGGCGCGATTTGGGGCGCAGACCGCAGGCTTTTGGGCCTCAACAATATTGAACTGATCACCGACCGCGACCTCTACACCAATCTCATCGAGATGAAGCAGGTGAAGAAGAACTGGCCGGATAGGGCGATCGTCGCCTCGATCATGGTTCCTTGCGAGGAAAACGCCTGGAAGGCGATCCTGCCGCTGGTGGAAGAGACGGAAGTCGACGGCATCGAGCTGAACTTCGGCTGTCCTCACGGCATGTCGGAGCGTGGCATGGGCTCCGCCGTCGGTCAGGTGCCGGAATATATCGAGATGGTGGTGCGCTGGTGCAAGCAGTATACCCGCATGCCGGTCATTACCAAGCTGACACCGAACATCACCGACATCCGGCACCCTGCCCGTGCAGCAAAGCGCGGCGGTACCGATGCCGTGTCGCTGATCAACACGATCTCCTCGATCGTCTCGGTCGATCTCGACAGCTTTTCGCCCAACCCGTCGATCAACGGCAAGGGCAGCCACGGCGGCTATTGCGGCCCGGCGGTCAAGCCGATCGCGCTCAACATGGTCGCCGAGATCGCCCGCGATCCGGAAACCTACGGCCTGCCGATCTCCGGCATCGGCGGCGTGACGACATGGCGTGATGCGGCCGAATTCCTGGCGCTCGGCGCAGGCAATGTGCAGGTCTGCACCGCGGCCATGACTTACGGCTTCAAGATCGTCGAGGAGATGATCACAGGCCTGTCCAACTGGATGGACACGAAGGGCCATCAAACCCTGGACGACATCACCGGCCGCGCGGTGCAGAACGTCACCGACTGGCAGTATCTCAACCTCAACTACATCGCCAAGGCGCATATCGATCAGGACGCCTGCATCAAATGCGGCCGCTGTCACATCGCCTGCGAGGACACATCACACCAGGCGATCACCGCGATGGTCGACGGCGTCAGGCATTTCGAGGTGAAGGAAGAGGATTGCGTCGGCTGCAACCTCTGCGTCAACGTCTGTCCGGTGGAGAACTGCATCACCATGGAAGCGCTCCCCGCCGGCACCCTCGACAAACGCACCGGCCGGCCAGTCGATCCCAACTACGCCAACTGGACAAGCCATCCCAACAACCCGATGGCGCGACAGGCGGCGGAATAGGATTAGAGAAGAAGGTCGGTCGCCCTCAGTTCGACCGACCTTCTATTGCCCGAATGTCTTCCGGTAAGCTGCCGGGCTTGTGCCCAGCCGCTTGCGGAAATGATGGCGCAAGGTGGCCTGTGTGCCGAAACCGCAGGCGATTGCGATATCGTCCAGCGAGGATGAAACCCGTTTTTCGAGCAACTCGCGCGCCAGCCTCACGCGCTCTTTCACTAGCCACTCCCCCACGCTGTCGCCGGTCGCTGCCTCGAAACGGCGCTGGAAGGTGCGCATGCTCATCCCGGCCCGTTCCGCCAGCATCCGGATCGACTGTTCCTCGCAAAGCCGCTCGCGCATCCATTCGATCAGCGGCCCAAGCCTGAGACCTTCTCTCTGTTGCGGCACCGGTGAGGCGATGAACTGCGCCTGCCCTCCTTCGCGATGCGGCGGTACGACAAGCCGGCGGGCAACGCTGTTGGCCGCCTCGACACCGAAATCGCCGCGCACCACATGCAGGCAAAGATCGATGCCGGCAGCGCTTCCTGCAGCTGTCAGCGTATTGCCCTCATCCATATAGAGAACATCAGCATCGAAGGCGGCATCGGGATAGGCCTCGGCGATCGCGTCAACATACCGCCAATGCGTTGTGGCCCGCCGTCCAGATAGCAAGCCGGCCGCAGCCAGAACCGCAACGCCCGAACAGAGCGACATCACCCGCGCTCCCCGCCGATGCGCCGCCTGCAGCGCCTCGATCAGCGGCGCCGGCACCGGCTCGCCGATCCCGCGCCAACCTGGAACGATGATGAGGTCGGCCTTCTCCAGAACCTCCAGCCCGGCATCGACGGAAACAGTCAAGCCACCGGCGGCGCGCAACGGCCCCGGCTCCACGCCCGCGACGGAGAACTGATACCAGCCCTCCCCCATTTCCGGTCGCGCCAGACCGAAGACCTCATGGGCGATGCCGAATTCGAAGGTGCAGAGCCCGTCATAGACAAGGGTGACGACATGCGGACCGCTTGTCCGGTGAGTAAGTTGCTTTGGCATTTTTTTTACGCTGCAAGTCACAATGGCCAATTTCAGCCATCTCTATCATCAGGCATGATCCCCCGCAACACAGCCTCAGCGACACAAGGAAAGGATCGCGTCATGCCAAGCCCCGTCTCGGATTTCCCCGCCACCGCCCCGCAGGATGCCGCCGAACACTTTTCCCGCAAGCTCGCCTTTGAAGCGGATTGCTGGGATGTGCATGCCTCTTTCGCTTCGGGCACGGTCGATTTCGTCCTGCTCGATGTGCGCGCTCCCGCACTCTTCGCCCAGGCGCATGTTCCGCGCGCGCTCAATCTGCCCCACGGCAAGATGACCGCACATAAGATGTCGCAATGGCCGGCGGATACGTTGTTTGTCGTCTATTGCGCCGGGCCTCATTGCAACGGCGCGGACAAGGCCGCGCTGCGCCTCTCCCGCCTCGGCCTTTCGGTCAAGGTGATGATCGGCGGCATGACGGGTTGGGCCGATGAAGGCTTCGTCTATGAGGCCGCTACAGCGGCATGACAAGGAAGGAACGGCTGCGGAGTTGCAGTGCCGGCAGCCGTTTCCTGACAAAAAGCAGGAAGATCGAACAGAATCCCAGCGGACCGAATAAAAAAATCAACCCTATGCTGCACTGCAGCAAGTCATCCACTCCGTTGTACTCGCCGGAGATGAAGTGTCGGGCAAACAATGAATTTTAGCCACATCTTTTACGAGCAAATGCCCTATATTCGGTGTTTTGCTCAAAAAATAACTACAACAGCATAATGAGCCTGCAAGCAAATAATGCAGCATCGAGAGCATTTTAACTCACAATTAGTTCAACCCTGACAATATTTTAGCGCAGCATCCTGACACGTCTCGTAAGACGGCAGCGAGCTGATGTGTTGGGCAAACTAAATGGTGTGCATTATGGCATTTCGAGATATGGCTATTTCGAAGAAACTCGGTCTAGTCACCGTCGTGATGGGCCTTTCTTCCCTGATTATTGCGGGCGTTGCGGCGTCTGGCCTGTTCGGCCTTCAGAAAGCAATGATTTCCGTCGGCGCCCGCGAGGAAGTCGCCCGCGAGGCGATGGACCTGCGCGTCGATATCATTGCCATCAGCCGCATGACCTACCAGCTGGCGGCAGCGCCGGACAAGGCGAAGGATTTTCGCGCGGATGCCGAAAAACGCGCCGGCGAAATGCTCGCCCGCCTGCCAAAGATCGAAGCCACCGCCGATGCCGCCGAAAAGGATCAGCTGAAGGCGATCCGCGGCGCTCTCGACAGCTATTTCACTTCGATCCGCGGCATGGTCGATATCGCCGAAAAGAACCCGGCAGATACGGCCGCGATCACCGGCGGACTGAAGGCCGCACTGGATGGCCAGAAGGCCGTCACGGACACGGTCAAGGTCTACAGCACCTATTCCGGCAAGTCGCTGGCCGAAGCGCGCGAAGCCGCCGTCGCCTCCTCGACGACCGCCATCCTGATTTCGGCAATCTCCGCCATCATCTTCATCGTCATCGGCGCTGCAATCAGCCTGATGGTTGCGACCCGCGGCATCGTCAGCCCGATCCGTTCGCTGACCCAGGCCATGACCCGCCTCGCCAATGGCGAACTCGACAACCTCAAGATTGATGCCGCCCGCAAGGACGAGATCGGCGAGATGGCCCGCGCGGTCGAAGTCTTCCGCACCAATGCGCTCGCCATGAACGAACTCAAGGCCCAGGAAGCCGCCCTGCATCGCAACAGCAGCGACCTGCAGTCGAGCATCTCCACCGTCGTTGCCTCCGCCGTCGCCGGCGATTTCTCCGGCCGCATCTCCAAGGACTACCAGAACGAAGATCTCAACCGCTTCGCCTCGGGCGTCAATGAGTTGGTCGGAAGCGTCGACGCCGCCACCACCGAAGTCCGCCGCGTTATCGCCGCGCTCGCCGATGCCGACCTGACGCAAAGCATGAACGGCCAGTTCCAGGGCGCGTTCGCCGAACTGCAGACCAACGTCAATAATACGATGGTGCGCCTGCGCGGCACGATGAACAATGTCCGCGGCGCAGCCGGCACGATCAACAACAACTCCGCCGAACTGTCGTCGGCCGCTAACGATCTGTCGAAGCGCACGGAACAGCAGGCAGCCGCACTTGAAGAGACCGCAGCCGCTCTCGACGAGATCACCGCGACCGTCCGCGCCGCATCTTCCCGCGCCACTGAGGCCCGCGACATGGTGCATGCCACCAAGCAGAGCGCCACGAAGTCCGGCGACATCGTCCGCTCGGCCGTCACCGCCATGGGCCGCATCGAGGATTCATCCAGCAAGATCAGCCAGATCATCGGCGTGATCGACGAAATCGCCTTCCAGACCAACCTGCTCGCGCTCAATGCCGGCGTCGAGGCTGCCCGTGCCGGTGAAGCCGGTCGTGGCTTTGCCGTCGTCGCACAGGAAGTCCGTGAACTGGCACAGCGCTCTGCAAACGCCGCCAAGGAAATCAAGACCCTGATCAGCGCGTCTGCTGCCGAAGTCGAAGGCGGCGTGTCGCTCGTCCGTTCGACCGGCGACGCGCTGCTTGAGATCGAAGGCCTCGTCAACAAGGTCAACGAGCATGTGGAATCGATCGCAACTGCCGCCCGCGAACAGGCAACGGCGCTCGCCGAGATCAATTCCTCGGTCAACCACATGGACCAGATGACCCAGAAGAACGCGGCCATGGTCGAAGAGACCACTGCAGCCAGCGAAACGCTCGCAGAGGAAAGCCGCCAGTTGCAGCAGATCCTGTCGAGCTTCAAGCTCGGCGGCGCGGAAGCCGCCCCCGCTCGCGGCATGCGCTACGCAGCCTGACGGCATCACGCATCAGACATGAGAAAGCCCGGCAATGCCGGGCTTTTTTCGTTGTGGCAAACCACATCCTCCATAGCACCAGCCGCCAACAGAAATTGCAAAAGACAACTATCGGATGAGACCAACCGCCGCACTTGATCGAGATCACTCTCACTCGGCAAACGCCGCGCTAGTCAGCGCACCCTAATGCGCGCTGCACACATGAGGAGGGTGGCAGCATGTTGAACACAGCCACCCCAACCATGGATCTCAGATGAACGCGAACGTCCCTCCGTCCTCCACCAGCACAGCAACACCAACCGAACACGCGGCAGCCTCGCATGGCGGCCACGGCAATCCCGCCGTCGTCGGCCTCGCCGGCTTCGGCATGACCACCATTGTCCTTCAGTTCCACAATGTCGGCTGGGCATCGCTTGGACCGGTCATCTGGATGGGCCTGATCTTCGGCGGCCTGGCCCAGCTGATCGCCGGCCTGCATGAAGGCAAGATCGGCAACAATTTCGGCTATAGCGCATTCACCGCCTATGGCTGCTTCTGGATCGCCCTTTGCCTGATCCAGATCGGCAATGCGATGGGCCTCTTCGCAGTCAGCGAAACCGATCTCGGCTGGTTCCTAGTCATCTGGGCAATCTATACCGCCATCATGACCCCCGGCGCGATGCGCGCCAGCACTGGCCTCGGCCTGGTCTTCATCACCCTGTTCATCGGCTTCGTTCTGCTCGTCATCGGCCATTTCGGACCGCATGTCTTCAACGTCATCGCCGGTTACGAACTGATGGTCTGCGGCGCGCTGGCGCTCTATGTCATGGCGCACCAGATTTACAAGGACGCCTTCGGCCGTGACGTGCTGCCGGTCGGCAAGCCGATGATCTAAACAAGATCCACCGAGACTACCGACATTGCACGGCCTCGTCTTTTTTCAAGGACGGGGCCATTTTTGTATCATCCGGCGCCGGCGACGCCTGCCAGCCCCTCGTCTCCAAAATCCTCATCGAGAAGATCCAGCATCGAGCGCAAAGCGCGCGTCACATGCCGCTCGGAATGATAGGCGGCGGAAAATCGCCGTAGCGGCATGGGAAAATCCACCACATGCAGCCGCCCGGCCATCGAGTGAAACTGCGTTGCACGGCTGGAAAGCACGGTCGCAGAAAGCCCCGCCTCCACCGCCGCCATCGCCGCCTCGTTTGACGGCATTTCAAGCACGACGGAAAGCGCCTGCGGATCGAGACCGAGGCTAGAAAGCTGGCTCTCGAAGGCGGCTCTCGTTCCCGACCCGGCTTCGCGCATGATCCAGTTGGTTTCCAGAAGATCACTCGCCACAAGTTTTCGCCCATCCGCCCAGGCATGGCGACGGCCGACGACGAGCACAAGTCGATCCTCCGCCACGGTCGAGCGCTGCAGGTCAGGAACCACGACCTCCCCCTCGACCACGGCAAGATCCGCCTCACCTCTCACTACCGCCTCAACGGCACCCTGCGTATTGCCGACGATCAGCCGCAGGTCGACGCGCGGAAAACGCTCGTGATAGGCAACCAGCCGGGAGGGAAGCCAATAGCTCGCCACCGTCTGGCTAGCATGGACGCGCAGAACGCCGGAAGCAGAGCCACCGAGATCGGCAAGCGCCAGCTCGGCCGCCCGCACCCGCTCCATCACCGCCCGCGCCTCATCGACGAAAAGACGGCCCGCTTCCGTTAGTCCGATACGCCGTCCGACCCGGTTGAACAGAATAACGCCATGGCGGGCTTCCAGCGCCGAGATCGCGGCACTTACAGCCGACTGCGTGAGATGGAGCGTTTCTGCTGCGCGCGTCACATGCTCAAGCCGCGCAACCTCCAGAAATATCTTCAATTGTTCCAGCGTCATCAGCAAACCATTCGATTTTATCGAACAATACCACAAAACTTATGAGTTGGATTTGTTCTTTTACGAAATGGAGAATGACATTCGAGAATCCCGTGATTTTGTGGAATTTTATCGATGTCGTTTTCAGATTGGGCAGAACGCCCTTACTCATCGCTATCCGGACTGAAGCCGCTTCTGCCCGGTCTTGCGCTGACGGCAACGACCGCTGCAGTAGCGCTGGCGATCAGGTCCGCAACCGGCTGGATGGCCCTCAGTCCGCTCATTCTCTCCATCATCCTCGGCATGCTTATCCGCAATACCATCGCCCTGCCGCAGATCGTCGAAACCGGCATCCAGTTCTCGCTGAAGCGCATCTTGAGAGCAGGCATCATTCTGCTTGGCCTGCAGGTCACGGTAACCCAGATCCTGTCGCTCGGCGGCTCGGCCCTCATCATGGTGACGCTGACGCTGGTGGCGACTTTCCTCGCAATGCGCCTGGCCGGCAGGCTGATGGGCGTCGACCGTCAATTGACGGATCTGATTGCGGCCGGAACCTCGGTCTGTGGCGCATCGGCCGTCATCGCCGCCAATACCGTCGTGCGCGGCAGGCAGGAACATGTCGCTTATGCCGTGGCCTGCGTCACCCTCTTCGGTTCGATTTCGATGATCGCCTACCCGCTGCTGGCCGTACCGCTAGGTCTGGACGAACGCGCCTATGGCCTCTGGTCGGGCGCAACCATTCACGAAGTTGCGCAGGTCGTCGCGGCATCGTTTCAGGCGGGTGATGTGGCCGGCCAGTTCGGCACGATTTCCAAGCTGACACGCGTCGTCCTGCTCGCGCCGCTGATCATGACGCTGGCGATCGCGATGCGTTCGGACGCAGGCGCAGACACGGGCGAAGGCCAGCGCGTCTCGACACCCATGCCGTGGTTCGTCCTGGGCTTTATTGCGATGATGCTGGTGAATAGTGCTGTTTCTATCCCGGCCGACATGAGCCGCCACATCGTGATGCTGACCAACTTCCTGCTGTCCATGGCGCTTGCTGCAATGGGACTGCAGGCAAATATCGGCAAACTGCGTGCTGAGGGATGGCGACCGCTGGCGCTGGGCGCATTCGGCTGGATTTTCATCGCAGCCTTCGGCTATGCCGCACTGAAGCTCTTCGGCTTCTGATCAGCCACCCGCGAGCGGGTGGCTTCGAACACTTTGGAAATCCGGGTCAGCAGGGTTTGGGCGTGTCGTGCGCGTGCTCATCCTCACGAATGGCCTCGCCGTGATACCAGCAAGTATCCACCACGGAGAAAATCACCTCCTTGGAAGAAGCCGGCGCTGTCAGCCCGTTATCGAGACGTCTCCGCTGCATCAGGGGAAACTCATAAATTTTTGCTGTTTCACGATGGATGCCTGCCATCAATCGCCTCCTGAAAGACTGCATCACATTGGACAGGCACATATTCTGCCTATTATTTAATCCAATTGCTGCATTTTACATCATTCCGATGATTTCCGCCAGCGGAGATTGTAATCAAATAACTTTGCACAACGCCGCACGCCGTTAACCCGAATAAACGTTGACGCACCCTCCTGAGTTCCGGATGAGGGAGTCTATCTTCGAATTCGGCTTGTTTATTAAGCAAATCCAAACAAGACGGCTTATCGAAAACGGCCCATTTGAGCGGCAGTGACATTTTTTTCATCGCCGCCGGCTCACGCAGGCGCAAACTGGCACGCAGCATGCATTCATTTGTTTAAGCCCGGGATGCTGACCTTGATGAAAGGCGTCCTCGGATTGGCTCAACGATGAACACTACGGCCTGAGAGACAAAACATGACCAAGTATAAGCTCGAGTACATCTGGCTGGACGGCTACACTCCCGTCCCGAACCTGCGCGGCAAGACGCAGATCAAGGAATTCGATTCTTTCCCGACGCTCGAGCAGCTTCCGCTTTGGGGCTTTGACGGTTCCTCAACGATGCAGGCCGAAGGCCGTTCGTCTGATTGCGTCCTGAAGCCTGTCGCAATCTACCCGGATCCGGCCCGCACCAACGGCGCGCTCGTCATGTGCGAAGTCATGATGCCGGATGGCGTCACTCCGCATTCGTCCAACAGCCGTGCAACCATCCTCGACGACGAAGATGCCTGGTTCGGTTTCGAACAGGAATATTTCTTCTACCAGGACGGCCGTCCGCTCGGCTTCCCGGAACAGGGTTACCCGGCTCCGCAGGGTCCTTATTACACGGGCGTCGGTTACAAGAACGTCGGCTCGGTTGCTCGCGAAATCGTTGAAGAGCATCTCGATCTGTGCCTCGAAGCCGGCATCAACCACGAAGGCATCAATGCCGAAGTGGCCAAGGGCCAGTGGGAATTCCAGATTTTCGGCAAGGGCTCCAAGCGCGCCGCCGACCAGATCTGGATGGCTCGTTACCTCCTGCTCCGCCTTTGCGAACAGTACGGCATCGACGTTGAATTCCACTGCAAGCCGCTCGGCGACACCGACTGGAACGGCTCGGGCATGCACTGCAACTTCTCGACCAAGTACATGCGCGAAGTTGGCGGCAAGGAATATTTCGAAGCCCTCATGGCTCAGTTCGAAACGAACCTGCAGGACCACATCGACGTTTACGGCCCGGACAACCATCTGCGTCTGACCGGCAAGCACGAAACCGCTCCGTGGAACAAGTTCTCCTACGGCGTTGCTG
This sequence comes from Rhizobium sp. ZW T2_16, assembly GCF_044987325.1. Classification (NCBI taxonomy): domain Bacteria; kingdom Pseudomonadati; phylum Pseudomonadota; class Alphaproteobacteria; order Hyphomicrobiales; family Rhizobiaceae; genus Rhizobium; species Rhizobium sp. ZW T2_16. The sequence continues at coordinate 746,794 of NZ_JBJDRG010000001.1, forward strand.
ACCGTGGCGCTTCGATCCGCGTTCCGCATTCCTTCGTCAACAACGGCTACAAGGGCTACCTCGAAGACCGTCGTCCGAACTCCCAGGGCTGCCCTTACCAGATCGCTTCCCAGGTTCTGAAGACGATCTCGGAAGTACCGACCGCAAAGTCGGCTGCTGCCTAATAAAAGTCCTCCCAAGGATAAACGGAAACGCCGGCTTCAAGCCGGCGTTTTCGTTTTTGGTGGTGACGGAGATTGCAGACTACCGCACCCGCAACCCATCCATGAACAACTGCTCCAGAAACCTCGCAGCATCCTCGAACCGCCCCTCGCCGGAATGCGCCTGGCCCAGCACCGCCCTTACCTGTACATCGAAGTCGGCATAATGCTGTGTCGTCGACCAGATCGAGAAGATCAGATGATAGGGGTCGCATCTGGCGATCTTGCCGGCACGCGACCAGGCACGGATCACACCGGCCTTTTCGTCCACCAGCGCTTTCAACGGCCCTTTCAGCTCATCCTCGATCCGCGGCGCGCCCTGCAGGATTTCATTGGCGAACAGCCGGCTCTCGCGGGGAAAGTCGCGCGCCATTTCCAGCTTGCGACGAATATAGGAGCGGATCTCGCTTTCCGGGTCGCCATCCGCGTCAAACACCCTGAGCGGCTCCAGCCATGTGGTCAGAACCCGGTCGATCAACTGCCGGTGGATTGCTTCCTTGGTACGGAAATAATAAAGAAGATTGGGCTTCGACATGCCGGCCGCCTCGGCGATCTGGTCGATCGTCGAGCCGCGAAAACCGTTCTGCGAAAACACGTCGAGAGCCGCCTCGAGGATCAGCTCTTCCTTCTCCTCCTGGATACGCGTGCGCCGCTGTGTCTTCGCCGCTCTGGAAATGGCCATTCAGTATTGTGTCCCTGTGGCTGCCATCGTGGGTCCCCATCGCCAAATTCTTCAAAACATCTGAAGTGGGACGATTTTCAGCTTGAGTGCTGCTGGGGAAATTGTAAGCTTTTACCAAGCGGTTAAATTATCGGCGACAAGCGGCTCAAACGCAATGCCGATCTTCCGGATTCAAGACCGGATGAGGCCCATGGGAACGAACAGATTTGCTGCCGGTCAGCAGAGCATAAACAGATAAGGAATTTCAAAATGGTGGCAGCACCGGGCGAGAACTTGCGCGTCAACGGCGACCGTCTCTGGGACATGTTGATGGATATGGCAAAGATCGGTCCCGGCATTGCCGGCGGCAACAATCGTCAGACCCTGACGGATGCCGATGGCGAAGGCCGCCACCTTTTCCAGCGCTGGTGTGAAGCGGCCGGCATGACGGTCGGCGTCGACAAGATGGGCACGATGTTCGCCACCCGCCCCGGCTCTGACCCGGATGCCCTGCCCGTCTATATCGGCTCCCATCTCGACACCCAGCCGACCGGAGGCAAGTTCGACGGCGTGCTCGGCGTTCTGGCCGGTCTTGAAGTCGTCCGCTCGATAAACGACCTCGGCATCAAGACGAAACACCCGATCGTCGTCACCAATTGGGCAAACGAGGAAGGCGCGCGTTTTGCGCCTGCCATGCTCGCATCCGGCGTTTTTGCCGGCGTCCATACGATCGATTATGCCTATGGTCGCAAGGATCCCGAAGGCAAGACCTATGGTGATGAGCTGAAGCGCATCGGCTGGCTGGGCGATGAGGAAGTCGGCGCCCGAAAGATGCACGCCTATTTCGAATATCATATCGAACAGGGCCCGATCCTCGAAGCTGAAGACAAGCAGATCGGCGTGGTCACCCATTGTCAGGGCCTTTGGTGGCTGGAATTCACGCTAACCGGCAAGGAAGCCCATACCGGCTCCACCCCGATGGCGATGCGCGTCAACGCCGGCCTCGCCTTTGGCCGTATCATGGAGAAGGTGCAGGAGATCGCCATGGCCGAACAGCCCGGCGCTGTCGCAGGCGTCGGCCAGGCCTTTTTCACCCCGAACTCCCGCAATGTCCTCCCCGGCAAGGTCGTCTTCACCGTCGACCTGCGCACGCCGAGCCAGGAAAAGCTCGACCGCATGCGCGCAAAGATCGAGGCAGCAGCGACGGAAGTCTGCGAAGCCCTCGGCGTCGGCTGCTCGGTCGAAGCAGTCGGCCATTTTGATCCGGTCACCTTCGACCCGACGCTGGTCGGTCGCGTGCGCGGTGCGGCCGAAAAGCTCGGCTACAGCCACATGGACATCATTTCCGGCGCCGGCCACGACGCTTGCTGGGCTGCAAAGCTTGCCCCGACCACGATGATCTTCTGCCCCTGCGTCGACGGACTGTCGCATAACGAGGCCGAGGAAATCTCGAAGGACTGGGCCGCCGCCGGCTGCGACGTGCTCTTCCACGCGGTTGTCGAGACGGCGGAGATCGTCGAGTGACCGTCACGATTGCCATTGAGCAGCCGAAACAGCCTGACGTCGCCGCCCTGATCGGGCTTTCCGACGACTACATGGCATCGCTTTATCCGCCCGAAGGCAATTTCGCCGTGGATCTCGACGCATTGTGCCAGCCCGACATTTCCTTCCTGGTCGCAAGACTGGACGGCAAGGCGGTCGGCTGTGGCGGCATCAAATGGTTCACGGATGGCAGTGCCGAACTGAAACGCATCTTCGTCCATGATGATGCACGCGGCCACGGCATCGGCCGGAAGATTATGGCCGAACTCGAGATGCAGGCAGCTTCGCGCAATGTCATCCGTCTCTATCTCGAAACCGGCCCGCTGAATGTCGAAGCCGTTCGGCTGTACGAAGCGCTCGGCTACCAATCTTGTGGCCCGTTTGCGGATTACGAGGAAAATCCGCACAGCCTGTTCATGACGAAGGATCTCAAACAGCGGGAGGCTGCGCAATGAGCGCCTTCTTCGCATCGAAACCGAAAATAAAACGATCACCACCCGAGATGTTCAGTCCCTGAGGTCCTCGATCTCGGGCGATTGACTGCGGCACACGATAAGGGGAACAACCATGGCCACAGTAGTCAAGAACGGAACCATCGTTACCGCCGACCTGACCTACAAGGCGGATTTGAAGATAGACGGCGGAAAGATCGTCGAGATCGGCCCGGACCTTGCGGGCGACGAAACGCTCGACGCCACCGGCTGCTATGTCATGCCGGGCGGCATCGATCCGCATGTTCACCTCGAAATGCCCTTCATGGGCACCTATTCCGCCGACGATTTCGATAGCGGCACCCGCGCAGCCCTTGCCGGCGGCACGACCATGGTGGTCGATTTCTGTCTTCCCGATCCCGGCCAGTCCATGCTGGATGCCCTGAAGCGCTGGGACAACAAGGCGACCCGCGCGCACTGCGACTATTCCTTCCATATGGCAGTCACCTGGTGGAGCGAGCAGGTCTTCAACGAGATGCAGACCGTCGTTCAGGAAAAAGGCATCAACACCTTCAAGCACTTCATGGCCTACAAGGGCTCGCTGATGGTCAACGATGACGAGATGTTCGCCTCGTTCTCGCGCTGCGCCGAGCTTGGCGCGCTGCCCCTCGTCCATGCCGAAAACGGCGATGTCGTTGCCGCCATGCAGCAGAAATTGATGGACGAAGGCAATAACGGCCCGGAAGCCCACGCCTATTCACGCCCCGCTTCCGTCGAGGGCGAAGCCACAAACCGCGCCATCATCATCGCCGACATGGCAGGCGTGCCGCTCTATGTCGTCCATACCTCCTGCGAACAGGCGCATGAGGCGATCCGTCGGGCGCGCCAGAATGGCATGCGGGTCTATGGCGAACCGCTGATCCAGCACCTGACGCTCGATGAAAGCGAATATTTCGACAAGGATTGGGATCACTCTGCCCGCCGCGTCATGTCGCCTCCCTTCCGCAACAAGCAGCATCAGGACTCACTCTGGGCCGGCCTCGCCTCCGGTTCGCTGCAATGTGTCGCGACCGACCATTGCGCCTTCACCACCGACCAGAAACGCTATGGCGTCGGCGATTTCAGAAAGATCCCGAACGGCACAGGCGGTCTGGAAGATCGCCTGCCGATGCTTTGGACCTACGGCGTCGCCACCGGCCGCATCACCATGAACGAATTCGTCGCCGTCACCTCGACCAATATCGCGAAAATCCTCAATCTCTACCCGAGAAAGGGCGCGATCCTCGTCGGTGCCGATGCCGATCTTGTCGTACTCGATCCGAAAAAGTCGAAGACGATCTCGGCCAAAACCCAGCAGTCGGCGATCGATTACAACGTCTTCGAGGGCAAGCAAGTCACCGGCCTGCCGCGCTACACGCTGTCGCGCGGTGTCGTCGTCGTCGAGGAGGGTACGATCAGGAGCCGCGAAGGCCACGGCCAGTTCGTCGCCCGCGAGCCCTATCCGGCGGTCAGCAAGGCGCTCTCCACCTGGAAGGACCTAACCGCACCGCGCAAGGTCGAACGAACGGGGATCCCGGCAAGCGGGGTGTGATCGTGACATGGCTGAGAACAATTTCTCCGTCGTTTCCGCGAAAAAACTCGGCCTGACTTTCGAGACGAGCGACGGGCCGGTCCATGCTCTGTCCGATGTCGATCTGGAGGTGAAGCGGGGCGATTTCGTCTCCTTCATCGGCCCGTCCGGCTGCGGCAAGACGACATTCCTGCGCGTCATCGCCGATCTCGAAAGCGCCACTTCGGGCGAAATCACCGTCAACGGCATGACGCCGGAAAACGCCCGAAAGTCGCGGTCCTATGGCTATGTCTTCCAGGCACCGGCGCTTTATCCCTGGCGCACGATCGAAAAGAATATCGCGCTGCCGCTGGAGATCATGAATTACTCGGCAGCGCAGCGGAAGGAACGCATTGACCGCACCCTCGATCTCGTCAATCTTGCAGGCTTCGGCAAAAAATACCCGTGGCAGCTCTCCGGCGGCATGCAGCAACGCGCCTCGATCGCGAGAGCTCTGGCCTTCGACGCCGATCTCCTGCTGATGGACGAACCTTTTGGCGCACTGGACGAAATCGTTCGCGACCATTTGAACGAACAGCTTCTGAAACTCTGGGCACGCACGGAAAAGACGATCTGCTTCGTCACCCACTCGATCCCCGAAGCCGTCTACCTGTCGACCAAGATCGTCGTCATGTCCCCCCGCCCAGGCCGGGTAACGGATGTCATCACCTCGACACTGCCAAAAGACCGCCCGCTGGAAATCCGCGAGACACCGGAGTTTCTCGCGATTGCCCATAGGGTCCGGGAAGGTTTGAGAGCGGGGCATAGTTATGAGGAGTGATCTTTCCCGCACGTCAGCGAGAGATACCCCCCTCTGCCCTGCCGGGCATCTTCGCCACAAGGGGGGAGATCACAAGCGGCGGGCTCACTGCCCCAAAACGACACCGCGCGGTATTCAAAGGATTCCGATGGAGTGGCGAGTGAAAGCCCAGCCGATCTCCCCCCTTGTGGGGGAGATGCCCGGCAGGGCAGAGGGGGGTAAGGTTCGGGGCAAGAACACAATCGGCAGCATAATATATCTGACGGGAGCAGCCCCATGACCCCTACCTTCCTCCTCTGGCTCAGCGGCGCCATGGCAACCTTCCTCGCGGCCGCCACCGCCTCTCGCGCCTACATCACCTCCAGCAACATGCTCCTTCTGCTCCTGTCGCTTTCGCTCTACTGTGTCGGCAACCTGATGATGGTGAAGCTGATGCGTGAAGGCGGACTGGGGCTGGCGATCTCTGCATCGGCGATTGCCCAGCTGCTGCTGATCAATGTCATCGCTTTCGCCATTTTCGGTGAACGCCTGACCGCCACCCAGCTTGCGGGCGTTGGCCTCGGCGTCGTCGCCATGGTGCTGATGCTGTTTCCGGTCGGAGCGAAAAGCTGATGGGACGGGAACACCTCATCCAGCACCGGATCATGCCCGTCACGGTGATCGTGCTTGTCATCATTGCCATCTGGTATGTCGGCGCCTATTTCATGAACGCGCCATTCCAGCGCGATCTCGACCGCCGCGCCAACGTCACCTCGACGGCGATCGAATTCCTCGAAAAGACGATGTCGCAACCGAAGCCGACCTTGCCGGCTCCGCATCAGGTCGCCTCGAACGTCTTCGAAAACACGTTTCTCAGAAAGGTCACCTCCAACCGCAGCCTCGTCTACCACGCCTGGGTCACGCTATCGTCCACCGCCGTTGGCTTCACGCTAGGCACGCTTCTCGGCATCCTGATTGCCGTCGGCATCGTCCATGTAAAGGCGCTGGATCGCAGCCTGATGCCCTGGATCATCGCCTCGCAAATGGTACCGATCCTCGCCATCGCCCCGATGGTCATCGTCGTGCTCGGCGCGGTCAACATCACAGGCCTTCTGCCCAAGGCGCTGATCTCGACCTATCTTTCCTTCTTCCCCGTCGCGGTCGGCATGGTGAAGGGCCTGCGCTCGCCGGAACTCATTCAGCTCGACCTGATGCGCACCTATAATGCCAGCGTCGCCCTGACGTTCTGGAAGCTTCGCGTCCCCGCCTCCGTGCCTTTCCTGTTCACCTCGATGAAAGTGGCGATCGCAGCCAGCCTCGTCGGCGCGATTGTCGGCGAACTGCCGACAGGGGCTGTGGCAGGCATCGGCTCCAAACTGCTCGCCGGCGCCTATTACAGCCAGACGATAGACATCTGGGCAGCCCTGATAGCAGGCTCGGTGCTTGCAGCCCTTCTGGTCGCCATCGTCGCACTGATCGGCAAGCTCGTTGAACGGGCGATGGGTGCAAAGCCGGAAAGGAGGCAGGCATGACGATCCTGAAACGCTCCTGGCAATCCTGGTTGGCACTCGCCCTTATCCTTGCGGCACTGGCAACCTTGCCCCTCCTCTCAGCCGAAGCACCGATTGCCTACAAGCCGATCCGGATGTTCTCCATCTTCGTCCTGACGATCGGCGCAACCGTCGTCTCCCTCCTTTCCCTGCCGCCCGTCTTCGTCGCAGTGACCCTCCTCGTCTGCGCTCATTTCTCTACCGGTCTGCTGATCTCACGCCTTGCCGGAAACGAGGGAATGGCCTCTACGGCCTTCTTCCTCATCCTCACGGCCAACTGGCTGCTGGCTTGGCGCTGCGTCAGCATCCTCTCCGAACTCCGGATTCGCTCCAGGGCGATAGACAGCCTCCTACGCCTCATCATCCCGGCAATCTTCGGCGCCTGGATCCTCATCCTCTGGGAAGCGGCAACCCGCGGGCTTGGCATCCCCTTCATCATCCTGCCACCGCCATCCGCCATCGGCGCCCGGTTTGCGTCGTCTATCCCGACGCTCTGGGCGGATGTGCAGCAGACCGTCTTCAAGGCCGTCATCTTCGGTTATCTTGTCGGCTGCGCATCCGGCTTTGCGGTAGCGATCCTTGCCGATCGCATCGCGTTTTTCCGCCGCGGCTTGTTGCCGATCGCCAATCTCATGTCGGCGCTGCCGATCATCGGTGTCGCGCCGATCATGGTCATGTGGTTCGGCTTCGACTGGCAGTCCAAGGCTGCCGTCGTCATCGTCATGACCTTTTTCCCCATGCTGGTGAACACCATCGCCGGCTTAAGTGCAGCAGGCTCGATGGAACGCGACCTGATGCGCTCCTACGCATCGGATTACTGGCAGACGCTGACAAAGCTCAGGCTTCCCGCTGCCATGCCCTTCATCTTCAACGCGCTCAAGATCAATTCGACGCTGGCGCTGATCGGCGCGATCGTTGCGGAATTCTTCGGCACGCCGATCGTCGGCATGGGCTTCCGTATCTCAACCGAAATCGGTCGCATGAATGTCGACATGGTCTGGGCCGAAATCACGGTTGCAGCGATTGTCGGATCGATCTTTTATGGTGTGGTCGCGCTGGGAGAGCGGGCACTGACATTCTGGCATCCGTCTAACCGTGGGGGTTAGGCGCAACGAACCGCTTGGCGTAACATCGCAAGGGCGGAAAAGAGAGGGTAGCAGCAATGAAAAAGATCATGAAGGCATTGATGGCCGGCGCAATCGGAACCACCGTGGCGCTTTCGGCGGCCCAAGCAATGGCCGCAGACAAACTGACGCTGCAGCTGAAATGGGTGGCTCAGGGCCAGTTCGGCGGATATTTCGTCGCCAAGGACAAGGGGTTCTACGAGGAAGAAGGCCTCGACGTCACGATCAAGCCGGGCGGCCCGGATATCGCACCGGAACAGGTGATTGCCGGCGGCGGCGCAGATGTCATCGTCGACTGGATGGGCGGCGCACTGGTCGCCCGTGAAAAGGGCGTACCGCTGATCAACATCGCCCAGCCGTTCCAGAAGTCCGGCCTCGAACTGATCTGCCCCAAGGACGGCCCGGTAAAGACCGAAGCCGACTTCAAAGGCAAGACGCTCGGCGTCTGGTTCTTCGGCAACGAATATCCGTTCTTCGCCTGGATGAACAAGCTGGGCTTGAAGACCGAAGGCGGCACGGATGGCGTGACCGTGCTGAAACAGAGCTTCGACGTGCAGCCGCTCGTCCAGAAACAGGCAAACTGTATCTCGGTCATGACCTATAACGAATATTGGCAGGCAATCGATGCCGGTTTCAAGGCGAACGACCTTGTCGTCTTCAACTACACGGCGCTCGGCAACGATCTCCTGGAAGACGGGCTTTATGTCCTCGATACCAAGCTGAAGGACGAAAAGTTCAAGGAGAACATGGTTAAGTTCGTCCGTGCCTCGATGAAGGGCTGGAAATACGCCATCGACAATCCGGATGAAGCCGCCGAGATCGTGATGGAAAATGGCGGCCAGGACGAAAACCACCAGAAACGGATGATGGGCGAAGTCGCCAAGCTGATCGGCGATGGCAAGCTCGACATGGCGACTTACGAACGCACGGTGAAGGCGCTGACCGACCAGAAGATCATCAGCAAGGCCCCGGAAGGGGCCTACACGGCCGATATCACTAGCGCAGCCCTGAAATAATGATGAAATCATGCTGAAATAATCCAGCAACAAAAGTCTCTGATACTTCTTCCTGCCCGGCTTCCTAGTCGGGCATTTTTTTGCCATCAGGACATGTCAACCCGTCACTGCCTGCATGGATTGATCGTCTGAGAATGAACACGTAAAGGTAGCTGCCGAAGCCGACGCCGACTTTTTTCGGTTGAACCAGAAAGAAGTGTCGGATGAAGCTTTGGTCCCGCGTCATACAGGGAGGAAGTATGACTCGAGGGATGCCGATGGTCGGCGCATGCCCGTTCCTCCAAACAGTGGATTTGCCGCATGCCGCATAGCTTGTCGAAATCGATCCCCGCCCTCGTTCTGCTGCTTTCCTCCGTCGCAGCCTCACCGCTTGCGGCACAGCAAACCGGCCAGCCTGCCGCCGCGGAAGCAAAGCTCCCGTCGATCATCGTGACCGAGGCCTTGAAGAAATCGCTGACAGACCGGATCATCGCAACCGGCACCATACGTCCCATAGACGAGATCTACGTGCAGCCGCTTGTCGAGGGCCTCTCGGTGAAGACGATCAATGTTGATGTCTCCGACGAGGTCGAAGCCAACGCGGTTCTGGCCACCCTGAACGACGATGCGTTGCTGCTCCAGAAGAGCCAGTATCAGGCAAACAAGGCCAAGGCCGAAGCATCGGTCGCGCAATACCAGGCTCAGGTGATCGAGGCCGAAGCAAACCTCGATGACGCAGTCAAACAACGCGACCGCACGAAAAAGCTCAACGAGAGCGGCACGAGCACGGTCTCTCAGCTTGAACAGGCGAATGCCCAGGTCGATGTCGCACGCGCCCGGCTGAATGCCGCCCGCCAGGCGGTGACGGTGGGAGAAGCCGATGTCCACGTCATTGACGCCCAGCTTGCCGATGTCGAACTGCAGCTCGCCCGCACCGGCGTAAAGGCGCCCGTTGCCGGTGTCATCTCGGCAAAGAATGCCAAGGTCGGCGCCATCGCGTCCGGCAACGGCGATCCGCTTTTCACCATCATCAAGGACGGCGCGATCGAGCTGGTTGCCGACATCTCCGAATCCGACATTCAGAAGGTCAAACTCGGTCAGAAGGCACTGGTGACCGTCGCCGGCGGCCAGCGGGAGATCGAGGGCCGTGTGCGGCTGGTCTCCCCGACTGTCGACCAGACAACCAGGCTCGGCCTCGTCCATATCGAGATCGACCCCGATAGCGGCGCGCGCGCCGGCATGTATGGGCGCGCGGCAATCGTCGTGAATCAGGCAGATACGCTCGCCCTTCCGCTCTCCGCCGTAACGACAGGCCGCGAAGGGTCCTTTGCCCGCAAGGTGGAAGGCGGCGTCGTCAAGCAGGTCAAGATCGAAATCGGCTTCCAGGACGGCGGCTTCATTCAGGTCTTGAACGGCCTGCAGCCCGGCGATGTCGTCGTCGCCAAGGCCGGCGCTTTCGTCCGAGACGGCGATCATATCGCACCGGTTCCGGAAAAGGCGGCAGCCACCAAGGGCACGGAGGCTTCGCAATGAACTTTTCCGCCTGGTCTATCCGCAACCCGATCGCTCCCCTGCTTGCCTTCGGCCTGCTGCTCTATGTCGGCCTGCAATCCTTCTTCGCCCTGCCGATCACCCGTTTCCCGAATATCGACGTTCCCGTCGTCTCTGTGACGGTGGTTCAGAGCGGCGCATCACCGGCTGAACTCGAAATGCAGGTGACGAAGGAGATCGAGGACGCAGTCGCCTCGATCAGCGGCATCGACGAGATCCAGTCGACCGTGACCGACGGCCAGTCGCTCACGACGATCGTCTTCCGCATCGAAAAGCCCACAGAAGAGGCGGTGCAGGACACCAAGGACCAGATCGACAAGATCCGCAGCGACCTGCCTGCCGGCATCGAGGAACCGATCGTCACCAAGGTCGATGTCGAAGGACAGGCGATCCAGACCTTCGCCGTCTCCTCGCCCAACATGACGCTGGAGGAGCTGTCCTGGTTCGTCGACGACACGATCACCCGCGACCTTCAGGGCAAGCCCGGTATCGGTCGTATCGACCGCTACGGCGGGGCGGACCGGGAAGTGCGCGTCGCCCTCAACCCGGCAAAGCTCGACGCCTACGGCATCACCGCGGCAGACGTGAATACGCAGATCAAGGGCACCAATGTCGATCTCGGCTCGGGCCGGGGTCAGGTCGCCGGCAACGAGCAGACGATCCGCACGCTCGGCGACGCTCGCAATGTCCAGCAACTTGCCGATACCAACATCGCGCTCTCGAACGGCCGCTTCGTAAAACTCTCAGAACTCGGGCGGGTGACCGATACCTATGAGGAGCAGAAATCCTTCTCGCGCTTCAACGGCACGCCGTCGGTCACCTTCGCCGTCTTCCGCGCCAAGGGTGCAAGCGAAGTCTCTGTGGCGGAAACCGTTGCCGAAGGCCTGGACGGCATCCGCAAGGCGCATCCCGATGTCACGATCGAGATGGTCGATGACTCGGTCTATTTCACCTATGGCAATTACGAGGCGGCGCTGCACACGCTGATGGAAGGTTCGATCCTCGCCGTCATCGTCGTCTTCCTTTTCCTGCGAAACTGGCGTGCGACCTTGATTGCGGCAGTCGCCCTCCCGCTGTCCGCCATTCCGACCTTCTGGATCATGCACATGATGGGGTTCTCGCTGAACCTCGTCTCGTTCCTCGCTTTGACATTGGCAACAGGTATCCTCGTCGACGACGCGATCGTCGAGATCGAGAACATTGCCCGCCATATCAAGATGGGCAAGACGCCCTATCGGGCGGCGCTTGAGGCGGCCGACGAAATCGGCCTTGCGGTGATCGCCACCAGCTTCACCATCATCGCCGTCTTCGTCCCCGTCTCCTTCATGCCCGGCATTCCGGGCCAATATTTCATCCAGTTCGGCCTGACCGTCGCCTTCTCGGTGTTCTTCTCACTCGCGGTGGCGCGCCTGATCACACCGCTGATGGCCGCCTATCTGATGCGCGCCGAAGACGGGCGCGAAGACGACCACCAAGACAACGACGGAAGGCTGATGAAGACCTATACCCGCGTCGTCACCGCCACGACCCGAAAATGGTACTGGCGTTACGCGACCATGGTCGCAGCTGTTGCATTCCTGGGCGGTTCGCTGTTCCTTCTGAGCAAGGTGCCGGGCAGCTTTCTGCCGCCGGATGACAGTTCCCGCGTGGTCCTGTCTCTCGAACTGCCGCCGAACGCGACGCTCGAAGAGACGGATGCGGTCTCCACCAGCGTCTACGATGCGGTGAAGGGTATCGACGGCGTCGAAAGCGTCTTCACGCTGGGCGGCGCCTCGCCGAAGGGCGATCTCGAACTGCGCCGGGCAACCGTCCGAATCATCCTGCAGAATATCGACCATTCGCTGGTGAAGACCTTGGTCAACAAAGGCCTTGGCTCTCTCCCGCTGATCGGCGACCTGTTGCCCAAACTGCCCGAACATGGCCGCACGCGCGCGCAATGGGATGTGGAGAAGGATATCTTCGCCGCCGTACGCTCGATCCCCGACGTACGTATCTCCAAGGTCAACGACCGGGCCGAACGCGAACTTTCGTTCAACTTCCTCTCTTCGAACGAGGAAGACCTGAACAATGCCGTGAGCCTGTTGGAATCCAGGCTACGAGCCTCGCCGATCCTGGTCAACGTCTCGTCGGAAGGCGCCCTGCCCCGTCCCGAACTGCAGATCCGTCCGCGCATGGCAGAAGCCTCCCGCCTCGGCATCACCCCGCAGCAGATCTCCGAAACCGTACGCGTCGCAACGATTGGCGATATCGACGCCAACCTCGCAAAAATCTCGCTCGACAGCCGCCAGATCCCGATCCGCGTGCAGACATCGCTCGACACGCGCCGCGACCTGCAGTCGATCCGCAATCTTAAGGTCAAGACATCGTCCGGCACGATGGTGCCGCTCTACAGCGTTGCCGATATCGACTATTCGGAAGGTCCAAGCTCAATCAAGCGTAACGACCGCAACCGCGTCGTGGCGATCGGCTCCGACGTTCCCTTCGGCACGGCGCTCGACACCTCAACCGCCGAGTTCAAGCGGATCGTCGACGAGACTGAGCTACCGCCGACGGTGCGTCTGGCGGAAAGCGGTGACGCCAAGGTCCAGGCCGAAATGACGCAAAGCTTCGGCAATGCGATGCTGATGGGCCTGATGCTTGTTCTCGTCGTCCTGATCCTGTTGTTCAAGGATGTCATCCAGCCTTTCACCATCCTATTCTCCCTGCCGCTCGCCATCGGCGGCGTGGCAGTGGCGCTGATCGCGACACAGAATGCGCTCTCCATGCCCGTCCTCATCGGCATCCTGATGCTGATGGGCATCGTCACGAAGAACGCCATCCTGCTCGTCGATTTTGCGATCGAGATGAAGCGGCACGGGTTGGAGCGCGTCCACGCCATGGTCGAGGCCGGCCGCAAGCGCGCAAGGCCGATCATCATGACCTCGATCGCCATGTCGGCCGGCATGCTGCCATCCGCCATGGGGGTCGGCGAAGGCGGCTCCTTCCGTGCGCCCATGGCGATCGCCGTCATCGGCGGCATCATCGTCTCGACGGTGCTCTCGCTTCTCGTCGTTCCCTCCTTCTTCCTCATCATGGACGATCTGTCGCGCCTGCTCGGCAAGCTCTTCGGCCGCTTCGTCGGAAAGAAGGAAGAAGAGGATTTGATGTCATCGGAAGAAGTCGCCCACCATACCCGACAAAATCGTCGCAGTCTTTCGGAGTTGGAAGAACGGCTAAACCGCTTGGAAAACAATGAGAAAACAACGGCTTCCGGCTCCCACCCCGGAGCACAGGCAGGCCAGCGTGTGCTTCGGTTGCCACCTATGGCAGCCGAATGACGCCTGATGGAGGCAATCTCCCCGGTCCGATTGTCAGACAAGGCTCCGAATTGCGTGATTGATTGATCAGTATCAAATCCCTCTTTGCCTCACACGCTATCCTGCTTCTCAAGGATTTGGCAGTGTTCGCAAAAAAGGGAAGAGATAGCGAGATGAACAGCAGTCTGAAACTCAGCAATCGAGACCGGGCAGTGCTCATGAAGGCACCGTTTCTGGCAGGGCTGGGCAACAGTGCCCTTGTCCGGCTGATGTCCATGATGACGATCAGCACGCTTCCGGCCCGCAAATTCGTGATGCGCGAAGGCGAAACAGCCGACGCCTTCTATTGCGTTCTCAACGGTTATGTCCGGCTTTTCCGGCTGAGCCGTGAAGGTCGCGAAGCCGACATCATGGTCTGCGCCCCGGGCGACACATTTGCAGAGCATCTTCTGTTCAGCGACAACGTTTATCTTTGCAACGCCCAGACGGCCGAGCCGGCAACGCTCGCCCGCTTCGACATGCAGGCCGTGCGTGACCTTGCCCAGCAGGATCCAGAAATCGCCAAGGCACTGATTGCCGCCATATCCCGGCATCTCGTCGGTACGATGGATTGCATCGCCAACGACCGTCTTTTCACCGCACCGCAGCGGGTCGCCAACTACATCCTCAGCCGCTGCCCGGTTGACGGAGGCTCCGCCTCGATCCGCCTGCCATTCCAGAAGAGCCTGCTTGCCGGCATGCTCGGCCTTGCGCCGGAAGCGCTCTCTCGCGCCTTTTCCAGCCTGCGCCGCGTCGGCGTGACAGTCAGGGGACGCATCATCCAGGTCGGAGACGTTCAGGCGCTCAGAAATATCTGAAGCATAAAACATTGAGCAGTTTCGCGTTTCGAAGAAAGGCGGAATTGCTACAGGCTCGAAGGCGCGCGAGACGACGCAGCCTTCGCAGCGGCCTGTTGCCACAGGGGTGTCCGGCGACAGGCGAGGCCGGCGGGTCATTAGACCGCCGGCCTTTTTCTTTTCCGGTTATAGGCCGGCTTTAAAGTCCGCCCTGGACCTTCAGGAATTCCACGATATGGCCGACCCCCTCGCCGCGTTTCAGGTCGGTGAAGACATGAGGCTTCATTTCCCGCATGCGGCTGGCATCCCGGTCCATCACATCCATGTCGACGCCGACATAAGGCGCCAGATCCTTCTTGTTGATCACCAGCAGATCAGATCGGGTAATGCCAGGGCCGCCTTTGCGCGGTATTTCCTCACCCTGACAAGTGGAGATGACATAGATCGTGATGTCCGCCAGATCCGGAGAGAAGGTAGCTGCGAGATTGTCTCCGCCAGACTCGATGAACACGACATCCAAATCCGGAAAACGTTCGTTGAGACCCGCAATCGCCTGGAGATTGATCGTCGCATCTTCGCGGATCGCCGTGTGCGGACAACCACCTGTCTCGACGCCCACGATACGATCCGAGGAAAGCGCCTGCATCCGCACCAGCGCATCTGCATCCTCTTTGGTGTAAATATCGTTGGTAACGACCGCGACGGAGAATTCGTCCCGCATCGCCTTACAGAGTTTTTCCGTCAAATGCGTCTTGCCGGATCCAACCGGCCCACCGATGCCGACACGAAGGGGACCGTTTGCCGATTTCATGAAATGTCCTTTCGGTATGATGAGATCACAATAATGCCGCGGGAAATCAGCGCAATCGGAAAGTGGATGCCCCACCTGCGGCTTCATCAGTCGGCAGCCACGAGCGGCCGGGTATCACAAAAGTAAACATTCAACGCAGATTTGTGAATTAAGTATATCCCTAGATACCTGTAGAAAACTCATTACACAAATTGTGGTAGCGAGATAAGACCGTCATAATACGTATTGTAGTTGCAATTTAATATCGCATGCTGAGACCTTACCTGAACTGGGAAACGGGGAAATCAGAATGGATTATCAAACGACTGCATCCACATCTGAAGTATTGGAAAAACAACACGACTGCCACAAGGCGGCAGAGGCTGCTCTTTCCAGCATGTTGAAAATGCTGGAATCCTACGGCTTTGACAGAACCGAGGTTGTCCTGTCGCTGGCAGACGCGATTGACGACCAGATCCTTCTCATCGCACAGGACGCCTGAACTAAACTGCCCAACGACAATGCAATTCCGGCATTTCAGGATCGAAAAAGCCGGGAATGCTGCGTTTCGTGACGAAGAGACGCTATTTCGGCCTGTACGGCCGCGCCACCCAAGTCTTCGAGGCCGGTTGAAGCCGCTCTGAGCGAAAGATCTTCTATCCGGGCTTCGAGCCTCGCAATGATCGCAACCCCTTCCGCCTGACCGGCAACGCTCAGCCGGATTCCGGCCGAAACGGCCTGCGATACGGCTGCGTGAAGGAATGCGGCAAGCGCCGGCGCAGAAGGCAAGCCATGACCCGCAGCCACTGCTCCGACAGCCACGGGAAATGGCACATTGGCCGGAAGCCGTTCGAAGACCGGATGCGGCCATGCCGAAGCTGCAGCAATGAAAGCCTTTCCAAGTGACAGCGTCTCGTTGAAGCGCTCGGCCGAACCCGCCAGCGCCAGTCCGAGAGCCGCTACCTCTGCAAGCGGGCCTTGTTTATCGGCCTGGCGCCATGCTTCGCAGAACAGCACGGCATCGTTCCACAGCGAACCATGCTGAAGCACGGTCGACAGCCAGTCCTCAAGACCCTGGGCATTTCTGACCAGCCCATCTTCGACAGCACGCTCCAGCCCGCCGGACCAGGCGAAGCCGCCAATCGGAAAGGCCGGCGAAAGCCAGGCCATCAGCCGCAGCAAGGCCCTCGTGTCCACTGCTCCGCCAATCGTCCCCTCTGTCGCCGGGTCGCCCGGCCGCGGATGCTCTGTCACGATATGCGATCAGTCATGATGATGATGGTCGTGACCATGGGAATGGTCGTGGTCGTGGGAATGCCCATGATCATCCGAATGGCTGCCATGGGAACCATGCGCGTGATAGGCGCCGCGAGCCGGCTGGAACGGTTCCTCGACATCGCTGACGCTGGCGCCCAGCCCCTGCAGCATGGAGCGGATCACATGATCGCGCAGGATCAGGATACGGCCTTCCTCGATCTGGGCGGAAAGATGCCGATTACCGAGATGCCATGCGAGTTCGATCAGATGCAGTGTGTCGCGCGCCTTGACCTCGAAAAGCTTTTCCGGTGCCGCCTGTACTTCCACCGTGTCACCGTTGTCGAGCACCAGACGGTCGCCGTTATGGAAAAGAACGGCTTCCTTGAGATCGAGCATCACCATATCGCCATTCGAAAGATGCAGCAGCTTGCGGCGCAGGTGACGCAGATCGTGCGGCAGGCTGACGGTGTCAATCGGCGGGTCGGAAATTTCGCCGGCAGGGCGATAGGAATGGATGTGCTGCATGATGGATAACCCGTTGAAATGCAAACTCTTGACGCATGTCTACCGAAAGTGGTCACCGGTGTTGGGAGACATGTGCAAAAGACATCATTGCCAAAGCCGGCCTGCCGCACAAGGCTTAGTTGCGGCTGGACAACAAAAAGCCCGGCGCGAGACCGGGCTTCCTATTGGCAGAAGTCTTTCGCCGCTTATTCGGCAGCGATCTTCAGGGCCTTGAGGTTCTCAAGAATGTTCTGCGGCGAGGACGCACCATAGGGATCGCTCTCGCAATTATCGGAATAGCCTTCTTCTTCGAACCACTGTTCGACGACGCCGTCGTTGACGATCGCGCCATAACGCCACGAGCGCATGCCGAAGCCAAGATTATCCTTGGCAACCAGCATGCCCATCTTGCGGGTGAATTCGCCCGAACCGTCCGGAATGACGGTGACGTTTTCAAGATTCTGGCTCTTGGCCCATGCATTCATGACGAAAGCATCGTTGACCGACATGCAGTAGATCGCGTCGATGCCTTCAGCCTGGAAATCGGAAAACAGCTTTTCGAAATCGGGAAGCTGGTAGGTCGAGCAGGTCGGCGTGAACGCGCCCGGCAGCGAGAAGAGCACGACGCGCTTTCCGGCGAAATAATCGTCCGAGGTAACGTCCTGCCAACGGAAGGGGTTCGGGCCGCCAACGGCCTCGTCGCGTACGCGGGTGCGGAAAGTGACTTGCGGAACCTTTTTGCCCAGCATCAATGCCTCCATGAGAATGAATATTCGCCCCGGTAAGAGGCAGATGCACTCCCTTAACCGCATTTCTCTTGCGATGCAGCAAAGTCAGGCGAAAATTGACGCAACGCAAACCTGCTATTCACAGAAAGCAGGGCTTGGAGCGAGTGAACGAGATCGCCAAGGGTGAACTTTGTTTTCAGTTGAAGAGTCTCAGAGACAGACCCAGCGTCTGAGGCAACGGGTTCCACCAGCCTGTGCGAATGCCCGCGGAACGAAGCGCCTGGGCTGTCCAGGTATTGCAGCCGAGGAGCGCGTTGAATGAGCCATGAGCCTCGAAGAACTGGTCATAAACTCCGTAGCCTGCATCGGGAATGGCCACGATCTCACCGCGATCCCTTACAAAACTCGCTTTGATGAAGTTCGAGAGAGTTTGAAATTCTGCCGGTCGCATATTGAAGGAGCGTATAGCCGGATGCGTTTCATCCATGCTCCCTGCCACGTCCACATGCATTACCGAGCGATCAATGGTCAGCGCCCGAAACACCGGCATCGGCTTCAGGTCACTCCAGGTCGGCGTCTCAAGATAAAATGCGCGACCTCCCCAGCCCAACACCAACCACTGCGCGACCGGATCAGCAATCGGAATGCCGGACGCTTCGAGAAACGCGTAGTCGGCACGTGTTTCCTCGTCGAGAGGAATGACGATATCCGTGTGAATGGGATTGGAGAGCAACAGAATGCGCCGGGTTTCGGCAGAGGAACCTGATCGGTCCAGTGCAAACAGCGGTCGCGGCACGAATGTGCCCGCCGCCGCCGCGAACACAACAACGGCGACGACAGCTATCGATATTCGGAGGATAAATCTCATGCCGAACAACTCAAAGGGCCTTGCGGAAATACACCACCCGCTCCGTCTCGGCAAAACCCCAACTCTCATGCGCATGACGAGATGCGAGATTGTCAATCTCGGCATCCGAGCAGAGTTCGACAAAGCCTTCCGCCGCACAATCCGCCGAAATCCGCTCGATCAGCAAACGCCCGATCTTTTGCTGCCGATGCTCCGGCACAATCCAGATCCCCTCCAGAAACGGCACTGGAGATTGCGTGCTGCCATTGGCGTAACGCCGAATGGAGACTTCGGCAAAGCCGATCCCCTGCCCCTGTTCGTCAACTGCAAGATAGCCCCGCAAAACACCGTCCGACAGAGCGGCAGCAATCTCGGCTCGATGCTCTTCAACCGGTCCATCCGGCCATAATGCGTGTCGCAGCCTGGCCCACTCGGCAATGTCGGCCGCAGCGCATCCCCGGATGGAGAGGCTCATTCCATCTCCCTTCAGAACAGGAAATACCGCTGCGCCATCGGCAGCACCGTTGCCGGTTTGCAGGTGAGCAACTCGCCGTCGGCGCGAACCTCATAAGTTTCCGGATCGACTTCCACATGCGGCGTTGCCGAATTGTGGATCATCGACGCCTTGCCGATGCCGCCGCGCACGTTCTTCACCGCAACCAGCTTCTTGGCGACGCCAAGCCGCTGCGCCAGACCGCCATCGAGCGAGGCCTGCGAAACGAAGGTGACCGATGAATTGGTCCTGAGCTTGCCATAGGCCGCAAACATCGGCCGGTAATGCATCGGCTGCGGCGTCGGGATCGAAGCATTCGGATCGCCCATCGGCGCAGCGGCAATCGAACCGCCGAGCAGCACCATTTCCGGCTTCGCGCCGAAGAAGGCCGGGCTCCACAGCACGAGGTCGGCGCGTTTTCCCACTTCGACCGAACCGATCTCGTGGGACACACCATGCGCGATCGCCGGGTTGATCGTGTATTTGGCAATGTAGCGCTTGACGCGGAAATTGTCGTTGTCGCCGGTCTCGTCCTTCAAAGGACCCCGCTGGCGCTTCATCTTGTCGGCTGTCTGCCAGGTGCGGATCGCGACTTCCCCGACGCGGCCCATGGCCTGGCTGTCGGAAGAGATGATCGAGAAGGCGCCGATATCGTGCAGAATGTCTTCCGCCGCGATCGTCTCCTTGCGGATACGGCTTTCGGCAAATGCAATGTCTTCCGGGATCGATGGCGACAGGTGATGGCAAACCATCAGCATGTCGAGATGCTCGGCCAGCGTGTTGACCGTATAGGGCCGCGTGGGGTTGGTCGAAGACGGAATGACGTTCGGATTGCCGCAGACCTTGATGATATCGGGCGCATGCCCGCCGCCCGCCCCTTCCGTATGGAAGGCATGGATCGTGCGACCCTTGATGGCGGCGACCGTGTCTTCGACAAAACCGCTTTCGTTCAGTGTATCGGTATGGATCATCACCTGCACGTCGAACGCGTCGGCTACCGTCAGGCAGTTGTCGATAGCAGCCGGTGTCGTGCCCCAGTCCTCATGCAGTTTCAGCGACGAAGCACCCGCGAGGATCATTTCTTCGAGCGGTGCCGGAAGCGAGGCATTACCCTTGCCGGCAAGTGCGAGGTTCATCGGGAAGGCGTCAAAACTTTCGATCATCCGCTCGATATGCCACGCACCTGTACAGGTCGTTGCCAGCGTTCCATGCGCCGGGCCGGAACCGCCACCAAGCATGGTGGTGACACCGCTCATCAGCGCCTCTTCGATCTGCTGCGGGCAGATATAGTGGATATGTGCATCCATGCCACCGGCCGTCAGGATCTTGCCTTCGCCGGCGATCGCTTCCGTCGACGGGCCGACGATGATCGTCACGCCCGGCTGCGTATCCGGATTACCAGCTTTGCCGATCGCGTGGATACGGCCGTTCTTCAAGCCCACATCGGCCTTATAGATGCCGCTATGATCGACGATCAGCGCATTGGTGATGACGGTATCGACCGCCCCTTCGGCGCGTGTCGCCTGGCTCTGCCCCATGCCGTCGCGAATGACCTTGCCGCCGCCGAATTTCACCTCTTCGCCATAGGTGGTGAAATCGCGCTCCACCTCGATGAACAATTCGGTATCGGCAAGCCGCACCTTGTCGCCGGTGGTCGGACCGAACATCGAGGCATAAGCGGCGCGGGACATCTTGTAGGACATGAATTACCTCAATCCTTCGGGCAATATGAGTTCGGACATTTCACCTGGATGGCGACGAGCCATTCCAAAAATTACAGCATGTTATCGACAAGCGCCTTAAGCTCGGCCGTACGCTTGCGCGTCAGATCGGCCTCGCAACTGGAGACAAGCATCGGCTCCATCGAGCCGCCGCGCGCCTGAAACCCGACGGAAGCACATTGGGCGTCGCGATAGGAGAGCCAGGCGCGCTGCGCCTTGATCAAAGCCTCTTCACCGCCCTTCAGCTCAGTGGAGACCCCGGTATCCCGCTCCTTCAGCGCCTTGCGTGTCACCTGATACTGCGCGTTCAACGCCGTATCCGCATCGGCAAGATCAAGGCCGGCGCAGATCGTCATATCCGCCTGCGTTTGCGGCTCCTTGCAATCCGGTCGCGGCTGTTGCGCGGATGTCGGTGCATCGAGAAGAAGCACGCATCCACACAGCAACGGCAAGAGGGCGAGTTTCAGCATCGGCTCAGGCCGCAGCCCCGTCGTAGTGATGCGACGTCAAAGCCCGTGGATTGACGCTTTCCAGGCAGTTGACGTTGATCGCCACCATGGGCGAACCATCCTTCGGCGAGTCCCCATAGGCAAAACTCTCGATGCCGCAGGTCTTGCAGAACAGATGCTGCAGCTTCTTCGTGTTGAACCTGTATTCGGTAAGGTTCCCCTCGCCCGACGTCAGCGAAAATGCACCACGTGGCGCGAAGGCGAGAACAATGCCCAGTCGCTGGCAGCGCGAGCAGTTACAGGTGACCGTCTGGTCGAGATCCGCCTCGACTTCGTAGGAGACCGCGCCGCACTGGCAGCTGCCGAGATAATGTTTGGTCGCCATGTCAGAGTCCTCCCATAATCTTCTGCTGGAAACCATAGACCCGTCGCGCACCCGAAAGCGGGATCAGCGTGACGGATCGGGTCTGGCCCGGCTCGAAGCGCACAGCGGTTCCAGCAGGTATATCGAGCCGCATGCCGTGCGCCTTGTCGCGATCGAAGGATAGACCATTATTGGTCTCGAAGAAATGATAGTGGCTGCCGACCTGCACCGGGCGGTCACCGGTATTGGAAACTTCGATGGATATCGTCGGCGCGCC
The DNA here is from genome assembly GCF_044987325.1 of Rhizobium sp. ZW T2_16. Taxonomy (NCBI): domain Bacteria; kingdom Pseudomonadati; phylum Pseudomonadota; class Alphaproteobacteria; order Hyphomicrobiales; family Rhizobiaceae; genus Rhizobium; species Rhizobium sp. ZW T2_16. Next base: position 768,758 of record NZ_JBJDRG010000001.1, read on the forward strand.
GGCATTGAGCTCGATTTCGCCTTTTGCGGCAATGACTTCACCAGGAATCATGAATCAGCTCCTCAGGCTGTTAAAGCGGTTTGGGGGATACAACCCTCCGCCTTCAAGACACGCACCGTCGATGCGGGGTTACGAACCAGTGCCGCCGCCGGACGGATCGGGCGCCTCACCAGTTCTCCCGAGCAGTTCGGGCAGATCCCACCAAGCACATCCGCCGCGCAATCCGCACAGAATGTGCACTCAAACGTGCAGATCATCGCCTCGCGGCTGTCGGGATTAAGATCCTTGTCGCAGCATTCGCAGTTGGGGCGTAGTTCCAGTGCCATGGCTAGGCTCCTCAGCGGATCGGTTCGTGCACGGTCACCAGCTTGGTGCCGTCCGGAAAGGTCGCCTCCACCTGCACGTCATGGATCATTTCCGGAATGCCTTCCATCACCTGATCGCGGGAGATGACATGCGCGCCGGCCTCCATCAGGTCCGCAACCGAACGGCCGTCACGGGCACCCTCGACGACATAGTCCGTGATCAGCGCGATCGCTTCGGGATAGTTGAGCTTGACGCCGCGCTCCAGGCGGCGACGGGCAACCATTGCCGCCATGGAAATCAGCAGCTTGTCTTTTTCGCGTGGGGTCAGGTTCATGGAAATCCCGCAATCGACTTCGGATAGGGCAAATCAGATATGCCAGACTTTCGGCACTGGCGCGCCGTTACGCAATACGGAAATTGCCGGTACCAGGATTTTTCTCAAATCGAAGCCCGTGGGTGCGGCGATCCGCGCGATCAGCTTGCCGTTCCAGTAACTCGCACCACCGGCATTGCCGATGCACTCCCTCAACTTGGGCAGCATGGATTCGCTCAAAGGCCCCGTATGGAAAAGTGTGGCGAAGGCGACCTGGCCGGAAAGCACGGCCGCGGCCTGCGCCATTTGCGCAATCTCGCCCTCGAAGCGCATCTCCTCGGCGTGGATCAACTGAGCATTGCGGCGCACCCGCCAGCGATCGCGGAAAAATCCGTTGGCGACCGCCTCGCCCATCGCGCGGCGCCCCAGAAGCACGGCTTCGACGGCGAGAAATTCAGCGCTTTCGGCAAGATCGACATCAAGGCGGCGACTGAGTGATGCCCGGTCGAACAGGATGGTCTCCTGCGGAAGCCAATGAACGGAAGCATTGTCGCCGACGGTGATATGGGTGGAAACCGAGGCGGTGCCGGAGGACGCCTTGTAGATCTTCTCGTTCGCCTGGGTGGCGACCGAAAGCCTGGTGGAAGCCGCAGCGGCGACGGACCAATCGATCACGTCGCCGCCCGTCAGCCCCCCTGACGTATTGATGAGAATCGCCTCCATTTCAGGCGAAAAGGTTTCCGGAAGGCGAATTTTTGCGCAGCCTTCCTGGAAGAACTCGTCGAGCCGTGTACGCCCGTCAAAAGCCTTGGTTACAAGGCGCCCTGAACCCCTTGCCCGCTGCGGCGCATAGTGTTCGACTGAGGATTGCTGCACGATGTACCTTCAAGTTCCGCCTGTGTTGCGCAGTCAGAAGCAATGGCCATGCCAGACTTCGCAGACGCAGCCGGCTTGGCGGGAGTGACAGTCGCAACCACATCCGTCGCGTCGGCCTTGCCGAAGAAGTCCCACATCCGGAAAGCCGGATCAACATTGGCGTCGAAGGCTGGCTGTTTGGCCGGTACCACGGCTGAAACCTTAGTCACGCTCGCAGCACCATCCTTGGCGGCAGCCATGACGGCTTCCTTGGCAGCAAGCGGCTTCGGCCAGTCATGCGTGCCCTTTTCGAAGACGTAAGTTGCAATCCGCGCGCCGTTCTTGCAGGTCCCGTACATCGTATAGGTCACGCCATCGACGGTTTTAGGGTCGCCATTGCCCTTGCAGCCGTCGAGATCATTCCAGCGCTGGATCGCCGTGTTGAAACCATATTGCCAATAGGCGGAACCGCCACCCGCATAGGGGTTCTGTGCATCCTTTTCGCCGGCGAAGGCGACGATGGAGATAGGCTTGGCCGGATTGCAATTGGCCTTGTCCGGCCCCCATTTGCCATCAACCTCGACCGGGCGGCCGGCACGCAGCGAATTGACGAAACCGGCACCGGCAAAATCATCCTGTCCCGAGCAGACATAAGCCGACAGCATTCGCCCGCCGCCGGAATAACCGGAAGCAAAGATGCGGTTCGGGTCGACGCAGAAATCCTCCTTCACCTCATCGACGGCATCGTCGATAAAGGCGATCTCGTCGAGACCGCCCTGCGCGCCGGTCGGAATGATGGCCTTGCTCACCTGCACGAAAGGCACGTTCCAGGCGTAGGTGCCCGGCGTCTTGCCCGGCAGGCTGCCCTGCAGCGCCACGGCAATGAAACCGTTCTTCTCGGCAACCTTGTCCCAGGACGATCGGTTCAGCTGCCCATCCGGATTGCTGTTGCTGCCGTGAAAATCGAACACGACGGCAACCTTGTCGCGGCCGGTATAGGAAGACGGAACATAATAGACGGCCTGACGGTCAACACCGTCGCTCTCGATCGTCATCTGGTGGCGCCCCGGCGCCATGGACTGGCCACAGCCGGCAAAAGCAGAGCCGGCGGCCAGGAAAAACGCTCCAGTCGCGGTCAGGCGAACAAGAGCGGAGCGGGAACGGTGACCAGGAATGCATGCAAAGACCATCAGCGCCTCATCATGGGGTGCGGGTTGTCAACGATGTTCGGAGATGTCGTTCATCTGCGGTTCATCTAGCACACCTGTTGAAGCATTCATATGCCCTGCATCAATAGAAGCAATGCAAACATTCACCATTAAACTGTTAGATGCCGCCTTGCTTCTGCCGTATCCAAGGTTTCGGCAGGGCCTTCATGCACGATCTCGCCGCGATCCATGATGTAGACTTGGTCGGCAAGCTCGCGGCAGAAGTCCAGATACTGCTCGACCAGCAGGATCGCCATGCCGGTTGAATCGCGCAAATAGCGGATCGCACGGCCGATATCCTTTATGATAGAGGGCTGGATACCCTCGGTGGGCTCGTCGAGAACGAGGATTTTCGGTCGCGTGACCATGGCCCGGCCGATCGCCAGCTGCTGCTGCTGTCCGCCTGACAGGTCGCCGCCTCGGCGGCCAAGCATGGTTTTGAGCACCGGAAACAGCGAGAAGATCTCGTCGGGAATATATCGATCCTTGCGCGCCAGCGGCGCATAACCGCTCTGCAGGTTTTCCTGAACGGTCAGAAGCGGAAATATCTCGCGCCCTTGCGGTACATAACCGATACCGTGTTTGGCCCGGGAATAAGGCGCAAGCCCGTTCAGCACTTCCCCCTGAAAGCTGATCGTGCCGCCGGAGACCGGATGCTGGCCGGTGACGGCGCGCAAGAGCGAGGATTTGCCGACGCCGTTACGGCCGAGCACGCAGGTGATCTTGCCCATTTCGGCATTGACGGAGACCCCGCGAAGGGCTTGCGCTGCGCCGTAGTGGAGATTGACGTTGTTGACTGTCAGCATGGGGAGCCTCCCTGTTTGCTCAGGAGGATGGCATTACCCCCCTCTGCCCTGCCGGGCATCTCCCCCACAAGGAGGGAGATCGGAGGAAGGCGACCACTCGCCCCCCTTTGAAGGTCGAGTGGAGGCGAGACATCATCCCGCGATGAAATCCAAACCGGAAGAGATGCGTGCTTGAGGCAGAAGGATCGCTCCCAGCCGATCTCCCCCCTTGTGGGGGAGATGGCCGGCAGGCCAGAGGGGGGTATCAAGACCATTGCGCTCTCCATCACCGCCCCAGATAATTCTCGATCACCTTCGGATCGCTGGAGACGAAATCGATCGAACCTTCCGCCAGAACCGAACCTTCCGCCAGACACGTCACCTTCACCCCGAGATCGCGGATGAAGCCCATGTCGTGCTCGACCACGACGACCGAGCGGGTCTTGGCGATCTCGCGCAACAGGATTGCCGTCTCGGCTGTTTCTGCATCCGTCATGCCGGCCACCGGCTCGTCGACGAGAAGCAGCTTCGGCTCCTGGGCCAGCAGCATGCCGATCTCCAGCCACTGTTTCTGACCGTGGGAAAGATTGGCAGCATATTCGTGGGCGCGATGGGTCAGGCGGATCGTCGAGAGGATTTCCTCGATCCGCGCCTTGTCGTCGGCGCTCAGCGTGTAGAACAGCGTGGCAAACACGCCGCGGGAGCGGTTGAGCGCCAGCTCCAGATTGTCCCAGACCGTATGGCTTTCGAACACCGTCGGCTTCTGAAACTTGCGGCCGATGCCGAGCTGGGCGATATCGGCTTCGTCCTTTTTCGTCAGGTCGATCGTATCCTCGAAGATCACCTTACCCGTATCCGGTCGGGTCTTGCCGGTGATGATATCCATCATCGTCGTTTTGCCCGCGCCGTTTGGGCCGATGATGGCGCGAAGCTCGCCCGGCTCAACCACCAGCGACAGCGAATTGATCGCCTTGAACCCGTCGAAGGAGACGGAAACGTCTTCGAGATAAAGCAGGCTTTTGCTTCTGGTTTCGGCAATCGTGTTCATCGTTTCACTCCGCTGCCTGAGCCTGTTGCGTGACCGGCGCAGCGCCGGCATTCCTGCCCTTTTCCGCATCTGCCGCAGCCTTCATCGCCTTGCGGGCGTTCCAGCCATGCTGGATAGTGCCGACAATGCCTTTAGGCAGGAACAGCGTGACGGCGATGAACAGCCCACCAAGAGCAAACAGCCAGAATTCAGGGAATGCGCCGGTAAAATAGCTCTTGCCCGCATTGACGAGGATCGCGCCAATGATCGGGCCGATCAGGGTGCCGCGTCCGCCGACGGCGGTCCAAACGACGACTTCGATCGAGTTGGCAGGCGCAAATTCCCCCGGATTGATGATGCCGACCTGCGGCACGAACAGCGCACCGGCAATGCCGGCGAACATGGCCGAGACGACGAAGGTGAACAGCTTGATGTTCTCGACGCGGAAACCGAGAAAGCGCACCCGGCTTTCCGCATCGCGCACACCCACCAGAACCTTGCCGAATTTCGACCGTGTTATGGCCGAGGCGACGATCAGGCAGAGCGCCAGCATGATCGCCGACATGGCGAAGAGCACGGCCCGCGTACCGCCCGCCTGCACCTGGAAGCCAAGGATATCCTTGAAGTCGGTCAGGCCGTTATTACCGCCGAAACCCATGTCGTTGCGGAAGAAGGCGAGCATCAGCGCATAGGTCATCGCCTGGGTGATGATCGACAGATAGACACCGTTGACCCTTGAGCGAAACGCGAACCAGCCGAAGACGAAGGCGAGCAGGCCCGGCACGATCAGCACCATGGCCATCGCAAACGGGAACATGTCGAACCCGTACCAGAACCACGGCAGTTCCTTCCAGTTGAGGAAGACCATGAAATCCGGTAGGTCGGGATTGCCGTAGACGCCGCGCGAACCGATCTGGCGCATCAGATACATGCCCATCGCATAACCGCCGAGCGCGAAAAAGGCACCGTGGCCGAGCGAGAGAATGCCGCAATAACCCCAGACGAGATCGAGTGCCAAGGCGAGCAGCGCATAGCAGAGATACTTGCCCATCAGCGCCATGGCATAGGTCGGGATATGCAGCGCGCTGTCCGGCGGGGTCAGCAGGTTGAGCGCCGGCACGATGATGGCGACGGCGAGAAGAATACCGACAGCGACGACGATCCTGCCTTCGAGTGCACGAAGAATGAAGCCGGAAATCATGCTTCCACCGCCCTTCCCTTGAGCGCGAACAGGCCGCGCGGACGTTTCTGGATGAAGAGGATGATGAGGACCAGCACGAGGATCTTTCCGAGCACTGCCCCGACGGAGGGCTCGAGGAACTTGTTGAGGATGCCAAGCGACAAGGCACCCACCAGCGTGCCCCAGAGATTGCCGACCCCGCCAAAGACCACGACCATGAAACTGTCGATGATGTAGCTCTGGCCGAGGTTCGGCGAGACGTTGTCGATCTGGGAAAGCGCCACGCCGGCAATCCCCGCGATACCCGAACCAAGAGCGAAGGTCAGCGCGTCGACCCAAGGCGTGCGAATACCCATCGAGGATGCCATGCGGCGGTTCTGGGTGACGGCGCGCATGTTGAGGCCGTAGGCCGTCTTTTTCATCACGAAGAGCAGCGCGAAAAAGATCGTCAGCGAAAAGACGATGATCCACATGCGGTTATAAGTGATTGTCATGCCGCCGAGCGGAAAGGAACCGGACATCCACGACGGATTACCGACTTCCTGATTGGTCGGACCGAAGATCGTGCGGATCGCCTGCTGCAGGATCAGCGACACGCCCCAGGTGGCGAGCAGCGTTTCGAGCGGCCGACCATAGAGAAAGCGGATGACACCGCGCTCGATGACGAAACCGACGGCGCCGGTGACGAGGAAGGCGACGGGCAGCGCGATTGCCAGCGACCAGTCGAACAGGCTGGGCGCGTTCTCACGGATCACTTCCTGCACCATGAAAGTGGAATAGGCGCCGAGCATGACCATTTCGCCATGCGCCATGTTGATAATGCCCATCACGCCGAAGGTGATGGCAAGGCCGATCGCGGCCAGCAGCAGAACCGAGCCGAGCGACATTCCGTACCAGACATTCTGGGCGAGGTTCCAGAGTTGCTGTGCGTTCTGGATCGAGGCGATCGCCTTGTCGAGATCCGGCTTCAGGCTGGGATCGATGGATGAAGAAACGGAATTCAGCACACCGAGGCCGCTCGCACCGAGGCCGGAAATAGTTTCGATTGCCGCGCGCTTTTCATCGATCGAGCGATCGGAGGAAAGAAGCGACACCGCACGCGCTTCTTCCATGCGGGCCTTCACTTCCGTGTCGGTTTCCTTGGCAAGTGCGGCCTCGACGAGTTCGAGAGCTTCGGCACTTGGGGAGCGCAGGATCGCATCGGCGGCGGAAAGGCGCGCACCACGATCCGGGCTCATTAGCGTCAGGCCGCCGAGAGCCGCGCGGATAGCGCGGCGCAGATTGTTGTTGACCTTGATCTTGGTGACCGCACCTTTTGCCACCTGGCCGGCGCTCTCACCGGTAACCGGGTCGATCAGCTCAAGCTGAGAACCGGCAGATTTGGCGGAAAAGACTGCCTTATCGGACTTGCGGAAATAAAGGTCACCCTCGGAAAAGGCGTTCAGCGCCGGCACCACGCGCGGATCCCCGGTCGCAGCGATCTCCCCGACAAGCGTTTCCGCCTGGTTGAAATTGGCGTCCGCCAGCTGGTCAAACAGCGGTTTGGGGTCGCTGCCTTTCGCGAAGGATGTCGCCGCGGATGCAAGGACCAGAAAGATCAGTGTGATGAAACGGATAAGCATGTGTCTGTCCCCCGGATGGCGTGGCGGGGGCGTCTTCCCCCTCTGGCCTGCCGGCCATCTCCCCCACAAGGGGGGAGAAAACTCGCGGCATCCGCCTCGGCTCAGGTGAACTACGACGGGGCGGCTAGGTTAAGCCCTCCCCCTTGTGGGGAGGGTTGGGAGGGGTCTTTGCCCCGAGCGGTGAGAGATCAGCTACCCTTGCCGCCGCATTTACCGGTGGCGACGTTGAAGTTGCCGCAGGACATCGGCTTGCGCCAATCGGAGATCAGGTCCTTGGAGTCCGGCAGGTAATCAGACCACTCGTCGCCAACGACGGCAGGCGTTTCCTGCACGATGTCGAACTGACCGTCGGCCTGGATTTCACCGATCAGCACCGGCTTGGTGATGTGGTGGTTCGGCATGACGGTGGAGGTGCCGCCCGAGAGGTTCGGGACGGCGACGCCGATGATCGAGTCGAGAACTGCGTCGGTGTCGGTCGTGCCGGCAGCCTCGACGGCCTTTACCCAGGCGTTGAAGCCGATATAAGCGGCTTCCATCGGGTCGTTGGTTACGCGCTTGTCGTTCTTGGTATAGGCATGCCAGGTCTTGATGAACTCGGCATTGACCGGCGCATCGACGGACTGGAAGTAGTTCCAGGCAGCGAGATGACCGACCAGCGGTGTGGTGTCGAGACCGGCAAGCTCTTCTTCGCCGACGGAGAAGGCGACGACCGGGATGTCTTCAGCCTTGATGCCCTGGTTGCCGAGTTCCTTGTAGAACGGCACGTTGGCGTCACCGTTGATGGTCGAGACGACGGCAGTCTTCTTGCCGGCCGAGCCGAATTTCTTGATGTCGGAGACGATCGTCTGCCAGTCGGAATGACCGAACGGCGTGTAGTTGACCATGATGTCCTCTTCCTTGACGCCCTTGGACATCAGGTAGGCCTTCAGGATCTTGTTGGTCGTCTGCGGGTAGACGTAGTCGGTACCGGCGAGAACCCAGCGCTCGACACCTTCGGTCGAAGCGAGATAGTCGACGGCCGGAATGGCCTGCTGGTTCGGAGCGGCACCGGTATAGAAGATGTTGCGCGAGGATTCTTCACCCTCGTACTGGACGGGATAAAACAGGATCGAGTTCAGCTCCTCGAAGACCGGCAGCACCGACTTGCGCGAAGACGAGGTCCAGCAACCGAAGACGGCGGCGACCTTGTCCTGGGAGATCAGCTGACGGGCTTTTTCGGCAAACAGCGGCCAGTCGGAGGCCGGATCGACGACAACGGCTTCGAGCTTCCTTCCAAGCACGCCGCCCTTCTTGTTCTGCTCTTCGACGAGCATCAGCATGGCGTCTTTCAACGTCGTTTCGGAAATCGCCATCGTGCCGGAGAGCGAATGAAGAACGCCGATCTTGATCGTATCGTCGGCTGCAAATGCGCCGTGGAAGGCCGTGGTGGAAAGTGCGGCAGCCAGCAGCGCTCCGCCCAGTTTCGCCTTGAAGCTCATAGGATCAAACCCCCTCTTTTTTGGTTTGTTGGCACAACGGTGACGTTGACCGTTGCCTGAGGGGACTATCGGGTGCGACAGCCCAAAACCACATACGCAAAATGACGTATGCAGAGGGGGAAAGTGGTAGCAGGTTGCGGCGGGACGTCGATCGCCGCAATCCTTGCGGTCGCGGCGATCGGATCAGTCCGTTCGGTTTACCGGAGCATTACTTGCCAACGGTCAGGATCACACCGTCCGGCGTGTATTCGACATTACCTTCGACGCCATTGATCTCAACCTTCGAGAAGGCTCCGGAAAGCGAGCCTGCCTTGATCAGTTGAATGCTTTCGCCAGCCTTCGGCAGGTTATCCTCGGTCATCCGCAGCACAAGCGAACCGCCAAGTTGTGCCGCCCCCTTGATTGCCACGACAGGCTTGCCGCCTTCGACGACCAGCGTCAGCTGGCCCGCATCGGCCTGCCTGAAAGTTCCGCCCAGAAGAACCGGCTGTTGTGCGGCCATGACAACTTCACCGCCGGCGATCTCGAGATTGCCGGTGCCGAACGCCGACTGCGAAGAGGCAACCAGCAGGCCGGCTTCGACCATGGTGCCGCCACCATAAGTGTTGGTGCCGGAGAGGCCCAAGGTGCCATCACCGCGTTTCGTCAGGCCACCCTTGCCGGAAATGTCGTTTTTCCAGGTATCGATCTTGTTGAAGCCACCCTTCCCGGCTGTCATCGTCACCGTGGTCATCGCATCGAATGCGCCATAACCATCGGCGGCAGCAAAAAGGTTGAGGCGGCCATAGCCTTCTTCGTCATCGAGAACGGCAAAGCCGGAACGGATCTCGGTGGTGCGTAACACGTCACGGCGCTGATCGGCGTCGAGATAAGGCAAGCGCGTTTCGAGCAGCACCTCCGCCCCCTCTGGCACGCGGGCCGGCTGGTCGATCGGATGGATTGCTGGCAGGCCGTAGGTCGTCGTCTTTTCGATCAGGGCGGCATTGACGGCGCGATCCGCGAAGCGATCACTGGATACCGGCTGTGACTGGGCGAACCGTGCCAATTCGCTTGCGCTTTCCACACCGACCTTTGCGCTCAGCCAGGTTTGTGCCTGATCATAAGCCTGCTTTTTCAGATCCGCATTCTGCGACCTGTTGAGATTGTAGGTGACCTGCGCCGTTGCCAGCACCCGGCCGCCGATCACATCGAAGGGCGAATGCATGCCGGCGATGATACGATTGTCGCCCATCACAGCGGCCCGCGTAAGCATTTCCTGGTAACGCTGCGGCACGAGATAGGCCATCGCAATCGCGTCGCGCCAGGCTTCTGCCGTATGGCCGCTCGGGAAACCGCCATCTTCGGCAGGCTTTTGGCTTTTGGCCGGCTCCAGCGTCGGCAGCACCACGACATCGTTGCTCCAGCGATAGGGGCGAGCATATTTGAAATAACGTTTAGCGGGCTCCGTCGAAGCTTCTTCGCTTGCCATGTTGATGAAATCGACAGCCAGGCCGAGATCGGGATTGGCCGCAGTCTTGGCCTTCTCGTCAGGCTTGCTTCCCAGGCCGCGATTGTTGCCATCGTCATCATGCTTGACCGTGGTCGCGTCTGCGGCGACATCGGTAATCGTCGTCGTCTGCCTGGCGCCCTCTCTCCAGGCTTCGGCCAGGGGACCGAGGCCATCGACAATGCTGGCGTTCTTGCCGCGGCGATCATCGAGATACGCGGCAAATGCTTGTTCGGCGGTGCGGCCGCGCGTGATTTTCACCACATAATCGATATTGGCCCTGTGCATCGCCTGATTGACAATCGTACCGTCGGTGGCGCTGTACGGAATGCCATCCCAGTCAGACTTGCTGATTGCAGGGCAATCACCCTTCGCAGGCGCTTCCACCCCTGCATCGACAAAAGCCGAACGCGGTGTCCAGACTTCAAGAAAACCGGATAGAACATGGACAGCGGCATTCGTGTCCTTGGTCGCAAAACAGGCATCGCCGCGCTTGTTGCTGGCGCCTGTATCCACATAGGGTGCCGCTCGTGTTTCCGCCAAAACTATGGATGGCGAAAGGAGCAGCACGGTGAGAAGCGCCGTTGCACCGCGAAACCTGATCGAAACAGACACTGTAAAACCTCTAAAAACATGAAAGGATATCAGCTAACTAGCGCGACTTTGTGACATGTATGTTGCGGCAACACGGCTTTCACCGGCTCAATTCCATCGCCATATCAAGATAGGTGTATCACCGGATGCAAGTTCGGCGGGGTGTTTGGTAGAGATCTGCCGACCACCGTATTCCGCCGCTCCGCATTTCTTCATGTCCAGAATTTAAAGATGTGCTAAAATACTCCAATCGAGCGGGGTTGGAGGGCAACGAAATGTCTCGATGGGGGAAAGCGGCGTCGCTGACGCTGCTGCTTTCGGCATGCGGTAGCGTCGCATCGGCTCAGCCAATATGCGCCGATGTCGCACTGGTACTGGCGATCGACGGATCGGGCAGCGTTACCGACAGCGAATATCGGTTTCAGAAATCGGCGATAGCGGCAGCCCTCAGGGATGATGGCGTCGTGTCGGCCTTGAAAGATGCCGGTACGGTGATGCTTTCCGCGGTGTTCTGGGGTGACGGCGAGTTTCCGACCGAAGATCTCGGCTGGTTCGTGGTCTATGACGGAGTGGGAGCAGAAGGTTTTGCCCAGGGACTGGAGCGAAACGAACGGCACGTCTTTGGCGCCACCAATATCGGCAGCGGCCTCTGGTCCGCCCTCGACAAGTTGTCCGAGCCCGGCGTCTGTGCGCGGCGCTTGATCATCAATCTGTCCGGCGACGGCCGCGAGACGATGCTGCCGAAACAGCGCGTCAGGGCGACGCTCTATCAGGCCCGCCTACGGACGATTAGGATGGGCGTGACGATCAACGCTCTTGCGATCGCCGATGATGATGACGGTCTTGCCGCATATTATGCGCAGGATGTCATACGCGGCACCGGCGGCTTCACAATGACAATCAGAAGTCAGGACGATTACGCGGCTGCTATCCGTCAGAAGCTGAAACGCGAACTGTCGCCGAGATTTGTTGCAAGTGTTGCCCACCCCTCTTCTGCGCCCCATTGAATCGATGAGTGACGACGAAAACATGTGATCGTTCGACGACTTGCAAAACAAACCGACCATCTGGTATGTTTAGCTATGACTGAAGCTCACGAACGCAAGAAACAGCCGGAAATCGTGCGTCGCGCACTCTTGGATTGCGCCGCCCAGATCTCGCAGGAACAGGGTCTGCCTGCAGTAACACTGCAGGCAGTTGCGGATGCTGCGCATGTGACGAAGGGCGGATTGCTGCACCATTTCCCCAACAAGCAGGCGCTCGTTCAGGCCGTTTTTCACGATCTTCTGGAGCAACTGGACGCCCAGATCGATGCGCTTCTGGAAGACGACCGGGACGCCTATGGCCGTTTCACGCGCGCTTACATCCGGGCCTTTGCCAATGCCGAGAGCCAGGGCGCGAGCAACTGGAACGCGCTTCCCCTCTCTTCGCTGACGGATCCCGAGATGAAGGCGATGTGGTCCGACTGGTACGCGTCCCGGCTTGCACGACACGCAGAAACGGATGCCGGACCTGAACTGGGCATTGCCCGTTATGCCGCCGATGGCCTCTGGCTTGCCGGCCTTCTGGAATATTCGGGCGTCGAGGCGACAGGCCAGGACGCCCTGATCGAACAACTCATATCAATGACACGAAAGACATAAGACGTGAATCCCGCCCTTATCACCTACGGCTCTCTACTCTCCGCCATCGCACTGGAAGTCGTCGGCACAACACTTCTGCAGCAGAGCCAGCAGTTCACCCGCATCCTGCCGACACTCGGCATGGCTCTGTGTTACGGCGCGGCCTTCTATCTGTTGTCGATCACGCTGCGCGTGCTGCCGGTCGGCATCGCCTATGCGATCTGGAGCGGTCTCGGCATCGTGCTGATCTCGGCAGTCGGCCTGATCGTCTTTCGCCAGAGCCTCGACATGGCAGCAATGATCGGTCTCGGCTTCATCATCGCCGGCGTTGTCATCGTCAACGTCTTTTCGAAGACGGTTGCGCACTGAGCAATGCCAGTAAAAGTGGGCACCGGTTTTGCGTCCGGAACTGCGTGGAAATAAAGAATAGAGCGATTTAGCAATTCCGGCAGCCGAAAGGCTCTAACCGCGTCAATTCGGTTGCAAAACCGCGATCCAACATCGAAAGTGCCTTTTTGACGATCACTCCTCCCAAGGGATCAAAAACAAGGCATGGCAGCGCGGCAGCGGATCATTCCGGTCCGGCGGGAATATAACCGCTGGGTCGCCAACCAGACATTGGAAGATTACGCCCTTCGCTTTACCGCCAAGAGCGCGCGCCGGTTTTCGTCCAGCCGTATCTCGCATACGGCAATCGGCGCGATCTCCTTCCTGGCGCTGGAGGCGATCGGTGGTGCAATCACCCTCTCCTACGGCACGACCAACGCCTTTTTCGCCATCATGGCAGCGGCGGTCGTAATGCTGCTCGTCGGCCTGCCGATCAGCCGTTACGCGATCCGCCACGGGGTCGATATCGATCTTCTCACCCGCGGCGCATCCTTCGGTTATATCGGCTCGACGATCACCTCGCTGATCTATGCCAGCTTCACCTTCATGCTGTTTGCCATCGAGGCATCCATCATGACGGGCGCACTCGAACTCGCCTTCGGCATTCCCCTCTGGCTCGGTTACATCATCAGCGCAATCGTGGTGATCCCGCTCGTCATATACGGCGTGCAACTGATCTCACGCTTTCAGCTCCTGACCCAGCCCTTCTGGATCGTTCTCAACGTCCTGCCCTTCATCTTCATCGCTTTTCTCGATTGGGAGAAATTCGATCTCTGGCGCGCCTTTGCCGGGATCGGGCATTCCAATGGCGAGATCGGCGGCACTGCCCCCTTCGACCTCGTGGAATTCGGAGCAGCATCAGCTGTCATTCTGGCGCTGATGCCGCAGATCGGCGAGCAAGTCGACTTCCTTCGCTTCCTTCCTCCCGAGGGCATGCGCAAATGGCGGCATAAGTTCGCCGTCTTCCTCGCCGGCCCCGGCTGGGTGGTGGTGGGCGTGCCGAAACTTCTGGCCGGCTCCTTCCTCGCCGTATTGACCCTGTCGACGGCTGTCCCCGCAAACGAGGCAGCCGATCCGGCGCACATGTATCTGGCAGCCTTCGGCTACATGATCCCCAACGAGACGGCGGCACTGCTGCTGATGGCCGCCTTCGTCGTCGTTTCGCAGTTGAAGATCAACGTGATGAACGCCTATGCCGGGTCGCTCGCCTGGTCGAATTTCTTCTCGCGGCTGACCCACAGCCACCCGGGCCGCGTCGTCTGGCTGGTCTTCAACGTCGCCATCGCGCTTTTGTTGATGGAACTCGGTATCTACCGGCTGCTGGAGGAAACGCTCGGCATTTTCTCGATCGTCGCCATGAGCTGGCTCTGCACGATCTCCGCCGACCTGTTCATCAACAAACAGCTCGGCCTTTCCCCTCCCGGCATCGAATTCAAGCGCGCCCATCTCTACGACATCAATCCGGTCGGCCTTGGCGCCATGTTCGGCGCCACGACGATTGCGCTTGCCGCACATTTCGGTGCATTTGGCGAGCTGATGGTGTCGCTCGCGACCTATGTTACCTTGTCCGCTTTCGTAATCTCCCCGGCGATCGCCTTCGCCACCCGCGGCAAATATTATCTGGCCCGCAAACCGCGCCAAAGCTGGAAGACGCTCGGCTCGATCACCTGTTCGGTCTGTGAACATCCTTTTGAACACGAGGACATGGCCTGGTGTCCGGCCTACGCGGCGCCCATCTGCTCGCTCTGCTGCTCGCTCGACAGCCGCTGCCACGACATGTGCAAGCCGCATGCGCGCCTCAACACCCAGGTCGGAACGGTCGCCCGGACTTTCCTGTCCGACCGGATCATCGACAAGCTGACCACACGGCTCGGACGTTATGCAACGACAGCCGTGGTCTCGATCTCGTTGATCGGCTCGATTCTTGCCATGGTCGCCTATCAGGCGGGCGAAGCGGCACCGGCCAATGCGGAAATCATCTACGGCACGATCTCCATCGTCTTTTTCGTCTTCGCCATCATCGCCGGCATCGTCTCGTGGTTCTACGTGCTCGCCCATGACAGCCGAGTCGTGGCGGAAGAGGAATCCTCGCGCCAGAACACGTTGCTCCTGAAAGAAATTTCCGCCCACAAGAAGACCGACGCAGCACTCCAGGACGCCAAGGAAACGGCAGAGGCAGCCAACCGCGCCAAGAGCCGTTATGTCGTCGGCCTCAGCCACGAATTGCGCACGCCGCTCAACGCCGTGCTCGGTTACGCCCAGATCCTCGAGCGTGACGAGACCATCCCTGCCCCGCGCCAGTCGGCGATCAAGGTCATCAAGCGTTCGGCGGACCATCTTTCGGGCCTGATAGACGGCCTTCTCGACATATCGAAAATCGAGGCGGGCCGCCTGCAGGTCTATTCCAACGAGATCAATATCCAGGATTTTCTAGACCAGATCGTCGAGATGTTTGGCCTTCAGGCTCAGGCCAAGGGTCTGGAATTCGAGCACATCCGCGCGGCCTCATTGCCGCACTATGTCCGCACCGACGAAAAGCGCTTGCGGCAGATTTTGGTCAACCTTCTGTCCAATGCGATAAAATTCACCGACGAAGGCAAGGTGCGTTTCGAGATCGCCTACCGCAGTCAAGTCGCGACCTTCACCATCTCCGATACCGGGCGCGGCATTGCCGAAAAGGACCTCGGCCGGATCTACGAACCGTTCCAGCGCGGCGAGGCGGAAAGCGTGAGGCCGATGCCGGGGTTGGGCCTCGGCCTGACCATCACCCAGCTTCTCACCAACACCCTTGGCGGCGAGATCTCGGTCAAGAGCGTCAAGGACGAAGGCTCGACCTTCCGCGTGAGACTGATGCTGTCTGCCGTCGAGCGGCCGAACACCACACCCGCCACCGAGCGCAAGATCGTCTCCTACACCGGCCCGCGCCGAACCGTGGTTGTCGTTGATGACAACCAGGATCACCGTGACCTGATGCGGGAAGTGCTGGCTCCCATGGATTTCGTCGTGCTGACCGCTGCCGGCGGCCCGGAATGCCTGACGCTGATCGAAGGGGTGAAGCCCGACATATTCCTGATCGACATTTCCATGCCTGGCATGAGCGGCTGGCAGCTCGTCACCCGCCTGCGTGATGAAGGGCAGAATGCACCGATCATCATGCTCTCGGCCAATATCGGCGACGGAACGACGGCCGATGCTGCGGGCGAAGGCCATGACGATACGCTCTCCAAGCCGGTTAATCTGCGCCGGCTCGCCGACAAGCTCGCCTCGCATCTCGGGCTCTCCTGGGTCTATGAGGGCGAAACACCGCCCTTGCCCATCGCTGCGGCGAAAAAACCGGTCATAAGTCCGGGGACGAGCCATCTGCAGGACTTGCTGCGCCTTGGAGAGATTGGTTACGTGCGGGGTATAGAAGCCAAGCTTGCCGATCTTGCCGCTGACGAGACCAATCGCCCCTTCGCGGACGAGCTTGGTCTCTATCTCAAGGCCTTCGACATGGCCGGCTACATGAAGTTTCTGGAACGCCTGGACAAGGAGGAGATAAGCGATGGCTGACACCACAACGCC
Source organism: Rhizobium sp. ZW T2_16 (assembly GCF_044987325.1). Classification (NCBI taxonomy): domain Bacteria; kingdom Pseudomonadati; phylum Pseudomonadota; class Alphaproteobacteria; order Hyphomicrobiales; family Rhizobiaceae; genus Rhizobium; species Rhizobium sp. ZW T2_16. The sequence goes on from NZ_JBJDRG010000001.1 coordinate 785,185, forward strand.
CCGCGACATCGTTCTCCTGGTCGATGACAGCCCCGATGCGCTCGGCTTTCTAACGGAAGCACTGGAGCAATCCGGCTTCTCCGTACTGATCGCAACATCGGGTCTGTCGGCGCTCAATATCGTCGACAAGATCACGCCCGATCTCATTCTTCTCGATGCAGTCATGCCCGGCATGGACGGGTTCGAAACCTGCCGCCGGCTAAAAACCAATGCCGGTGTGGCACAGGTACCGGTGATTTTCATGACCGGCCTCACCGAGACGGAGCATGTCGTCCACGCGCTCGGATCAGGCGGCGTCGACTATCTGACCAAGCCCATTAACATCGATGAACTCAGAGCCCGCATCCGCGTTCATCTCACCAATGCCCGTTCTGCTCAGAGCGCCCGAGTTGCACTCGATGCCGCCGGCCGGCACCTGCTTGCCGTCAGGGCTGACGGCAGCATTCAATGGTCGACGCCACAGGCAACCCGGCTGATCAATGCCGCCACCAACCGCGATGACGGTTTGGAACTGATTGCCGGGCGCATTGCGACATGGATGGCTGAGCGCGATCGTCCAGGCTTTTCGCGCGATGCCGCCTTCTCGCTAGAAGACGGCGACGAGAAGGGCCTGCAGCTCTCCTATCTGGGAGGCCTGAGTGCCGATGAATTCCTGTTCCGGCTGACGGCGAATAATCGCCGGCCCGGCGCTGAAGTCCTGCGCCAGCATTTCCCGCTGACGGCAAGGGAATCCGACGTCCTCCTCTGGATCGCCAAAGGCAAATCAAACCGCGACATCGGCGAAATTCTTGGCCTCTCTGCACGCACGGTCAACAAGCACCTGGAGCAGATTTACGTCAAGCTTGGCGTGGAAAACCGGGCATCGGCGGCAGTGAGGGCAGCACATGTCCTGCATGAGGACAGCTGAATACGCCTGACCTTGGCACCCACGCGAACCTCGGAAAAATGTACGCCATAGTTACATTCTCCAAATAGAATATATTATATTCCTAATTGCAATCTGACGTTCGTTGTTGCGCCGCAGCGAAGCGGATAGAGAATCACGGTACCCACAAGGTCGAGCTGATGACATCTGACGATAGCAACTCTTCCATCGCCTCCCTCCTCAACCTCGTAAAGACGTTGAAACAGGACAGCAACCGACGACACTTGTCGGCCTCCGAAAAGGAAGCCAAGATTTTTGACGTAATCGCGAAGCTGGCGAAATTCCCGCCCGTTCCCGCTCAAGCGGCACCGCTGACCTTCAGCGCTGAAGAAAGATAACGCGCAGCAAGATCATTGCCTCGTTTCTGTGCAAGCTCAAGCGCCGACCTGCAGTGACTGGCAAGCGGGTCGGGAATGCAAGAGGCGACGCTGCTCGAAATTTCCATGATCGTGCCGTTGTAGATGAACGGGATCCCTGCATCATCCCTGAGACAACGACCGACGGAAAGCACATCCACGGCGCCTCGTTTGCCGTGATTGATGCGGTATTGCTCCTGATAGACAAGGCCGCTGGTAATTGCTCGATGAATGGATGCAGCGACCCTACTGCGGTCTTCAACGGATATTCGCTCGATCAGCGACAGGATTGGTAGCCCCGCAGCCATGACGCTCGCGTCAATATCGAAGAGCTCCGCCAAGGCAACGTCGCCGTAGAACCGATCTTCAGCCAGATCCCAACTGAAAAAAGCCATCCCACAAGATAAAAATGCAGCACTGAGTTCAGTATTCAGCGGGAACATGCGAATCCTTTTCTGAAACATTCTCAGATCACTTATTTGAAATATAAGAAATTCGTAAATTACAGTTTATGACCTATTAAGAATTGGCCCCGTTTTTTTGGGGGTAACAGAACGATTGCTTACCTGGAAACGAGAAAAGCCCGGTCGAAACCGGGCTTTTCCATGAAGCATCATATATCGCTGGAGCTTAGCTGCCCTGCTGGAAGTAGCTGTACTTGCCGTCCGGACCCTTCTTCCATTCGTACATCACGTAGCCCGGAAGCTTGGGGTCGCCCTTTTCGTCGAAGGCGATGTCGCCGAGAACGGTCTTGAACGGACCCTTTTCGTGCAGGATTTTGGCAACGACCTCGGCATCGTCCGCGCTTCCGGCAGCCTTGATGCCTTCGGCAATGATCTGGACGGCGGCGTAGGAGTAGAGCGTGTAGGCTTCCGGGTTGAAGCCGGCGGCCTTGAACTTCTCGACCAGTGCCTTGTTTTCCGGGATCAGCGTCGGGTCGGGGCCGAAGGTGTTGAGCGTGCCTTCGACGGCATCGCCGGCGATCGAGGCAAGTTCGTTGGAGACGATACCGTCACCAGACACGAGCGTTGCCTTGAGGCCTGCGTCCTTGGCCTGGCGGATGATCAGGCCGGCTTCGGTGTGCAGACCGCCCCAATAGATGATCGAAACGCCAGCTTCCTTCATCTTGGAGATGAGGGCGGAGAAGTCCTTGTCGCCGGTGTTGACACCTTCGCGGACGACTTCCTTCTTGCCGAGGGCGTTGTAAGCCTTCTTGGTTTCTTCAGCGAGACCCTGGCCGTAAGGCGTCTTGTCGTCGATGATGGCGATCTTGGCATCGGCAAACTTTTCGGCAAGATACTTGCCGGCAACGCCACCCTGCTGGTCGTCACGGCCGCAGGTGCGGAACGTGTTCCACAGGCCGCGCTCGGTGAAGACCGGGTTGGTCGCAGCAGGGGTGATTTCGAGGATGCCGTTTTCGGCATAGACTTCCGAAGCCGGGATCGAAACGCCCGAGTTGAAGTGACCGACCACGTATTTGACGCCGTCGGCAACGAACTTGTTGGCGACAGATACACCCTGCTTGGCGTCGGAGACGTCGTCGCCGAGCGCGATCGTCAGCTTTTCGCCGTTGATGCCGCCAGCAGCATTGATGTCGGCGATAGCCTGTTCGGCACCCTTCTGCAGCTGTGCACCGAAGGCTGCGTTCGGACCGGTCAGCGGACCACCGACGGCGATGACGATATCAGCCCATGCATTGCCACCGAAGGCGACCATGGCCGACAGCGCAACTGCGGAAAGAAGAGACTTCTTCATAGAATAACTCCCAGTTATTATGAGGTGAGAGGTTTTTTGGGGTCCGACACAATACCCACCATTATTGTGCCGGAAGCTGTTCCACCTTTTGGTGTATTTATCTTTGCCAAAACCGATCTGAATTCAGAACTGTTCTGGTGTCAATCTTTCTTCTTCCATGAGAAAGCTGAGGTCGGCTCGTAGAGCCAGTAGTAGTTCTGGACCATCTGCCGGGTGCGGCGGATGCGGAAACCCGCAAGGGCAAAGCCGAACAGGAGAATGAGGTCCAGAATGAAGTAGAAGGCGTTGATGAACGGCCCCTGGAACAGCGCATAATGCAGGAACTGCATGGCGACGGTGAGCAGGACCGCATAGATCACGACTTCGCGATAGCCGTTCCAGCCCTCGGCCGCAGCCTTGCCGGACCGCCAGGCGGTCCAGAAGCCGAGCAAAAGCACGATGCCGCGCAGGAAATAGCGGACCACCGTATCGGTTTCGAAAAACAGGCCCTGCATGTCAGTATACCCCGCTGGCCGTAAAGATGGTGATCGCGCTCAATGCCGGCCTCCTTCGAGGTAGGCGGCACGGACTTCCGGATTGGCGAGAAGCTCCTTGCCGGAGCCGCTCATCGTCACCTTGCCGTTGACCATGACATAGGCGCGGTCCGACAGTTTCAGCGCCGCGAATGCGTTCTGCTCCACGAGGAAGACGGTCAGCCCCTCCTCCTTGTTGAGCTTCTTGATCGCCTCGAAAATGCCCTTGACGATCAGCGGAGCAAGACCGAGCGACGGCTCGTCCAGAAGCAGCAGTTTCGGGCGGGACATCAGCGCGCGGCCGATGGAGAGCATCTGCTGCTCGCCGCCCGAAAGCGTGCCGCCGCGCTGGCTCTGGCGTTCCTTCAGGCGCGGGAACATCACGAAAACCTTCTCGACGTCTTCCTTGAAATATTTCAGGTTGTCGAGATTGGCGCCCATCTGCAGGTTTTCCAACACTGTCATGCGCGGAAAGATGCGACGCCCTTCCGGAGACTGGGCGATGCGTTTGCGTGCTATCAGATGCGTCGGCAGTTTGGTGATATCCTCGCCGTCGAATATGACCTGGCCGGTCTTGGCCTGCGGTGCCCCGCAGATGGTCATCATCAGCGTCGACTTGCCGGCACCGTTGGCGCCGATCAGGCTGACGATCTCGCCCTTGTTGACCTCGACATCGACACCCGAGAGCGCGCGGATATTGCCGTAATAGGTTTCGACACCCTGGACTTTCAGGAGGGTTTCACCGGCCATCAGACGGTCCCCTCTTCGATAATGCCCTTGTCCAGCTTTTCCTCGATTTCTTCAACTTCATCATCCTCGACGCCGAGATAGGCTGCGATGACCTTCGGGTCGTTTTTCACATGATCCGGCGTACCGTCGGAGATCTTCTGACCATATTCCAGAACGACGACATGGTCGGAAATCTCCATGACGACTGACATGTCGTGCTCGATCAGGAGCAGTGACGTGCCTTGGTCGCGGATGGCGCGTAACAGCGTATTGAGCGTCAGAGATTCCTTCGGGTTGAGACCGGCGGCCGGTTCGTCCAGACACAGAAGTTCCGGCCCGGTGCACATGGCGCGGGCGATTTCCAGGCGGCGCTGCGCGCCATAGGAAAGATCGCCTGCCGGATCGTCGGCACGATCAACGAGATCGGCCATTTCCAGCCAGTATTGCGCCTTCTCGATCGCAGCCTTCGCGGCGTTCTTGTAGGTCGGCAAGCCGAGAAGACCGAGGATCGTGAAGCCCGAAGCCTTCATCAGCACGTTGTGCTGCGCGACCAGCAGGTTTTCCAGAACCGTCAGGCCGGAAAACAGCCGGATGTTCTGGAAGGTGCGGGAGACACCCGCGACCTTGTTGATCTCGAAATCGCGCAGGCGCTCCAGCAGGAACTCCTTGCCGTTGTCGCGTGACAGCGTGATCATGCCCATGGTGGGCTTGTAGAAGCCGGTGATGCAGTTGAACACCGTGGTCTTGCCGGCACCGTTCGGACCGATCAGTGCGGTGATTTCGCCGCGCTTGGCTTCGAACGAGAAGTCGTTGATGGCCATCAGGCCGCCGAACTTCATCGACAGGTGTTCGACCTTGAGGATAGCGTCTTTTGTCATTGTCATGGTCCCGGTCGTCATCAGCCGTGGCCTTCCTTGGTGAAGCTGCCGGAGACAGCTTTTCTCTCCTTCAGGAAGGCGGTTGGCTCACGGGTGCCGACAAAGCCGCGCGGCTTGAACAGCATGACGATGATCATCGCCAGACCGAAGAGCAGCATGCGGTAGAGTTCCGGCGTGAAGTCCGGTCCGAAGATGTGCTTAAGGAATTCCATTTCGCGCAGCAGCTCGGTACCGCCGACCATGACCACCGCCGCAATGGCGATACCGGTGAGCGAACCCATGCCGCCCAAGACCACGATGGCGAGGATGACCGCCGATTCCAGGAAGACGAAGCTTTCCGGAGAGACGAACCCCTGGCGGGCAGCGAAGAACGAGCCGGCGAAACCGCCGAACATTGCGCCCGTGGCGAACGCCGTCAGCTTGGTGGTGACGGTGTTGATGCCGAGCGAACGGCAGGCGATCTCGTCCTCACGCAGTGCTTCCCAGGCGCGGCCGATCGGCATGCGCCGCAGGCGAATGGTGACGTATGCCGTCAGCATGCAGAGTGCCAGAATGATGTAGAACAGGAACATCTTGTAATAGACCGACGAGGTCGGCAGACCCCAGGCCTTGGCAAAATTGTTCGGCGTGCCTGCGTCGAAGGACCAGATGCCGAAGAAGGTTGCCTTCTCGATGCCCGAGATGCCGAACGTGCCGCGGGTGACATCCGTCCAGTTGATCAGCACGAGGCGGATGATTTCACCGAAGGCGAGCGTCACGATCGCAAGATAGTCTCCTCGCAGCCGCAGAACCGGGAAACCGAGGATGATGCCCCAGAGAGCGGCCAAGATACCGGCCATCGGCAGGAGCAGCCAGAAGGAGAAGCCGAAATGGGCCGACAGCAGCGCGTAGGAATAGGCGCCGACCGCGTAGAAGGCGACATAACCCAGATCGAGCAGGCCCGCGAGGCCGACGACGATGTTGAGGCCCCAGGCGAGCATCACGTAGATGAGGATCTGGATGCCAAAGTTGTCGACATATTTCAGCGAGCCCTGACGGCCGAAGATGAGCATTGCCAGGAACGGATAGCAGAGCAGGAAGATCAGCGCGATCTTGAGGAAATGCGTGCGGAAGAAGCCCTTCTCGTCCGAGATCTCCAGAACGCCGCTCTTCGCCTTGGCGAGCTTGCGGCTGTCGAGATGCGGCTTGATGAAACCGACCGTCACGAAGCGGCCGATCGCGGCGACCGCGACGAAGACCGCAAGCAGCCCCCAGCGCGTCCGCCAGACCAGCTGGTTGTTGATGTCCTGATAGGTCTCGATGCCGACGAACAGCAGGAACATGCCGAACGCGATCAGGCCCGCGAAAATGCCTTCCTTGACGGCCTTTGCCATCAGGCCGGACTGGTTGTTTTCAGTGGTGTAAGCCATGTCAGACCTTCTCCACTTCCGGACGACCGAGAATGCCGGTCGGCTTGAAGATCAGCACGATAGCAAGGATGGCGAAGGTCGCCACATCCTTGTAGGCAATCGAGAAATAGGCCGACCACAGGCTTTCGATCAGGCCGATCAGAAGCCCGCCGAGAACAGCGCCCGGCAGCGAGCCGATACCACCGAGAACGGCCGCGGTAAAAGCCTTTACGCCCGGAATGAATCCGTCGTTGAAGGATGCGACACCGTAATACATCAGGTACATCGCCCCGGCGACCGCCGCGAGTGCTGCACCCATGATGAAGGTTATCGAGATCGTCTTGTCGACATCGACGCCGAGTAGTGCCGCCATCTTGCGGTCCTGTTCGGTAGCGCGCTGGGCGCGGCCGAGCGGTGTCTTGTTGACGATGTACCAGAAGGCGAACAGCAGGATCGAGGTAATCACCACGATCAGGATCTGCTTCAGCGAAATGGTAATCGCGCCGAGGTGATAGGTGTCGGTGACAAGCGGTGGGATCGGCTTGTTGCGCGGTCCCTGCGTCACCTGGATGAAGTTCGACAGGGCGATCGACATACCGATCGCCGTAATCAGCGGCGCAAGGCGGAAGGATCCGCGCAACGGCCGGTAGGCCACGCGCTCGATCGTCCAGTTCCACAGGCCCGTCATCAGCATACCAACCAGCAGCATCAGCAGCAGCAACAGCGCTACCGGAATGCCGGCAAAGAAGGATGTCAGGATCAGGAAGATTATGAGGGCAGCGAAGCCGCCGAGCATGAAAATATCGCCATGGGCGAAGTTGATCATGCCGATGATACCGTAAACCATCGTATAGCCGATTGCCACGAGGCCATAGATGGATCCGAGAGTCAGCCCGTTGATGAGCTGCTGGATAAAGTATTCCATATAGTTTCCCCTAATGCGGTCCTTTGCGGCCGCACCATTCTTTCAAAGACCTGATGAGATCTTCAATTTTTTTGATTCCTATCCGTTTCGTTAAAAATGTGAAGTGCAAAAGAAAGAGGCAGATCAATTTTCACGAGCTTTTGCCCAGGATGGCGCAAATACACTCAGGAATGCCAGAAATGCGGCATGAACCTCACAGAAAATGAGCGTTTTCGGCGTGCAATAACGCCCTATCCAACCAGTGATTTTCTATAGAGTTTACAACTATCAAGAGCGCATTCGCGACCCGTTTGCGTCAAACAGCGGCACAGGCTGCAGGCGCGCCGGTAGCATTTCTCCCAGAATCTCAATCTGCCATCCATTCACCACCTCGGCGATCGCCTTCGGCACGTAGCCCATGGCGACCGAGACTCCGGATGCATGAGCATAACCGCCCGAAGTCACCCATCCCCTCACCTCTCCATCAAGCGAGATCGGCTCGTCGCCGATGACGTCGGCATCCACGGCATCAACGATCAGGGTGATGAGCCTCAATGCGCCGCCGGTAAGCTTTTCGTCGAGCACCGCCTCTTTGCCTATGAAATCGGCCGGTTTGCTATAGGAGATGAAACGGCCAAGCCCCGCCTCCGCCGGCCCGTAGAGCGGACGATATTCCCGCGACCAGCTGCCGAAGGATTTCTCGACGCGAAGAGCGTTGAGCGCCCGCAGGCCGAAAAGCGAAATGCCGAACTCCGCACCCGCCTCCATCAACGCATCGAACAGATAGCGCTGATATTCCGGCTTCATCCAGATTTCATAGCCGAGATCACCGGTATACGTGACCCGGCCGAGAATGACCGGCGCCATGCCGAGATCGATCTCGCGCACCGACATAAAGGGAAAGGCTCTATCCGATAGGTCGAGATGCGTCAGCTTCTGCAGCACCTCGCGTGCCTTCGGCCCGGCAACCGAGAGGCCCAGCAGGCCGAGATTGAGCGCCTCCACCCCGACCGAACCATCTTCGGGCAGATGCTGCTCAAACCAGCGCATGTGATAATCCTCGGCAATGCCGGAGCCGATCAGCAGGAATTCCTCATCCTCCAGCGCAGCAAGCGTGAAATCGCCGATCAGCTTGCCCGCCTCGTTCAGCATCGGCGTCAGCGCCATGCACCCTTCCGGCGGAATACGGCCGGCAAGCATGCGATCCAGCCAGCTCCGCGCGCCCCCACCTGCGATCAGGTATTTGGCGAAACCCGAGGTTTCCATCATGCCGACGGAAGCACGCACCGCCTTTGCTTCGTTTCCGACATGGTCAAAATCGGTCGAGCGCCGCCAGGAGAAAGCGTCTTCGACACCTTCCGGGGCAAACCACAACGGTGTTTCCAGCCCGTAGGATGCGCCGAACACGGCACCAGCAGCCTTCAGCTTGTCGCAGATCGGCGTCGTCAGCAGCGGGCGGGCGCCCGGCAGCTCCTCGTTCGGATAACGGATCGAGAAGCGGCGCGAATAGTTTTCTCGTACCTTGGCATTGGTATAACCGAGCGTCGCATAGTCGCCGTAACGGCAGACATCCATGGCGAAGACGTCGAAGCCCGGATCTCCGTTGATGATCCATTGCGCCAACGCCAGCCCGACGCCACCACCCTGGGAGAAGCCGGCCATCACCGCGCAGGCAGACCAGAAATTCGTCATGCCGCGCACCGGCCCGACCAGCGGATTGCCATCCGGCGAAAAGGTGAAGGGGCCGTTGATGATCGTCTTGATCCCGGCAGTATTGAAGGCCGGAAAGTGCCGGAAGCCGACCTCAAGCTCACCGGAAATCCGCTCGATATCCTCGGCCAGCAACTCGTGCCCGAAGGTCCACGGCGTCTCGATCGGCGACCACGGGCAGCAGTCCTTTTCATAGGTGCCCATCAGCATGCCGTTGCGTTCCTGGCGAATATAAATCTCGCCGTCAAAATCGACGCAATGCATCAGCTCGCGACCGGACTTTTGGTTGAACTCGATCACCTCAGGCATGTCCTCGGTGATCAGATACATATGTTCCATGGCAAGCACCGGCAGTTCCAGCCCGACCATGCGGCCAACCTCACGCGCCCAGAGCCCCGCAGCGTTGACGACGTGCTCGGCTCGAATCTCCCCCTTGTCCGTCACCACCCGCCACATGCCGTCCGGCAGCTGGATGAGCTCCTCCACCTTGGTGTGGAGATAGATTTCCGCCCCGTTCTTCTTCGCCGATTTCGCATAGGCGTGTGTCGTGCCGTAAGGATCGAGATGGCCCTCATGCGGATCGAAGACGGCGCCGACGAATTCCTTGGGATCGAGAAGCGGCATCATCTCATGCGCCTCTTCCACCGACACGAGCCGCGCCTCGCCGCCGGCATATTTCCCCTTGGCGAGTAGCGACTTGAACCAGTCGAACCGCTCATTGGTCGCTGCCAACATCAGGCCCGACGTCATGTGCAGGCCGATATCCTGGCCGGAATAGGCCTCGATCTCCTTGTAGAGCTCGACCGTGTATTTCTGCAGCTTGGCGACGTTGGGGTCACCGTTGATCGTGTGCATGCCGCCAGCCGCATGCCAGGTGGAACCGGAAGTAAGCTCGGACCGCTCGACCAGAACCACGTCCGTCCAGCCGAATTTCGTCAGATGGTAGAGGACGGAACAGCCGACGACACCGCCGCCGATCACCACAATCCGGGCATGGCTCTTCATTCAAATTCTCCGGTGAGAGCAGGACTTTCGTCATGCGTTGAATGCTGCAACTCACCGCAGCCTAATGACAATCAGAACGGCTCAGTAGACCGTTCTGCGAAGCCCAATGTCGCTTAGCGAAAAATACTTATCCAGTGAGCGTCATCAGTCATCACTCTGACTGACGATCCGCCTCACCACTCCGCAAAAGCGGCAGTCAGCGCGAACTCGCGGCCCATCTCCATCATTTCCTCGAATACCGAGCCTGCGAAGGAACGCGGCACGATAATCTCGAACGCCTCGGCTCCGGTGCGCGCCAGATTGGCAACCACGTGGCAGCAGAGCATGTTGGCCGAAGCGCCGATGGAAAATGCATCGGGATGCAGATCCACCGCCACGCATTTCGCCAGGATCTTGCGCACATTCGGGCCGGAAATCCTAAGCAGCACCCGGCCATCGCTCTGATCGACAGCCGAAGCACCTGTGATTTCACCGAGAAGGTTCTCGACCACAGCAGCGCCTGACGCCGTCGAGACGACCAGCCACTCACCCGGCGCGCAGTCATGCAGCAGAGCACCCTCGATCGAATTCAGCGCTTGCTTGACGGAAGCCTCATTGCCGCGATGCGCCAACACCGAAAAAATCGCCGGACGGCGGATGACGGACAGATGGTTCGGATTGGCCTTGGCCTCGAAGCCTGCGAGATAATCTTCCAGCACATGCCGGTGATAGAGAGTGAGCGACATGATGGCTTACCCCTGAAGCTTGCGGTTATCGGGATCGACGAAGACGGGCGGACAGACTTGCGCCAGCACCTCTTTCCCACGCAATCCATCCCACACGACGATGGTTTCGCCATAGCGTTCCCGGCCAGATTTCAGCATGGCAAGGCCGATCGTGTGACCGAGCGTCGGCGAGTGGCAGACCGAGGACACCCAGCCCTGGTCGCTTGCCATCGATGGCGGCACGTCTTCCTTCAGCAGATGCGCGCCGGCCAAAAATTCATCGAGCTTTTCCAACGGCCTCAAGCCCACGAGCTGCAACCGGTCGGCAGCGGTGAGGCCGAAACGGCTCGACTGCCGCTTGCCGATGAAATCCGGCTTTTGCAGCGCCATCATCCGGCCAAGGCCGAGATCGTCCGGCGTCGTGCGGCCATCCATCTCGCTATGGGTGACAAAACCCTTCTCGATGCGCAGGACATTGAGTGCCTCGACGCCATAGGCGCAGATCCCCTCACCCTTGCCCGCCTCCATGATCGCGTCCGCAACCGCCTCGCCGTAACCGGCCGGAACGGCAAGCTCATAAGCCAGTTCGCCTGAGAAGGAGATACGGAACAGCCGCGCCTTCAGCCCGCCGCGAAGCGTCACTGTCCTGGCGGCAAGATAAGGGAAGGCAACATCGGAAATATCGTCTTCCACCACCCGGCTCATGATCGTCCGGGCGCGGGGCCCGGCGAGCGACATCTGCGCCCAATGGTCGGTCGTGGAGACAAAACGAACGTCGAGGTCAGGCCAGAAGGTCTGCGACGCAAATTCCAGATGCCCCATCACTTCTGCCGCATAGGCCGTCGTCGAGGTCATCACATAGTGGTTCTCGGCAAGGCGGCTCGTGGTGCCGTCGTCGAAGATCATCCCGTCCTCGCGCAGCATCAGGCCGTACCGCGCCCTGCCGACCGGCAGCTTGAGGAAATTGTTGCAATAGATACGGTTGAGGAATTCCGCCGCGTGGGTGCCGAAAATCTCGATCTTGCCGAGCGTCGAGACATCGCAAAGCCCGGCATTACTGCGGACATTCTTGACCTCGCGGTCGACGCTTTCGCGCCAGCTATTCTCCCCCGTCCGCGCAAACCAGGCGGAGCGATGCCACAAGCCGGCTTCGACGAAAGTGGCCCCATTCTTTTTCGCCCAGTCATGCAAGGGCGAGGTGCGAACCGGAGCCGCGTGCTCGCCGCGCGCTGTTCCAGCCAAAGCTCCGAAGGAAACCGGCGTGTAGAACGGCCGAAAGGTCGTGGTGCCGATCTCGGCCGGCGAGACGCCGCGCATGCCGGCAACGATGCCGACCGTGTTGACGCCGCCAAGCTTGCCCTGATCGGTCGCCATGCCGGCGGTCGTATAGCGCTTGGTGTGCTCAATATGGCGGAACCCTTCGCGCTGGGCGAGCCCGAGGTCGCTGACCGCCACATCGTTCTGGAAATCGACAAAAGCCTTGTCTTTTGCGCCCGGCACGTACCAGACCGGCGCAAAGGCCGGATCATATTCGCCTTCCACCTCGGGGATGTTCACCTCGTAGGCGGCAAAGCCGAGTTCGCGCGCAAGCGCTGTGGCTTTACCGGCCCCATCCTTCAGGCAGGCAGAAATCGTCTCGGCCCCTGCGGCAGAACCGGCGGCGATGAAAGCCGATCCGACATCCGGCGCCATGAAGGCCTGGGCTTCGTCAGACCAGATGGGCTTTGCGCCGCGCTGGCACATCAGATGCACGACCGGCGACCAGCCGCCCGAGATCGCGAGCGCATCGCAGGAGATCTCCTCCTGAAAACCCGAACGTTCGGCAATCAGCGCATCGATGCGATTACCGCCCTTGGTGCCGACGACACCGCCATTGCGGATCACCCGCACACCATCCGGCACGGCATCAGCAGACTGCGCGCGCGCATCAATGATCGCCGTCACATCGACACCGGCGGTCACCAGATCGACTGCTGTGCGATAACCCGATCCGCCATTGGTGAAGACGGCCACCTTGCCGCCCGCTGCCACACCGTAACGGTTGGCGTAGGAGCGCATGGCGCTCGCCGTCATCACGCCCGGCTTGTCGTTGCCGCCGAAAACCAGCGGCCGCTCTTCCGAGCCGGAAGCCAGGATGGCGCGCTTGGCGACGATGCGCCAGAGCCGTTCCATCGGCAGGTCGGGCGATGGCGTCGAAACATGTTTCTGCACCCGCTCGACGGCACCGAAAACCATATCGTCATACCAGCCGAATACGGTCGTGCGCGACATCAGCGTGACATTCGCAAGTGCCGCCAGTTCCTCAATCATCGACTTGGCAAAGTCGGCAGCAGCAGCGCCGCCGATAGATGCGCTTTCCGACAAAAGCGATCCGCCAAGCCGAAAACCTTCGTCCGCGAGGATAACGCGAGCACCTGCACGCCCTGCTGCCAGCGCCGCCATCAGCCCGGCCGGACCGGATCCGATGACCAGCAGATCGCAATGCGCCCAGGATTTCTCGTAGCGGTCCGGATCGGCCTGCATCGTCAGCTTGCCGAGGCCGGCGGCGCGACGGATGACCGGCTCGTAGAGCTTTTCCCAAAGCGCTGCCGGCCACATGAAGGTCTTGTAGTAGAAACCCGCACCGAGCATCGGCGAAAACAGACCGTTTATCGCCCCGATATCGAACGACAACGAAGGCCAGCGATTCTGACTGACGGCCGTCAGCCCGTCGTAAAGCTCGGCAACGGTCGCCCGCACATTCGGTTCGGCACGAGCGCCGGACCCGATCGTCATCAGTGCATTGGGTTCGGCAGAACCGGCCGTCACCGGTCCGCGTGGACGGTGATATTTGAAGCTGCGGCCCATCAGCATCTGGTCGTTGGCAAGCAGGGCAGACGCGAGCGTGTCTCCCTCGAAACCCTTGTAGGTCTTGCCGTCGAACGTGAATGTCAGCGGCTGGCCGCGATTGACCCGGCCGGCGGATCCGAGACGATGAGAGGTCATTCGCTCATCCCCCCGATCGCTGCGGCATCGACAACGCCGAACACGTCATGGCTCACGTTATCACGGTCGACGATCACAAAGCGGCGACAGCCACCGGCGTGGTGCCAGTATTCCTGGTACCGGCCTTTCGGGTTTTCCCGCAGATAGACATAGGCGTGCCAGTCCTCTTCGCTTGCGGCGGGATGCGGCCGTTCAAGCGCCGCGCCGCGAATGGAAAACTCTTCCTTGGGTCTGGTGCCGCAATGCGGACAGGTAATCAGGCTTGCCATGGACTATCTCAGTGAATGTTCGGCTGGGGGCCTTTGCCCGCTTCATCGATTGTGTGGCCGCGCTCGAAGCGGTCGAGCCGCAGGAAGCGCGAAACATGATGGCTCTCGTTCTTGGCGATCAGGTGAGCGAAACAGAAGCCCGAGGCGGGCGTCGCCTTGAACCCGCCGTAACACCATCCCGCATTGAGGTAGAGATTGTCGATCGGCGTCCGGTCGATGATCGGCGAACCATCCATCGACATGTCCATCACCCCACCCCATGAGCGCAGAACCTTGCCGCGGGACAGGCCGGGGATAAGCGAGACGCCCTCCTCCATCGTATGCTCGACGGTCGCAAGATTGCCGCGCTGGGCGTAGGACGAATAATAATCGATATCCGCACCGAAGACCAAGCCTCCCTTGTCGGACTGCGAGATGTAGAAATGCCCGGCGCCATAGACGATCACATGATCAATCGCCGGCTTGATCCCTTCGGAGACGAAAGCCTGAAGCACATGGGTCTCGATCGGCAGTTCAAGCCCCGCCATTCGCGCGGTCTCGGAGGAATGGCCGGCCGTCGCCAGCGCCAGCTTGTTGCAGCCGATAAAGCCCTTGTTTGTGTCGACGCCCGTCGCCCGCCCCTGCTCGTCGCGGCGGATGGCATTTACCTCGCAATGCTGGATGATGTCGACGCCGCGCATATCTGCGCCGCGTGCATAACCCCAGGCGACCGCATCGTGCCGCACCGTTCCGCCGCGCTTCTGCAACAGGCCGGCAAGGATCGGGAAACGCGCATGGTCGTAATTGAGATAGGGCATCAATGCCTGAAGCTGCTTGCGATCCAGCAGTTCCGCATCGACCCCATGCATGCGCATGGCGTTGCCGCGCCGCGCATAGGCATCGCGCTGCCCGTCGGAATGCGCCAGCATCATCACGCCGCGCTGGCTGACCATGGCATTGTAGTTGAAATCCTGCTCGAGGCCTTCCCACAGCTTCAGCGAAAACTCGTAGAACGGGATATTGCCTTCGAGCAGATAATTGGAGCGGATGATCGTCGTGTTGCGCCCAACATTGCCTGAGCCGATATAACCCTTTTCCAGCACCGCGATATTGGTGATGCCGAATTCCTTGGCAAGGTAATAGGCCGTCGCCAGACCATGCCCGCCGCCACCGACAATGATCACATCGTAATGCGATTTCGGCTCCGGCTCACGCCAGGTCGGTTTCCACAGCCGGTTGCCCGAAAGCGCCTGCTTGATGATCGAATATGCCGAATATCGCATCCATCCGTCCCGTTCATGTCCGGTCCACCTTCGCATATGCGGGGATAAGGACAAGCGCAATGAGGACACCAACAGTTCCGTTTGCGACAGCTTTCCCTGCATCATCAGGTTCTTGCGCCGATAGGACGCAGGCCCCCTTTGCAGTCCCTCGAAGCAGACCGCGGGGATGAATAGCAAGGTCGCGCAAGCGGTTTCAATAGCTTGGCCTCAACTTCGTCCCCGCATCACCGGCACGGCCATAAAATCCGGCAGACACGATTTCCGGAGATGACCATGAGCGACCGCACCACCAATCTCGACATGCCCTTCATAATGCCCTCGCAGGCACAGAAACACGTCACCTATAACGAGGCCCTCCTGGTGCTGGATGCGATCGTTCAGCTTTCCGTGATCGGCGAAAGCGCCAACCCTCCGGAAACGCCTGAGCCCGGAAATCGCTTCGTAGTCGCAACTGACGCCACGGATGCGTGGAGCGGTCGTATCGGCCAGATCGCCATCTGGCAGGATGGCTATTGGGCCTTTGCAAAGCCGGGCATCGGCTGGCGCGCATGGTTCGAGACAGGCGGCAGGCTGAAGGTCTTCAACGGATCGGCATGGCAGGACATGCCCCTACCCGAAAACGCCGGCGTCGTGACGATTGGCGTCTCTGCCACAGCCGACAGCACCAACAGGCTCTCCCTCTCCTCTCCCGCCAGCCTGTTCAATCATGCAGGCGACAGCCATCGGCTGAAGATCAACAAGGCGTCGGCAATCGATACGGCCACGCTGCTTTTCCAGTCCGGCTGGACGGGCCATGCGGAAATGGGGTTGGCAGGAGACACCAATTTCTCCATCAAGGTCAGCGAGGGCTCAGACTGGAAGGCCGGCCTAGTCATCGACGGCGCCGGCCGCGTCACCATGCCCAACCAGCCTGCAGCCAGGCTCTATCGCAGCGGAACGACTTTCACGCCGACCTCGGGACAACAGAGCGGCATGTCGGACTTCGCCTTGAACCGGGGCGGCTTTACGCTCGGAGCGGCTGTTGCGGGCGGAGGCAACGCGATCGTCATACCCGCAACCGGCCTTTATCTTATAGCCCTCACGCTTTCTATGGCAGCGGCGGCCGCCGCCTATGGCGTGACGGTTTCGCGCAATGGTAGTCCAGGCTTGCTGACGCTTGCCGGCGCGGCCGGGAATTCCACGACATTGTCGTCTTCCGCTATCGCCCAGTTGCAACAAGGGGATACGCTGACATTCAGCCATACAGGTTCCGCCACGCTCAATGCCGGACTAACAGGAACTATCCTTTCAGTCGCAATGATTTAGCGAAAAAACTTCAAAAAATGATACAGGCCCGTGCCAAATTCGCACAGCCCGACACGATCAATTCGACTTTCTCGCCCTCTCCCCCTCCCCCGCAAGCCTTATTTTGCAGGGGGTTGAGGGCTAAGGCACAGAAAAAATACGACCTTTGCGAGTTAGGTCACATTTGCGGAACCTGTTTAGTCAAATGTTAAAACTGCCGGACTAGGCTCTCCGGCGTGGTCTTGTGTTGTGTAGAGAGTTCCAATGACCGAAATGATCCGTCCACGAGTTAAATATGTCATCGGCCCCGATGGCAGCCCGCTTACGATTGCGGACCTTCCCCCGGCCAATACGCGCCGCTGGGTTATCCGTCGTAAGGCTGAGGTTGTCGCGGCTGTTCGCGGTGGCTTGTTGAGCTTGGAGGAAGCCTGCGACCGTTATACGCTTACCGTCGAAGAATTCCTCTCCTGGCAGTCGTCGATCAACGATCATGGCCTTGCCGGCCTGCGTACGACGCGTATCCAGCAGTACCGCCACTAGGCGCATCCGGCGAAAAGCCACCCTTATCCGGGTGCCGTGATCAAGGTCGCGGCATCCTTTGTTTTATCCATTTCCTGATTGCCGATCCGTCTTTCCCAGTTTGACCACAGAGGGAAAGATGGCCGCAATCACGGCGGACGCCGCATAACACCAGAAACCGGGAAGCGTGACGGCAGTCGCAACGCCGCTCGTCTTCGCCGCGAAGATGACGATCGCGACAAGCATCACGTCCATCATCGACCATCTGGCAAGATGCGGCATCGCTTGGCTAAGCAATTGCGACCTCCCCTCGCCGGCCGCGACCTCAAGCCCGAGAGCGATCAGCTTGACTGCTGGAAACGCGAGCGAAAAAACGCCGACAGCAATGGCCAGCCCGAAATTCCCATCTCCCCACAACTCTCCGACAAGCTGCAGCAGTGATGGCTCGCTGCTGAAAAAGTAAAGCTGATCGAACCGCATGATCGGCAGGCTCACGCCGAATGCGAGCAGCACTGCCGACAGACCCAGTATCGAAAACGGTACAATCCGGCTCAAGCAAACTCCCTGAAAGACGCCTCGAAACTGAAGTCGAAAGCTGAGCTTCATAACATGGCGCAAATCGGTTTATGCTCCAAGCCGACATGTGAATGCGACAGGAGCAACAAAATGGAAATCAGCCGCGAAGAGAAAACATCGGGTGGACGTTATGCCGCAAGTGTCGAGGGACATGAGGCCGAGATGACCTATTCCCGCACCTCGCCGCAACTGATCATCATCGATCACACCGGCGTTCCGGATGCCCTGCGCGGCAGGGGCGTCGGTCAGGCTCTGGCAAAATTCGCGGTTGATGATGCACGCCAGGGCGGCTGGAAGATCATTCCGCTTTGCCCCTTCTTCAAGGCCCAGGTCGAGCGCTACCCCGAATGGCAGGACGTCATCAAATAAATCATCGCTTCACTTCGAAGCAGAAGACGATCGGCTGAACGATCTGCAGCCGTACAGAAAATGGAAAAAGGGCGCCGCCCCTTGCGGGTCGCCCTCTTCAGCTCCTCGATGCATCCGCGCGTTAGGCGCGGGCGCGCATCCCGCCGTCACGCTCTTCGAGCGCCGAAGCCTTGGCGAGTTCCGCCTCCGCCTCTTCCAGTGCCAGTTCGGCACTATCCTGCTGAACCTTCAGTTCTCGAATCGAGACCTGCAGGTTATCCGCCCGCTGCCGTGCGGCCTTTGCAAAGGTCGGATAAGCGAAATGACCCGGATCGGTGATCCCGGACTTTTTCTCTTCAAGCGTGATCTGGTGTTCCAGTTCCTTCGCCATCCGTTCGAATTCTGCCATCATCATCTGCAACTGCTGCAGCTGACGACGCTTTTCGTTAACCTGAAATCCCTTCAGGCGAACAAGGCTGTCACGCGACTTCATACGCAATACTCCGTGGATACCAACACCCCGGCCCGTGATCTGCCTGTTACACTGCAGATCAAAAAATTTCTGACGCGTTAATAAATTTGACGCGGCATTAACTTTTCGTTTACGGGCATCATTAATGATAAAGACGATCGTTTAAGGGTCGGTAAATACCAAGTCCGAATTGGACAGCGGCAATGTGTCAGCCGCAAGAATCACTTAGCGAAACTTCCTCGTTCGCTGATTCAACATGGTGATGTCCAATCCGTAAAGGAAAACAGGCTGCTACTTATTTTGCTTAATAAATTGATGCACCTTGCCAAATCAGGTCACAGTTTGTTAACCATTTGGTGGCAGCTTCCAAATCAGGCACAGTCTGGATCCGTAACGAGTGAGGGGGCAAAAGGTAACCTTGCGCGGCGGTAAAGGGGAAAAATATGCGGGTTCTACTCATCGAAGATGACAGCGCGACAGCGCAGAGCATCGAGCTGATGCTGAAATCGGAAAGCTTCAACGTCTACACCACTGATCTTGGTGAAGAGGGCGTCGATCTTGGCAAACTATACGACTATGACATCATTCTTCTTGACCTGAACTTGCCCGACATGTCGGGTTATGAAGTTCTGCGGACGCTCCGTCTGTCCAAGGTCAAGACGCCGATCCTCATCCTGTCCGGCATGGCCGGCATCGAGGACAAGGTACGCGGTCTCGGCTTCGGCGCCGACGACTACATGACCAAGCCGTTCCACAAGGACGAACTGGTTGCTCGCATTCATGCGATCGTCCGTCGCTCCAAGGGTCACGCCCAGTCGATCATCATCACCGGCGAACTGATCGTGAACCTCGACGCCAAGACCGTCGAAGTCGGCGGCCAGCGCGTTCACCTGACGGGCAAGGAATACCAGATGCTGGAGCTGCTTTCGCTCCGCAAGGGTACCACGCTCACCAAGGAAATGTTCCTGAACCACCTTTACGGTGGCATGGACGAGCCGGAACTGAAGATCATCGACGTCTTCATCTGCAAGCTGCGTAAGAAGCTTGCAAACGCTGCCGGTGGCGCAAACTACATCGAAACCGTCTGGGGCCGCGGCTACGTGCTTCGCGAGCCGGATGGTGCGGAATACGCCGAAACGGCCTGACGCCTACGGCATTCCCCTTTGCCTTAAAACCCGCTTGGTGCGCCAGGCGGGTTTTATTTTGTCCGCCTTAGGCATGTTAAGTGCACCCAACAAAAAACGGCGACCGAGGTCGCCGTTCAAACCTGGACGTCAGAACTTCGGCCGCGATCAGGCTGCGGCAGCGTAAGGAGAAAACACCGAAGTGAGGATCTTGCGGTCGAATGGCTTCAGCAGGAAATCGTCGGCCCCTGCCCGCTTGCCTGCCATCATCCGCTTCAGATCGGCCTCAATGACGCAGTAGAAAATCTTAACGCTCTTTCCGTTGGGTAGCGCACGCACGGCCGCAATCAGGTCCAGCGCCCCGTCGAGGCTCGCATCGACGATCATGAAATTCGGCAGTTCGGTCTGGCAGCCTCTCAGCGCATCGCGAGAATCGCCCGCTTCAGCGACAAGAAATCCCAGTTCGGAAAGAATACGCTTGCCGACTTTCCGCACAATATCAGTACTATCTGCGATCATCAGACGTTGCATAACCCGCTCCCCTTCAGCGACCGCCACGGCGGTAGACCCTGCAGATATAGCGGATCGCGGCTAACGAAACGTTACGCGCGCCCGAAGGGGCGCCCTCGCCTAAGCTTATTCGGTCGCCATTTCCGCAATGAAGCTGATCTTGTCTTCGGAAACGACGTGCTTCAGATCCATGCCGCATTCTTCAGCCAGCAGAACCGTATAATAAGGCTGGATCGTGTGAGCATCGACAGCCTCTTCCAGAACGCCGGTGCAGATCTCGACGAACTTGGCCGGAACCCGCATCATCCGGCCTTTGACCGTGATTGTGAAACGGGCGTCCGTTTCGGGGTTCTCAAGCTCGACCTCCACCGAACCCCCGCGCGGGATGCCGGCATAGGCCACGAGAAACAGGTTAAGCAGCAGCTTGACCCGGTTTTTCGGGATGATCGCCCGCGGACCGCTCCAGGTAACCTCAGTCTTCTTTTCTGCCGCAGCGAAATCCTTGGCAGCCTTTTCAGCTTCACCGGTATCGATAGATGCGCCAACAGAACCGGAAGCACCGAAGGCAAGCCGGGCGAACTTCAAACGTACCGAGGCGTTAAGCGCCGAAGTGCGGATGAGATCGAGCGCGTCGGCATCGGCAGCCCCCTCGTCGAGGAGCTCGAGACCATTGTTGATTGCACCGACCGGCGAGATCACGTCATGGCAGACACGGCTGCACAGGAGTGCCGCCAGATCCGGACCGCTCAGGGTGAGATTGGGGTTTTTCGGCATGCTGTTCTCCTGATGCATCTGGCGCCAACCGCCGCTTTTTGCCATGGCAAGGTTGTGCGGGGATGGAACGATAAGGCCGGCATAATGACACTACGTTTGGTAAATTGACCATTAAGCCCACGCTCAAGAAGATGACAAAGATTGTCGAATTGTCCCATTTCGGCAATCTGTGCTTCATCCATGACGGCGGGCAACGCCTCAACAATGACAAGTTCAGCGAGCCAATCATGCTGCAGTAACGGGTCGGAGACGGTTGCCGGAAGAATGGCAAAAGTCACGTCAGCGATGCGTAGCAGTACCCATCCTTAAAGATATCAACATCTTAGTATTTGAAATGCTTAACTGGTTGTTAATATCATCTCGCCAGAATGGTACGCGCTGAAGCATGATGCTACGCCTTACGGACGAATTAAAAACGGACCTGAACATGCGCCGCCTCCACGTCTCCGCTCTCGCCCTTCGCCTGAATGCCCTGATCGCTGCGTTTGCGACTGTCTGGCTTTGCGCCATGCCGGCTACCGCGCAGCAAAACAGCAACCAGTATTCGCTGCAGGAAGTCGTCGATGCAGGTCACGGCTTCTTCGGCTCGACCAGCGGCGGACTGGCGAAGGTGGTGGAAAACGCCTTCCAGAAATTCGGTCTGCCGAATGGTTACATCCTCGGCCAGGAAGGCTCCGGCGCCTTCATCGCCGGCCTCACCTATGGGGAAGGCCAGCTTTACACCAAGAATGCCGGCCAGCACCCGAGCTTCTGGCAGGGCCCGTCGCTTGGCATCGACTATGGTGGTCAGGGCACGCGCGTGATGATGCTCGTTTACGATCTCCCATCGGTTGATTCGCTTTATGCCCGGTTCGGCGGCGTATCCGGCTCCGCATTTGTCGTCGCAGGCGTCGGCATGACCGTGCTGCGCAACGAAAACGTCATCCTCGTTCCGATCAGGACGGGTGTTGGCGCACGCCTGGGCGTCAATATCGGCTATCTGAAGCTGACCCGCTCGCCCACCTGGAACCCCTTCTGATTTTCCTTGTGGGTTGAGGCGAGTTGACGACAAACTGCGTGCTTGCCGCTTTCTGATCTGCATGCTTAAACGTGCATCCCTGCACATACACACCAAGACGGCCCCGTCGTGATCGAATTTGCTCTGCTTTTTGGCCTTGGCTTCCTGAGCGCCCTACTGATCGCGATGCTGGTTGCGCCTGCAATTCATCGCCGCATCGTTGTCTTCACCGAAAACCGCATCAGGGCCACGGTACCGATCAGCCCGCAGGAAGTCCGGGCCCAGCGCGACATGGCGCGCGCCGTCTACGCAGCAGAAAATGCGCGCACCAAGCAGGAACTGGTGCAGGAGAAGGACAAGATCGTCTCTCTGACGTTGCAGGGCGACAACCTCAGGGACGAAGTGCGCAGGCTCACTGCCGACAATATCGAACTGAAAGCCGTTGCCGAAAATCTGGATGTTGCTGCCGCAGACTTGAAATCGCAGTTGCGTCAGGAAGAAAGCTATATCGCCGAATTGAAGGCCGCGCTGGAGGCCTCGGAAGAACAGAGCATCGGCAAGGATATAGATATCCAGGAATTGAAACAGGAGATCGAGCTTCTCGTATCCAAGCGGGACAATACCCGGATAGACCTTTCGACCCGAGAGACCGAAGTCGAGAACCTGAAATTCCGCATCAGTGCTCTGCGAGAGGAACGTGATACTCTTCGCAAGGATGTCCGTATCCAGACGGCAAGGGCCAAGGAAGCCGAAACGCGCCTTGCCAACGAGGAATACCGTTCTACGAAGCTGGAAGACAAACTCACCAAGGAAGTGTCCCTGAGGACCGACAAGGAAACGGCGCTGGAGCGTCGCAACGAGGAGCTGGCCCGCTTGCGTGAAAAGATGACGGTCAAGAGCGAGATAAAGCCGGCCTTGGCAGTTGCAAAGGAAACACCCGCCAAGCCCTCGACAAAGGCCCCTCCGGCAAAATCGGATGACGATACGCAAGCCCGCATTACCCAGCTTGCCGGTGATTCGCGAAACCGTGCGACGGCGCTTTCGGAGCGCGTGGCGAATGCCAAGACGACCACTAACGACGACGTATTGCGCGAGGAAATGGCAACGATAGCCGCCAACATGGTGGCCATGACTTCGCTCTCCGAGGGCAAATCATCGCCGATCAATGCCATGATTGCCGGCAAGCCTGCGGGAGACGAACGCCGGAGCCTCGCGACACGCGTCCGCTCGCTGCTCGAAACGACCAGCAGATCGACAACAAATCAATAAGCCTGGGATCGGTCAGATGCCCCCTTGGGCACTGGCAATTTGATAAAGCGCAATACCTGTTGCTGTCGCTGCATTGAGACTGTCGAGACCTGGCGCCTGAGCGATGCTGGCCGTCTCGATTTTTTCCATCAACGCCGAGGGCAGGCCATTTCCCTCGCTTCCGGTCAAAAGCGCCATCCGCGGCTGCGGTTGAACCTTGCGGATTTCCGTTCGACCGGCAGGAGAAAGCCCCCACACGGAAAAGCCGTTCTCGAAAAGACCAGACACCAACTCCAGTGTCGTTCCGCCCCGCGCGTAAGGAACCTGCAAAACGGCACCGACCGACACCCTCAGGGACTTGCGATAAAGCGGATCGCAACAGCTTTCGTCTAGCAGTACGGCGCTGACACCGAAAGCTGCCGCATTGCGAAAGATCGAACCGATATTGTCGTGATTGGATATGCCGATCGCGGCCGCCACAAGCGCACGGTCCGGCAACGAAGCAAGCAGTTCCGAAGCCTGCACGTCCCTCACCCGTTTGCCGACAGCAAGGATACCACGATGCAGGTGAAAGCCGACGATACCGTCCAGCACCGCGCTGTCGGCGACATAGATGGGCACCTCGGCGGGAAAATCGACCAGAATGTCGGCCACCCCGGCAAGCCGGTTTTCAAGAATGAGGATTTTCTCGGCTAAAAACTCGCCACCGCGCTTATGCGCCGCCGCCAGCATGCGCAGCACTACCGTTCCCTCGGCGATGAAACGTCCATGCCTTCCGACGAGATCCCGTTCGCGAATGGAGCGGAACTCGTCGATGCGGGCATCATCCGCATTTTCAATGCGGATCACATTCATCACCGCCCCTGGCCAACGGTCACGTCGGCGATCACGCGACCGACGGAGAGATCGAAGATGAAGAGTTTCGGAGTGCCGTTCAGGGCACCGTAAAACAGCACCTGGCTACCCGAAAGCGAAACCTGCTGGATATCGAAGCCGGGCGGCAGGGCCGCGGTTACGGCAAGCGGCTGATCGGCAGGAACGGAGAAACCACCGGAAGTAGCGGCAATCGCAGGCGCTTCCGGGCGCTGGGAGATCTTGTAGACAATGGCGGCAATGACCGCCATAAAGCACACCACCAAGATACCGCCCGAAATGAGCTGCAGGCGCACCATCTTCTGGCGGATACGCTCCATGGCCGGATCGAGTGGCTGTTCCTTGTCCTCGAGATCGGGCTGCGGCATGGACTGTCCTTTGAACGGAATGATTGAATGAGCGAGACCTTTAGCGAAGCCGGGCTGCCAAGGAAAGTCCTGAATGCCGGAGAGGACGACGGCGGAAGGCTGGATGCCTGGCTGACGGCACAGGTTGACGGAGAATTGTCCCGCAACCGCATCAAGGCGCTCATCGAGGAAGGTGCGGTCACGATCAACGGAAAGGTCGTGACCGAGCCGAAGAAGAAGATTCAGCCCGGCGACGTGATCGAACTCGTCCAGCCTGAACCCGAGGATCCGGAGCCCAAGGGCGAGGATATTCCGCTTGAAGTTCTCTATGAGGATGACGACCTGATCGTCATCGCCAAGCCGGCCGGCCTAGTCGTCCATCCAGGCGCCGGCAACTGGACCGGCACGCTGGTCAACGCGCTCATCCACCATTGCGGTGCAAGCCTTTCCGGCATCGGTGGCGTCAAGCGTCCCGGCATCGTTCATCGCCTCGACAAGGAGACGAGCGGCGTCATGGTTGCCGCCAAGAACGACATCGCCCACCGCCATCTCGCCGAGCAATTCGCCGATCACGGCCGTTCGGGAGATCTGGAACGCGCCTATCAGGCCGTCGTCTGGGGCCGCCCGAGCCAGTTGAAGGGCACGATCGACGCGCCGCTCGGCCGCGCCACGGGCGACCGCACCAAGCGCGCGGTCAAGCGGGAGGATTCCGCCGACGCCCGTCATGCGGTCACCCATTACGAGGTGATGGAGCGCTTTCAGGAAACGCCTGACGCCACAGCGCTTGCCTCCCTGATCGAATGCAGGCTTGAAACGGGCCGCACCCACCAGATCCGTGTTCACATGGCGCATGTCGGCAATCCGCTAGTCGGCGATCCGGAATATTCCGGCGGCTTCCGCACCAAGGCGAACCGTCTGCCCGAACCGGTAAGAAGCGTCGTCGCCGCCTTCCCGCGCCAGGCCCTGCACGCCTTCCTGCTGGCCTTTGAACATCCCCGCACCGGCGAGATCATGGAATTCGAAGCACCGATGCCAGACGACATGGCGGCACTGGTCGAAGCTTTGCGCGGCTAAGACAAAACTTGCGAAGCGGGCGCAACCTCGTCGCCAAGGATTACGCCCCATTTTTGGGGATGGAAACAAAACACGAACAAGGGTATATCTCGGCGATGATTACCGGGGGAATGCCCTGTCGCCATGTCCGTGAGCCATATGCAATCGACCAAACTGCTGGAGACCGAGCTCGTCACGGTTTGGGATGTCGTTTGCGACGGCGCATGCCGGCATATGAGTGAGGAAGAGACAGCCAGCAACACATGCCTCGTCTTCCCCTATCGCGGCGTCTTCATGCGCCATATTGGCGATGACGAGGCGGTGGCCGAGGCCAGCCAGGTCCTGTTCTTCAACAAGGGCGATGTCTATCGAATCAGCCACCCGGTAGAAGGTGGCGACTGCTCGATCAGCGTCGGCCTGCCGGAAGCCTTGTTCGACGAAGTGGTCCCCGCCCTCCATCGCCGCGCGGGAGAAAAATTCGCCTTCAACAAGCAGCGCCTCGGCATCGATGCCCGCGCACAGGCGCAAGTGGCCCTCTTACGGCATAGCCTGCTCAACCGTATCGCCGAACCGCTGGAAGGCGAGGCTCTGGCGCTCACACTTGTACGCCGCTCCGTCGGCGAGCGGACCGCACGTCCCCCGACACCCGGTTTCAGCACCCAGAAACTCGTCAACCGCACCAAGCTACTGCTTTCCTCCGACCTCGCGCGACGCTGGACATTGTCGGAGATTGCCAACGAGACCGGTGTGTCGCCCGTCTATCTCACCCAGGTCTTCCGCAAGGTGGAAGGCATGCCACTTTATCGCTACCAGTTGCGCCTCCGGCTTGCCCGCGCGCTCGACCTGCTCGGCAGCTATGACGACCTGACCGAGCTCGGGCTCGATCTCGGCTTCTCCAGCCACAGCCATTTTTCCTCTGCCTTCCGGCAAGCCTATGGCCGCACGCCGGCCGAATTCCAGCGTTTTGCCGGACTGCGCTGACTGTCGCCGACATGACCGTTTCAGCGGCGCCGAAGTGCAGATCGCTAAAGATTCTGACAGCGCAAAATCCCTGATGGGTGTTTCCTCAGCGTATCGAAACCAAACACCGGAGAGATGAGATGAAGGACAATACCTGCGCCGTGTGCGATTGCGAACTGGATGACACCCGCATCGCCGTCCGGATAGGCGGAAAGACCGTCGAAGTATGCTGCGAGGAATGCGCCACCGTTCTTCGTGAAGCGGAAGCTGCAGCACGCGCAGCCGCATCGACAGGAGCCCATACCGGCCGCTGAGCCTCGGGCATGGCAATAACGGGAGCGGCTGAACAGCCGCCCCTTCCCGGCCAGAAAAGATAAGGCCGACACCCCAGGAGGATATCATGAAGAATGAAAACCGGGCGGCCTTTGGCCGCGCACCGGAACCGATAGACTATGCCTTCGATCTGCCGCCCGACGCGGACGGCAATACAAGCGTCTCATCGGAGTCGGCGAAGAAGGAAAACCTCTTCACCAATCCCATTGGCAGGATCGCCGCATGGCTCAATCGGCGCCGCACCGCATTTGCGCTGATGGACCTGAATGACGAACAGCTCAAGGATATCGGCCTTTCCCGCTGCCAGGCCTGGGGCGGCTATAGCCGCTATCGCCGAAGCAGCGCACATGATGTGGAAAAATGCTGCCTCTAGCCCGGATACGTTCATGCCAACCAAACCACCCACCGATTGGGCGGCCGTGCATCTGAAAATCGATGCACGGCCGAATTCGATGTATCCAGAGAGATAAAAGCAACCAGCGGCTGAAACAACTGCATAAACACAATATTAAAATAATACATTTCCAATTTATGAAAATAATGTACTTATTTGGAATGCCTAGACCGAGGAAGATTCCTTGAAAACAGGCAATAAAGACCAGAGTCAATCATTTTTGCTGCAGAGCAGCAAGAACATCAGGGAAATCAGGACTTCATAGATCATCCGTCCGCATCGACTTTCCTTATCACATTCGCCTCACCGGGGCAGCCCTACGAACGGTAGAGGACCAGCGATATGAACGGAGATATCCGGAAATTCATCTTCAAGGACCTGCAAACCGTCGAGGGCTATATCGATCCGCCCGATGCGCTTGTTTTCATGGCCTTGCTGCAGGCGCAAAGCGCACATGGCTTGAGCGGCGGCATTGCCGAGATCGGCGTGTTTTACGGACGCTCTTACTTTCTCTTCAAAAAAGTCTGCGGCAGCACCGAAAAGATCCTCGCGATCGACCTGTTCGACATAGAGCAGAAGGCGGGAGAAACGGATACGCAATATCGGCGTTTCATCGACAATGGAGAGAGGCTGAACCTGCCGGTGGATCAGGATCTGGTCATCAGCGGCGATAGCACGCAGCTTCAGCCAGACGAGATCGTCGGCAAGATCGGCCATACGCGCTTCTTCAGCATTGACGGCGGACATATGCTGCATCATGTGAGCGCTGACAGCATGCTGGCGCTCAGCACGCTCGCTCCGCACGGAATCATCGCGTTCGACGACACGTTCAATCCGGCATGGCCGGAAGTGACCGTCGGCGTGACCGACTTTCTGCGGGAACGACAGCACGAACTCGCAACCTTCTGCATGACCAAGTACAAGACCTATGTGTGCCGCAAGCAGTTTCACGATTTCTATCGCCGCATCATCGATGATGCCGCCGACCTTCGCGCCTTCGATCACGTCGAAACCGACTTCCTCGGCTCCAAGGCAGTAAGATTGCACAATCCGATAGCCCGCCGCATGGTCTATGAAATGATGGTCAGGTCAGGAATGAGAGCCCTTTCGGAACGGGTCTATCGGTGACCCGAAAAGGCGCAGAAGCATTACCAAAACGTAATGATATAACGCCTTCGTGATATCTTGAATCACTGTTCCGCCGTACTTACTTGATACCTGCATTGGTGCGGGATCGGGAACGATCCGCGCCATATTCGGTTCGCCTTCAAGCAGGGACAATAGACGTCTGAGGGAGCCGACAACGTTTGGAAAGGGGTGCTTTATGGCCCGCAATACTTTGCCTTCCATTACCGCCGGGGAAGCCGGCCTCAATCGTTATCTCGACGAAATCCGCAAGTTCCCCATGCTGGAGCCCCAGCAGGAATACATGCTTGCGAAGCGTTACGCCGAGCATGGTGACCGTGATGCCGCCCACAAGCTGGTGACCAGCCACCTTCGTCTCGTGGCAAAGATCGCCATGGGTTATCGCGGCTACGGCCTGCCGATCGGCGAAGTGGTCTCCGAGGGCAATGTCGGCCTGATGCAGGCCGTGAAGAAATTCGACGCTGAACGCGGCTTCCGCCTTGCCACCTACGCCATGTGGTGGATCAAGGCCTCGATCCAGGAATACATCCTGCGCTCGTGGTCGCTGGTGAAGATGGGCACTACCGCCAACCAGAAGCGCCTGTTCTTCAACCTGCGCCGCCTCAAGGGCAAGATTCAGGCGATTGATGAAGGCGATCTGAAGCCTGATCAGGTCGCAGAGATCGCCACCAAGCTGAATGTATCCGAGGAAGAAGTCATCTCGATGAACCGCCGGCTTTCCGGCGACGCATCGCTGAACGCGCCTATCCGCGCCTCCGAGGGCGAAGCCGGCCAGTGGCAGGATTGGCTGGTGGATGACTCGGACAGCCAGGAAGACGTGCTGATCGAGCAGGACGAGCTGGACACGCGCCGCCGGATGCTGGCGAAGGCGTTGAGCGTGCTGAACGATCGTGAACGCCGCATCTTCGAGGCCCGCCGCCTGACCGAGGATCCGATCACGCTGGAAGAGCTGTCGTCGGAATTCGACATCAGCCGCGAGCGCGTCCGCCAGATCGAAGTCCGTGCCTTCGAAAAGGTGCAGGACGCCGTTCAGAAGGAAGCCCTCGCACAGGCCCAGGCCCTGCGCGTGGTCGACGCCTAATCATCCAAAAATAAAGACTAATTTAGAAAAGCCGCGGCCAAATGGTTGCGGCTTTTTTGTATCCGCACCTGTCTCAAAGCTGCGACACTTTGACCAGGTTTCGAGTTTCCCTCACGCTGTCGTGCATCAAGTTCCGCATGCTTCCCCGATAGAACCGACTGACTGCGCAAGTCAGAGCCTAGAGGAGAATAAGCAATGAAAGCAGCACGCTGGTACAGCGCCA
This sequence comes from Rhizobium sp. ZW T2_16, assembly GCF_044987325.1. NCBI lineage: Bacteria > Pseudomonadati > Pseudomonadota > Alphaproteobacteria > Hyphomicrobiales > Rhizobiaceae > Rhizobium > Rhizobium sp. ZW T2_16. The sequence continues at coordinate 814,829 of NZ_JBJDRG010000001.1, forward strand.
AGGATATTCGCGTCGAGGAAGTCAGCGAGCCGAAGCCCGCAGCAGGACAGGTGAAGATCAAGGTCAAATGGGCCGGCATCTGCGGCAGCGACCTGCATGAATATGTGGCAGGCCCGATCTTCGTGCCGGTCAAGGCTCCGCATCCGGTCAGCCACGACGTCGCCCCGATCATCATGGGCCACGAATTCTCCGGCGAAGTGTCCGAAATCGGCGAAGGTGTCGAGCGCGTCAAGCCGGGCGACCGCGTCGTGGTCGAGCCGATCCTCGCCTGCGGCAAGTGTGATGCCTGCTTCCACGGCAAATACAATCTCTGCGACAATCTCGGCTTCCACGGCCTTTCCGGTGGCGGCGGCGGTTTTGCCGGCTACACGACGGTGGGCGAGCGCTGGGTCCACAAGATGCCCGAGGGGCTGTCTTACGAACAGGGCGCTCTCGTCGAGCCGGCAGCGGTCGCCCTGCATGCCGTGCGCATTTCCAGCCTAAAGGCTGGCGGCACCGCAGCCGTCTTCGGCGCCGGCCCGATCGGCTTGCTCGTGGTCGAAGCCCTGAAGGTGGCAGGCGCTTCCGCCATCCATGTCGTCGAGCTTTCTCCGCAGCGTGGCGCCAAGGCGATCGAACTCGGCGCCACCAGCATAATCGACCCGTCCAAGGAAAACGCAGCCCAGCGGATCCGCGAACTGACGCCCGGCGGCGTTGATGTCACGTTCGAAGTCACCGGCGTGCCTGCCGTCCTTCAGCAATGCATCGACGCGACCCGCTATGAGGGCGAGACGGTCATCGTCTCGATCTGGGAAAAGGAAGCCCCCTTCCAGCCCAACACGGTGGTCCTGAAGGAAAAGAGCCTGAAGGGCACGATCGCCTATCGCGACGTCTTCCCGGCCGTCATGAACCTCATGGTCCAGGGCTATTTCTCCGCCGAGAAACTGGTGACCAAGCGCATCGAACTGGACGATATCGTTGCCCAAGGGTTCGATACGCTGGTTGCGGAAAAGAGCCAGATCAAGATTCTGGTTCGCTCCCCCGATTGATCGGTCCCAAAATCGCTTAGATAAACGACAAGCCCGCGGCGATCACCGCGGGCTTGTTTTTTTGTTGCAGCTCTTCGCCTCAGCGCATGCCCGGCGGCATGTTGCGCCGTTCGGCCGCCATCATCTCCGCAAGCGCCGCACGGAAGAAATCGATCAACAGGAAGACCAGCAGGCTGACACCCATCACCGGCAGGGCGATACCGAAGACAAGAGCCACCGCAAGCGCCGTGATCTTGGCGACGGGCGGCAGGTAGGAAAAGCTGCGGATCAGCGTTCGTGCCGATGCGCCGGGCGCGGGACGGCGCAGCCACCACATGCGGTAGCCGTAGATGATCATCGCTGTCAGCGCGAGGCCGAGCACCGCCATCAAGAGCTGATTGGCAACACCGAACAGCACGCCCATATGGGCATCGATCCCCCAACGGATCAGCTTGGCGACGATCGGAAACGCTTCGAAATCCGCCCGGCTCGTGACGTTGAAATTGGAGGGATCGACGGCGATCGTATCCACCTGCGTCGGCCAGCTGCGATCATACTCGCTGACACGGAATGCCTGGCCAACGGTGCGCGGCGGCCGGATCTCGATCATCGGCGAATCGATACCGACTGCGCGAGCTGAGCTGACCACTCGATCAAAACGGGCAACCATATCCGCTTCGGAAACCGGCGGTGCCGTCTCGACCGCCGCACCCATGCCGTGCGCCGCATGCTCGCCCAGAACCGGCTCTTCCGCCTGCGGATTGAGCGCCGTGGTGATGGCCGGCGTGATCCAGCCGACTTCGTTGCGGAACGTATCGATATTGCCACCCGCCCAGCGCGACCAGGTAAGCCCGGTTGCGGAGAGAAACAGCAGGCCCAGCGCCGTCCACAGGCCGATCAGCGTATGGAGCCTGCGCGAACGCTGCCAGCCACTGACCTTGGCAGCCTTGGGACGCGCCACGCTTCGCTGCCAATACCACAGCAGCAGGCCCCCGAGGATCGAGAACCACAACCAGGATGCGGCAAGCTCGCTGTAATGCCGTCCGATATCACCGAGCAGCAGGTTGCGATGCAGGTAATCGAGCGTGATGCGTAACGGCAGGATGCCGCTCGTACCATAGGTGATCAACTCGCCCTGAACCGCCAGCGATGCCGGATCGACGAACACAGTGCGGGTTTCGGATTCCCCCAGATCAGGCTGGGTGAACATCACCCGCGTTGTCAGCCCAGGCGCGGTCGCGGGCCTCACGGCAAACAGCCGCGGCGCCTCTCCGATCGATGCCCTTGCCGCCGCGATCTGCTCCGACAGCGGATGCTCGGGGCCGGCAGTGCGCGCGACTAGCTGATCGCTGTAAAGCATGCTCTCGATCTGCGGCGTGAGCACGTAAAGCGTGCCGGTTACCGCAGCAACAAGCAGGAAAGGCCCGACGAACAGGCCGACATAGAAGTGAAGGCGCGTGATGAACTGCCTGATGGCGGCAAAGGACGGTTGCGCGGGCTCAGCCTGCATATGCGCCTCCCAAAAAGGACGCTGCGCACAGCGACGCCGGAAGAACTATCCGGGAAAAGGTCATGATGATCTCCAATAGGACGACAGCCGGTAGAAACCGGCGGGAAACGTGACGTCAGACTGGAAGGATCGGCGGGCCTCTTGCATCGCCGCTAAGGCCGAGCTTCCGCGGGGTGACGGACGCCTCGACTACGGAAACAAGCGTCGCCGCGTCGATCGCGATGCGCCCGACCGGTGCCGGCGCCTTGGACGGAATACCGACATGGACCGCAGCCGCCACCTGGCAGGCGGTCAGACAGCAATCCTTGGCATGTTTGGCGTTTTTCGGCTCACCCGAACCATGCATCCCGCCATGGCCGGCATGCGGATCAACCGCATGCTGCGAATGACCGTCGGCACTCTCGGTGGAACAGATAACCATTTCCGCGGGGGAGGCAAATGCCATCGCACCGGTGCCGAAGCCTCCGATCAGGGCTTGCAGCGCCATCAGCACGCCGATCAGAGCGGCCAGCGGGCCGCCGCAAAATCCGTCTCTGATAAGTTTCCGAAGGAAGCGCATGGCTGAACCTCATCACCGCGAAGCTGATGATTGTCAATGCGACATTAGCGCATATCGCCGCGCGACATTTGGCCGGCCCGCAACCCATAAAAAGAAAAAAGGCCCGCAAGGTTTTCAAACCCGCGGGCCTTTGGATTTCATTGAGCGACACTTACTGGCCGGTCTGACCACTCGTGTTCTGGCTCCACTCGCGGATCGCCTCGTCGAAAGCCTTCACGCCATCAGGTCCCTTCTGCAGGGTCAGCAGAGCGCGGCGACCGTTGCGATAGGCAAGCGGGATGTCGATCCAGTTTCGTGATCTCAGGAGTTCAAGGTTGGTCCTCTGCGCATCCGGGAAGTCATTGAGCGCGATCATGTGGAAATCGTCGGTGATCTTCGCCGGAACCGCAACCAGTGCGTTTCCACGATCCTGCTCGGTCTGCTTCATCGCAATCCGCAGAACGCTGTCGATGGCACCGCCTTCAAAGTCCGGTGGGACTGCGAAGACGATCTCGATCAGATGGCTCGCCGGCAGGGACGAATCGCTGTTCTTCTTGACGGTCAGAAGGGCTGTCAGACCACGACCCGGAATTGTGATACGGCCCTGGACCACGGGTTCCGCCGGTCCCCCATTCTGGCCCGGCTCACGCTGGAGAGACCAGGAGACACTACCTTCGATAGCTGTTGGCGCGGATTGCCCGATACGCTCCTCGTAAAGGAACATCTTCTCGCCGGCAGCAGCAGGCACTTCGGTCGCCGACGCGCCGGGCGTTGCCGGTGCCGCAGTTCCGGCAGGAGGAGTTGCCGTACCGGTGGTCGAAGGTGCTGCAGGTGCGGGATCGGCCGGCGGCGCATTCAACTGGGCAACAGACTGTCCCTCGGCATTTTGCGCGAGGCTACCCGCATCACCCGGGCCTGCATCGACTTCGCTTCCGTTTTCGAGAAGCCTCTGCGTGAACTTCGTCGCGGTCGACGAACCGTCAGCCGGCGGCGGCGTGGTCGTCTGTGGTTGCGCAGGCGTTGATGCGCTCGGCTGCGGCTGGGCAGCGGGCGGCTGTGCGGCAGTACCGGAATTTGCCGGCGCGCTGGCAGCAGGCGTTTGCTGAGCCGTTTCGGTCGTGCTGGAGCCCGACGGCATCAGACCGCCAACCATGTCGTTGAGCTTGTCGCGATACATCCAGGCACCATAAGCGCCACCGCCGATGATGATGAGGCCGAGAAGCCCGAGAATCATGCCGGCATAGTTGCGCTTGCGAACCGGCGTCACCCGATAGGGCTTGGCCGGCGGCGACAGCAGATCGCTGAAATCATCTTCATCGGCCGCCTTTTGCGGCTTCTGCTCCGAAGAAGGTGCATCCTTCGTGTAGCCGATCAGATCTTCCAGATCGCTCCACGGGTCACGCTGCTCATCCTGCTGCGACTGCGGCTGTGCCTGAGCCTGTTTCGGCTGCTCCACGGGCGCGGAAGGCTGCGCGTTCACATAGGCTGCGAACGGGTCTTCGTCGACTTCGTCCGCCGGCCGGGATGTCTGCGGCATATCTGTCGCTGGCGGCATGCGGACCGGCTCGGCGGAGACATGCATCTCCTCCCCGAAATGGGCGGCAACCGGCGCGCTGCGATGTCCGGCATCGAGATGGCGGGTAAGGTCGTCGACCTCGTTCCACGCCGAGTCTGCACGAGGTTCTTCGGCCTGGTGAACCGGCTCCCGTTCCGGGGCGGCCCATGTCGTGTGGTCCGCAGATACGGTTTCCGGTGCGACGTAATCCTGCGTCGGCGCCTGCGGTTCTACCTGCCATTCAGCGGAAGCAGAGTCACGTTCCGCAAAGGAATGCGTTTCATGGCGTTCTTCGGCGAATGGAGAGGCTTCCTCGCGCGAATCGGCTTCAGGACTATAGGTCGTCTCCTCGACAGCGACCTGCTGCGGATATTCGGCCTTTTCCTCGGGAACGTCGTCACGCCAATCGCCGTAACGCTCGGCCACAGGCTCTTCGGCGGCTTCCCGCCAGTCGTGCTCTGCCGATTTCGCTGCGGCCTCGGAATGTGGCGCTTCTTCCCAATGCGTTTCCGGCTCGCGATATGGTTCGGCTACGGTTTCTGCCTCGGCAGGTTCCTCTTCCCTATAGGGTTCGGCAAGAGAATGCGAAGCGGCAAGCTCGTCCGCGTGCTGTTGTTCCGCGGCTGCTGCGGGCTCTTCGGCATACTCCTCGACCGGTTCCGGCGCCTCATAAGGCACCGGCGCAGGAGCGACAGCTACGTCCGGCTCAGCCGGAAGCGCTTCCTCATGCTCGGTCTCGACCTCGATGATGGCCGCTTCCAGCTTGTCCATCTGCCGCCGCAGCATTTCCTCCGGCGGACGAGGCTTCATGTTCTCAAGCTGGCGCTGGACGGCACCGCGGGCCTTTTCATAAACCCGCGTGCGCGCCTCGGGCGTGTTGGTCGCCAAACCGTCAACAGCGCGGCGGATCACCGCTACAAAATCAGCCATCAGCACTTTCTCATGGTAGCCGGCATCGGCCGGCCGAATGGATAATCAATTCTTGACATTAATCTTCAAACGGGTCGGTCACAAGTATCGTGTCGTCGCGTTCCGGGCTTGTGGACAACAGTGCAACCGGGGCGCCGATAAGCTCTTCGACCTGGCGCACATACTTGATCGCCTGGGCAGGAAGCTCGGCCCAGGTGCGGGCGCCGACCGTCGATTCCTTCCAGCCTTCGAGCGTGATGTAGATCGGCTCGACACGCGCCTGAGCGGCCTGCGAAGCCGGCAAATAATCGATTTTCTGGCCGTCAAGCATGTAGCCGACGCAGATCTTCAGCTCTTCGAGACCATCGAGAACGTCGAGCTTGGTCAGCGCGATGCCGGTAATGCCGTTGGTTGCAACCGACTGGCGCACAAGAGCAGCATCGAACCAGCCGCAACGGCGCTTGCGGCCCGTCACGGTGCCGAATTCATGACCTTTTTCCCCAAGAAACTGTCCGATTTCGTCCGTCAGTTCCGTTGGGAACGGGCCTTCGCCGACGCGTGTCGTGTAAGCCTTGGTGATGCCGAGGATATAACCGAGCGAACCCGGGCCCATGCCGGAACCGGCAGCGGCCTGGCCAGCAACGGTATTGGACGAGGTGACAAACGGATAGGTACCGTGGTCGATATCGAGCAGCGAGCCCTGCGCACCCTCGAACAGGATGCGTGAACCCTTGCGGCGCTCCTTGTCCAGCAACTGCCAGACGCTGTCCATGAACGGCAGGACCGTATCGGCGATGGAGGTCAGTTCCTCCATGATGTCCTTGTGCTCGACTTCCGGAGCACCGAAACCACGACGCAGGGCATTGTGATGGGTGAGGATACGCTCGACCTTGGCTTCCAGCGCATCGCGGTCGGCCAGATCCATGACGCGGATGGCGCGGCGGCCGACCTTGTCTTCGTATGCCGGGCCGATGCCGCGACGGGTCGTGCCGATCTTGGTGCCGCTGTTGGAGGCCGCATCTTCACGCATACCGTCAAGCTCGCGATGGAGCGACAGGATCAGCGTGGCATTTTCAGCGATTCGCAGGTTTTCGGGTGTTACGGTCACACCCTGGGCAGCAAGCCGGCCCATTTCGGCAATCAGCGCATGCGGATCGACGACGACGCCATTACCGATGACAGCCATCTTGCCTGGACGAACGACGCCGGAAGGCAGGAGCGACAGCTTGTAGCTGACGCCATCGATGACGAGCGTATGGCCGGCATTATGGCCACCCTGGTAACGCACAACGATGTCGGCGCGCTCCGAGAGCCAGTCGACAATTTTGCCCTTGCCCTCATCACCCCATTGCGAACCCACTACGACACAGTTCGTCATATCTGCTTCCTGCCCTTTGGACGAAACCCGCTCGACGATGCCGGTCTATGACCTCGATCGACAGCGAGCCTTACACAAGTTCTTTTTCTCGAAGCCGGTCGGTCACGGCCAACGGCTCCACAAACGCGCGCATCTATAATGCCTTGGCGTGAGGAAAGCGACCTGTTTGTGACTGCGACAAGGTTTTTGCGTGACAAAGGCCAAAACCGCACGCTATTTGCCAAATCGTAAGAGCATACTGGCGTCGGCAGGGCGGCGTGTCTAGGAGGCAACGTGCATCGCCAAGCCTATCTGTTTCTCGTCATCGCCACGCTATGCTGGGGCGGCAATGCAGTCGCAGGCAAGCTTGCGATCGGCCATATCAGCCCGATGATGCTGACCTTCTGGCGCTGGTTCTTTGCCGTCGTCATCATCTTCGCTATCTCGCTGAAGGATTTGCGCCGGGACTGGCCGGTGATCCGCGCGAATATTCCCGTTCTCGGCTTCCTCGGCATCGTGGGCTATGTCGTCTTCAACGCGGTGCTCTACACAGCCGTAACCTATACAAGCGCGATCAACGTCACAGTCGAGCAGACGCTGATTCCCGTCCTCATCTTCATCCTGAATTTCGCGTTGTTCAGAACGAAAGTGTCCTGGCTCCAGATCGTCGGTTTCAGCCTGACCGCAATCGGTAGTCTGTTGACTGCAGCTCACGGGGATTTCGCCACGCTCGTCACCCTGACGGTCAACTTCGGTGACGCGATCATGATCATAGCGATCGCCGCTTACGCCTTGTACACGATTGCGCTCAGATGGCGCCCGCCGATCAGCTGGAAAAGCCTGATGGCAGTGCCGGCGCTATTTGCGCTTGTCTTCAGCATTCCGCTCGCAGGCTGGGAATATTCGAGTGGCGGCATGATCTGGCCGGATATGACGGGCTGGATGGTGGCGCTCTACACGGCCGTATTTGCCTCACTCGTGGCTCAGGTCCTCTATATCAGAGGCGTGACGGACATTGGCGCCAACCGCGCCGGGCTGTTCATCAATCTCGTGCCCGTCTTCGGTACGCTTCTCTCGGTCATGCTTCTCGGCGAGCAGTTACAGCTGTTCCATGTCATTGCGCTGGTCCTGGCGCTTGGCGGCATAGCCATAGCCGAACGCGGAAAGCCGGCCCTCACCTGAGGTCCGGCAAATGTCGAAATAGAGACAGGCGCAACACCCGCTGACAATCAGCGCCGACCATCCGCGAGTACTAGATGTCGATGCAGTCGAAGCAATCCTGCACGGCTATCGACTTGGCTTCATCTGAGCCAAACATGTCGAAATAGACATCCACGTCGGTAATCGCATGGTCCACTTCGGCCTGTTTGACGACAACGGATGCAAGTTCGCGTGCAAAGCCGCCTGGGCCAGCAGCACTGGCTTCCTTGCCGTGGATAAGTGCGGCCAGAACAGCCGCCGAAATAATAAGCTTCCTGATCATTGCCTGAACCCTGTTTTACGGACGGCTCTCTGGCCATCGCGTTTCGTTCTGGCACGACTTTAGGCGGGACAACTTTTCGGCGGACTTAAATGGAAAGATGCAATTTTACTGAAATGGCTCTTTTTCCCGGCTTGGCACAGGAAAGATCACCCGTCAGGCAGAAAACAAAATAGGCAACCGGTCATTTTTCGGCATCACGCCCATCCGCACGACGTTGACGCCAGTTGAGCTTGCGGCCACCATCGTCATCATGCCTGTTGCGGATACGTCGAACGAGCAGCCATATCGCTATCACAACGATAGGCACGGAAGCCCCGGTCAGTACCTCCGGCATGATCGCCAGCCCGACATAGTGCAACGACTTCGCAAGATAACCGACCAGCCCGATCACATAATAGGAAATTGCAGCAACCGACAGACCTTCGACGGTTTGCTGCAGACGCAATTGCAGATGCGACCGCTTGTCCATCGAAGCAAGTATCTCGGTATTGAACTTTTGCAGATCGACATCGATCCAGCTACGCAGCAGCGCCGTAGCACGGGTCAGCTTGCGGGACAGGTTCATTTGCCGCTCTTCGACCGACTGGCAGGTTCGCATGGCCGGCGCCAGACGGCGATGGAGAAAGGCGCCCAGCGTCTCACTGCCGGGCAGAGCCTTTTCCGCCAACATGCCCACACGGTCGAGAACGATGTCGTTATAGGCGCGGCTTGCGCCGAACCGGTAAAGGCTGAGCGCGGCATTGGCTTCCAGCTCCGCCGCAAGCGTGGTGATTTCCACAAGCATCTCGTCCGCCTCGTCACGCGCATGCTGCTTCATGCGTTGCGTGATTGCGGTAAACCGGGCCTCGAACTGCCTGATTTCCGGTGAAAGGCTCTGCGCCATCGGCAATCCCATCATCGCCAGCGTGCGATAGGTCTCAATATCGAGAATACGCTGGACGAGCATGCCACGCGCAGCATCGGTCATGCCATGATCAAGCACTAAAAACTTCGTCAGCCCATCGCCATCCTGCCGGAAATCGGTGATCAGCGTTGCCTGATTGTCGGCCACCATACTCTGGCAGAGGCTCGTCGGATCGAAACGGGAGGTAATATCCGACATATCGTCGCCCGCAGGCCGAACCTCGATACGGACACCGGAAATAAACGGACCAGGCGCGGCAAAGCTCGCGCCGAACGGGTTGACCGCAATTTCGCCTCCGAATGTCGCCGGCGCAGGCGTGTCCCAGAAATAGGTCGAAAATTCCGTATGTCGTTCCCAGCGCAGCGTGCCGCTGCCCCAACTCATCGTGTGGTGGCTGGTATCGGGAGACGGTGCAGGCACGCCCTGCCCCAGAGAAAGCTCAGCAAGGATGGAGTGGTCTGCGGACAGATTGGCTTCCGTAAGGAACGCCAGTTGGAAGATAACCCGTGGTAGCGGCAGCAGCGTGTAGGGTCGCGCATGGATTTCACCGAGCGCTCGCGCTCTTACATCAGCGACCGGAAACGAAAAACTGCGCTTGGACATGCATGCTTCCCCAATCGGGCTTTTCAAAACCCACCTTCATGCTTGACTATTATCAAATGCGCGTGACTGCACGACGTGGCGCTTTGCCGCAGAATCCGCTGTTCAAAGCATCCTTGCAAGGACCATGCTGCTCACAACTTCGGGGAACATGCGATCCTTAAACTTTTCATTAAATCTTAAGAGTCATCTATCGGGCATGACCCGTGTTTCTGCGATGCGTATTGCGTTTTTCATCGCGCTCCTCACTCTCGCCGGCTGCGCCAGCGCACCCAGCAGGATTAGCAACGCCTGCGCGATTTTCGAGCAGCGCGACGGTTTCTTCAACAATTGGGAGCGACAAGCGCGTGCCGCAGAGCGCGAATACGGCGTGCCCGTACCGATCCTGATGGCGACGATCTACGTCGAATCAAGCTTCCGGGCCAATGCCCGTCCGCCCCGCAAATGGTTCCTCGGCTTCATCCCCGGCAAGCGGGCATCATCGGCCTATGGTTACGCGCAAGCCCTCGATGGCACCTGGGCCACCTATCAGCGTGCCACCGGTCGCTGGGCAGCTCGCCGCAATGACTTCGGCGATGCGATCCGTTTCGTTGCCTGGTATCATAACCAGACTGCGGCACGGAACGGCGTTGCCCGAAACGACGCTTACAATCTTTACCTCGCCTACTACGCCGGACATGCGGGATATGACCGCGGCAATTTTAGCGGCAGCCTGAGGCAGACCGCTCAGAAATCGGCAGGAATGGCAGCACGTTACGCAGCACAGTTGAAGGGTTGCGGATACTGAGCATGAAGGCGGAGCCAAACGGGCTTGCGAACCCTTCGATCACACGACGGCGTATCTGGAGAAAGGGCAGCCCGCTCTTTCTCGCAACACCTGCCTCACATCCGAAGATAATCAGGACCGCGCATTATCGGAATGGACGATGCGCGGCCGGCTGGGTTCCCAGATCCTGACACCATCCCGCCCATCACGCTTTGCCGTGTAAAGCGCCTCGTCAGCGCGAGCAATGAGGCGCACTGCATCCGTCGGCCCTGAACCAGACCCAAGCGTGGCAACACCGATGCTGACAGTCACGATACCCTTGTCGCTTCCCGTATGAGGAATGCGCAGCCCTCTCAATCGCTCGCAGAACTCCTCCGCAATCTTCAGTGCCGCCGCTTCATCGATATCCGGCAGAACCAGTGCGAGTTCCTCTCCACCATAACGGGCGGCCCGGTCACTGGTCCGGCGGGCTGCCGCTCTCAGGCAATCGGCGACTGTCTTGAGGCAGGAATCGCCCGCTCCATGGCCATAGGTATCGTTGAAGCGTTTGAAGTAATCGACATCGATCATCAGAAGTGCGAGCGATCCTTCGCCACGCGCAACCCGATCGAGCTCCTCGGCCATCACCGCATCGAAAGCGCGGCGGTTCAAAAGCCCGGTCAGACTATCGGTCTCGGCAAGCACGGAAAGCCTGTCATTCAGGTTCTGCAGCTCCAGTTCATGCTGTTTGGCGGCCGTAATGTCGGAGCAGATGACGAAACAGGCCCCTTCCGGCGTCGGACGCGTACGGGATTCGATCCAGCGTCCGTCGGCAAGCGGAAACTGAACAGTGCCGCCCTGTTTCAACCGGCCAAGCGCGATATCCACCCACTGCGCGACCTGCTCCTGAGGTATCCCGACGAGTTCGCCGCGAGCAATCGAAGCATAAAGAATGGCGGCTGCCGGCGTGCCGGGAACGCGCAGATCGGCGGTAACGGAAAACATTGCCCGGTAGCGCTCATTACAAAAGACGAGCGTGAGATCCTTGTCGAACATCACGAGACCATCGGAAATGCTGGACAGAGCTTCGGCAGCACGCCTGTCGCTCTGTGTAAGGGCTGCCTCAAGCAGCTTCTTGTCGGTCGTATCGCGGCTATGGGTGATGAGCCCGATGATATTACCATCAATGTCGGTGAACGGGGCCTTGAGCGTGGAAAGATAAGACCGGCTGCCATCCATTCGGGCAAGCATCTGCTCTTCGACTATCGCGGTTCCAGCCTTCAACGCCTTTTCCTCGTCGGCACGAAAAGCTGCGGCCACTTCCTGGCAGAAGAAATCGAAGTCTGTCTTTCCGATCAGAGCATCGGCATTCTCCGCCTGCATCAGGGTGGCGGTGGCCGGGTTCGCCATGATGAACCGGCCTTCACGATCCTTCACGTTCAGCGCCTCCGGCAGGCTGTTGATGACATGGCGGTACATGTGATTTCGCGCCTCCGTCTCCCGCCGCCTGATCTCGTTGGCAAGCGCGACACAAGCCATCAAGGTCGCCACGAAAACAAGCGTCATGTAAGGCAAACGAATCTGAGGGCCGGTATCGATATCCTGATAGAGGGCGTAGACAAAACCCGGCGCCATCGCGCCAATCGCCATTACCAGTGAAAACAGCACGCTCGCCTTGAGAGACGGCGCATCCTTCGTCTTCAAACGCCAACCGACAAGTCCGGCAGCGCAGGCGAATGCTATTCCGACCAGTCCGATCGTAGCCCCTGCTCCACCAAGATAAACGCGGAAAGCCGCCGCTATGATCGTGGTCACGATACCCGCAAGAGGCCCACCGATAAACGCAGAGGTCCCGATCATCGTCATCCTCAGATCGATAAAGAAACCTGAGCCGAGCTGGAACGGGATCAACATCAGGCTGATCGCCCCAAGGCCGAACAGGATACCGAAAGCCCATCCCCGAATGGATTCTTTCTGACCGAAAACCGGCAGGCGAATGTTGGACCAGAGCGATATGACCAGCGCCACCACCGCCATATTCGCAAGCAATCCAACCCAGAGACTGTTCAAATCTTCAACCCTCGCACCAGCATCATGCTGGCTTCTGTCCGACCCATTGTACGGTTTCCCCCATAAGGTTGGATTAGCGGAGATCGACGCCGGAGGGAAAAGCTTTAACCAGAGTTAACAGAAACTTACTCAGTTTTATCGGCCTGAGCGCCGGACCCGGCGAGAATATCCCCGCGAGCGGCAAAGCCGCCCGCGGACAGCAGCCTTCAATTGCCGTAACCGACGACGCTCTTGATCTCGAGGAAGTCGTGAATGCCCCAGTCGGCATATTCGCGCCCGTTGCCGGACTGCTTGTAGCCGCCGAAGGAAGAAAACAGATCCCAATCGGGATAATTCAGATAAACCGACCCGGCCCTCAAGTACGGCGCGATCTTCCTCGCATGTTCCGGCTCGCCCTGCACATAGGCGGCAAGACCATAGGGCGTATCGTTGGCGATCTCGATTGCCTCTTCCTCGCCGTCATAAGGCAGGATCGACAGAACCGGACCGAAAATCTCTTCCCGCGCGATCGTCATGTTATTGTTGACGTTACCGAACACGGTCGGGCGAATATAATAGCCGCGGTTCAGGTTCTCCGGTCGCCCCGGACCGCCGGTGACCAGCGTAGCGCCTTCCGAAATACCTGCCTCGATCAGACGCTGAATCTTGTCGAACTGCACCTTGCTGACAACCGGACCAAGATCAGTTCCCTCAGCTTGAGGATCGCCGGTGACCAGCTTCTCGGCAGCCTCTCGTGCAACGTTGAGCGCCTCTTCATGCCAGGCACGCGGCACCAGCATGCGCGTCGGCGCATCGCAGGACTGGCCGGAATTGCCGAAACAACCGGAGACCCCATCGGCCACGGCCTGTTTGAGATCAGCATCAGGCAGAATGATGTTTGCGGACTTGCCGCCAAGTTCCTGCGCCACGCGCTTGACAGTGTCGGCGGCCGTCTTCGCCACAATGATGCCGGCACGCGTCGAGCCGGTGAAGGACACCATGTCGACATCCGGATGGCCCGCCATCACCTGCCCCACATCCGGGCCGGTACCATTGACCATGTTGAACACGCCCTTCGGCACCCCCGCCGCCTCCATCACCTCGGCGAAGATAACGCCGGAGATCGGTGCGATCTCGGAGGGTTTGAGCACCATCGTGCAGCCGGTGGCAATCGCCGGACCGACCTTGCAGGTAATCTGGTTGAGCGGCCAGTTCCATGGCGTAATCAGCGCCACGACGCCGATAGGTTCCTTGACGATACGCGTCGTACCGCGATCCTCGGTGAACTTGTAGGTTTCGAGCGCAGTGATCGTTGCACTCAGATGGCCATGGCCGGCTGCGACTTGGGAATTGCGAGCGAACGCAATCGGCGCGCCCATCTCGCGGCTGACTGCCTGGGCGATATCCTCGGCACGTTTTTCATATTCCCAGAGAATTCGTTTCAAGAGCGTAAGCCGCTCGCTCTGCGTCCATCTCGAAAATACCGGAAACGCAGCTTTGGCAGCAGCGACAGCCTTGTCGACATCGGCCTTGGAGCCGAGTGCGATCTGCGTGAAGGGCTCTTCCGTCGAGGGATCGATGACATCGAGTGCGACGGGGACCACCGGCTCCACCCATTCGCCATTGATGAAGAATTTCAGGTGATTGCTCATGCCGTCCTCCGGGCTTGCGCGCTATGAAGAAGGCACTATCGGCCAACACCATGCGCTTCCGCAAGCCCGGAGAGCAGACTTTGAAATATCAGGCCTGTCCGCCATAGGGAGCGAGGAATGCCTTGATCGCCTCGATCTCGTTCGGCCGGATCTCATGGCCGCCTGCGTGCCATTCGAACGTCACAGCATCGCCCTGCCGCTTGAAATATTCGCCGAGCTCAAGTGTTGCGGGCACCGGGCAGATCGGATCACGCTCGCCAGCCGTAATCAGAACATGCGCCTTTTCTGCCACTTTGCGCTCGGCCGGCTGGAACGGGATCAGCGGATGCATCAGCACACCGGCTTCGATAAGGCCGGGTTTCTCGATCATAATGTTGGCGAGGATGTTCGCGCCGTTGGAGAAGCCGAGGCCAAGCACGGTTGAGGACTCGTAACGCTCGCGATTGGCGGTAATGAAGTCGCCCATCCGCTCCGTGGCACGCGCCAGGTCGTCGCAGTCATAGACACCTTCAGCCTTGCGCCGGAAAAAGCGCGCAGCACCATGTTCGGAAACGTCGCCGCGCGGCGAGACCACAGTAGCGCCAGGCAGAAGGCGGCTACCGAAATCGAAGAACTGGTTTTCGTCGCCGCCCGTACCGTGAAAGACGAACAGGATCGGCGATCCGGGCGCACCGGGGCGCACCCGATGCAGATAGCTGTCGTAACCCATTGAAATCTCCTGAATGACGGTGGCAGGACGCAAACGCCCTGCCCTGAAATAATCTTAGGCAATCGGTTCCAGATGTTCTTCGAGCGCCTTGCGCAGATGCTCGTGCTGGGTCGGCAGCTTCAGAGCTTCGCCGAGATGCGCGGTGTCTTCATCGCGGTCGAAGCCCGGCTCGTTGGTGGCGATCTCGAACAGCACGCCACCCGGCGTGCGGAAGTAGATCGCCCAGAAATAATCCCGGTCGATTACCGGGGTGACCTGATAACCGGTATCCATCAGAGCCTTGCGGACTTCGAGCTGCTTTTCGCGGTTGTCGACGGCAAAGGCGATGTGATGCACCGAACCGGCCCCGAGACGCGCGCTCGAAATATTCGGCATCGTCTCGACGTCGATGAAGTCGGCACCATTGCCGCCCGGAACGCCGAAGCGGGTAACGCCATCCCTGGCATCGACCTGCTCATAGCCCATGAACTTCAGAAGCTCGGCCGTTGAGCCATCATCACGAAGACGCATCGAGGCGGAGTGGAACCCACGGATTGCCTCCTCTGCACCGACACCATTGCCGATCCAGGGCGCACGATTGTCATCCCTGACTTCGACAAGCGCAAAACCGTCGCCATCGGGGCCGGCAAAATGCAGTCGCTTCTCACCGAAAGCATCATCGGCCTTCAACCCATCGGCACCAGCCTTGGTCAGCCGATCGGTCCAGTAACCGAGAGAACCTTCAGGCACGGAAAACACGGTCGTACCCACTTCGCCGGTGCCGGGACGTCCCTGTGCGATATGCGGGAAGGGAAAGTAAGTCATCACCGAACCCGGTGTGCCGACTTCGTCCCCGTAGTAGAGATGATAGACATCCGGCGCGTCGAAATTGACGGTCTTCTTGACCCGGCGCAGGCCGAGCGTGTCGGTGAAGAATTTATTGTTGGTGGAGGCACTCGCGGCCATCGACGTGACGTGGTGCAGGCCCCTGATCTGGGTAATCATATCAAACCCCTTGTTCCTGTGGAGCCGCCTCGCGGCCCGCTGTTCATGGGGTGATATTTGGTCGATCAGACGCAGATTGGATAGATAAACACATCCGAACGGATTGTTCGCTTATCGTTGACGAAGAATGCGTACCGTTCACTGATCAGACGGTTTCTGGCAATTGCCAATCGACAGGATCCTTACCGATCGACTGCAGATACTCGTTGGTCTTGGAAAACGGGCGCGAGCCGAGAAAGCCGTTATGGGCAGAAAGCGGCGATGGATGCGCGGATTTCAACACCAGATGCCGCTCCTGATCGACGAAGGACGCTTTCTTCTGCGCGTAGGAACCCCAGAGAATGAAGACGATCCCGTCGCATTCGTCGTTCACCGTGCGAATGACGGCATCGGTGAATTTTTCCCAGCCCTGGCCCTGATGGGCGGCCGCCTTGCCTTCCTCCACGGTAAGTACGCTGTTCAGGAGAAGCACGCCCTGTTCGGCCCAGCTTTCGAGGAAGCCATGTTTTGCCGGCGGAATGCCGAGATCGGCCTGCATTTCCTTGTAGATATTGACGAGCGAAGGCGGCGTCTTCACCCCCGGCTGCACCGAAAAGCACAAACCATGCGCCTGGCCAAACCCGTGATACGGGTCCTGACCGAGAATGACCACCTTCACCTCATCGAGCGGGGTAAGGTCTAGCGCGCGAAAATACTCGGAACCCTTTGGGAAGATTCGTTTTCCCGCCTGTTTTTCGGAGACGAGAAAACGTTTGAGATCAGCCATGTACGGGTCTGCGAACTCGCCCTCCAGAGCGAATTTCCAGCTCTCTTCCAGCTTGATCTCACCTTCAGCCATGCCATTCACCCTTTACTGGAAACGTCCGCCACGCTGGATGACTTCCGTCTTGTAGCCATCCGGATCTGTTACGAAGAAGAAGCGCGCAAACGGCTTGCCCTCATGCGGCATCTCGACGAGCTTGCCGACGGTGAGGCTCAGATCAGTGAAGCGCGTATATTCGGCCTCGATATCCTCGACCGTCACGGCCAGATGGCCGTAACCGTTTCCGAGATCATAGGCTTGCTCGCGCCCTGCATTGACGGTCAGCTCCAGCTCGAACCCGGTTTCCGGGTTCGAGAGATAGATCAGCGTGAAGCCGTCGAAGGGCACGCGGCTGGCGACTTTCAGACCAAAGGCCTTGTCATAGAAATCGACTGACCGCGTCTCTTCTAGAACACGGATCATCGAATGGACCATCTTGGCCATGGCTATGTTTTCCTTAACTCATCACGTGGTTCGAGCGCTTATGCCAGTCCCAGGCTGATTTGATAATGTCGTTGAGCGTATATTGCGGCTCCCAGCCCAGGACTTCGCGCGCCTTGTCGTTATTGGCTACGAGCGAGGTGGAATCGCCCTCGCGACGGCCGACATACTCCACCGGGAACGGCTTGCCGGAAACGTCCGAAATTGCCGCAAGCAGCTCTTTCACTGTCGTGCCGGTGCCGGTGCCCAAGTTGAGCTCAACCATGTCGCCACCAGCCAGCAGATAGTCGACGGCGCGCACATGCGCATCGGCGAGGTCGAGAACATGGATATAGTCGCGCACACAGGTGCCATCGCGCGTGTCGTAATCGTCGCCGAACACCTTAAAGCCCTGACGACGGCCGAGGGCTGCTTCGATGGCGAGCGGGATCGCATGGGTTTCCGGCGTATGCCACTCACCGATCCGGCCCTCGAAATCAGCGCCTGCGGCATTGAAATATCGCAGCATGACCGATTTCAGGTCCATATACTGGCCGTAATCCTTCAACGCCTGCTCGATAATGTACTTCGTGCGGCCATAGGGGTTGATCGGCGCTTGGCCATGGCTCTCGTCCATCGGCACCTGAACCGGCAGACCATAGGTCGCGCAGGTGGAGGAGAAGACGAAGGCCTTCACACCGGCCTGAATCGCAGCCGACATCAGCGTCAGCGCGCCGACCACGTTGTTGTCGTAGAAACCGACCGGGTTCTTGACCGATTCCCCTACTTCGATGAGAGCCGCGAAATGCAGAACCGCTTCGGGCTTGTGTTTTGCAAACACTTCATCCAGTCGCGCATGGTCACGGATATCGCCCTGTTCGAGCTCGCCCCAGCGGACGAATTCCGCGTGTCCATTCGAGAGATTGTCGAAAACGACGGGCTCGTAACCTCTTTCAGCCAGTACCAGACACGTATGGGAGCCGATATAACCGGCACCGCCCACCACAAGCACTTTCTTCTTCGACATCATGTCCTCAAAGGTTGTTGAAGCCGGCGGCAATATAGCTCCCCGGGATCAAATGGGAAGGGCGCATGCTGCACATGCACAGCAGCTAAAAATTGCGGTGCGATCTTGTCGGGCCGAGTTGACCTCTTTACATGAGGACGCGGCAAGCAAACTTGTCTATCCTGTTCAGGTTTTCGCCATAGGCCCTTCATGCGTTACGTCTTTCTTTGTCTCGGCTGGTTCTTTGTGGCACTCGGCGTGGTCGGTGCATTTCTGCCCGTTTTGCCGACGACGCCTTTTCTGTTGCTGGCCGTCGCCTGTTTCGCGCGCTCCTCGCCGAAGCTTGAGGCCTGGCTGATGAACCACAACACATTCGGCCCGCCGCTGAAAAACTGGCGTGAGCGCGGCGCGATTTCACGGCGCGCGAAAATCACGGCGATCTCGCTCATGGCTCTGAGTTATGCCGGTTTCTGGTTTGGCTCCCACCCTTCGGCATGGCTGGCCATACTCGTCGCAGCCCTTATGATCGGCCCCGCGTTTTTTATGATCACAAGGCCGAGCGCCTAAAATCACCGGTTCCGCGACTGCGGCAGAACATAGGGAATATGCGCCGCAGGCACGCGACCGACGGCACCCGCAATGCCATAGACCGAAGCAATGATGTCGTCGCTCACTGTCTCATGGCAGGCGCCTTCCGCGACCACGCGGCCGTGATGCAGCACCACCAGATGATCGGCAAATTCCGCCGCTAGATTGAGATCGTGCAGGATGGCAAGCACCATGCCGCCGGCTGACGCAAAATCCCGAGCAGTCTCGAGCACCGAAATCTGATGGCCGAGATCGAGGCTTGCCGTCGGCTCGTCGAGAAACAGCGCTCGCGGCACGCCATCGACGACGGCCTGCGGCACCTGTGCGAGCGCGCGGGCAAACTGCACCCGCTGTTGCTCGCCGCCCGACATTGACGGATAAGGACGGCTCTCGAAGCCTCTCAGCCCCACGCGCGACAGGGCCTTGCGCGCTTCTTCGCCGGGATTGAGTGCGCCATGCGCAACCGCGCCCATGCGCGCAATCTCCAGTGCCGTAAACGGAAAAGCAAGCTGCGTCGCCTGTGGCAGCACTGCACGGCGTCTGGCAAGATCGGCCGGCTGGCAGAGATCGACGCTCGTCCCATAATACGAGACAAGACCGCTATCCGGCTGCATCTCGCCCGACAATACCTTCATCAACGTCGATTTGCCGGCTCCGTTCGGGCCGATGACGACGGTAAACTGGCCGGGCTTCAGCTCGATCGAGATGTCGTCGATCAGCTTGCGACCTGAACGGCTGACGGTGACCTTATCGGCAATGATCATGGCAGATCCCGCGCGCCGATACCATTCTTGCCGATCAGCAGGAACAGGAAGACAGGTGCGCCGAACAGTGCGGTAATGACACCGATCGGCAGTTCAGCAGGTGCTGCGACGGTGCGCGCAACACTGTCCGCGATCAGGAGCAATGCTCCTCCCCCCAATGCTGATCCCGGCAAAAGGAAACGATGGGACGGCCCCATCGCAAGCCTGAGCAGATGCGGCACAACGATGCCCACAAATCCGATAGATCCGGCTACGGCCACGGTAGAGCCACAGGCGGCAGCCACGGCCACAATAACAATTTTCTTCAACCGCTGAACCGGAATGCCCATGTGAAAGGCCGCCGCATCGCCGAGAATCAACGCATCGAGACCTTTGGCGACGAAAGGAATGATCCCCATGACGAAAACAATGAAAGGCAGGATCGAAAGCACGCGGCCGTAGGTAGCGCCACCTAGAGAGCCAAGGCTCCAGAAGGTAATATCGCGCAGCTGCCGGTCATCTGCCATGACGATCAGAAGCCCCATGAAAGCTCCTGCAAGCGCGCCAATCGCGATACCGCAGAGAATAAGCGCGGTGGTCGATGTACGTCCGTCGCGCGTGGCGATCGCGTAAAGAGCCCACGTGACCAGCAGTCCGCCGAAAAATGCCATCAGTGGCAAAAACTGATTGCCAAGCACTACGGCTATAGGTGCGAGCACGCCGCCTCCGAGCACGATGGCGCAGACGGCGGCAAGTCCCGCTCCCGACGTTACCCCGACAATGCCAGGATCGGCGAGCGGATTTCGAAACAGGCCCTGCATCATCGCGCCGGAAACCGCGAGCCCCGCACCAATCAGCAACCCGAGCGCCGTGCGCGGCAGGCGCACCGCTTCGAGGATCACCCGTTCCTGTGTTGTCAGGCTGTCACCATTGCCGGCGAGATAGGAGAAAAGATCTCGCAAACCCACACCTGTTGGCCCGACATGCAGCGAGAGCAGGCAGGAAAAGACGAGCAGGACAGCCAGCAGAAAGAGCACCAGCACGCCCTGAGACGTCCGGTCTCCCTCACCCGTCCGGCGAAAGGGCATGGCGAGCGCCTTCATCAGTTGATTACGCCCGGATAGATTTTGGCTGCCAGTGCCCGCGCAGCTTCCGGTGTGCGAGGACCGAAGCCCAGCAGCATCAGACCATCCATCGAAACCAGCCCCTTGTTTGCCGCAGCCGGCGTCGTCTGCATCGAGGGAAGAGCGAACATCTGTTCCGGCGTAATCGAATGATCGCCACGCGACATCGACAGAATTACATCCGGTGCTGCAGCAATCACCGCCTCATCGGAAAGCGGCTTGTAACCGTTGATCGTCGGCGCGGCATTGACGCCGCCTGCCATCTCGATGATCGCACCCGCTTCGGTGTCGGCGCCGCCAGCCATCAGGCGGCCATTCGAAATAGACAGAACGAAGAGAACCTTCTTCTTGCCGCCGCTGATCTTGGCCACATCGGCTGCAACCGCCTTCAAGCCATCCTCGGTTTTCGCCGCCAGCACCTCCGCCTTGTCGGACAATCCGACGGCCGCACCGACGTCACGGATCTTTTGACCGATCTTGTCCGCCTTCGGAGGTGTCGGGATCACGACCATCGGTACCTCGCTGGCCTTCAGGATCTCCAGCACCGGCGGCGGGCCGGAGCCTTCTTCCATCAGGATCAGGTCTGGTTTCTGCCCCAGAATACCCTCCGCCGAAAGCTGGCGCATATAGCCGACATCTGGCTTGGAATTGGCGTCAGCCGGATAAAAGCTGGTCGAGTCGCGCGCCACGATACGGTCCTGAGCACCGAGGTCATAAAGGATTTCGGTGATCGTTCCGCCGACCGAGACGATGCGTTTTGCTTCGGGATTGCCCTTGTCGGCAGCAAGAACGCCGCCCGCGCTTATCATCGATCCCAGCAGAAAGATTGCAATAAGACGCCCGAATTTGGAACAGGAAACCATTGTGATCCACCCCTTGGCGTTGCCGCACATCTAATGAAAGCAGGATTGGGCAGCGCTGCAAATTTCAATAACTTGAGTTGACTACGCAAGTTTTTTTGGCTTTTCAAGGGGAGGGCCGGCAGATATCTTGACTGGCAAATGAAACTTAAGTGAGGGAAGTTTTCATGTATATCGCAATGAACCGTTTTCGCGTCGTTCCGGGCTTCGAAGAAGCATTCGAAGCGATCTGGCGTGACCGTCAGGGCCGCCTTGCGGAACTGCCAGGTTATATCGAATTCCACATGCTGAAAGGCCCCAAGGCCGAAGACCATTCGCTTTACGCGTCCCACACGGTCTGGGAAACATTCGAGCATTTCAAGGCCTGGACGACTTCCGAACAATTCCGCGCAGCCCATGCCAATGCCGGCAACAACCGCGGCAAGGTGGAATATCTCTCCGGCCCGCATTTCGAGGGTTTCGAAGTCATCATCCACGAAGACAAGAACGGCTTACGCGCCGCCGACGCGGCCTGAGGATCATCGATGAACGCCGTATCCGAAATCACAGCTGACCGTCGCGAACGGGCTCTGGCTGCACTCGCCGAAAAGCCCGACGGCATCGTCGAGTCGATCGCTGCCGCTGCAGACGTTACCCCCGCCGAGATTCTTGAAATTCTGCCCGAGGGTTCGGCCGTCATTGCGCCGAAAGAGAGCTTTCTCGACATCTGGAACGAGCTGACCACCTGGGGCATCGTCCTCTTCCTCGTCCACACCGAGGATGTTGTGGCCGAAATCGATGGCGAATTGCCGGTCGGTTCGGAAGGCCATGGCTGGTTCAACATTCATGGCGACAGCCCGATCGGCGGTCACATCAAGAAGGACAACTGCGCCTCGATCATTTTTGTCGATCGCGCCTTCCACGGCCGGCGCTCCTGTTCCATTTGGTTCATGAATGCCAAGGGCGCACCAATGTTCAAGGTCTTCGTCAAGCGCGACGAGGCACGCGAACTGCTCCCCGAACAGCTGGCAAAATTCGACGCATTGCGCGCCAGCTACGCCTGATCGACAAAAAGGAAAAGGCGGGTGCCTGCTGAAGCACCCGCCTTTCCGGGAAGTCCGGGTTCGGACCGGAAATATGCAATTCAGCGATGCGCGACGTGTTCGGGTTTGCTCTTATGCTTGGTCGAAGCAAACTCCTCCAGCTGCTTCTCGCTCATCGATTTTTCCATTTCTTTCGAAGCGCCCTTGAGATCGCTTTTCTTTGCATCGCCGCGCTTGGCCGCAAGGGCTGCGCCCGCTGCCTTCTGCTGTGCCTTCGATTTCGCCGGCATGTTTCTCCTCCTTGGGATTATCTCCATTTCCAACACGCCGACTGCGATTTTCGTTCCAATCGACAAGCGCGGAACCTCTGCATTCGCCAAGGGTTTCTCAGAGAGCCTGCGGCACACCTGTAGTTGGCACACTCAACGGGAAGGAAACGACCATGAACACTGCAAATCCGAATAAGCCTATTGCAACGGACATCGAACGCGAGCAGCTCGACACCACCAATCCCGAAGC
Source organism: Rhizobium sp. ZW T2_16 (assembly GCF_044987325.1). Taxonomy (NCBI): domain Bacteria; kingdom Pseudomonadati; phylum Pseudomonadota; class Alphaproteobacteria; order Hyphomicrobiales; family Rhizobiaceae; genus Rhizobium; species Rhizobium sp. ZW T2_16. The sequence goes on from NZ_JBJDRG010000001.1 coordinate 837,915, forward strand.
GCTGAAAGAGGCTGCACGCCTCGGCAACAGGGACGCCTACCTTGTCGAAACAGATCTGGAGGATGCGGATCAACGCGAAGACGGCGACCAGCCAGATGGTCGCCCAAGCCCCATGGCAAATGCCGACAACCCTGAGGCCGACTGACGAGCTAAACGGAACCTCCGTCGCTTCTCGGGTGTTGCTAGTCACCTGGGAGAATTGGAGACACGCCATGGACGCCGACACGATACCGACGAAAAAGCCGGAGCCGACGACCGAAAACAATATTACGGCAAGTGAACGCGAGCGCGGCAGCCATCCCCTGCATCTGATGCAGGGGATGGAGGTGAAAGCTGCGCCCACGCTTGCTGACCCGGACGCAGAATCCTTTGTTTCTGAAGCGCTGGAGGATCTGGTCGCCTGCCACATACCATTCCTTCTGGCGGGAACATTTGCGATCAGCGCCTATACCGGCATTACCCGCCCCACCAAGGACCTGGATATCTTTTGCAAGGCAGGTGACTACGCCCGCATCCTCGCCCACTTCAAGGAGAAGGGTTACGAGATCGAAGTGGAGGACGACCGGTGGCTTGGCAAGATCAAGAAGGGCCGGCATTTCTGCGATGTCATCTTCGCCGCTTCCAACGGCACGATGCCGATCAGCGACAGCTGGTTCGAAAACGCCCGCCAGATCGAAATGAACGGCCACAAGGTGCGCATCATTGCCCCGACCGAGCTGATCTGGTCGAAATGTTTCGTGCAGCTTCGCCATCGTTACGACGGCGGCGACGTGGTCCACATGATCCTGCGCGCTCATGACCAGATCGATTGGGAAAAGCTGCTCAACTACATGGAAGTGCATTGGGAGGTTCTACTCATCCACCTCCTCAACTTCCGCTGGATCTACCCGACCGAGCGCGACAAGGTGCCTGACTGGTTGCTCGATGAACTGCTCGACCGTCTGAAGGCCCAGCGCGAACTGCCCCTGCCCCAGATGAAAATTTGCCGCGGTCGCATGTTCAGCCGCGTCGATTTCGAGATCGACGTCAAGGAATGGGGTTTTGCCGATGTCGGTGGCGAAGGTGATCTGCGCGAAGGCGTTGACGAGGAAACCAGAAAAGGAGGCCCGGCATGAGCAAGGCGCCCGATAACCAGGACACCACCGCCCGGAAAAAGGCCAACGTCAAGCAGCGCGTCGCGGCAATGGGAGATCTTCATGTCAAGGAACATGGCTCTCCTTCATACAAGGAGCTTTTTGCGGAAATTTCGCAGGAGGCCGACATTCTCGTGCTGACCGGTGATCTGACCGATCTCGGCAAGCCGAAAGAGGCGGAGTTGCTTGCGGCTGACCTTCGCTCCTGCTCCATTCCGATGGTCGCCGTTTTGGGCAATCACGATTATGAATGCGGCCATGTGGATGAGGTGAAAGCCATCATCAAGGATGCCGGCGTGCATCTTCTCGAAGGCTCCGCGATCGAGATCAACGGCGTCGGTTTCGCCGGTGTCAAAGGTTTTGCCGGCGGTTTCGGCCGTTACATGCTCGGCTCCTTCGGCGAACCGGCGATCAAGGCGATGGTGGCGGAAAGCGTCGAGGAAACGATGCGGCTGGAAAACGCGCTGCGCCAGGTGAAGTCCGAACGTGCCTTGGTGGTGCTGCATTATGCGCCCATCCAGCAGACAGTCGAAGGCGAGCCGCCTGAAATCTTCCCCTTCCTCGGCTCTTCCCGCCTAGCCGAGACAATCGATCGCTTCCCGGTAACAGCCGTCGTTCACGGCCACGCCCATCGTGGCACCTACGAGGGCAAAACTCCCGGCGGTGCGCCGGTCTATAACGTCGCCTCCCACATAGAGAAGCCAACCGGTAAGGCGTATGCGCTGCTCGAGTTGTGAATGATTGATGCCGCACCCGCGATCCGGATCGGCGGCAGCCTCTCATCCGCCTGCCGGCACCCTCTCCCCGTTATGACGGGGATAAAGGCACAGCTGCAGCTCTCCGTCCTCGCCAAAACCGAGTATGACACGTTCCCTCTCCCCGCATGCGGGGGAGAGGGTTAGGGTAAGGGGCAGCCGCCACCTGTAATCTCCAGACTACACCGAAAATCGCGCCCCCCTTACGCCATCCATGGAACTGTAAGCCTCTTCACCCGTTTGCCGGTCTCGTTCACCAGCGAAGGACCGGATCGTATGACGGACTTACATTCCGCCGAAGAGTTTCGAGTTTTTCCAAAGACTTGGGGAGCGGAATATGTCGCTCTCGGCGAAGTGCGTTTCCGGCTGTGGGCACCCGGCCAGAAGGCGGTGAGCCTGCGCCTTGACGGTGAAGACACCGAAATGAGCGCGAGCCGTGACGGCTGGTTCGAGATTCTCGCGACCGGTGTCTCTGCCGGCTCCGAATATAACTTCGTTCTCGCAGACGGCACCGTGGTTCCCGATCCCGCCTCCCGCGCCCAGAAGGATGACGTCAACGGCCCGTCGCTGGTCATCGACCCAACCAATTACGATTGGCAGGATACCGAGTGGACGGGCCGCCCCTGGGAAGAAACCGTCGTCTACGAACTGCATTTCGGCACGTTCACGCCGGAGGGCACATTCCACGCTGCGATCGACAAACTGCCTTATCTGGCCGATCTCGGCATCACGATGATCGAGGTCATGCCCCTCTCCCAGTTTGGGGGCAAACACGGTTGGGGTTACGATGGCGTCCTGCTTTACGCACCCCATTCGGCCTATGGCCCGCCGGAAGACTTCAAGGCCTTCGTTGATGCCGCCCACCGGCATGGCATTTCCGTTGTGCTCGATATCGTGCTCAACCACTTCGGCCCAGAAGGTAACTATCTCCCCCTTCTGGCACCCGACTTCTTCCACAAGGATCGCATGACACCCTGGGGCGCCGGCATCGCCTATGATGTCGATGCCGCCCGCCGCTATATCGCGGAGGCACCGCTCTACTGGCTGGAAGAGTATCATCTCGATGGCCTTCGCTTCGATGCAGTCGACCAGATCGAGGATCCGTCCGACAAATATGTCCTGATCGAGATCGCCGAGCGCATCCGCGCTGAGATTACCGACCGCCCCATCCACCTGACAACCGAAGACTGCCGCAACGTCACCTTCCTGCATCCACGCGACGAGGACGGTTCGGCACCGCTTTTCACCGGGGAATGGAACGACGATTTTCACAACGCCGTGCATGTCTTCGCCACCGGCGAGACCCATGCCTATTACGGGGATTTCGCCGAGAGCCCGGAAACGCTTGTCGCCCGTTGCCTGGCGGAAGGCTTTGCCTATCAGGGCGAGGTCTCGCCGCAATCGGGCAAAAAGCGCGGCGTCGACAGCACCAGTCAGCCGCCTGTAACCTTCGTCGATTTCATCCAGAACCACGACCAGACCGGCAACCGCGCGCAAGGCGAACGCCTGATCTCGCTTGCCGGCGACACGCGCACGAAAATTCTGCTCGCCAATCTTCTACTGTCGCCGCATATCCCGCTGATCTTCATGGGAGAGGAATATGGCGAGACCAACCCATTCCTATTCTTCACCGATTTTCACGGCGATCTGGCAAAGGCCGTTCGCGAAGGACGGGCAAGAGAATTCGAAGGCCATGCGGGTCACGGCGAAAAGGTGCCGGACCCGAACGCGAAAAAGACATTCGAAAGGTCAAAACTCGACTGGGAGAAACTTGGATCACCCAAAGGCCGGGAATGGTTCGAGTTCACCAGGGAACTGCTGAAACTTCGGCAGGAGATCATCGTCCCGTTGCTGGCAACCGCGAAAGGCGGCACCGGCAAGGTGATCGAGACCGGTACCGGATATCTAGCCGTCTCCTGGGATTACCCCAAGGGCAGGCTCGCGATCGCGCTCAACATCGGTGATGCAGCAAGACCGCTCCCCGAAATGCCAGGCAGACCGATCTATGCTTTTCCGAAGAAGGATCATCCGGAGCGCCTTAGCGAACTTTCCCACAATTCCATCATCGTCAGTTTCGAAAAAGCATGAGCCGCCGCATGATCCCGACCGCGACCTACCGCATCCAGTTCCGCAATGGCATGACCTTCGATCGCGCCGCAGCGCTCGTGCCTTATCTCAAGCGCCTGGGCATAAGTCATCTCTATGCCTCGCCGATCTTCACCGCCACGACCGGATCAACCCACGGTTATGACGTGACGGACGCCAACGAGATCGATCCGGCGATCGGCGGGCGCGAAGGTTTCGACCGCATGGTGGCGGCTCTGAAGCAGGAAGGCCTCGGCCTGATCCTCGACATTGTGCCGAACCATATGGCGGCGTCGCTGGAAAATCCCTGGTGGCGCGACGTCATCGAAAATGGAGAACAGAGCCGCTACGCCCGTCATTTCGATATCGACTGGTCACGCCGCCTCACCCTGCCCTTCCTTGGTGACACGTTCGAAGCGGTGCTTGAGGCAGGTGAAATCGCACTCAAACCTGACCCGAAGACGGGCAGACCGGCCCTCGCCTATTTCGAGACTTTCTACCCCCTGAGCCCGGAAACCTGCGCCGGCAGCGAAAAGGGAGTGCTGCAGATTGCAGACAAAGGCGTCATTGCCGATCTCCATCACCGGCAGCCCTATCGGCTGATGTCCTGGCGGGATGCATCACGCGATCTTTCCTATCGTCGATTTTTTGAGATCACCGGGCTCGCAGGTATCCGCGTCGAGGATGACGATGTCTTCGACGACACGCATCGCCTGATCCTTCAGCTGGTTCGCTCAGGCGCCGTCGATGGCCTGCGCGTCGACCATATCGATGGACTTGCCGATCCCAAAGCCTATCTCGAACGCCTTCGACAGGAAGCCGGGCAGGACTGTTACATCACGGTCGAAAAGATCCTTGGCGAAGGAGAGGATCTTGCGCCCGACTGGCCTGTCTCCGGCACGACAGGATACGAGTTCATTGCGACCCTAAGCGACGCCCTTGTGGACGGCGAACGGTTAACCCAGCTTCATGCGGCTTATGCGGCATTGACCGGGGCGTCTCCGGACATGGCAGATGAGCTGCGCGCAGCCAAATTGCTGATGGTTGACAACAACTTCGCGGGCGAAGTTGCAACCCTCGTGAAGCTTGCTGAATCAATACTTGAAGAACGGCCGGAGGCAGCCGCTATTTCATCGGAGGCGCTCAGGGCCGGGCTCAGGGAACTGCTGGTGGCCTTCCCCGTGTATCGCACCTACGGCACCGCCGATGGCATGCCCCCCGAAGGCCGTCAGATGCTGGAAAAGGTCGCAACCGATATCCGGCGCAGCAAGACGACAGCAGATCTTTCCGCCCTTCCGTTCCTGGCAAAGATCCTGAACAGCGACCTCGCGCCCCAGCTTTCACACAAGGCCTCGACATTCCGCACCCGCTTCCAGCAATTGACCGGGCCGTTGATGGCGAAGTCAGTGGAAGATACGCTCTTCTTCCGACACCACGCTTTGATTGCTCTCAATGAGGTCGGTGCTGAACCTCTGCCGCGAGAGTTTTCGCTGGACCGTTTCCACGAACAGATGATCGAGCGGCAGAAGCGCCAGCCGGATGCGCTTTCAGGCACCTCCACCCACGATACCAAGCGGGGCGAAGACGCTCGCGCACGGCTTTATGCATTGAGTGAAGCGCCGAAGATCTGGGCTGACGCAGTCGAACGTTGGCGGCGGGCCAACAGTGCTTCCGTAACCCATCTTGACGACTGGCCAGCTCCGGAGCCCGCCGTGGAATGGATGCTGTATCAGGCATTGGCTGGCGTCTGGCCAGCCGACCTGGCGCCGGATGACGCCATGGGCCTTGCCAAACTGGAGGAACGTTTTCAGGCATATGCCGAAAAGGCAATCCGCGAGGCAAAGCTGCGAACCAATTGGGCGGATGGCAAAACGCATTACGAGGCAGCCGTTAAGAACTACATCCATGCGATGCTCTCACCCGAAAACGACGTCTTCCTCGTGGACTTCGCCTCCACTCTCCGCCCATTTTTCCGCGCTGGCAGCGTCAACTCAATTTCCCAGACAATCATCAAGCTGACGGCTCCCGGCGTGCCTGATGTCTATCAGGGCAGCGAGACCTGCGACCTGTCGCTGGTTGATCCTGACAACCGGCGCGAACCGGATTTCGAAAGCCTGTCGGAACAGTTTTCGGAAGCTGGAGAGCTAGATACATCCGCCGAAGAGGGATGGTTGAGCGGTCACTTCAAACAGCAGATTATCGGCAAGATATTGAGGCTCCGCCGCACCCTACCCGATCTCTTCCGTAACGGCGAGTATATCCCGCTGGAAGTGAACGGCGTACGCGCGAAGAACATTGTCGCTTTCGCGCGGCATAATGATCGCAATGCCTTGCTGGTTGTGACACCACGCCATGTTCTTGAGGCATTGCAGGATCTGGCATCATCCCGCTCCGCCCACTGGGCCGCGACGCGTGTCGTATTACCGCCACCGCTTGCAGGACGGCGCTACCGGGATATTTTTTCGGGCCGTATCTTTGATTTTTCCGGTGATGCTTCGGTCAACTGGGCATTTTCCGATCATCCTTTCGCAGTTCTGCTGGCAGAATGAGACCCTGGAGATCTCACAAGAAGAAACCGCCGGACTTTTCAGCCCAGCGGTTTTCTGTCTCGCTAAATCTTTGTGTCGGGCTTAACGAAGCCCGAAAAACGAAAGAATTGCGAGGACGATGACGACGGCTCCAACGAGCCAGACAATGCTGTTCATGATGTTCTCCTGATAGGTTTGAAACCGTAAAGCGACATGCTCCCGGTCACGCAAAACCGACAAGATTGAGAACCGCGATGACGATCACGACTGCTCCGACCAACCAAATGATACTGTTCATGACGTTCTCCTTTTGATGTCGCAAAAGTGAACGGTCGCAACCCCAAAAGGTTCCCGCATCGACACGCTGTCGGGCGTCATTTTCAGACGAACGCAAATGGCGGAAAAGTTATGGCCCATCCCGCCTCAAGCCCGAATTTCGATCGAGCTTTCCGTGCTCTGCCTTGTCAAAATATTGGTTGGACAGCAGCCAGCCTTTGAGCGGTCTGAGCGGCAGGATGCAGGTCAAAAGCAGAAACGGAAGCGAGGTGAAGAAATGCATCCAAAACGGCGGCTGGTAGATAGCCTCGATCAGGACCGCCAGCGCCACGCTCGGCACGCAGGCAAAACATACCACGAAAAAAGCTGGTCCATCGGCAGGGTCGGCAAACCCGTAGTCCAGACCGCAGACCTCGCAACTCGGCTTCATCGAAAGGAAGCCCTCGAATAAATGGCCCTGCCCGCAGCGCGGGCAGCGACCACGTAACCCTGTATTAGACGGCGAAAGTGTCGGCCAGTGCGCTTCATGTCCCATGGATCCGGCTTCCTCTCGAAATTCATCTGAAGAATGCCTAGCGCTGAACATTAGCAATCATCAAGGTAGCAAGATGTAGCGCGTCAATCTGCCCATCTCAAAAGATGCACTCATCAAAAATGCAACCCTGATTGGGGGTTAATCCCAGATTCGCTCGCGCTTTACGTACCGGTCAACGATCTTCAGGCTGCGATCAGGCTGGATCATATAGGTTTCATGCACCTCGCGACCCACCTGGTTGGTGAATTCATGCGAGAACGTGCTGCCGACAGGCGATTTGGTAAGCCTCGTGCGCGGCTGGCCGCCATAGGTGATGCTGCCGGGTATCGGAGAAAGGCCAGGCCCGCTGTTGAAGCTGTAGCCGACAGTGGTGGCCGAGGCCGAGCAGCCCGCAAGAGCGAGCGCCAGGATGGATAAGACAAGAGCCGGTTTCATGGCGTCATCCTTGAACGGAAGGATCGGCAAAGCGATCCCTCTCTTTGACTATGACGATGGAAATAGGGCTCTGCGGATAATTCCGCTACCCTTGCCGGAGATATCGGCTACATCTTTGAGCAAGCCATTCAAACAAAGCCAGCCCATTTAAGGAAGCATTCGTGAGAAGACCTGTTTCCGGCATGTCCGTTGCCGAATTGTCGATGTTGATTCACTCGGGCGTCATGAGTCCCGTGGAAATCGCCGAGGCCGTTTTCGATGCCATCGATCGCCACGCCGACAAATCCGTTTTCATATCGCTCTTGAAAGACCGCGCGATGGAAGAAGCAGCGGCCGCTGCCAAGCGTGTCGCAGACGGCCGTTCACTCGGCTTGCTCGACGGCATCCCGATCGCCTGGAAGGATCTGTTCGACATCGAGGGACTGTCAACGACGGCAGGGTCGACCGTGCTGTCGACCAATGCGCCGGCGACGAAGGATGCCGCTGTGGTCGAACTCGTGCGGCAGTCCGGTATGGTCGCGATCGGCCGAACCAACATGAGCGAATTCGCCTTTTCCGGCATCGGCATCAACCCGCATTACGGCACGCCGCATAACCCGAAAAGCACCGATGTCCCGCGCGTCTCCGGCGGCTCGTCCTCCGGTTCCGCGGTTGCGGTTGCGGCAGGCCTCGTTCCGGTCGCAATCGGCACCGATACCGGCGGCTCTATCCGCATCCCTGCCGCCTTCAACGGCATCGTCGGTTACAAGGCAAGCCGCGGCCGTTATTCGATGGATGGCGTATTCCCGCTGGCAAAGAGCCTCGATTGCCTCGGCCCGCTCTGCCGCACTGTCCAGGATGCCATCTGGGTCGATGCCGCCATGCGTGGCGCTACCCGGCCGGAGATCACCCGCGCCACGGACGCAAGGCTTGATATCGTCGTGCCGGAAAACGGCGTATTCGACGGCGCCGAACCGGGCGTCATTGACGCTTTCGAAACCGCCCTTGCCCGCCTCGAAAAAGCCGGTGCCCGTATCGAACGCATTCGTATCCCGGCATTCGATGCGATCAGCGATCTCGTCAAGGCCCGCGGCGCGCTCGTCACGGCGGAAGCCTTTGCCCTGCACCGCGAACGGCTGACGGGCGCCATTGCCGATCAGATCGACCCGCGCGTCGTTGCCCGCATCAAACTCGGTCAGAAAACGAGTATGGCGGATTATATCGACATACTCGATATCCGCCGCCAACTGACCGTGGAAACAGAACAACTGCTTGCCGGGCGCCTGGTGGCCTTCCCCTCAGTCGCCCATGTAGCACCGGCCATCGATCCGCTGCTCGCCGAGGACGACCTCTTCTTTGCCGCCAATGGCAAGACATTGCGCAATACCGGCTTTGGCAATTTCCTCGACTGGTGCGGCGTTTCCATTCCCTGCGGCGCCGGCGATGCAGGAATGCCGGTCGGCTTGCTTCTCTCGGGCGTTGCCGGAGATGACGAAAAGCTGCTCACCGCAGCGCTTCGATACGAGGATGTGATCCGGGGATAATAGGCTTGGAGGGGTAAAGCCCCTCCAGCACATGCCTTACGCCATATCTCCGACCGCCTTCGCAGTCACGAAGACATCATACCGGGTGCTTTTCCCGATGATCTGATGGCTGGGCTTGCGAATGCCCGGCATCGGATCGGCGCGCAGGGGCCATTTCAGAACCACCCTTTTTTGTGCGCTCTCCAGCGCGACCTTCATCAGCTCCAGAGAGTCCGGGTCGTCACCGACGATCTCCCGGATCAAACGCATCTCCTTCTTCACCAAAGCCGTCTTGTCGCGCGGCGGATGCATCGGGTCGATGAGGATGATCTGCGGCTTCAATTGCGCAAGCAGAGTGCTGGAATCGCCATGGATCAGCGTCATACGGGCAACTGTCTCCGCATGACGCCCGCCTTCCGCTTGCGCTCGTTCCAGTCCCTCTGCAAGAAGAGCATGCATCGTCTCGGAACGCTCGATCAGCGTCACATGTGCACCAAGCGATGCCAGGAGAAACGCATCGCGGCCGAGACCCGCGGTCGCATCCACGACGTCCGGCGCCGTGTTGCCTGAAAATCCGACAGCCTTCGCCAATCCCTGCTTGCGCCCCTCATTGGAGCGGAACCGGTGACCTACCGCCCCACCGACAAAATCGACAACCAGATCGGATTTTTCGAATTTCTGCACGATTAAACGATCTCAGAACGGGGTTGGCGCCGTGAAAGTCACATCCGAGCCATCGGGCTTGCGGAAGCTCAGCTCTTCGGCATGGAGCATCAGACGGTCGGCAGCAGCCAGCGCCTCGCCCTCCGCGTAAAACTCGTCGCCGAGAATAACATGGCCGAGTGCCTTCATATGCACCCGCAACTGATGGGTCCGCCCGGTCATCGGAAACAAGCGAAGCCGCGTCCTGTTCTCGCCATGCCCGATAACCTGCCATCGCGTCAGCGCAGGCTTGCCGTTTTCGTGATCGACCCGGTGACGCGGCTTGTTGTCAGGGTCGATCGCAAGCGGCAGATCGATTACGCCCTCCTCGCCCTCGACCCTGCCCCAGACTTCCGCGACATAGGACTTTTTCGTCTCCCGCGCCTCAAACTGCGCTGCGACGAACGCATGCGCCTTGCGGTTCAGCGACATCAGCACGATGCCGGACGTATCCTTGTCGAGCCGATGGACGATCAGTGCCTTGGGAAACTCCTTCTGCACCCGTGTCAAAAGACTATCGCTGAGCGCCGGATGGCGGCCGGGAACGGAAAGAAGACCGCTCGGCTTGTCGCAGACCAGAAAATCCCGGTCACGGTGCAGGATGGTCAGATAGGGATCGAGCGGCGGATGATAGATCGGAGAGACATCGGAAAGCGCAGTCATCACGATGGAGCCATCCGGGAAATGCGAGCCGTAAAATCAAAAACTTACAGCTTGGAGAAAATTGGTAGCGGGGGGCGGAATTGAACCGCCGACCTCAGGGTTATGAATCCTGCGCTCTCACCAACTGAGCTACCCAGCCACACCAACGAAGCTGCTTTTAAAGCATCCGCTCCGAGGAATGAGCGGCTTATAAAGGCAGGCCGCGAACCTTGTCAAGCATATGACAGGAGAAAAACAAAGGAGTTTCAAACCTCCGTTTTCATCCAGTTCCCCGCCCTTGAGAAGTAGGGAACTCTTGGAGATCAGGCCGCAACCGGCTGTGCAAGAAGTTGCTTCAGCGAAGCTTCCGCCTCTTCCGCACGCTCCGAGCGTTCGATGAAACCACCGCCATAAACCCGCGCATCGGCACCGGGTGCCGAATAAAGAACGCAGGCCTGGCCCGGTGCAACACCCGCTTCGCCGATCGATAGATCGACATAGACACCGCGCTCATCCACATGCAGCGTGGCCGGTGTCGGCGGGCGGGTGGAACGAACCTTGGCGAAACACGCGAAGCCTTCGCGCGCATCGCTTTCGAGTGACGAATCGCCGAGCCAGTTCATATCGCGCAGATAGACGCGATGCGTATCGAGCGCTTCCTTCGGTCCGACGATGACACGACGCGAACGGGCATCGAGATAGACGACATAAAGCGGCTCGCCTGTGGCGACGCCCAAGCCCTTGCGCTGACCGATCGTGTAGTGAACGATCCCCTCGTGGCGACCGAGCACACGCCCGTCCATGTGCACGATATCGCCGGCAAGCGCCGCGTTCGGCTTAACCTTGTTGATGATGTCGGCATATTTGCCGGCAGGCACGAAGCAAATGTCCTGGCTGTCGGCCTTCTTGGCAACGACGAGTCCCATCTCTTCAGCAAGCTCGCGCACCTGTGCCTTCGACATGCCGCCGAGCGGAAACCGCAGGTAGTCGATCTGCTCCTGGGTCGTCGCAAACAGGAACCAGCTCTGGTCGCGGTCGCTGTCGATCGGGCGATAGAGCGCACGGCGGTTCGGGTTATCGGCAGTCGGATTGGCGGCCGAGCGGATATAGTGGCCGGTCGCCAGCGCATCGGCACCGAGTTCCTGAGCGGTTGCCAGAAGATCGGCAAACTTGACAGTCTGGTTGCAGGCAACGCAGGGAACCGGCGTCTCGCCCATCGCATAGGCTTCGGCGAACGGATTGATCACCGTCTCACGGAACCGCTTTTCGTAATCCAGCACGTAATGAGGAATGCCGAGCGTTTCGCAGACGCGGCGCGCATCGTCGATATCCTGACCGGCGCAGCACGAACCGGCGCGGTGAACCGCAGCCCCATGATCGTAAAGCTGCAGCGTGATGCCTAAAACATCATAGCCCTGTTGTTTCAAAAGCCCGGCCACGACAGAGGAATCCACGCCACCCGACATGGCGACGACCACGCGCGTATCTTCCGGCTTCTTGTCAAAATCCAGCGTATTCACGGGACAACTCTCGCTGCAATATCTTATGCGCCGCATCTATCAGCGGCACGTTGCGCCCGAGGCGGGATCGGCCGCCTGCCGGGCAATGTCGACCGGATATAGAAACTATTCTTTCCGCATGCAAGCACCAGCAAATCAGGACTGTAATGCGGCCTGATGTGCAGCATGCACGGGGGCAACGCCATTGCCGTCCAGCGGCCGGTCGGTCCGCACCTTCGGCAGTGCCTGCGGATATTCCCGTTGGATGAACTCGATAAGCTTTTCGCGCACCTCGCAGCGGATATCGAAGACCTTTGGCGCACTGCTGGCAGAGGCAAGAATACGGACTTCCATGACGTTTTCCCGAAAATCCGTCACCTGAACCGCCACGACCTTCCTGTCCCAGAGTTTAGAGGCAGCCGTGATCTCCTCTACCTTTGAACGGACAACAGAAACCGGGATCGTGTAATCGAGATAGATCATCACGGTCCCAATCAGCGCCGAGCTTTCACGCGTCCAGTTCTGGAAAGGGTTCTCGATGAAATAGGAGAGCGGCAGGATCATCCGCCGCCAGTCCCACAGCTTGACCACGACATAGGTCGAGGTGATCTCCTCGACATTGCCCCACTCGCCTTCGACGATCAGCGCATCGTCGATACGGATCGGCTGGGTAATCGCAAGCTGGATGCCGGCAAAGATGTTCTTCAACATCGGCTGCAGCGCGAGACCGAGAACGATACCGGCGACACCGGCCGACGCCAGCACGCTGACACCATATTGTTGCACCGCCGGGAAGGTCATCAGCATGGCGGCGATCGTCAGCACGATGATCATAGCCCCTGCAATACGCTCCGCGATACGTGACTGCGTCACGTGGGTGCGTGCAAGCAGATTGTCTTCCGCATCCAGTTTGAAACGGCGCAGATAAACGGTCATCCAGATATGCAATGCCGCCTTTGCCGACCAGCCGACAACGAGGATGAAGGCGATCAGAAGGAGATGCCGGATAATCTCGGCAGGGCGCGCGGCAAGTGGCGCGACCGTGGCAGCAAAGGATAGCGTGGCCGTGAGGATGGCAAGCCTGAGCGGCCGAGTTCCCCTGGACACAAGAGAACGCCAGAACAGATCCTTATTCTCGACCAGGCGTGTTAGAATCCGGAATGCCAGCCGATGCATGGCAAGGCCGATCGCGATGGCGGCAGCCAGCACACCGAGGCTCACCATCCAGTTCGGCAGCCAATCTGTATATTGGCGAAACTCTGCGATAAACTGGTTCATCGGAGTTCAGTTAGGGTGCAGCGCAACATAGAAAAGTGCGGCCGCAAAAATATCATCTTTCTCCGACTTCATGCCGCAATTGGGGTGAGGAGCGTTTCATGAACGAACAATTTGTTCCTTTCGATCTGACTCGCTTCGTCGAGGCGCAGGCATCCATCTATAATCAGGTGATCGCGGAGCTGCGCGACGGACAGAAGCGCAGCCATTGGATGTGGTATATATTCCCGCAAATCAGCGGCTTGGGCGTATCTGCCACATCGCAGCGCTTCGCCATACGCTCGCGGGCGGAAGCCATCGCCTATCTCGAACATCCCCTGCTCGGCTGGCGGCTCGGCGAATGTACGGCAGCCATGCTCGGGCATGAAGGGCGCAGCGCAGGTGATATCCTCGGCGCGACGGATGATATGAAATTCAGAAGTTCGATGACGCTCTTTCATCTGGTCAGCGAAAAGGGCTCGCCTTACGAGCGAGCCCTTCATATCTTTTACCAGGGTGAGCACGACGGCAGGACCGCCGAACTCCTCAAACTTTAGGCGCCGCGTTTATGCAGCGGACTGGATTGCAGAAAGCTTCCAATCATTGGCCGGCTTGCGCACGAAGGTCCAGACTTCCACCGTTTCGGTGATTTCGTTCGGATTGCCTTCGGCAACTTCGCCCGTGTTGCGGTCGCGCAGGAAGTCGATCGAGGAATAGCGCATTGCGACGGTCGCATATTCCTGGCCGTTTTCGCGCCATGCCTCGGCAAGGTCACCCTGCAGCAGGGTCACGTCGCGAACCTCGTTCTTCACGCCATTGGTTGCGTTTTCACCCAGCTCTTCGGCAAGGTAGGACATCGCTTCCGGCGTCGTGAGGTCACGAAGCTTGGCATAGTTTTCGTCCGCATAGGCACCCTGCACCTCGGTCAGCAGCTTTTCGAACTGGCTGAGGTCGCGATTGGTGATGCCAACTTCATCCGTATCCGGACCAGCCTGGCGCTGAACCGCCTGCTGGCCGCCACCGAAAGCTGCGGCCCCCGCGCCAGAACCGATCTTCGGGATCTGGAAACCGCCCTGGTTCTGCTGCGGTGCCTCATAGGCGTTGTTCTGGCTCTGGCCAAAACCGTCCTTGCCACCATTGCCGCCATCGCCATAAGCGCGGGCATTAGCGGCCGGACCGGCAGCCTGCTGCTGCTGACGACGAGCGAAGAAACGGAAGGCCAGCATGGCGAGACCAGCGATCAGCGCGATCTGCAACAGCATGCCGAAGAAGCCTGCCATTCCACCGAAACCACCACCCATCAGCATGCCGAACAGGCCGCCGAGAGCGAGACCACCCAGAATGCCGCCGAACATACCGCCGAACATGCCGGGGCGACGCTGCTGCTGAGCTGCCTGCGCGCCCATGCCGTTAGCTGGGCTTGCCGCATTCTGCTGTGTATTCGGGGTCATCGAGCGGTTGATGCCGCCTGCTGCACCCGGAGCCGTATTCGTGGCCGGTGGTGCCGCAAAGGTACGCGTACCACGGCTGCCGAAGCTGGAACCACCGCCGGCGCGACGCGCTTCCGCGAAATCGACGGCTGTTAGCGAAACTGCCATTCCGATCGCTGCGATCGCGAAGAGTTTCTGGAAACGCCGAAGCTTGAACAACATCAATTTCTCCTCTGGCCGCCCTATGCGGTCCGTGACCCTGATATGGGGAGCCGTGGCGCAGTTTTCAGTAGCCTGTCCACTTTTTCCCGCTTTAGTAGTTACAAAAGTTCAGGACAAGAGCCAATTGACGGAAATACAACCAAGGGGCGTTTTTAGCAGTAAAGTGATCACATAATCGTCAGACGAAACAAAACGGGCCCGGCGCTTATCGCACCAGACCCGTTCTGCATCTTCCTTGGGAGGAAAAGGCAGGGCAATACGCCCCACCGAATGATGGCTTACTCGACGTTGAACACCAGCGGGCGAGCCTGGCGGATTGCCGGGTTTGCCGTCAGCTGCGCAAGCACATCTTCCGAAACCGGTGCATCGACATAAAGCAGCGCGATGGCATCACCGGCTTCCTTCTCGCGACCGAGCTGGAAGTTGGCGATGTTGACGCCGGCATTACCAAGCGTCGTGCCCATGAAGCCGATCATGCCGGGAACGTCGGTGTTGGAGATGTAGACCATGTTGGCGCCGACATCGGCGTCCATGTTGATACCCTTGATCTGGATGAAGCGCGGCTTGCCATCCGAGAACACGGTGCCGGCAACCGAACGGGTCTGCTTGTCGGTCTTGACCGTCAGCTTGATGTAACCGTCGTAAACGCCGGTCTTGTCACGCTTGACTTCGGAAAGGACGATTCCCTTTTCCTTGATCATGATCGGGGCAGAAACCATGTTGACGTCGGCCACCTGATTGCGGATCAGGCCGGCCAGCAAGGCAGACGTCAATGCGCGCGTATTCATGTTGGCCGTCTGGCCATCGAACAGAATTTCGATTTCCTTGATCGGATCATCCGAAACCTGGCCGACGAAGGCACCGAGAACGTCGGCGAGACGAATGAACGGCTTCAGGATCGGCGCTTCTTCGGCGGTGATCGACGGCATGTTGATGGCGTTCGATACTGCACCCTTGACGAGGTAATCCGACATCTGTTCGGCGACCTGAAGGGCAACGTTCTCCTGCGCTTCCGTGGTCGAAGCACCAAGATGCGGCGTGCAGACGACGTTCGGCAGGCCGAAGAGCGGGCTCTCGGTGGCAGGCTCGACCTCGAACACGTCAAAACCGGCACCGGCGACATGACCGGACTTGATGGCTTCGGCAAGCGCTGCCTCATCGACGAGACCGCCGCGGGCGCAGTTGATGATGCGAACGCCGGGTTTCGTCTTTGCGAGGTTTTCCTTGCCAAGAATGCCGCGGGTCTTGTCGGTCATCGGCACATGCAATGTGATGAAGTCGGCACGCGGCAGCAGTTCGTCCAGTTCCACTTTCTCGACGCCCATTTCCTGTGCACGCTCGGCAGACAGGAAGGGGTCATAGGCAATCACGTTCATGCCAAGGCCAATGGCCTTCTTGCAGACGATGCCGCCGATATTGCCGGCGCCGATGACGCCGAGCGTCTTGCCGGTGATTTCGACACCCATGAACTTCGACTTTTCCCACTTGCCGGCCTGGGTCGATGCGTCGGCCTGCGGCAGCTGGCGGGCAACGGCGAACATCAACGCGATGGCATGTTCCGCCGTCGTGATCGAGTTGCCGAACGGGGTGTTCATGACGATGATACCGCGCTTGGAAGCGGCCGGGATATCGACGTTGTCGACACCGATGCCGGCGCGGCCGATGACCTTGAGGTTGGTCGCAGCCGCGATCAGCTTCTCGGACGCCTTGGTGGCCGAGCGGATGGCGAGACCATCGTAGTTGCCGATGATCTCGGCCAGCTTGTCCTTGTCCTTGCCGAGCTTTGGCTGGAAATCGACTTCAACACCGCGATCGCGGAAAATCTGGACGGCGGTTTCCGACAGTTCGTCGGATACGAGTACGCGAGGTGCCATGGTCTGGGCTCCTGATAAAGGGTTCAGTCTCTGAATGCGGGATGAAACGGTGCCGCTATAGCGACACCGGAAATCGGATCAGGCAGCAGCCTTAGAAAGTGTGGCCTTCTGCGTTTCGAACGCGTAGGCCAGCCACGGCATCAAGGCCTTCATGTCGGCCTCCTCGATCGTGGCGCCGGCCCAGATGCGAAGACCAGACGGAGCGTCTCGGTAAGCGCCGACGTCGAGAGCGACGCCTTCCTTTTCGAGGATCGAGGTCACGCCCTTGGCAAAAGCAGCCTGAGCGTCGGCATCGAGAGCAGCGACTTCGGCATCGACGATTTTCAGGCACACGGAGGTGTTGGAGCGGGTCTCGTCGACCTGCGCCAGATTGGCGATCCAGTCGTTTGCCTTGACGAAGTCGAAGATAACCTTGGCGTTTGCATCCGCACGGGCGATCAGCCCCTTAAGACCACCGACCGTCTTTGCCCAGTTGAGCGCATCGATATAGTCCTCGACGCAGAGCATCGACGGCGTGTTGATCGTTTCGCCCTTGAAGATGCCTTCGGAAAGCTTGCCGCCCGAGGTCATGCGGAAAATTTTCGGCAACGGCCAAGCCGGGACATAAGTCGTCAGGCGTTTGACAGCGCGCGGCGACAGAATGATCATGCCGTGACCGCCCTCACCGCCGAGAACCTTCTGCCAGGAGAAGGTGACGACGTCGAGCTTGGCGAAATCCAGATCCTGCGCAAAGGCGGCAGAGGTGGCGTCGCAGATGGTCAGGCCCTTGCGATCTGCCGGAATGAAGTCGGCGTTCGGAACGCGGACGCCGGACGTCGTGCCGTTCCAGGTAAAGACGACGTCACGGTCGAAATCGACTTCATTGAGGTTCGGAAGGAGACCGTAATCGGCCTCGAACTTGCGAACATCCTTGAGCTTCAGCTGCTTGACGACATCGGTGACCCAGCCGGCGCCAAAGCTTTCCCAGGCCAGCATGTCGACGCCGCGCTCGCCGAGCAGCGACCAGAGCGCCATTTCGACGGCACCGGTATCGGATGCGGGAACGATGCCGATGCGGTAATCCGCTGGTACGTTCAGAATTTCGCGGGTGAGATTGATGGCCTGTGCCAGCTTGTCCTTGCCAACCTTGGCGCGGTGCGAACGACCGAGCGGGGCATCGGAAAGCGCTTCAAGCGACCAACCGGGACGCTTGGCGCAAGGGCCAGAAGAAAAATGGGTGTTATCCGGACGCACATCCGGCTTCGCGGCGACATTGGCCATATAGATACCCTTCCAGGTAATTAGCCTCTCGTTGGGGAGAGGTGTCCCGCCGTCGTGGATATATTTCCCTGCTTTCACAGTCAAGCGGGTCGTTTCGCCGCTTGAAGAAAATCTTCGTCGCAAATGCCGTGATCACATCGACAGGCAGGCAAAAACGCAAAAAAGCCGCCCGAAGGCGGCTTTGGCAACATGCGCTGATCTTACTTGTAGACGATCGGCTGAGGTTCAGGCTCGTAAGTCGCCTGTTCACAATTGTTGTTGAACATGTAGCGGGCGCCGACGCGGGCCTCGTGGCTGTAGATGCCCTTGTCGCGGCCTGGACCGCCAGAATTGGCGTAACCGAACATGTTGCCGCCGTCGATGTAACGGAAGCGATAGCCAACATCCGCCTTGAGGTTACAGGTGACATCGATCGTGGCACCTGCCATCAGGGCAGCGGTCGCACGCCATTTACCCTTGCCATCATGATCCGACGAGGGATCGCAATCCGTCGGGTCGGTGACCGAGCAGGAGGTGTTCCGCAGCTTGTCCCACTTCACGTATGAAGCGCCGAAGCCAGCACCGACATATGGCGTGAAATAGGCGTAGGTGCCGAGATCGACATAGACGTTGGCCATCAGGCTGTAGGCCGAGAAGGATGAACGATCGTCCGAGACGCAATTGCCCGGGATCGTGCCGCAGCCGCCGGAAGTCGAACCGCGGAAATCGGTCTTCGACAGGTAGTCGAGCGTCAGGTCGGTGCGGAGATAGTTGTTGATCTGGTAACCGACGCCGCCGCCGATCAGGAAGCTGTCATCGATATCCGTGGATTCGAAATCCACCTCGTTTGCCGAGGAACCGCCCTGGTAGAAGTTTGCGCCACGCAGCCGGTTGAACGAATATCCCACATCGCCACGCAGATACCAGCCGCTCGCTTCCTGCACCGTGACTTCCGGTGCGTCCATGAGCGGTGCGGGCTGGGGCTGGTAGAGATCTGCCGACTGGGCAACGCCAGCCGACAGCATGGCGGCAGCAACCGTCGCTGCAAGGCGCATCTTCATGTTCGCTTCTCCAAGCTTCATCATGCATGGCGTGCCACCTGCACGACCACCTTATTTGGCATGGAGAATGAATGATAAAGGTTAAGCCCCACTTAACCATAGATGTTTACCGATATGCTTCGTTACGCGACAGAAGCGTTACTTGGCGCTTCACGCAAAGTTCAGCATCCCAGTGATGGAGCCGATGTTCTTTTCCGGCGTTGACATGCTCAACACGAAAGGACCGGCCTTGAAGCATTTGAAAGACGATGCGGGCAAATCGATCGTAAACACAGTCGATGTCCCCCGCCCCATCTCCGAGCATGGCGCCATTGGAAATATGCGCACGATCGCACTCGTCGCCAAGGATTGCACGATCGATTACCTGTGCTGGCCGAATCTTGACAGCCCGAGCGTCTTCGCCTCCCTGCTTGATCCGGAAAAGGGCGGCGCATTCGAACTGACGCCGCAGATCGAGGGCGCCCGTCGCCTGCAGATGTATGTCCCGGAAAGCAATGTCCTTCTGACCCGCTGGCTCGGCACGAGCAACAGTGCCGAGATCGTCGATTTCATGCCGCTGCCGCACGGCCCGGATGAGCCTTCATCACTCGTGAGGCGCGTCACCGTCACGCGAGGAAAGGTCGCGTTCAAACTGAAGTGCTGGCCGCGATTCGACTACGCCCTAAGCACGCCGAAGGTGAAGACCGGAAAAGGCCATATCTTCTTTCATTGCGGCGACTTCACCCTCCGCCTGTCGGGTGCAGTAGATTTTCATACCAGGCAAGGAGCCGCGTTTGCGGAGTTTACCTTGCAGGGTGGGGAAACCATCGACTTTACGCTGGATGGTGATGAAACACGCCATGCGCCGAATACGGAAGCCATCGACGCTCTCCTTGAGGAGACGACCGGCTACTGGCAGGGCTGGGCAAAGAAGTCGACCTATCGCGGCCGCTGGCGCTCATCCGTCACCCGGTCTGCTCTCGCGTTGAAGATGCTGACCTCGGCCGAATACGGCTCCATCGCCGCGGCAGGAACCTTCGGCTTGCCGGAGGCTCCGGGCGGCGAGCGTAATTGGGATTACCGCGCCACATGGATCCGCGACGCTTCCTTCTCGATCTACGCCCTGATGCGGCTCGGCTACCTGGATGAAGCCAATGCCTTCGGCCGCTGGATCAGCGAACGGACCGACCGCTCCGACGGCAATGTACAGATCATGTATAATCTCGACGGCTCAAGGGTCGCACGTGAAGAATCACTGGATCATCTCTCCGGATATGGAGGTGCCAGACCCGTCAGGATCGGCAATGACGCCGCCGGCCAGGTGCAGCTCGATATCTACGGTGAACTGCTCGACTCCATCTATATCAGCAACAAATATGGCGGCTCCATCTCGCACGAGAACTGGCTGAACGTCCGCAACGTCGTCGATCATGTCTGCGAGGTCTGGCAGGAACCCGATGCTGGAATATGGGAAGCGCGCAGTGAACCGCAGGAACACCTGCATTCCCGGCTTATGTGTTGGGTCGCCGTCGATCGCGCTTTGCGCCTTGCACAGAAACGTTCGCTTGCCGCTCCTTTCGGCAAGTGGATCGAGGCCCGCAATGCGATTACAGAAGACATCTGGGCGAACTTCTGGAACGAAAAGCATGGTCACTTTGTCCATGCCAAAGGCGGCGAGGAACTGGATGCCTCGATGCTGATGATGCCGCTTGTCCGCTTCATTAGCGCCACCGATCCCAAATGGCTGGCGACGCTCGACGCGATCTCCCGCGAACTCGCCGATGACAGCCTCGTCATGCGCTACAAATGGCAGGATGCACTGGAAGGGCGAGAAGGTTTTTTCGGCGCGTGTTCATTCTGGTTTGTCGAATGCCTGGCCCGTGCTGGCAGACTGCAGGAAGCCGAGATCAATATGGAAAAGCTGCTGCTCTTCGGCAATCACCTGCAGCTTTATGCCGAAGAATTCGATCCGCGCGGGGAGTTCCTCGGAAACTTCCCCCAGGCCCTCACCCATCTCGCCCTGATAAGCGCCGCCTTTTATCTCGACGGCGCTCTGGACGGCAAATTTCGGGAGTGGCGGCCTTAGCTGCCGGAAGCGTCAGGCCGCTTCCGACCTGACATTGCCGATCACGTCGATTAGACCATTGACGATCTTTTCGACCTGGGCGCGATCGTCACCTTCCGCCATCACCCGGATCAGCGGCTCGGTGCCGGACGGACGAATGACGAGACGGCCCTTGGAACCAAGTTCGGTTTCCGCATCGGCGATAGCCTGACGAACGATGCTGTCCTCGAGCGGCTTGCCGCCGGAGAAACGGACGTTCTTCAGAAGCTGCGGAACCGGCTCGAAGCGGCGGCAGACTTCGCTGACAGGCCGCCCGAGCTTCTTCACGCAGGCGAGAATCTGAAGCGCAGCGACAAGACCGTCGCCCGTCGTGCCGAAATCCGACAATACGATATGGCCGGACTGCTCGCCGCCGACGTTGAAATCGTGGTTACGCATGTGCTCGACGACATAGCGGTCACCGACCTTGGTGCGCGCAAGTGTCAGCCCGTTGTCGCCAAGGAAACGCTCAAGGCCCAGATTCGACATGACGGTGGCAACGATACCACCACCCGTCAGACGCTGGTCCTGTGCCCAGCTTTCAGCGATCACGGCCATCAGCTGGTCGCCGTCGATGATCTCGCCATTCTCGTCGACGATGATCACACGGTCCGCATCGCCATCCAGGGCGATACCGATATCGGCGCGCACTTCATGCACCTTCTTCTGCAGCGCTTCCGGGCTGGTCGATCCGCAGCCGAGATTGATGTTGGTGCCATTCGGCTCGTTGCCGATCGTCACGACATCAGCGCCAAGCTCCCAAAGAGCCAGAGGAGCGACCTTGTAAGCCGCACCGTTGGCGCAATCGATGGCGATGCGAAGACCATGAAGCGTCACGTCACGCGGCAGTGTGCGTTTGGCCTGCTCGATATAGCGATAGATATCGCCCTCGACGCGCTTCGCCCGGCCGATATCGGCGGATTTGGCAAGCTGGGCGTGCAGATCGCTGTCGAGCAGATCCTCGATGCGCATCTCCAGTTCGTCGGAAAGCTTGTAGCCATCCGGGCCGAAGAGCTTGATGCCATTGTCCTCGAAAGGATTATGCGAAGCGGAGATCATCACACCGACATCCGCGCGCAGCGAGCGCGTCAGCATGGCAACGGCGGGCGTCGGGATCGGGCCGAGCAGAAAAACGTCGAGGCCAGCAGCGGTAAAACCCGCCACCATGGCATTTTCCAACATGTAACCCGAAAGGCGCGTGTCCTTGCCGATCACGACGCGGTGGCGGTGGCTGCCGTTGCGGAAGATCGTGCCCACTGCAATGCCTACCCGCATCGCCAGATCGGGCGTCATCGGGAAGACGTTCGAATGTCCGCGGATACCATCGGTACCAAAATAGCGGCGTGCCATGTAATCTCCTTCGTCGTCGCGCGATCGATGCGCTGCGGGCAAAATCAATTTAGCGCCCGCTGCCGCATCACTTCGGATCGGCGTATGTCTGGCTATTGCCACAGGCGAGTGGCGCAAGCACGTAAATTAGCGTCAAAGCCGATCATATCGCGTGACCGGATAAGTCATCGTTAACATAAAAGACCGCCGCAGACGGGTCCACGGCGGTCTTGTTAAGTAATGTGAGCGGCCTTAGTGCGGCTGTGGCTCAAGACCTGCTTCGGGTTCTCCACCCTTCGGCTCATCTTTCTTGCTACCAGTCGAGGGCACTGCCGAACCACGGCTTGGTGTCGAATCGTCACCGAGATCGCGCGCCGGCTTTTCGCCCCGAAGCAGAGCCTTGATCTCTTCGCCGGTCAGCGTCTCATACTCCAGCAGGCCTTCGGCGATCGCGACGAACCCGTCATGATGGTCGGTGAGGATCTGGCGTGCCTCGGTATACGCTTCATCGATGAGACGACGCACTTCCTGGTCGATCTTCTGGGCGGTTGCCTCCGAGACGTTCTTGGACTGCGAAACCGAATGACCGAGGAAGACCTCCTGCTGGTTTTCACCATAGGCAACCTGACCGAGGATGTCGGAAAAGCCCCACTGGGTGACCATGGCGCGGGCAAGCTTGGTGGCCTGCTCGATATCCGATGATGCGCCAGACGTGATGTTTTCCTTGCCGAACGTCAGTTCTTCGGCAACGCGACCGCCCATCATGATGGTCAGGCGCGACACCATCCACTTGTAGCTCATCGAATAGCGGTCGCCTTCCGGCAGCTGCATGACCATGCCGAGCGCACGGCCGCGCGGAATGATCGTCGCCTTGTGCAGCGGATCGGCAACCGCGACCTTGAGCGCCGTGATAGCGTGGCCGGCTTCGTGATAGGCGGTAAGCTTCTTTTCGGCTTCGGTCATGGCAGACGAGCGACGCTCCGCGCCCATCATGATCTTGTCCTTGGCGTCTTCGAATTCGGCCATGGTGACAAGACGCTTGTTACGGCGCGCAGCCATCAGGGCAGCTTCGTTGACCAGGTTCATAAGGTCGGCACCGGAGAAGCCGGGCGTACCACGAGCGAGAACCTTGAGATCGACATTCGGCGCCAAAGGCACGTTGCGAGCATGCACCTTGAGGATGCGCTCACGACCGACGATGTCCGGGTTCGGCACCACGACCTGGCGGTCGAAACGGCCCGGACGCAGCAGAGCCGGATCGAGAACGTCGGGACGGTTGGTAGCGGCGATCAGGATGATACCTTCGTTTGCTTCGAAACCGTCCATCTCGACGAGCAACTGGTTGAGCGTCTGTTCGCGTTCGTCGTTACCGCCGCCAAGGCCTGCGCCACGATGGCGGCCGACGGCGTCGATTTCGTCGATGAAGATGATGCACGGTGCATTCTTCTTCGCCTGTTCGAACATGTCGCGCACACGGGATGCACCGACACCGACGAACATTTCAACGAAGTCCGAACCAGAGATGGTGAAGAACGGCACATTCGCTTCGCCGGCAACAGAACGGGCGAGCAGCGTCTTACCGGTACCCGGAGGGCCGACAAGCAGAACGCCGCGCGGAATTCGACCGCCCAGGCGCTGGAACTTCTGCGGGTCACGCAGGAATTCGACGATTTCCTCTAGATCCTGCTTGGCCTCGTCAACACCGGCAACGTCTTCAAACGTCACACGGCCATGCGCCTCCGTCAGAAGTTTGGCCTTGGATTTGCCAAATCCCATTGCGCCGCGCGATCCACCCTGCATCTGGCGCATGAAGAACAACCAGACACCGAGGATGAGCAACATTGGCAGCAAAGTGCCGAGATAGCTCAGGAAACCTGAAGAACCGTCCGTTTCCGGCCGAGCGACGATGTTGACATTCTTCTCCTGCAGACGCGACATCAGCGAGTCGTCGATTACAGGCGAATACGTCTGGAAGCTCTGGCCATTTTCGGCAAGTGTACCCATCACACGGTTGCCCGTCACCACGACGTCGCGCACACGACCAGAATCCACGTCCTTAAGGAACTGCGAATAAGAAACTTCGCGGGAACTGGTTTGTGAAGGCGCCGTCTGGAACATGCTGAACAATGCGATCAGCAAGAGGGCTATGATAGCCCAGAGGGCAAAATTACGAAAGTTTGGGTTCATCGAACTCCCCGGACTGCCATTGCAGCCGCTGAAGCGGCCGCCTTTCTTGCGCATAACATAAGGTTGCGTTACGCCCTTGCCAAGGCAAGGCAGCCCTGCCGTTTAGCTTTTCCGCTCGAAAACCTTAATTGGAGCGGCGGGAAACTCATCACATCCGAACAAAAGCCCGAGTTCACAACCTAGAATAAGATCAAACTGCGGCAAAAAACGGTCATATGGGGCAAGAACCGCCTGGGTGATCACGCTCTCTTTATCGATTTCGGTCAATGACGGCGGGTCGATTTCAATCTGCGGCATTACCCCCATGGCACGCATCGAGATAGCAGGAGGCGCATCGGGGAACATGACCATGGCCACGGCACGCTCCGAAACCCTCGGACCGACCTCGACAACCTGATCTGTCCGGTTGCTGATCCGGTAGCGGCCGTCCCAAATCCCGGTTGTTCCGCCCGGAATATTAACGGAAATCAGGTCGCGATTTTCGCGATGCATATAAAGGCCTTCCCGCCTCAGGTCGAAGATCACGCGCCCAGCCGTCATGCGCCCCATGCTGCGCCGATCAAGCATCGTCATGACGCGTTCCATTGTTGCTGCGGCCGGCAGGTGTTGGCGTCCACCGATAATGGCAGCAAGGCTCGCCAGCAGATGCCGTAACGTCTCGGCATCCTCGTTGAGCACTTCCGGAGCGAGCTGAGCGAGGACGCCGTGCACAACGGTCAGATGGCGGCGGGCAAGTCCGGCAGCCTCTTCGGCCAACTGGCTGCGGCGGCGAGCGGCTGGCTGGATTGTCTCCAGCGCCTGGGCGGAATGATCCGAAAGGTCCTGTCTCACCCGCACGCGCTCATAGTGTCGGTCGATATTGCTTGGATCGTCGATCCATCCCCTACCCGACCGGCGCAGGAATTCCCGTATGGCCTCGCGCCGCGTCGCAAGAAACGGGCGCAACAGCCAGCGGCGTCGATCGAGCAAAACGGCCTCCGCCATGCCCGCGAGCCCAAGATTGGCATTCGCCTCGCTGCGGACAGCCCGCATCGCGATCGTTTCCAGCTGGTCGTCCAGCGTGTGCCCGGTAACGATGATATCGGCTTCGAGCACATCGGCAGCCTCCATCAGCAGGAAATAACGCGCTTCCCTTGCTGCAGCAGAGATTCCGGACTTGGGCTTTTCGCCTGACCAGCGGAGGGTCCGGTGAGGGATAGACATTTCCTTGCATTGACGTGCCACAGCCTTGGCTTCGTCAGCAGATTCGCCCCTCAATTCGTGATCGATCGTTGCCGCGACAAGCTCATGTCGCGCTTCCTTATCGGCAGCAAGTGCACCGTGAAGCCCAAGAAGCAGGCCTATCGAATCACTTCCCCCCGAGACCGCCACAAGAATACGGGTTGGCCTTACCAGACGCTCGAGAAGCGATTGCACCGCCTCCTGTGGTGAGATCGGCCAGCCTTGGACGACGGTCATCGCGCGGTTCGCTAGCAGCCGAGGCGCTTCTGCTCACTGCTGACTTTCGAAAGCACGGCCTTGGCAGCAGTTGGGTAACGGCGCGGCACTTCCTTGAGCGTCGCGCAGGCAGTCTCATTGTTATCCAGAGCCGCAAGCGACATGCCGAGCTTCAGAAGCATTTCCGGAGCCTTGGGCGATTTTCCGTATGTCTGGTGTGCATTGAGGAACGTCTTGGCAGCGTCGTTATACTTGGCCTGCGAATACTGCGCCTCGCCGAGCCAGAAATTGGCATCCGCAAGCCGAGCGCTCTTGGGATAGGAAGAGATGTAGGTGGAAAACTCCGTTTCGGCGAGCTGGTAATCGCCAGTCAATACGTGATCATAAGCAATCTTGTAGGCATCGCTTTCACTGCCGAGCGACGCTGTTTTCTGAGGGTCCTTGCCTGCACGGGGCGATCCCGTGTCGACCCCAGGAAGCGCGGATGAATTGCGGGCACTGTCGTTGCGGCTGGCGCCGACCGGATTACCGTTCTGATCAAACTCCATTGAGCCAAGCGTCGTTGGAGCCGGCGCGCTACTGCTCTGCTGACCACCTGTACCGATGTCGGATGGCGCCTCGATGGCGCGAGCGACATCATCACCTCCGGAAGACTGAGGCGGGGTGGATGAGGAAGGGCGGCTGGACGCCACGGCCGGTTGCCCGGTCGTGTCGCCCAAATCGCTTCTCTTCTTCTTCTCCAGCTCCTGGAAGCGGAATTCGTTATCTTCCTGCGTTTTGCGCAGTTGCTCCTGC
This sequence comes from Rhizobium sp. ZW T2_16, assembly GCF_044987325.1. Taxonomy (NCBI): domain Bacteria; kingdom Pseudomonadati; phylum Pseudomonadota; class Alphaproteobacteria; order Hyphomicrobiales; family Rhizobiaceae; genus Rhizobium; species Rhizobium sp. ZW T2_16. Next base: position 864,918 of record NZ_JBJDRG010000001.1, read on the forward strand.
ATCTGCAGCAGCTGATAGCTCATTTCCTCGATCCGGCCGTTAAGCTGCCGGAGTTCTTCCTGGAGTTGCTGGTTACGAACGGCATCATTGCTCTGCGCCAGGATGATTTCGCCTTGTTCGGGCTTTGCCTGTTGCGGAGCGCTCTGCTCGCCCTGGAAGAGTTTCGGCAGAGACAGTTGGAATGCCCCGGCGGGGCCTGTCATTGCCGCCAGCCCTAGCATTGCTGCCAAGACAATTTTCTTCATGTCGTTCGTCCTGCTTCTCTGATTTGCGTCGGGATGACGCGAGACGGATTTTTCTTACCTGCCGGCAAAAAGCAACCAAGCCATCATTCAAAATCTAGGGAATCGGGGCCAAACTAAGGAAAAACAAAAAAGGTGGCCGAAAGACCACCTTTTCTAACGTAATTGTCATCTTCGCCGAGGCCGAAGCCTCTGCCAAGATTACATGCCAGCGCCGCCGAGAACGGTAACAGCTCGGCGATTCTGCGACCAGCAGGAGATGTCGTCGCAAACGGCGACCGGACGTTCCTTACCGTAGGAGATCGTCTTCATGCGGTTTGCCGGAACGCCGCGCGATGCAAGATATTCCTTGGTGGCAGCGGCACGGCGTGCGCCGAGAGCCAGGTTGTATTCGCGGGTACCGCGTTCGTCGGCATGGCCTTCGACGGTGATCGCGTAGTTCGGGTAACGGCCGAGCCACTGAGCCTGACGGTCGAGCGTCTGCTGGGCGTCCGCGCGGATCGAGGTTGAGTCGGTATCGAAGAAGATACGGTCGCCAACGTTGACCGTGAAGTCCTGGGTCGAGCCGGGGGTTGCCGAGCCTGCACCGCCGAGGCCAAGTTCACCTGCGCTGTTGGGCAGGTTCTTCTTGTTGGCGCAGCCAGCAAGTGCGAGCGCCAGCGTGAGTGCGATGACGGCTGGATTGCGAGCGAGGGTCTGCATGCGGCTCATCGCCGGGGTATAAGTGCGGCTCATGGCCGATCTCTCCTTGGATCATGAAATTCAGAGTTGCCAGACTCTAACCTAATTGAGTTAACCATATTCAAATGGCTATGGTTAACCAAACCTTCCGGTGTCCCGTAACCGCCCCATTCTGCCGGGATTGGGGCGGAAAAGAGGCGAGATCGCCTCACTCTTGATTGCACCTGTTCACACAACCTATTCCAAGAGCGGCGACCACGCCGGGTCGGACCCGTAAGACGGCGTCTTGACCATCTGTTCATTGTAACCGGTCAGGTCGATCGAATAGAGCTGCGGACCACCGGCACCTGCTCCCTGGCGGAAGAACATCAGCACGCGGCCATTCGGCGCCCAGGTCGGACCTTCGTTGTGGAAGCCCGACGTCAGGATACGTTCGCCCGAACCGTCCGGCTTCATCACACCGATCGAGAATTTTCCGCCCGACTGTTTGGTGAAGGCGATCAGATCGCCGCGCGGCGACCAGACCGGTGTCGAATACGAACCGTCACCGAAGGAAATACGGTTCTGTCCCGAACCGTCGGCGTTCATCACGTAGATCTGCTGACGGCCACCACGGTCGCTTTCGAAAGTGATTCTCTGACCGTCCGGCGAATAGGAAGGTGCCGTATCGATTGCGGCCGTCGAGGTCAGGCGCGTCGTCGTTCGCGAGCGCAGGTCCATAGTATAGATATTGGCATTGCCTTCCTGCTGCAGGCTCATGATGACCTTCTGGCCATCGGGAGAGAAGCGCGGCGAGAACGTCATGCCCGGGAAATTGCCGACCACTTCGCGCTGTCCGGTTTCCAGCTGCAGCAGATAGACGCGCGGCTGATTGCCTTCAAACGACATGTAGGTGACTTCCTGACGGCTCGGCGAGAAGCGCGGCGTCAGCACCAGATCCTTGGTGTTGGTCAACATGCGGACGTTGAAACCGTCCTGGTCCATGATCGCAAGCTGGCGCTGGCGGGCGGTCTTCGGACCGCTTTCCGAGACGAACACGACGCGGGTGTCGAAATAGCCCTTTTCACCGGTAATGCGCTCGTAGATCGCGTCGGCGATGATATGGGCGAGACGCCGCCAGTTGTCCGGCTGGGTGAAAAATTGCTGGCCGGTCATCTGTTGGCCGGCATAGGTATCCCACAGGCGAAACTCGGCGCGCAGACGACCATCGGCTTCGCGGGTGACGCGACCGACGACGAGCGCCTGGGCGTTGATTGCCGTCCAGTCCTGGAAACGTGGTGCCTTGTTCGGATCGGAAATCTTCTCGATGAAGGCAGCCTTGTTCACCGGGGCAAACAGGCCCGAACGCTGCAGGTCGGCTGCAACCACCTGGGCAATCTGTGCGCCAAGATCATTATTGGACTGGAAGTCCGTGATCGCGATCGGCAATGGCTGGACATTGCCCTTGTTGATGTTGATTTCCACCGCCGCATGGGCTGGCGCGGAAAACGTCATCGCCATTCCGGCAATCGCCATCATGATACCGATGAGGGAACGTCTGATCATATCGCTAAAGCCTTTCAGCTATTTGATTCTCTAGAGCCCCAGATCACTGGGGTCGAAATTGACGGCGACTTCGCTCCAGGCGTCGTATTTCTCGGCCGGCAGGCCCTTGAAAGGCTGCGACTTCAACACCGCGCGCAACGCGCCACCTTCCATCGTCCTGCGTGCCATCGAGGAACCGCCGGTCGATGTCACCTCTGGCTCGCCGACGATCATGCCGGACTTGTCGAGACGGAACGTCACCCGGATCACCATGCCCTGCAATCCTTCGATGCCGGCGATGGTCGACCAGTTGTTCTGGATCTGGCCGCGCAACGCGTCCATCTCGCTGAGGCTGAGCTTCGCGCCCGTGGAGGGTTTGGTGCTGCCCGTGGATGCCGGCGAAGTCGAGCGCTTCGCACCACCACCGGATGATTCCTGCTTGTTCAGCAGCGAAGCGATCTCGTCGGCGTTGAAGTCGCTCTTCTGCGAAGAAGATGACTTTGCAGTCTCCTGCTTTTTGCCTTCCTTCTTGTCGGTCGGCTTTGCAGTCTCGGCGGGCTTCGTTTCCGGTTTTTTCTCGACCGGCTTCTCGACTGGCTTTTCAACCGGCTTTGCCTGCTCCTTCGGCGGTTCCGGCTTCGGCTTGGAGGCCGGCAACGGAATGGAGGAAGGCAGCGGAATTTCCTCCGCCTGGGTCTCGGCGGGGGCAGGTGTCGGCTCCGGCTTCGGAGTGGGCTCGGGCTTCGGCGGCGTCGGCTCCGGCTTCGGCTGTGGCAGCGCGGCGACCTCGGTCGGCTTCGGCGCGGTCTCTTCCGGCGCGATATCCTTGACTTCGTTCTGCTCGGGCGTTGGTGTCGGCGTCGGGCGTTCCGTTGGTTTCGGCGCGGCTGCAGCTTCCACTTGTGTCGGCTTCTTGGAAGGTGTCGGCGGTGCCTTCAGGTCGACATCGTTTTCGCCTGCATTCTCGGCGTTCTCGATGATCTTCTGGTTTTTTGTTTCCTTGACCGAAGGCTTTTCCGTCATCGGCGCCTTCTTGTCACCCTGCATCATATGGGTGACGTCTTCGATCGGCACGATGTCGACGGGCAGGGCCTCGACATCGGCCACGGTCATGGGCGCCGGCGCACTGAGCGAAACCATCGCCCAGGTCAGAACCAGCGTGTGAAGAACCAGCGATGTGCCGAGACTTCCCTTCATGGCACTCGATTACCTGTCCTGTTCCTGAAGGGTAACGAGGCCGATATTCTTATAACCGGCAGCAGAAATGCGGGCCATGACCTTCATCACGACGCCATAGGCGGCAGCTGTGTCGCCACGCACATAAATGCGCTCGTTATAACCGGTCGTGGCAATCGCCTCGAGCTTCGGAACGACTTCGTCGATCACGATCGGCGTTTCCTGCAGGTAGATTTCACCTGCCGGATTCACGGAAATGGTGATCGGCTGGGTATCGGAGTTCATCGCCTTCGCCTGCGTTTCCGGCAGGTCGATCGGCACGCCTACGGTCATCATCGGAGCCGCGACCATGAAAATGATCAGAAGCACCAGCATGACGTCGACGAGCGGCGTCACGTTGATTTCGCTGATGGCACCGCCACGGCGGCGACCACGACGTCCGCGGCGACCGCCACCCGATGCATTCGCTCCTCCGGCAGACATGCCCATGATCTAGCTCTCCTTCGTCGCGCGGCTTATTGCGCGGCCTGGCGCGGCTGCAGCTTTTCGTCGATCTGACGAGACAGGATGGCCGAAAATTCGTCGGCAAAACCTTCCATGCGGGAATGCAGCTTGCCAGCTTCGGCCATGAACTTGTTGTAAGCGATAACAGCCGGGATAGCGGCGACAAGGCCGATCGCGGTTGCAAGCAAAGCTTCGGCAATACCGGGAGCAACAACTGCAAGGTTGGTCGACTTCGAACCGGCAATCGCCTGGAACGATGTCATGATACCGACGACCGTACCGAAGAGGCCAATGAACGGACCGGCCGAACCGATCGTTGCCAGCGATCCGAGGCGTGCCTCATAGGCTTCGCCTTCGCGTGCCATGGTCACGTCCATCGCACGGTCGATACGCATCTGCAGGCCGATCGGCGACCGTGCGCCGCGCTCGAAGCTCTTTTTCCATTCGCGCATGGCGGCAACGAAGATGGCAGCGAGACCATTGTTTTGACGCTCACCGAGCGTGCGGTAGAGCTCTTCCAGCGACTGGCCCGACCAGAAGACCTGCTCGAACTGATCGAACTGCTTCCGCGCCTTGGAGAAGCTTACATACTTGTCGAGCACGATCGCCCAGGTCCAGACCGACGCCCCGAGCAAACCGATCATGACCAGCTTGACGAGAAGCCCCGCCTGCATAAACAACGCCAGCAGACTGACGTCGTGCGTTGCGGCTTCCAAAGCTACCTGTTCCATCAACTATCCCCGAATCCAAACGCCCGGCATGGTGACCGGGCGGGTTCCAAAGCGCATGCTCGCGAATATCTGTCTGACCACCGAGAGCGCAGCCCTAACCCCAAGATGTCCTGAGTTTTCTGCTTGGCTTCTCGCCTTCAAATTTGGTCAAAGGAAGGCGTGCGTTGCACAAATTCCTCGGTCCTGAGTAAGACAACATTATCGTTAATAATGCGTTACAATTGCGCACCCCATCCTCCTGAAACGACTCGACAAATCCGCAAATGATGATTGTTTTCGCCACCACTAGCCGGCCATTCCGGCAGGGTGAGCGCGAGATATGCCGGCATGCAACCACCGGCAGCTTGAGCACGGCAGATGCCTTGGCTATCCGTCCGACCATCACCATCCCGCCTTGAGGCGACCTCGCGCAACTTGGCGGAGAACATTTTCAAAGAGGAATAAATGCTTGTTTTCAAACGCACCCTGATCGGTGCCGCTCTCCTGTCCGTGTTTCTGATTTCACCCGCGGCCGCCAAGGATATCCCTCCGAGAACAGCCGGCCTGTGGCTGCTCAAGGCCGAAGACAATCCGTTCGCGGACTGGTCGATGTGCATCGAAGAGGCCAGGAACGACTTTCTCGATACCGACGTCTGGGATAATTTCGCCAATGAGTGCAAGGTCACGAACTCCAGCACCCGCAAATCATCAGGCAAGATCGACGCGACCTGCAAGCTGACCGAAAAGACCGAGGCCAAATTGCAGGTCACGTTTTCGGGAGACTTCAAGACCGGCTACAGCTTCGAATCAGTCACGCAGTTCGTGAATGCGCTCGGCAAGACCAATACTCTCCATGCCAATGCCAAGGTGACCTATGCCGGAAAATGCCCGGCCGAGCTTAAGCCAGGCATGAAGAGGATGACCAAGAGCGGCCTTATTCTCCGCCCCTGACCGCAAGATCTATACGTCAGGCGTGGCGCACTACGCGCCATGCCCCAGAAACTTATCTGCAATCGTCTCCGGCAACCGCCGGGGTCGCCCATGCTTGTTGATCACTGCGATCACCACTTTGGCGGCGATCAGCAGCGTGTCGCCACGGCGGATTTCCTGACTGAGCACCATCTTGGCGCCACCCGCCTTTTCCGTCGCTGTCGTAATCGTCAGGACATCATCCATCCGCGCTGGTTGCTTGAAGTCGATTTCCATCCGGTGGACCACGAACACGAGACCTTCCTCATCGGCAACCAGAAGCGCGCTCTGCTCGCATCCCAGGCAGCGCAGATAGTCGGTCCGGCCCCTTTCGAGGAAGTGCAGGTAACGCGCGTGATAGACGACGCCGGAAAAGTCCGTGTCCTCGTAATAGACGCGTTGTACGAGCCGGTGTCCGTGATCGGTCAATTCGCCGGAAAGAAGAAAATTATCACTGCTCATGAGGCTTGCCTTGGAAAAACCTTATCGCCATCTGGATATTGGGAGCACTCTGCACCACCATTTAAAGGGCGTCATATTTCCTCCCTATCAGGAAAAGTTTAGAACACCACCGGAGATTTTTTATGAAGATTGCAGTCATGGGCGGCGACGGTTTCATCGGATGGCCAACATCCCTTCACCTGTCCCATGCGGGCCATGAAGTCCATATTCTCGACAATCTTTCCCGCCGCTGGATCGATACGGAACTCGGCGTGCAGTCTCTTACCCCGATGGACAGTATCCAGGAGCGCACCCGCATCTGGCACGCGGAGACCGGCCGCCGCATCCATTTCAATCTCATCGATCTCGCCAAGGACTACGAACTCCTGAAGAACTGGCTTGCCGAGCATCGCCCGGATGCGATCGTGCATTTTGCCGAACAGCGCGCAGCCCCCTATTCGATGAAGAGCGACCGCCACAAGAACTACACGGTCAACAACAACGTCAACGCCACGCACAATCTCCTGAATGCACTGGTCGAACTCGATCTCGACACCCACCTCGTCCATCTCGGCACGATGGGCGTCTATGGCTATTCGACGGTCGGCGCAGCCATCCCCGAAGGCTATCTGCCGGTCGGCATCGAGACGATGAGCGGCGAGACGGTATCCCAGGAAATTCTCTACCCGTCCAATCCCGGCTCGATCTATCACATGACCAAGTGCCTGGATCAGCTTCTCTTCCAATTCTACGCCAAGAACGACCGCATGCGGATCACCGACCTGCATCAGGGCATCGTCTGGGGCACCCATACGGCCGAGACGCGCATCCATGAGCAACTGATAAATCGCTTTGATTATGATGGGGATTACGGGACGGTCTTGAATCGTTTTCTCATCCAGGCGGCAATCGGGTATCCGCTTACCGTACATGGCACCGGAGGCCAGACCCGCGCCTTCATCCATGTTCAGGATTCGGTTCGCTGCATCGAGATCGCCCTCAACAATCCCCCTGCCCGCGGTGGCCGCGTCGAAATCTTCAACCAGATGACCGAAACCCACCGTGTCCGTGATCTGGCCGAGATGATCTCGAAGATGACCGGCGCAAAGATCGCCTGGCTGCCAAATCCGCGCAAGGAAGCACCGGAAAACGATCTCGTGGTGAAGAACGAGAAGTTCATCGAACTCGGCCTCAAGCCGACAACGCTCGGCGAAGGTCTGCTGTCCGAGATCGTCGACGTTGCGAAGAAATACGCCTATCGCGTTGATCGCAGCCGCGTTCCAGCCGTCTCCGCCTGGACCAAGGACATCGCCGCCACCGTCGAACGCGACCCGGAAGGCAAGCGGCTGAAGTCGGTTTCCTAGGAAACCGTATTTCGTCCCCCTCGTCCTCGGGTTAAACCCGAGGACGATGTACAATCCTGCCAAGGCGATAGATGCTCGGGACAGGCCCGAGCATGACGTGCGCGGCACGCGAACAGGACCACAACAAGCCATGCGGAACGCCTTCGTCACCCTCGTGACCAATGCAGATTACATCATGGGCGCGACCGCACTGGTCCACTCGCTGCACCGGACCGGCACCACGGCTGACATCGTCATTTTGCATACGGGTGCGGTTTCGCCTGAGGCGCTGGGCAATCTCAGGACGCTCGGCTGCCGAACCATCGAAGTCTCGCACCTTCCCCTGTCTGACGGCTTCAACGAGCGGCATGCCCGCAAGAACCTGCATGGTGCCGCCCCTTTCACAAAGGGCCGCAAACCCGACTTCCACACGCCGCTCGACAATTTCTGCAAGCTTCGGCTCTGGCAACTCAAGGAATACGGCACTATCGTTTTCCTTGATGCAGACGTGATCGTGTTAAAGAACATCGACAAGCTGTTCGATTATCCGGAATTTTCCGCAGCCCCGAATGTCTACGAGAGCCTTGCTGATTTCCACCGGCTCAATTCCGGCGTCTTTGTTGCAAAACCGTCCGCCGAAACCTTCGAGCGCATGCTTGCAGCCCTCGACCAACCCGACGCCTTCTGGCGGCGGACCGACCAGACCTTTCTCGAAAGCTTCTTTCCCGACTGGCACGGCCTGCCGGTCACCATGAACATGCTGCAATACGTCTGGTTCACCATGCCTGCCCTGTGGGATTGGAAAAGCGTCGCCATCCTTCATTACCAGTATGAAAAGCCGTGGGAGGCAAATCATCCAAAATCCGATCAGTTACACGCTCTGATCGACCTCTGGCATGCCTTTCATGACGGCAGGAACATCCCCGATACCAGCACCCTACCCGGCCCACAGCTCTCCAATCCCGGAGATGCGGCGTGAGGGTGCTGGTTTCCGGCGGCACAGGTCTTGTCGGCCGCTATATCGTCGAAGGCCTTCTGTCGGCAGGATATGCCGTGACAGTTGGCGCCCGCAAACCGCCTCCGGCAGGTTTCTTCTCACAGCCGGCTGATTTCCGTCCGCTGCACCTTGATCCCAAACTCAATCAGTCCAGCACATTCGAAGGCATCGACGCTTTTATCCATGCAGCTTTCGATCACCTTCCGGGAAAATACCGGGGTGGTGAAGGCACGGATCCGAAGCGTTTCCGGCGTCTAAATCTCGACGGATCGGTCAAACTCTTCGAAACGGCAAAAAAAGCAGGCGTGCAGCGAACCGTATTTCTCTCCAGCCGCGCCGTTTATGATGGTCTCGAAATAGGCACGGTCCTCACGGAAGAGCTGGCGCTCTCACCGACATCCCTTTACGGCGAGATCAAGCTCGCTTGTGAGCATGCGCTGAGCACCTTATCCGGCCAGGATTTCGTCACCGCATCGCTGCGCGCCACCGGCATCTATGGAGAATTCCGTCCAAATAAATGGGATGATCTCATCGCCGATACGCTTGTCGGCAAACCGGTTGCGCCACGTGCAGGCACGGAGGTCCATGGAGCAGATGTCGCCCAGGCTGTCCAGCTCATGCTGACAATGGATGCTTCTTCGATAAGTGCGCAGAGCTTCAACATCTCGGACGTCACAGTCGATACGCGAACAATCATGGAAAGACTGGGGCTTTCGGCCCAGCTGGTTGCCTTCGCGGCACTCTCTGCGAACGCAATGGCTACCGAAAAGATCCGCCGCATGGGCTGGCGGCCCGGAGGAATGCGGCGGTTCGACGAAACCATGGCGATACTGGCTCACCAGATTGAGGATGATCACTGATGATGTGAAGCATGCCGCTGGACATTGCCGTCTCGGCCATGACGGCTCGGCTGTTTCTCTCTTTTCTTCGCCTCGATGGCCTTGGCCTGCTCTTCCGCCCATTTCTGCCCGGCATCGCCGCCCCATAGGAGCCACGCGATGTACCCGGTGGAAGGCTCTTCATCATCACCAAAATTCTCGGCGCGCTTGTCGACCTTGTGGCGGGCGAAATAGCTGACCATTCTCTTGACGGTAAGATCGGAGAGCGACTTGCGATGCTGGAGATCGCGGGCGCGCGCAATGCCAACAGTGGTGCCGCCGCGCCGGAACTTAGCCCTGAGTTTCAGCCCCTTTTCAGCAGCAGCCGCAACGTCCGCCGGCGGACGATTGTCGAAATCCTTATCAGCCATGGCTCTTCTTCACCTCCGACTGACTTTTCAGAACGCGGTCGCCATCATCCTGTTTGATCAGGAATGCCGGTTCCGTGTCGTCCGCCTTGCGCTTGATCGTCTTTCCCTTGATCCGGCGCTCCACGTCCTCGGTGAATTTCTGGGTGACCTTACCCTCTGCCTTGGAGCGACCCCATTTCCATTCGACTTCATTTCCGACTTGGATTTTCTGCATGCATGGCTCCTTTCTCCCTTGGGAAACTCGAGGAGCCGCATGATGTTCCGAAATCAGCTCTTCAGATCGAGGTCGCCATCCCGTTGAACGACATGACGCGGCGAAGTCGGCAGATTTTCGATCTCTTCGGCGATGAAGTAGGGTGGGATATCGAGAGCCTTTAGCGCATCCCTGGTCGCCGGAACCCATTTGAACTCAAGTTCATGCGTATCGACTACACGATGCACGATATCGCTCGGATGAAACGGAAAGCTTTCCGGCAGTTCCATCCGGTAATAAAAGCCGAGTTCGTGCCAGTCCTTGCCTTCGTAATGAAAAAAGTTCTCCGCCACCCAAAGCAACGGGCCGATATCGGCTATCACGCCAAGTTCCTCGACCATCTCCCGCTTGAGCGTCTCCTCGGATGTCTCCCCCACTTCCGCCCGGCCACCGGGAAAAGTCCAGAAGGGCTCGTGAACCGCACGATGGACGAGCACATGCCCATCGCGAAACGCCAGGCCGGCAATGCGCATCTGAAAGATACGCTTAGGCTTGAATTTCATGCGGATACGCAGATCCTGCGGCTTGTCTTTCTTAATCATCTTCCAAACTCATGCGGAACTGTGCCGCTTCCATATCCTTGGGCGGCTGCAGGCCGAGATGTTTCCAGGCTACGGCGGTGAGCACTCGCCCGCGCGGCGTACGCTGGATGAAACCCTGCTGGATCATGTAGGGCTCGATAATATCCTCGATCGCATCTCGCGGCTCCGACAAGCCCGCCGCGATCGTCTCGATCCCGACCGGCCCGCCGGCAAAATTCACCGCGATCATGTTGAGGTAACGCTTGTCGAGCTGGTCGAAACCGGCATGGTCGACATTCAGACGGACAAGCGCCTCATCGGCAATTTCCTTCGTCACCGCTTCGGCACGCGCCACCTCGGCAAAATCGCGCACGCGGCGCAGGAGGCGACCGGCGATACGCGGCGTTCCACGGGCACGGCGGGCAATTTCACGAGCGCCGTCATCCGTCATCTTGAGCCCCATCAACCGCGCCCCGCGCCGCACGATGCCCTCCAGCTCCTCTACGGTATAGAAGGACAGGCGCACCGGAATACCAAATCGATCGCGCAGCGGCGTGGTCAGAAGGCCTATACGGGTGGTGGCAGCAACCAGCGTGAATTTAGAAAGATCGATCTTCACCGAACGCGCCGCCGGCCCCTCGCCGATGATCAGGTCGAGCTGAAAGTCCTCCATGGCAGGATAAAGAATTTCCTCGACCGCCGGGTTTAGCCTATGGATTTCATCGATGAACAGAACGTCGCGTTCTTCGAGATTGGTCAAAAGCGCCGCAAGATCTCCCGCCTTGGCAATGACCGGGCCGGAGGTCGAGCGAAAATTGACCCCGAGCTCCTTCGCCATGATCTGCGCCAGCGTCGTTTTGCCTAGTCCCGGCGGGCCGACGAAAAGAACGTGGTCCAGCGCCTCGCCACGGTTCTTCGCCGCCTCGATAAAGATCTTCAGATTGGCGCGGGCTTCTGCCTGTCCGGTAAACTCGTCCAGCGATTGGGGGCGCAAAGCCGTATCAAGATCTTCGCCCCGCTTTTCCGGCGAGATGAGGCGGGTTTCGTCAGTCATAAGGTATTTCCGTTCGAACCAGTTATCCAGTCAATACACGACATGGACAAAATACGCAGCCGCGATAGCCGTTAACGTGAGAGCTCCTTTAGCCCCAGCCGGATCAGCTTCGCGCTGTCCGCCTCCTCACCTGCAGTTTTCAGCGCCGCAGCCACAGCATTGGCCGCCTGATCGCGCGAATAACCGAGATTGGTCAGCGCCGAAACGGCATCGGAGATAGGTGCGGAGGCGACGCCCTCGCCAATTTCCTGCTTCAGGCCGATATTGGCGGAGGCTTCACCCGCAAAGGCCGGCGCTTTGTTCTTCAATTCGGTGACAATGCGCACCGCCACCTTGGGGCCGACACCCGGCGCACGCGAAACCGCGGTCTTGTCCTGCAGCGCGATCGCATTGGCGAGCTCACCCGGTGTCAACGTCGAAAGAACGGCAAGCGCCACCTTCGAACCGACGCCCTGTACGCTCTGCAACAGACCGAACCATTCGCGTTCCAGCGCCGAGACGAAACCGAACAGCTTCAGCTGATCCTCGCGCACATAGGTCTCGATAAACAGGATCGCCGCCTCGCCGACATTCAGCCGCGACAGCGTGCGCGACGAACAGAAGGCTTCGTAACAGACACCATGCACGTCAACGAGCACATGGTCCGTTCTGATCTCGTCGATAGTGCCTTTAAGCTTGCCGATCATGTCTGTTTTCCTGAAAGAGGGTGCGTGTCGGGCGCGATCAGATCGATACCCGGAAAATAGCGGCGATAGCCGGACGGATCACGCGTCAGCAATGTATACCCACGGATCGTCGCATGCGCGCCGATGAGGAAATCCGGCAATACGCGATCACGCTGTCCGCCTGCCGACCCATATCGGCGAAAGGCATAAGAGGCTGCGAATGCCGCAGACCAAGGCAGGTTCTCACGGATAAACTGGTTGCGCGGCAAAAGCGCATCCACGGTTTCCAGCTCATCGTATCGGTAGGAGAATTCCGAAAAGATGATCTGGTTGATCACCACGCTGCCGCGCGCCATCGCCGCAAGCAGCTGCCGACGCGACCACTCGAGCCAATGCGGATCTCCCACGGCAAGGTCAACGAGAATATTGGTATCGATGAGCGTTGCCATGCTGTTATCGATCGCGTGTTATACGCATCAATTCGTCGGCATCGATGGCCTGGTCACCAGTCCCGCCCAGTTCTTCAAGCGTGGCGATGAAACGATCAAGCCGCGCACGGTCCGCGTCTGCGGTGGTTCCATGCTTGGGTGTCAGGGTAATCACGCCACCTTCCAAACCGAAGATCACCTCGCTGTTAGGCTCTATGCCGACCAGCTCGCGAAGATCCCGTGGTATGGTTACCTGCCCTTTCGATGTCACACGCATGAACTGCTCTCCTTTGAGTAAGAAAATATCTTACCTAGAGAACAAGTCAAGAACAAACCTATTGAGCGGTTATCCGGCCAACGCTTGACGCATACGGTTCCCGCCACGGTTATGGGCGTGGCAGATGGCAATGGCGAGAGCATCAGCAGCATCGTCACCCTTGAACTCGACCTTGGGCATCAGGATCTTCAGCATCATGTGGATCTGTTTCTTATCGCCGTGGCCGACGCCGATCACCGATTTTTTCACGGCATTCGGCGCGTATTCCGAAACAGGCAGTCCGGCACGAGCAGGCACTAGCATCACGACGCCGCGGGCTTGGCCAAGCTTCAACGTCGCGACCGCATCCTTGTTAACGAAAGTCTGCTCGACTGCAGCCTCATCCGGCTTGTAGGCATGCACGATCTCGGCAAGCCCGTCATGCAGCTGGCACAGGCGCGAAGCGAGATCCAGATCCCCATCCGAAGTCACCGTACCTGAGGCGACGAACTTCAGGCTGTTGCCGATCGTGTCGATGACACCCCAGCCCGTGCGTCGAAGTCCGGGATCGATGCCGATGATTCGAATGATGTCTGCCATGTCTCACCCTACCTTCACCCGCCCTTGATAGCCATCGAAATATGAACAAAACAGAAACATCGCATTTCAACTGGTTAACGCGCCGCTAACCATATGTCGCTCTACTGATATGACCTTTGCAACGACGGCGGCTTTTCCGCGTTCTGGGTGTTCTCGAATGATACGAGAGGGAGAGAGGGCGATGTCTCAACGCCAAAGCTTGTTCATGAAGATCACGGCTCTTCTGCTAGTGCAGAATGGCCTGCTGGCAGTGATCGCATCCACTTTTTCTCCGGGAATGTCCCCCGCCATGACAGCACTTCTGGCAGCGGGCGTCATTGGTTTCTCAATGGCGACGGCTATGATGGCCACCCGCATTGCCGGCGCTCATGAGATACGACCGGTCTCGACCAGACTGATGCTCGGTGCCGCACCTGAAAAGGCTATCGCATCCGGTTTAGGCCCGCTGCCAAAATCTTCAGAACCAAAAATTTCTCCTGAACGCGTCAATCCGGCCACCCCCCGCCTAGTTGGGTTGAGGACCATTGACCAGGAGCATGGAATAGCAGGCAACGATCGCCAGAAGGCTTCGGAAGAAGCGCTCAGCGCCTTGGATGCCGGTTTGCGCCGCCTCGCGACAGGCGACCTTTCCGTCACTCTCGACACTCCCTTCTCGGATGGCTTCGAAGGATTGCGCGGTGATTTCAACAAGGCAGTCAATTCGCTCAACGAAAGCCTGACAACCATCATCACTTCGGCGAGCACCCTGCATGGAGAATGCGCCGAGGCGCGTATCCGGCTGACGCAGCAGCGTTCGATGATACCGGATGAAGTTCCCGCTCTTTCGGTTGCCGGCAATGGCCTGCGTGATATCGCGGATCTCCTGCGCGAGCAGGATGCGGCGTTGAGAGAGATCGCCACAATCGCCGCCAATGCCAAGACCTATTGGCAACAGAGCCGCGAAACCGTTTCGCAGGAAATAGAGGCATCCGAAAGCATGCGCGGCTCAGAGAAACAGGTTGGAGACATCGCTGCGCTGATGCGCGACATGGCATTCCGCACCAACATGCTTTCCGTCAGCGCCAGCGTTGCGGCAGCAAACATGGCCGGCCCCCAGGAAACGCTGCCGGCTTTCGCAGCCGAGTTGCGCGATATGGCCGAAACAAGCGCGGCAGCAGCAAAGCAGGCTTCGCTTCTGGAACGCGACGTCACTCTCTGCCTCAAGCAAGCGCGCACACAAACAGGTCGTATCCTGCAGCAGGAACAGCATCTGCACGAGAGTTTCGAGACGATCGGCGACAAGCTCACGTTAATCTCGGAAGCTTCGACGATGTCGTCAGATATCGTTGCCCGCAGCGGCGTCATTCTGGACGGGTCACTCAAGCATGCCAGCCAGCGCCGCTCGCTCGACCATATGCTGGAGACGGCGCTCGAACGCATGGCGCAGGAGCTTGCGGTGATCAATAGGCATTGCGGACGCTTCATCCATATCACCGTTCTTCACGATGACCACACACCGCCAGACACCAGCCCGCCCCACCACCGCAGCCATCTGAAGTTAGTGAAGACGTAAAAGCGGAACCGCCTGCTCATGCTTTTCTGCGCGAAAGGGTCGCATCGGCGGTTCCGGCTCCCTAGATAGGAACGACAGAATTGTTCCTTTCCAAGGTAGATCCATGATTCCGTTCTCGATACTTGACCTTTCGCCGGTCGGCGAAGGCTACTCGGTGCGCGATGCGCTCGATCAATCTCGCCGCATGGCAATCAAGGCCGAAGAGCAGGGATACAAGCGTGTCTGGCTTGCCGAACACCATGGCATGCCCGGTATAGCCAGCGCTGCGACCTCGATCGTTATCGCCCATGTCGGCGCCGCCACGAAGAAAATCCGCGTCGGCTCCGGTGGCGTCATGCTGCCCAACCATTCCCCTCTCGTGATTGCTGAACAGTTCGGTACGCTGGAAGCGCTGTTGCCCGGCCGTGTCGATCTCGGCCTCGGCCGCGCTCCCGGCACCGACATGCGCACCGCCAGCGCGCTTCGACGCAACATGGATGCCGGTGCCGAGAACTTTCCGCAGGACATCGTCGAACTGAAGCACCTGCTCGGCACGCCGATCGAGAACCAGGCGATCATTGCTGTCCCCGGCACCGAGGCCAATGTACCGATCTGGCTCCTCGGCTCCAGCCTCTACAGCGCCCATCTCGCGGCGGCGCTCGGCCTGCCCTATGCCTTCGCTTCCCACTTCGCCCCCGACATGCTGCTGGATGCGATTGCGATCTATCGCGAACGCTTCCAACCGTCCGCTGAACTGGAAAAGCCCTATGTCATGGTTGGGGTCATGGGCGTCGCCGCAGACACCGATGAAGAAGCCGAACGTCTGTTCACCTCGTCGCAGCAGCAATTCGTCAACCTGCGCAAGAATGTCCGCACCCGCTTCCCCAGGCCGTTGGACAGCATGGATGGCTTCTGGACACCGATGGAAAAGATGAGCGTCGAGCACACGCTGCGTTACGCCGCAGTCGGCTCGGTGCCGACCATTGAGGCAAAGCTGAAAGACTTTCTCGCGGAAACCGGCGCTGACGAACTGATCGTCTCCATGCCGATCCACGACATCGACGCTCGTTTGCATTCGGTCGAGCTGTTTGCCAGCCTGCCGATGATGGAAAAAGCGTGACGCGCAACGAAAAACGGGCCGGCATAAACCGGCCCGTTGCAGTTTCCAGATTCTGAAGAACAATCAGGCCGAGAGTTTGGCCATCACCTCGTCCGACACTTCGAAGTTCGAATAGACGTTCTGCACGTCGTCATCGTCTTCCAGGTTGCCGATGAGCTTCATCAGCGACTGCGCCTTTTCCTCATCGACTTCGATCGTGTTGTGTGCCTTCCAGATCGCCTTGACCGTCTCGGCTTCGCCGAGAACGGCTTCCAGTGCCTTGGACACTTCGTTCATGTCCTCGAAACCGCAATAGATCGTGTGGCCTTCTTCGTCCGTCTCAACGTCATCGGCACCGGCTTCGATAGCCGCTTCCATCACCTTGTCCGCATCGCCGACGGAAAGCTTATAGGTGATTTCGCCGACGTGATCGAATGAGAAGGAAACCGAACCGGTTTCACCAAGCGCACCGCCGGCCTTGGTGAAGATGGAGCGGACGTTGGATGCGGTGCGGTTGCGGTTGTCAGTCAGCGCCTCGACGATGACGGCCGTGCCGCCCGGGCCGTAGCCTTCGTAACGCACGGAATCGTAGTTCTCGGCGTCAGCACCGGAAGCCTTCTTGATCGCACGGTCGATGTTATCCTTCGGCATCGACTGTGCCTTGGCGTTCTGCACGGCAAGGCGAAGCGCAGCGTTCATCGTCGGGTCGGGAAGACCTGTCTTGGCAGCAACGGTGATTTCGCGTGCGAGCTTGGAGAACATCTTCGAACGGATGCCGTCCTGCTTGCCCTTGCGGTGCATGATGTTTTTGAACTGTGAATGGCCAGCCATGGCACCCCTGATACTTTAACCGGTTTTGGAATGGGCGCCTTATAATTTCGAAGCGCCCGCCATTCAAGGCATTTCGATTACCCAAGCGTCCCCGCCTCAACGAAATGGGCCGGAACAAAGCCTTTGCAGCTCCGTTTGACCTATCGAAAACAACAAAGGAGACGCAGGAATGGCAAGCCTCACCGAAGCCCGCGAAGCACCCGAACGCCAGATGTGGGACGAGATCAATGGCGTCCATGCCGGCATGCTTGGTCTGGAAGGCACACACATGCATTTCCAGCCGATGGCGCCGAATGTCGATACCAAGACCAATACGATCTGGTTCTTTACCAAGACGGATACGGATCTCGTGCGCGCCATCGGCGCTGGCGGCCGGGCGCATTTCTGCGTCACCGGCAAGAACCATGACTATCACGCTTGCCTGTCGGGCCCGATCGAAGTCCGCCTCGATGCCGCAAAGCGCGACGAATACTGGAGCGCCGTAACCGCCGCCTGGTACGAGCAGGGCAAGGACGATCCGCTTCTCACCATGCTCGCCTTCAAGGTAGATGATGCCGAAATCTGGGCCTCGACCAACAGCACGCTGAAATTCGGCTGGGAGATCGCCAAGGCCAACATGACCGACGAGAAGATGCCGGAAGTAGGCGTCAAGCAGCACCTCACCTTCTCGGCAATCCATTAGTC
This sequence comes from Rhizobium sp. ZW T2_16, assembly GCF_044987325.1. Lineage (NCBI taxonomy): Bacteria > Pseudomonadati > Pseudomonadota > Alphaproteobacteria > Hyphomicrobiales > Rhizobiaceae > Rhizobium > Rhizobium sp. ZW T2_16. Next base: position 882,676 of record NZ_JBJDRG010000001.1, read on the forward strand.
TGATTTAGCCGCGGGGGCCGTTAAAGCCCCTGCGGCACTAGGATCGTCGGTTTCTTGGGCAGAGACCGAATCGATACCCTGAGCGTTTTTTCCTTCGCATAGGCGATGTCGAACTTCCCGTCGAACATCGCGAGGAACGTATCCAGCGGCGGCCCGAAACGGTGCATCGGAAGGATCAGCGAAGACCGCAGCCGTTGCACGACGCGGCTCATGCTGTCCGCCCCCATGGTCAAACCACCGTCGACAGGCACCATCAGGATATCGAGACGCCCGATCTCCGTATATTGCGCCTCGTTCAATTCAAAATGCAGATGCCCCAGATGGCCTATGCACAGGCCCGCAACCTCGAAGATGAAGATAGAATTGCCGTTCTCCTCTATACCGCCGCCCCAGTTGCGGATGTCGGAGACGACATTGCGGATATAGACATCTCCAATCATCTCCTGATGTTTAGCCTTTTCACCCGGCACATCGCTCCACCCATGCAGCACCATCTCAATCCCTGGATCGGGCGTCAGAGAGTAATGAGTGGAATGCGCGCGGTTCATCGTCACCACGTCCGGCAATCTGTCAGGCCGATAGACACCGCTGTAGTCCGTCGCAATCCCGATACCGCCCGGCGTCTCGATGAAATAGGTAGAATGCCCGACGAAGGTGATCCTCACCTCTTCCCGCTCGGCGAGCGTCAACGCCTTGCCCGCCTGCGCTAGCTGAACACCCGGCGGGCTGAAGCTCGCAAACCGCACATGCGGCAGTTTCTGAGCGATTGCCTGACATTGGCTGACAGGAAGGCCTTCCTGTGCGTAGGCCGAAGAGAATGCTGAAAGAAGAAAGGCCGAAAAACCGAATGCGAGAGTTCGCAGCTTCATGCCACACTCCGGAAAACGCGTTCATGCTCATTCCGGGGAAAAGGATGGGGCAAGCATGCGGATCGGTCCAGCAGACATTGCCGATCCGCGCCTCACAATTCCGTCATTCGGCCAAAGGTTGAGTTCGATCCGACACAAGGCGCTCCCGAACACGGTCCCACACGAAACCGGATCAGATGATCAGTGTGCGATGCCCGAATGGCGTCCCGTCATCGTAATTCCGCGTTCCGATACGCTCGCTTTCACCCGACAATCTTGCGTCATCTGCCTGCTCGTCGAGTGTTTCCGAAGCAGTCGCGTCCTGTCGGCGGTGCGGGTGCCGATCATCGAGAGACGCGGAAGGCTCTTCTTCGCTTCCGGCCTCGTCCTGCTGCTCACGAAAACGCTTCATGGTCGCAAGGTCGGCATTGATCTGATCCTGCCGGTGGGCTGCCCAGACATTATCAGGCTCAGCCCGGCTGACCACGCTGCTATCGACCAAAGTCGCGGCGGATGCTGACGTCGAAGAAACGCGGGTAACCGGGTCAACCATGCTATGCCCTCCATCAGATGCCGCCCTGCCCGGCACAAGCGCCGGGTCAGGAGATCACATGCCGGAATAATAGCATGGGAACCGCAGTTCCCCAATCAACGCCAGAAGCTGGGAATGGTTTCCGCCAGCCGCGGCCCGATCCGCAGAGGTTCGATCTTCTCCGCAAGCCCGGTCGAGTCCGAAATCTCGATACCGAGACCGCAAAGCGTCGCCGGTCCATGCGCCGCCTCGAACCGGCCCTTAGGCATTTTCGAGATGAAGCGGTTGAGCGGCTCTTCCTTCTCCATTCCCAGAGACGAGTCGTAGTCGCCGCACATGCCGGCATCCGACATATAGCCGGTGCCGCCGTTCAGGATCTGGCAATCGGCGGTCGGCACATGGGTATGCGTGCCGACAACGAGCGAGGCGCGCCCGTCGACGAAATGCCCAAAGCACTGCTTCTCGCTGGTCGCTTCTGCGTGGAAATCGAAGATGATCGCGTCGGCCTGCTCCTTCAACGGAGCAGCATCGAGGATTGCCTCGGCGCTCTTGAAGGGATCGTCGAGTTCCGGATGCATGAACACCCGGCCCATGATGTTGGCAACGAGGATGCGCGCACCGTTTCGGGCATAATAGAGACCCGACCCCTTGCCCGGCGTGCCGGCAGGATAGTTCGCGGGCCGCAGGAACTGGTCGTGGCGACCGGCAAAGGTCACCGCTTCTTTCTGGTCCCAGACGTGATTGCCGGTCGTGACGACATCGGCACCGGCATTGATCGTCTCAAGAAAGATGTCCTCGGTAATGCCGAAGCCGCCGGCTGCGTTCTCGCCATTGACGATGACGAAATCGAGCTTCAGGTCGGAAATCAGTCCCGGCAGTTTTTCCCATACGGTCGTGCGGCCGGTCTTGCCGACCATGTCACCTAGAAAGAGAAGGCGCATTCCTATCCAATCTTTACAATGGCCTCATCGGACAGATCGCGAAAGCCGCTTTCCGTCAGGATCCCGTGAAGCCTTATATCATGAGGTTCTTCGGGAACTGATGCCACTTCCTGGCAGTCGAATGCAATGCCGATCAGCCGTGGATTGCAGCCTTTTTGCTGCAAACGGTAAATTGCGCGATCATAATAACCGCCACCATAACCGATCCGGTGGCCTCTGCGGTCGAACGCCGCAAGTGGCACCAGCATGATCTCGGGGTCGAGTTCGGCCGCGTCCAACCCCGGCCCGACCGTGCCGAAGACGCCCGCGACAAGCTCGGCGCCGGGTGTCAGCTCGCGAAAAACGATGATTTCCTTGTCGAGTACAACGGGCACGCAAATCCGCGCCCCGCGTTGTCTCAGGAGATCCATAAGAGGACGGACATCCACCTCGGAGCGGATCGGCAGGAAGCCGGACACGAGCGTTCCGTCGTTGAGATCGATCGCCGCCATGCCATGCGATGCCAGCGACAGGCTTTTCTCCACGCGCTCCGCAGCACTGAGCGCATCGCGCGCCGCGAGCCTTTCGGCCCGCAGCGACGCCTTGATCGATTGGCCGGCCATCAGGCCTTGTCGCCCGAGCGCGAGACCAGCAGCTTGTCGATACGCCGACCGTCAAGATCGACGACCTCGAAGGTCCAGCCATGCGTCGTGAAGCTTTCGCCGAGTTCCGGCAGGTGCTTCAATTCGTCAAGCACGAAACCGGCAACGGTCTCGTAACCCGGATCCTCCTCGATCGAGATCCCCATCTGCGCCCCGAACTCATCCACCGGCATCCAGCCGGCGATCAGGTAAGAACCATCGTCCCGCACCACGATTGCAGGCTCTTCGGTCGCGTCTTCCTGGAACACACCGGTGATTGCCTCCAGCACGTCGCCTGAGCTGATGATGCCTTCGAAATGACCGTACTCGTCATAGACAAGCACCATATGCGCCGGTGCCTTCCTGAGCGCCTGGATGACGTCGAGAGCGCCAGTCAGATCGGAGACAACGGGAGCCTCACGCATAACAAGCTGAACATCGAACTGCTTTCCGCCGGCCATGAAATCATAGGCGTCCTTGACGAACAGAACGCCGATGATCTCGTCGGAACTGCCCTTGCGAACCGGAAGGCGGGAGCGTGTCGTGGCGCGAAGCTGGGCGCGGATTTCCTCCGGTTCGTCCTCGGTATCGATCACCTCGACATCGCGGCGCGGCGTCATCAGGCCGCGGGCGGTGCGGTCGGCCAGGCGCATGACGCCGGAAATCATCTCGGACTCACCGCTTTCGATGACGCCGGCGCTCTGCGCTTCAGCAAGAACGGTGCGGATTTCCTCGTCCGTCACCTTGTCTTCGGACTCGCCCTTCTGACCGAGTATGGCCAGCACGAAGCGGCCGGAAATATCGAGAAACCAGACGATGGGCGCGCCGATCATCGCCACGAGCTTCATCGCAGGCGCGACGCGGGCGGCAACAGATTCTGGCGCGCGAAGCGCAATCTGCTTCGGCACCAGTTCGCCGAGGATAAGCGACATATAGGTGATGACGACAACGACACCGCCGACACCAAGCCAGTCGGCAAGGTTCTCGGCCATGCCCTGTGCCTCGAGCCATGAGGTCAGGCGCGTACCGAGGGTTGCGCCTGAAAATGCGCCGGAAAGAACACCAACCAGCGTGATGCCGATCTGAACGGAAGAGAGAAAACGACCTGGGTCTTCGGCAAGCTTGATGGCTGTGGCCGCACCGCGATTTCCCTGCTCTGCCATAACCTTGAGACGGATGGGGCGGGATGAAACGACGGCAAGTTCCGACATCGCAAGAACACCATTCAATATGGTGAGTGCAACGACGATAAGGATTTCGGTTAACAAAAGGTGCTCTTAGGCTGGGACAATATCCTGCGCACAAAACGTTGACCGCTTGCGGCGGCTGCCGTTGATTTCATGATGTGATCTCGCGCGCAGTTCGGAAAACCGTCAGCCGGTTCTCGGAACTGCGCACCTTCACCTGTGAGCAGAAATCATAAGGTCGGCTTGCGTCTATTGCAATGGCTGGAACAACTGATGTCTGCCGCCGATCAAATAGAGAGATCGATCGTCATCTCCGCACGTGTGCCTTTTGGCCGCTCGACATATTGAATGGCCGATCCGAGCGTGGACGCCATTGACTTCACGATCCGGCTTCCAAGACCGGTTCCCCTGACGACGTCGCCTTCTTTCCAGCCGATCCCGTCATCCTCGACAGCGAGCAACGCCTTGTCATCCGGCTGGCGTGTCAGAAGGACGCGCACTTCGCCATCAGTTCCCGGCTCATAAGCATATTTCAACGCATTGGTCAGAAGCTCGGTGACGATCATGCCGACGGAAACTGCGCGATCCGACGTCAACATTACCTCGTCGGCCGATAGATGGATGGTCGCCCCCTGACGGTCGGTGACCGTTCCTTGCACCTCGTTGACCAGCGTGCCGAGATATTTGTCCATCTCCACCTGCCGCACGTCATCGGATGTGTAGAGGCTACGGTGCATGCCGGCGATTGCCGCAATCCGAGCCTGTGTCTCGGCAAGCGCTGCCTTCACGTCCTCGTTCTTGCTGCTTCCGGCCTGGAGTCGGATCATCGCCGCGACCAGAGCTAGACTGTTTGCTACGCGGTGATTGACCTCCGCCAGCAGGATTTCGGCTCGTTCCTTGCCGATGCGGATTTCCTGGTCGGCCTTTTCCTTCTCGCGCCACAGATCTGCGGTCGAGATCGCCTGGCCGATCGCATTCTGCATCAGCGGCAGGAACTCGTCGCCGACGGTCTTGATGACATAATCGGATGCGCCGTTCTTCATTGCCTCGATGGCGATCGTCGCTTCGCTGGAACCGGTGACGTAAATGACCGGCGCCGAACAGCCACGCCCCTGCAGGCGATGGAAGATATCCATACCGGTCTCGGCGCGGAGATAGTGGTCTAGAACGATCGCATCGATCCCGCCCTTTTCGAACGCCGCCATGGCGCTTTCCCCGTCGACGGCAGTGACGACATTGTAACCGGCGCGTCCGAGATGGCGTTCCGCGAGACGGGCCAGAGCGACATCGTCGTCAACATAAAGGATCGTTCGCGGCATATCTTCTCATCATTGTCCGGGTATCTGCATCACCGAAAAGAACAGACCCAGCTGTCGAATGGCGTGTGCAAAACTATCGTAATCCACTGGCTTGGTAATGTAGACATTCGCGCCGAGATCGTAACAGCGCTGAATTTCACGCTCGTCGTCCGTCGTCGTGAGGATCACCACGGGCAGTCGTTTTGCATGAGGGTTGGACTTCACCTTCTCAAGGATGTCAATACCCGACATATCCGGCAGATTGAGATCGAGAAGGATAAGAAGATGCCGATCGCTGCTGGCCATGCCCGAGCGGTCGGCACCGAGAATGAAATCGAGCGCATCGGTACCATTGGTAAAAGGCACGATATCGTTGCTGACGCCGGCCCGGCGCACATTTTTTTCGATCAGGCGGGCATGCCCTTCGTCATCTTCGATCATGACGATGGTGACTTCCTTGCCGGCAGCTTTCATGGCCCGCTACTCCTAACATACTGGGACAGATCCATGGGCAGACGGATGACAAATGTCGATCCTCCCCCCAATGTGGAGGTCACAGTAATTTCCCCGCCTAAATTTCTGACTAACGAGCGCACATGCGCAAGCCCGATCCCCTCGCCCGGCTTGTCCTGCACCCCGGCCCGGCGAAAAAGTTCGAAGACGCGTTCATGGTCTTCCGGCGCGATCCCGCGACCATTGTCCGCCACCTCTATCCGGACGGCACTGCGCCCCATCGGGAATGCCTTCACGGAAAGGTTGAGCGGTCGCTCCGGATGTTTGTACTTTACCGCATTGTCGAACAGGTTGCCGAAAATCTGCTCCATGGAGAACCGGTCAGTCAAAAGACCACGGGCTGCGCCCACGGAGATGCTTACCTCGCCGCCGGAATCGCTGACCTGGTGATGAACGCTTGCGGCCGTCGTCTCCAGCATTTCGCCGAGATCGATGCGTTCAGGTTTCAGCTCGCGGCGGCCATCGCGCGAAATCTTCAGGATGGCGTTGATCAGGGCATCCATCTTCTTGGTCGATGACCGGATGAACCCGATCGCCTCCGGCAGATCCTCCTCGACGGCAAGCCGCGCCTCGCGCACCTCGTCTTCGCTTGGGCGCGCCTCATCGGCCAGCACATAGGCGCTGATCGACTTGAGAGACGCATCGAGTTCGCTGGTAAAGCCCATGATATTGACGAGAGGAGCCCTCAGGTCATGGGAGACGATATAGGCGTAACGCTGGATTTCACGATTGGCCTGTATCAGGTCTTCGGTGCGCTCGTTGACGCGTTCCTCAAGCCCGACATTCAGCTCCTCGACCTCCGCCCGGGCATGAGCGAGTTCACGCACATGCTGCATCACGACGGCAATTGCGCCGCCGACGACCAGGATGATCAGCAGTCCGCCGCCAAGTGTCACATATTGCAGCGATCCCGCGCTTTCGCGGATTTCGCCGATACCGTTGATCAGATGCCCGTCCAGTTCCTGCACGACATCGCCGATCGCCTGCCGAAGCTGCTGCATGACGACGAAGCCGGACTCATTGCGCACGATGGCAACGGCATCCGCCACCTTGCCCTCGCTGGCAAGATTGAGCGTCGACTGCATCTCCGTCACCTTTTCAGCGATCAGGCGACGGATATCCTCAAGCGGCACGTTGACCGTATTCTGATTTTTGGAAACGCGCTCCAGCCGCTCGACCTGACTCGGCAACGCTTCGAGCGCCTTTTGGTATGGCTCGAGAAAGGCCTCGTTTTGCACCAGAAGATAACCGCGCTGGCTCGACTCAGCAGAATTCAGCAGAACCAGCATGTCAGCCGCGACAGAGCGCACCGCCCTCAGCTTAGTCACTTCGTCGAAATAGGTCCGCGTCATGCCTGCAAGGAAGAAGGACGACAGGACGATAGCAACGAGAAGTCCAGCACCGATCAAAAGCATGAAGAGCGAAGACCGGGCAAACTTGTTATTGGCAAAGAGCATGAAGAGGAACCGTCGATTGAATTGGACGGAATGAACTTGGCCGCAACGCCGGCATTGTCAATGCATATCCGGCAAGCGCCGGACTGCATCAACGACAATCTAAAAAAGGAAAGCGCGATCCACGGCGACCGATGGAGTTTTACGATCCTGGGTGCCTACAAACGTAGGTGGGCGCCATATGTCCAAGCCCACGGGCCTGGTCAGGGACAGCTCCCTTTGGATCGAGTATGGCCCCAGGGATTGTGGTTCCTGTCGGGAAGCGCAGAACGCGACCAGAATATATGTGCGATCCTCGGGCAGCGCCAGTAGCCAGGGATCGAATTTTTGTAAGTATCAATTGATCTCGGCAGGTGTGCGCCCGTTGAGCTTTGCCGCAAGCCCTTCGATCCGCGCAGCAAGCTCGCCGATCGTAGAGACCAGCACCTGCTCGTTGCGCTGTTGCACCTCGATAGATCCGTCGCGATTGGACCGCAGGGAAGCCAGTTCCGCCTCGAGAGCCGAAACCTTACGCGTCATTTCGGACAGTTCGTCCATGATCATGATGCCGGCCATGACGGTGATCCTCAGATCGCCGATTTCGCCGAACTGCCCCTTGAGGTGGCCGACATAGCGGTCCAGCCGGTCGGCAAGCTGGGTCAGGTGATCTTCCTGCCCCTCCTCGCAGGCCATGCGATAGGCCTTGCCATCGATCGTGACTGTAATCTGAGCCATCAAATTCTCCCGTCAACGATCAAGCACGGCGCGGATCGTTTCCATAGCCGTCACCAGTCGACGCGATACTTCGCGATTGACTTCTTCCAGCCGATTGGCGCGAAATTGCGACTGATCGAGCTCCTGTGCCAGACGGGCACGATCTGCATGGACGCGACGAACTTCGCTATCGACGTCGCGGCTCTCGCGCTGACGTTCGATACGGGCATCCACGGCATTTTCGAGACTGCCCACCGCTGCGCGCAGTTCCGAAAGCGCCACCTCAACCGTCTTTTCTGCCGGCATCCATCATATCCCGTGAGAATGCGAAGAAGACCGAATCGTGCAGCCAAACCTCGCCATTAGGTAAAACAGATTAAGCACCGCTTGAAAGCCGGTCAACAAACCACCACCCTCTGTGCGTCATCGACTTGTGGATCAATCACCTTATATCGTTTTTGCACACATCTGCCCAAACAAACGGCGACCTGTCGCAAACCTGCTCAATATGTAATAGCTATAGCCCCACATTTGTTGACTTGCGCGCGCCACCTGATAAGGATCAGGCGCTCCCTCAAATGGCCCTCCAAACGGGCCTCTGACCGACACTCGGATACAGTGGATTAGCCATGACTTCTCGCGAACAAAACGACCGGATGGCGAATGCGATCCGTTTCCTTGCCATGGATGCCGTCGAAAAGGCGAATTCCGGCCACCCGGGCATGCCGATGGGCATGGCCGACGTGGCAACGGTCCTGTTCTCCAAATATTTGAAGTTCGACCCGACGAAACCGCACTGGCCGGACCGCGATCGCTTCGTGCTGTCGGCCGGCCACGGTTCGATGCTTCTTTATTCGCTGCTGTATTTGACCGGTTATGAAGACATGACCGTCGAGGACCTGAAGGGCTTTCGCCAGCTCGGCTCCAAGACCGCCGGTCATCCGGAATACGGTCACGCCACCGGCATCGAGACCACCACCGGTCCGCTCGGCCAGGGCATCGCCAATGCCGTCGGCATGGCGATTGCCGAACGCAAGCTGCGCGACGAATTCGGCGCCGACCTGCAGGATCACTATACATACGTGATCAACGGCGATGGCTGCCTGATGGAAGGCATCTCCCACGAAGCCATCGCGCTTGCCGGCCACCTGAAGCTCAACAAGCTCGTCCTCTTCTGGGACAACAACTCGATCACCATCGACGGCGCCGTTTCGCTGTCGGACTCAACCGACCAGATCGCCCGCTTCAAGGCCGTTCACTGGCACACGATCGAAATCGACGGCCATGATCAGGCAGCCATTGCCGCCGCGATTGAAGAAGCCCACAAGTCCGATAAGCCAACCTTTATCGCCTGCAAGACGGTGATCGGCTTCGGCTCTCCGAACAAGGCCGGCAGCCACAAGGTTCACGGCTCCCCGCTCGGTGCGGAAGAAATCGCTGCAACTCGCAAGGCGCTGAACTGGGAATACGAACCCTTCGTCGTCCCGAACGATGTCCTGTCCGAATGGCGCGCCGCCGGCACCCGCTCGGCAGACGCCGTCAAGGCATGGGAAGGCCGCCTCGAAAAGTCCGCCAAGAAGGCCGAGTTCGATCGCCGCTTCGCCGGTGATCTACCAGCAGGCTTCGACGCTGCGATCAGCGACTACAAGAAGAAGCTCGCCGAAACCAAGCCGACGGTCGCAACCCGCAAGGCTTCCGAAGACGCGCTTGAAATCATCAACGGCTTCCTGCCGGAAACGCTCGGCGGCTCCGCCGACCTGACGCCGTCGAACAACACCAAGACCAGCCAGATGATCTCCGTCACGCCGACGGATTTCTCCGGTCGCTATATGCACTGGGGCATCCGCGAGCACGGCATGGCGTCGGCCATGAACGGCATCGCGCTGCATGGCGGCCTGATCCCTTACGGCGGCGGCTTCATGATCTTCTCGGATTATTGCCGCCCGCCGATCCGCCTGGCATCCCTGATGGGTATCCGCGTCATCCACGTCCTGACGCATGATTCGATCGGCGTCGGCGAAGACGGCCCGACCCACCAGCCGGTCGAACAGATGGCCTCGCTGCGCGCCATCCCGAACCTGATGATGTTCCGCCCGGCCGATGCCGTCGAAACTGCCGAATGCTGGCAGATCGCCGTCTCGACCAAGGATCGTCCGTCGGGTCTTGCCCTCACCCGCCAGAACCTCACCACCGTTCGCACCGAATATTCGGAAGAGAACCGTTCGGCCAAGGGCGCCTACACACTCTCCGGCAATGCCGATGCTAAGGTCACGATCTTCGCATCCGGCTCGGAAGTCGAACTGGCAGTAGCTGCGGCAAAGACGCTCGGTGAAAAGGGCACGACCGTTCGCGTCGTCTCGGTTCCCTCGACAGAACTCTTCTTCGAACAGCCGGATGCCTACCGCGCGGAAATCATCGGCAAGTCCCCGGTCAAGATCGCCGTCGAAGCCGGCGTTCGCGAAGGCTGGGATGCCTTCATCGGTCCGGAAGGCACATTCATCGGCATGAAGGGCTTTGGCGCTTCCGGCCCGGCCAAGGATGTCTTCAAGCACTTCGGCATCACGGCTGACGCTGTCGTCGCTGCCGCCGAAGCAAAAATTTAATGCTACCGACTGCCCTAGATCAAAGTAGGGCAGTCACAACCCGCGTTAGAACGTAGCCCCATTATCAGGGAGTAAAGCTCATATGACTGTAAAGGTTGCCATCAACGGCTTCGGCCGTATCGGCCGCAACGTCCTCCGCGCCATCGTCGAATCGGGTCGCACCGATATCGAAGTCGTTGCCATCAACGACCTTGGCCCGGTTGAAACCAATGCCCATCTGCTCCGCTACGACTCGATCCACGGCAAATTCCCGGCCGAAGTGAAAGTTGACGGCGATACCATCACCGTTGGCGGCGGCAAGCCGATCAAGGTTACCGCGATCAAGGATCCGGCAACCCTGCCGCACAAGGAACTCGGCGTCGACATCGCGCTCGAATGCACCGGTATCTTCACCTCCCGTGAAAAGGCTGCCCTGCATCTGACCGCCGGCGCAAAGCGCGTCATCGTTTCGGCTCCGTCCGACGGCGCAGACCTGACCGTCGTCTTCGGCGTCAACCATGACGCCCTGACCAAGGACCATCTGGTCATCTCCAACGCGTCGTGCACCACGAACTGCCTGGTTCCGGTCGTCAAGACGCTGGATGACGCTGTCGGTATCGACCACGGCTTCATGACCACAATCCATTCCTACACGGGTGACCAGCCGACGCTCGACACCATGCACAAGGACCTGTACCGCGCCCGCGCTGCAGCCCTGTCCATGATCCCGACCTCGACCGGCGCCGCAAAGGCAGTTGGTCTCGTTCTGCCGCACCTCAAGGGCCGCCTCGACGGCACCTCGATCCGCGTGCCGACCCCGAACGTCTCGGTTGTCGACTTCAAGTTCGTTGCCAAGAAGAACACCACGGTTGCCGAAATCAGCGAAGCCATCAAGGCTGCTGCAAACGGCAAGCTGAAGGGCATCCTCGGCTACACCGAAGAGCCGCTGGTTTCCCGCGACTTCAACCACGACAGCCATTCCTCGATCTTCGCGATCGACCAGACCAAGGTGCTGGAAGGCAACTTCGTCCGCGTTCTGTCTTGGTACGACAACGAATGGGGCTTCTCCAACCGCATGGCCGACACCTCCGTAGCAATGGCAAAGCTCATCTGATCGAGCCGATACGAATGAAGAAAGGGGCGCCTCGAGCGCCCCTTTTTTATTGCATCAGAGACACGTCGTCTCGATAGTCGCCCTCACCCGCACCGTACCATAACCATCATTGGCGATACCGCTGCAGAGATCGTACCATTCGCAGCCGCGACAGGCTTTCCGCGATTGTCCCTCGGCAAAGGCTTTTCGCATTCTAGCAAGCACCCCCGGATGCAGATCGATCCGCGCACCCGCCGACAAGCGCATCTCCAGCAGATCCCCGATATCCGCCGCCGCCTGCGCATCACGGACACGCACGCTGTCACGAAAACAATGCGGTTCAGGCTCGCACAAAAGTGCTGCGCAAATGTCGTCCGGACCGTCGACGACGAGAACATCCTCGCCGCTCGATAGCCGTTTGGCGATACGATCGTAGTTGGCGACAAAACCCGGCGTGTATCCTTTGCCCACATATGTGAGCAGGCAAAGGAGATGATGCGGTCTCAGCCGAACCGTCATGCAGCAGGCTTGGTCCTGCCTCGCGCCAGCAGACGCAGGATCGCCGCGCCGAGCGCGGATTTCAACCCGGCGCCGACGAGGAACGGCAGCACTCCGAACAGAAAAGCCTTCTGCGCCCCGATCATGAAGGCCAGAACGACACCGCCGATAACAAGGCACAGAAGATTGGCGATCATCATCGCCACGAACGCCAGAACCGGGCGATGACCGTTCCAACCCTTCTCCGCCAAAAAGCCCGTGACGGCTGCGATGACGGGGAAGGAAAACAGATAACCGGACGTCGGCCCGACGAAAACATGAAGCCCGCCTGCCCCGTTGGCCAGAACCGGCATGCCCATGGCAGCCTCGGCAAGCCATGCGACAACCGTCGCCGCCCCCAGACGCCAGCCGTAAAGCGCACCGATCAGCGTGACAGCCAGGGTCTGCATGGTGATTGGCACGGGGATCATCGGCACCGCGACGTAGGAAGATGCGGCAAGTATCCCAGTGCCAAGCACGATAGCCAGGCCACGCAGGACGAGCGGAGCATTCTGCAGATCAAGCGGGCTGAAGGCAGGCTTGGCAGTGCGGGTAGAAGCGTAGTTCATGCGGATCTCCAAATTATAGATAATTTCAGGAATCTATAGATAATGAGTCCACAGACCACACGAATTGACAAGCCATGAAATTCACAGCCAGCAAAACGCCTTGAAATTGCGAAGGAATTTTAGCTTTTGCGGGGGTTAGGGCCGACCCACTGCACATGCCGCGCAAGCACCGCAGCCGCCTGATCCACATCTCCGGCCCTAAGCGCGGAGAGAATGGCGCGATGATCCCGGTCCGTTGGCGCTTCCCACTCGGCCCGCCATCCGGAAAACAGCAATCGGGCACCGACCACCTGCAGGTCTTCGATGGACTTCAACAGGCGCGGCATGCCGCAAGGGCTGAGGATTAGGCGATGAAAGCTCCGATTTGCCTCATCCCACGCCTGCACGTCGACAGCCTTTTCACCGGCATGGTTCGCAGCCTCGGCCGCATCGAGAATGGCCCTTGTCAAATGAGGCGCGGCATGGCGCAAAGCCAGCACTTCCAGGGCGGCGCGCATTTCGGCCACCTCTTTTACCTCGTCGAGACTGAAGCCCGCAACCCTCACCCCCCGGCGCGGCTCGCTGACAACCAGGCCCTGCGCCTCCAGCCGCCGAAACGCCTCACGCACCGGCACATGGCTGGCCCCGAATTCTTCGGCAATATGATCTTGCCGAAGCCGTGCACCGGCGGCAATCACGCCGGTAACGATGCGCTCGGCAAGCTCTCGACTGATACGCGAGGCAATCGTGTCTGATTTGGCTGTCGTCATGAATTATAGATAATTGATGACGACGTAGCCGTCGAGCGCTGAACCACCACCATGTGGACGTGAGCGCCATCCTTGCGCACGTATTCAATACTTTAGCGCATCAATCATCCCCGCGCTCCCGACCTGCATCTACAATCCGCCCGCCTCCATCGCCGGAGCGTTTCGCGAGACGTTCGCGGGCAGGCGGCGGCCGGCGCTCTCGTCCTTGCCCCATTACGTGCGGCAAGGACGAGAGGGGCGAAACGCATGGAGCGTCCGGCGTCAAAACCGGCCCCTCCTATCAAGCCCCCCCCCGGCAGCCATGCCGGGTTCGGTTGAGCCGTCCAAGTGTGGGTAACCACATGCAGCGAGGCGAGAAGATCACCCGTAGGACCGGAAGTCCCGATACCAGCCGAAGGCCACGCGAATGCGGAGCCGCCTTATCTACCCAATCGAGGTTCCGCATTTGCGTGGGCTCTCCGTTCTCTGAAAAGCTGAAAGCACCAAGGGGTAAGACCGTCTTTTTTCCACCCTGCCCTTCTCTTGCCGGATTTGTTCCTGCCTATTGCTGAGAGTGACGATTCGCTCCGGCTCGCGCCGGATCTGCCCCCGCCCCGACAGATGCCCCGCGACCGAAAACCGGTTTCGCGACCAGCACGTGCTGCCCGGGAAGGGAGCAAGCGGCAAACGAAGAGGTCGGGGTCTTTGGAGGCGTTTTATATCGTATTGTTGATCGGCACACTGCTTGTGCTGGTTTCCGCCTTCTCCAGCCTTCTCGCCTTCCGCTTCGGCGCACCGCTGCTTCTCGTCTTCCTGTCGATCGGCCTTCTCGCCGGCGTCGATGGCCTCGGAATACAATTCTCCAACTATCCCTTCACCTTCATGCTGGGATCGCTGGCATTGGCCGTTATCCTGTTCGATTCCGGCTTCATCACTCCCATTCACTCCTTCAAGATCGCTGCAGTACCGGCAATCACGCTGGCCACGGTCGGCGTGCTTCTGACCTCCGGCATCTTCGCCTTTGCCGCAGCCCTTTTTCTGAATCTCGACTGGCTGGAAGGACTGCTGCTCGGTTCGATCGTTGCCTCGACCGATGCTGCCGCCGTCTTCTTTCTTCTGCGCATCGGCGGCATCAATATCCGCGACAAGGTACGCTCGACGCTCGAAGTCGAATCCGGCACCAACGATCCGATGGCGATCTTCCTGACCATCGCAATTGCCGAGTTGATCGGCACCGGCCAGCGCCTCTCCGGCATCGACCTGCATTTCTTCTTCACCTTCTTCGAGGAAATGGGGCTCGGCCTCGTCTTCGGCCTGCTCGGTGGCATGATGATCGTGGCGATCCTCAACCGCTTCACCTCAGACCGCGGCCTCGCGCCGATCTTCGTACTGACACTCGCCCTGCTCGTCTTCGCCTTCACCGGCGCCATGGGCGGCAGCGGCTTTCTCGCCGTTTATGTCGCCGGCATGTATGCCGGAAATCGCAAGATGTACGCCAAGCAGCAGATCATGCGTTTCAACGAGGGGCTGACCTGGCTTGCCCAGATCATCATGTTCCTCGTTCTCGGCCTGCTCGCCACACCATCACAGTTCCCGGCCATTCTTCTGCCGGCGATCGGCCTTGCACTCTTCCTCATCTTCGTCGCCCGGCCCATCGCGGTTTGGCTGAGCCTGCTGCCCTTCGATTTCACTCAGCAGGAAATCGGCTTTGTCGCCTGGGTCGGCCTGCGCGGCGCGGTATCGATCCTGCTCGCGATAATGCCACTCCTGAGCGGCGTCGAGAATGGCGAACTCTTCTTCAATGTCGCCTTCATCATCGTCCTCGTATCGCTCTGCCTGCAGGGCTGGACGATCAAGCCGGTCGCGACAAAACTTGGCCTCATCATTCCGCCGCGCATGGGCGCGGTCGACAAGATCGAGCTCGATCTGCCGGGCGCTGCCCAGCACGAACTGATCTCCTACAAGGTCATCAAGGACAGCCCGATCATGCGCGGCGAGCGCATTCCCCGCTGGGCCATGCCTTCGCTCGTCATCCGCGACGCAAAGAGCATGCGTTATCAATATGCCGGACGGCTGCGGGAGGGCGATCAGGTCTATCTCTTCGTCGCCCCGACCTACACCAAACTGCTCGACCGCCTGTTTGCGGCCCGCGCGCCGGTGGATGACAATGACGAGGAATTTTTCGGCGCCTTCGCCATCTCCCCCGCCCGCCCCGCGAAAGAACTCGACGCCGCCTATGGTCCGGGCCTTCTGTCTCCCGCCGAACATTCCATGACGGTCGGCGAACTGCTGATCGCACGCCTCGGCGGCAAGGCGGAATATGCCGACCGCATGCGCTTCGGCTCGATCGTCCTGATCGTCCGCGAAGTCGACGAGTTAAACCACATCCGTTCGATCGGCGTTTCACTGGAACCGGTCGAACCGACCATCAACCTGCCGATCTTCATCAACATGCGAGAGATCGCGCATCGCGTGCGTGACCTCATCCGCAAATACCGCGGAAAGCCGGTGCCCACCCAAAGGCGATAGGCTATACTTGAGAGACCACTGCGGCTCTTGGCGCCCTTGCGTCGGGCCGCAACCATAGTATGGTCCGCCAGTTTCAGCGGCCGGGCGCTTCAGGGCACTCGGTCCCATTTCAGCACTCAAGGAGTGGATTAGCCCATGCCGGCATTCAAGACTATTGACGATATCAGCAACCCAGCGGGCAAGCGCGTTCTCGTACGCGTCGATCTCAACGTACCGGTTGCCGACGGTAAGGTAACCGACAAGACCCGCATCGAGCGTGTTGCCCCGACCATCCTTGAACTGTCGAAAAAAGGCGCCAAGGTCATCCTGCTTGCCCATTTCGGTCGCCCAAAGGGTGAGCCTGTCGCCGACATGTCTCTCTCGCTGATCGTCCCGGCCATCAACGAAGTGCTCGGCACCAAGATCCTCTTCGCCGCCGATTGCATCGGCCCCGACGCCGAAAAGGCCGTCGCATCGATGAAGGACGGCGACATCCTGCTTCTGGAAAACACCCGCTTCCACAAGGGCGAGGAAAAGAACGACGCCGAGTTTACCGAAGCGCTTGCCGCAAACGGCGACATCTACGTCAACGACGCCTTCTCTGCCGCTCACCGCGCTCACGCATCGACCGAAGGCCTCGCGCACCATCTGCCCGCCTATGCTGGCCGCACCATGCAGGCCGAGCTTGAGGCGCTGGAAAAGGGTCTTGGCGCACCGGTTCGCCCGACAGTTGCCATCGTTGGTGGTGCAAAGGTATCGACCAAGATCGACCTGTTGCAGAACCTGGTAAAGAAGGTCGACGCGCTCGTCATCGGCGGCGGCATGGCCAATACCTTTATCGCGGCAAAGGGCATCAATGTCGGCAAGTCGCTCTGCGAACATGATCTCGGCGAAACCGCCAAGGCAATCATGGCTGAAGCCGAAAGCGCCGGTTGCGCCATCGTCCTCCCCGTCGATGCTGTCGTTGCCCGCGAGTTCAAGGCCAATGCAGCAAACGAGATCGTCGCCATCGACGCCATCCCGGCCGATGCCATGGCCCTCGATGTCGGCCCGAAGTCGGTCGAAGCCATCAACGAATGGATCGGCAAGGCCTCTACGCTCGTCTGGAATGGCCCGCTCGGCGCCTTCGAAATCACACCCTTCGACGCAGCAACCGTTTCGGCAGCAAAGTTCGCAGCGGCACAGACCAAGGCCGGCAAGCTGACATCCGTTGCAGGTGGCGGTGACACGGTCGCAGCCTTGAACCATGCGGGCGTTGCCGACGACTTCACCTACATCTCGACGGCAGGCGGCGCTTTCCTTGAATGGATGGAAGGTAAGGAACTGCCCGGCGTGGCAGTTCTGTCCAAGACGGCCTGATTGCTGTTTATCCACAGCTTGACCACAACCAGAGTGCGCGGACATGGCTCCGCGCATTCGCGTTTCAAGACCCCTTTAAATTTTTTAGATGTTTTAAACGATTGAATTGAATTCAATCGTTTCAAATATTTAGCCGTGGATTTACTTCCGCCCTACATCTGTTATCGCCTCAGATATCAAGTGTTGGAGATCGACAAATGACCGAACGTCTGGAAGATATTGCACTCAAGATGGTATCGAACGGCAAGGGCCTTCTGGCCGCCGACGAGTCCACCGGGACGATCAAAAAGCGCTTCGATAGCATCGGGATCGAGTCTACCGAAGAGAGCCGCCGTGACTACCGCGAGATGCTCTTCCGCACCGAAGCAGCGATGAAGAACTGCATTTCCGGTGTCATCCTCTATGAAGAAACCCTCTACCAGAAGGCAGCCGACGGCACTCCGTTCGTCGACATCATGACCGCAGCCGGCTCGATTCCTGGCATCAAGGTTGATATCGGCGCGAAGCCGATGGCGCTTCACCCGCACGAATTCATTACTGAAGGTCTCGATGGCCTTTATGAACGCCTCCGCAAATATCGTGAAGCCGGTGCCCGTTTCGCCAAGTGGCGCGGCGTCATCACCATCGGTGACCAACGTCCGAGCTGGGGTTCGATCAAGGCCAACTCGCAGTCTCTCGCTCGTTATGCAGCGCTCTGCCAGCAGGCTGACATCGTGCCGATCGTCGAGCCGGAAGTGATGATGGACGGCACTCCCGGCGACCATGACATCGACCGTTGCGCCGAAGTTACCCAGCACGTACTGCAGACCGTCTTCGCCGACCTGTTCGACGCCCGCGTCGATCTCGAAGGCATGATCCTGAAGCCGAACATGGTCATTGATGGCATCAAGGCCCGCAAGGCTTCGGTGGAAGAAGTCGCCGCACGCACCGTCAAGGTTCTGAAGGCCACCGTTCCTGCTTCCGTACCGGGCATCGCCTTTCTGTCCGGCGGCCAGACCTCGGAAGAAGCAACGGCGCACCTCTCAGCCATGGTTGCCGGTTACGATCTGCCCTGGAAGCTCACCTATTCCTATGGCCGCGCGCTGCAGGAAACCGCTCTTAAGGCATGGGGTGGCAAGTCCGAGAATGTTGCAGCCGGCCAGCGCGCCTTTGCGCACCGCGCCGAAATGAACACGCTCGCCGCCAAGGGCACATGGAAGAAGGATCTTGAAAAGGCTGCGTAAGCCAAGCCTTTTCACCGAAATCGTTGCAGCCGGTCCGCAGCCTTGATTTGGCGCGGATGCTGCAGGGAGGGAGAAAACCGCGTCGGCAACGGCGCGGTTTTTCCGTTGATTGATACCATAACAAAGTTTGACTGGTGAGCCGCATCGCAGCCGCTTAAGCATCGTCCCTCACCCTTGGAGGATGCCATGCCCAAAGTCGAATTCGTCACCGTCGATGTTTTCACTGCCGAACGCTTCACCGGCAACCCGCTTGCCGTCATCACCGATGCACGCGGACTGACCACGCAGCAGATGCACGAGATCGCCACCGAATTCGGCTATTCCGAAAGCACATTCGTGCTGCCGCCAGAAGATCCGGCCAACAGCGCCCATGTCCGTATCTTTACGCCGACGCTGGAAGTTCCCTTCGCCGGCCATCCCAATGTCGGCACCGCTTACGTTCTTGGCCAGGAGACGAGCCTGTTCGGCAAAGCCATCGGCGACAGCCTTCGTTTCGAGGAAAAAGCCGGCCTCGTCGAGGTCCAATTGAAGCGCGAAGATGGCAAGGTCGCCGCCGCCTCGATCCGCGCCCCGAGATCGCTCGAGATCGGAGAGACGGTTGCAGCAGAGCTTGTGGCGCGCTGCGTCGCTATCGAAACGGAAAATGTCCGCACCGATCGGCACCAGCCGGTCTTTGCCTCTGTCGGTCTCGGCTTCGTCCTTGCCGAACTGGATGGCCTAGACGCCCTTGGTCGCGCCCTGCCGGATCTTGCTGCCTTCCGGGAAACAGTCGCCCGTCATCCCGGCGACGGCCTCGGATTTTCAGTATTTCTCTATGTCCGCGGTCCGTCGCGGCCGGACCATATCCGTGCACGCATGTTCGCTCCACTTGACGATGTTCCGGAAGATCCTGCAACCGGCAGTGCATCCGGTGCGCTCGGCGCATATCTGGTCGCCAACATGCCCGAGGCGGATATCAACACCCAACTGACAATCGAGCAGGGCGTGGAGATGGGCCGCAGGAGCATCATCGAACTCGATGTTACCAAGCAACATGGCAAGGTAACCGATGTGCGGATCAGCGGCCGCTCTGTCTTCGTCATGCGCGGCAGCATCGAATGCTGATCAGAAGAACTCCCGCGCGAGCAGCGCAATGGTCCAGATCACAAAAGCAAGCACAGCAATTTTCCAGAAGTCCATGCGACGCTTGAGGCCGGGAAAGCCCAGCGGCCTTATGATCTGAACGACCATGCCAAGCATGAGCAGGATGGAGATTGCTTTTGTCATTGTTCGCCCTGCTGCGATCTTTTCGCGTCTCGCCACAGGGTAGACATTTTTAAACTCCACCACAGATAGGCTTTGGGAGGGGCAAGCAAATCAACAGCGAGCCCCGTCCCTCGTTACCGTTCCCTGCGGCAAGGCGCAACACGTCTGACGGCAGGGAAATGTGCCATTGATTGTTTGACACGAACCCATTTGTGAGACGATGAGACGAAACCTGCTTCCCGTCCTCGCCCTTTTATCCGGAACCCTTTTTCTATTCCTTGGCAACGGCCTCCAGGGCCTGCTCCTGCCCTTGAGGGGCTCTCTCGAAGGCTATTCCAACGAGACGCTTGGCCTGCTCGGCACGACCTGGGCTGCGGGTTTTGTCATCGGCTGCTTTGTTGCACCGAACGTGGTGCGACGGATCGGCCATGTCCGCGCCTTTTCCGGCTTCCTCGCGCTGATCTGCCTGAACGTGCTTCTGACCGGCCTGCTGGTCGATCAGACGGCATGGCTGACGTTGAGAGCCATCACCGGCTTCTGCACCGCCGGCACCTCGATGATCATCGAAAGCTGGCTGAACGAGCGCGCAACACCGGAAAGCCGGGGCACGATCTTTTCCTTCTACATTTCCATCACGCTCTTCGGCGTCGTCGGCGGCCAGATGCTGGTCCCCTTTTCGGACGTGACAACGACGACGCTCTTCATGATCTGCGGCATTCTCTACAGCATCGCAGCGCTGCCCACGACGCTCTCAAAAGCCGCCTCTCCCCAGCCGCTCAAACGCGCCAAGCTGGATCTGAAGGGGCTGTTCAAAAACTCGCCGATCTCCTTCGTCGGCATTCTGCTGATCGGCATTGCCAATGGCGCCTACGGCACTCTGGCCGCTGTGTTCGCAAACCGCGCCGGCCTCTCTCAAGGGGCAGTCGCCGCAATGGTGACGATCACCATCTTTGCCGGCGCGATCATGCAGTTTCCGGCGGGCCGCCTCTCCGATCGCATGGACCGTCGCTACGTGCTGGCAGGTCTTTCCGCCGCTGCAGCACTGGCGGGACTGGTTGTCGCCATGGTGCGGCCGACTGACGCCTACGGGATCATCGTGCTGGTCTCGATCTACGGTGCCGCGGCGAACGCGCTCTATCCGATCGCGGTTGCCCATGCCAACGACTTCGCCTCGCCCGAGGACTTCGTCAAGGTTTCCGGCGGCCTGCTCCTGCTCTACGGCATCGGCACTATCATCGGCCCGACACTCGGCGGCCCGGTCATGACCTGGGCCGGACCTTATGCGCTCTTCCTCGTCACCGCGATCGCGCATATCCTGATCACGGCCTATGCCATCATCCGCAGCCGACAGCGGGCACCGGTACCGGCAGAGCATCGTGATGCCTATACGGTCGCTCCGGCCGCAACATCGCCGATGACGACCCCGGAAAGCCTGGCGCTCGACCCGCGTGCAGCGCAGGCGGAAGGCACGACAGAAGACCGGAGGAACTGAGGATGACATTTTTCGACGACGACCGGCCGGCCAAGAAGCTCGCCCATGAGATCGGCTCGGATCTTTCCATGCTTTCGGTGGGCGATCTCGATGCTCGAATCGATCTCCTCAGAGAGGAAATCGCGCGGCTGGAAACCGACAAGCAGAAGAAACAGGCCGGCCGGATGGCGGCCGACAACTTCTTCAAGAAGTGAGACGATCCGAAAATGCCCAAGTAAAGCCTGGGGATTTTAAGTGGATATTAATCATTAACAGACATTATAAGACCGTCCAGGCTTCCTGGACTCAGACAGTTTCACCACCCGGCGAATGGTCTGATTTCTCCCTGTTTTACCTTGAGAGCCGCCTTTCCGCGGCTCTTCTTTTTTGGTACGTCGCAAAACTGCTTTACTCGGCCGTGTAGAGACGCCTCGCAGGCTCTCTTGCAGTTTCCGAAAATGTGTTCCAAAACAAGAACATCCGCATCGGTTTACCGCTTCTTGTGGGTATTAACCTTTCCTTAATAAACGCCTTGCGGATTTCAATTATAAAGATCATGTTCAAGTCAATGAGGGCGGCGATGGAACCTTTCGCTACATCCCGCCATTGCCTCATCGTGGTTGCGTTAGCAGGATGACATTCATGCAAGAACAGGGTCTGAATACCGTCAATTTCGCCGGTCGCGCAGCGAATTCCTCGCAGTTCAAGACACTTTACTCCGAGGGCATGTCCCTGGTGGAAGAGACCGCGACCTATCTCGACGGAACGGGTCGTGCCGCATCGAAGGTCCTGCCGCGTATCGCCTCGGTTCTTTACGCCGCTGAATCCATGCGCCTGACGACCCGCCTCATGCAGATGGCCTCTTGGCTGCTGCTGCAGCGCGCCGTAAACAATGGCGAAATGTCGAAGGATCAGGTTCTCGCCGAAAAGAACAAGGTTCGCCTTGACGGTTTCAACGTCGACCGCAACGCACCGGGCTGGAACGAACTTCCGGAAGGTTTCCGCGATCTCGTCGAGCGCTCTTTGCGCCTGCAAAACCGCGTGGCCCTTCTCGATCGCGAGATCTATCGTCCGTCTGACGCAGTTGCCGTTCCGGACAACGAAAACAGCGTCCGCTCGCAGTTGAACCTACTGCAGACGGCCTTCGGCAACTGATCATCGATCAGCCAGTTGCTCCAGATATTCAAGAATTTCAGTGCGGCTTCTCAGCCGCACTTTTTCGTTGGGAAACTCTTCGAACATCCGCAAATGACTTTCGAACGAATTCCAGTTGTTTTTCCGCTCCCGATACTTCGACACCCAATCGAGCAATTCTGCGAAGCTCTCGTCGCTTTCTCCGCGCTGTTTGCCCCTCGCCCTGATATTGGCGATGCATTCGTCTTCCGGCAGATCGAGAAACACCAGTGTCGTCGCGCGCGGCAGGATGACATTGACCAGCCAGCCATAGACGCCTTCGATGATCCATCCTGAGGTCAGCGACAATTCCCGCACTTCTTCGATGACGATCGCCTTGTCACGGGCAATGCCGTCGCCATGCGGGCCGGGTTGCCAGTAGACATCATCGAGATGCACGGGAGCGCGGTCGAGGTATAACGACAGCTTGCGGGCGAGCCATGTCTTGCCCGAACCGCCATTTCCCATGATCACTACCCGGCGAAGGGCCTCATATTGCTTGTCTTTTATCATGGCACTCCCCTTGAGCCCTGCCATGACACCAAACGAAAAAAGCCCGGCTTTCGCCAGGCTTTTTTTGGTCCGCCAACGTTAAGGCTATTAGAGGCCGAGGCCGCCGAAACGCTTGTTGAACTTGGAAACGCGACCACCACGGTCCATCAGCTGCTGGTTGCCACCAGTCCATGCCGGATGGGACTTCGGGTCGATTTCAAGGTTCATCGTGTCACCGGCCGAACCCCAGGTGGAGAAGGTTTCGTACTCGGTGCCATCGGTCATGACGACCTTGATCTTGTGGTATTCGGGATGAATGTCAGCCTTCATGTCGATATTCCTGCTCTGCGGGGTCTCCATGCCGCATTTGCGATCACCGACCCTCTTTAATCAATGAAGCCGTAGACCAGCACGGTCACGGCTTCCCAATTCGATGCGGAGCCTATACAGGAAGGTCGCGACTAGCACAAGTACCCGCAAGGCCAAGATAAGAGGGCCTCTACAGCGTTCTTTGTCCGACATCAATGGCGGGCAGCGTGCGTTGAAATATTAGAGTTCGCGTATTGTGAAAATGACGATGCGCAAGCAGGAGTTCCCGTGGCAGACATGTCTGAGACCGAAAAGAAGAATCGCAGCCTCAAGCCCCTCGCCCGACTGATCCCCTATCTTTCCCGTTATCGAAGGCTGGTTGCTTCGGCTCTTTTCTTTCTGGTTCTGGCGGCCGCGACAACACTTGCTCTTCCGCTCGCCGTCCGGCGCATGGTCGATCATGGATTCGCGTCTTCCGACGGCCATTTCATAAACAACTATTTCGGCATGCTGCTGATCCTTGCCATCCTCTTGGCGCTGGCCAGTGCCATGCGGTATTACTACGTGATCACCATCGGTGAACGCGTGGTGGCCGACCTGAGGCGCGAAGTCTTCGCCCATGTCACCCGCCTTTCCGCATCGTTCTTCGACGTCAACCAATCGGGGGAGATCGTCTCGCGCCTGACAGCCGACACGACCCAGATCAAGTCCGCCTTCGGTTCGGCCGCCTCCCAGGCTTTGCGCAACACCATTCTCTGTCTCGGCGCCATGGGCATGATGATCTATACCAGCCCGTGGCTTTCCGTCATGGTGCTCGGCGCCATTCCGGTCATCGTCTTTCCGATCGTCGGTTTTGGCCGCAATGTGCGTCGCCGCTCCCGCGCCGCACAGGACACGCTGGCAGAAAGCTCGGCTTTCGCATCGGAGACCGTGGCGGCGACCCGCACCGTTCAGGCCTTCGGCGGCGAAGAGATGGCAGGCGTGCGTTATGCCTCTGCTGTCGAGAATGCCTATGACGCCGCCCGCGTCGCGATCCGTTCGCGCGCACTTCTAACCGGCTTTGCCATTCTCCTCGTCTTCGGCTCGATCGTCGGCGTCTTGTGGTATGGCGCGCAGAGCGTTCTTGCCGGCGAGATGAGTGCCGGCACGCTTGGCCAGTTCGTGCTTTATTCGGTGATCGCCGCAAGCTCGCTCGGCCAGCTCTCGGAAGTCTGGGGCGAGCTTTCCGCCGCCGGTGGCGCCGCCGAACGGCTGACCGAACTTCTGCACGAAATCCCGGCCGTTCAGGACCCGGAACAACCGGTTACCCTGCCTTCACCGGCCCGTGGCGAAGTCGAGTTCGATCAGGTCTCCTTCGCCTATCCGGCCCGTGTCAGCGCGATTACGCTGAACAGCCTGTCCTTCAATGTCAAAGCCGGTGAAACGATCGCCATCGTCGGCCCGTCGGGTGCCGGCAAAAGCACGATATTCTCGCTTCTTATGCGGTTCTACGACCCACAGACCGGATCGGTGAAACTGGACGGCGTCGATCTTCGCGATGCTTGCATCGAAGACATCCGCTCGCGCCTGGCAATCGTGCCGCAGGACGTGACGATCTTTGCCGCATCGATCCACGACAACATCGCCTTCGGCATGCCGGGTGCTAGCCGCGAGGCCGTCCGTGCCGCGGCCATTTCCGCCCAGGCTGACGAGTTCATCGGCAAGCTCGACCAGGGCTATGACACCATGGCCGGCGAACGCGGCATCACCCTTTCCGGCGGCCAGCGGCAGCGTATCGCGATTGCCCGGGCGATCCTGAAGAATGCGCCCGTCCTGCTTCTGGATGAGGCGACCTCCGCGCTCGATGCCGAAAGCGAAACTCTGGTACAGCGCGCGCTTGACGGGCTGATGGAAAACCGCACGACGCTCGTCATCGCCCATCGCCTGGCAACCGTCCTCAAGGCTGACAGAATTCTCGTGCTTGAGGACGGTCGCGTTGTCGAGGAAGGAACCCATCAGAGCCTAGTCGCCAAGGGTGGACTTTACGCCAAGCTGGCGCGCCTGCAGTTCCATGATCTGGAACAGCGCAGCGTAAGCGCTATCTGACCGATAAACAGGATTGAGACTGCATGATTGTCGAGCCACTGGACCCGAATGCCCCGCTCGAGCAATTGCTGGACAGTGTTCAGTATCAGACCTTCCTGTATTTCTGGGAAGGCGCGCATGCAGATAGCAAGCTCACCTATGACAAGCGCTGGGTAAACGGCGCGATTGCCACCAACATGATCTCCATCAGCGGCACCGGTTTCGGGCTGATGGCGATCCTTGTTGCGGCAGAGCGGCAATGGGTGACCCGCGATGAGGCGCTGGAGCGGATCAGCCTCATTCTGGACCGCCTGAACCTCGCAACCCGCTATCACGGCGCCTTCCCCCACATGGTCGATGGTGCCACCAGCGAGACCGTCCAGTTTTCGCAATATGACGATGCCGGCGACCTTGTGGAAACCGCCCTCCTGTTTCAGGGCCTGATCTGCGCGCGAGAATATTTCACCGGCGCATCGGAAACCGAGCTGGCTCTGCGGGCAACTGTCACGCGGCTGTTCGACGAAGTCGAGTGGGACTGGTTCACACGCGGCAAGGACGATGGTCCGCTTTACTGGCACTGGAGCCCGATCCACAACTGGACCATGAACCTTCCGATCAAGGGCTGGAACGAAGCGCTCTCGGCCTATGTGCTGGCGGCTGGTTCTGACACGCATCCGATCAAGCCGGAAAGTTACCATGAAGGCTGGGCGCGCTCCGGCGCGATGAAAAACGGCGAAAGCTATTTCGGCACCGAACTTCCCCTCGGTGAGCCTCTTGGTGGCCCGCTGTTCCTCTCCCAATATTCCTTCTGCGCACTTGATCCGCGCGGACTGTCGGACCGCTATGCCGATTATTGGCAGCAGGCCGCGGCGCATACGAAGATCAACCGGGACTACTGCCTCAGCATCCCGGCCTATAAGCAATACGATGTCTGGGGCCTGACGGCTTCGGAGGCGCCGAATGGCTACAACGCCAACTCTCCGACGTCAGACACGGGCGCCATCGCCCCGACCGCGGCACTGTCGAGCTTCCCCTTTCAGCCGGCGGAGGCCGAAGAGGCCCTGCGCGCCATGATCCGCTACGAGCATGGAAAGCTGTTCGGATCGTTCGGTTTCGTCGATGCCTTTGCCCCGGCAATAGACTGGCTCGCGCCAACCTATATCGCCATAGACCAGGGTCCGCTCATCGCCATGATAGAGAACCACCGCTCCGGCCTTTTGTGGAGCCTGTTCATGAAGGCGCCTGAAGTGCGGCGCGGACTGGAGCGCCTCGGCTTCACCTCAAGCCACTATACGGCATGAGGACAGGGCCTATTCGGCCCGCTCGAATACCCATTTCACCACATATTTGCCGTTCGGCTTCAGCTTGGTCTTCGTCTTCATCCTGACCGGTCCGCCGAGCGCTGCTTCGGCCTGATCAAACATTTCGCGCGCTTCGGCAATTACCTGATGGTAGGTGCTATTGTCACGGCGTGGCGTATCAGCCACCGCCTTGATCAGGGCGTTGATATCTCGTTTTTGCGCAACCATCGATCAGCGTTCCGTCAGCTTCAATTCGATACGGCGGTTCTGAGACTTCGCTTCTGGCGTATCGCCCGGAGCGATCGGCTGGAATTCGCCGAAGCCGGCAGCGACAAGCCGGTTAGCCGGGACACCCTTCGAAATCAGATACTTCACAACCGAAGTTGCGCGGGCGGATGAAAGCTCCCAGTTGTCGCGATAACGCCCCGCACCGGAGAGCGGCGAATTATCGGTATGGCCGTCGACCCTGAGCACCCAGTTGATTTCCGCCGGTATTTCCTTGGCAAGCTCAAGCAGGGCCATTGCCAGCTTGTCCATTTCACCATGCCCGGCATCATCCAGCTCGCTGCCACCGACCGGAAACAGCACTTCCGACTGAAAGACGAAACGATCGCCGACGATCCGGATATTTTCGCGATCCGAGAGGATTTCACGCAAACGGCCGAAGAAGTCGGAGCGATAGCGGTTGAGTTCCTGCACGCGGGCAGCGAGGGCAACATTCAGGCGGCGGCCGAGATCCGAGATCTGCGCCTGCGAGGTCGCATCCTTGGCTTCCGATGCCTGTAGCGCCTGCTCCACCGCTGCAATCTGTGCGCGCAATGCTGCGATCTGCTGGTTAAGAAGTTCGATCTGACTTGCCGCGCGCTGGCTGATCTGCTGCTGGCTGTTCAACTCGCTGGTTAGCTCACCGACTTTTGCATTGGCGGCCGCACTGCTGCCGGCGCCGTCATTCAAAAGCTGCTGCAGACGCGAGCGATCGCTTTCCACTGCAGCCAACGAGGATTGAAGGTTGGCAAGCTGATCTTCGAGATCCTGATTGCCGCTCTTTTCCAGCGCCAACAGGTTTGTCAGCTCTGCGATCTGGCTGTTTAGGCGGTTCAACACCTCGTCGCGACCGGTGATCTCGCGGCTGAGCAGAAACTGCGCCAGCACGAAGACCGTCAGCAGGAACATGATCGCCATGAGAAGAGTGGACAGCGCATCCACGAAGCCCGGCCAGAAATCGACTGTGCGTTCGCGACGGCGGTTCTTGGCGAGCGCCATCGCTTATTTCCCCCCGATCTTGTCGGAAAGCCGGTCAAGCGTGCGGCGCATCGCCTTGGATTCTTCCTGCTGCGCCTCGATCCAGTCACGCAGCATCTGCTGCTCGTTGCGCATGTTCTTCACGAGCCCCTGAATACCTTCCGCCAGATTGGCCATGGCAGCCATCGAACGCTCGCTCTCGGCACCGTCACGCCCGGCCTTGGCCTGGACGGCGGCAAGCTTGCGCAATTCAGCGGTCAGAGCCTTCAACTCGTCTGCGGCGCCGTTATCGCCATTGGCGATCGGCCCGTCGTAACCAACGTCGGTTACCGAAGAGAGCCAGTTTTCGAGTTCCGTATAGAAGCGGTTCTGTGCGCGGCCGGCCTGCAGATCGAGAAAGCCTAGAATCAGCGAACCGGAAAGGCCGAGCAGCGAGGACGAAAACGCCGTGCCCATGCCGGCGAGCGGCTGGGCCAGCCCGCTCTTGATTGCGCTCAGAATGTCGTTCGAGCCGCCCGACGACGGATCAAGCGCACCGATGACGTCGCTGATCGAACCGATCGTTTCGATCAGACCCCAGAACGTGCCAAGCAGGCCGAGGAAAACCAGAAGGCCTATGAGATAGCGCGAAGTATCGCGCGATTCGTCCAGTCGCGTGCCGATCGAATCGAGGATGGAGCGATAGGCGACAGTCGATAGCGCCACCTTGCGGCGGCGACCGATCAGGGTGCGCATCGGGGCGAGCAGGCGCGGTTCGCGGCCCACCTTGTCGGCATTGCCGCCGGCGGCCCGGAAGGAATTGAACCAGCCGACTTCCCGCGCAAGACTGATCACCTGCACGAAGACGAGCAGGATACCGATTGCCAGAACGCCGAGGATCAGCCCGTTCAGGCCCGGATTGGTCTGGAACGCGTGCGCCGCCTGTCGGTAGAGGATCGACGCGACGAAGCCGACAAGCGCGAGAAAAATGAGCATCGTCCAGAGGAACGACGCAGGATTGGAGAGCTTGTGTTTATAGCCGCCGCGGCCGGTTTCCGACTCGTCCAGATCATCCACTGTCGCATTCGCCATAATACGCCTCGACTCCGCTAAATTGAGCGGAGGCTAGTGTAAAATTGCGACGAATTGAAGTGCGCAAGCATTGGAAAACAGTGCGCTATCCAATAGCGCGCACTGAATTCCCTATTGCCTCAGCGGCTCGGCACCGGACGATTGACGACTTCGACCAGTGCATTACGGATCAGTTCGTTGCCAGCGATCACATTGCGGGCCTCGAACATGTTCTGCGCGCCCTTCATGTCGGAAACGAAGCCGCCGGCTTCGCGAATGAGCAGCAGGCCGGCAGCCATATCCCACGGAGAAAGCTCGGCTTCCCAAAAACCGTCAAGACGACCGGCAGCGACATAAGCAAGATCGAGAGCCGCCGCACCCGCACGGCGAACGCCTGCGACTTCACCCATGACATGACGCAGTTCGACGAGGAACTTGCCGTGGTTGCCACGGCCCAGATGCGGAATGCCGCAGCCGATGACGCAATCGGACAGCACCCGACGGGCAGCGACACGGATACGGCGGTCGTTGAGGAACGCACCGCCGCCCTTTTCCGCCGTATAGAGTTCATCCACTGCCGGATTGAACACGACACCGGCAACGATCTCGCCATTGCGCTCGAGCGCGATCGAGACTGCAAACTGCGGAATGCCGTGGAGGAAGTTGGTCGTGCCATCGAGCGGATCGACGATCCAGCGATGCGCACCGTCGGTGCCCTTTTCTTCGCCACCCTCTTCACCGAGGAAGCCATAGGTCGGGCGAGCCTTCATCAGCTCGTCACGGACGATCTTTTCAGCTTTCAGGTCGGCCTGCGAAACGAAGTCGCTCGGTCCCTTTACGGAAACCTGCAGATTCTGCACCTCACCAAAATCTCTGGTAAGCGATTTGCCTGCCTTCAAGGCAGCCTGCACCATGACATTGAGAAGCGCTGAACGGGCCATTTCGGAATCCTTGAGCCCCGGAATCCGGATGACCGGGAGAGCGGGCGATACTGATTTTGTTGATTGGGCGGCTTCAAGACCACAAATTGCCGGTAAATTCAAGTCATGCGGTCGCACGGCAGTGTTGTCATTCGCGGCCCAGCCTGCGAAAGGAGGGCAGACCTCATACAGGAGACAGCCCCATGCGCATGCCCATCCCTCTTTTTATCAGCCTCGGCATGCTCATCACCATGACCTTTTTGTCGCTGGGCCTATGGGCCGCATTGCCGGCCGAGACTATGCTGCCGATCCACTTCGACTTCTCCGGAAATCCGGATAATTTCGCGCGCCCGACGATCGCTCTTTTCCTGCTGCCCGGCGCGATGCTGTTTGCGGTCGCCGTCTTTGTCGTGTCGCCGTCCATCAATCCCAAGGCGCTTGATCGCCCCGGTCTCTACACCGCCATCTGGCTGTTTGTTATTCTGGCGCTGGCCGTGGCCCACGGCTTCATCATCCGCGGCGCGCTCTTTGCATTACAGGCGCTACAGGGCTAATTCCGCCGGAACTTGTTGGCGGCATCGATCGCCTGCTTCTGCTGGTCTTCGTTAATGCCGAGATAGAAATCCTCAAGCCCGGCATCCTGCAGGCCGGCGCGCCGGGAGAGCACGTACCACTTGGCGGCTTCCACGGGGTTGGGTCGCGTGCCGAGCGCATTGATATAGAGATAGGCAAGCTTGTTCTGGGCGACCACATTGCCGCGCATCGCGGCAATCCTCAACCACTCGAACCCCTTGTCGTAGTCACGCTCGCCGCCGACGCCGTTTACATACCAGATGCCCATGTCCAGCTGGGCGGTGTCATAACCCGCCTTGGCGGAACGCAGCATCCAGTCACGCGCCTGCGCCTTCTTGGTCGGTGCAACTTCGCGAAGCGCCATGTAGAGCTGGGCCACGGCATATTGCGCATCGGCTACGCCCTGGCTGGCGGATTTTTCATAAAACGGCAGTGCCAGCTGCATTCCCTTTTCGCCGGGATTGTCGGAAATAAGGATCTGGCCCCAGTTGAACTGGGCCGCCGAATTCCCGGCTTCCGCCGCGCGACGCATGAAATCATCGGCCTTCTTTTTATCGGCCGGAACATCGCGTCCCGTCATCAACAGCAGCGCATACTGGAACATTGCTGCGGCATCGCCTCCTTCGGCGGCCTGACCATACCAGAAGGCAGCGCCCTTGGGGTCGCGCGCGATCCCCTGCCCCTTCGTCATCATCTCTGCAACCAATGTCTGCGCCGCTGCATCGCCCTGCTGCGCCCGTTCAAGCGCAAGCTTCATCGCCTCGACATACATGCCGCGCTGATAGGCGCCATAAGCCTCATCGACCTTGCCGCTATAAGTTTTTTCCTCAGGTGGCGCTGGCAATGCAGCACCCATTCGCCTGTAAAGCTCGACGCCGCCCGACGGCACCAAGCCATCAGGCTGCTGCTGCCGCTCCATCTTGCCTGCTTCCGGCCCGACCGGCCGGGTCACCGCCTGATTGGACTGGGCATGCACAGATGTGACCGCAGCCACAGAAACGAGCAGTGCAGTGAAGACTTTGACCGGATTGCGATACAGTTTTTTCGTCGATGGCATGCGACCATCAACCCTCAAACCGTGGCGCTTTTTCGTCCAGCAACGCATTGGCCTTGGCAACGGCTGCAGCGGGGCCATCACCACTGGCAAAAACGGCATCGCGCAACGCCACGAATTCGGCTCCGCTCTCGGCGACGGCGACAACCGATTCGGCATCGTTGCCGCCCATAGTGATGCAGGGGATCTCGATCATCGACGCCCACCACTCAGCAAGCGCAACGTTCTTCGGATGAGCTTCCGGCTTGATGTCGCCATCGAAACGGCCGAAGAAAATATAGTCCGGCCTCAATTCGCCAATCTCGAGCGCAGTATGCCGTTCCGCCGCACCGCCGGCTCCGACAATCATCTTCGGCGTGAACTTCTCGATCGCCTCACCCAATTCCTCGAGCGAACCCGACATGTGAAGACCATCGGCCTTGGCGCGACCGGCAACCCGGCTGTCACCGGAAATGATGGCGGCGGCTCCGGCATTCTGGATGATCTGCACCAGCACTTCCGCCCGCTTCTGGAATGCCTGATCGTCCAGCCCGTATTGCGGGAGGATGACCGATGCGACATCGCCACCCGACATGGCCTCCGTTAGAAGTTTGGCCTGGTGATCGGCATCGGCATCATCCGGTACGATCAGCACGATGCGGCAGCGGTTGTCCGGTTCTGTCATGTTCTTATCCGATCATTCTCGCCTTGAAGCGAAGACGTACCGCTTCAGCACGTTCCGCTCTGGTTTTATTCGGACAATTCGATAGACCGGACGGATTGCAGGATCAACACCCTCGACAGTAACCGCCGATGATAGATTTTCCCAGCCTGTCGTTCTTCCTCGCCGCAGTTCCGGCAGTCATGCTTGTCGGTCTGTCGAAAGGCGGCATCGGCGGCGCGATCGGCTTGATGGGCGTACCGATCATGTCGCTTGCGGTCGAGCCGGTCCAGGCAGCCGCAATTTTCCTGCCGATCCTTATTCTGATGGATGCTGTCGCGCTGTGGTCCTGGCGCAAATACAATGACCCGAAAACACTGCTGATGATCATGCCCGGCGGTGTGATCGGCATCGCCCTCGGTTGGGCGACGTCGGCCTATGTCTCCGACAATGCGCTGAAAGTGGTGATCGCTTCCGCGACCATTCTGTTCGCCGCCCGCTATTTCTGGCAGGTCTATGGGCGCCGGGGCGAAATCGTTGCCCCTCTCCCGCATCGCCCGGTCGCCGCAACATTCTGGGGATCGCTTTCGGGTTACGCCAGCTTTGTTGCCCATGCCGGGGGCCCGCCGTTCCAAATCTATGTCCTGCCGATGCAGCTTGATCCGAAAAACTACACCGGCGCGAGCATCCGCTTCTTCGCCATCGTCAATGCGGTGAAGGTGATACCCTATTTCTTTCTGGGTGCGTTGGATACGCAGAACCTGACCCTGTCGGCAACGCTTCTGCCTGTAGCACTCGTCTCGACAATAATGGGAGCGGCCGTCGTCAAGCATCTCAAGGCCGAAACCTTTTACCCGATGACCTATGGCCTCGCCTTTCTTGCCGGCCTCAAGCTGCTATGGGATGGCCTCCCGTTCTGAACAGGCCCGGATTGGGGATAAAACCAGGCTCCGGAAACAATTCTGGCCGCAGCCCGCATGAACCACGACCAGAACTGAAAATTGGGTTTTGCGCCGCTATCGGATCATATCCAAATCGAGATCCGCGGCTATGGCTCTATTAGCTTGCCTTAGTGGCGTGTAGACGCCTTGAGGCGCTGCATTTGGTCTTTGATACGCAGCTTACGACGCTTCAGATCGGCGATTTCCCGATCGTCAGATGAAGGAGACGAAAGAATCGCCTGGAGCTCCTCCTCGAGATCGCCGTGCTTCTTTTCAAGCGATGCTATATGAGCCTGGATGGTCATGTGGCATGTCCTTCCCTATTGCCTGCTCCGGCCACTCCATCGGCCGAAGCTTCAGGTTTACGACGGAAGTGTGACACGATCTGAGCTGTTTGTCGAAGGTGTTTTCGTGACAAGAGCGCGGCAAATTCGTGACGTTGGCGAACTTCCCGTTAACGCGGTTTGGTGATAGGAGCTTGCGCATTAAGCTGGGCCGGGTCACAAGCCCGGATCGATATGGGGACTTTAAGACATGGCCGATCAGGAACAGGCGGACAACCGGCTGGCGCTGGCAAAGCTCCGGCAGGAGCATGAAGACTACGACGCCGCGATCAACGCCATGATAAAGGTGGGCTGCGATGCGTTGCGCGTGCAGCGCATGAAGAAGAAAAAGCTCGCCATAAAAGACAAGATGACCCAGATCGAAGATCAGATCCTGCCCGACATAATTGCCTAGGAACGCTCAAATGGCCGAGACACCGCCCGTCGCCATCATCATGGGAAGCCAGTCTGACTGGGAGACCATGAAGAACGCCGCCGAAACCCTCGATGCCCTCGAAATCGACTACGAGGCACGCATCATTTCGGCACACCGGACGCCCGAACGCCTGTTCAATTTCGCCAAGGGCGCGCGTGACGAGGGCTTTCAGGTCATCATCGCCGGTGCCGGCGGCGCTGCCCACTTGCCCGGCATGGCCGCCTCGATGACGCCGCTGCCGGTCTTCGGCGTTCCGGTCCAGTCCAAGGCGCTTTCCGGCCAGGACAGCCTTCTGTCGATCGTCCAGATGCCGGCCGGCATTCCCGTCGGCACGCTCGCCATCGGTCGCGCCGGTGCGGTCAATGCGGCCCTGCTTGCAGCGGCCGTGCTTGCCCTCTCCGACGAGGACATCGCCTATCGCCTGGACGAATGGCGCGCCCGCCAGAGTGCCGCAGTAGCCGAATACCCGATGGACGAAGCATGAAGGCGCAGACGATCGGCATTATCGGCGGCGGCCAGCTCGGCCGCATGCTTGCAATGGCAGCCGCAAGGCTGAACCTCACCATCATCATTCTGGAACCGCAGGCCGATTGTCCCGCAGCTCAGGTCGCCAACGAGCAGATCACCGCAGCCTATGATGATCCTGCCGCTCTCGCGGAACTGGCCAGACGCTGCGATATCGTCACCTACGAATTCGAGAACGTGCCGGTTTCGGCCGCCCAGACGCTGGAGCGCTCGGTTCCCGTCTACCCGCCATCCAAGGCACTTGAAGTCGCGCAGGACCGACTGACGGAAAAGCACTTCCTCAACGACTGCGGCATCGAGACGGCCCGTTTCCATGCGGTCAACAGCCAGCAGGAGCTCGAAGCAGCTTTGGTCGACTTCGGTGGCAAGGGCGTGCTGAAGACCTGTCGCATGGGTTACGACGGCAAGGGCCAGCGCGTTTTCCGCTCAGCCAACGACTCACCCGCAGGCGCGTATGAAGCGCTCGGTTCCGTGCCCCTGATTCTCGAAAGCTTCGTTCCATTCGAGCGCGAGATCTCGATCATCGCCGCCCGTGCCAAGGACGGCACGATTCGGTGCTACGACCCGGCAGAGAATGTCCACCGCAACGGCATACTGCATACGTCGACCCTGCCGGCAAACATCCCGGCCGAGACAGCGGCAACCGCCCGTGCTGCGGCCGAAAAGCTGCTCGCAGCGCTCGG
Source organism: Rhizobium sp. ZW T2_16 (assembly GCF_044987325.1). Taxonomy (NCBI): domain Bacteria; kingdom Pseudomonadati; phylum Pseudomonadota; class Alphaproteobacteria; order Hyphomicrobiales; family Rhizobiaceae; genus Rhizobium; species Rhizobium sp. ZW T2_16. The sequence goes on from NZ_JBJDRG010000001.1 coordinate 917,803, forward strand.
TTACGTCGGCGTTATCGGCATGGAATTCTTCGCCATGGCCGATGGCACGCTGATAGCCAACGAGATTGCCCCGCGCGTCCACAATTCCGGCCACTGGACGGAGGCTGCCTGCGTCATCTCGCAGTTCGAGCAGCATATGCGCGCGGTTGCCGGTCTTGGGCTCGGTGACCCGGACAGGCATTCCGATTGCGTGATGACCAACCTGATCGGCGACGACATTCTGACGCTGCCGCAATGGCTGGCAACCAAGGATGTGCTTGTCCATCTTTACGGCAAGACGGAAGCCCGTCCGGGCCGTAAAATGGGCCATGTCACCGAATTGAAAGGCCGGAAAACCTCGTCACAAGGTTGACATGGAGAAAGCCTCGGGTTATCTGCACCCCAACCTGAGGCGCGCCCCTATCTCTAGGGACTAGGCGGCGCGCTTTCGATTGTTAGAGACAAGCGGCTCTATGAGCCCACAGACTGCTGGACCAGTACAATGAAGATCAAGAACTCGCTTAAGGCGCTGAAGGCTCGTCACCGCGACAACCGTCTGGTTCGCCGTAAGGGCCGCATCTACATCATCAACAAGCAGAACCCGCGCTTCAAGGCCCGCCAGGGCTGATTGCTGCAGGCGAGTTTCTCGCCGGCAATCAAATTGTCGATAGCGCGACAATTCGGCTTTGACCTTCGGCGCATCCGGATTAACTTATCCGGATGCGCTATTTGCTTTTGAGCACACCTATTCTGGCTTTGGCCGCTCTCGCCCCTGTTGCTCATGCACAGGCGCCTCAAGCCGCCCCTCCTGCACAAGCCGTTCCGCAACCGGCCACCCCCGCAGCAGAATCAGCCGCCCCCACGACCGCAGCTGCAAAACCGCTCGACACATTGTTCGAGGTGCTGAAACGCGAGCGCGATCCTGAAAAGGCCAAGGGTATTGCCAGCCAGGTCATTGCCGAGATGAACGATTCCGGCAGCGCCACGGTCAACCTTCTGATGCAGTGGTCCGAAGACGCCATCAAGGAAAAGAAGAACGCCGCCGCGCTGGACTTCCTCGACCGTGTAACCCTTCTCGATCCTGCTTTCACGGAGGGCTGGAACAGGCGTGCTACACTTCACTACACGATGGGGGATCAGCGCAAGGCGATGGCCGATATTGCCGAAGTCTTGAAGCGTGAACCGCGCCACTTCGGCGCTCTTGCCGGCTTAGCGGGAATACTGACGGAAGCCGGCGATGACGATATGGCGCTGAAGGCCTGGGAGCGCTATCTCAACGTCTATCCAGCAGATCGGAAGGCACAGGAAGCCGTCTCGAAACTCTCGGAAAAGATCGCCGGGAACAGAACTTGAGCCTTTCCCAGGTTATTCTCCAATGATTCTGCCGCTTGCCCTTGTAGCCATTCTTGTCGCCGCGGCCTTCAGCTTTACCGCGTGGAAAAGCCGCCAGATTGAGCGGCAGTTTCCGCGCCATGGCGAACTGATCGATGTCGGCGGCTACAGGATCAACGCCCTGCACATTCCTGCACCGCCAAATCCCGCCCTGCCCCCGATCGTCTTCATCCATGGAGCAAGCGGCAACCTGCGGGACCAGGAAACGGCCTTCCGCAAGCTCCTGGAAGGCCGTGCGGAGCTTCTCTTCATCGACAGGCCTGGACATGGCTATTCGGAGCGCGGAAGGCCCGAGAACGGCTTTCCGGACGGACAGGCGGTAGCCATCAGCCGCGTGATGGATATGAAGGGCATGGAGCGCGCCATCATCGTCGGCCACTCCTTCGGCGGGGCGATTACTGCAAGCTTTGCCGTCTTCCATCCCGAAAAGACGGCCGGATTGCTGTTTCTCGCACCGGCAACCCATCCCTGGCCTGGCGGCGTGGACTGGTACTACAGGATTTCGGCCGCTCCCTATCTGGGCTTCTGGTTCACCCGCCTCATCAGCCTGCCCGCAGGCCTTGTTCTGCTGGATGGCGCAACGAGGTCCGTCTTCAGCCCCAACCTCCGTCGTGACCGCTATGTCGAGAAGGGCGCACCCGCACTGGTGCTGAGGCCTGAAAACTTCCGCAACAACGCGGTCGACGTCGCCAATCTGCACGACTATGTCACGCGCATCTCACCACGTTATAAAGAGATTACGGCACCAACCATTGTCATCACCGGCGACAGCGACCCGATCGTGCTCGAAGAGATCCATTCCCAAGGGCTTGCGCGTGATATAGCCGGTTCCGAACTGGTGAAGATCCATGGCCTCGGCCACAAGCCGGACTATGTGGTGCCCGACGTGGCAATCGCCGCAATGGAAAAGATCGCAGGCATGGACCGCGACTTGCAGGCATTGGCACGCATGGCTGAGGCGCGGCTGACCCAGTCGGGAACTACGAGCGAGACAACATTGGGAATGGCGATCGAAAGAAAGTGAAGCGTCACCGCTCTGGCGCACTGATTGCGCTTACAGACCGCCTTTGCTGCTCCACGCCCATTGCAAAACGACAAACGGCCGGATCGCTCCGGCCGTCTGGTAATTGCAAATTGTGTCAGCCGATTATGCGCCGGTCTGGCCGTCAGCGCCGATATAAGCGATACGCAGCATGTTCGTCGAACCGGGCGTGCCGAGCGGAACGCCGGCCGAGATGATGACGCGGTCGCCGGGCTTGCCGAACTCTTCCGAAACGGTGATGCGCGCAGCGCGGTTCACCATGTCTTCCAGATCGCTTGCATCCTCGGTTACGACGCAGTGCAGGCCCCAGCAGACAGCAAGGCGGCGGGCCGTCTTGACATTCGGGGACAGCGCCAGGATCGGAACATTCGGACGCTCGCGCGAGGCGCGCAGACCGGTCGTGCCGGACTGGGTGTAGGTGACGATCGCGGCAGCCTTGAGCGTTTCGGCAATCTGGCGTGCAGCAAGCGAGATCGCGTCGGAGCCAGTGGCTTCCGGCGTTGCGCGCTGTGCGTAAATGATGCTCGGATAAAGCGGATCCTGCTCGACCTGACGGGCGATGGACGCCATCATCGAGACAGCTTCGACCGGATACTGACCGGAAGCGGATTCGGCCGACAGCATGACGGCATCGGCGCCTTCGAAGACGGCGATCGACACGTCGGAGACTTCCGCGCGGGTCGGAACCGGAGCCGTGATCATCGATTCCAGCATCTGGGTGGCAACCACGACCGGCTTGCCTGCACGGCGGCAGGCGCGAGTCAGCTGCTTCTGGATACCGGGAACCATTTCGATCGGCATTTCAACACCAAGGTCACCACGGGCAACCATGACGGCGTCGGAAAGCTCGATGATCTCGTCGATGCGTTCGATAGCCTGCGGCTTTTCGATCTTCGACATGATGCCGACACGGCCGCGAGCAATCTTGCGGACTTCCGCCAGGTCTTCCGGACGCTGCACGAAGGACAGCGCAACCCAGTCGGCATCTTCGGTGGCAAGAACGGCATCGAGGTCGGCGCGGTCCTTGTCGGTCAGAACGCCGACGGTCAGGATCGTGTCGGGCAGGCTGACGCCCTTGCGGTCGGAAATGCTGGTGCCGGCAACAACGGTGCAGACGATCTTCTTGCCGTCGGCTTCGACAGCCTTCAGAGCCAGCTTGCCATCGTCGATCAGCAGGCGATCGCCGGCCTTGACCGCTTCGAGGATTTCCGGATGCGGAAGGTAGACGCGGTTTTCGTCACCCGGCGCTTCATTGTTGTCGAGCGTGAATGTCTGACCCGGGGTCAGTGTTACTTTGGTGTTGGCAAATTTGCCGACGCGAAGCTTCGGTCCCTGCAAGTCACAGAGAATACCGATCGGGCGACCCGACTTCTTCTCGACCGAGCGGATGCGCTCGATCAGGGTACGCATCATTTCATGGCTGGCATGGCTCATGTTGATACGGAAGAGGTCAGCGCCTGCTTCGTGGAGCTTCTGGATCATTGCCTCTTCCGACGATGCCGGACCGAGCGTGGCAAGGATCTTTACTTTGCGGTTACGCCTCATCAATTCTGGCCTTCTTGCGTACCGGGCGTGTCGGACAGCTGGACCATCCAGCTTCCCTGACGACCCGTATCATACTCTTTGAAACCCATGCGCTGGTGGCCACGGGTGAAACAATCATTGACGCCGACAATTTTGAATTCATTCTCGGCGACGCACATATTGATATTTCCGGTCCACCGCCCTCCGCGGGCGGCATCCTCGGCATAAAGATAATAGTATCGTGACTGCAGTTCCCCTTCGATCAGAGTAGCGCAGGTAGAAGCAGGAACCTGCCACCAACCTTCGGTATTCCAACCATCCTGGGCACGATAACCGATTGCCACCCCGACAAGATTCTGCGTGCCATTACAGACACGAAAATCAGCATGAGCCGGAGAAGCCATGAGAAGCGGTGCGCTTGCGCAAACAGCAAAAGCACCCGCCGGAACGGAAAGGAGCGAACGAAGATAGATTTTAATCGATTTTATCGGCACGGTTTCCGTCAGGTCTCCATGGTTATCGTGGAGGCACTTTCTCGCGCGCAACGGGCAGAAAGTCAACGAAGCTGTGGTTGATTGCGTCGCCCTGCCGCTACGCTTGCTTAAATTTGTTTCATCCCCCTGCACGGGCTTGCTTTTTGACAAGCACAGGCCGCCTCTCTTGCGCCAAAACGGCTGTCATGCGATCACCAAACTCACAACATAATCGTTTGAAATGTACGTGAGCATGCAGAATTTCCAATCGTTCGAAATCATAGACGGCAACTATGACACAGGCATGGTGCTTCTCGCAGATCACGCCATGAACCGCCTTCCTTCGAAATATGGCAGTCTTGGCCTACCCGACAGCGCCTTTCTCAGGCACATCGCTTTCGATATCGGCGTCGAGGGCCTGACACGCAGGCTTGCCGCCATGCTCGGCGTGCCGGCAGTGCTCGGTTGCTTCTCGCGCCTATTGATCGATCCGAACCGTGGCGAGGACGATCCGACCCTGATCATGAAGATTTCCGACGGCGCGATCATTCCCGGCAATCACCCCATTACCGATGAAGAATGGCAAACCCGCCTCGACACCTACCACCGGCCTTATCACCGCGCCGTCGAACAGACGATAGCCAAGGCCTCGACATCCGGCCGGGCGCCTCTGGTGCTTTCAATACATTCCTTCACTCCCTACTGGAAGGATTTCGCAAGGCCCTGGCATGCAGCAGTGTTATGGGACAGCGACGACAGGGCAGTCTTGCCACTTCTGTCAAAACTTCGCGAACCGGGCGATATCGTTATCGGCGACAACGAGCCTTATGATGGCGCCTTGAAGGGCGACACGATGTATCGCCACTGCATGATCCCCGGCATTCCGCACACGCTTCTGGAAGTGAGGCAGGACCTGATCGGCGATGATGCAGGCATGGATGCCTGGGCGGCAAGGCTTGCGCCGATCTTTACCTCGCTCAACGCAGACCCCAAATTGCATGAATACAGGATTTTCCCGTCGCGTACCGGCCCCTACCCCGCCGTGTGACGAGAGCAGTCAGGAGACGTTCCCATGACCGAACTCAGCAAACAACAACAAACCGAGCTTGAAGCGGCGGCATTTCGCCGGCTCGTCCAGCATCTGCGTGAACGGAGCGACGTCCAGAATATCGACATGATGAATCTGGCAGGCTTTTGCCGGAACTGTCTGTCCAACTGGTATCGCGATGCAGCGACCGAGGCAGGACTGGACCTTTCAAAAGAGGCTTCCCGCGAGATCGTCTACGGCATGCCTTATGAAGACTGGAAGAACCTTCACCAGATGGAAGCAAGCGACGCTCAAAAAGCCGCATTCGAGATCAACAAGCCGCCGCATGGCTGAATTGGCATTGGCGATTGATTAGGCTTGACCTTGCGCCTGCTTTTCGGCACTTGACCACTATCCAATAGAGATTTCCATTATCAGGAGACACCGATGTCTGATGCTCATGGCGTCGCCCGCGACCAGCTCCGCGCTTTTGTAGAGCGCATTGAACGACTTGAAGAAGAAAAGAAGACGATCGCAGACGACATCAAGGACGTCTATGGCGAAGCGAAGTCGATGGGCTACGACACCAAGATCATGAAAAAGGTCATCGCCCTTCGCAAGAAGGATGACCAGGAGCGCATGGAAGAGGACCTGATCCTCGACACCTACCTCAGCGCCCTCGGCATGATCCCGGGCGCCGGCACCGACGAGGAAGAAGCCGCCTGATCCGCTTTTCAAAGCCCGCCCTTTGAAGGCGGGCTTTTTCTTTTGCGCCTGATGCAGCAAATCTCCCTTCGCGCGAGTTTCCAATGGCAGATCACGACGTCATCGTTATCGGCGCAGGCTTTACCGGCCTTACCGCGGCCACGGACCTGATGGCGGCCGGCCTTGATGTCATCGTGGTCGAGGCCCGCAACCGCGTCGGCGGCCGGGTGGAATCGGAATATTTGCCAAACGGGACACGCATCGATACCGGCGGCCAGTTCCTATGCCGTGACATGACCCATCTGGTCGAGACGGCGCAGCGCTTCGGAGCACGCACCGTTTTCTCTCATGTCGATGGAGAACAATCCTATCGCCCCGCCATTCCACCCGAACAAGGTGATGCCATCTGGAACGGCGTGGAGCAGTTGCGCGAGCGAATGCGCTCCATCGATCTCGCCGATCCTACATTCTCGGGTCTGACCGTGGGGCAATGGATCGACGGCCAGACCGACATGCCTTCGGACGTCACCGGCTCCTTCCGAAGACTGATCAAGGGGTTGTGGTGCCGCGCGCCGGAAGACGTGGCGCTTGCCTATCTCGTCTCGAACGACCGGCGGATTACCAATATCTATCCCGAACTTGAGATGTTCATGCGTGACACCATGCACGCGCTGGCCGACCGTTTAGCGGCGGGCCTCGATGACCGACTGAGACTATCCGCCCCCGCCACCTCTATCACCATCATGGAAGATGAGGTTGAAGTGGATGTCGAGGGACGTGCGCTCACTGCAGGACATGTGATCATTGCCGTACCGCCCGTCATGGCGCGAAGAATAGAAATATCGCCACCGCTTCCAGCTGAACTCGAAAGGGCACTTTCTGCCTGGGAGCCGGGTTGTGCGATCAAGCTGCAGATCGGCTACAGGACACCATTCTGGCGCGACAAGGGACTGAGCGGGTCGGTCATGTGGAGCGATCCGCAGGGCATCTACGCCTGCGACGCCAGCCATGACGATTATTTCGGCATCGTCGTCTTTCTTGGCGGACCGCTGGCCTCGGAATGGCACAAGCGACCGCAGACCGAGCTGGCGAACTTCGTCACGTCAGAACTCAGCGCCGCATTGGGAGGGAAAGGTCACGAACCGGTTTCCGTCTGCATTCGCGATTGGGTCAACGATGCTTGGAGCGATGGTGCCTATAGCGACGTCATCACCGACCTTGAGGCCACGGATGCGGAAGAGATCCTGCTCAAGGGACTGCCGCGCCTGCATTTTGCCTGTTCGGAGCTGTCGCCGTCTTTCCCTGGATATATCGAGGGTGCGATCGTCGCCGGAAAACTGGCTGCGCAGTCTATCTTGAAAGACAGAGAATAGACTTCAGCTCGGGTAAGCCTAGCCGAGCATCAATCAGCTTCAAAACGGGGATCAGTTGGAGCCGCTGAAACGATTGGGATCGATCTTCACTGCGGCAGCAACCGGCTTGAAGCCCTCGCTCGCATAGGCCGCCGAATATTCGCTGTTCAGCGTGCGGGTCACCACCCGCGGCGCCTTCATCGAAACCACGTCGCCCGAGCGCTTGTTGTCCAGCGCCCATTTCTCCAGCGTATCCTTGGTCAGGTTGCCGGAAGCCGGTGCTAGGTCAGGCTTCGTCGATCGGCCACCCTTGGTCGGCACTGCGGAAGCTGCTGCAGCGACCCACTTGGGCGTATCGAAACCATCGCCGAAATGACCGGAAGCCGAAGGTGCCTGGATAACCTTTTTCGGTAGTGCTGCAACTTCCGTCGGCTTGCGCGCCTGAGAATGCAAAGGTGCCGGAGTAGCACCGGCCTCATCGCTGACAGCACGAATACCGGCCGCTGCTCTGCGATCATCATCGACACTGCGGGAAAGGGCTGCGACCAGTTCAGGCGTCAAGGCTTGCTCATTTTCCCTTGCCCGTTCCGCCGGTTGCGGAGCTGGCACCATTGCGGCAACCTGCGCGACAGCCGGACGGTGAGCAGGAAGCGGTACGCCCGACACATCCTGCAGCGAAGGCGGAACATCGCCCAGCGACGCCATCATGTTTGATGTGTCGGCATCAGCCTTCGTCCCGCGCGAACCGAGCAAGGTCGGCACCGGAACGGCGTATTTCGTCAGATCTTCGAAGCTTTCACCTTGAGGCCTGCTGTTAACAGCCGCAGCGGCCTGAAGCGCAAGCGCCTCCTGGGCAGGATTACGCTGTTGCGAATAGAGAGCAGTTGCAAGTGCACCCGGGCCGTCCTGGCGGAAGGCTGGGCGTGAAGCGGGAACCGGCGCCGTGATATTCTCCGGCTGCGGCGCCTGCTGAGGCTGGGCCGAAGCGACCATCACACCCGGCAGCGGAGCGGCGGCAGGTGCTTCGTCCTCTGCATCAGCCGGCCGGCTTGCAGGCGCGGAGGGCCGCGGCGACGCAATGGCTGGCGTGCTGCTTTCACCATTATCCTCTTCTTCGTCGGCACCGCCGCCAAAGAGAGTTGCGAGGAAGCCGCGGCGCTTGCGTTCAGCAGCGGGCGCGCCGCCGGCCGTCGATGCGATCTCGATCGAGCTTGAACCGACACGTTTCTTGTAATCTGCGAGCGCCTGATCATAGCCTGGAAGCGGCTGACCATCTGCCGGAAGATGCAGCGTATTGCCCTTCGGGAAAATCTGCACCAGCTCCTGGCGCGACATACGCGGCCATGCACGCACGCCACCGACGTCCAGATGCACGAAAGGTGAACCGGATGTCGGATAGAAGCCGACGCCACCGACCTGCATCTGCATCGCGAGCGCACGCAGCGTCGCAAGCTTCACGCCGGGAATGTAGAAATCCATGGCCTTGCCGAGCATGTGCTGGCTGTTCTTCGCCACGCCGGTATTGCGCGAGCGACCGCGCAGCATGCCGTTGGTGGTCGGCGAACGATAGGCAGAGACGACGTGGATGTAATCTTTTGCGCCACTGCGCCGATAGACTTCCCAGACGAGATCGAAAAGACGCGGGTCCATCTTTGTCGGCTCGTTCTTGCGCCAGTCGCGCAGGAAGTTGTTGATCTGCTGGAGACCCTTGGGATCGAAGCGGCCGTTACGCTTGAACGTAATCTCGGCCTTTTCGCCGGTATGGATGAAATAGAGCTTGAGGCTGCGGTTTTCCGCAGCCGCCTCGGACACATGCACAGACCAGATGGAAGCGGCAACGACAGCAAGTGCCGCACCTTGAGCGGCACGCCTGGTCAGCGATTGAAAGGCCTTTAGGACGAGGCGATGAACGCCTGTGCCCGAAGGCATTTCTTTTGCATTCAAATCAGGCAAAGCGATCCCCGTCCTGCAGACAACGTCCCTCGTTGTCCCATTTGGCTGACAATTGCGGTCACACGATGGCAAATCTGCCACACATGTACAAGCATCTCTCTTATAGTCAATGATGTGCTAAAGAGAGATTGACAGAAATTGCCATCGCTTCCTTGCCTGAAAATTAACACTCTCTAATCAGGCTGCTTCCTTGAGTGGGTCATCCGGATCGATACCGTAATCCTTCAGCTTGCGGTAAAGCGTCGAACGACCGATGCCGAGTTTTCGCGCCACCTGGCTCATCTGGCCGCGGTAGAACTTCAGCGCGAAACGAATCAGTTCCTCTTCCACATCGGCAAGTTTTCTCACCTCACCCGTGTCGTCGGTGCTGACGATGACATTGTCCGATGCCGGGTAGGCGGCAGCCAGAAGCGCGCGTGGATCCGGCCGTGTGGTACGAGGCGGCAGCATCGGCTGCGGGAAGCCCAGATCTTCGATGATCGGGCGTAGGACCGATGAAGGAGCAGACATTTGTGTCGTGGCAGTCGCGACCAGTTCGGGAGTGCGGAATTCCGGCACCTGGGCCGCAATCTGCGGGAAATCAAGCTCTGTAAGCTCATCACCTTCCGCAAGCACGATGGCCCGGAAGATGGCGTTTTCGAGCTGACGGATATTGCCCGGCCAGTCGTAAGCCGTCAGCAGCGCCAGCGCACCGGCGCTGACATTGAGGTTCTGCGGCAGCTTCTGCTCCAGCGAAAAGCGCTCGGCGAAGACGCGCACCAGATGCGGAATGTCTTCCTTGCGGCGACGCAGAGCCGGAATTGTGATCGGGAAAACGTTGAGGCGATAATAGAGATCCTCGCGGAAACGCCCGGCGCGAACCTCCTCGATCAGGTCTTTGTTGGTGGCCGAAATCAGCCGCACATTGACCTTGTGAACGCGGCCAGCGCCGACCGTTTCGATCTCGCCCGACTGGACCGCGCGCAGCAGTTTGACCTGAACTTCGAGCGGCAGATCCCCGATTTCATCCAGGAAAAGCGTGCCACCATCGGCCTCGACGAACTTGCCTGTGTGACGCTCTGTCGCTCCGGTAAACGCACCTTTTTCGTGACCGAAAAGGATGCTCTCGACCAGATTGGCCGGGATCGCTCCACAGTTGACGGTGATGAACGGCTTGCCGGCACGATCGCTGCCCGACTGAATTGCGCGGGCGATCATTTCCTTGCCGACGCCGGATTCACCTTCGAGCACGACAGGGATATTGGAATGAGCCGCGCGCTGCGCCAGATCGATGACACGCAGCATGTCAGGGCTTGCCGAGACGATGTCGTTGAAACCGACGACACCGGCGCGACGGCGGCCAACCTTGGCCTTGCCCTCGCGATAATCGAGCTTCAATGCGTTGGCGATGGAGGTCGCGATCCGTTCCGGCGAGACCGGCTTGACGACGAAATCGAAAGCCCCTGCCCGCATGGCCTGGACGACATATTCGATGCTGCCCTGTCCGGTCTGCACGATGACCGGGGTCTGGACGCCCATCTCGCGCAGTGCGGCGAGGAAGGAAAGCCCGTCCATTTCCGGCATCATCAGGTCGAGTACGATGACATTGACATCGCCGCTGGTGCGACTGAGGAAATCCAGCGCGACCTTCCCGTTTTCGGCCAGATGCGCGACATAACCTTGCCGCTCGACTGCATTCTTCAGAAGGCGGCGCTGAATGGGATCGTCATCGACGACAAGGATATGAGCAGACATTTGTGAACTCCCGGCAACGTTCATCGTGCACCCTTTGCGGGCTCTTATGCTGGAAGTTGTGCCAGATAGGCTTGAACATCCCCTTTTGAGAAAAGCTCACATTTTAACAGTCTGAACGGAAAACGGACGGGTGGCGGCAGAAGGGTTGAAATGCTACCCATCTGGCACCCATTCGAGTACCCGGTTGAGGGAAGGAAAGACCATGAAAAATCGCATAGCGCTGTCTGAAATTGCACATGCCGCACCGGCGGCCGGTGGCGGCGCAACGGATCCCGCGCTTGGTCTCCTGCCCGTCTGGAAGCTTTCCGATCTCTATGCCGCCAAGGATGCACCGGCCTTTACAGCCGACCTGAAGCAATCCGAAACAGACGCGCTCGCTTTTGAAAACAAGTGGAAGGGCAAGCTGGCCGAGGCAGCGACGAAGACCGGCGCAGGCGGTATCGGCGAAGCGCTCAAGGAATACGAAGCGCTCGACGATCTCCTCGGCAAGATCGGCTCATTCGCCGGCCTCACCTACTTTTCCGATACGTCCGACCCGGCCAACGGCAAATTCTTCGGTGACGTGCAGTCGAAACTCACTGATATCTCGTCGCACCTTCTGTTCTTAGCGCTGGAACTAAACCGCGTCGACGACGCCGTGATGGATGCCTGCATGGATCGCGATCCGACGGCTGGCCATTATCGCCCCTGGATCGTCGACCTGCGCAAGGACAAGCCCTTTCAGCTGGATGACAAGCTGGAACAGCTGTTCCTCGAAAAATCGATGACCTCGGCTTCTGCCTTCAACCGCCTGTTCGACGAGACCATGGCGGAACTGCGCTTCGATATCGACGGCGAAAAGCAGCCGCTCGAAGTCACGCTCAACATGCTGCAGGAGGCCGATCCGGCCATCCGCGCCAAGGCCGCAAGTGCCCTGTCGAAAACCTTTAGCGACAACCTGCGTGTCTTCACCCTGATCACCAACACGCTCGCCAAGGACAAGGATATTTCCGACCGCTGGCGCGGCTTCGAGGATATCGCCGACAGCCGCCACCTTGCCAACCGTGTCGAGCGTGACGTGGTCGATGCGCTGGCCGCCGCCGTTCAGGATGCCTATCCGCGCCTGTCGCACCGCTATTATGCGATGAAGGCAAAATGGCTCGGCGTGGACCAGCTGAACTACTGGGACCGCAACGCACCGCTGCCGGAAATGCCGAAGGCGGTCATTCCGTGGGAAACCGCGAAGGAGACCGTGCTTTCCGCTTATGGTGCCTTTGCGCCGGAAATGGCCGATATCGCCGGCCGCTTCTTTGCAGAAGAATGGATCGACGCGCCGTCGCGTCCCGGCAAGGCGCCCGGAGCCTTTGCTCATCCGACCGTGCCGTCTGCCCACCCTTATGTTCTGGTTAACTATCTCGGCAAACCGCGCGACGTGATGACGCTTGCCCACGAACTCGGCCATGGCGTGCATCAGGTTCTCGCCGGTGGACAGGGCGCACTGATGTGCCAGACGCCGCTGACGCTTGCCGAAACCGCCTCCGTCTTCGGCGAAATGCTGACTTTTCGCACGCTTCTGGAGAAAACCAAGGACAAGCGTGAGCGCAAGGCGATGCTCGCCCAGAAGGTCGAGGACATGATCAACACGGTCGTGCGCCAGATCGCCTTCTACCAGTTCGAGCGCAAGGTCCACATGGCCCGCAAGGAAGGCGAGCTGACATCGCAGCAGATCGGCGAGCTTTGGCTGTCGGTTCAGGGCGAAAGCCTCGGCCCGGCGATCAAGATTTCGGAAGGTTATGAAAGCTGGTGGACCTATATCCCCCACTTCATCCACTCGCCCTTCTATGTCTATGCCTATGCCTTCGGCGACTGCCTGGTGAACTCGCTCTACGCCGTCTACCAGAACGCTGCGCCCGGCTTCCAGGACAAGTATTTCGAGCTTCTGAAGGCCGGCGGCACCAAGCACCATTCCGAACTCCTCAAACCCTTCGGCCTCGACGCTACCGACCCGACCTTCTGGTCAAAGGGCCTGTCGATGATCGAAGGCCTGATCGACGAACTGGAAGCGCTGGATAAGGAACTGGGCTGAGGGCCTGAAATGACAAACGGCCGGGGAGACCCGGCCGTTTTCTTTTTGAAGTGAATGTCTACCTTACCACCGGTTCAACCGTCAGGTCCCGCCCGCTCGAAGCGACGACGCGGACGCGGGAGCCGACCGGCAGATCCGGGCCCATGACCGACCACATCGTATCATCGAGCCTGATCCGTCCGCGCCCTTCCTGAATAGGTTCGGAAAGCGTCGCCGTGCGACCGATGAGGCTTTCGCCGCGACGGTTGAGCCAGGGCTCGTCGCTTGTCGTACGTTTGCCGTTATAAATCCGCCGGCCGATCACCGCGAACAGGACCGACAGAACGGCAAACAGCAGAAGCTGGACATGCCAGCCCCAGAATTCGGCGTCCCAGAGTGCCAGCGACAGCGCGCCGAGCACCACGGCAGCGGCACCTATCCAGATCAGGAATACGCCGGGTACCAGCAGTTCCAGCACCAGCAGCGCAATACCGACAATCCACCAGCCCCAGGGACCGAGACTGTTCCAGAGTTCAACCACCATCACATCACCTCTCGGAGGTCGGCGGGGTGAATGGCGGCACCACGGCGGTTACCGTCGGCGTGCTGCGCGCCGGACGTGGCTGTTGAGTACGAGGAGTGGACGGTGCCGGGCCATTGCCGTCGCCGAATACTTCCTTGGCGATGGCGCCGATGCCGCCGAGCGAGCCAATCAGCGACGAAGCTTCGAGCGGCATCAGCACGATCTTGGAATTGTTGGCCTTGCCGATCTCCACCAGCGCCTCTGTGTATTTCTGCGCAACGAAGTAGTTGATCGCCTGCACGTCACCGGCAGCAATGGCTTCCGAGACGAACTGAGTCGCCCTCGCTTCGGCTTCGGCCAGACGCTCGCGTGCTTCTGCCTCGCGGAACGCCGCTTCGCGCTCGCCTTCGGCCTGAAGAACTGCAGCCTGCTTTGCACCTTCCGCCCGAAGGATCTGCGCGTTACGCGCACCTTCGGCTTCGAGCACCAGCGCACGTTTTTCGCGTTCCGCCTTCATCTGCCGCGCCATGGATTCCACCAGATCCTTCGGTGGCTGGATGTCCTTGATCTCGATACGGGTGACCTTGATGCCCCACGGGTGCACTGCCTCGTCGACCACGCGCAACAGCTTGTCGTTGATGACATCACGGTTCGACAGCAATTCGTCGAGATCCATGGAGCCCATGACCGAGCGGATATTGGTCATCGTGATGTTCTGGATAGCATTTTCCAGATTGGCGATCTGATAGGCCGCCTGCGCCGGATTGAGCACCTGGTAGAAGGCCACGGCATCGGCGGCCACGCTGGCATTGTCCTTGGTGATGACTTCCTGTGTCGGAATGTCGAGCACCTGTTCCATCACGTTCATCTTCGCGCCGATGCGTTCGATGAACGGTGTGAGAATGTTCAACCCCGGCTGAAGCGTACGCGTGTAACGGCCGAAACGCTCGACCGTATAAGCGTAACCCTGCGGTACCGTCTTCACCAATGCAAAGAGGAGCAGGATCGCGAGGATCACCACAACGATGACGAAAATATCGAAACCACCCAAGCCCATAAGAGCCTCCCTTATGAATTGCTTAAAATCGCGGCAATCCTATTCAACCACAGCACCATTCACAAGCACAGGAAGGTAGTCTAGAAGGCACCCGAAGACCGGTCGCAGCCTACCCGGATAAAACAAGGACACCAATCATGAAGACTATCGTCGTCTGCTCCGGCGGACTGGATTCCGTTTCGCTTGCCCACAACATCGCCGCCAAGGGCGAGCTCATGGGCCTCATCTCCTTCGACTACGGCCAACGCCACAGGAAGGAGCTGGAATTTGCCGCGGCGGCAGCGGAACGCCTCGGCGTTTTCCACCAGATCATCGACATGCGCGCCATCGGCAGCCAGCTCACCGGCTCGGCGCTGACCGATGATGTCGACGTTCCCGACGGCCATTATGCCGAAGAGACGATGCGCATTACCGTCGTGCCAAACCGTAACGCAATCATGCTGACGATTGCTTTCGGCGTTGCAGCCGCCCGAAACGCCGATGCTGTGGCGATCGCCGTGCATGGCGGCGACCATTTCATCTATCCCGACTGCCGCCCCGGCTTCATCGACAGTTTCGACACGATGCAGCGCCACGCACTGGACGGCTACGCCTCGGTAAAACTGCTCGCTCCTTATGTCACAGGCTCCAAGGCCGACATCGTCACAGATGGCGCAAGGCGCGGCACGCCCTTCGTCGAGACATGGTCGTGCTACAAGGGCGGAGATCGCCATTGCGGCCGCTGCGGCACCTGTGTCGAACGCCGCGAAGCCTTCCACCTCGCCGGTGTCACCGACCCGACCGATTACGAAGACCCGGATTTCTGGAAGGCCGCGACCGAAGGTTTCAAGGCCCCGGAATTTAAGGCAGAGGAGGTCCGCTGATGTATCGCATCACCAAGGAATTCCACTTCTCCGCTTCTCACCAGCTGTCGCATCTGCCGGCAGACCATCAATGCGCCCGCCTGAACGGCCATAACTACATCGTCGTGGTCGAACTCGCCTGCGCCGACCTGAACGAGGATGGGTTCGTTCGCGACTATCACGAACTGGCACCGCTGAAGCGCTATATCGATGACGAATTCGATCACCGGCACCTGAACGAGGTTCTGGGCCACGACAGCGTAACGTCGGAATATCTGGCAAAGCATTTTTACGACTGGTGCAAGGAACGCCTGCCCGAAACTTCGGCCGTCAAGGTCAGCGAAACGCCCAAGACCTGGGCTGAGTACAGACCATGACCGCATCCGCAGAAACGATCCGGATCAGCGAGATCTTCGGCCCGACCATTCAGGGCGAAGGCATGCTGATCGGCCAGCCGACCGTTTTCGTGCGCACCGGCGGCTGCGATTATCGCTGCTCGTGGTGCGATACTCTGCATGCCGTCGACAGCGCCTATCGCCAAGACTGGACACCGATGGAGGCCGACGCGATCTGGCAGGAAGTGCGGGAACTTTCGGGCGGAATGCCACTGATGGTGTCGCTTTCGGGCGGCAATCCGGCCATCCAGCCACTGAAATCCCTGATCCGGCGGGGCAAGAACGACGGCTACCGTTTCGCCATCGAAACCCAGGGCAGCATCGCCCGCGACTGGTTTGCTGATCTTGACGTGCTCGTGCTCTCGCCCAAACCGCCTTCGAGCGGAATGGAAACGGATTGGGACGTTTTGGCCGACTGTCTTGAAGCGGCGGGAAAAGCGCCGCGCATCGCGCTCAAATTCGTCATTTTCGACGATGCCGATTATGCCTTCGCCAGGGAAGCGTCGCTGCGCTTTCCGGAACTGCCCGTCTATCTGCAGCCCGGCAACCACACGCCGCCGCCGCCGGAAGACGACGATGCCCGCATCGATCTCGACGGCATCATGGACCGGATGTTGTGGCTGGTCGACAAGGTGACGGCTGACCGCTGGTTTTCGGCAACGGTTTTGCCGCAGCTTCACGTTCTGCTCTGGGGCAACAAGCGGGGCGTCTGACGGCGCCCCAGATACCTACTCGGCGTAGATCATCTTCTTCGTCATGCCTCCATCGACGGTCAGCACCTGACCAGTGACGAAACCGGCACCGTCGAGATAAAGCACGGCATCGGCAATATCCTTCGGTCGCCCGACGCGGCCGGCGGGATGCTGTGCCTCGTCCTCATGGCTCAGATTTATCTCGTTGGTGATCCAGCCCGGAGCGATCGCATTGACCCGGATCGTCGGACCAAGGCTGACCGCGAGCGCATGGGTCAGCGCCACCAGCCCGCCCTTGGACGCCGCATAGGCTTCCGAATTCGGCTCGGACATGAAGGCGCGGGTGGAAGCCATGTTGACCACCGATCCGCCGGTTTTCATCAACGGCACGACGGCCCGCGTCATCAAAAAGGCGCCGGTCAAATGGCTGTCGATCACACGGCGCCAGTCGAGATAGGACATCTCGAGGATGGAGGTGCCGAGCGCCCCGCCTGTGGCACCAGCATTGTTGACCAGCAGATCGAGCCGGTCCCAGCCGAGTTCGGCAACCGCGATCTCGACTGAGGCTTCGTCTGCAACATCACATTCGAGGGCACGAACACCCTCGACAGCGTGGGTCTTGCCGGAGAGGTCGAAAGAGGCAACCTCGAAACCACGGGCAACCAGCGCCTCGCAAATTCCAGCCCCGATCAGCCCTGCTCCGCCGGTGATGATTGCCTTTTTCATGGGATATTCCTTTGGCTAACTGGCTTCGCTGTAAGCGTCATCTTGAGCGTTGGCGCTGCCCCTCATCCGCCTGCCGGCACCTTCTCCCCGTAATGACGGGGAGAAGGACGCGAGCCGCAATGCCTCCGTCCCTCTCGAGCATCAGGCAGGGCACGTCCCCTCTCCCCGCTTGGGGGGAGAGGGTTAGGGTGAGGGGCAGAGGCTCTCTCTAAGAGCGCACTCTACCAATCAAACCCAGCCCTGCAGCTCCCGCCGCACAACCGTTTCCAGCACATCCATGCCGCCCTTGCTGTCGTTCAGACAGGGGATGTGAACAAATTTCTCGCCGCCGTTATGCATGAAGATTTCACCCGCCTCGCCGGCGATTTCTTCCAGCGTCTCAAGACAATCCGAAACGAAGCCCGGGTTCATGATGGCGACACGCTTGATGCCCTCTGCCGCCAGCCCTTCCATCGTCTTGTCCGTATAGGGCTGAAGCCATTCTTCCGGGCCGAAACGCGACTGGAAGGTGATCCGTAACTGATCCTCGCGATAGCCGAGTTTTTCGCGCAACAGCCGCGCCGTCTTCTGGCAGAAACACTGATAAGGATCGCCGGCCTTGAAATAGGACTGCGGGATGCCGTGGAACGAGGTGATCAGGAGTTGCGGTTCCCAGTCGAGCGTAGAAAGCGTCTGGCGTACCGAATTGGCGAGCGCTTCGATATAGACTGGATCGTCGTGATAGGTCGGCACCGTGCGCACGGCAGGCTGCCAGCGCATCTTCATCAGGTGCTCGAACGCCTTGTCGTTGACGGTCGCGGTCGTCGCTGCCGCATATTGCGGGTAAAGCGGGAAAAGCACGATCCGGTCGCAGCCTTGCGCCTTCAGGTCATCGATCTTCGAAGCGATCGACGGATTGCCGTAGCGCATGCCCCAGTCGACCACGACATTCGGCAGATCCTTCAGCCGCTCGGCCATCAGCTCACCCTGATTGCGGGTATAGGTGCGCAGATAGCTTTCGTTGAGATCCTTGTTCCAGATCTCCTCATAGGCCTTGCCGACCTTCTGAGGGCGTTTGTTGAGCACGATACCGTAGAGGATAGGATACCAGTAGAGCTTCGACCATTCGATGACGCGGCTATCGGACAGGAATTCGGCGAGATAACGCCGCATCGACCAGTAGTCGGTACCATCGGGCGTGCCGAGATTGACCAGCAGCACGCCGACCTTGCCAAAGGAAACGGACGGATGGGATGCGGGCATGGAGGCAGAAGACGTGCTCATGAAAGCTTTCCAGATATGCGAACCGAAACCATTACGGCGATCGACGGGCTGCGGATCATTTAGAAACAAAAAACGGCTCGGGAAACCCCGAGCCGCAATCGTCGCTGAGACAATTTGTCCCGATCCAATGATTTAGTTTATCAATCCCGGCCTTGACCGGGATCAAGAACCTCACTTGGCCGGCAGTTCCAGCTCTGCGCCGACCTGGATGAGGTTCGGATGACGCAGGCTGTTGGCCTTAGCAATTTCGGTCCAGCGCTCGCCGTCACCATAAGTGCTTTCAGCGATCTTCCACAGCGAGTCGCCCTTTACGACCGTGTACTTGCTCGGACCCGCAGCCGGCGGAGTTGTCTGCCCCTGCGCTTCGACTGCGGCCGGAGCCGTTGCAGCGGGAGCCTGGGCAGTGGTTGCCGGTGCAGGAGCAGCCGGAGCAGCAGCCGGGGCCGGCGGCGGAGGCGGCGTGTAGCCAGCCGGCGTCAGGTCGGTGATGCGTCCATCCGTGTAAGGCTTGTAGGGATTGTGAGCCGTAAGATAATCGGCAACCGCCTGCTCAAGGTTGGGACCGAAGTCATAGGCGTTTTGCGCAGCAGTCGCAAAGATCTTGAACCCGTCACCGCCACCACGAACATAGTTGTTGGTGACGACGCCATAGACCTTGTTCGGATCGATCGCCACGAAGGCTTCGCCTTCCTTGACCTGCACGTCGCTGATGCGCGAGCCGACCGGCTTCGACTTGTCGAAGGAGAACTTCATGCCTGCGACCTGCGGGAAGCGGCCTGCGCCATCATCGATCTGGCTGACGCCGTTTTCAAGCGCGACGACGATGTCGGAGCCCTTGAGCTGGAAGGTGGCGATCGTGTTCTGGAAGGGAAGAACGGTCAGCACTTCACCCATCGTCACTTCGCCTGAATCGATGGAGGCGCGCAGACCACCGCCGTTCTGGATGGAGATGGTGATGCCCTGATCCTTGACGCGATCGAGCTGGGCGTCGGCAAGCAGGTTGCCCATCGAGCATTCGGCTGCGCGGCAAATCTTGCGGTCGCCCTCGATCGCCGTTTCGGTCGAGCCGACGACCTTCTTCTTCAGCTCGTCGATCGGCGCCTTCAACTCGTCGACGCGTTTGACCATGTCCGCATTCGGCTGGAACTTGACATCGACCGGGATTGGTTCGCCTTCGGCCGACTTGACCACGCCGTTGTCGTCGAACACGATCTTCAGGTCGCCCAGGTAACGGCTGTACTGGAAGGCCTGCACGACCGGAACCTTGTAGCCGCCCGGATTATCCACCCAGGTCGGATAAGGACCGGCGGCACCCTTGACGGTGTTCGAAAGAAGCGTGTGCGTGTGGCCGCCGACAACGACGTCGACATCCGGGATTTTGGCGATGTAGGCGAGGTCACGCGGATAACCGACATGAGTAAGCGCGATAATCTTGGTCACGCCCTCTGCCTTCACCGCCTGTACGGCTTCGGTGATCTTGGCGATATCGTCGGCAATGGTGATGTTCGGACCGGGATTTGCGATTTCCGGCGTGTCGTTGGTCACGGCACCAACGATACCGATCTTCTGGCCACCGACTTCGAGAACGATATGGGGTTTGATGCGGTCACCGACCTTGGAAGCTGCGGAAGCAACGACGTTTGCGGTCACAACCGGGAACTGGATCTTGTCGAGGAATGTGGCGAGAACATCGTCCGAATCGTCGAATTCATGGTTGCCGACGGTCATCGCGTCGAACTTCATAGCATTCAGGACTTCGGCTTCGACGGCGCCCTTGTAGGTCGTGTAGAACAGCGAGCCCTGGAAGTTGTCGCCGGCATTGAGTAGCAGGACATTCTTGTTGTCGGCCTTCATCGCATCGCGCGTCTGGTTGATCGCGGTCAGCAGGCGGGCTGCACCGCCAAAGCACTCACCCTTGCCTTCTTCTTCGGCCGAGCAAGTGGAATCGAATTTGTTGACGGATTCGATACGGGAGTGGAAATCGTTGATGTGCAGGATATTGAGTTCGTAGTCGGCAAACGCCACACCACTCGACAAGGCCATGACCGATGCGGTCAACAGCCCTAATCCCATAGTCTTCATCATCATTTCTCTCCTTGTTTAATCACCGTGCAGAACGCACGGCTGTTCCCGATTGTCTTAACTTTTCAGCGTGACAGTGATTGTGCACTGCATGCTTTCACCAAGCAAAATCGGTTTCAAGGCAAATATGACAAGAGCGCACTGCATCATTTTGCCTCCATAACGCGAAAACCCCGCTTGCGCAGGGTTCTCAAGAGACTTCGAATGTTGTGCGCTAAAATCAGATGCGTCGCGTCAGCGAGAACTGCGCGCCGCTATCCTGGGTGCAGTTGAGCTGGCTGGTGCTCACGAGCGAGCAGTTGACGCGCGACTGGGTCTTGCGCACCAGAGAGGTCATGTTGATCTCAACCAGCGTTGGCGAAAGCGTCGTATAGGTACCGGATGCCAGCAGCGCGTTGCTGTCACTGGCGCGGGTATTGAACGTCCCCGCCTGGAAGGTCGAGACGATGCCGTTCGGATCGACCCAGCTTCCTTCGACGCCCTGCGGCTGCGGGGCCGCAGCCATCTGCCGTGGCGGCGGCGAGGACACGCAAGCACTCAGACTGGCAGCTGCGATCAGCGCAAAGCCCATTTTCAGTTTCATGATTTATCTCCCGCGATTCGCTCGGTCATACGTAACAAGGACCATGGCGTCCCGCTTCATCTATGGCAAGCCGCCAGCTTGTACAGTGTCGGGACATTCTGTCTCTACAGAAAACGCCCGCTTTTGCGCGGGCGTTTCCAAAATACACAAAAAGATCGGCAACAAGCCAGTGCTTACCGCACCAGAATGTTCTTGAACTGCCAGGCATCCTTCTCGTCGATATCTTCAGGGAAGAGACCCGGACGACCTTCGAGCGGGGTCCAGTCGGTGTAATGACCTTCGACCGGGCCAAGGTAAGGCGTCTGCACTTCGAGGCAGCGCTTGTAATCCACCTCGTCGGCCTCGACGATGCCTGCCTTCGGATTTTCCAACGCCCATACCATGCCGGCAAGAACAGCCGACGTCACCTGCAGACCGGTGGCGTTCTGGTAAGGCGCGATGCGGCGGGTTTCTTCCAGCGACAGGCGCGAACCGAACCAGTAGGCGTTCTTTTCGTGGCCGTAGAGCAGCACGCCGAGTTCATCGACGCCATCCTCAAGCTCGTC
This sequence comes from Rhizobium sp. ZW T2_16, assembly GCF_044987325.1. Lineage (NCBI taxonomy): Bacteria > Pseudomonadati > Pseudomonadota > Alphaproteobacteria > Hyphomicrobiales > Rhizobiaceae > Rhizobium > Rhizobium sp. ZW T2_16. Next base: position 939,736 of record NZ_JBJDRG010000001.1, read on the forward strand.
CTCGTTGAGAACGTGGAGGACCGGCTGCTGGTTGCCGCCATTGCCGAACATCTCGTGCAGCGAAAGCACGGCGTCATTGGCCGGGTGATAGGCATAGTGGCAGGTCGGGCGGTAGACGACTTCGCCGTCCTTCTCGACCGTGAAGTAATCGGCAATCGAGATCGACTCGTTATGGGTGACGAGGAAACCGTATTGCGGGCCGGGCGTCGGGCACCAGGTGCGAACGCGGGTATTGGCGCCCGGCTGCTCCAGATAGATGGCGGCCTTGCAGCCCTTCTTGTGCTTCTTGGCGTTTTTCGGCATCCAGTTTTCATGGGTGCCCCAGCCGAGTTCGGCCGGCTGCAGACCTTCCGAGATGAAGCCTTCGACAGACCATGTGTTCCAGAACACGTTGAGCGGCTTCGGATGCTTGGTGCGCTGCGTATCGCGCTCGGCAATATGTACGCCCTTGACGCCGAGCTTCTTCATCAGCTTGGCCCAGCCTTCGCGATCGTTCTGATCCGGCTCGTCGAACTTCAGGCCCGTATCGTTGGCGAGGTTGACCAGCGCCTGCTTGACGAACCAGGAGACCATGCCCGGGTTTGCGCCGCAGGTGGAAACAGCCGTCGTGCCGCCCGGGTTCTTCTTCTTCTCATGGCGCACGGTTTCGCGCAGCGCATAGTTGGTGCGGTCTGAATTCTTCAGGCTCTTGTCGAAATAGAAGCCAAGCCACGGCTCGACGACCGTATCGATGTAAAGAACATCGAGCTTGCGGCAGAGCTTCATCAGGTCAAGCGAACCAGTATCGACCGATAGGTTGACGCAAAAACCCTGCCCGCCCTTGCCGTCGTCCAGCAATGGCTTGAGAAGCGTCTTGTAATTGTCCTTGGTGACGTGTTCCTTGATGTGGCGAACACCGTGCTTGGCAAGAATTTCCATGTCGGAAGGTTCTTCGCGCGGGTCGATGACCACCATCCGGCTCTTGTCGAACTTGAAATGGCGCTCGATCAGCGGCAGCGTGCCGCGACCGATCGAACCGAAGCCGATCATCACGATCGGGCCGGTAATTTCAGCATGGACCGGGTAGTTGGTATCCGACATGTCATACTCCCTAAAAATCGACTGCTCTATGCAAACCGCAGCCTGGCTTCACGCATAATCAGCGAGTGTGACGCTGTTCTGATGCGCGGCCCTAGATCACAAAAATCAGTCACAATAAAGGGCTTGTGCCGGGATCGCGACAAGGACAGCATACTATTCTGCCAAAGTCTTAACCGGCTCCGTTCGGCGCAGCAAACCGACAAGCTCGACGCGCTTTTCCGTCAGCCCCTTGTAGGCGACCTCTACATCCGACATCGCTTCCAGCTGCTCCGCCATCGAGGCTGCAAGTTCCACTGCATTCGGCTGCGCAAGAATGACTGAAACCGGATCGAGATAGATACGAATGGTGAAAAGGATATCGCCCGAAACCGGCAGCTTGCGTAGTGTCTGACGCTCCACCCGGATGACGGCCCTGTCTGCAGAAACCCCGCGCTTCTCCTCTGCCGATTTCGCATCCGGGTGATACAGCGCATGCGACCAGTTCACCGACCAGTTCCAGCGAACCACGATCCGGTCCGCGGAGAGATTGTCGAACATCCGGTTGATCAGCCCGGCATTGCGGCTGCCGCCTTCGAAACCCGGCACCGGTGCATGCACCTCATCCATCGACAGGCCGAATTTCTCCGATAGCCGCCAGGACGATGGGAAGGCCAGAAATGCCGCGGCAATTCGCCATCCGTTTTCGCCTTTGCGCATGATCACCAGATCGTCCTGCACCAGCAGTCCGGCCCGATGCAGCGGCATCATCTCTTGATCCGCAATATCCGGATCGAGGCCCGCGATGCGCACATCATTGCCAACCAGACGGTAATTCTCCGGATGATAGTGCGGCAGATAGTCGATCAGGAGATCGAGAACTTCCTGCTGTGCCTCCTGCGTACCCGCCTCGGCGCGCAGCACAAGCTCGCCATGCTCCGCCACCAGATTGCGTTTCAGCAATACCTGCTCTGCTAGATCGCCATCGGGCTCGATCCAGCGCTCAGGTTCCAGTTGCAAAAGACCGATCGTGAAGGGTTTCGACGAACCGTCGTAAGGTGTGTAGGTCGGGGCTATAGGGGCAGGCATCGGATCCGCGACGTCTCCTGTTTGCCGCAGTGTCGTTTTAAGACCGCGTCTTTTCAAGCGCTTTGGAACAGATCAGAGCAACTCGGCCCGAATAAGCCCGCGAAGCGAATTACCGACGAAAATCTTTCGCCCGGCCGTCATTGCCTCCTGCAAATCGGCAGGTTTCAGAACCGCCCCCTTGGCGCGACGCTCGCGGATCAGGTCGGCGCGCAGCACGCCGGGCAGGATGCCGCTGGTGATCGGCGGGGTCATGAGCATGCCCTCCAGATCCTCAACGAACAGGTTGGTGATCGTGCCCTCGCACATCTCGCCGCGCTCGTTGGTCAAAAGCACTTCGTCGGCCTCGTCAGCGGAAAACTCGGCACGCGCGGCTTCATAAGGCTCGCGCCGTGAGGTCTTATGACGATAGAGCGGATCGTCAGACCTCAGCTTCGTCGCCCCGATCCTGACTTTCCAGACGGTCTCCGGAGACTGGATAACAAAGGGCGCGGTCGTCACCTCTATCTTGCCGCGAAACGACATGACGAGCCGGACACGCAGCGGTTCCTCGCCATCGACGGCGTCATCGAGCGCTTTGCGTGCATCCTGCGGCTGGCGAAAGCCGAGCGCATCCGCGGAACGGCTGAGACGGCGCAAATGCTGCTCCAGACGGACGAACCCGTCCTCGGGCGTCCAGCGCATCGTCTCGATCAACGAGAAATCCATTGGTCTCCCACCGCAAACCTGGCCTTCAACAGGCACTCTTCATATTCCGCCTGCGGCATCGAATCGAAGACGATACCGCCGCCGACATTGAAAACCGCCCTTCCGCCGGAAAAAAGGCTGATAGTGCGGATAGCCACCGAAAATCGCATCGGCCCCGCCGGATCGCACCAGCCGATCGCGCCGCAATAGACATCCCGCGGCACCCTTTCCAGCTTTTGCAGGATCGTCATGGCGGAAAGCTTCGGCGCACCGGTGATCGACCCGCAGGGAAACAGCGCCCGCATGATCTCCGGCAGACCCGCATCCGGCAAAAGCCGGGCGCGGACATGGCTCACCATCTGGTGCACGGTCGGATAGGTCTCGATGTCGAACAGTTTCGGCACCAAAAGCGTGCCCGCCTCGCTGACATGCGAGATATCGTTTCGCAACAGATCGACGATCATCCGGTTTTCCGCCAGCGTCTTTTCATCCGCCAGCATCTGCTGCTTGATCGCCTCGTCTTCCTCGGGCGTAGCGCCGCGTGCGGCCGTCCCCTTCATCGGATGGGTCTCGATCCAGCCATTCTCGTCGACGGAGAAGAACAATTCCGGCGACCGCGAGACGATGGCGGGACCGCCAAGCTCGGCAAGCGCTCCGTAACGGACCGGCTGGCGCGCGATCAGCGACCAGAACAGCTCCCGCGCATCCCCCGGCCAATGCGCTTCTATCGGCATGGTGAGATTGCCCTGAAAACAGTCTCCCTTGCGCAGGTGATCATGCAGGACGGAAAAACGGGCGGCATAACTCTCTTCGTTCCAGGCCGCATGCGGCTCGCTCAAGGTCGCGTCGGACTTGAGCCCTACCGGCGGCTTCAGCCGGAGATCGCCATCCTCGACCGGTCCATCAAACACGCCCATGCAGACAAGCGGCGTCTCACGCCCCTCCAGCACAAGCGCTCGAAGTTTTTCCTCGAAAGCATAACCGGCCTCGTAAGCGAGATAACCGGCAAGCCACTTGCCGGAAGCCCTGCATTCTTCCAGCCGCAGCAAAGCCGGAATGACCTCATCGACACTGCGCGCGACAACCAGCTCGACCGGAGACGCAAACAGAAGCTGCCGTTCGGCAAGATCATCACGAAACAGAATATAGGGAGAAGAATTCCGATCCATGTCCCTTAGTCGCGACCGCTCCCTGCCTGTTCCCTGATCCCGCCAGCATTGCGGATCTCACGCGCCATAACACCGCCGTCGCACAGTTTGAAGCGCGGACTGCGAAATCCACTGCCGCATCTCATCCGTTTGAAAGCATTTGGCTCTGGCGAAAACCACGCAGGTGATCCACCAGCGCACGCAGTTTCGGCGCCATGTTGCGGCGGCTGGGATAATACAGATAGAAACCCGGAAATTGAGGGCAGAACCGTTCGAGAACCGGCACAAGCTCTCCGCGTTCGATGGCTGCCCGAAAACTGTCCTCCATGCCGAAGCTGATGCCGGCGCCGGCGACCGCGAGCTTGATCATCAACGCCATGTCGGTCGTCGTGATCGCATCGTTGACTGCGACGGAAATTTCCCGCCCGTCTTCCTCGAATTCCCAGCGATAAGCCGGCAGGTTGGGGGCCTTGCGCCAGCCGATGCAGCGGCGCTCGGTCAGTTCGCGCGGATGAGCGGGCACCCCGAAGCGCTTGATATAGTCCGGCGATGCGACGGCAAGCTGGCGCTGCTCGCCCGATACCGGAACCGCGATCATGTCCTGGGCAATCACCTCCCCTAGCCTCACGCCGGCATCATAGCCCTCCTCGACGATATCGAATTCCTCGTCGGTGACCGTGACATGCAGCCTGACCTCAGGATTGCTTTCCGCAAAGGAAGCAAGCATCGGCCCGGACAGAAAACTCTCGGCGATGGACGAGACTGCAAGCCGCAATTGCCCGCGCGGCCTGTCCCGCAGGCTTGCTGCCGTCTCGATAGCTGACTGCATACCGGAAAATGCCGGCGCCACTTCCGCATAAAGCCGCTCGCCCGCTTCGGTCAGGGCAACGCTGCGGGTGGTGCGCGAAACCACAGCAATACCAAGTGCTTCCTCCAGCTTGCGGATCGTCTGGCTGACTGCCGAGCGCGTGACGCCCAGCCGATCCGCCGCAGCGCGAAAACTCTTCTCCTCGGCAACGATAACGAAAGCGGCAAGGGCATTGAAGTCAGGCAACATTGGTTAGCTTCACTTACCAAACTGGAAAACACTAAGCGACTTATCGCAACAATGCACTGCGACTACCTTTCTGGCAACCGCAATCAAGCGGCAAACATGGAAGGAAATGTCATGGAAAAGGTTGTTCTCATCACCGGCGCTTCCAGCGGCATCGGAGCAGGAATTGCGCGTGAACTGGCAAAGGCCGGAGCAACTGTGGTGCTCGGCGCGCGACGTACCGAACGTCTCGAAGAACTGGCCGATGAAATCCGCCAGAACGGCGGCAAAGTCATGACCCGCAGGCTCGACGTGACGAACCGCGCCGATGTCGCAGCCTTTGCCGACGCTGCAAGAAGAGAATTCGGCCGCGTCGACGTCATCGTCAACAATGCCGGCATCATGCCCTTGTCACCCATGGCCTCGATGAAGGTCGACGAATGGGACCGCATGGTCGATGTCAACATCAAGGGCGTTCTTCACGGCGTGGCTGCCGTCCTTCCCGAGATGACGGAACGCGGCTCGGGCCACATCATCAACATAGCCTCGATCGGTGCACTCCAGGTCGTGCCGACGGCGGCCGTCTATTGCGCCACGAAATTCGCCGTGCGGGCCATTTCGGATGGGTTACGGCAGGAAAACGACAGGCTGCGCGTCACCTGCATCCATCCCGGCGTGGTGGAAAGCGAGCTGGCCAGCACGATCACCGATCCGGTTGCCGCGGAAGGCATGAAGACCTACCGGGCCATCGCCCTCAAGCCTGATGCAATCGCCCGCGCGGTGCGCTTCGCCATCGAGCAGCCCGAGGATGTCGACGTCAACGAGATCGTCGTGCGCCCGACACGCTCTTCCTACTGATCCCCATCCGGACTGGACCCGATCACGCAATCATTGAGGAGATAGTGATGCTTCAAAAGATCAGATCCCATGTCGCCACTACCGGCGCAATTGCCCTTCTGGGGCTTGCCTCACAACCGGCATTCGGACAGACGACCGAGGAAAGGCGTGAACGCGGCGCAGCCGTAATCCGCGAACTCAACAACGGGAAGACCCAGCCCAATCTGGAAGCCATGCGGCAGGAATTCCCGTTCCTTGCGGAGGCAACCGAGGCTTATGCACTGGGTGATGTCTGGGCGCGCCCCGGCCTCGATAACCGGACGCGGCAGCTGGCGGCGGTGGCAGCCTTCGCAGCCATCGGGGAGACGGCCATGATGCGTGTCCACGCGGGCTATGCGCTCAATATCGGTGCGACCGAAGAAGAACTGAAGGAACTCATCTACATGGTCACGGTCCCTGCTGGCTTTCCCAAGGCGATTGCCGCATCACAGACGCTTTCGCAGCTATTCGAGGAAAGACGCGCCGTGAACGAAGTGGAAAACGGTGAGGCTCGTCCATGAGGATCTTGAACAACCCCCTTGCCGTCATTGTCGGCATTATCATCGCCACCGCCACCTCGCTTGGCGCGGTTGTCCATATGGCAAAAGCAGAGAATAGCATGAGCACTCAGGCGCAAGCCCAAAACCACCCCTATCTCGGCATGTGGGTAACCGGCGATGGCCGGATACGCCAGGAGCTCTTGCCCACCGGTCGTTATGACGAGGCCCGGGGAAACAGGAAGAGCGCATATCAGGGCCGTTATGTCGTGACCGGCGCTCATATTGATTACTGGGACGATACCGGCTTTACCGCCGACGGGACATTCGTGGAAAAAGACGTCCTGCATCACGGCGGCATGATATTCTACCGGGAGAAATGAAGACGCTCAGGCCGCTGGCGTGCCCTGGTGAAAAACCATGCGCCAGCGACCATCCTTTTCCAGGCGCCAGATCGAACTGCGATTGGTCCGCAGTTCGATCCCGTCATCATTGAAGCGGATACCGCGATAGGTCGCGAGCACAATTTCCTCGCTCAGAAGCGATATGGCGAAATCCTCGATGGCCGTTTTTGCGACCGTCACCTCAGTCGTCAGACCTGCAAGGATTTCCACAAGACCATAAGACCGGCCAGAGCGGCCGAATTCACGAAAATCCGGCGCGAGGATCTCAAGCAGACGCGCCCTTGAAGACCGCACCTCCTTCGTCTGAAGCGCCACCTCGAGAGCATGAAGATGGGCTTGAAGATCCAGCAACGAGTCCGACCTCAGGCCACTCCGACCCGCAACAGATCGTGGAAATGCACGATACCGATCGGTCGCTTTTCCTCGTCGACCACCAGAAGAGCACCGATACTGTGCTTGTTGAGAAGCGCCATGGCAGCCGTCGCAAGTGTCGTCTTGCCGACCGTTTTCGGGTTGGCCGTCATGACTTCGTCAACGATCATCGTACCGAGATTGCCATCGAGATGACGGGCGATGTCGCCATCAGTCAGGACGCCGCAGATACGTCCCTCATCATCAATCACGCCGACACAGCCGAACCGCTTGGCAGAAAGCTCGCGGATCGCATCAGGCATCGACGCGCCCTTGTTCACCAACGGCAGGCGATCTCCCGTATGCATCAGGTCGCTGACATGAGATAGCATAGCGCCAAGCTTGCCGCCCGGATGATAGACGCGAAAATCAGCTGCAGAGAACCCACGCGCCTCAAGCAGGGCCACGGCAAGCGCATCGCCGAGTGCGAGCTGCATCAGCGTAGACGTTGTGGGCGCCAATCCATGCGGGCATGCCTCCTGCGCCTTCGGCAGCAACAGCACGATGTCTGCTTCACGCGCAAGCGTCGATGTTTCGCCCGAGGTCAGCGCGATCAGGGGAACGGAGAAGCGACGGGTGAAGGAGACGATACCCTGCAACTCGGCAGTCTCGCCACTCCACGACAAGGCCAGCACCACATCGCCGGGCGCAATCATGCCGAGATCGCCATGATTTGCCTCGACGGGATGAACGAAGAAAGACGGCGTACCGGTCGAGGCAAGGCTCGCCGAAATCTTGCGGCCGATATGCCCGCTCTTGCCGACACCGGTGATCACCACTCGACCATCGATTGCGCCAATTGTCTCCACAGCCTGTCGAAAGGCTGGCCCAAGGCTATCCTTCAGAGTCTCCTCAAGAGCGCTAAGCCCTTGTTGTCCGAAAGCAATTGTCCGCAAGGCGGAATCGACGACGTCATGTTCGACAAGTTGTAATGCGCGCTTGATCATGGCGGCAGGATTAGTCCCTTTTCCGCCTCAAGTCCATCGGCTTTCGGCGCGGTCCTTTGTCCATCCACTACCGGCCGGCTATTTCAACCAATCCTTAACCACAGTGATTTACATTTGGGTAAGCATTTATGGTTGCCGGGCATTCGATGAAAAAAACGCTTCTGACAGGTACGGCTCGACGCGGGCGGCGGACGGCTTTAGGCTTTGTCGTCGCAGTGGCTGCTGTGTCCGGCGTCCATCCGGCTTATGCTCAGAGTGTTTTTTCAAGCAACACCACTCCCCTGCCCGGCCTTCCGGACAGCCAGTTCGGAACAGCAGGAACCACAAGTGTTACGGGCGGTGCCCCAACGGCGACATGGCCGACACCGACAACGCAGGATGATATCGATCAGGGCGCGTCCCACCTTTATGATCCCACCGCTATTCCAGCGACGCAACGACCTGCCCGGCCGGAAAATACCGCTGAGAATGATGACCTGAACCAACCTGTCGAACAGGATCTGAATCAGCAATACGACCAGCCGGCAGATGACGACCCGGGGCCTCTGGACCGGACACAATGGGAAGAACGGTACCGCGAGGGCGCTGACGCGCCCGGCATGCGTCTGGGCACGTTCGTTCTCCGTCCATCCGTCAATCAGAGCATCAATACGGAAGTGATCCGCGATCACGGCTCGAAGGAAACACGCAATTATCTTGCAACTGGCATACGCGGCACATTGACCTCCGACTGGTCTCGCCACGCACTGACGATTACCGGTCAGGGCGTCTACGAACGCAATTTGAACGGTAGCCAGAACAACGCCGATCCGAACGCACGGATCGGCGCCGATCTTCGGCTGGATCTTGCCGACGATACAGTTGCACATATTACCGGAAATTACAGTTTCGAACGCGAGGATGTCGCGGACCCCAACGCAGTCGGCAATGCCTCCGAACAGGCAGGCGTCCATCAATTCGAGACCGAGGCCTCGATAGAACGTGAGGTGGGGCGCGTCCACGGCCTGGCGGCCATCGGTGCCAGCCGCAATGTGTATACGGATGCGAAACTGTCCGATGGCTCCGTCTTCAGCATGAAGGATCGAGACCGCACCGGCATCGACGGACGTCTACGCCTTGGATACGAGCTTTCGCCGGCAATCATTCCTTTCGCCGAAGTGGCACTTGGGCATACGTCCTACGACCGCCGACGCGACAGCGCCGGTTATGAACGCTCTTCCGACAATTATGCAGCACGCGCCGGCGTCGCGTTCGATTTCGGTGAAAAACTGCGCGGAGAGTTGGCAGGCGGATATCAACGCGTGGCCTATGAGGACTCCCGGCTGGATGCGGTGGACGCCTTTACCGCAGACGGCAACGTCAGCTGGTCACCGCGCCGTGGCACTGACATCAATATCGGGCTTCGCAGCACTGTCCAGGATTCGACTGCAGCAGGCCAAGGCGGGTGGGCGGAGTATCAGCTGAGTTCCGCTCTCGCTCACCAGATGCGTGATCATCTCGTCGCCCGCCTGACGGGAAGTGCGACGCTTCGCGATTTTCAGGGATCCGGCAACAACAATGTCACCTGGATTACCGGAGCAGGCCTGACATGGAGTATCAATCGATATCTGGATATGACCGGCGACGTAGAATACGAAACAACGACCGGGGGCGGCTCCGATCAGGACATTCTTCGCGCTGGCATAGGGCTGACCCTGCGGCGATAATCACATTTCCGTGAACAGGCGTGATGCATGATGAGCATACGTCGCAACTCCCATAACTGGAGTTTGCCTATAGAATGAGCAAAAGCTCAACAGACGAATTATGGCATAACGACAAGTTGTCGCATCTTGTCGCAATCTCGAAGCCTATGAACAAATGTTTCGCGCAAACATTTAGACATCATGTTTCCCATGCTTGAAATGCAATGGTTAAAAGGCTGCCCAGCAATATCAAGCCGGAAGTGAACTGTGAAATATCGCTGTTTCCTGATCCCCACCTCTTTCATCTGTTAGCAGATGCAGCATATAGCGGCCCATTCGGCATATTTTTGCCGCAATGCAGCATTGCCGCATGGCGCAAGTTTGAGGTTTCAAATTGGCTAGTCTTACCAACAACGGCACAAAGGCCGGAAGCACGAAGTCTTCCAAGGCCGGCGCCAACAATTATCAGTTCGCTCTTATTGCACTGACGTCGCTGTTCTTCATGTGGGGCTTTATCACCTGCCTGAACGACATTCTCATTCCGCATCTGAAGAACGTCTTCTCGCTGAACTACACGCAGTCGATGCTCATTCAGCTTTGCTTCTTCGGTGCCTATTTCATCGTATCGCTGCCAGCGGGTGCGCTGGTTAAGCGCATCACCTATAAATGGGGTATCGTCGTTGGCCTGCTGATCGCCGCGATCGGCTGCGCCCTCTTCATCCCGGCAGCCGCCTACCGCGTCTACGGCCTGTTCCTCGGTGCGCTCTTCATTCTCGCATCCGGCGTAACAGTCCTTCAGGTCGCCGCGAACCCGTACGTCACCGAACTCGGCGCACCGGAAACAGCAGCCAGCCGCCTGACGCTCACTCAGGCATTCAACGCGCTCGGCACGACCGTTGCTCCATTGTTCGGCGCCTTCCTGATACTGTCGGCAGCAACCGGCGACATCGCCACCGCTACCGGTCAACAACTGGAAACGCTGCGCCTGGAAGAAGCCGATGCAGTTCGCTTCCCTTACATGCTTCTGGCGATTGCCTTCCTCGTGCTTTCGGCAATCTTCGCAGCCTTGAAGCTGCCGCAGATCGAAGAGGAAGCCGTTGAAACCGAAGGTGGCGAACGCGCCTCCGCATGGTCCTACCGCCACCTCGTTCTCGGCGCGATCGGCATTTTCGTTTATGTCGGCGGCGAAGTTTCGATCGGTAGCTTCCTGGTGAACTACCTTGCCGAGCCGACCATCGCCAACCTGCCGGAAGCAGAAGCAGCTCACTATGTGGCTTACTTCTGGGGCGGCGCAATGGTTGGACGCTTCATCGGCGCCTATGCCATGCGTTACATCGAGGACGGCAAGGCACTTGCCTTCAATGCCGTTCTGGCAGCTGTTCTTCTCCTGGTAACGGTCTTTGCCGGCGGCAAGCTGGCCATGTGGGCTGTTCTCGCGATCGGCCTGTTCAACTCGATCATGTTCCCGACAATCTTCAGCCTTGCGCTGAAAGGTCTTGGCCGTCACACCAGCCAGGGCTCGGGCATCCTTTGCCTGGCCATCGTCGGCGGTGCGATCGTTCCGGTTATCATGGGCGCTCTTGCCGATACGATCGGTATCCACCTCGCCTTCCTGATGCCGGTCCTTTGCTACATCTACATCTTCTATTACGGCATCAAGGGCCACAAGGCCGTCTGATAGCGAAGATGCTGGCGGGGCTTCTGCCCCGCCATTCGACAAACGAAAAAGCCCCCGCGACATCTCGCGGGGGCTTTTTCTTTGAAGTATTTTTCGCCGGGATTACTTCAGCTTGGCAGCAAGCGCCTTGAGCGGGCCTTCGATGGCCGGGCGGATATCCGGGCGCTGCAGGGCAAAAGCGAGATTTGCCAGAATGAAGCCGTCCTTGGCGCCGCAGTCATAGGTCTCGCCAGTGAACGGATAGGCGGCGAAGTCCTGATCCTTCGCCAAGGCCAGCATGCCATCGGTCAGCTGGATCTCATTGCCGGCGCCGCGCTCCTGGGTCTCCAGAATCTTGAAGATCTCAGGCTGCAGGATGTAGCGACCGTTGATGAAGAAGTTGGAAGGTGCGGTGCCCTTGGCCGGCTTCTCGACCATCTCGGTGATCTTGAAACCACCATTGCCGACGGAAGCGCCCTTGCCGACGATCCCGTATTTATGCGCCTGTTCCGGATCGCATTCCTCGACGGCGAGAACATTGCCACCAGTCTGTTCGTAAAGCTCGACCATGCCCCTTAGGCAGCTCTTTTCCGATGACATGATCATGTCGGGCAGCAGCACTGCAAAAGGCTCGTCGCCAACGATGTCACGGGCGCACCACACGGCATGGCCGAGACCGAGCGGAACCTGCTGGCGAGTGAAGCTCGCCGTGCCGGCCTTAGGCAGGATATGCGAAAGAAGCGTCAGTTCGGCATTCTTGTTGCGCTCGCGCAGCATCTGCTCCAGTTCGAACTGGATATCGAAATAGTCTTCGATGACACCCTTGCCGCGACCTGTGACGAAAACGAAATGCTCGATGCCGGCCTCAGCCGCTTCGTCCACCACATACTGAATGACCGGCTTGTCGACCACAGTCAGCATTTCCTTCGGAACGGCTTTGGTCGCCGGAAGGAAACGCGTGCCGAGTCCGGCCACCGGGAAAACTGCTTTGCGGATCTTACGCTGTTCAGACACTCATGCCTCCTGAATGCACTTCATTGTGCGGATATGAAACCTTCGGGGTTGTAGTGTGCAATTGCTACTGTTTCGCAAAAGGCTCCCACGAACCCGTGATCTATGGTAAAGAATTTGTTGACTCTATTACGTTAAGACATCGTTGAGCCGCATACCAGACACGCCATGAACGGCGCATGAAGGAATGGATACGACTGCCGATGACCAGATTCCGCACCCGCTCACGTAGCTTCGCCCTCCTGCTTGCAGCCGGTCTCGCGACGGCCATGATGCCATTAAATGCTCAGGCCGATGCGGGCTTCAAGAGATGGGTTGCAGATTTCTACGAGACCGCAGCCAAAAGTGGCATCACGCGTTCGACATACCAGAAGGCTTTTGCCGGCATCAATGAACCGGACCCGGAGGCTTTACAGAAGGCCCAGTACCAGCCCGAGTTCAAATCGCAGATCTGGGAATATCTGGATAGCCGCGTCAATCCCTACACCGTCCAGATCGGTCGGCAGATGGCCGCTCGCCATGGCGCCACGCTGAACGCCATTGAGCGCCATTTCGGCGTTGACAAGAACATCCTGCTCGCCATCTGGTCCATGGAATCCAATTACGGCGCAGTCTTGGAAAAGCCGGAACGGCTGCATCACGTGCCACAGGCACTGGCCACACTCGCGTGGGCGGATCCAAAGCGAGCAAAATTCGCCCGTACCCAGCTGATCGCCGCCCTGAAGATCCTGCAGGCAGGTGACGTGACGCCAAAGCAGCTGACTGGCTCCTGGGCCGGCGCCATGGGCCATACGCAGTTCATTCCTACGAGCTACCTGCTTTACGCGGTTGATGCTGATGGCAACGGCAAGCGCGATATCTGGCACTCTATCCCCGATGCATTGGCAACCTCCGCCAACCTTCTCGCCCAGAACGGCTGGACTACCGGCAAGACATGGGGTTACGAGGCCGTTCTTCCATCGGGCGCTGGCAGATACGAAGGCCAGACGAAGACGCTTGCCCAATGGGCCGCACTCGGCTTTGTGCGCCCTAACGGCAAGGGTTTCCCGCGCGGTACGGATCGTGCGACGCTGAAGCTGATGGGCGGTTCAAACGGACCAGCCTTCCTGATGATGAAAAACTTCTACACCATCAAGAAGTACAACGCGGCAGACAGCTACGCTCTGGCCGTCGGGCTTCTTGCCGACGAGATCGCGGGTTATGGCGGCATGCAACAGTCATGGCCGCGCCCACAAGGCACGCTCGATATCAGGGAAAAATTTGAACTGCAGAGCCGCATGAAGGAACTTGGCTATTATGACGGCGAAGTCGATGGCAATTTCGGCTCCGGCTCCAAGGCCGCGATTTCCGCGATTCAGAAAAGACTGGGCATGAACCAAGACGGCGAGCCATCGCAATCGCTGCTGCGCGCCCTGCGTTGACATGTGATCCAGCGGGCGCAAGATTTGTGATCATGATAGCCCGTCGGGATTCGTAACGATGTTTATTGACCCCATGAAGAAAAACCTTGTTCAGCGCGTTGGTTGCGGCGTGCTGACGGTTGCTCTCTTGGCCGGCAGCTTTCCCGTTTCGGCCGGAGCACAGGAACCGGTAAGACGCCGGAACCTGTTTGATCTGCTTTTCGGCGGGCCCCGTTACGAACGGGAAGAGCCTCCGGTCCGCTATAACCGACGTGACGGCTCGATCATCGAGACGGCTCCGCGACGGGAGCGCAACCGAAGCGCTGCAAGACCGCCCGCTCCACGGCCTCCGATCCCACTTGCACCGCCTAAACCCGATCCGGTCGCGAAACTGGAAGATGCCCGCAAGATCCTCGTGGTCGGTGATTTCTTCGCCGGCAATATCGGCGGTCAGCTTGAGACCACATTTGAAGCATCTCCCGGCGTCGCCGTATTCACCCGAAGCGACGGCTCTTCGGGCCTCGTTCGAGACGATCATTACGATTGGCTGAAGGAGCTTCCGGGCATCATCACCGAGGCCAAGCCGGCGATGGTCGTCGTCATGATCGGCGCCAACGATCGCCAGCAGATGACCTCGGGGGCAAGGGAAAAATTCCCGACAGACGCGTGGTTTGCCGAATATCGGCGACGCGTATCGGAGGTCGCTCGCATCGTGACCAGCCGCCGGCTGCCGCTGCTCTGGGTCGGCCTGCCCTCTTTCCAGTCGCCGTCGATGATGGCGGATGCCGCCAAGCTCAACGCCATCTACCGTGCACGCACGGAAGACGTGGGCGGCGAATTCGTCGACATCTGGGATGGTTTCGTCGACGAGGACGGCAAGTTCATCCTGACCGGCTCCGACGTGAACGGCCAGCAGGTCCGTCTGCGTGGAGCAGATGGCATTACCTTTACCGAAGCCGGCAAGCAGAAACTGGCCTTCTATGTCGAGAAGCTTGCCCGCCGCCACCTGGGCGACATGGCAAGCCCGGAACTGGTGAACCTGGGACCCGGCACACTGCCGGACCTCAATCTGCCGGTGGATCCCAACAAGACGCTCCCCGCGCTGCCGATCAGCCTATCCGACCCCGACCTCGACGGCGGCAAGGAACTGCTAGGAGCGGTCCCGAGGACAAACAGCCTCACCCAGTCCCCGCGCGAGCGATTGGTCAAGCGCGGCGAAATGGACCCGGCTCCCGCAGGCCGCATCGACAACTACAAGATCTCGAAGACACAATAAGAACAGGCGCCATTTACGGCGCCTGTAATGTCCAGTCTCGCACGGTGCTGACGGATCACCAGTAGCCGAGCGCTCTCCACCACACTGCGCCGACCGCGGCGAAGATGACGAGATTGACCAGGCACATGATGAAGCCCACGCCCCACCACTTGCCCATGGTGATGTAACCGCTGCCAAAGATGATCGGCGATGTGCCTGTCGCATAGTGGGTCAGCGTCATCATGATCGACGACGAGGCTGCCATCATCAACAGGAAGACGGCATGGTATTCTGCCGGGATCAGCATGACGCCGACGGTGAGGAAGGCAAGCATCATGGCGCTGACATGCGCGGTGGTGCTGGCGAACATGTAGTGGGCGAAGGTGAAGATCAGCACGAGGATCGCGGCCGTCATCTGCCAGCTCAAGTCTGCATGCGAGATCATGTCCTTCATGCCGTTCGAGAACCAGCCGATCACACCAAGTTTGTTCAACTGGTCGGCCATCATGACGAGCGCACCGAACCAGATGAGCGTATCCCAGGCGCTTTTTTCCGACAGCACATCATCCCAGTTGATCGTGCCGGTGATCAGGAGAGCGAAGAGACCGAGCACTGCGACCACGGTCGGGTCGAGCGTGAAGGCAGGTCCGAAGATCATCGCCGGAACGTTGGCCCAAAGGATCAGCAGCATGACGAAAGTGCCGATCATCACCATTTCCTTGCCCGACAGAGGCCCCATCGCCGCCAATTCCTTCCTGGCATACGAAACGGCATCCGGCGTGCGCTTAAGCTCAGGCGGCGAGATCATGTAGAGCACGAGCGGCATGACCACGAGCGCGACCAGACCCGGCACGAACATGGCCAGCGCCCAGGTAACCCAGGTCAGTTGCATCGCGCCGCCGGTCGACTTCGCGATATATTCGAGCACCAGCGGGTTAGGCGCGGTCGCGGTGACGAACATCGCCGACGAAATCGGGTTGGCGTGATAGTTCACCAGCGCCAGATAGGTGCCGACCTTGCCCTGCGTCCCTTTTGCCGGATCCGAATCGAAGGCATTGGCGATCGACTTCATGATCGGGTGGATGATGCCGCCGCCACGTGCGGTGTTGCTCGGTGTAAACGGCGCTAGGATCAACTCGCAGAAAACCAGACCGTAACCGATGCCGATCGTCCGCTTTCCGAGAAGCGCGATGAAACCGAGGCCGAGGCGACGCCCCAGACCGGTCTTCCTCAAACCCAGCGAGATCAGGACCGCAATGACGATCAGCCAAATCAGCGGGTTGGCGAAGCTGCTGAGCGCATCGGCAACGGCGCCCTTAGAATTCGGCGATGTCACCTGCATCAGCGAGACGATGACGATCGCCATCAGCGCCATCACGCCGATCGGCATGACCTTGAGGATGATCGCCAGGATCGTGGTCAGGAAGATGGCCAGCATCTTCCAGCCGTTTTCATCCAGCCCAGCAGGGGCCGGGATAGCCAGAAGGGTGAACAAAAAAACCGTCGTGATGATCGCCGGAATGATTCGGAACGGAACCATGTCCCTGAAATAACTTAGAATAGCCGGAATACTGAAGCGCATTAACTTGTCCTCGGGTGTCCAGAGCCTTGATGTTTATCAAGGCCCCTCGAACAAGGCGTTACACGATCCGGCCACCCTCCCCTTGACGTTGGTCAAATTTGCAAAATTGTGACGGCACCATGAGATACAGACAAAACAAAACCGCCACCTACCCGGTTTTCGGGAAGGTAGCGGCTCTGGTTCGATCATGATGACTTGAAAATGCTCGAAGGCCGATATCAGCGCGGCAGCAGAGAGCTTCCCATCAAAGCTTCATCGATGGCGCGGGCCGCCTGACGGCCCTCGCGGATCGCCCAGACGACCAGCGACTGACCGCGGCGCACGTCACCTGCCGTCCACAGCTTGTCGACCGAAGTCTTGTAGTCGCGCTCGTTGGCAACGACATTGGTCGAGCCACGACGGTCGACATTGATATCGAGCTTTCCGTCGAGTTCGCTCAGCACGCCTTCCTTCAGCGGGCCCGAGAATCCGATGGCGATGAAGGCGAGATCGGCCTTAATGATGAAATCGGTTCCGGCAATCGGCTTGCGGCGTTCGTCGACTTCGCAGCAACGCACGCCGGTCAACTGTCCGTCTTCGCCGATGAATTCGAGTGTCGCGACCTGAAACTCGCGGACAGCGCCCTCAGCCTGAGAGGAAGAAGTGCGCATCTTGGTCGCCCAAAAGGGCCAGACAGCAAGCTTGTCTTCCTTTTCCGGCGGCTGCGGACGGATGTCGAGCTGGGTTACCTTGACGGCACCCTGACGGAAAGCCGTACCGACGCAGTCTGACGCCGTATCGCCACCGCCGACAACGACGACATGCTTGGCACCGGCGAGGATCGGTTCGGCCGCCCAGGCGACACTGTCGATATTCTCGCGGCCGATGCGACGGTTCTGCTGCACAAGATACGGCATGGCATCATAGACACCATGCAGGTCAGCGCCGGGGATGCCGGCCGGACGCGGAGTTTCCGAACCACCGCAATAGACGACGGCATCGTGTTCGGCGGTCAGTTCTTCGACCTTCTTGTCGACGCCGATATTGACGCCGTAATGGAAAGTAACGCCTTCGCCGGTCATCTGCTCGACGCGGCGATCGATGAAGTTCTTCTCCATCTTGAAGTCCGGAATGCCGTAACGCAGCAGGCCGCCGGCCTTGCTCTCGCGCTCATAGACATGAACTTCATGACCGGCGCGGGCAAGCTGCTGTGCAGCCGCCATGCCAGCGGGACCCGAACCGATAACGGCAACCTTCTTGCCGGTCTTCACCGTTGCCGGATGCGGCACGATATAACCAAGCTCGTAGGCCTTGTCGGCAATCGCCTGTTCAACCGTCTTGATCGCAACCGGCGCATCCTCGAGATTCAGCGTGCAGGCTTCCTCGCACGGCGCGGGACAGACGCGGCCGGTGAATTCCGGGAAATTGTTGGTGGAATGGAGGTTGCGGATCGCCTCTTCCCACTTGTTGTTATAGACCAGATCGTTCCAGTCCGGGATCTGGTTATGCACGGGACAGCCGGTCGGGCCATGGCAATAGGGGATGCCACAGTCCATGCAGCGGGCAGCCTGTTTGGTTACTTCCGCATCCGACATCGGAATGGTGAATTCGCGGAAATGGCGGATACGATCCGACGCAGGCTGGTACTTCGCCACCTGCCGGTCGATTTCCATGAAACCCGTTACCTTGCCCATGTCATTCCCTCTTCAAAGCAGGGTACCCGAAGGACCCCAGTACCAGTAGGCGAAACCCATAACCGCCCCCAGCACGATAAACTCTATTGCGACATTGCCGCTCGCGAAGAATGCGGCCGCTGACACAGCGACCGCGATGCCCACCGAAACCAGTCGATGAACGAGAGCCATGTGGCTTACTCCGCAGCCACGCCCATCCGCATGCGTTCCATCTCGACCAGCGCGCGGCGATATTCGACCGGCATGACCTTGCGGAACTTTGGCCGGAACTCGCTCCAGCGATCAAGGATATCCTTGGCGCGGGTCGAACCGGTGTAATGCATGTGGTTGGAGATCAGCTGGTAGAGACGCTCCTCGTCGTGACGCGTCATGTCCTCGGAAACGTCGACACGTCCCTTGTGCATGATATCGCCGCCGTGATGGTGCAGCTTCTCCAGCATGTCGTCTTCTTCCGGAACCGGCTCGAGCTCGACCATCGCCATGTTGCAGCGCTTGGCGAAATCGCCCTTCTCGTCCAGCACGTAAGCGACGCCGCCCGACATGCCGGCCGCAAAGTTGCGACCCGTTTCGCCGAGAACGACGACAATGCCGCCGGTCATGTATTCGCAGCCATGGTCACCCACGCCTTCGACAACCGCGATCGCCCCGGAATTGCGCACCGAGAAACGCTCACCGGCAACGCCGCGGAAATAGCACTCACCGGTCGTCGCGCCGTAAAGTACCGTATTGCCGACGATGATCGAGTTTTCGGCAACGATCTTCGAGTTTTCCGGCGGACGCACAATGATCCGGCCACCGGACAAGCCCTTGCCGACATAGTCGTTGCCGTCACCAACCAGATCAAAGGTGATGCCGCGCGCAAGGAAGGCGCCGAAGGACTGGCCGGCGGTACCCGTCAGCGTCACATGGATCGTGTCGTCCTTCAGACCCTTCTGGCCCCAGCGCTTGGCAAGCTCACCCGAAAGCATCGCGCCGGCAGAACGGTCGACGTTCTTGATCGGCACTTCGAAGACAACCGGCTCCTTGCTTTCAAGGGCTGCCTGCGACTTCTCGATCATCTTGCGGTCGAGAATGTCGTCGATCGGATGCTTCTGACGCTCGGTCCAGTAGGTAGCGCTCTTCGGAGCTTCTACCTTGTGGAAGATCTTGGAGAAATCGAGACCCTGAGACTTCCAGTGCGCCAGCATGTCGTCCTTCTCGAGCAGGTCGGACAGGCCGATGATCTCGTCGAACTTGGTAAAGCCGAGCGATGCCAGGATCTCGCGTACTTCTTCGGCAACGAAGAAGAAGTAGTTGATCACGTGCTCCGGCGTACCCTTGAAGCGCTTGCGCAGAACCGGGTCCTGCGTGGCAACGCCGACCGGGCAAGTGTTCAGGTGGCACTTGCGCATCATGATGCAGCCGGCAGCGATGACCGGAGCCGTCGCGAAACCGAATTCGTCGGCACCGAGCAGCGCGCCGATGATGACGTCACGGCCAGTCTTCAGGCCGCCATCCACCTGCAGGGCGATGCGCGAACGCAGGCCGTTCAGCACCAGCGTCTGCTGGGTTTCCGCAAGGCCGATTTCCCAAGGCGAACCGGCATGTTTCAGCGAGGTGAGCGGCGATGCACCCGTGCCCCCGTCGAAGCCTGCGACCGTGATATGGTCCGCACGTGCCTTGGCCACACCGGCGGCAACCGTGCCGACGCCGACTTCGGAGACGAGCTTGACCGAGATATCCGAGGTCGGGTTGACGTTCTTCAGGTCGTAGATCAGCTGTGCCAGATCTTCGATCGAATAGATGTCATGGTGCGGCGGTGGCGAAATGAGGCCCACGCCCGGCGTCGAGTGACGAGTCTTGGCGACGGTCGCATCGACCTTGTGGCCGGGCAGCTGCCCACCTTCGCCGGGCTTCGCACCCTGCGCCACCTTGATCTGCAGCATGTCGGCATTGACCAGATATTCGGTCGTCACACCGAAGCGGCCGGACGCGATCTGCTTGATTGCCGAACGCTCGGGGTTCATCGAACCGTCCGGCAGCGGAAGATAGCGATCGCTCTCTTCACCGCCTTCACCCGTGTTCGACTTGCCGCCGATCCGGTTCATGGCGATCGCAAGCGTCGTATGCGCTTCGCGGGAAATCGAGCCGAAGGACATCGCGCCCGTCGAGAACCGCTTGACGATATCGACAGCCGGTTCGACCTCATCGAGCGACACAGGCTTGCGGCCAAGCGCTTCCGCCGACTTGATCTTGAACAGGCCGCGGATCGTGTTCATCCGAACCGCGCTCTCGTTCACCATCTGGGCGAACTCGCGGTAGCGATCCTGGCTGTTGCCGCGCACGGCGTGCTGCAGGGTCGCCACCACATCCGGCGTCCAGGCATGGCTTTCGCCGCGCATGCGGTAGGCATACTCGCCGCCGATATCGAGCGACGAGGCCAGAACCGGGTCCTTGCCGAAGGCCGATGCATGGCGGCTGACGGTTTCCTCGGCGATTTCGGTGAGGCCGATGCCTTCGATCGACGTCGCGGTACCGAAGAAATACTGATTGACCAGCTCGGAGTTCAGGCCGACGGCGTCAAAGATCTGACCGCCGCAATAAGACTGGTAGGTCGAAATGCCCATCTTGGACATGACCTTGAGGATGCCCTTACCGACCGCCTTGATATAGCGATAGACCATCTCGCCGGCGTCGACTTCCTTGGGGAATTCGCCGCGCATATGCATGTCGGTCAGCGTGTCGAACGCGAGATAGGGGTTGATCGCTTCCGCACCGTAACCGGCCAGAAGACAGAAGTGATGGATCTCGCGCGGCTCGCCGGATTCAACGACGAGACCGACCGAGGTGCGAAGCCCCTTGCGGATCAGGTGGTGATGCACGGCAGCCGTCGCCAGAAGCGCCGGGATCGCGATACGGTCAGGGCCAATCTGGCGGTCGGACAGCACGATGATGTTGTAGCCGCCCTTGACCGCAGCCTCTGCGCGTTCGCAGAGACGATCGAGCATTTCCGGCATGCCTTCGGCGCCGCGCTCGATGTCATAGGTGAAATCGAGCGTCTTGGTGTCGAAGCGATCTTCCGTGTGACCGATCGAGCGGATTTTTTCCAGATCGCCATTGGTCAGGATCGGCTGGCGCACTTCCAGACGCTTGGCATTCGCCATGCCTTCATGGTCGAGAATGTTCGGGCGCGGACCGATGAAGGACACGAGGCTCATGACGAGTTCTTCGCGGATCGGATCGATCGGCGGGTTCGTCACCTGCGCGAAGTTCTGCTTGAAATAGGTATAGAGCAGCTTCGACTTGTCCGACATCGCCGAGATCGGCGTATCGGTGCCCATCGAACCGACGGCTTCCTGACCGGTCGTCGCCATCGGCGACATCAGGATCTTCGTGTCCTCGGTCGTGTAACCGAAGGCCTGCTGGCGATCGAGCAGCGAAACGTCACGGCGCAGCGCGCGCGGCTCCACAGGCTTCAAATCTTCGAGGATGAGCTGCGTGCGGTCCAGCCACTTTTCGTAAGGGTGACGGGTCGCAAGCGTCGTCTTCAGCTCCTCGTCGGAGATGATCTGGCCCTTCTCCATGTCGATCAGCAGCATCTTGCCCGGCTGGAGGCGCCACTTCTTGATGATCTTCTCTTCCGGCACCGGCAACGTGCCCGCTTCGGATGCGAGAATGACGCGGTCGTCATCGGTGACGAGATACCGGGCCGGACGCAGGCCGTTACGGTCAAGCGTCGCGCCAATCTGCTTGCCATCAGTAAAGCAGACGGCAGCCGGACCGTCCCACGGCTCCATCAGGGCAGCGTGATATTCGTAGAACGCCTTGCGCTCCTTCGACATGGACTGGTTACCGGCCCATGCTTCCGGGATCAGCATCATCATCGCATGCGCCAGCGAATAACCGCCGCGAAGCAGGAATTCGAGCGCGTTGTCGAAGCAGGCCGTATCCGACTGGCCTTCATAGGAGATCGGCCAGAGCTTGGAGATGTGTTCACCAAAAAGCGGCGAGGACACGGAAGCCTGACGTGCGGCCATCCAGTTGACGTTGGAGCGCAGCGTGTTGATTTCGCCGTTATGCGCGACCATGCGATACGGGTGCGCCAGCTTCCAGGACGGGAAAGTGTTGGTCGAGAAACGCTGGTGAACCAGCGCCACGGCCGTCTCGAAACGCGGATCTGCCAAGTCCTTATAATAGGCGCCGACCTGATAAGCGAGGAACATGCCCTTGTAGACGATCGTCGAGGACGACAGCGAAACCGGGTAGAAGCCGGTCTCCTGACCACCGAACTGGTCGTAGATGCGGTTGGAAATCACCTTGCGGACGAGGAAGAGCTGGCGCTCGAATTCGGCATTGGTCGCGGCATCGCGCCCCGCACCGATAAAGACCTGCAGATGATAGGGCTCGGTGGCGGCAATATCCGGCGCCTTGGAGAGCGAGGAATTATCGACCGGCACATCGCGGAAGCCGAGGAACTGCTGCCCCTCTTCGGCGATCACATCGATGATGACCTTCTTGAAATGCTCGATCTGCTCGGCATCGCGCGGCAGGAAGAAATGACCAACGGCATATTCACCGGCCTTCGGCAGCGTTATGCCCTGCTTTGCCATTTCTTCACGGAAGAAACGATCAGGGATCTGCACAAGAATACCCGCGCCATCACCCATCAGAGGGTCGGCACCGACAGCACCGCGATGCGTCAGGTTTTCCAGGATGAACAGGCCGTCCTTGACGATCTGGTGAGACTTCTGGCCCTTCATATTGGCAATGAAGCCGACGCCGCAGGCATCATGCTCGTTGCGCGGATCATAAAGGCCTTGGGCGGCAGGAATGCCTGACGCGACGAAAGGCACGCCCTGTCCGGCTTTCGCCGAGGCCATGTCGGTGGGACAGTGCTGATCTAGAACCTTCTTCGTCATCGTCATTCCTCCTGTTGGCCGCTATCTTCAGCGAGCAAGGTGGCACCCCATCAAATCCTGGAGATGACAGAGCCATCACCAGTCACGCAACGGCGCCGCTCCAGAATCGGGCTAAGAACCTGTAACGGCTCAAAGCTCAAACCAGATCGGCGTCAAATTCGGCGGCTGGACACGAGTTCAAAGCTGATCGCCGAACAAATTAGGACAGAAAAGCTGACCTATTTCTCAATCTGATATCGCATGATTTTAACTTTCTCACAAGGGCGTGTCTGCAAAAATCTGCACGCGACGCGACAGTCCATTACGCAAAACAAAGGGGTTTGAGTAATTTAATTGCGCAAAGCCGATCCGATAAACCCTTTCATTGCCATGCGAATAGGTCCACCCGTCGGAGACAGGCTTTGCCGTTGCACGAATGCGAAAAAGTCTTAATCTCCCGGCACCTCCCAACCACCCCAAGGTGTCAATTCATGTTCTTCGCCTCCGACAATTGGGCAGGAGCCCATCCTGCCATCAACGAACGCCTGTCGAAGGAATCGACTCGTTTCGCCGCAGCCTATGGAACGAGCGAACTCGACCGCTCCATCGAGCAGCGCTTCAACGAGATCTTTGAAAAAGAGGTCGCGGTCTTTTTTGTCGCCACCGGCACGGCCGCCAATTCGCTCTCGCTTGCCAGCATCGCCCGCCCCGGCGGCCTGACCTTCTGCCACACCGAAGCGCATGTGATCGAAGACGAATGCGGCGCCCCGGACTTCTTCTCCGGCATGCGCATGGTTGGTGTCGAGGGCCCGGCCGGCAAGATGCTTCCGGAAAACCTTCTGGAGCGGATTGCGCGCTACCCTCAGGACGCCGTCCACCATGGCCGCGCCGCCGCCGTCACCATGACCCAGGCAACGGAAGTCGGCACCATCTATACGCTCGACGAAATCGACACGATCTCGAAAATCGCCAAGCAAAATGGTTTGCCGCTGCACATGGACGGCGCGCGCTTTGCCAATGCTCTGGTTTCACTCGGCTGCACGCCGGCGGAAATGACCTGGAAGCGCGGCGTAGACGTGCTCTCTTTCGGCGGCACAAAGAACGGCTGCTGGTGCGCCGAAGCCATCGTATTCTTCGACCCACAGCTCGCCAAGGACTTCGCATTTCTGCGCAAGCGCACCGCCCAGCTTTTCTCCAAGTCGCGCTTTATCGCCGCACAGTTCGAAGCGTATCTCCAGGATGATCTGTGGTTAGGCCTGGCCAAGCATGCCAATACGATGGCTGATCGCCTGCGCACAGGCTTTAGCTCGCTCAACAGCGCACGCCTGGCATGGCCGACCGAAGCAAATGAAGTCTTCGCCGTCCTGCCCAAAGCCTCAGCCAAGGCTGCAGCCGAACAGGGCGCGAAATTCTACGACTGGCTGGAACCGCGCGACATGCCGGAAAAAGTCGGCAAGGATGAAGCTCTCATCCGCATGGTCACCTCTTTTGCTACGACCGAAGAGGATGTCGACCAGTTCCTGTCGATCTGCGCTTCTGCGTAAGATCGGATTCGACGCTTAAATCGATTGCGGCACGATGCGTGCCGCAATCAGGCTCGACAGGGCCTCAACCATCACCGCATCGGCGCCACGCCGCGGGATCAGCACGAACTCCACGTCTTCAAGCCGCGGCAGGCGGTCACCGGCAATCTCACGCAGGCCCTCAGGCACCATGCTGCGCGGCTGCACCATCACGCCCATGCCGGCGCGCGCCGCAGCGGTCAGCCCGCTCAGGCTGCCGCAGGTACAGACGACGCGCCACGCAAGCTTCTCCCGATCCAGCGCCTCCTGCACCACCCGTCGGGTAATGGAGGGCGGCGGAAATGCGATCAGCGGCAGAACCGCATCCCTGGCCGGAGCGAAGTGCGGATCACGCGCAAGCCAGACCAACGGCTCGCGGTACAGAAGCTTGCCATGCGTTTCGCCGACATGCCGCTTGGCGAGCACCAGATCCAGATCGCCGGCATCCTGCATCTGGTTGAGCACCGCCGACAGCGCAACAGTCAGCTCCAGATCGACCAGCGGATGGAGGCGAATGAAATCCTCCAATATCCCCGTCAACCGGTTGGCGACCACATCCTCGGACACACCGAGCCTCAGCCGCCCGCGCAGCCGGCTTTCACCGAAAAGCGACAGGACCTGACCATTGAGATCCAGCATCCCCCGCGCATAACCGACAAGCGCCTCGCCATCCGCCGTCAGCCTCACCTGATGTGTGTCGCGAAACACCAACTGGCGTCCCAGCGATTTTTCCAGCCGCTGAATATGCTGCGTTACGGTCGACTGCCCGACACCGAGCCTAGCCGCAGCCTCGGTAAAACTGCCCGTCTGCTGCAGCATGAGAAAACTGTCGAGATGATGAAGGTTCAGCATTGCTATCGCGCTTCATGATAACTGTTAGTGTTTGCATTCTACTTTACGATAATAGAAACCGCAATCTACCCACCCTTGAGGGCCAAGGCCCGCGGAGCATGTGATGAAGCGCTTTCTGCCCGATCTATATACGATGATGCTGCTGGGAACCGTGATCCTTGCGTCATTCTTTCCCATTTACGGCACTTGGGCAGACTGGTTCGCCATTGCGACGGATATCGCCATCGGCCTTCTCTTCTTCCTGCATGGCGCACGCCTTGCCCGCGACACGGTTGTCGCCGGCGTACTGCACTGGCGCCTGCACCTGACGATCGTGCTCACCACATTCGCCATCTTCCCGCTTCTCGGGCTTGCCCTAGGTTTCATTCCCGAAAGCATACTGCCGGCACCGCTTTATCTCGGCATGCTGTTCCTTTGCGTTTTGCCGTCTACCGTGCAGTCATCGATCGCCTTCACCTCAATGGCCGGAGGCAACGTTCCGGCCGCCATCGTCGCAGCATCTGGCTCCAACATTCTCGGCATGTTCCTGACCCCTGCCCTCATCGCATTGCTTCTGTCGACGACGGGCGGCGGCGGGGTTTCGCTTGATGCTCTGGAAAAGATCGCGCTGCAGCTACTCGCCCCCTTCGTCCTCGGCCAGCTCCTGCAGCCCTGGATCGGCAACTGGATCCGCTCGAAGAAGAAGTTGCTGATGCCGTTTGATCGCGGCTCGATCCTGATGGTGGTCTATCTCGCCTTCTCGACGGCCGTCATCGAAGGCATATGGAAAACCTTCTCGCTCACCGATATCGCCGTCGTCATTGGCCTCGATATCGTCCTGCTGGCCGCCGTACTCTGCATCACGATGTTCGGCAGCAGACTGCTCGGATTCAGCAAGGAAGACGAGATCACCATCACCTTCTGCGGTTCGAAGAAGTCGCTGGCATCAGGCGTGCCGATGGCAAATGCAATCTTTTCCGGCAATTCCGCATCGATCGGCGCGATCGTTCTGCCGATCATGCTCTTCCACCAGATCCAGCTGATGACCTGTGCAGTGCTGGCGCAGAAATATGCGGACCGCCTGAAAGCAAAGGAACTGAAGGCGGAACCGGCAGCGGCTTAACCAGGCCCGGATACAAAAACGCCCCCTCCTCGCGAAAGGAAGGGGCGGCGGCTTGCGGTCCTTGATGGGAGGATCAGAGACGAAAGCGTTAGTTCACCTGCTGCGGAGCGACCTGGGCTTCGATCGTTTTGGTCGTGTCGCCGGCTTCAGCTGCAATCGAGATACGGCGGGGCTTCATCGCTTCCGGAATATTCCGGACGAGGTCGATATGAAGCAATCCGTTCTTCAGCGAAGCGGTTTCGACTTCGACGTGATCGGCAAGCTGGAAGCGTCGCTCGAAGGCGCGCTTGGCGATACCGCGATAGAGAAACTCGTTCTGGTCAGCACCATCTTCTTCGGCCTTTTCACCCTTCACGGTGAGTGCATGGGCCTGGAATTCGATCGAAAGTTCCTTTTCGTCGAAACCGGCGACAGCCATGGTGATGCGATAGGTATTTTCACCGGTCCGCTCGATGTTATAGGGCGGATAGCTCTGCCCCTGATCGCCAAAGTTGCGATTGTCGAGAAGATTGAAAAGCCGGTCGAAACCGACGGTGGAGCGGTAAAGCGGGGAAAAATCGACGTGACGCATAATGTCCTCCATTGAAGCGACGTTGCGGTTTTCACTTGGGTGTCAACATCCCGTAATGGCGATGAGGACCCCGTTGAGCAGACCCTTTCGGCGCCTGCAGAGTGAAGATGGGAATTGCAGCCACGCCCTTCAAGACCCCGATACGTCACAGCCGTTTTGCCAATGAACACCGCATGAACAGCAGGTTTTGCTGAGGTTCAGCCCCATATTGCTAGAAGCAAGGTTCTGGAAGGCGGCATGCCTCCTTGGACCGAAGCATATTCGTCCCGTCGCTTCGGTCAGCCTTGCCGGAACCGCGCTGTCATCCCCGTGTCGCCGGTTCCGGCCCTCTTTTCTCACCTCGCAACGAGGTGAGCGTCAGCCGGACCAACGCTCACCCTGACGGGAAATGGTGTGGCTCAGTGCACCGCGCCAGATCCGCCGGCCGCCACGATGGCGAAGGGCTTACCTTCCACGGTGATGGTCCGCACCTCCTTCAGGTTGTCCCCATCGACAACGCGAACGAGGCTCTTGCGCGGATCGGTGACGGCGATCTGACCATCAGCAACAGCCAGCCGCGGACGGGGATCGCGCCAGTGGCCATCCTTGCTGTAAGGCTCGGTTACCGTCTCGCTCTTGACGATCTCCCCCTTCACCACATCGATGAGATGCAGCTTGCCGTCTTCGGTCAGCACATAGGCGCTATGCGGATCGGCAGGATCGAGCGCGAAGTCGACACGTCGCGTCGGCAGCTCGATCAGGCGATAAGCCTCCTCAGCGCTGTCCGGATCGACAAGCACGATATTGTCCTCACCGTAATTGCCGAGAAAGAACTGCATCGATTTTCCGCCCAGTAGCGTCGACACCTTTCCCTTCGGCAGGTCCTTGCCATAGCCGAGCATCTCAAGCTTCGGCCCATCCATGCCGCCCGGCCGCGCAACGAGAACGCCTTCTTCGCAACCGAAGGCGACAAGCCGCGCAGAGCTTGCCTCGCCATGCAGGCCGGTGCAGGTCGCGACCTCGCCCACCTGCTTGCCATCGGCATCGACGACACGCAGGCCGAGACGCGGCGGCAATTCGCCCTCCTTCACCGCCACCTCGGTATTCGGCACCGAAACGAGGAAATGATTGCCGACAGGAACGGCGACACCATGATGGGCTGCGATCGTGTCGAAGGCCTTCAGCTTGGCATCGCCATCCGCAAGCGCCTCTTCGCTGACCAGATCGAACTTCGCTTCCCGATCGTAGAAAACGGCGACCTGATCACCATGGGTGACGACATGGCCGGGCTTCTGCCCCCTGATCACCGTCGAGACCAGTTTCGGTTCGTTGATTTCGATATCGCGATGCTCGCCATGATCCGACAGCGCAATTCCGGTTGAGAAGGCATGAACGATATTCTCGTCACCCTGAACGGCGAAAACCGTCCGCCCGCTGTCACTCACTGAAAGCGCTGCATATCCTTCCAGATCGAACTTGCCGATCTCCTTGCCGGACGAAAGATCGATGGCGCGCACCACTGGCAGAGTGTGATCGGCAACGAACAACCGCCACGTCTCCGCATCCTTTTCCTCTGCAAATGCAACGGATCCAAACACCGCGCTCGAGGCGAGAAGGGTCGCCGTAAATCCGGCAACACGCAACAAATGGGACATAACCTCTCCTATATGTAATAACATTACATATGATGCGTTATACAGTTACGTCACCCATGTCCACCCACACTCCACGCATAATTCTGGAAGACGCGATTTTGCTTGACCTGCAGCCGCACTCGCCTAACGCTGAATTCATGAGCGAGAACCAGATCAGCCACGACATCCTTCGCCCCACGCCGGAAAACCCTGCGCCGGACAATTACTCCGCGGGCTATTTTGCCGGCCATCGCGGCGTGAAAATCCGCTACGGCCTGTTCCGCTCGGATATCGTGCCGGCACGCGGCACCATCGTTTTGCTGCAGGGTCGCAACGAGTTCATCGAGAAATATTTCGAGACCATCCGCCATCTGAACGCGATGGGCCTGTGGGTCGCAACATATGACCTGCGCGGGCAAGGCGGATCCGACCGGCTGAAGAAAGATGCCAGGAAAGGGCATGTCCGGCGCTTTTCCGATTACGAGAAGGATCTCGAGATCTTTCTGGAACAGGTCGTTCTGCCGGATGCCCGCCTGCCCTTCTTCCTTGTCGCCCATTCCACCGGCGCGCTGATTGCCCTCTCAGTCGCACCGCGCCTGTCGAACCGTATCAGCAGGATGGCGCTCGCATCCCCCTATGTCGGCTTCCATGGTCAGCCCGCATCGGAAAAATTCGCCCGCCCTCTGGCGCGACTGATGTCCTGGACCGGCTTCGGTGGCGTACAGCTCGGCGGCGACCGACGACTGATCCCCTTCGAGGGCAATGGCCTGACGGGAGACCGGAAGCGTTTCGAACGTAATCTCGAACTTTATCGCAGTTTCGAAGACCTGACTGTCGGCGCTCCCACGGCGCGCTGGGTGCACGAAACGCTGAAAGCAGCCTCCCGCGTATCACTGCAGTCGCACCTGATGGAAATCACCATCCCGACATTGATCCTCGCACCCGTTCTCGACGGCGTCGTGCCCTACCGCCTGCAGGAAAATCTGTCGCGGAATTTTCGTGCCGGACAGCTCATCCCCGTCACCGGTGGCCGGCACGAACTGTTTCAGGAGAAGGATATCTATCGCGCCCAGGCCATGGATGCGATCGAGACCTTCATGCCCGGCCTCGATGGCGGGCTGGAAATGGCAGAAACCGCCGCCTGACGATCTTGATCACCGCCCGTCGAGCAACGCCATAGCCTGCTCGTAAACGGCCTTCGAGCCGGCTGCGATGATATTGCCGCCATTCTCCGGTCGGCCACCGTCCCAGGTCGTGATGATACCGCCGGCCTGTTCGATGATCGGGATCAGCGCCCCGACATCATACGGCTGCAGGCTATTTTCGACGACGAGATCGACATGCCCCGCCGCAAGCAGCGCATAGGCATAACAATCGCAGCCATACCGAAACAGCCGCACCTTCTCCTCGACGGCCCGATAGCGCTTCAGGTCATCCCCCTGAAAGATATGCGGCGAGGTCGTGAACAGGATGGCATCGGAAAGCGATCCGCAGTCACGCACCGAAATCTGCCGCTCGCCGTCCGGCCCCGAATACCACGAACGATTGCCATCGGCGAAATAACGCTCGCCAATGAACGGCTGGTCCATCATCCCCATGGTCGCGCGTCCATTGGAGCGGAAACCGATCAGCGTGCCCCAGACAGGCAGGCCGGAAATGAACGCCCGCGTTCCGTCGATCGGATCGATCACCCAGACATGCTCGCGATCGAGCCCGATGCTTTCATGCTCCTCGCCAAGTATGCCATGTTCGGGAAAACGCTCTTCAATCAGCGCACGGATAGCCGTTTCAGCTGCGCGGTCACCTTCTGTTACCGGATCGAAACCGCCGGCCAGTTTGTTGACGACGGAAATTCCGGTGCGAAACCGCGGCAGCGTCTCACCCTTGGCGGCATCGGCAAGCGCATCGAAGAAATCGCGGTCAGGCAACATCGGCAAATCCTTGGGTTTGTGGCGTGAAAACGTTGAGCGTAGGCAGGTCAAATCCTTCTTAAGGCGTCCTTCTGCCAAAGAAAACCGCTTTCATTGCCACCCAGTTAATCAAAAAGCCCAAAAATGACGCAAATTTAATCACATCAAAAATCTGCTTGACAAATGTGCATATGCGGCCGTATTTTCATAAGCACAGTCTTTGACTGTAAATACCCTCCTTGGGTGTTTCCTCCCTAGACTTAGCCGCGCGATGAGCGCGGTTTTTTTTGCCCACATGACAGCCAAAGCCGGCACAAAGGCGCAAAGTCAGGATTGCTCTCTGGAGCCAAGGGAAAAGCGGCTATTCCGCCGCGAGTGCACCCGCATCGTCGGCAAAGTCACCAACCAACTCCGCCATCTGCCGCATGAAGGTAGAAAGCGCTGCAGCAACAAGCGGGAACTCCGCCTTCTTCTCCAGCGTCACCTCATCGACATAAAGGCCACGATTGATCTCGATCTGCAGCGCATGCAGCCCGCGAACCGGCCGACCGTAATGCTCGGTAATGAACCCGCCCGCATATGGCTTGTTGCGCACGGCGGAAAAACCCATGTCATCGAAGAACTGCAGCGCTGCGCGCGAAAGCTCGGCCGACGCACTCGTTCCGTAACGATCACCAATAATGAAATCCGGCCGCACATCCGAACCGGAGAGACGGACATTGCCCGGCATCGAATGGCAGTCGATCAGGATGCCGATGCCGAACCGAGCATGGGTACGCGCGATCAGTTTTCGCAGGCAGGCGTGGTAAGGTTTATAAATCGCCTCGATACGGGACAATCCCTCATCGACGGAAAGTCGTTTGCGGTAAATCTCCATGTTCTCCGCAACGATCCGCGGAATCGTCCCGAGACCACCTGCAACCCTCATCGACCCTATATTCACATAGGGCGGCAGTGGCCCGTCGAACATCCGCGGGTCCAATTCGTACGGTTCGCGGTTGACATCGAGATATGCACGCGGAAAGTGTGCAACGAGAAGCGGAGCTCCCAGTTCAGGGGCATCGGCAAAAAGCTCATCGACGTAGTGATCGGCAGAGCGCCGGATCGAAAGCGAGTCCAGATGGCTGCTCGCGAGGAAATCCACAGGAAAATGGTTGCCGCTATGCGGTGAATTGAAGACGAATGGAATGGTCTGCAACGCGGGTTCTCTGACTTCGAATTCCTGAAAATCTCCCGTCGACTGATCCATCCTGCCTTTACCATGTCACGAACAAGTCTGATGTGGCATGTTGCCAGTTGCCCGACGCCAAGTCCATACTATGTATAGCCCACCAAACGCCGTTCCGCGTCGGTTAAACGGAAATTTACCGTAAGCCGGCATTATGGAAGGCTCATACAACCTCAGGCATGCACGGATACGGTCCCGACGATGATACAGAAAATCCTTCTCGCCGAAGACGACAACGATATGCGCCGTTTTCTGGTGAAGGCACTGGAAAAGGCGGGATATAAGGTCGCCTCTTTCGACAATGGCGCAAGCGCCTATGATCGACTTCGCGAAGAGCCCTTCTCTCTTCTGCTGACCGACATCGTCATGCCGGAGATGGATGGCATCGAGCTCGCCCGCCGCGCCACCGAACTCGATCCGGACCTCAAGGTGATGTTCATCACCGGCTTTGCCGCCGTTGCCCTGAATTCCGATTCGAAGGCCCCAAAGGACGCCAAGGTCCTGTCGAAGCCTTTCCACCTTCGTGACCTCGTCGACGAAGTGAACAAGATGCTCGCTGCAGCCTGAATCATTTTTTTCGGAATCAGACGAACGATCGAGGCGCCCAATCGGGCGCCTTTTGTGTTTTGGGATCGGCACATAACCGCCCCCCCCAATCCCGCCTTCAATCATCCACAGGCACAAAAATCCCGGAAATGCAGGCCCGTCAAAAAAGCTTCGCATTTCTTCCAAAAAACCAGTTGACGCCCCGATCACGGTATGGTCTATGCGCCGACATCGGATGGGCGTGTAGCTCAGCGGGAGAGCACTACGTTGACATCGTAGGGGTCACAGGTTCAATCCCTGTCACGCCCACCATCCGAACTTTCAGCAAGGCCTTGTAATGACAAGGCCTTTTGCATTTCTGGAAGACGCACGAATAGCGCCGCTGGGTTCGGCTGAACCAACTCGGAAAGTCCGCTCCGGCCAGTTTTTCCTACCTTCCGATTAGCCCTCCAGCTTTGCCAGAATCCATCGTAGCAACTGGATAAAATCTCTCGCCATCTGCGCCAGGTCATCGATGATCAAAGATATTCGATGATGGGTGTAAATTATCGCGAGCGTGAGAACCAGCATAACCAGCCATGGCCATATCGGCTTTCGCTTCGGCGGCTGCTTATCGCCTTCGACGGGATTACTGACGTTCATCGACTATCTCCTGCAGACGTCAGTACACGTTCCGCGCCTGTCGACAAATCGCCTTCTTAATGGGTCTGGACAGATGAAAGCCTCGGCGCAGAGCGCAACCATGTTGCTTCAGGACAGATCAGGTCGTCATAGCCTGCACCTCGTTCCTGCTCTCCCTGACAGAACCAGAAGGCCCGCCCCATTCCGCTGAAGGATAACAAATCAGGCCGCGTATATTCACCCTGGATTACAATGCCGAATGCTCATGCAATCCTGCAGCGAAGAAATCTTTGTCGAAACCTGCCAAAAGGCAAAAAATCTGCAATGCCTCAGACCTAAATTACTGTTTGGTCACTTGTTTTGGGCAGTCTTGCGTCGACCAAAGGCATCGATCCGAGAGAAGCAGGATGGCACAGTACAAATATTCTGACCGCCTCGTTCAGGCCAATTCGTGGGCCTTCGACCAGGACTACAAGCCTGGACAGCCCGTCACCAATGCCGGCATCTATCGCTGTCGGGCCTGTGGTGACGAGATTGTCGTCGACAAGGGGGCAACCATCCCGAAAAGCCATCACGAACATTCGCTTCTGGGGCCGGTCGTCTGGCAGTTGCTCGTCTTCGCCCAGAAACACCCGGGACGATGAAGTCCATATAGCTTCGCCGGAACACGTCAAAGCCGCCCGCAAGGGCGGCTTCATCGTTTAAGGCTTTCAAGCGATCACATGATCGCACTGCCCGCCATAAGTGCAAGCACGAGGAATATCAGGAAGATAACCAGGAACAGGAAGAACAGGATCTTGGCGATGCCTGCCGTCGCGGCGGAAACTCCCGAAAAGCCGAGGAAACCCGATATCAGGGAAATGACGAGGAAAATGAGCGCCCATTTCAGCATGGATTTGTGTCCTTGATTGCGATGGCCGGATAACGTTTTGCCAATGTTCCCGGTTCCCGTCTCTGGAACAAAATCAGCTGAATACGTGCGCGGCTCCCGAGACACGCAGAGCAATTTCCTGACCTGCGATCACGTCGACTGAACTCGGCACTTCGATGTTGAGGACGATATTCTCGTTTTCGCGTAGAACGATGCGCAGATCGCTGGTCGAGCCGCGGAAACCGGCCTCGACCACGCGTCCGCGAATTTCCCGTTCACAGGCCCTTTCACCCGGCTCGGTGACGCTGATCTGCTCTGGCCGCAGCATGATCGTCACCTGCCGCGCGGGAGCCACGGAGGCAGCAAGCGGCAGCCGCCCCAGCACGCAATGAGCATATCCATCCGCGATCTCGGCCGGCAGGACGATCGCTTCGCCGAGAAACGCGGCTGTGGCCGGGTCGATCGGGCGCGAATAGACATCACGCGGCCGGCCGGATTGCACGAGAATGCCTCCCCGCATCACCGCTAGCTGATCGGCAAAGAGCAGCGCTTCGGCCTGATCGTGAGTGACGAGCAGCGTCGCGATCCCCTCCTCTTTCAACACGTTGCCGATCGCCTTGCGCGTCTGAGCCCGAAGGCCCGTATCGAGCGCCGAGAAGGGCTCATCGAGCAGCATCAGTCGCGGTTTGCGGGCAAGCGCGCGCGCTAGCGCCACGCGCTGCTGCTGCCCGCCGGAAAGCTCGTCCGGCCGCCGCACCAGCATTGAACGCTCCAGCCCGACCATTTCCATCAATTCCGCGGCCCTTCGCTGCCTCGCCGACTGCTCTTCCGTCATGCCGAAGACGATGTTACCGGCAACGGTCAGATGCGGAAACAGGCACCCGTCCTGCGCGACGATGCCGATATTGCGCTTATGTGCCGGCATTGCACTCACACCATCGGCCAGAGTATCGCCACCGATAACGATACGGCCCGCATCCGCCACCTCGAAACCGGCAATCAGGCGCAACAGCGTGGTCTTGCCGCAACCGGAAGGCCCGACGACGACAGTGCGGCTGCCACGCTCGACGGTAAGATCGATCCCGTCGAGAGCCACTACAGGCCCAAAGTTCTTGCGTAGTCTCTGGATCTCTACAAAACTCATCGGCCGGCGATCTTTTTCGATTGATGGTGGAGAAGTGCCGTCATCGGCAGCGAGAACAGGATCATCAGCAGCGCATAGGGTGCGGCACCGGCATAGTCGATCTCGCTGGTCAGCGCCCAGAAGGCCATGGCAAGCGTGCGGATACCGTTCGGCGCCAGCATCTGCGTTGCGGTCAGTTCGTTCATGATGCCGAGTGATGAGAGCGCCACTGCTGCTGCGGCCCCTGGCGCCGCCAGCCTGACGGTGGTCGACCAGAGCGCGTTGGCCGGCGAGCGTCCGAGACTCGCAGCCGCCTGTTCAAGCTCCGCCGGCACCTGCGCGATGCTGGCGCGAAGACTGACAAGTGCGCGTGGCAGGAACATGATGACATAGGCAAGCACGATCGTTGCAACCGTCTGGTAAAGCGGCAGCGCCACCCTGACCGTGATCGTCACCAGCGCCAGCGCCACGACCACGCCTGGCATCGAACTGGCGAGATAATAACACCCCTCGATGATCCGGCTTCCGCGACTGGGGCGGCGAACCGAAAGCCAGGCGATGGGAAGCGCTGCAAGCGTCGTTGCAAGCCCGCCTACCACACAGATCACGAGCGTCTGGGCAAGCGCCAGGCCGATTTCGTTCATCCGCCAGATTTCCCCGCCGCCGGCGATCAGCCAATGCGAGAGGGTAACGGCCGGGATCCCCAGCGCAAAAGCGACCGCTGCAATTGGCAACAGCACGCAGACATAACGCCAGCGGCCGAGAGAGACTTTCCTCGCCTTCCTCGCCACGCCGGAGCCGATGCGGGCATAACGCCGACGGCCTCTCAAGCCCGCATCGAAACCGAGCAGGACGAGGCAGCATAAAACCAGCACCAGAGCCAGCATGTTCGCCGCCACGCCGTTATAGGTCGACTGGAACTGGTCGACGATCGCGGTTGTAAACGTGTCGAAGCGGATCATCGCATAGAGGCCGTATTCGGCCAGAAGATGTAAGCCGACCAGCAATCCGCCACCGAGAATGGACAGCCTCAATTGCGGCAGCACCACACGGCGAAAAACGGCCGCATCGGAAAGGCCGAGCGAAGCGGCCTGGTCTTCGAGCGCCGGATCGAGAAGCCTGAGCGCCGCCGAAATCGGCAGATAGAGAAACGGAAAATAGGCCGTGACGGAAATCGCGATACCGGCAGGCAATCCGTGGAAACCCGGCCACATGCCGATCCAGGCATAGGAATGGACGAAGGCGGGAATGGCGAGCGGCGCAACGCAGAGCGCCGACCATCCCCTCGCAAACGGCAGGTCGCTGCGTTCCGTCAGCCATGCAAGCGAGGTGGCGAGCAGGGTTGCAAGCGGCACGGTAAACAGCACCAGCAGCAGCGTATTGGTCATCAACTCGCCGACACGCGGCCTAAAGATCATCTGCGACGCGGTTTCCCAGCCCGTTACGGCGGTTGCCCAGAAAACGAAACCGAGCGGCAGCAGCGCCAGAAACGCGATGATGACGGCCAAAACAAACGTTCCGCGCTTTCCCGACTGGAGACGGGGAAGTGGCATGGAAAGCGGCTTGCTGTCGGCGAAAGACGTCATGGATTACCTGAATATGACGAGAGGTCGCAGATGCATCTGCGACCTCTCCCTTTAACTGGAATTATAGGCTCAGGAAAGGCACCAGCTCTTAGAGAATGCCGGCGGCCGTCAGCATGTCGGTAACCTTGGCATTGTTAAGCTCGGTCGGCTCGACCTTGGGCGCCTGCAAGTCGGCGAGCGGCACAAGCGCCGTGTTGGAGGCTTCGTCCTTGTCGACGGCATATTCGAACGAGGTGCCGTCACGCAGGATCTTCTGGCCGCCCTTGCCGGCAACCCATTTGAGGAAAGCCTGCGCCTGCTGCTTGTGCTTGGAGGATGCGAGAATGCCACCGCCCGAAATCGAGACGAAAGCGCCCGGATCCTGGTTCTTGAAATAGTGCAGCGAGACGTTCTTGCTGTTCTCGCCGGTCTTCGCCTGGTCACTGAAATAATAATAGTGATAGATCACCGCGCCTTCGATTTGGCCGGCATTGACCGCCTTCATCGCCGTCGAGTTGCCGCGGATGGAGGTGAAGTTTTCCTTCATGCCCTTCAGCCATGCCGCAGTCGCTTCTTCGCCCTTCAACTGCAGCAGGGCACCGACGATCGCCTGGAAATCGGCACCCGACGGAGATGCTGCCCAACGACCCTTCCATTCAGGCTTGGCCAGATCCAGCAGCGATTTCGGCAGCTTGTCTTCAGAGAGCTTCGTCTTGTCGTAGGCAAAGACCGTGGAGCGAGCGGCAATGCCCGTCCAATGGCCATTCGCCGGGCGAAACTGTTCCGGCACCTGATCGAGCGTGGCCTTGTCGATTGGCTCGAACAGGCCCTTGCCATCCACCAGCGCCATCGCCGGCGAGTTCTCGGTGAGGAATACGTCTGCCGGAGAGTTTGCCCCCTCCTGTACGATCTGGTTGGCGATTTCCATGTCGCCACCATTGCGAACGGTCACGACGATACCAGTCTCTTCGGTAAAGGCGTCCACCCATTCCTTGGTCAGCCCTTCGTGCTGGGCGTTGTAAATGGTGAGGCTGTCAGCCACCTGGGCTGATGCCGGCGACGAAAGAGACAGGACGGAAATAGCAAAAACGGAAAAGGCGGGCGCTACGCCTGCCAGGAAAGAAGAAGTTTTCAAGATCGCCTCCGTGGAAAACTCACGGTGTTCTCATATCCAAACAGGACAAGGCTGGTCAAGTTTAATCCAGAGAAATCGACACAACAAATCACTATTAAAACAATAAAAACAAAAAGATAAACATCCGATCGAAACATCTCGATCAGCTAAAAAAATCTAGCGGAATGAAGGTTGGCTGGTGAAAAAACAAACTGGCTTGTAGCGGTGCGTCCCTGGTCTGATCGATGCCGGCCCCGATTGCGCCTTGACCCTGACAGACACCTGAACGCCGCTCATCCCAATCCTGCCTTCACCACTACCTCCTCTCTCCACAGCACCATATGCCTGTTCCCGAGCGAATCAGTTACAGCTAACGAACACATCGGGAACAACGTGCGGAATTTGATGTCGGTCGCCTATCTGGAAAAACTGAATGACGCCCAGCGCCGTGCGGTCGAGCATGGTTCGGACGTCCCGAATGGCGGTCCTGCCGGTCCGCTTCTGGTGATCGCCGGTGCCGGCTCAGGCAAGACCAACACGCTCGCACATCGCGTTGCCCACCTGATCGTCTCGGGCGCCGATCCGCGCCGCATTCTGCTGATGACCTTTTCCCGCCGCGCGGCCACCGAAATGGGCCGCCGTGTCGAACGCATCTGCAAGCAGGTTATGGGCGCGAATGGCGGCATCATGTCCGATGCGCTCGCCTGGGCCGGCACGTTTCACGGCATCGGCTCGCGCTTGTTGCGCATCTATGCCTACCAGATCGGCCTCGACCCGGATTTCACCATTCACGACCGGGAAGATTCCGCCGACCTGATGAACCTCGTGCGCCACGAGCTGGGTTTCTCCAAGATGGAAAGCCGGTTCCCGACCAAGGGCACCTGCCTCGCCATCTACTCCCGTGCGGTCAATTCCGAAACACCGCTCGACGAAGTACTGAAAACCTCGTTCCCATGGTGCCAGGCCTGGGAAAAACAGCTGCGCGAACTCTTCGCATCCTATGTGGAAGCCAAGCAGACCCAGAACGTCCTCGATTACGACGACCTGCTGCTCTACTGGGCGCAGATGATGAGCGAACCGTCTATCGCCGAGGATGTTGGCGCCCGCTTCGACCACGTCATGGTCGATGAATATCAGGATACTAACCGGCTGCAATCCTCGATCCTGATGGGCCTGAAACCCGGCGGCCGCGGCCTGACCGTCGTCGGTGATGATGCGCAGTCCATCTATTCCTTCCGCGCCGCGACGATCCGCAACATTCTCGACTTCCCCAATACATTCGATCCGCCGGCCAATATCGTCACGCTGGACCGCAATTATCGGTCGACGAACACTATCCTTGCTGCGGCAAACGGCGTGATCGAGCTTGCGCGCGAACGCTTTACCAAGAACCTCTGGACCGACCGCCAGTCGGAAGAGCGCCCTCGCCTCGTTGCCGTCAAGGACGAGACGGAGCAGGCCAATTACATTGTCGAAAAGGTGCTGGAAAACCGCGAGACCGGCATGACGCTCAAACAGCAGGCCGTGCTGTTTCGCGCCTCGCACCATTCCGGCCCGCTGGAAGTGGAACTCACCCGCCGCAACATTCCCTTCGTCAAATTCGGCGGCTTGAAGTTTTTGGACAGCGCCCATGTGAAGGACATGCTGGCGGCGCTGCGTTTCGCCCAGAACCCGCGCGACCGCGTTGCCGGTTTCCGGCTGATGCAGCTCATCCCCGGCATCGGTCCGCAAACTGCCGGCAAGATCCTCGATGCAATCGCGACCGATCCGGAGCCGCTCGCGGCCCTGCAGGAAATCCCCGCCCCGCCCCGTTCCGGAGCAGACTGGCCTGCCTTCATCGAAATGCTGACCGCCATCCGCAAAAACGAAGGCTGGCCGGCGGAAATCGGCACGGCGCGCGAATGGTACCAGCCGCATCTCGAACGCGTCCATGAAGATGCGGAGACCCGCAAGGCGGACCTTCTGCAACTCGAACAGATCGCCTCGGGTTACGCCTCGCGCGAACGGTTCCTCACCGAACTGACGCTTGATCCGCCGGATGCGACCAGCGATCAGGCTGGTGTGCCGCTGCTCGATGAGGATTACATGATCCTCTCGACCATTCACTCGGCCAAAGGACAGGAATGGCGCTCGGTCTTCCTGCTGAACTGCGTCGACGGTTGCATCCCATCCGATCTCGGCGTCGGATCGACGGCCGAGATCGAGGAGGAACGCCGCCTGCTTTACGTGGCGATGACCCGCGCCAAGGATCATCTCCACGTCATCACACCGCAGCGCTTCTTCGTTCATGGACAGCATTCGCAGGGCGACCGGCATGTCTATGCCGCCCGCACCCGCTTCATTCCGGCAACACTGCTGCAGTTCTTCGAAACCTCCGCCTGGCCGGTGGTCGCCCCCATGTCGGATGCCGAACGGCAGCATCGTCAACAGGTGCGAATAGACGTCACGGCCCGCATGCGTGGCATGTGGCGTTAGGCCTTTGCCTGCCTGTAGGCTGCTACGGTCAGCCACAGGCCGGACAGCAGGAAGTAGAAGGCGCCGAAGCCGACATAAGGGACGATATCGAGAATGGTCGGCACGGCATCGGCCACCGAACGGCTGATCATAAACCCGCCTGCGAGCGTGGATTGTGCGCCGCTGAGGATCATCACCCATTGGGCCCCGGCAATCCGCCAGCGCCGCACACCGGTATAAAGCTGCAGCAGCCCGGACAGGATTGCCCAGAGGCCGAAGACTGCAAGTACGGCATAACTGCTCTTCATCACCGCGAAGATGACCACCACCGTCATGATGCTGCTGGCAACGACATTCAGCATTTGCGACCGGTTGGCCGCAAGCCCGCCATTGGCGCGGGCATCGGCAAGATTGGCGATCGCATCCCAGGCCGGGTAAATCACCAGTAGCAGCGATGCCGCCGCGATCTGGCCTTGAGCCAGAACTGCAGCGCCAATCCACGCGATCGAAAAGAGCGCGCGTACGAAATAATAGGATCGCAGCCAGCTCGACTGCGTGGGGGATTGAACAGACACGGTAAGATCCTAATTTACTGCCTACCTACTAATAGGTAGATAGATTGAAAAGAGTCAATCCGAACCGGCCCTCACAACTTTGCGAGCATAGCAGCCCGCAATTCTTGACGGCCTTCCGACTGGGAGGTAGGCAGCTTTATGGAACAGACGACTTCGGAAAAAATTCTCGACACAGCGCAGGCGCTGATCGTGGCCGGCGGCTATAACGGCTTCAGCTATGCCGATATTTCAACCGCGGTCGGTATTCGCAAGGCGAGCATTCATCACCATTTTCCTACCAAGGCGCATCTCGCGTCCGTCCTGCTGCAACGATATGCAAAACAGGCGGAAGATGGCCTGAATGCTGTTTCCGCCAATCTCCCAAACCCGGCCGACCAATTACAGGCTTATTTCCAACACTGGCGATCCTGCATCGTCGAAGCTTCGGAGCCTTTCTGCGTTTGCGCGATGCTGGCAAGCGAAATGGAGCTTTTGCCGGAAGAGGTCGCCTTGCATGTCAGACGGCATTTCGAAAATCTGGGCCATTGGCTGACCTCCGTCCTGAAGGCCGGCACTGAGCAGGGACAGTTCAGATTGAGCGGAACGCCGGAGGAAGAAGCGCAGATACTCATGGCATGCGTCCATGGCGCGATGCTTTCAGCACGGGCACTCGGCAAACCTGAGATATTTGTCGCCATCATCGGTTCGCAGCTGCGACGGCTTTCGGCGTAGGAGTTTCCTCCGCCCTCGAACGATGCCTTCCTCTGTGGCGAAAAGGCCATTTCCATTAGCCACTGAAACCCTATAGGGCATTGCCGGAACGAGCATGCCGCAGGAGGAATACGGGTGGAGAATACACAATCGATCGCAAAGGCAGCCGGATGGATGATGGCATCAATTGCCCTCTTCCTGCTCATGGCGGTTTCCGGGCGAGAGGTCACGCGTGAGATCGACGTTTTCCAGGCGATGGAAATGCGTTCGGTCATCGCCTTCGTCATGCTTCTCCCGTTCGTGTATCGTGAGGGCGGCTTCAAGGCCATGCGCACACGCATCCTGCCGGCTCATATCGCCCGTAACATCGCCCATTATGTCGGCCAGTTCACCTGGTTGATAGGGATCACCATGATCCCGCTGGCTCAGGTGATCGCCATCGAATTCACCGCACCGATCTGGGCGGCGCTGATGGCAGCGGCGTTCTTGGGCGAACGCCTGACCTGGCGCAAATGCGTTGCAATCGGCTTCGGCCTCGTCGGCGTGCTGCTGATCATCAAGCCGGGCGCGGTGCCGCTTGATCCCGGTCATCTGGTCGTGCTGGGTGCGGCCTTCTTCTTTGCCGTCTCGTTCATCGCAACGAAGTTCCTGACGCGAACGGACAGTGCCACGAAGATCATCTTCTGGATGCTGATCATCCAGTCGATCATCGGCCTCATCCCGGCGCTGCGCGTCTGGACCTGGCCGTCAGCCGGTGTCTGGCCGTGGATCTTCATCATCGCATTTACCGGAACTTTCGCACATTTCTGCCTGGCCAAGGCGCTTTCCCACGCCGATGCGACGGTGGCGATGCCGATGGACTATCTGCGCGTGCCGCTCTCGGCCGTAATTGGCTATTTCATGTATTCCG
Organism: Rhizobium sp. ZW T2_16; assembly: GCF_044987325.1. Classification (NCBI taxonomy): domain Bacteria; kingdom Pseudomonadati; phylum Pseudomonadota; class Alphaproteobacteria; order Hyphomicrobiales; family Rhizobiaceae; genus Rhizobium; species Rhizobium sp. ZW T2_16. The sequence goes on from NZ_JBJDRG010000001.1 coordinate 982,328, forward strand.
AAGGGGTAGACGCCCTAATGGCGGTCGGCGCGGCACTTATCCTGACCGGCAACCTCTTCAACCTGCGCCGGCCGAACGCCGGTCGCATCCCACAGACACCGAATTAGAGGTTCATCCATGTCTCGGGTCGTCGCGCTTTTCCAGAAGTTCGATCTGGATCTGCTGCAACTCCGCTAGCCGTTCCCATTGCTTGGCCATCTGGTGGTCAATCTTCTCGTGCAATTGCCGGATTTCAAGTTCGGCGCGCAGATTGATCATGTAGTCGTTCTCGGCGCGAAGCCTGTCCTTCTCCTCCTGCCGTTTCTGGCTCATCATGATGACCGGCGCCTGCAGAGCGGCAAGGCAGGAGAGAACGAGATTGAGAAGAATGAACGGATACGGGTCGAAAGGCCTGGCAAAAACGCCGACGACATTCATCGCCATCCAGATCACCAGAACGGCGATAAAGGACAGGATGAAAGTCCACGAACCGCCGAAGGAAGCCACCTTGTCGGCAACACGCTCCCCGAAGCTGGACTTCCTGTCCGCTGCCGCGGCAGAGTCCGTTTGCACCGTCAGCGTGCCCTTCTCGAAACTGTCCAGAACATGTCGGTCGAGATCGGAAAGCTCGCCACGCTCCTCTTCCAGAAGCTGCTCGACATAGCGGCGCCGAAAGCGCGCAAGATCCTCGTCGCAGATCAGACTGGTGGGAGCGCAGTCTTTAACCTCCTCGGCAATCATCTCGTAGAGATGCGGCCTGAGACTGCCGGCCTTGTGCAGCTTGGACAGCGGAAAGGTCCGGCCGCAGACGATACATTGTCCAGTCTTGGCCTGTCCGTTTTTGGCGAGCGAGGAGTGATTATTCATGCAGTTTCACCGTCGTTTGGGGCGCTGTCTAGCACATTTCCATTCCCCCCGTTCGGATGAAGCGGCGCAACATGGTAGATCTTCGGCTTGAACCGATTGGCGAAGTCTTCCGAGCGACCGACATAGATGAGGGTCGTGCCCTCAAGGCCTTCGAGAACACCGATCAGTTGCACGCGCACCTCCGGTTCCAACCCTTCCAGGACGTCGTCCATGACGAGCCAGTCCGGTTTGCGCAGAACGGCATTCGCCACCTGCAACGCCGCCTCCTCCTCCTTGTCGAGGACCCGATCCCAGCGCTCTACCTTGTCCAGTTGTCCGACATAACGATCGAGGCCCACTTGCAGCAGAGCAGCCTTCAACGCCTCGTCGGTAACATCGGGAATACCTGATGGGTAGGTAATGACCTCACGCAGCTTCGCAGTCGGCAGATAGCCTTCCTGGGGCATCAGGATCATCCTTTCTGCCTGTGGCAGCCGGATTTCGCCTTTACCCCAGGGCCATATCCCGGCCAGCGCCTGGAAGAATAGATGGCGATCCGTACCCGGATCTCCATTGACCATCACCCGCTCTCCGGGTTCGACCGTGAACCCATTTTCTTTCAGTTTGATGCCGTGCCCGTCGGCTGCCTTGTCCGGCTCGCCATAAACCTCGACACCCGTCACAGAAACCCCATCGCCTTCTACGCCATGCTGGTAGTTGATGATTTGGCCCTCCTTTGCAGGTGTATCGGCCATCAGCAGCGCATTGCGGAAGAAGGAAACGCGGGCGAGTGTGGCCCGCCAGTCGGCGATGACGCTGAAATTCTGCACATACCAGCGCAACGCCGTATTCACCTGGTTAAACGCCCCAACCGCCATCATCAAACCGCCGAATGTCAGTTCGCCGGAAAAATACATCGGCGAGGCAATGATGATCGGCGCCACAAGCGCCAGCCAGCCGAAACCGGACGAGACCCATGTGAGATTGGTCAGCGCCCAGGCAAGCTTGCGCAGCATGGCGAGCACGCCGCCGATCGCATCCTGCACCCGGGCAAGCTCGCTCGGCTCGCCCCGGGCAAGCGTGATCGGCTTCAGGTTCTCATTGGCACGGACCAGCGCGGAGCGAAGATCCGCCTCGCGGGCATAACGATCGGCATTGAGCCTTGCCAGCATGCTGCCGACGACATTGCTGAGTACTGAACCGGTCAGCGCATAAAGGATGGTTGCCCAGAGCATGTAACCGGGAATGACGACGTGATGACCAGCGATATTGAAGCCGAAATCCGTCGAGATTGCCCAGAGCACGCCGATAAAGCTACCGAGCAGGATGGTTGAATTGACCAGACCGATAGCCAACGCAGTAGTGTTCTCCGCCAGGATGCGGGTATCCTCGTGCAATCGCTGGTCAGGATTGTTGGCGATCGATCCCGCACCCGCAAGCTTCAGCGCCCGCCCAGGCGTCAGCCAGACATTGGCAAGATCACGCGCCAACCCCTCGCGCATTTTCAGCGCAGTGGTCTGGTTGAGCCATGTCTGGATGACATTGAGCAATGTGAGTGAAATCGCAATAATGGCGAATACGCCGAGCTGCTGAAGGAACCCGGCCATATCACGCCGTTCCAACGAGTCGTAGAAAGGCCCGTTCCACTCGTTCAGACGATAGGTCGCATAGGTTGTGGCAATAATGATGATCAGCAACGCGGCCGCCAGCAGAAGAAGATGACGACGCACCGGTGAAGCCCAGAATGCCCCAATCATCATGCGAAGTTGGCCGGAAAGCGGAAGTTCGTAAGGTTCGGATGCTGCTGCGGCCGCTTTAGACATCTGCGACTGTCTCCTCTCGCAATGTCATGACTCTATGCTTCCTGCAGACTTACCATGCGGTAAAGGGTTGTACAGGCGAAGAGGCTTCACCTTCGGTTTCCGATTGTCATCACCTTATATCGGGAATTGTCGTAACGATTCGGAAGAACGCCCTCCAATAAATCGAGCTCGCCCTATTCCATCCGAGAGATAACCGCGCAATCGTCCTTGCTTTCTTCTTCTGCATTGCACAAACTTAGTTGCAATAGTGATGCACCGGCCCGCTGAACGAGGCCGAAAAACAGCATCCGCGGGAACGCCCCGAAAGGGGAAAACGGGAGCGCCCGGATAAGGGCATTCGAAGGGACAGCATGTCGATCAAGGCAAGCATCTATCATCTCACCCATTACAAATACGACAAGCCCGTCCGCCTCGGACCCCAGATCATCCGCCTGAAACCCGCCGCCCATTCGCGCACGAAAGTGCTGTCGCATTCGCTGAAGGTCACGCCGGAAAACCATTTTGTAAACCTGCAGCAGGATCCCTACGGCAACTATCTCGCGCGGTTCGTTTTCCCGGACCCGGTAACGGAATTCAAGATCGAGGTCGATCTTGTCGCCGACATGACGGTCTACAATCCCTTCGATTTTTTTGTCGAGGAAGAGGCCACCAGATGGCCGTTCAAATATCCTGAAGACCTGATCGAGGACCTCTCGATCTACATGATCCCCGAGCCACCCGGCCCTGCCCTGGTCGAATATCTGAAGCATTTCGACATGTCGCCGGACCAGCCAACGGTCGACATGATCGTCGGCATCAATGCGCGCCTGCAGCAGGCCATCAGTTACGTCATCCGCATGGAACCCGGCGTCCAGACGCCGGAGGAAACGCTGACGGCAGCACTCGGCTCCTGCCGCGACACGAGCTGGCTGCTCGTCCAGATCCTGCGCAATCTCGGCTTCGCCACACGTTTCGTCTCCGGCTATCTCATTCAGCTCACCCCGGACCTGAAAGCCCTCGACGGCCCGTCCGGCACCGAGGTGGATTTCACCGACCTTCACGCCTGGTGCGAGGTCTATCTCCCCGGCGCCGGCTGGGTCGGCCTCGACCCGACCTCCGGCCTACTGACCGGTGAGAGCCATATTCCGCTGGCCGCAACGCCGCATTACCGTAACGCCGCGCCGATTTCCGGCGGCTACTTCGGTGAAGCGAACACCTCGTTCGACTTCGCTATGAACGTCACCCGCGTCGCCGAACACCCGCGCATCACCAAGCCGTTTTCCGACGAAAGCTGGGACGCGCTGAACGATCTCGGAGAACAGGTGGACCGCGTCCTGTCATCACAGGACGTCCGCCTCACCATGGGCGGCGAGCCGACCTTCGTTTCCATCGACGATTTCGAGTCGGAGGAATGGAACACGGATGCCGTTGGCCCGACCAAGCGCGAAAAGGCCGATATCCTGATCCGCCGCCTGCGTGAAAAATTCGCCCCGGGCGGCTTTCTCCATTATGGTCAGGGCAAGTGGTATCCCGGCGAAAGCCTTCCCCGCTGGACCTTCTCGCTCTACTGGCGCAAGGACGGCAAGCCGATCTGGAATGACCCGAACCTCGTGGCACAGGAAGGCGGCGACCATGGCGCCAGCGAGGATGATTCAGAAAAGTTTCTGACGGCATTGGCCGGCGAACTCGGCATCGCAGCCGAAATGGTGGTGCCGGCCTATGAAGACCCGGCGGAGTGGATCATCAAGGAAGGCTCGCTTCCGGATAATGTCGATCCCTCCAATTCGAAGCTCAAGGATCCGGAAGAGCGCAATCGTATCGCCCGCGTCTTTGAGCGCGGCCTGACCAAACCTACCGGCCATGTGCTTCCCGTACAGGCATGGAATGCACAGGCTAGCGGGGCGCCTGTCAGTCGTCGCTGGATCAGCGAAAAATGGCGCACCCGCCGAGGCCGCATCTTCCTTGTTCCCGGCGACAGCCCGGTCGGTTATCGCCTGCCGCTCGGCACCCTGCCCTATATTCCGCCATCCCAGTTTCCCTATATTCATGAGGCCGACCCGTCGATCCCCCGCGGCGCATTGCCGGATACGTTCGTACCCGCCGGGCATCCATCGCAAGGTCGGGCCATGCCGGAATCCTCCTTCAAGGCGGGCGACCCGACCAATCTTGGCCGTATCGAGCAGACGCTGGGTGAGATTGGCGGCGCGGTCCGCACGGCAATTTCCGTCGAGCCGCGCGATGGACGGCTTTGTGTCTTCATGCCGCCTGTCGAGAAGATCGAGGACTATCTCGAACTGATTGCAGCCGCCGAAAATGCCGCCGCCAAGCTGACCCTGCCGGTCCATATCGAGGGCTACGCACCGCCGCATGACGAGCGCATCAACGTCATCCGCGTCGCCCCCGATCCCGGCGTCATCGAGGTGAACATCCATCCGGCCTCAAGCTGGAAGGAAACCGTAGACATCACCACCGCGATCTATGAGGAGGCTCGCCAGAGCCGCCTCGGCGCCGACAAGTTCATGATCGACGGCCGCCACACCGGCACCGGCGGGGGCAACCATGTCGTGGTCGGCGGTGCCAATCCGAATGACAGCCCGTTCCTGCGCCGCCCCGACCTTTTGAAGAGCCTGGTCCTGCACTGGCAGCGCCACCCGTCGCTGTCCTATCTCTTCTCCGGCCTCTTCATCGGCCCGACTTCGCAGGCACCGCGGCTCGACGAAGCCCGACACGATAGTCTTTACGAGCTGGAGATTGCGCTGGCGCAGGTTCCCGCTCCCGGTCAAGGCGTACCGCCACTGCCATGGCTGGTCGACCGTCTGTTCCGCAACCTGCTGACCGACGTCACCGGCAACACCCATCGTTCGGAAATCTGCATCGACAAGCTGTTTTCGCCCGATGGCCCGACCGGCCGTCTCGGCCTTGTCGAGTTCCGCGGTTTCGAGATGCCGCCGAACGCCCGCATGTCGCTTGCCCAGCAGCTTCTCGTCCGAGCGCTGATCGCTCGTTTCTGGAAGAACCCTTTGCAGGGCAAGTTTACCCGCTGGGGCACGGCCCTCGCGGACCGCTTCATGCTTGGCCACTACATCTGGGCCGATTTCATGGATGTGCTGCAGGACCTGCGCGAAAACGGTTTTGACCTCAGGCCCGAATGGTTCGAGGCGCAGCTGGAATTCCGCTTCCCCTTCTTCGGCGAGGTGGAATACGAAGGTGCCAAACTGGAACTCAGGCAGGCGCTTGAACCCTGGCATGTCATGGGCGAACAGGGCGCTATCGGCGGCACAGTCCGTTACGTCGACTCATCCGTCGAGCGCCTGCAGGTCAGGCTCGAAACCTCCAATCCGTCTCGCTACACCGTCAGCTGCAACGGCCGCGCGGTACCTTTGAGAGAAACCACCCAGTCCGGAGTCTCGGTCGCCGGTGTGCGTTTCAAGGCATGGCAGCCGAGGTCCGGCCTGCACCCCGTATTGCCGGTTAATACACCGCTCACATTCGACATTTATGATACATGGTCTGGCCGCGCGATTGGCGGCTGCAGATATCATGTTGCGCATCCGGGCGGCCGCAATTATGAGACCTTCCCGGTGAACGGCAACGAGGCGGAAGCGCGGCGTCTGGCGCGGTTCGAGCCCTGGGGTCACACGGCGGGATTTTATCCCCTTTTGCCGGAGACGCCTTCGCCCGAATTCCCCCTGACGCTCGATCTCCGCCGGCCGCAAGGAGTATGACGCGATTTGACGACTGGCACGGCGAGCGAACGACGCATGGATGAGGAGATCGAACACGATCCGATCCTCGGTTATGCCGCGCTCCCCGGCGTGGCCGACGAGATGCTCGATGCCAAGGGCGAGATCAAACCCGTCTGGCAGAATCTCATCGCCCATCTGAGCCGTCTTTCGGAAGGCGATCTTTACGAGCGTTTTGCCCGCGCCGACCGTTATCTGCGCGATGCCGGCGTCTTCTACCGCACCTATGGTGGTACCGGTCCCGCCGGCACCGGCGAGCGCAACTGGCCGCTCTCACATATCCCGGTCCTGATTCAGGAAGACGAGTGGCAAAATATCTCTCGCGGCCTGCAGCAGCGTGCCGACCTGCTCGAGGCGATGATTGCCGATATCTATGGTGAAAACCGGCTGGTACAGGAAGGTTTTCTTCCACCGCAACTGATTGCCGCCAATCCCGAATTCCTGCGTCCGCTCGTGAGCGTAAAGCCGGTCGGCGGCCACTACCTGCATTTCTGCTCCTTCGAGATTGGCCGTGGCCCGGATGGCAACTGGTGGGTTCTGGCAGACCGCACCCAGGCGCCTTCAGGCGCAGGTTTCGCGCTGGAAAACCGCGTCGCCACCACCCGCGCCTTCTCCGACATCTATGGCGAAACCCACGTCCATCGCCTCGCCTCCTTCTTCGGCGCCTTCCGCGATGCGCTTCAATCGCGCAAGCAATATCCGGATGACAGGATCGCCGTCCTCTCGCCCGGCCCCGCCAACGAAACCTATTTCGAACACGCCTATATCGCTCGTTATCTCGGCTTCATGCTGCTCGAAGGCGAGGATCTGACCGTCGTCAACAACCGCGTCATGGTTCGCACCGTCGCCGGCCTCAAACCGGTCGGCGTGCTCTGGCGCCGCCTCGATGCCTCCTATGCCGATCCGCTGGAGCTCGACCAGAACTCGCATATCGGTACGCCGGGCATGGTGCAGGCACTCCGCTCCGGCTCGCTGACCCTGGTGAACGCTCTCGGCTCAGGCATTCTGGAAACCCGTGCGCTTCTCGCCTTCGCGCCGACCATCTGCCGTCGCCTGCTCGGCGAAGACCCGATCCTGCCGTCGATCGCCACATGGTGGTGCGGCCAGCAATCTGAGCGTGAGCATGTGGCGAAGAATATCGAGCGCATGGTGATCGGCCCTGCCTATTCCCGCTTGCCCTTCTTTGACGACAACAGCCAGTCCGTACTCGGCTCGTCGCTGCGCGAAACCGCGAAGGACGCGGTCGGCGACTGGCTGGCCAGCGAAGGCGGGAAACTCGTCGGCCAGGAAGTCGTGACCCTGTCAACGACGCCGACCTGGGTCGACGGCAAGCTTACACCACGGCCGATGTCGCTGCGCGTCTTCGCAGCCCGCACCGAAAACGGCTGGGAAATCATGCCCGGCGGCTTTGCCCGTATCGGCACCGGCGACGATGTCGCCGCGATCGCCATGCAGTCGGGTGGTGCGGCAGCCGATGTCTGGATCGTCTCCGACAAGCCGGTATCGAAATCGACGCTGCTGCCACCGGAAGAGAGTTTTACCCGCAACATGCCGGGCTCGCTGCCGAGCCGGGCCGCCGACAACCTCTATTGGCTCGGCCGCTATATCGAACGGGCCGAAGGAGCACTGCGCATCCTGCGTTCCTGGCACCTGCGCTACGCGGAATCGGCGGATCCGAACGCGCCTCTGCTTGCCGATGTAACCCGCTATCTGAAGTCGGTCGATATGGACATGGTCAAGGCCGTGCCCGAACCGCTGCTTGCCAACATCAACAGCGCCATCTACTCCGCCAGCAATATCCGCGATCGTTTCTCGCCGGATGGCTGGCTGGCGCTGACCGATCTGGCCAAGACCGCCAAGCGCTTTCATGAAGCGGCTCAACCGGGTGATGACGCAGCTCACGCCGCAACCATTCTTCTGCGCAAGCTCGCCGGTTTTGCCGGTCTCGTGCATGAAAACATGTATCGCTTCACCGGATGGCGCTTCCTGTCCATCGGCCGCCATCTGGAACGCGGCCTGCACATGACGCGCATGCTTGCCCATCTTTCCGGCCCGGATGCGCCCGACGGTTCGCTCGACATGCTGCTGGAGATTGGCGACAGCGTCATGACTCACCGCCGCCGCTACAACGTCAACACGGCGCGTCTCACGGTCAACGATCTGCTCGCGCTCGATCCGCTCAACCCGCGCTCGATCCTGTTCCAGCTGAACGAGATCCGCACTGAAGTGGAAAAACTGCCCAACGCCTTCGAAAACGGCCAGATGTCGCCCTTCTATCGCGAGGCCATGCGCCTTCATTCCGGGCTGGCGGTGATGACACCGGAGACGATGAACGAGGATGTCTATCGCAGGCTGGAAAAGGATCTGGAGAACCTCTCCGATCTTCTCGGCCGGACCTATTGCAGTTGAGTTGAAGGGGAGGAACGACGAATGCTCTACGACCTCTCTCTGCACATGGGTTATGCCTATGATGTGCCAGCCTCCGGTGCTCGCCATGTCATCCGGCTTCTGCCGCTGTCGCTGCCAGATCGCCAGCGCCTGATCGCAGGCTCGGTCACCGTCTCGCCGGCAACCGACGAAAGGGTCACCTTCATCGATTTCTTCGGCCAGCAGGCGACTTCGGTTCTAGTCCGCGCCCCACATGACCGACTGGACATCCGCATGCAGGCCCGTGTCATGGTAGAGGCGCCGACCATGCAGGCGGATCTTTCCCCGACGCTCGACGTATTGCGCACGGAACTGGCCGAAGTCTGGTCCGTCGACCCGTCCTCGCCGCATCATTTTACCGGCTCCAGCCCCAGATTACCGGCGGAACCGGCAATTGCGGCTTACGCGCGCGAAGCAGTGAAACATGGACAGACGGTGCGCGAGATCGCCGCCGCACTCTGCACCCGCATCCATAAGGATTTCAAATACGATGCCGAGGCAACGACGGTCGATACCACGCCAAAGCAAGCCTTCAAGCTGAAACGCGGCGTCTGCCAGGATTTCGCCCATGTGATGATCGTGGCGCTGCGCAGCCTCGGCATACCGGCCGGGTACGTCTCCGGCTTCCTGCGTACCATCCCGCCGCCTGGCAAGGAACGGCTTGAAGGGGCCGACGCCATGCATGCGTGGGTACGCGTCTGGTGCGGCGATGCACTGGGCTATGTCGAACTCGACCCGACCAACAATATTCCAGCCGGCAGCGACCACATCGTCGTCGGTTACGGACGTGATTATTCCGATGTCGCACCGGTCATCGGAGTGCTTAAAGGTTACGGAAATCAGAAGGCCGATCAGGCCGTTGACGTAATTCCGGTCAAATAGACCCGTTTTGGTGCTGATTCTGGCTGGTCACTAAAATGCAAACATTTTACTTAAGTCATCCTGCAGAGCTTTTGCCGCAATAGTCCATTAGAGCGACCGAATGTGCCGGTCGCAGTCAGGGACGGCGGCCATCATGACCATTTTCAAGCGTTTTGCAGACGATCGCGGCGGTAACTTTGGGATGATGACGGCGCTGATGCTGCCGTTGCTGTGTGGCGCGGCCGGTTTCGCCATCGATTTCACCAATGCCATGCAGGTGAAAACTAACCTTCAAAGCATAGCTGACGCCGCATCGCTTGCGGGCGCATCCGCAATGTCGCAGCAAGGCTATACGAAGGCACAGGCGGAAAAGCTTACGAAGGATTATTTCGTCGCCCAGATCATAGCCTCCGGTTTGGCTGACGCCACGACAACGGACGAGAAGACTGCAGCCGAAACCAAACTCCGTGCTGCGACTACCGCCACAGCGACAGAAAACACTAGCGGCAGTGCAAAACCCACCTATACCGTAAAGCTCGACACGCTTTATGCGCTAAACCTCAATCCGATCACCGGCATCTTCGCCGGCAAGTCGATGAGCATCGGTATTAATGCAACCTCGACCACCGGCACGGATGGCAACGACACCCGCACCGGAATTTCCATGTATCTGGCACTGGACCGCTCAGGCTCGATGTCATTCGTGACGTCGACAAGCAAAGGCAAGGGAACAAGCTGCGTAAACTACACGGCTGAGAATTGGAGATATAAAGATTACCTGTCACCGTCGAGCCCCTGCTACGTTCGCAAAATCGAAGCGTTGAAAACTGCGGCAAACGCTCTCTTCGATTCTCTAAAAAAGGCAGACAGCTCTATCTCTTCGGCAAACTCGACATCAACACTGGTCCGAGTTGGCGCGGTTTCATACACGGATGAAACTCAAAAGGCATCGTCGATTGCCTGGGGTACGGCAGCGGCCTCGACATACGTTCAGAATTTGCCAAATGTTCCGACAGGTGGAACCGATGCAAATGGTGCGATGCAACTCGCTTTGGATGCGTTGAAGAAAGCCAATTCGACTGAAGCGGACGCTCACAAATCGAAGAAAAACGATACCTTCAATCGTTACATCGTCCTCATGACAGATGGTGAGATGACTGGAGGAAGCAGCGACTGGAATCCCGATCTGGACAAGGCTGTTCGCACCAAATGCTCTGACGCCAAGAAAGACGGCATTATGATCTTCACGGTAGCTTTCATGGCGCCGGATAATGGTAAGAGCCTGCTGAGTGCCTGTGCGACATCCAGCGATTATTACTACAGCCCGGACGATATGAATTCCCTCGTGGCTGCCTTCGGTGACATCGCCGATAAAGCCGCCAAGCAGACTGTCCGCTTGACCAACTGATGGGCCGACACTGCAGCAAAGCCTCGCCCTCCGCGGGGCTTTTTGCGTTCTGCTGCAAGGATATGCAGTTACCCTCCGGCAACCATCTTCAATTCCGCCGTTGCATGCCGTTCACAACGATGCATAACTGTGCCGGTAACATTCTGCCATATCGACTGAATCGGACATTCCTCCACCCGCTCAACCGAGAACAATTGGCGACTATATGAACAACACAACTCCCCCCGTCGAAATTCCCTATCCCGCCCCGCGCTCGTCACGCCCTGAAATCATGGCGGAAGAAATCATTGAGCGCCTGACCTACCGCATCGGCAAGGATGCCAAGGTGGCCAAGCCGCATGACTGGCTGACGGCAACCATATTGGTTGTCCGGGACAGAATTATCGACAGATGGATGGAGAGTACGCGCCAGGCCTACCGGACAGGGCAGAAGCGCGTTTATTATCTATCGCTGGAATTCCTGATCGGCCGCCTGATGCGCGATGCCGTCAGCAATCTCGGCCTGATGCAGGAGATTCGCGACGCGCTGTCCTCGCTCGGCGTCGACGTGTCGGTGATTGCCGGTCTGGAACCGGACGCCGCACTCGGCAATGGCGGCCTTGGCCGCCTTGCTGCCTGTTTCATGGAGAGTATGGCAACGGTCGATATTCCGGCGTATGGCTACGGCATCCGTTATATCCATGGCCTGTTTCGTCAGCAGATGGCCGACGGCTGGCAGGTCGAGTTGCCCGAAACCTGGCTTGCCCACGGCAACCCCTGGGAGTTTGAACGCCGCGAGAGCTCCTACGAAATCGGCTTCGGCGGATCGGTGGAAACCATCGGCGGCTACGAGGATTTGCCTCGTTACGTGTGGAAGCCGGCCGAACGCGTCATCGCCATGGCCTATGATACCCCAATCGTCGGCTGGCGCGGTAATCGCGTCAATACCTTGCGCCTCTGGTCGGCTCAGCCGATCGACCCGATCCTACTTGATGCCTTTAATGCCGGCGACCATATCGGCGCGCTGCGCGAGAGCAACAAGGCGGAATCGCTCACCCGCGTCCTCTATCCCGCCGACGCAAACCCGGCCGGGCAGGAACTGCGCCTACGCCAGGAATTCTTCTTCTCGTCGGCATCGCTGCAGGACATCCTGCGCCGCCATCTCCAGCAATATCCGGATTTCACCAACCTGCACGAGAAGGTTTCGATCCAGCTCAACGACACGCATCCGGCCGTCTCGATCGGCGAACTGATGCGACTTCTCGTCGACATCCACGGCATGGATTTCGATGTCTCCTGGGAAATCGTCAGGCAGACCTTCTCCTACACCAACCACACCCTTCTGCCCGAAGCTCTGGAAACCTGGCCGGTGCCGCTCTTCGAGCGCCTTCTGCCGCGCCACATGCAGATCGTCTACGCGATCAACGCCAAGATCCTGCTCGAAGCCCGCAAGGAAAAGCGGTTCTCCGACACGCAGGTCCGCGCCATTTCGCTGATCGACGAAGGCGGCGAACGGCGGGTGCGCATGGGCAACCTCGCCTTTGTCGGCTCCCATTCGATCAACGGCGTCTCGGCGCTGCATACCGACCTGATGAAGGTCACCGTCTTTGCCGATCTGCACACGCTTTACCCGACCCGCATCAACAACAAGACCAACGGCATTACCCCTCGCCGCTGGCTGATGCAGTGCAATCCCGGCCTAACCTCGCTGATCCGCGATGCGATCGGCGACAAGTTCCTCGACGATACCGAAGCGCTGGTCGAACTCGACAAGTTCGCCGACGATGCAAGCTTCCAGGAGAAATTTGCCGCCGTGAAGCGGGCGAACAAGGTGACGCTCACCAATCTCGTCGGCAGCCGCATGGGCATCAGGCTCGATCCGTCGGCACTGTTCGATATCCAGATCAAGCGCATCCACGAATACAAGCGCCAACTTCTGAACATCATCGAAGCCGTCGCGCTTTATGACCAGATCCGCTCCCATCCGGAACTGGACTGGGTGCCGCGGGTAAAACTCTTCGCCGGCAAAGCGGCGCCGAGCTATCACAACGCCAAGCTTATCATCAAGCTGGCGAACGACGTTGCCCGTGTGATCAATAACGACCCTTCGGTGCGCGGCCTGCTCAAGGTCGTCTTCGTGCCGAATTACAATGTCTCGCTGGCGGAAACGATCGTGCCCGCCGCCGACCTTTCAGAGCAGATTTCGACCGCTGGGATGGAAGCCTCCGGCACCGGCAACATGAAATTCGCCCTGAACGGCGCGCTGACGATCGGCACGCTCGACGGCGCGAATGTCGAGATGCGCGAACATGTTGGCGACGACAATATCGTCATATTCGGCCTGACCGCCGACGAAGTGGCGAAGGTGCGCTCGGAAGGGCACAATCCTCGTGCCGTGATCGAGCAATCGCCCGAACTGGTGCAGGCGTTGAACGCCATCGCTTCCGGCGTCTTCTCACCGGACGACCGTTCGCGCTTCCAGGAATTGATCGACGGCATCTATAACCATGACTGGTTCATGGTCGCCGCCGACTTCGATGCCTATGCTGCGGCACAGCGCACGGTTGACCAAATCTGGTCAGACCCTAAATCCTGGTATTCAAAGACAATTCGCAATACCGCCCGGATGGGATGGTTCTCCTCGGACCGCACAATCCGCCAGTACGCGTCGGAAATCTGGAGAGCCTGATGACAAAATCGCCGAGTGCGCTCGATGACGGGAGAGCTCCTGGAGAAATCCCGTTGTCCGAGATCGAGGCGATATTGGCAGGTAGGCATGCAAATCCTTTCGCCGTGCTTGGGCTTCACAAGCTCGGCGAAAAATATCGTGCCCGTTGCTTCATTCCCGGTGCCGAAGAGGTGACCGTGCTTTCGCTCAGCGGCGCGGAACTCGGCGAACTGACCTGCCGTCATGAGGCGGGTTATTTCGAAGGCCTCGTCGACGCGGGCCAACTCCAGCCCATCCGTTACCGCGCCCAGCGCGGTGACGTGGAATGGGCCGTGACCGATCCCTACTCCTTCGGGCCGGTTCTCGGCCCGATGGATGACTATCTGTTACGCGAAGGCTCGCATTTGAGGCTCTTCGACAAGATGGGCGCCCATCCGCTCAAGCATGAGGGTGTCGAGGGCTTTCATTTCGCTGTCTGGGCACCAAATGCCCGGCGTGTCTCTGTCGTTGGCGAATTCAACAACTGGGATGGCCGCCGGCATGTGATGCGGCTGCGCCAGGATACCGGCATCTGGGAAATCTTTGCGCCCGACGTTCGCGCTGGTGCCGCGTACAAATTCGAGATCATCGGCAAGGATGGCAAGCTGCAGCCCTTGAAGGCAGACCCGTTTGCACGGCGAGCCGAGATGCGACCGAAGACTGCCTCGGTAACATCCCCGGAACTGGCCCAGGTATGGGAAGATCAGGCTCACCGGGAATTCTGGGAAAAGGCCGATCATCGCCGACAGCCGATCACCATCTACGAAGTGCATGCAGGATCATGGCAGCGCCGCGACGACGGATCGTTTCTCTCCTGGGATGAACTCGCCTCGCGCCTCATCCCTTACTGTGTCGACATGGGCTTCACCCATATCGAGTTTCTGCCGATCACCGAACATCCGTATGACCCGTCATGGGGCTATCAGACAACCGGACTTTATGCACCCTCCGCCCGTTTCGGCGAGCCGGAAGGCTTTGCCCGTTTCGTCAACGGCTGCCACAAGGTCGGCATCGGCGTCATTCTCGACTGGGTGCCTGCGCATTTTCCGACCGACGCCCACGGTCTGCGCGATTTCGACGGCACGGCACTTTATGAACATGCCGATCCGCGTCAGGGCTATCACCCCGACTGGAACACTGCGATCTACAATTTCGGTCGCGTCGAGGTTCTGTCCTACCTGATCAACAACGCACTCTACTGGGCGGAAAAATACCATCTCGACGGCCTGCGCGTCGATGCCGTCGCCTCGATGCTCTATCTCGATTATTCGCGCCGCGAAGGCGAATGGATTCCGAATGAATATGGTGGGCGAGAGAACCTCGAATCCGTCCGTTTCCTGCAGAAGATGAATTCACTCTCCTACGGCACGCATCCGGGTGTGATGACAATCGCCGAGGAAAGCACCTCCTGGCCGAAGGTCTCGGCGCCGGTGCATGAAGGCGGGCTTGGTTTCGGCTTCAAGTGGAACATGGGCTTCATGCACGACACGCTGAGCTATCTCGCGCGCGAGCCAATCCACCGCAAGCACCATCACAACGCCATCACCTTCGGCCTCGTTTACGCCTTCGCGGAAAACTTCGTGCTGCCGCTCAGCCATGATGAAGTGGTCCACGGCAAAGGCTCGTTGATTGCCAAGATGGCCGGTGACGACTGGCAGAAATTCGCCAACCTCAGAGCCTATTACGGCTTCATGTGGGGTTATCCGGGCAAGAAGCTGCTCTTCATGGGACAGGAATTCGCCCAATGGGCGGAGTGGAGCGAAAGCAAGTCTCTCGACTGGAACCTTCTCGCCTATCACCCGCACCAAGGCATGCGCCGCCTCGTGCGTGATCTCAATTTCTGTTACCGCTCCAAACCCGCGCTGCACGCCCGCGATTGCGAGGGTGAAGGTTTCCGCTGGCTGGTCGTCGACGATGCGGACAACTCCGTCTTCGCATGGCTGCGCATGGCGCCGGGTGAAAAGCCGGTCGCGGTCATCACCAATTTCACGCCCGTCTATCGCGCAAACTACAGGCTTCCCCTGCCGCATGCCGGTAAATGGCGGGAAGTCTTGAATACCGACGCCGAGATCTACGGCGGCAGCGGCAAGGGCAATGGCGGCAAGGTTCAGGCCGTGGATGCGGGAGGAAGCATCTGGGCGGACGTGACTTTGCCACCGTTGGCGACAATCATGCTGGAACTCGAAAACAACGCATAGGGGAGGAGAACAATGAACGACAAGCAACGTGTCCAGCCTCTGTCTCGCGACGCCATGGCCTATGTTCTGGCCGGCGGACGTGGCAGCCGCCTCAAGGAACTGACAGATCGGCGCGCCAAGCCCGCCGTCTATTTCGGCGGCAAGGCCCGCATCATCGATTTCGCTCTCTCCAACGCGCTGAATTCCGGCATCCGCCGCATCGGCGTCGCCACCCAGTACAAGGCCCACTCGCTGATCCGCCACATGCAGCGCGGCTGGAACTTCTTCCGCCCCGAGCGCAACGAGAGCTTCGACATCCTGCCCGCCTCCCAGCGCGTTTCGGAAACGCAATGGTATGAAGGCACGGCCGACGCGGTCTACCAGAACATCGATATAATCGAGGGTTATGCGACCGAATATATGGTCATCCTCGCCGGCGACCATGTCTACAAGATGGACTACGAATTGATGCTGCAGCAGCACGTCAATTCCGGCGCCGACGTCACCGTCGGCTGCCTGGAAGTGCCGCGCATGGAAGCAACCGGCTTCGGTGTCATGCATGTCAACGAGAAGGACGAGATCATCGATTTCGTCGAGAAGCCGGCCGATCCGCCGGGAATTCCCGGCAAGCCGGATTTCGCGCTCGCTTCGATGGGCATCTACGTTTTCCACACCAAGTTTCTGATCGACGCCCTGAAGCGTGATGCAGAAGTCCCCGGCTCCAGCCGTGACTTCGGCAAGGACATCATTCCCTATATCGTCGAACACGGTAAGGCCGTCGCTCACCGTTTTGCCGACAGCTGCGTCCGCTCCGACTACGAGCGCGAACCCTATTGGCGGGATGCCGGCACGATCGATGCCTATTGGCAGGCCAATATCGACCTGACCGAAATCGTTCCCGGCCTTGACCTTTACGACAAGTCTTGGCCGATCTGGACCTACGCGGAACTCACCGCACCGGCAAAATTCGTCCATGACGACGAAAATCGTCGCGGTTCGGCAACGTCCTCGGTCATTTCCGGCGACTGCATCATTTCCGGCTCATCGCTGAACAAGAGCCTGCTCTTCACCGGCGTTCGCGCCAATTCCTATTCGAAGCTCGAAGGCGCGGTCGTGCTGCCGAATGTCAGGATCGGGCGGCGCGCCCAGCTCCGCGATGTCGTCATCGATCACGGTGTAACCATCCCTGAAGGGCTGATCGTCGGCGAGGATCCCGAACTCGACGCGAAACGCTTCCGCCGCACAGAAAGCGGTATCTGCCTTATTACCCAGAAAATGATCGACAAGTTGGATCTGTGATGCAGGTCCTCTCGGTCGCTTCAGAAGTCTATCCTCTGGTGAAGACGGGTGGGCTGGCCGATGTGGCCGGCGCGCTTCCCATTGCGCTGGGCAAGCGGGGGATTACGGTCAAGACGCTGATGCCCGGATACCCGGCCGTCATGCGGATCGCTCAGGACGCCGTTCTACGTCGCACCTTTCCGGATCTGCTCGGCGCGGAGGCCCGCATCCTCGAAATAAACCACAAGGGCCTCGACCTGCTGATCCTCGACTGCCCTGAACTGTTCGACCGCCAGGGCGGCCCATATCTCGACGCAACCGGCAAGGACTATGAAGACAACTGGCGCCGTTTTGCGGCCCTGTCCAAGGCCGGTGCGATCATCGCCCAACATGGACTGACCAGCGATCCTGGCGGCTGGCGGCCCGATCTCGTGCATGTGCACGACTGGCAAGCGGCCATGCTGCCCGCCTATATGCGCTACGCCGAAGAACCGGAAGTTCCGAGCGTCATCACCATCCATAACATCGCTTTCCAGGGCGTGTTCGACGCCGAGATTTTTCCTGCACTGGAACTGCCACCACACGCCTTTTCGATCGACGGTATCGAATATTACGGCAAGGTCGGTTTTCTGAAAGCCGGCCTGCAGGCAAGCTGGGAAATCTCCACGGTAAGCCCCTCCTATGCGGAAGAAATATTGACACCCGAATACGGCATGGGTCTCGAAGGTCTGCTGCATCATCGCTCCGAGGATCTGACCGGCATTGTCAACGGCATAGATACCGAGGTCTGGAATCCGGAAACCGACGCGCTTCTCGATAGCACCTATTCCGCATCGACGCTGAAGGAACGGGCGCAAAACAAGCGGCTTGTTGCCGAACGGTTTGCCCTGGATATCGACGATGCCCCGCTTTTCTGTGTCGTTTCGCGATTGACCGAACAGAAAGGCATGGATCTTCTTGCCGAAGCGCTGGACGATCTCGTTTCTCACGGCGCCACGCTGGCAGTCCTCGGTTCCGGCGACAAGACGCTCGAAGATGCCTTTCACGCCGCCGCACTGCGCCATCCCGGCCGGATCGGCGTGATTGCCGCCTATGATGAGCCGCTTTCCCACCTGATGCAGGCGGGCTGTGATGCGATCATCATCCCGTCCCGCTTCGAACCATGTGGCCTCACCCAGCTTTATGGCCTGCGTTACGGCTGCGTGCCGATCGTCGCCCGCGTCGGCGGCCTCAACGACACGGTAATCGATGCGAGCCATGCAGGTCTCGCGGCAAATGCCGCGACCGGCGTATCCTTCGGCCCGATCACCACCGACAATCTTGCCCGTGCGATCCGTCGCGCCATCCGCCTTTATAAGGACGAGAAGGTATGGACTGTGATCCAGAAGCAGGGCATGAAATCGGATGTTTCGTGGAACCGCAGCGCAGGCCTTTACGCCGCGCTCTTTTCCGAGATCCTTGAAAGAAAAGGTATTTGAGAATGATCAAGACCGTCGCGACCACCCCCTACCAGGACCAGAAGCCTGGCACGTCCGGCCTGCGCAAGAAGGTTCCGGTCTTCGCCCAGCCGAACTATGCGGAAAATTTCATCCAATCCATTTTCGACAGCCTGGAAGGCTTTGACGGCAAGACGCTGGTGATCGGCGGCGACGGACGTTATTATAACCGCGAAGTCATCCAGAAGGCGATCAAGATGGCCGCGGCTGCCGGCTTCGGCAAGGTCATGGTCGGCCAGGGCGGGATCCTGTCGACCCCCGCCGCATCCAATATCATCCGCAAGTATCACGCCTTCGGCGGTATCGTTCTTTCCGCCAGCCATAATCCCGGCGGCCCGACCGAAGATTTCGGCATCAAATACAATATCGGCAATGGCGGCCCGGCACCGGAAAAGATCACCGACGCCATCTACGCCCGCTCCAAGGTAATCGACACTTACAAGATCGCCGACACGGCGGATCTCGACCTCGACAAGACCGGCACCTTCAAAGTGGCCGGCATGGCGGTCGAGGTCATCGATCCGGTCGCCGACTATGCCGAACTGATGGAACAGCTCTTCGACTTCGGCGCCATCCGCGCGCTGATTGCCAGCGGCGTACGTGTGGTCATCGACAGCATGGGCGCCGTCACCGGCCCCTACGCCACGGAGATCCTCGAAAACCGCCTCGGCGCACCGGAAGGCTCGGTCCGCAACGCAACCCCTCTGCCGGATTTCGGCGGTCATCACCCGGACCCGAACCTCGTCCATGCCAAGGAACTTTATGACGATGTGATGAGCAAGGACGGCCCGCATTTCGGCGCCGCCTCCGATGGCGATGGCGACCGCAACATGATCGTCGGCAAGGGCATGTTCGTCACCCCGTCGGACAGCCTCGCAATCATCGCCGCGAACGCAACACTCGCACCGGGCTATGCGAAAGGTATCGCCGGCATCGCCCGCTCCATGCCGACCAGTGCTGCCGCCGACCGCGTGGCCGAAAAGCTCGGCATCGGCATGTACGAGACCCCGACAGGCTGGAAATTCTTCGGTAACCTGCTCGACGCCGGCAAGGCGACCGTCTGCGGCGAGGAGAGCTTCGGCACCGGCTCCGACCATGTACGTGAAAAAGACGGCCTCTGGGCCGTGCTCTTCTGGCTGAACATCATGGCCGGCCGCAACGAAAGTGTCGCCGAGATCGTCAAGAGCCACTGGGCCGAATACGGCCGTAATTACTACTCCCGCCACGACTACGAGGAAGTGGATTCGGATGCGGCGAACGGCATGATGACCGCGCTGCGCGAAAAGCTTGGCGACCTGCCGGGCCAGAGCTTCGGTGCGCTGAAGGTGGCCGCTGCGGATGACTTTGCCTATCACGATCCGATCGACGGTTCCGTTTCGAAGAACCAGGGCATCCGCGTCCTCTTCGAAGGTGGTAGTCGTGTCGTTTTCCGTCTCTCGGGCACCGGCACTTCGGGCGCAACGATCCGCGTCTATGTCGAACGTTATGAGCCCGATCCGGCCAAACACGGCATCGACACCCAGGAAGCGCTCGCCGACCTGATCGCCGTCGCCGACGAGATCTCCGACCTGAAGAAGCGCTCCGGCCGCGATGCACCAACGGTGATCACGTAAGCCGCCTGACCATATAAGCCCGGAGATCGCAGATGAATTTACCCCCCTCTGCCCTGCCGGGCATCTCCCCCACGAGGGGGGAGATTACTCGTGGCAACGCCTCGACCATCTCCAAAGCATCAATTGCAGCATTCTTTGTTAAAGCAACACAGGGATCGCGCCTCCAGCTGATCTCCCCCCTTATGGGGGAGATGCCCGGCAGGGCAGAGGGGGGTGTCACATGCCCCCAACAGTGACACCGAAACTCGGCGCAACCCTCACCTCGACCGGCGTGGATTTCGCCGTTTGGTCCTCGTCCGCTGAAAAAATCCAACTCTGTCTGTTCGATGATGAGAGCGGTGATGAGACGGTTCGTCACGACATGCTCCGCGGCACCGACGATGTCCACCGCGTCTCGATCGAAGGCGTTGAACACGGCCAGCGTTACGGCTACCGCGCCTACGGCCCCTATGATCCGGATAAAGGACTATGGTTCGATCCGGCAAAACTGCTCGTCGATCCTTATGCCAAAGAACTCGATCGCCCTTTCCAGACAGATCACGACCTTGCGACCTATGAGATCGACACCACGAACCTTGTGCCTCGAGCTATCGTCACGCAAAACCTCGAAGCCGAAATCTCGGCTCCGCTCCTGCCCCCCGGCGGCTTCGTTTACGAGATCGCGGTAAAACCCTTCACCATCCTGCATCCCGATATTCCGGAAGAGATCCGCGGCACGGTCGCAGCCCTCGCCCATCCCAGTATTATCGCACACTTGAAACAGATCGGTGTCGATGCGATCGAACTCATGCCGATCACCGCATGGATCGATGAGCGCCATCTTCCACCTCTCGGCCTCACCAATGGCTGGGGTTACAATCCGGTCGCCTTCATGGCGCTCGATCCACGCCTCTGCCCCGGTGGCATGGTGGAGTTGCGTGAAACCGTCACGAAACTGCACGCAGCCGGCATTGGCGTGATCCTCGATCTCGTATTCAACCACACAGGCGAAAGCGACCGATACGGCGCAACGCTTTCTATGCGCGGTCTCGACAATTTGGCCTATTACCGCCATCTGCCGAATGATCCGGGCGAGCTGGTCAACGACGCCGGCACCGGCAACACGGTCGCCGCGGATCATCCGGTCGTCCGACAGTTGATCGTCGACACATTGCGTCATTTCGTTCGGCATGCCGGCGTCGATGGCTTTCGCTTCGACCTCGCGCCGGTTATGGGTCGCACGGCAGAGGGTTTCGATCCGAATGGGGAAACGCTGACGGCACTGTTGTCCGATGATCTGCTGAAGGATCGTATAGTGATCGCCGAACCCTGGGATATAGGCCCCGGCGGCTACCAGCTCGGCAATTTCCCCGCGCCCTTCATCGAATGGAACGACTGCGCCCGCGACGACATGCGCCGCTACTGGCGCGGCGACCAATGGATGACAGGTGCGCTCGCCACCCGCCTTGCCGGATCATCGGACATCTTTGAAAAATCTGGCCGCACACGCAGTGTCAATTTCCTCGCAGCCCATGATGGGTTCACCCTGTTCGACCTCGTCTCCCACGACCACAAGCACAACGATGCCAATGGCGAGGATAGCCGCGACGGCCATAACGAAAACTACTCCTGGAACAACGGAGCGGAAGGCCTGACCGCTGATCCTGCAGTACAGGAACGCCGTCGTCGTGATGTCCGCGCACTTCTGTCCACGCTGTTTGCCAGTCGCGGCACCATCATGCTCACCATGGGCGACGAAACCGGTCGGTCGCAGCGCGGCAACAATAATGCCTATTGCCAGGATAACGAGATTACATGGATGGACTGGCAGGAGCCGGATACAGAACTGGTGCGGCATACGACATGGCTTGCCGGTATCCGCAGGCGATTCTCGGTGTTTTCCGAAACGGATTTCTTCGCCGGAAACGGCGATATTGAATGGTTGGCCCCCTCTGGCCTTCCCATGCAGGTATCCGATTGGGAAAATGCCGAGAACCGGCTGATAGGCATGATCGTTGCGACAGACGATCGCTCATCGGACAGCTCGACTCGTCTTGCAATCCTCTTCAACCGGGGCCATGAAGATGTTGAGTTTATTCTGCCCGGCAGCGGCTGGCAGGATCTGCTTTCGGATAAGCCTTGGACGAACCTCCTTCCTTCCCGCTCCGTCAGCTTCTGCCTGAAAGGGTAATGTTGCGGCCCACGGGCAATAGCTTAAAACGACGACAAAGCGGTGTGTTGCATGCGTGAGATTTCGCTGGCCGACGTGCCAGGACTTGTGGGCCAGGAACTCGGCGTTTCGGACTGGATCACCGTCGATCAGACGATGATCAACCAGTTCGCCGATGCGACGCTCGATCACCAGTTTATTCATGTGGACCCAGAGCGGGCGGCGGCCGAGAGTCCGTTTGGCGGCACGATCGCACACGGCTTTCTCACGCTGTCCCTTCTTTCCGCGATGAACTTCGGCACCGTGCCAAAGATCCGCGAGCAGACCATGGGCATAAATTACGGCTTCGATCGTGTCCGCTTCATGTCGCCGGTCAAATGCGGCGCACGTGTGCGTGGCCACTTTACCCTGTCCGACTGCCGTTTCCGGGGCGGCGGCTTGCTGATGACCACCTATGAAGTTTCGATCGAGATCGAAAACGAGAAGAAACCAGCACTGACCGCCACCTGGATCACCATCGTGCAGTTCGACCCTAAGGATAGGCCGGAAGGCGTCTAGAGCCTTTCCGCCTTTCTTCGAAACGCGAAACGGCTCTATCTCTTTGTTTTGACGCAATTCCGGACACAAAACCGGTTCCCACTTTTGCTGGAATTGCTCTAATCAAAGGTAATGACGTGGCGGATGACCTTGCCTTCATGCAGTAGGTCGAAAGCCTCATTGATCTTCTCCAGCGGCCCGGTTGATGACAGCAACCTGTCCACCGGCAGCTTTCCACGTCGGTAAAGGGCAATAAAGCGGGGTATATCCCGGGCGGGCACGCATCCACCAAGATAGCTACCAAGCACTCGCCGTTCTTCGGCCACAAGACTGACCGCCGGAATGGCGAACTGACTGACAGGATTGGCAAGACCGGCTGTGGCTGTCGTCCCTCCCCGGCGCGTAATGCGATATGCGAGATCGAAGGCCCGGGTCGAGCCTGCCATCTCAAGCGCATGATCGACGCCGCCGCCGGTTGCCTCGCGAATCTTTTCGATTACATCCACATCGCCCGCCAGAAAAACATCCGTAGCACCGAGTTTAAGGGCGACCTCCAGTTTTTCCGCAGCAAGATCAACGGCAATCACCCGCTCCGCGCCACTCGCAAGCGCGCCGAGCACGGCAGCGAGTCCGACGCCGCCGAGACCGACCACGGCAACGCTCTGACCTGCCTGTATCTTGCAGGTATTGACGACCGCCCCCACTCCCGTCAGCACCGCACAACCGAACAATGCAGCTTCCGCCAGGGGCAAATCACGATCGATCTTTATTGCCGAGTGACGGGAGATAACCGCATGCGTGGCAAAACCGGATACGCCGAGGTGGTGATTGACAGGAACCTCATCGCAAATCAGCCGCCGCTCTCCCGATAGCAGCACGCCCCTGCCATTCGCCTCGGCCCCCGGCACACAAAGTGCCGGACGGCCCTCGGCGCAGGCAAGGCAATGGCCGCAAATCGGTACGAAACTCATCACCACATGATCGCCCGGCACCAGATCATGTACGCCCGGACCGACGGCTTCGACGACACCGGATGCCTCATGGCCAAGCACCATCGGCATGGGCCGCGGGCGGTCACCATTGATGACGGAAAGGTCGGAATGGCAAAGCCCCGCCGCACCGATGCGCACCAGCACCTCTTCACGCCCAGGCGGATCGAGATCAAGTTCTTCTATGGAAAGCGGCCTGCTTATTGCAAAAGGCGGTATGACAGGCGATTGCCGCAGGACGGCTGCACGTATCTTCACGAACTCCTCCCAGAGTTTTGCCTGAAGAGACTAGCCGCCAGATGGCAGCGGCTGCAATAGCAATACACCTGTCAACTCAGATCCAGCATCATCATGCCGAGAAGTGGCGGAACGGCAGCACCGATCAGGATTGGAGCGGTTCGCGAAGCACTGAGCCCTACGGTCGTACCGGCAATGCCGGACGCAATCAGCGCCGCAATCGGCATGGAGAGATCACGATCGATGCCCGGCGCGAAAGACGCCAGAAGCGCGGCCAATGCTGCGGCCCCACCGACAAGCAGCCCCTTCCAGAGTTCGACACCCGCCAGTTTGGCAGCAATGGCACCGCCGGCAATCGCCGCCGCCAGCCCAAGCACGATCCATTGAGTCTCCGGCATAGAAAAACCCTCCCGTTTTGACCCGGGAGGGTGCGATATCGATAAGCCAAGATCAAGTTAGGCTATGGTCGAAGACCGGATATTCAGAGCGCGGCGTCTCTCGCGCCTTCAGCCAGAAGAGCAAAAGCGTAATCGGAGAACGACCGCCAGACTTCTACCTGGAACGTATTCTCCGCGGTCCTGAGCAGCACGATTTCCACCTTGCCGAACAGCGTGCGCGAGCAGGCGCCGATCGGGAAAGCATCGAGCGAGAGATCCAGCGCGCAACCGGCGTTGAGCGTAGCGGCAGCCCCCGGACCAGACACAAGGATAGCTGTGTTTCGATGCGAGATATCGGTCGCCGAATGCAACACGCCCGAACTCGCGGCAGCCTGTGTGAGGCTGCTTCCGATGCTACCGCCGCCGTCTGCAAACACCAGCCACTCATCCGGCCCGATCCATAGCGCGGTGCGCCCGTTAGCAGAGGAGGACGTCTTCGGCTTCACCGGCAGGTCGAGGCCAAGTGCTGCAGACAATGCAGACACATCCTCGGCGCCTACACGCAGATTGATCCGCTCGGCAGGTTGCGCCGGCTCCAGCCGCACAGCGGCAGAACCGCCGTGAACACCGGAAAGTGGAAGGCTGCGGGTTGCGATATTGGAATCAAGCTCAGCCATTGATCCGGCCTCCTTCCTTGTCGAAGAACACCATGTCAGTCACTTCGACGGCAATCGTCTTGTCGGCCATCGGCACATAAAGCGTCTCGCCCATCCTCGACCGTCCCCCGGCAACCAGCGCGATCGCGATCGAGCGGCCGAGATTTTCCGACCAGTAGGACGAGGTGACGTGACCGAGCATAGTCATCGGTTTCGGCTGGTTCGGATCGGCAACGATCTGCCCGCCCTCCTCCAGCACTTCCTTCGGGTCCTTGGTCAGAATCCCGACGAGTTGCTTGCGGCCTTCGCGCACGAGGTCGGGACGCTTCAGGCCACGGATACCGACAAAGTCCGTCTTCTTCTTGGAGACGGCCCAGCCATAACCCGCGTCATCCGGCGTCACCGTTCCGTCCGTATCCTGCCCGACGATGAGATAGCCCTTCTCGGCGCGCAGAATATGCATGGTCTCGGTGCCGTAGAGGCAGGCACCCATGCTTTGCGCCCGTTCCCATATCGCCTTCCACACTGCTGCGCCGTAATCGGCAGGCACGTTGATTTCGTAACCCACCTCGCCGGTGAACGATACGCGGAACAGCCGCGCCGGAACGCCCATGACCGTGCACTCGGCAACGCTCATATGCGAGAAGGCCTCGTTGGAAAGATCCTGCCCCTTGACGAAAGGCTCGATGATCTCTCGCGCCTTCGGCCCCTGCACCGCGATCACCGCCCATTGTTCGGTCGTCGAGGTCAGCCACACCTTCAGATGCGGGAATTCCGTCTGCAGATAGTCTTCCATGTGGTTCAGCACCCGCGGCGCACCGCCGGTCGTGGTCGTCACATGAAAACGGTCTTCCGCCAGACGCCCGACGACGCCGTCGTCATAGATGAAGCCGTCCTCGCGGGTCATGATGCCGTAACGGCATTTTCCCGGCTTCAGCGTATCCCAGGCGTTTGTATAAAGCAGATTGAGAAACGCTGCCGCATCCGGCCCGACCACTTCGATCTTGCCGAGCGTCGAGGCATCGAAAATGCCGGCGACATCGCGCACCGTCTTGCATTCGCGGCTAACGGCCGTGTGCATATCCTCGCCGCGCTTGGGGAAATACCAGGCGCGTTTCCAGTTGCCGACATCCTCGAACTCGGCACCTTCCGCCTCTTCGAACGCATGCATCGGCGTCTTTCGCGCCGGATCGAACAACTCGCCGCGCGAATGGTTGATCAGCGTGCCATAGGTCACCGGCGTATAGGGCGCGCGGAATGTGGTGAGACCCACCTGCGGGATCGGTCTGCCGAGCATCTCCGAAGCGATTGCCAGACCATGCATGTTGGACAGCTTGCCCTGATCTGAGGCCATGCCATTGGTGGTGAAGCGCTTGATATGCTCGATCGAATGCATGCCTTCGCGGACGGCAAGACGAATGTCCTTGGCTGTCACGTCATGCTGGAAGTCAACGAATGCCTTTACGGCATGGTCCGGGCCGGCTCCTTCAGCCGCACCGATCATGCCGCCTGTCCATTCAAACCGGTTCTCGCCGGAAAGCGCTATCCTGCCACCGCCTGCCGTGATTGCTTCGTCGATCAGCTCGGCGAGATTATCCGTACCGTTGCAGCCACCTGCCGACACTGAATTCTGCGCGTAAACATCCGGCACGAAACGCTGATTAGCCTCGTCGAATTTCAGCTTCCCGCGCGACTGCGAGAACAGGTGCACGGACGGCGTCCAGCCTGCGGAGACAATCAGCGCATCCACCTTGATCTTGCGGCGATCGAAATTGCCGTTGCGGGCAACCGTCATCGAATTGATCCGCAGACGACCCGACGTGTCGACGACAGCATAGCCCGACAGAACATCAATACCGAGCTTGCGGGCTTCAGCCAGCACCGCCTCGCCTGGCTTGTCGCGGCTATCGACGATCGCGGCGATGGAAACCCCGGCACGCTTCAGGTCGAAGGCCGCTTCATAGGCGGAATCATGAGCGGTGTAGACGCCGACATTATGGCCAACCGTCACGCCGTGATGGTTGAGAAAACTGCGCGCCGCAGATGCCAGCATGATGCCCGGCCGGTCATTGTTGGCGAACACCATGTGCCGCTCGATCGAGCCGGTCGCGAGGATCACCTTTTTCGTCCGCACCTGCCACAAGCGTTCGCGCGGCGCATCCTTGGTTGGCTTGGCGACATGGTCTGTGACCCGTTCGACGAGACCAAGAAAACCGTGATTGTAATAACCGAACACGGTCGTGCGGGTCAGCACCGTGACATTCGGCATGGCCTTCAGCTTGGCAGCCGTCGCCTGCGCCCAATCATAACCGTTCTGCCCGTCGATCGTCGTCGAAGCGTCGTAATGCAGCGCCCCGCCGACTTCCGGCTGCTCATCGACGAGAATGATCTTTTTACCCGTCGCAGCAGCAGACAGTGCCGCCGTCAAGCCCGCCACACCAGCACCGGCGATCAGGACATCACAATGCACATAACGGCTGGCATAATGATCCGGATCGTCCTCCGTCGGCGAAACGCCGAGCCCCGCCGAGCGACGGATGATCGGTTCGTAGATCTTGTGCCAGGCCTCCTTCGGCCACATGAAGGTCTTGTAGTAGAAGCCGGCGGCAAAGAACGGCGAAAGCACATCATTGGCGGCGCCGATATCGTATTTCAGCGATGGCCAGCGGTTTTGCGAAGCAATCTTCGCACCGTCGAACACTTCCTGCACCGTGGCACGCACATTAGGCTGACGGCGGGCCGCATCACGCGAGACGTCGAGAAGCGCATTCGGCTCTTCCGGGCCAGCAGTCAGGATGCCGCGCGGGCGGTGATATTTGAACGAACGACCGAGCAGATGCACGCCATGCGCCAGAAGTGCCGCGGCAACCGTGTCGCCCTCGAGCGCCGTATAGCTCTTGCCATCGAAGGTGAAGCGGGCCGTGCGGGCAGGCGTCAGGCGGCCCGCACCCTTGATGCGGAATGCGCCGGAATTGGAGGAAGCGCTCATCTCGCGTCTCCTTCCGTCTGTTCCCAGGTTTCCACGGACTTTTCCTCGGCGATTGCGGCGAATTTCTCAGCCACCGGCACCGGCTGCTTCGGCAAGCCAGCCTTGTATGTCATCAAAAACCTGTCGCTCACCGTATCGCGCGCCGCGTTAAAGAAACGGCCGCAGCCGTGGATATGCCGCCACCGTTCATAAGTGAGGCCTTTTTCGTTGTTGCGCAGGAAGAAGAATTCGGCGAACTCCTCGTCCGAAATCGCCGCGATATTTTCCGGCCGCACGACATGCGCCTCGCCGGCCCAGCGAAACTCCAACTCCGAGCGATCTTCCTCGCAATAGGGGCAGTGGATCAAAAGCATCGTCTATCCCCTATCAATCAATGAGCCACGGCGGCAGCTGCCGCTTCGTCGATCAGGCGGCCGGTGCGGAACCGGTCAAGCGTCAGGCCAGCGGCCAGCTTGTGCGGCTCGCCCTTGGCAATCAGATGAGCGAAGAGATTGGCCGAGCCCGGCGTTGCCTTGAAACCGCCGGTACCCCAACCGCAATTGACGAACAGGCCCGAAACCGGCGTCACACCCTGGATCGGCGAGCGATCCGGCGTGTTGTCGGTAATCCCGCCCCACTGACGCATCATCTTCACCCGGCGAAACATCGGGAAGAGCTCGCAGATGGCATCCAGCGTATGCGTGATGATCTGCAGCCCGCCGGTCTGGCTATAGGAATTGTACTGGTCTGTACCGGCACCGATCACCAGTTCGCCCTTGTCGGACTGCGAAATGTACGCATGCACGGTATTGGACATGACCACGCACGGAAAGATCGGCTTCATCGGCTCGGACACCAAAGCCTGCAGCGGATTGGAAGCAAGCGGTACGCGCACGCCCGCCATCTCCATCACGACAGACGAGTGGCCGGCGGCCGATACGCCGATTTTCTTCGCTCCGATAAAGCCCTTGGATGTCTCGACACCCTGAACCTCACCGCCTGGCCCGCGAGGAATGCCCGTGACCTCGCAATTCTGGATGATGTGAACACCGCGATCCGCTGCAGCGCGCGCAAACCCCCAGGCAACCGCATCATGCCGGGCCGTGCCGCCGCGGCGCTGCAGCGCCGCACCGTTGATCGGATAACGCGCGGTCTTGGAAATATCGAGAACCGGCACGAAAGCCTTTGCCTGTTCCGGCGTCATCCACTCGTTGTCGATACCGTAAAGACGATTGGCATTGATATGCCGCTTGAACGACTGCTGGTCATGGATGTTGTGTGACAGCATCATCACGCCGCGCGGCGAATACATGACGTTGTAATTGAGATCCTGGCTCAGGCCTTCCCAAAGTTTCAGGGAATGCTCGTAGATGTCCATGCTCTCTTCATAGAGATAATTGGAGCGGATGATTGTCGTGTTGCGGCCGGTATTGCCGCCGCCGAGCCAGCCCTTTTCGATCACCGCGATATTGGTGATGCCGTGCTCCTTGGCAAGATAATAAGCGGCTCCCAGACCATGGCCACCAGCACCGACGATGATCACATCATAGCTCGAACGGGGTTCTGGAGACGTCCACTGCGCTTCCCAGCCCTTGTGGGCACGCATTGCCTCGCGGGCTATGGCGAAAACCGAATATTTGCGCATCGCGCCCCTCTTCCTTGCTCGGTTCCGTTGGTCATCCGACCATCAGAGACTTGGGTAGGATGATACCCATCGCAAATCAATATGCGCCGCAATGGCCATATTGCGACGCATCGGAGGATTGTTTCGACACAACGGAAAATGCCGCGCAAGGATAAGGGTTATCTCGCAGCTTCAGCCTTTTTCTCGCCATCCGCCCCTTTATCGGGACTTTTCCCGCCGGGCTTGGCTTTGACCGGATCATCTTTTTTCGTCGGGTTGACGGTGACGCCGGCAGAGGGACCCGACCGCGCGAGCGCGGCCCGCAATACCTTGGAGCAGAATTGATGCGTAAGCAGCGAATTGGAGGTTGAGCCCGGCCGCGATCCATCGTGACCGCTGATGCACGCAACAGTCATGGCAGACATCGCCGCATTGGGGCCGGAGGCAGGCACCGCGCCGGCCCCAGCCTTGCCCACAAGACCAAGGAGCAGATTACCATACTGACTGAGGATGATGGCATAGGCATCCTTCCCGATAATGCCGTTGGCATAGCTCTGGCATGCAGTGTAGAGGCCGTCCCTCAGCGCAAGTACCGCCTCAGCGCGCCCCTCCCCTTCAAGGACAAATTCGGAAGTCTCGGATCCGGTCTCTACAGTAGAACGTGACGACCCCGCCGGCGGCGTGACCTTAAGCGTCCGGTTGGATCCGAATGCTACGGCATAGTCCGGACTAGGCTCGCTGCATACCACGCTCGGATAGGCTGATCGCCGTCTCTCCGTGACCAGCCTCAAGTTTGCCCCGCTGACCACACCCTTGGTTTCCCCGAATTGAACCGGCTTGACCGCCATATTCGGCGAACAACCGGCAAGACCGACAAACAACCCCGCACATATGATGTTTCTGAACATGCTTCGCCCCTGGGCTGGCCGAGCCAGCCTCCCCTTCATGATGAAATGACATGCGAATTGCTGCGCGCCCTGACGCAAGCGAAGTCTGCATCAGCAAAAACGGAAACGCAACCTATGGTTTTCTATTTTATAAACACATCAAAATAGATACACTGAGACGGTGGGCGCGCCTCGTGACCGAAGAGGCGCTTTGAAGCATCCGGAGAAGCTTGCATCCATTTTTCACATTAACGGCGTCGGCATATATGGACTTCCGCAGACTCATCTGTTATCTGCCTTCACCAATCGCACGGCCTTTCGCCGGGCATCACTATTTTTTCGCCTTGAAATCAGACAGTGACTGAGGCGAACAACAAACCAAAGGAACGGGATTTCACGTGCAGGTACTTGTCCGCGACAACAACGTTGATCAGGCTCTCCGCGCTCTCAAGAAGAAGCTGCAGCGCGAAGGTGTTTTCCGCGAAATGAAAATGCGCGATTACTACGAAAAGCCGTCTGAAAAGCGCGCTCGCGAAAAGGCTGAAGCTGTTCGTCGCGTTCGCAAGCTGGCTCGCAAGCGCATGCAGCGCGAAGGCCTGCTGCCGTCCACGCCGCGTCCGGCTCGTTAATCGGCCGTCTTTTCGACGCTTTTATGTGATTATGGAGCGGGGGCGACTTAGGCGCCGCCGCTTTTTTCATTGCACCGGGTCGATTGAGACTCAAACCTGCCGATACAAGGACCTGCGCCTGATGGCCGCCAAGACTTCCGTTGCTACCGATGGAATCGAATCTTCCACCCTGCCGCTCATGACCACACTACGCTCTCGCACCCTGATTACAGGCGTGCTCGTCGGTATGGCGAGCTTGGCGGGATGCGCTACGGGGCCAACGACAACTGACGTTATTCGCGTCGATCGCGCGCAAGGCTCGCAGGAAAACATCGCCTCGCTTTCATCGGTCATCCAGTCGAACCCATCCGACCCGGAAGGTTACAACAGCCGCGGCTCCGCTTATGGTCGCGCCGGCGAATTCAAGCGCGCAGTGGACGATTTCAACCGCGCCATCCAACTCAATCCGCAGTTCTATCAGGCCTATGCCAACCGGGGGCTCGTCTATCGCAACATGGGCAAGCCGGTCGATGCGGCCAACGATTATAACCGCGCGCTGCAGATCAACCCGAATTATGACGTCGCCTATATCGGCCGTGGCAATATCTATCGCCAGGCCGGCCGCAACGACGAAGCGTTCAACGACTTCAACAAAGCGATTCAGCTGGATACGACCGATGGTCGTGCCTATCACAATCGCGGCCTGATCTATCAGGTCCGCGGTCAGCATGCCCAGGCGATCGAGGATTTCTCCAAAGCCATTTCGCTGTCGTCAAGCGCGCCGGAACCCTATAACGGCCGCGGCATTTCCTATGTCGCTCTGAACGACGACGACAATGCCTTCGCCGACTTCAACCGTGCGATCGAACTAAACGACAAGATCGCCGAATCCTGGGCCAACCAGGCACTGGTTTACGAGCGCCGCGGTGACCGCGCTCGCGCTTACAAGTCCTATTCGCACGCCGTCCGGCTCGACCCGAACTACAAGCCAGCCGTCGATGGCGCAGCGCGCACCCGTAGCGGCGGCGGCGCCTGACATGCAGGACGTCTAATCTTTGAGACCCTAAAACAATAATGCCGCCCGAAGCTTTCGAGCGGCATTGTTAATTCTGGACTGATCGAATGAGCTTCAGCGCCAGCCGAGAGCCGGGGCAACATGCTTCAGGATGGCCTCGATCACATGGGCGTTGTATTCGACACCCAATTGGTTTGGCACGGTCAACAGCAGCGTATCAGCCTCGGCAATTGCCTCGTCCTTGCGCAGTTCCTCGATCAAGAGATCCGGCTCTGCAGCATAGGACTTACCGAAGATCGCCCGCGTCTTCTCGTCGATGAAGCCGATGGAATCCTCTTCCTTGCCACCGCGACCGAAATAGGCCCGGTCGCGATCATCAACCAGAGCAAAGATACTGCGGCTGACCGAAACACGGGGCTCACGGTCATGGCCGGCCTCCTTCCATGCCTCACGATAGGCGCGAATCTGCTTGGCCTGCTGGATGTGGAACGCCTCGCCGGTCTCGTCATCCTTTAAGGTCGAGCTCTGCAGGTTCATCCCCTTCTGCGCGGCCCATATGGCGGTCGCATTCGAACCGGCACCCCACCAGATACGCTCACGCAGACCTTCCGAATGCGGTTCAAGCCGAAGCATGCCCGGAGGATTGGGGAACATCGGACGCGGATTGGGCTTGGCAAAACCTTGTCCTCTCAATACGTCAAGGAAGACTTCGGCATGGCGGCGCCCCATATCCGCGTCCGTCTTTCCCTCTTCCGGTTCATAACCGAAATAGCGCCATCCATCGATGACCTGCTCAGGCGAACCGCGGCTGATACCCAGCTGCAAACGACCCTTCGAAATGAGATCGGCGGCGCCGGCATCTTCCGCCATGTAAAGCGGGTTCTCGTAGCGCATGTCGATAACGCCAGTACCGATCTCGATTTTGCTGGTCCTGGCACCAACGGCCGCAAGCAGCGGAAAAGGCGAAGCAAGCTGCCGGGCGAAATGGTGAACGCGGAAATAGGCGCCGTCGGCACCCAGCTCTTCAGCAGCAACGGCAAGGTCAATCGACTGCAGAAGCGTATCGCCAGCCGAGCGGGTCTGCGACTGGGGTGACGGCGTCCAATGGCCGAAAGAGAGAAATCCGATCTTCTTCATGAGGCACTCCGGCATAAGCGTGTGAAATGATATTGACGCTTACATGGCATGCCGGAGTAACTTCTGTTAGTCCGCGAGTGCCGGCTTGGCCGAAACGGATTGTTCATTGATATTGAACGACGAGACGAAGCCATCGCCCGACGCCTCTTCCAATATCAGGACGACCCGCATGCCGGCTGGATCAACGGGGCCAGCAAGCCTCTATCGCAGCAGAAAAACGCCGATAATGTTGAGAATGATGAACAGGACCAAACCGCCGATCAGCCCAAGGCCACCAAAGAAGCCACCAGCCATGGCAATCAGCAAGGCGGCAATGGTCATCGCCCCCCACTTGGCAGCCGCCAGAAATGACTCGTAAGTTTGCTCATGCGCCATGTGATCCATCGGCGCGCCAATCTCTACTGGTCCATTGTGATGATCGTCCATGAGCCTCTCCCTGGTGTCCGCATATCCGGCTACCGTTGATCTGATAGCCCAACTCTCCCTGCGGCCCGCTTAAGTATCGGGCTATATCAGGAATACACGAACAACCGTCGAGTGCAATGGCTTGCGAGATCAGTTAGCGGAGGCGCTGCCCAAGCGAAATCAGCGAAGAAATGCCATTTCCGGCGAAGTCGGCCTGCTGGCAAACCGCGCTGTTGGCAGCACCGTTAGCGGTGGCGACAGAACCATCGGCCGCTCGGCAAACATCAGGCGCCGCTCATAGGCTTCCGATTGGAAAAGCGGGAAGCGGCGCATCAGCTGCGGACGCACTTCGCGAACCCTGGATGCCAGTAGCGTCAGCTCGAACCCATATATGGGAGCAATCGTCGGCGGCACGATCGTGTCTGCGAGGAAGACCCGCCGGTAGAAGGCTGCATGCGGCGGCCGGATGTGCTGCAGAACCCGGTCGGCATCGAAGTGAATGGCCGCCATGATAGACGGGCGAAGCGTGATGTAGGGAATGGCCGGCAATTCACCGACAATATCCGGATCGACGGCAAAACGGGCCGGATCGATGAATGTCAGCCCTGCATCAAGCAGATTGTTCACCGCATCGGGAAAGACGCCGACCGACTGGCAGGTCCGATGCTCCGACGTGACGTGATGTACCCGTACCGTCGAGATCAGCTCTTCGTAGTAATAGATACCGAAGACATAGGCATGCGGGACGAAATCGATTTCATCCAGGAGATGGCTCGCCCCGACAGGCAACACGTTCTGGGCCTTGTAGGCCTTGTAGCGCAAGCGCGCCACATCCTCGAAATCCTCGTGTCCCTCAATGCGTCGATACTCGATATGGTCGAGTGCCGAGAGCAGTTTTTCGGAAAATGCTTTGTCTGAAAAACTCTGAACCACTGACATTTGGGCTACCCATCGCTATTAACGATTGATTAACCCTGAAACGGGGCGTGATCGCAATGACGAAGATCATGATTAACAGTCTTTTAAAACTTATGGTTAACAACAGGTTAACCGTAGCATTTCAGAACAGCCTACATTAGTCGGTTCATTTGCGATGAGATGAGAGGATTGATCAGCCCGCGGTACCGAAAGCGCGCGGTTCTGCGCCCTTGTCGCGGCGATTTTGTCGGCTGGCAAGCTTGCGGGCAGAAGCGGTCTTCTGGCTGAGTTCCGCAATCGCATTTGCAGGGATGGGCGGGGAGAAAATGTAACCCTGAATGAGATCTGCAAACCGGTGCTTCTTGACCAGTTCAAGCTGCTCGAACGTCTCCACGCCTTCGACAACGATCCTGAGATCGAGTTCGCGCGACAGATGCACGATACCGCTGAGGAGCTTCAGGCGACGCGACTCGGTGCCGATATCTCGCACGAAGGCACGATCGATCTTGACGATATCGATGGGCAGGGAATCGAGATAGCTGAGGCTTGAGAACCCCGTGCCGAAATCATCGATAGCGATCGTCACGCCGCTTGCGCGCAACCTGCCGAGGGTCGTGCTGACAACCACGGGTTCGTCCATAAAGCAGCTTTCGGTGACTTCCAGGTGCAGGCGCGTCGGATCGAGCTTGGAACGTGCCAGTATGTCTGCCACCAGCGGCACGATCTGACCACCACGGAGATCGTGGATGGAGAGGTTGACCGAAACAGAGATCCCGTTCTGCCAAGAAACACAATCCGCACAGGCACGTTCGAGGACGAACCTGGTGATCTCGGAAATCAGCCCCATGCTCTCGGCCATCGGAATGAAAATGTTGGGACCGATAAAGCCGCGCTCCGGATGCGACCAGCGAACCAATGCCTCGCAGCATTCCATCTCAGAGCCGTCCGGACGATACATCGGCTGGTAAACGACGGTCAGGTCTCCCTGCTCTATAGCCAGACGCAAATCGGCCTTCAGCCGCTGTTCCGCCACATAACGGGCGTCCATTTCCGGCCGGAACATCGTCAACGTTCCGTTGCCAACCGACTTTGCGTCGTTGAGAGCCAGATCCGCCTTGATCTGCCAGGCTTCCATGTCGAAGTCCTGACCTTCGAGAATCACTCCGCCGGCATTTACGAATACCGGCAGGTCGAGCCTGTCGACACGATAGCTTCCCTGAATTTCGGTCTGGATGCCGTTGATACGAACTTCCAGAGCAGCGCGATCCCTTCCGGTGGCAAAAATTACGAATTCGTCGCCGACCAACCGGCCGACGATGATCTCCTCGCCCGCTTCATGCACAAGCCGGTCGGATATCGCGGCAAGAAGTCGATCGCCGACAACATGGCCTTGCATATCGTTGACATGCTTGAACCCGTCGACGTCAAAGATGACAAAGGCAGCAAAGAGGTCGGTATTGGCCTCTCTGAGATGCCGCGCCGCAAGCTCGGCGAAGTAGCCGCGCGTCGGCAATCCCGTCAGCGTATCGTAGCGCACCAGATGCAGGATCTTTTCTTCGGCTGCCACGCGCGCGCTGACATCTTCGAACAACATGACGACGCCACCGTCGGTGCGGTGGCTGAGCGAGAATTCGAGATAGACGGTTTCCTTTAAACACAGGAGCGTCTTGCCCGCCTGCCCCGCAGACAGCTGTCCTATCTTTTTCAGGATATCATCCGAAAGCGACTGGCCGCTCCGTCTCAAGACGGTGATGAATGCGGCCCCCTTCAGCTCGTCCGCGTCCGGCAGATCAAGAAGCTCGCAGGCACGACGATTGATTACCTGCACACGGCCATCTGCATCGAGCATGATCAAGGCGTGGGTCATTGTAGTGAGTGCTATATCGAGCTGGTCGGCGATCCGCGTCATTTCCCGCGAGGCCAGCACATTTTCGTAGAGGAATTCCCGCACGCCCTTCGCCATGGATTGCGTCGTCAACCCGAACGGGATCAGGAAAAGCGAGATCAGGGCGAGATAGATGTCTCCCGTCAACAGGCATGCAAGCACCAGAGGCAGGCAGCAGCCGATTGTCTGGAGCGCGACCGCACGGGCGGAACCGTAATTTCGGCCAACGATGGAGACCATCGAGGCCATCGTGACGGCGATGCACATGAATGCCGCCAGCATATCCTTGAGCACAAGCACCGCATAGGCACTACCAATGCCGAGCACGAATGCGGTGGCAGCCGCGCCGTGAACATAGCGAGATTCCCACGCTTCGATTTCGCTCTTGGAAAGCTGGCTGTGGTCGATCAGGCTGAACCGGCGGAACCAGTAGATGCGATAGCCGAATACGGTGATGAACACCGCGATCATGAGGAGATAGAATCGGGAACCGGTCGTAGCAAAAATGATCGCGCAGGACAGGATATGGACAACCATTCCAGTCCATAATGTTCCACGGTTCTTGAATAGCGATTCGACGAACGGCAGATACAGCTCTGTCGGTAGCGTCTTCGCTTCCAAATCCTTCATCGGGTCTCCACCGGGTCTCATTCCCTTGGCTTTCGCGCGACACTGAAGAAAATCTTTTAAGATTTGATTGTTGCTCAGTTTAACCCCTTCGACTTTGGGGGGTGAACATCCAAACGTGTTCAACGAAACGTAAAGCAAGAGCGCCATATTCGAGATACCGAAAACAACGTTTCTCAGCGCAAGGATCGACGCCAGAAGCATTTCGGAGCCGCCGCCTTGAGAGCCGCCGCCAATTCGCGTTAGTCGTTTCCGCTTTTCTTTCCTTAGACCTTCGTTTACATCGCCACCAAAGAACAGGCGGGATAAAAGGACCTGTTGGGAGTGGGAACGAATGAGACTGTTATTACGGTTTAGCGGCCTGATAGACCGCTTGAGCGAAGTGCTGGGAAAATTTTCCGGTTACCTCGTGCTGGCCTGCTGTTTGATCAGCGCGGGCAACGCCTTCATCCGTTACATGTTCAACTACAGCTCGAATGGCTGGCTTGAGATCCAGTGGTATCTCTTCGCTTTCATCGTACTGATCGGCGCCTCGCATACGTTGCGCCTGAATGAACACGTACGCGTGGACCTTATCTATGGCGCCGTTTCGGATCGCACGCGGCTGTGGATCGATACTCTAGGCCTGATCATCTTCCTCATTCCGGCCTGCCTCTATCTCGCATGGCTTTCCTGGCCGTTTTTCTCTCTCTCCTTCCAGCAGGGCGAGATGTCCTCCAACGCCGGCGGCCTTCTTCGCTGGCCTGTCAAGCTTGTGATTGTCGCAGGTTTCGTGCTGCTCGCGCTGCAGGGGTTATCCGAATTGATCAAGCGGATCGCGGGGCTTACGGGCACCCTTGAGGTCGACACGACCTACGAAAAACCGCTTCAATAAGGCACCGGGGGATTAAGCCATGTTCGCATTCGGCATAATGCCGCCAGCCATGTTCCTGGGCATGATCATCTTCATGCTCTACGGTTTTCCCGTCGCCTTCTCTCTGTCGGCAGTCGGCCTGTTTTTCGGTCTGCTCGGCATTGCCACCGGCCACTTCGAATTCGCTTTCCTGCAGGCGCTGCCGTTGCGCATTTTCGGCATCGTCTCCAACGACCTGTTGCTTGCCATCCCGTTCTTCACCTTCATGGGGGCAATCCTCGAGCGCTGCGGCCTGGCGGAGGATCTGCTGGAGGGCACGGGCAAGCTGTTCGGCGCCATTCCGGGCGGCCTTGCCTATGCGGTGATCATCGTCGGCGCCATACTCGGTGCAATTACTGGCACCGTCGCGGCATCAGTCATCACCATGGGCGTGATCTCGCTGCCGATCATGCTGAAATACGGCTATAATCCCCGGCTCGCGACCGGCGTTATTGCTGCGTCAGGCACGATTACCCAGGTCATCCCGCCGTCTCTCGTTCTCATCGTGCTTGCAGACCAGCTCGGCCGTTCGGTCGGCGACATGTATCTCGGCGCGATCGGGCCCTCGATCCTCCAGGTCCTGATCTTCCTCGGCTTCATCTTCGTCCTGTCGATCGTGCGCCCGAAGGATGTCCCGCCTCTGCCACCGGAGGCGCGCGGCGAGTTGAATGCAGCCCTCGTCATGCGTGTCCTCTGGGGCATGGTGCCGTCGGTCGTGCTGATCTTCCTCGTGCTGGGCACGCTGTTCCTCGGTCTTGCAACTCCGACGGAAGCTGGCGCACTCGGCGTTGTCGGCGCCATGGTACTTGCCGCCCTGCATCGCCGCCTGACCTGGGATCTGATCAAGCAGGCCATGCATTCCACCATGACAATCACCTCCATGGTGGTCTTCATCCTGGTCGGCGCGACCTGCTTCAGCCTTGTGTTCCAGGGCATGGATGGCGGCCTGTGGATCGAGCATCTGCTCTCTCACATTCCAGGCGGCGCGCTCGGCTTCCTGATCTTCGTAAACATCTTCATCTTCTTCCTGGCGTTCTTCCTCGATTTCTTCGAAATCGCCTTCATCGTCCTGCCGCTTCTGGCGCCCGTCGCCCAGTCGCTCGGCATCGACCTGATCTGGTTCGGCGTCCTGCTCTGCGTCAACATGCAGACGAGCTTCATGCACCCGCCCTTCGGCTTTGCACTCTTCTACCTGCGCTCGATCGCGCCGAAGACCGTCAAGACCAAGGATATCTATCTAGGTGCGATCCCATGGCTCGGCATGCAGCTCATCCTCGTCGCCATCATCATCTTCTGGCCCGAATCCGTCACCTACTGGCTGGACAAGGCACCGGATGTGGATTTGAACACGATCAAGATCGAGGTTCCGGGCTTTGGCAATGACAGCGGCGGAAATGGCATGCCGAACTTCGGCCTGCCGCCCATGGACGGCGCGCCG
Source organism: Rhizobium sp. ZW T2_16 (assembly GCF_044987325.1). Classification (NCBI taxonomy): domain Bacteria; kingdom Pseudomonadati; phylum Pseudomonadota; class Alphaproteobacteria; order Hyphomicrobiales; family Rhizobiaceae; genus Rhizobium; species Rhizobium sp. ZW T2_16. The sequence continues at coordinate 1,021,993 of NZ_JBJDRG010000001.1, forward strand.
GCCCAGCCTGCTGCTCCCAATCTGTCCGAACCACCGAAATTCAACTGATATCAAAGGCCCGGCATCGAACCGGGCCTTTTCTTATCCGGAACGCAGAAACCCCGAAGCCTAGCTCCGGGGTTTCTTTATTCTTAAAATCAGAGGCCGATGATCAGAGCTTGCCGTTACGCTGCTGGATCATCATGAACGTGTCGAACGTGTATTCCGACAACTGCATCCACAAGTACCCCTCCTTCTTGAAAGCGACCTGATCCTCATAGACCTTCTTGAAGTCCGCATTCGTTGCCGAGATCTCTTTGTAGACTTCGAGCGCGGCGTTGTAGCACGCTTCAAGGATATCCTGGCTGAAGGGCCGCAGCGTCGTGCCTTGCGAGACGATCTGCTTGATCGCGGTCGGGTTTTTCTGGTCGTATTTCGCCATCATGTTGGTATTGGCAAACGCGCAGGCATCGGTCAGCGCCGCCTGATACTGCTTCGGCAGATTGTTCCATTTGCCGAGGTTGATGAAGGAGTGGATCGTCGGCCCGCCTTCCCAGAACGCCGGATAATAATAATATTTCGCCACCTTGAAGAAGCCGAGCTTGTGGTCGTCGTAAGGCCCCACCCACTCGGCAGCATCGATCGTGCCTTTTTCGAGGGCCGGATAGATATCGCCGCCGGCGATCTGCTGCGGCACGGCTCCGAGTTTCTCGAGCACCTTGCCGGCAATCCCGGCAATGCGCATCTTTACGCCCTTGAAGTCGTCGACGGTGTTGATTTCCTTGCGGAACCAGCCACCCATCTGCGCCCCGGTATTGCCGGCCGGCAGACCGTAAATGTTGTGCTTGGCATAGAACTCGTTCATCAGCGTGTTGCCGTTACCCTGGTAGAACCAGGAATTGGTCAAGCGCGCATTCATGCCGAACGGAATTGCCGTACCGATCGCAAATGTCGGATCCTTGCCGACGAAATAATACGAGCAGGTGTGACACATTTCGACCGTGCCGGACGTGACTGCGTCAGCCGCCTGCAAGCCGGGTACGATTTCGCCGGCGGCGAAAGGCTGGATGGTAAAGTTGCCATCCGTAGCCGCCGCGACATGCTTGGAAATGTCGTCCGCGCCGCCATAGATCGTATCGAGCGATTTCGGAAACGACGACGTGAGACGCCATGTAATCTTGGGATTGGCCTGAGCGATTGCAGGTGCAGCCAGAGATCCGGCGGCAAGCGCGCCCGCTCCGGTGACTGCAGCTTTCTTGAAGAACTGACGACGATCCATGAATATCCTCCCGATCACGATCGACTTCCGGCGCATCCTCCAATCCGCCGGACATCATCGATGAGGTAAACATGTTGCCTAAAGGCTTGCAAGCGAGGGGAAACGCAAACGAGGGGTTGAAGTGCCAATAACGAATTAGACTTTCGTCTGTAGTGTTCGAAACTCTAATTATAAATTGTTTTCAGCAGGATATGCCCATTATTTCGGCAGCCACAGATTTATCAAGAAAGCTCCATAATGGATATACTTACCCGTGGAGGAACTTCTCACTCTCTGCAGCACGCTTGTTCCGCTGCACACGAATGAAATCGCGTGGAATGACGTAGGCACCGGCCAGCCACCAGAGAATGACAAGGCCAGCGACATAGGGCGAAAGAGCGGCAAACATGAGAGGTCTCCTTTTGATTGGACCACCTGTAACCTCCTCCCGAAGAGCAGATCGCTTCATGACATAACTCAAGAAATGAGAAGATAATTTGGTCGGTGACACCATAGATCCTTGCATCTATTTCTCGTCACACTGCGACTGGTTTTGCCACCTCAATTCCTCTAGCAATTGGAGGCGTTCTCTGTTTCTCTGGCTTCGTCCCATCAATTCGGAACCACCATGGCCTCTCATCTGCCGAAATCCATCGTCGCCGTCCCTGCCGATATTCGTGACATCGAAGGTGCCATCTGGCACGCCGCCCCGAACCAGTATGTGTCGGCTGCGCTGAAAGTCGCCGACGTCATGTCCTTCATCGTGCCGGCTTTCGAAACAGGCAATGATGCCGATGCCATTCTCGACAGAGTCGATGGCGTGTTGATTTCCGGAGCAGTCAGCAACGTCCACCCTTCGCTTTACGGCAAAGAGGCAACCGACGCCGACGGGCCGTTCGATCACGGCCGCGACGCGACCTCGCTGCCACTCATTCGCCGCGCCATTGAACGCGGCATTCCGCTTCTCGCTATCTGCCGGGGCATCCAGGAACTGAATGTTGCCCTCGGCGGAACGCTGGCAAGTGAAATCCAGGATCAGCCAGGCATCTGGGATCATCGCAAGCCCGATGTTTCGGAACGCGACGGCATGTATGCCATCCGCCAGCCGGTTATTATCGCGGAAGGATCCTGCATCGCCCGTTATCTCGGAACAGCAGGCGAAGTGCAGGTAAACTCGCTACACCGCCAGGCAATTTCCGAAACGGCGCCGAGACTGCAGGTGGAAGCCCGCGCCGAGGACGGCACGGTCGAAGCCGTCTCAGTTATCGATGCGAAGAATTTTGCCGTCGGCGTGCAATGGCACCCGGAATACTGGGCGGAAACAGATTCACCGTCCCGCGCCCTTTTCGAAGCTTTCGGCGATGCCGTTCGCGCCTATGCTGCCCGCAAGGCGACCCTCGAAGGCGCGGCGGCATAAGGCCGAATCAAGCCTCTGCCTTGGCGAGATCCCGAAGCGGCTTGTAAGGCGATGTCGACTGGCGGATGCGCATTTCCGGCTTGATCAGATGCAGGCCATCCGGCTCGTGGCTTCCGGCCAGACGGTCAAGCAGCGCACGTGCCGCAAGCCGGCCGACATCCGCCTGCTGGTTGGAAACGGTGGTCAGAGACGGCGTCGAAATCGACGCCTGCTCCAGATCGTCATAACCGGTGACGGAAATATCCTGTCCGGGAATGAGCCCTGCACGGGCGATGCCGTTCATCAGTCCGATCGCCACGAGATCGTTCCAGCAGACGGCCGCCGTCGGCTTTTGCGGCAGAGAGAGGAAATTCACAGCGGCCTCGAACCCGCCCTGCATGGTACGCGGACCCGGAATGCGCAGGCTTGGATCGACATCGATGTTGGCCTTGCGCAGCGCGTCGACATAACCCTGGTAACGGTCGCGACCGGTGGAGGTCTGGTCCGTACCGCCGATCATCGCGATCACCCGGTGACCAAGTCCGATCAGGTGATTTGTTGCAAGCGAGATGCCGTAGCTGTCGTCGCCACGATAGGTCGGCAGGTCGACGCCATCCATCGTACGGGCAACCAGAATGGCCGGCATGCCGTTCTGTTCCGCAAGCCTGATATCCTCGACCGGCGTGCCGATCGCCGGCGACATGATAACGCCGTCACCGCCGAGTTGCAGCAGCGTCTCGATAAAGGTGCGCTGCTTCTCGACCGAGTCGTAATGGTTGGAGAGAATGAATGTGTGGCTGCTACGGTCGAGTTCTGTCTCGATCGCCTTGAGGATTTCGCCGTAAAACGGGTTCATCACGTCATGCACGACAACGCCGATAATGCCGGAACGCGACGTTCTGAGGCTGGCAGCGCGACGATTGTAGATATAACCGAGTGCGCGTGCCTGCTCTTTGATCTTCTCGCGCGTATCAGCTGCGACGAGCGGGCTGTCCCTGAGTGCCAATGAGATTGTTGCAGTCGAAAGCCCAAGGCTGTCTGCAATCGTAGAAAGCTTCACCTTCTGCGCCATAACCCCTCCGGATTGCTTTTCTTGAAAGCCGGTTTCTGGCGCCGGCCTTGCAAACTAAAATTTTTAAATAAACAATTTAATTTGCAAGCACAATAGCCGGGGAATGGGCCGGAGGCCCGTCAGTCTTCGTCGGCTTCCGGCTGCAGGTTGTGTTCCACAGCCCTCAGCAGCTTCAAAAGCGTGCGCACCTCCTTTTCGGAAAAACCTCGCACGGCCATCGCGCCGCAATCGGCAACGGATTGCCCGATCGACTCAACGCTCTTCAGGCCATTTTCCGTGAGATGAACCTTGGTGAGCCGTCCGTCATGGCCATCAGCCCTGCGCTCGACGAAACCTTGCGCCTCCATGCGCCCGATCGTGCGGGTCATGGTCGGCGCTTTCACGCCGAGCCGCGCGGCCAGCTGACCGGGCGTCTGCCCGTCGTCTTCCGAGAGTGCGAGGATAACCCCGTCCTGGCCGGCATAAAGGCCGCTATCGGAAATGCTGCGGCTGAGCGCAGTACGAACCGAGCGGGCGGCCTGGGTGATCGCCGGTGCGAGATCAGCCGCCGAAAGAGCTGCAAGCTCCTTCTTCTTGCCGGACTTCGCTTTCTTCTCGCCCTTTTTCTTGCTCATCGGTCCTGCCCGCTTTGCTTGGTGAAGGTCGCCACTATAGTAATGCGCGCTATCCATAACGAAACCGGGAAACCACCGCCAGATGTCGCATCCCAAACCGCGCTTTTGTGACAATGATCAGACACTTGAGTCCACAGAAAGACGCGACTGGATCGCGGTATTGCCCCTGGGCGCCCACGAACAGCATGGTCCGCACCTGCCTTTCGACACCGATACGCTGATTGCGGAGGGTCTCGTGCAGCGACTCATCCCGGCGCTTCCGCCGACGCTCCCCATCACATTTCTCCCTACTGAACCCGTTGGCTATTCGGTCGAACATATGCATGTCGCCGGCACCCGGACCCTTGCCTTCGACAAAGCCGTCAACCGCTGGCTCGGCATTGCCGAAGAGATGAATAATCAAGGTATCAAAAAGTTCGTCATGCTGAACGCCCATGGCGGAAATTCGCCGCTGATGACGATCGTCGCGACTGAGGCCCGCATCAGGTTCGGCATGCTCGCAGTCGCCACAAGCTGGACACGTTTCGGCCAGCCACAGGGCTGGATCAGCCCGCAAGACAAGGCGATCGACATACACGGCGGCGACATCGAGACCTCCGTCATGCTGGCGTTATGGCCGGATAGGGTAGATATGGCAAAAGCCCAACCCTTCACCTCCAGACAGTCCGAGTTCGCCCGAGATTTCACCCATCTACGCGCTTACGGACCGCATGCCTTCGGCTGGAAAATGTCGGATCTCAACCCCATCGGCGTCGCCGGCAATGCGTCGGCAGCAACTGCGGAGCGCGGCGAACAGCTTGTCGCCCATACGGTGAAGGGGATTATCGAACTGCTGGAGGATGTGGCAAAGTTTGACGTCGACGAATTATCTTGAGATTTTCCAAGCAACAGCCATACTAGACCATATACATGGACCATTATGGAAAGTATCGATGGAAATCTCCGTAAGCGATGCCAAAGCGAGTCTCACCGAACTTCTTCATCGAGCCGAGGCCGGTGAAGAAGTGGTATTGACGCGCCGCGGTCAAAAAGTGGCCCAGATCGTGCCATTGAAACCGCCCTCATCTCCAGAAGAACGCCGCGCCCTCATCGATGAAATCAGGGCAATGGCACCGAAAAAATCGTCTGACCGAACCTCAGCTGCACGAAGCCAGGATTTTCTTTATGGCGAGGACGGCCTTCCCGAATGATCGTTATAGATACGTCCGCTTTGATCGCGATCGTAAATAACGAACCGGAAGCTCTTGCATGTCGGGAGGTTCTCGCAGATCAAACCCAAGTGCTCATCAACGCGGCAACCTTGACTGAAGCATTGATCGTAGCGCGAGGAAAAGACTGCTTATCAGGTCTGACGTCCCTTATCGATCGACTTCCTCTGACCGTAATAGAGCTCGACGACATCAGAGCAGAAAGGGCGGCCGTGGCCTACGCTCGATGGGGCAAGGGCTTCCATAAAGCTTCTCTCAATTTCGGCGACTGTTTTGCCTATGCCACCGCCAACGAGTTCGAATGTCCTCTCCTCTATATAGGAGATGACTTCGCCCGGACCGACATCACATCTGCTATATCTCGATCCGTTTCCTGACGTGATTTTATAACATCGAAACCCTTTGAACTCGCTCGGCCTTACCCTTATATGGAGCGGACGATTTCTGGCGCCCCGTGCCAATGCCATTCGGCGCAAGCCGTTAACCTTCGAGGTTTCCCTATGACCGACCAGACCACCGAAGCTCCAGCAGCAAAGCCCATTCCCGTTACCGTGCTGACCGGATATCTCGGCGCCGGCAAGACGACGCTTCTCAACCGCATTCTCTCCGAAAGCCACGGCAAGAAATACGCCGTCATCGTCAACGAATTCGGCGAGATCGGCATCGACAACGACCTGATCGTCGAGTCGGACGAAGAGATTTACGAGATGAACAATGGCTGCGTCTGCTGCACGGTGCGCGGCGACCTGATCCGCGTGGTCGAAGGCCTGATGCGCCGTCCGGGCCGTTTCGACGGCATCATCGTCGAGACGACCGGTCTTGCCGATCCCGTCCCGGTTGCCCAGACCTTCTTCATGGATGACGACGTTCGCGCCAAGACCGAACTCGACGCCGTGGTCGCGCTGGTCGATGCCAAGCATCTGCCGCTGCGCCTGAAGGACAGCCGTGAGGCCGAAGACCAGATCGCTTTTGCCGACGTCGTTCTCATCAACAAGACCGATCTCGTCACGCCGGAAGAACTGGCGATCGTCGAGGATGTCGTACGCGCCATCAATCCGACGGCTCGCATCTACAAGACCAGCCGCTCCGGCGTCGATCTCTCCCGCGTGCTTGATCAAGGCGCATTCAATCTGGAGCGCGCACTCGAAAACGACCCGCACTTCCTCGATCATGACCACGAGGATCACGTCTGCGGTCCGGACTGCGATCATGACCACCATCACCACGGCCATGATCACCACCATCATGATCATGACCACGATCATCATCACCATGATCACGGCCACCACCATGGCCATCATGATTCCATGTCGCCGATCCACGACATCACGGTGAAGTCGATCTCGCTGCGCGGCGGCGAAATGAACCCGGATCGCTTCTTCCCCTGGGTCCAGAAGATCACCCAGACGGAAGGCCCGAACATCCTGCGCCTGAAGGGCATTATCGCCTTTGCCGGTGATGATGAGCGTTATGTCATCCAGGGCGTTCACATGATCGTCGAAGGCGATCACCAGCGTCCGTGGAAGGATGGCGAGAAGCGCGAAAGCCGCCTCGTCTTCATCGGCCGCAATCTGGATTTCGCCAAGATCGAGCAGAGCTTCCTCGCCTGCCAGGCGACCGCCAAGACACCGGCCTGACATCGGCTGCAGATTTCAATATAGAAAAACGGGCGTCGGAAACGGCGCCCGAAAACCATATGGATAGTGAACCAATGTCTCGAATGATGGCCGTCTGATGCCGACAGTTGCACCGCTCGATATTGAAGGCCACGTCGTCTCCACGCATTTCCTGGGCGACATTCCCTTTTTTGCCACCGCTGCCGGCAGCATTCATCGTCTCGATGGCGGCGAAAAGGTGACCGAGGCGCATCAGGGGCTTCTGACCTGCATTCGCGATCCCTTCAGCGCCACCCTGCTTTCGGGCGGCGAAGACGGCAAGGTTGTGCGCATCGGCCATGATGGCGAAACGACCGTACTTGCAGAAGTACCGCGCAAATGGATCAGCGTCATCGCTGGCGGTCCGCAGAATGCCGTTGCCTATGCCGTCGGCAAGACGAGCGTCGTGCGACAGGGCGATGGTTCGGTCAAGGAATTCACCGAGGAGCGAAGTGTCGAGGGCATCGCCTTCGCCAACAAGGGCCTCCGGATCGCCGCCGCCCGCTATAATGGCGTCTCGCTGCACTGGGTCGGCACCAACGCACCGGCAGCCGATCTGGACTGGAAAGGTGCCCATACCGGCGTCACCTTCTCGCCGGACGGCCGCTTCCTCGTCACCACGATGCAGGAAAACGCGCTGCATGGCTGGAAGCTCGACGGCAAGGCCGGCGAAAACCGCCACATGCGCATGACCGGTTATCCCGCCAAGGTGAAATCACTGTCCTGGTCGGTAAAGGGCAAGTGGCTCGCCTCCTCGGGTGCACCCGCCGCCATCGTCTGGCCCTTCTCATCGAAGGACGGCCCGATGGGCAAGGCCCCGATGGAACTCGGCACCCGCGCCAATATCATGGTCACCCAGGTCGCTTTCCACCCTGCGGAAGAAGTTCTCGCCATCGGCTTCATCGACGGCATGATCCTTGGTGTGAGGATCGCCGACGAGAAGGAAGCGCTGCTGCGACGCCCGGGCAAGGGCGCGATTACCGGCTTGAGCTGGAGCGCCAGCGGCAAGCTGCTCTCCTTCTCATCTGAAGCTGGCGACTGCGGTGTGATCGACATCAGCGCATAACTCCTCACAGGGCCAGAGTAACAGCAAAGAATGGGTGGGGGCTCCATACTTCCCCCACCCACCCCACGGGAAAGCGTCGGCCCACGCTAATGACGTGAGGCCGGTGTTGCTCCCGGAGAGGAATTCGAAAACCAACCGCAGCCAGTTTACTCGCTTTGGTTGTGAATTCACTCTTAATATTAGGCGCCGATAATGCAATGGAATGCCCGCTGCATGATGAACAGGTAACCCTAATATTCCGGCTTTTATTCGATATTGATCTGTCGATTGGCGATCAGACAGGCGTGACGCGGATAATATCCGCCAGAAGATCATGCAACTGGTCACGATAACCATTACGCGCAGACGGGCCGCTTTCATTCGACGTCATCACCACCGTCATGGCGAGTGACGGGATGACATAGACCATCTGCCCGCCATAACCCCATCCGAACTTGACCTCTTCCCCGCCGATCTCCCGCATGAACCACCCATAGCCATAGGCATCGCCCGAGAAACGGGAATTGGTGCGTGGCATCCAAGACTGGTCGATCCAGCCTTGCGAAACGACCTGCCGCCCCTCCCCGGTCTTGCCGCCATTGCGGTAAAGCTCACCAAAAGCCATCAGCGAGCGGGCGGACATCGCCATCTGGTTTCCACCCAGATAGATGCCCTGCGGATCACGCTCCCAGGCACCGATCCTGAAACCATCGACAGGCTCCAGCCAGTCGCGCGCCAGCGCCAAGGTCGACTTGGACCCTACACGGGTAAGAATGGCAGAAAGGAGATGCGTTGATGCGGTGGAATACAGCATTTCGCCGCCCGGCTCGCCATCGAACGTTTCCGACAGAGCAAAACGCACCCAGTTCGGGCTTGCCACCCAACGCCCGTAATTCGGCCCCGACATCCGCGACAGCCCCGCCTGCATCGAAAGCAGATTGCCGATCGTGACTTCGTTAAGGCGTGGGTCGGGATTGCGCGGCAGATCGGCTTCCAGGATCGGCGCGATCTTCTGCTCGGTCCCTTCCAGAAGCTTGCGGTCGATGGCGATACCGACAAGGCAGGAAATGATCGATTTCGACGCCGACTTGATGTTGGTCGAAGCGTTAAGCGAACGTCCATTGAAAGCTCGCTCGGCCAGCGGCTCTCCGTTGCGATAGACCAGAACCACCTTCAGCGGTTCAAGCCCGGCGGCTTGATCGAGAACAGTTTTCAGTGTCTCGGGCGGTTGCGGCACCGGCTGCTGCGCAAATGAGCGACCGGCGGCAAACAGGAATGGAGCGGACAGGAGTGCGGAACGGCGTGTGATCATGGTTTGAGAGATAGGGCAATGCGATTGCCGCAATAAGGCAGAACCTGCAGCCTCACGCCGAAATGAACCCCTGTGAGACGTTCCGGGCTTTGCGCTTCCTCAGATGTCCGCTTCGGCAAATATCTTCGCCACCCAATCAATAAATACCCGCACGCGCGGCGAGAGCTGGCGGTTTTGCGGATAAAGAGCGGAGAGCGGTGTCGGCGGCGGCGGGAAATCCGGCAGTACCTCCACCAGTGTGCCCTCCTCGACATGCCGCTGTAGGTGATAGCGCGGTGCCTGCATCAGGCCAAAACCCCGGCGGGCAAGGTCCATGACCGTATCGGAATTATTGGCCGTGACACGCGCCGGCAAAGTCACATAACGCACGGCTTCCCCCACCATGAATTCGAGCGGCATGATCTGCCCGGTGCGTGAAGAAATGAAGCCGACTGCCTGATGCCCATCCAGCTCGTCCGGCGTTTTCGGCATACCACGAACCTTGACGTAATCGGGGCTGGCGCAGGTCATCTCGCAGATCGAGCCGAGCCTGCGCATGATCAGCGAACTGTCGCTCACTTCTCCCGCCCGGATCACGCAATCGATGCCCTCGCGCACGAGATCGACGAACCGATCGCTCTGCCCGAACTGGATCTCCAGCAACGGATAGCGATCGAGAAACGACCTCAGATGCGGCAGAAGAAAGGTCTGGGTCAGCATCGGATGCCCATCCACCCGCAGAATGCCCTGCGGCTTCGCATTCCGAAAGATCGCCTCCGCCTCATCCACATCGGCAAGGATCGACAAGCAACGCTGATAAAATGCGCTACCATCCAGCGTCACCGCCACATGCCGCGTTGTCCGCTCGAGCAGTCGCGCGCCGACATCGGCCTCCAGCGCCTTGATCGCCTGAGTGGCGGTGGAGCGGGCGAGCCCCAGATCGGCGGCGGCCGCAAGAAAGCTGCCCCGTTCCACCACCCGCACGAAAAGCTGCATGCGCAATAATCTGTCCATGGTAATTGTTCATCACATACAAATTGTCATGTCAAACGGGCGCCATTGTTCTCCCTGGAGATCAGCATATTTTCACGATCAGAAAAGGAGAATTACCATGACCGACAACACGAACCGCGTAGCAATCATCACCGGCGCCTCCAAGGGGATCGGCAAGGCTCTGGCTCTGCGCCTCGCCAAGGATGGACTTGCCGTCGTCGTCAATTACGCATCGAGCCAGTCTGCAGCCGATGACGTCGTCCGCGAAATCGAAACAGCTGGCGGCAAGGCTATCGCCGTCAAGGCGGATGTCGGCACATCAGCTGGCGTCACAGCGCTCTTCGACGCGGCAGAGAAAAGTTTCGGCGGCGTCGATATCCTCGTCAACAATGCCGGCGTCATGAAGCTGTCTCCGCTGATGGAGACGGATGACGCCGAATTCGACCGGCACATCACCATTAACCTCACCGGCACATTCTACGGCATTCGCGAGGCCGGCAAGCGGCTGCGCGAGGGCGGCCGGATCATCAATTTCTCGTCCAGCGTCGTCGGCATGTACGGTCCAGGTTACGGCCCCTATGCCGCCAGCAAGGCAGGCGTCGAAGCCATGACCCATGTTGCCTCCAAGGAACTCGGCAAACGCGGCATCACCGTCAATGCCGTCGCTCCCGGCCCGGTGGAAACCGAATTGTTCATGACCGGCAAGTCGGAAGAGCTGGTCCAGAACATCATACGCAACATCCCGCTCGGTCGCCTTGGACAGCCTGACGATATCGCCTCTGTCGTCTCGTTCCTGGCAAGCACGGAAAGCGGCTGGGTCAACGGCCAGATCCTGCGCGCCAATGGCGGCATGATCTGAAAAACGAATAGGAAGGAAAACCCCGATGCCGTTCGTCAATATCAAGACCCCGGAAGGCGCACTGACCAAGGCCCAGAAGCGAGAGATCGTGCACCGTACGACCGATATGCTGGTCGAATACATGAGCGAGGCCGCCCGCCCCCACACGATGGTGCTGATCGAGGAAGTCAAGGATGGGGGCTATGGCCGTGCCGACGAGATTTTCGTCATTCCTGAAGCCTATCGCGCACCGGCCGGGACCTGAACACTCTCGACTGAAAATAAAAAAGGCGGCGCGATAAAATCGCGCCGCACTAATACCCCCGCCCTTTTCTTCTATCAGAAGCGGTAGGTCACACCTGCACCGATCAGCCACGGATCGATCTTGGCTTTGCCCGAAAGCGGAACACCCAGCGGGCTGTTATCAACTTTCCAATCCGTTTCGAGGAAGATCTTCTTCACGTCGAAATTGATCCCCCAATGCTCGTCGAGCATGTAGTCGAAACCGGCCTGCAGAGCCCAGCCGAAGTCATTCTTGACGTCGAGGTTCTTGAAGCCACCCTTGTCGGACTGATTGTAGAACATCGAGTAATTGATGCCCGCACCGACATACGGCTTGAACGCGCCGAAATCGGTAAAGTGATACTGCAGCGTCAGCGTCGGCGGCAGAAGCCAGGCCTTGCCCACATCCAGATCTGCAGCACCGGTCGTGTTGATCTTGGCATAGGTCGTGCCGAGGATCAGTTCTGCGGCAATGTTGTCGGTGAAGAAGTAGCTGATATCCAGTTCCGGAATGACTGTATCGCTATATTCCAGCCCGTAAGCGCTGCTCTGATCAACCGAACCGCTATCCTTGGTGATGACGCCAAGTGCGCGTACGCGGATCTGCCACGGGCTCGGAGAAGAAATCGCTTCTTCTGCAACGGGCGCGACCTGGGCGGGCGCGATGTCCGCGGCTGCGGCCCCGAATGCGAAAAAGCCCGCGCTGATCCCCACCATCCAACGCGCATAGTTCCTGCTGCTGATTGTCATAAAACCTCTCCTTCCAGCCTGCCTAAATCTTCTGGAAAAGGTCTAAAACTCGTGCAGTTGCAGACACTTGATCGAGATCAAGTGTGCTCATCCACTAATCAAGGAGGCGGCGATTGTTGCCTAAATGACGCAGTGGCGATGCGCCGCTGATTTCCTCTCGTTCCACGGGATTCCGCAAAGGAAAAGCCCCGCCTCCGGAACTGGAGGCGGGGCTTCGGGATGATCGGAGTGGCCACGAGGCCTTTTTGCTGAACAATTCTATTTCAGGCCAGCTTGCGACCGCTCGCAACGATCATGCCCGCTGCACCTTCAAGCCAGCCTGCCTTCAGTTCCAGCGCCAGAAAACGGTCGCGCTGAAAAGGGCCTGGCATGACGAGATGCGCAGTCTTTTCGGCAAAAAAGCCGAATCTCTCATAATAGGGAGCGTCGCCGACCAGCAGGATGGCTCCATGGCCACGGTTATGCGCCTCTGCAATGGCGGCACGCATCAGCGCCCCACCGATGCCCTTGCCTTCCTGATCCGCGGAGACCGCGAGCGGGCCGAGCAACAGCGCCTCGATCGGATTGCCTTCCGGCGAAATGCCCGCCTCGATGTTCCACAGGCGAACCGTACCGATCAGGTGGCCGTCGCCATCGCGGGCGACCAGCGCCAGACCTTCCGCCGGGAGGCGGTTGCGGCGGATCTTTTCAGACGACTTCTTGCGGCGGTCAGCGCCCATGGCGCGATCGAGCAGGCTTTCACGCGCGACCACATCGGCCGGGTTTTCCATGTCGATCGTGTAGGTTTGGCTCGGCGCAAAGAATGCGCGGACAGAATCAAGAACAGTGGCCATCTTTGGGCCTCCCGCACTTAAAACCGTTTCAGACGGTATCGAGGTTTCGTTGTGGATTTGCGGCCCCCGGCTGGAGGTTCGGGAACCGCGAAACTGTCGGCAGAAGTGCCTTAGATAACGTATGCCTTGAGCGGCTCGAAGCCGTTGAAGGCGACGGCCGAATAGGTCGTCGTGTAGGCGCCGGTGCCTTCGATCAGAACATCGTCGCCGATCGAAAGGGAAATCGGCAGCGGATACATGTTCTTCTCATACATCACGTCAGCCGAATCGCAGGTCGGGCCGGCCAGAACGCAAGGCTCCATCTCGTCGCCGTCACGCTCGGTGCGGATCGGGTAACGGATAGCCTCGTCCATGGTTTCAGCGAGACCGCCGAACTTGCCGATGTCGAGGAAGACCCAGCGGTGGTTGTCATTGTCCGACTTGCGCGAAACGAGCACGACTTCCGCCTTGATGACGCCTGCATTGCCGACCATGCCGCGACCCGGCTCGATGATCGTCTTCGGCAGGTTGTTGCCGAAGTGCTTGCGCAGCGAGTTGGAGATCGCCTGGCCGTATTCCTCGGCCTTCGGGATGTCGCGCAGGTACTTGGTCGGGAAGCCGCCGCCCATGTTGACCATCTGCAGGACGATGCCCTGCTTGGCCAGCGATGCGAAGACGCGCTTGGCATCGGCCAGAGCCGAATCCCAAGCATCGACCTTGGTCATCTGCGAGCCGACATGGAAGGACACGCCGTAGCTTTCGAGACCCATCTGGTGAGCGTAGACGAGAACATCGACGGCCATCTGCGGCACGCAGCCGAACTTGCGCGACAGCGGCCATTCGGCGCCTTCGCCATCGGTCAGAACGCGGCAGAATACCTTCGCACCCGGCGCAGCGCGGGAAATCTTTTCGACTTCCTCATGGCTGTCGACAGCGAAGAGACCGACGCCGAGTGCGTGTGCACGGGCGATGTCGCGTTCCTTCTTGATCGTGTTGCCGAAGGAGATGCGGTCGGCAGTTGCACCGGCGTCGAGAGCCATCTGGATTTCGGCGACGGAAGCGCAATCGAAGCTCGAGCCGAGAGAGGCGAGCAGCTTGAGGATTGCCGGTTCCGGGTTTGCCTTGACCGCGTAGTAGATGGCGCTGTCCGGCAGGGCATGACGGAACGCATGGAAATTGTCGCGAACGACATCGAGATCGACAACGAGGCACGGACCTTCCGGACGTCGGGTCTTGATGAAGTCGAGGATGCGAGCAGTGGTCATGGGTCAGTCCCTTCGAAATCTCAAAGCTCCGGCTGCGAACCGGAGGACAAAGGACGGATAAGAATGCGCTCGGTGCCAGTAGTTGGAGACACTGGTACCGTGAGCACGCTTTACCGCGCGATATGTAGACCAACGCCCTGCCACGAGCTTTGATCCGGCTTTGTCTGCCTTGGATTGGAGGGTTGTCCCTACCGCACTTCCGGCAATGATGGTGTGCCTCTTCAGAATTGCAGGCTGATGGAAAGCCTGCAGAGACTAGAAAGGCCCGCACCGTCGTTGCTTCAGATGTCCTCGCATTTTCCGGTTGGCCGGAATAGCGACTGGAGGGGTTAGTTCCAGGTACCTTACCGATGACCTCACCTTAGAGATAAATCTCAATTCGAGGGTCGGCGGACACCCATGGGCACGTGCGACTTTGGGCAAAGCGGGAAATAAGAATATTCGCAGTCATAATCAAGAGATTTTTTACGCTCGACCATATTTTTACATTGGTCCATAAACATCGAACGAAGCAGCCGCTTTCGTTCAATATTCAGGAGACATCCCTTGGACACCCTCACCCGCATGCGCGCCTTCATCGATGTGGTCGAAGCCGAGGGTTTTTCCGCCGCCGCGCGCCGTACCGGCCGCTCCAAGGCGCTTCTTTCCAAATATGTCCGCGAGCTTGAGGATGATCTCGGTGCGCTGCTGTTGAACCGCACGACACGGCAGTTCTCTCTCACCGAAGCAGGCCACACCTATTATCGCAGCGCCTCGGACATATTGAAGGAGATCGACAACCTCGCCGACCTGGTGCGCGAAGGCAATGCGGACCTCAAGGGCCGATTGCGCGTTTCCGTGCCGCGCACTTTCATCGACGCCGATGTCGGCCAGTCGCTGATCGATTTTGCCAAGGCTCATCCCGATGTTCAGCTGGAAATCGTCGCGGACGACCGGTTCGTCGATCTGATCGAGGAAAATTTCGATCTGGCCATCCGCATCACCCGTCTGGAAGATTCCGGCATGATCGCAAAAAAGCTCAATGATTTCCGTGTACATGCCGTCGCGACCGCAGATATCGTCGCGCAATACGGCCCGCTGGAACATCCGCAGCAGTTGAGCAATGTCCCTTTTATCATCGATACCAACACGCGCGGGCACAACAATATCCGTTTCGTCGAAAAGGACGGCTCGACTTTATCCGTCGGCGTGTCAGGCCCGATCGAGGTCAACAGCCCGCAGGCGACATTGCGGGCCGCTCGCGCGGGGCTCGGCGTCGCGATCATCCCGGATTTCATCGCCAACGCCTATATCCAGTCCGGCGAGCTCGTCACGCTTTTCGATGACTACATCATCAAGGATCGCGGCATCTACGCCGTTTATCCGCATCGTCGCTATCTGCCAGCCAAGGTCAGAAGCTTCGTCGATTACCTAGCCAACTGGTTCCGCCAGGCGCGATGACGCAGTAGATGTCACAGTAATTGTGTAACATGTGAGTCGAAATTCCGTCCCATTTCAACGGCACAGCAGGCTGACCAGATGACACGGGACGAATATAGGGCGCCGGACCGAATGAAAAAAAGACTTGCGATCATCACTGCCCTTGCAGCCTGCACACTGCCTTATGCCGCCTCGGCCCACCCCCATATCTTTGTCGAATCGCGGCTGGAAGTAATCGGCGGGCCGGATGGCATGGTGCAGGAGCTGCGCAATGTCTGGCGTTTCGACGAGGTCTTCTCGTCCAGCGTGTTGCTGGATTTCGACAAGAACACCGATCTGAAACTGGACGAAAGCGAGCTGGCGGAACTCGGCGAGACGATGCGCACCTCGCTTGGCGACTACCACTACTTCACCACTTTGACGGTGAATGGCGCAACTGTCGGCGTGCAAAAACCGGACGTGATCCGCGTCACCTTCAAGGATGGGCAGATCCTCGTCTTCTTCTCGGTCAAACCGGACAAGCCGATGCCGCTCAAGGGCAGACTGACGTTCGGTATCTACGACCCGACCATGTATACCGCGATCGACTTTCCGACCGACAAGGACCTGGTGGCCGAAGGCCCCGCCTTCGCCAAATGCCAGCACAAAGTCATCCGTCCGGATCCCGACGAGGTCCTCTCCCAAAACAGCGCCTCGCTGACCGACGCATTCTTCAACGATCCGACCGGAACCGACATGTCGAAAATGTTTGCGACCCGTCTGGAGCTGACATGCTGAAATCTCCAAGGCTCGGTGTGGCGGCAGCCTTTGCCGCTGCGGCCTTTGCCAGCCTCTATCTCGCCACCGCCGTTCACGCCCAGTCGCCCCTGGGGGTCGGATCGGCGGAACCTTCATTCTCTGTCGGCGGGCCGTTCGCACCCTATCTCAGCTGGATCAATTACTACCAGCAATCCTTTTATCGCGCCCTGACCGGCTCGCTGAAAGCGATGCGGGAAGACCCTTCCGCCTTGGCAGGCCTGATCGGCCTATCCTTCGCCTATGGCGTCTTCCACGCCGCCGGCCCCGGTCACGGCAAGGCGGTCATTTCCTCCTACATGATCGCCAATGAAGTGGAACTGCGCCGCGGCGTTGCCATCTCGTTTATCTCGGCGCTTCTCCAGGGGCTGGTCGCGATCCTCGTCGTCGGCGCCGCCTTCGTCGTCCTGCGCGGCTCGGGCATCACCATGACAAAGGCGACATGGGCGATGGAAGTCGCAAGCTTCGCCATGGTCGCCCTCTTCGGCGCCTGGCTGTTGGTGAAAAAGCTTCGCGCGCTGAAACTACGGGTCGTGCGTGTCCCGGACGCCGACCCCGCAACCGGCACACTGTTCGATGGACCCGCCGCAAGCCGCAGCTCTACCGGCCTGAATTTCAAGGCAGTCGAAGTCGACGACCATGACTATGAAGGCGACGGCGACTATTGCGAGGCCTGCGGTGTCAGCCACATGCCCGATCCGAAAATGCTGGACGGCAAGGATTTCAGTCTCAAGGAAGCCTGGTCGGCGATCATCGCAGTCGGCCTGCGCCCCTGCTCCGGCGCCATTCTCGTCATGAGTTTTTCGCTGCTGAACGGCCTTTATCTCGGCGGCATCCTGTCGGTGCTGGCAATGTCGCTCGGCACGGCGATCACCGTTACGATCCTCGCCTCACTCGCGGTCGGCGCCAAGGATATAGCTCTCAAGGTTGCTGGACCCGGTTCAAAAACAGGCCGCCGCGTCGGCCATGCGATCGAGATCGGCGGCGCGCTTTTCGTTCTGCTGGTGGGGCTCTCGCTGCTAGGCGCGTCGCTACAGGCGTAACGTCAACGCCGACGCTGATACCGCGCCCTCAGCCAGAAAATCCAGAAGAAACCGAGCAGCAGGATCGCGCCGACGATAAAGGCAAGCGCCGGCGAATACTGGCCGATCCAGAGCACCAGAGACGGCAGGAAATAGATGACCGCGACGGCGCCGATCATGATCAGCGCCGCGGCAATCATCTGCGATCTCGTCTCCGGCTTCATGCTCATACCCTCAGCTGCCGATTTCGGCGCGGATATCCTCCAGCCGGCGCTTCTGGCCACCGTCGGCATCAAAATTCTCCGGCGCAAGCCAGGCTTCGAATGCCGCGTTGATTACAGGCCACTCGCTGTCGATCATCGAGAACCATGCCGTATCGCGGTTTGCGCCGCGGGAAATCACATGCTGGCGGAACACACCTTCGAAGGTGAAGCCATAACGGATAGCAGTTCTTTTGCTCGGCTCGTTTTCGTTATGGCACTTCCATTCGTAACGGCGATAGCCGAGATCCTCGAAGACATGCTTCGCCATCAGGTAATGCAGTTCGGTCGCCATCGGCGAACGCTTCATCGCCTCGCCATGTGCCACTGAGCCGACTTCAACGACTCCATTCTTTGGATCGGGCCGCATATAGCTCGCCATCCCGACGACCTCGCCGGTCGCATTTTCCCGCGCCACTAGCGTGATGAAGCTGAGATTGGCTTGTGCACCCTCAATCCATGCGCCGAACTCGCCCGCCGTGGCATAATCCTCGTTGGGGAAATACCGGATCAGATCGTTGATCCCCTCGCCGCCCAGAGCTTCCCAGAGCGCCTGCAGATGCGTGTCGCGATCATAGGGTTCGAGCGTGACGAACCGGCCAGTCAAGGTAACGGGCTTGGGAGCTGCAACTTTATAGGTTTTCAGATCGTGCATCGGAATAGCCTTGTTTCGCTACCCGACGATTAAGTCAGGGATCTCCCAAAGGCAATGCCACACCTGCCACTGAGCGTGGAGCCGGAGGGCGAGTGCCTCGCCCCAATTTATCATCAATCAATATTTGGCTCGGCAGATATATTGTTGTTGGTCCAGGATGGATTTAAATTCGGCTGAGATTTTGGGGTGCAAAAGATGCCCGTAAACCTGCCGCAAAAGTCTCCGACAGACCCTCGCCTGCTGACATTGCTGGGCCATGTCGCCGAAAGCTCGGGACGCCTCTGTCTTTCCGAAGATGAATATGAATTTCTGGAGGCGGAAACGTTCTTTCAGGATGCGGCGCGCAACAAGCTCATAACCATCGATCATGGCGGAGAATGGTCGACGGGAGCGGTAGTCTCGATCACCCGCGAAGGCCGCCTTATGATCGGCTCACCCGAACCCGAAAGCATCTGGAAAAAGCTTGAAGGCCTTTTCCGCCGCCGCATCGGCGGGGCAGACGGCTGACCGGCAAGGGAGCCGGTCTGAGCCGGCCCCCGTTCCTGTCAATCTAGGTTATCCGGATATCAGATCCCCTTCGCGCCACTGGCCTGCCTTCCAGTTTCTGATCCGCATGCGACGAGCGACAAAGCCGCATAGCAAGGGAGTGATCACGAAGCTCGCTACGATCACGACGGGGATCAGATATTTCGCCTGATCGGCAAAGGTCGGCACCGAAAGAACGGTGATAACGCCGACACCGAAGAGCACGGCATTGATCATCAGCGCGCACATCACTTTCAGCCAGATATCGGTCGGAATTTTCTCGGTTTCCATCATCGTCTTTCTCCTTTCAATGCCGACAAAAGCGTCTGGAGCAAGGATTGTTCCGACAAAACACAACCGATACGCGTCTTCCGTGTCTTCTTTAAACTGCCGGAGACGCAACCTTGGCCGACGAAACCGTGGCGTCGATATGGTCGATCAAGGCGTCGGGCAGATTGAGACGGCCGGCAAGCATATCAAGATAACCGCGCTCCGCTCTCGTATCCGGATCGATCGTCAGCCTTGTTGCGGTATAGAGTTCGACCTTCTGCTCCTCGGTACGTGCAGCAGCCACCAGATCGTCGATATCGACCGGATTGGCGAGTTCCTCGGCAATGAAGGCTTCGGCTTCCGCCCCGAGATCGACAGCATGGATCTTTTCCATGATGTTGGCGCGCTCGGCTTGGTCGATATGGCCGTCAGCCTTGGCGGCAGCGATCATCGCCCGGACGAGCGTCAACGCGAAATCATTGGAAAGCTGTGGCGACTGGAGGCTGAAGGGGGAATCCGGCGGCGGCAGCGCAATCGGCTCGGCTGCACTCGGCTGCGGTTGCGGCGCTGTCTGCGGCGACTGCCCCGACTTGTAATTCTTGTAGGCGAGATATCCCAGGCCCGCGACAGCCGCGATACCGCCGATCGTCACCGCATTGCCGGCAAGCTTGCGGCCTGTCTTGGTGCCGAGAATGGCGGCCGCGATACCCGCAGTCTTCAGAGGATTATTCTTGGCGATGTCCGTGACCTGCCCGGCCCATCCCGAGGCGGATCCGGATTTGCCGCTTCCCGAGCGCCCGGGAACCTGTGACCCGAGGAACTGGTCGAGAAGCTTTTTCGCGTCGAACATCGATATCTCCTATCGGTTGAATTTCGAGTGGGAGATAGGAACGAAAACGCGGGAAAACAATTTTCCCGCGTCATCGATAACGAAATTGTCAGAACGCTCCGGGGAAAAATCCCGGTGATCTCAACCCTTCAGTGCGAAGGCTTCCGATGCGAGCTTGGTGATGCCGGCCCAGTCGCCTGCAGCAACCAGTTCCTTCGGAGCAACCCAGGAGCCACCGACGCACACGACGTTCGGCAGCGACAGGTAATCCTTGGCATTCTTCAGCGAGATACCACCGGTCGGGCAGAAGAACGTACCTGCAAGCGGCGAGGACCAGGCATTCAGCATGGCGGCACCGCCAGCCTGCTCCGCCGGGAAGAACTTCATCACGTCATAACCGGCTTCGCGCAGCGTCATGACTTCGCTCGGCGTTGCCGTGCCCGGCAGAAGCGGAACGGCAGAATCCTTGGCGGCGGCAAGAACGCTCGGTGCGACGCCCGGCGAGACGATGAAGGTGGAGCCGGCCTTGACGGCAGCTTCGTAATCCTTCGAGTTCAAAATGGTGCCGGCACCGACATTGGCGCCTTCGACTTCGGCAGCAACCGCCTTGATGGCATCGAGTGCCGCCGGCGTGCGCAAGGTGATTTCGATGGCTCGCAGGCCGCCGGCAACAAGTGCCTTGGCTAGATCAACTGCCGACTTGGCGTCATCGACGATCAGCACCGGAACGACCGGCTGCAATTTGAGGATGGAAAGGACTTTCTCGGTTTTGCTAGCCATGCACGTTCTCCCTGAAACGATTGAAAATATGGCCCGGAAATAAACGTCGGCACGGTCATTGTCGAGAAAAAACCGGGCGGTGCGACAGAACGCATTTTCCAATCGTCATGTTTGCACTAGGTTGCTGCCGATGTTCCAAGACAGGTGTAGATGACATGGCGAAGGAAATCGAGCGGAAGTATCTGGTCAGTACCGACGGCTGGCGCTCCGGCGCCTCGTCATCCTCCAGCTTCCTGCAGGCTTACATTTCTTCCGGCAAGGATCGTTCCGTTCGTGTTCGCATCATGGATGGCGAAAGGGCGAAACTGACGATCAAGATCGGCCGCGACCTCTTCGCCCGCGACGAGTTCGAATATGACGTTCCGCTTGCCGATGCCAAGGAAATGGCAGAGCAAGCCCTCGGCGTCGTTCTGGAAAAGACCCGCTACTTCGTTCCTTATGAAGGCTATACCTGGGAGGTGGACGTCTATGCCGGCGCCTATGCCGGTCTGGTCGTGGCAGAGGTCGAGATTGCCAGCGAAAAGGACCGGCCACCCCTCCCCGACTGGATAGGCAAGGAAATCACCGGTGACCGGCGTTATTCGAACGTCAACATGGCAGTTGAAGACCTGAGCGAGGAACTCGTGCATGGCTTACCGTTTACGGCCGTCTGAACCCTTCACCGCCGAATTCTGTTCCGTCGCCCGGCAGCAGCTTTCGAAAGCGATCAGCTATCTCGAGGATCAGCCCGACGGCCCGCACGAAGCCATTCACGACGCCCGCAAGCGCTTCAAGCGTGTTCGTTCCCTCTACCGGCTCATCCAGCCGGATGCTCCTGATTTCCGCAGGCAGGAGAATGCCAGGATCCGCGATATCGCCCGGCAACTCTCGTCCGTACGCGATGCGACCGCCCTTGTCGAAACCGTAACCTATCTGGCAGACTTCGCGGCCTCTCCCGAAGAAAAAACCGCGCTCGAAACGGCACGAACGACACTCACCGCCCGCAGGGATCGCATCGCTGCGGAAGAACATGACCTTCCCGCCAAGATCACCTCAGCGATCGAGGGTTGCCGCGAAGCGATCGATGCGCTCGATGCCCTGAACCTTTCAGATACCCCGCGCAAGACGGCAAAGCACCTTGGAAAGGCCTGGAGGAAGCAGCTGGCGAAAGCCCATGCCGCGGTGCGCGAATGCGAGAAGCAGGGCGGCGCCGAAAGCTATCACGAGCTGCGCAAGAGCGGCCAGGCCTATTGGATGCACCTGTCGCTTCTGCGTGAGATCTGGCCCTCTGCGATGCAGGCGAAACAGAACGAATGCAAGACGCTCGTGGATCTTCTGGGCCACGAGCACGATCTCTCGGTTCTGACCGAATTGGCGGACAAGGAGCCCAGCCTGTTCGGCAGTGGCGACAGGCTTGCACGCCTGCTCGCGGCAATCATCAATCGCCAGCAGACGCTGCGGCGCGATGCGATGGAAAAGGCTCAAGGCCTGCTGGCAGAGACACCGAAGGAAGAGGCCGCCCTGATCGCACTCCTTTGGGAGAGAGCGGCGGGAACCAGCTCCGGCAAGACCAACAGGAACACGGCTGAACCTCGAAAGGCCGAGGAAGAATCCGCGTTGCGTGGCGCGCGATAGCGCTGTATTTGAGCCCCATGACAGACAATCAGATCACATCTCGGTCCCAGGCGACCGACGGAACAACCAATGGCTTCCTCGTTGCGGCGCTGTATCACTTCGCCCGTTTCGAGCGTTTTGAGGATTTTCGTGAGCCGCTTCAGGCTTTCTGTGACGAGAACGGCATCAAGGGTACTTTGCTGATTGCCCGCGAAGGCATCAACGGCACCGTTGCCGGCACCGACGATGCGATCGCCCGCCTGCTCGCCCATCTGCGCGCCCAGCCGGAATTCGCCAATCTGGAGCACAAGGAAAGCCGCGCATCGAAGATGCCTTTCCTGCGCATGAAGGTTCGGCCGAAGAAAGAGATCGTCACCATGGGCGTCGAGGATATCGACCCCAACAAAATCGTCGGCACCTATGTCGATCCGAAGGACTGGAACGCGCTGATTTCCGATCCCGAGACGATCCTGATCGACACGCGCAACGACTACGAAACCGCGATCGGCATCTTCAAGGGTGCCGTCGATCCGAATACGAAGACCTTCCGCGAGTTTCCGGACTGGGTGCGCAACAATACCGGCCTGCACAACAAGCCGAAGATCGCCATGTATTGCACCGGAGGCATCCGCTGCGAAAAGGCGACGGCCTTCATGAAGGAAGAAGGCTTCGAGGAGGTCTATCACTTGAAGGGTGGCATCCTCAAATATCTCGAGGAAGTGCCGGAAGAGGAAAGCCTGTGGGAAGGCGCCTGCTTCGTCTTCGATGAACGCGTCTCGGTCGAGCATGGCCTGAAAGAGGGCAATCACAAGCTTTGCCACGCCTGCCGCAACCCGATCACCGCAGAAGAGATCACCTCTCCTAAATACGAGGAAGGCGTCTCCTGCTCCAACTGCTACGACACGCGCAGCGAAGCCGACCGCCTGCGCTACCGCCAGCGGCAGCACCAGATCGCCCTCGCCAAGAAGCGTGGCGTCAAGCATATCGGCAGCTGAGAGACCGGTCGGTGAAAAACGTGTTGTTCGTCTGCAGCCAGAACAAGCTGCGCAGCCCGACAGCAGAACAGGTCTTCGCCGACTGGCCAGGTGTCGAGACATCTTCGGCGGGGACCAATAACGACGCCGAAAACCCGCTTTCCCACGAGCTCGTCGAATGGGCCGACATCATTTTCGTGATGGAGCGCGCCCACCGCGCCAAGCTTCAATCGCGATACCGGGCCGCGCTGAACGGCACACGCATCGTCTGCCTTGACATTCCCGATGACTATCAGTTCATGGATCCAAGGCTCGTGGAGCTTCTCAAAGCCAAGGTTCCGCGGCATCTATGAATGGCGAGGAATAACCTCACCTCAGCGAAAATATCGCCCTGCGCTCATCGCGCCGAAAAACGGCATCGATATCGTCGGCCGACATCGGTTGACCGAACAGGTAGCCCTGCAACTGGTCACAGCCGGTCAGCCGCAATTGCAGCACCTGGGCATCCGTCTCAACACCTTCGGCGGTGACTGGGATATCCAGCGAGCGCGCAAGCGCTACCGTCGCATGCAGAAGGTCGACCGCGCTCCGTTCCTGATCGAGCGCATGGATCAGCGATTTGTCGATCTTCATGCGGTCGAAACCGAACTGGCGAAGATAACCGACGCTCGAGAAGCCGGCACCGAAATCGTCGAGTGCGATATGAACGCCCAGTCGCCGCAGCTCGGCCATCGAGGTTTTCGCCCGGTCGGCATTCTGGATGAAATAGCCTTCGGTCATTTCCAACGTGATGTCTGCGGGGCTGGCTTTGGTCTGGCGAAGTACGTAGGCAACGTTCTGCGGAAATGCAGGGTCGCGGAATTGCCCCGGAGAGATGTTGACCGACAGCTTGAGGCCTGGCCAGCGTTTCACCGTCTCGCAGGCACGATGCAACACAAAGAGACCGAGCTGATCGATCAGGCCGGAGGTTTCGGCGATCGGAATGAAGACATCCGGGGAGACCGCGCCATAGCCCCTGCGGTTCCAGCGGGCCAGCGCCTCCACCCCGACGATCCTGCCATCCTGAGCAGAGACCACCGGCTGATAGACAACGGTCAGCTCCTGCCGTTCGATGGCGATCCTGAGGTCAATTTCGAGCCTGTGGCGCTCCTCCCGCTCGGCATCCATGTCCGGCGTGTAATACTCAAAGCGGCTGCGCCCGCTGTCCTTGGCCCGATACATCGCCATGTCCGCGCGCCGGACCAGTTCTCCACCATTAACGCTGCCGCGCTCGGATATCGCGATGCCGATGCTCGTCCCGATCACGGCCACCCGCTCACCGATGGTAAAGGGCTCCTCGAAAAAGCCGAGAATGCGCTCGCATAGCATCGCCGTTTCACGGCCCGGATCGTCCGAAAGAACTGCGATGGCAAACTCGTCTCCGCCGACCCGGGCAAGCACTGCCCCGTCGCCCACGAGGATCCTCAGCCCTGCCGCAACGCTGCGGATCAGCGTGTCGCCGGTACCATGCCCATAGGCATCGTTGACTTCCTTGAACCCGTCGAGATCGAGATAAAGCATAGTCACGCTCTGCCCGCTGCGCGCGCCTTCCTCCACCATGTCATCGAGAGCCATGAAGAACCCCGTACGGTTGAGCAGACCGCTCAGCCTATCGGTCATC
Organism: Rhizobium sp. ZW T2_16; assembly: GCF_044987325.1. Classification (NCBI taxonomy): domain Bacteria; kingdom Pseudomonadati; phylum Pseudomonadota; class Alphaproteobacteria; order Hyphomicrobiales; family Rhizobiaceae; genus Rhizobium; species Rhizobium sp. ZW T2_16. Next base: position 1,047,233 of record NZ_JBJDRG010000001.1, read on the forward strand.
GCAAGACGGCGCGCCGAGGCCTCATCAGCTTTCAGTCGATTGAGAGTATTCGTTCCGGCAACCAGCAGAAGCAGGAAGAAAAGCCCGACCATGGCCACCGCGCTGTAAACCAGTGAGCGGACCTGAAGATAGCTGATGTCCCCCGGCTTGCGCGGCGTCCAGCCAAGCTTTGCCAGAAGCCGACCATGCACGTTGCGAATCTCGACTGCATTGGGCAGCGCCTCATCTGCACCGACGAAATGCAACCCGCCGATGACATAAGTCTCCCCGAGTGCCGCAACCTTCTCGTCATTCAGATGGCGTGCGAAAACCAGATAGCGCCGGTTTTCCGGAGACACGTCGATAGCACCCGACTTCTCGCGGATAAGAGCTACACCGATCGCCGAAACACCCTTGCTGGTAGCGATAAATCCGATCGCCTCCGGCACGCTCTCCGGGCCGGCCGACTGCGCCTTGTCGAAAAGTGTCCAGAGCGATGAATCGAAATAGTCGCCGGGCGCCCAATCGACCGGATGACCGTCCTGATAGGCCATCAGAACATTGCGATGGGTGTCCAGCAGCATCGCAACGTCGAAAAGATCGCTGTTAACGGTCATGTCGCCGAAATTACTGACGATCCAGTCCTGCCCGTCCGGCGCATAAACGAAATTCGCCGCATCGTCCCAGGCCGCATAGTCGTTCAGCGTCGCATGAAGCTGATCCTGAAAGGTCCGAACGGCACCGCTGGTGGTCGCACGCGACCGCTGCTCATCGAGATTGTTGGTGTGGTCAGTGATCCGGTTGACAGCTGTGAGAATGAAAACGGTGACGAGAAAAACGACAAGGGCGAAGGCGCCGAGCATCGAAGTCACGGCGGACTTGCGCCCAACGTTCACGGGGCGTCGGAAACGGAATGATAACAGCCCCATAGAACCCCTCTCTAAACCAGAAGTTTATCGCGAGTATTCCTTCAGATACAGTTAAGATTGAAGTGGAAGATACCACTTCAAAAAGAAGCCCCTTACGCGTTCTCTCGCGTAAGGGGCTGTAACAGATCAATATTTTGCTTCGCAGCAGATTACCAGGACGGGATCAGCGCACCCTTGTATTCATCATTGATGAACTTGCGGATGCTTTCGTCGTGATAGGCTTCGACCAGCGTCTTGGCCCAGGGAGCGTCCTTGTCGGCGGAGCGTACTACGATGATGTTGGCGTAGGGCGACTTTTCGCCTTCGATGGCGATCGCATCCTTCTTCGGGTTCAGGCCGGCTTCCATGGCGTAGTTCGTGTTGATGACGGCAGCATCGACGTCATCGAGCGAACGCGGCAGCTGGGCAGCGTCCAGTTCGGAGAATTCGATCTTCTTCGGGTTCTCGATAATGTCCGAAGGCGTAACCTTGATGCCGGCATCCGGCTTGAACTTGATCAGGCCCTTCGACGCCAGAACCAGCAGCGCGCGGCCGCCATTGGTCGGGTCGTTCGGGATGGCGACGGTGTCGCCGTCCTTCAGCTCGTCAAGGCTCTTCACCTTCTTGGAATAGACGCCCATCGGAGTGGTGATCGTCTTGCCGATGGCAACGAGATCGAACTTGCGGTCGGCGATCTGGTTGTCGAGATAGGGCTGGTGCTGGAACGAGTTGGCCTGGATGTCGCCGTCGTTCAGCGCCTGGTTCGGCACGACATAGTCGGAGAACTCGATGATATCGATGTTGAGGCCCTTGGTCTTGGCGACGGCGGCAACCTTTTCCATGATATTGGCGTGTTCACCCGGCGTGACGCCGACCTTGATGTCTTCGGCAAGTGCGGAGCTTGCGGCAGCAAGCGCAAATGCGGCAGCGAGTACGAGCTTCTTCATTGGATGTTTCCTCACGATTTTATTGGGTTTATGGCGTTCCCGGCCTCGTATCTTGGGAGGTGGCCGGAAACGCAATTCGTTGGTGCTTACCAGGTCGGGGTGATCGCGCCCTTGAACTTCTCTTCGATGAAGGCCGACACTTCCGCGCTGTGATAGCTCTCGACGAAGGTCTTCACCCAGTCGGCATCCTTATCCTTGGCGCGAACAGCGATGACGCCGACATAAGGCGCCTTGGTGCTTTCCTGGAAAATCCCGTCCGTCTTCGGGTTGAGGCCGGCGGCAAGCGCGTAATTGGTGGTGATGGCGGCGAGATCGACGTCATCGAGCGAGCGCGGCAGCTGGGCGGCATCCAGTTCGACGATGTTGAGCTTCTTCGGGTTCTCGGTAATGTCGGCAACCGAGGCCTTCACGCCGATACCGTCCTTGAGCGTGATCAGCTTCTGGTCGGCCAGCAGCAGAAGCGCGCGCGCACCGTTGCTCGGGTCGTTCGGGATGGCAATCGATGCGCCGTCCTTCAGCTCGGACAGAGCCTTGATCTTCTTCGAGTAACCGGCCATCGGGAAGTTGACCGACTTCGCCACGCTCACGAGATCGAGCTTCCGCTCCTTCACCTGGTTGTCCAGATAAGGCTGGTGCTGGAACGAGTTGATGTCGATATCGCCATCCGACAGCGCCTGGTTCGGCACGACATAATCGGAGAACTCAACGACATCGAGTTCAAGTCCCTTCTTGGCGGCGACTTCCTTCACCTTCTCGACGATCTGCGCATGCGGACCGGGCGTCACGCCGACCTTCTTGGTTTCGGCAAGCGCCGCACCGGTGGAGAAGAGAGCGGCAAGAGTGGCCGCAACAATCAGTTTCTTCATTATCTTGTCCCTCTGAAACACTCAGTTCTTGCGGTTACGTTTATCGAAACGGCGGGCCAGTGCATCGCCAGCACTCTGGACGAGCTGGACGAGTACGATCAGCACGACGACAACGGCGAGCATCATTTCCGGCATGAAGCGCTGGTAGCCGTAGCGAATACCAAGGTCGCCGAGACCGCCGCCACCAACGGCACCGACCATTGCCGAATAACCGATCAGGCTGACCAGGGTCATGGTGAGCGCCGCCATCAGCGAAGGTCGGGCTTCCGCCAGAAGCACCTTGAAGACGATCTGCGTCGGTGTCGCGCCCATGGCACGCGCAGCCTCGATCAGCCCCTTGTCGATCTCGCGGATTGCAGCTTCGACGAGGCGCGCGAAGAAGGGAATGGTCGCGATCGTCAGCGGCACGATCGCCGCATAGGTACCGATCGACGTACCTGTAATCAGCCGCGTGAACGGAATGATCGCCACGACGAGAATGATGAAGGGAGTGGAGCGCGCCGCGTTGATGATCAGGCCGACAATGCGGTTGATAGCCGGAGCCGGGAAAAGCTCACCCCGGCCGCTGGTAGCAAGGAAGATGCCGATCGGCAGTCCGATCAGCGAACCGATCACGCCGGCCGCGGCAACCATCTGCAGGGTCTGGCCAAGCGCCTTAAGCAGCAGGTTGAGAAGCATATCAGGAGACATAGCCGAGCACCTCCGTGGAAAGGCCGGTTTCGGCATAGAAGCGATTGGCCCGCTCGATAACCGCAGGATCGGCGGAATAGGATACGACCAGTGAGCCGAACGGCTTGCCGCCGATTTCCTCGATCCCGCCGGCAAGAATATTGACGTCCGAACCGAGTTCGGCGACGAGCCGCGCCGTCAGCGGTTGGAAGGCGGTCTCCCCGAAGAAAACGAGCCTCACCAGCGCCCGGTCTCCGGCCGAAGGCGAATGCTTGATACCTGTCCGCAGCCATTCAGGCAGCGCCAGGGATGATGCAAGCAGCGTCCGTGTCGTATCATGTTTCGGGCTGGCATAGACATCGAAGACCCGGCCCGATTCGACGATCAGGCCCTTGTCGATCACCGCAACATCGGTCGCGATCGTCTTCACCACTTCCATCTCATGGGTGATGAGAAGCACGGTCAGGCCAAGCTCGGCATTGATGCGCTTCAGAAGCTCGAGGATCGACTGCGTCGTTTCCGGGTCGAGTGCCGAAGTAGCTTCGTCAGAAAGCAGAAGCTTCGGATCGGTCGCCAGCGCGCGGGCGATGCCTACACGCTGCTTCTGGCCGCCCGAGAGTTCGGAAGGATAGCTGCGGGCCTTGTCGCCGAGACCGACCAGATCGAGCAGCGGCCCGACCTTGGCCTTGATCGTCCTGGCATCGACGCCAGCAATTTCCAGCGGCAGCGCGACATTGTCATAGGCCGTGCGCGACGACAGAAGATTGAAGTGCTGGAAGATCATGCCGATCTGGCGGCGCAGATCCCGCAGGCCTGATTCCGGCAGACCGCCGACTTCCGTACCATCAACGATGACCTTGCCGGAGGTCGGCTTTTCAAGCCCGTTGACCAGACGAATAAGCGTCGACTTGCCGGCGCCCGAGCGGCCGATAATGCCGGTGATCGCGCCGTGTGCAACGGTGAAATCGATCCCGTCAAGGGCCGTGAAAGCGGGCTGGCCGCCCGTACCGCCGAAGCGCTTCGTAACGCCCTCGAAGGAAACCATGGGAGTGCCGGAAGACGCCCCCTGGTCTATTCCCTCCGCTCGGACGGACGGCGCGACAGTTGTCGCGGCATGTTGGATGGTCATTTGAAACTCACGAGTTAAGTCAGGTCATTCTTGGCGGCGAGAATACCGCTCGATCACGCGCCCAGACGGCACATTCGATGACAGGTGACTTTCCGGAGCATTTCGATCGGCTTTCTCTTGGAAAAGGCCTAGCAGCCTTGTTGGTGGCAGATCAATGCCCCGGCCCTACCCTAATTCCTAGGGATGGAATTTCAATTATTGGCGAGCGAGCGAAAAACTCTTCCTAAGCCCCTATTACGTCTGGCTTTTATCAAGCCACCCGATGATTTCCGCCGGGAAATTGCGACGCCAGTTCGCGATACCATTTTCCGCTCTTTTTGATCGTCCGTTCCTGGGTCTCGTAGTCGACGTAAACGAGACCGAAGCGCATGCGGTAACCTTCAGCCCATTCGAAATTGTCCATCAGGCTCCAGGCGAAATAACCCTTCACCGGATAACCGTCCGAAACGAGATCCGCCACGACCGAGAGATGTTCGACATAATAATCCAGTCGCGGCTGGTCATCGATCTCGCCCTTCTGCGGCCCCACATTATAGGCAGCACCGTTCTCGGTCACGTAGCAGTCCGGCAGGTCGTAATGACGGTAAAGATCCTCCACCAGCGACTTCATCGCCGGCGCGTAGATTTCCCAACCGATATCCGTCACCTTCTGGCTGACGAAGGGCGCTCCCTGCGTGGCGGGGTAGATCGCCTCCTCCGCGGAATCGTTGGTCACACGCATCGGTGTGTAATAGTTGAGCCCCCACCAGTCGAGTTTCTGGCTGATGATCGAAAGATCGCCCTCCTCGATTTTCGGCATCTGGCTGCCGAGCGCCTCGATGAGGGATGCGGGATATTCCCCCTTGAACACCGGGCCGAAAAAGGCCCCGTTATGGAAATCAAAGGCCCGCTCGGCCGCAGCCTTGTCCTCGGGGGTTTCGGAACCGGGAATGACGGAATGGGCGTTGAGCACCAGCCCGACCGGCACATTCGGTGTCACATGCCGAATGGCTTCGACGGCGAGACCATGTGCCAGATTGGTCGTGTGCATGGCGGCGAGTGCCGCCTCCATGTTTCGCTCGCCCGGCGCGTGGACGCCATAAAGATGCGATAGCCAGACGGAGCACCACGGCTCGTTGAACGTCGCGACAGCGTCCAGCCGGTCACCAAGCCGGGCCATGACGACCTTTGCGTAACGCTGGAAAGCGTAAGCGGTGGACCGTGCCGTCCAGCCCCCATCTCCCATCAGGGCAAGCGGCAGATCCCAGTGATAGAGCGTTGCATAGGTCTTGATACCCCGCGCCTTGCAGCCATCGACCAGCCGATCATAGAAATCCAGACCCTTTTCGTTGATGCGGCCGGTACCTTCCGGAATGATGCGCGGCCAGGCAATCGAAAACCGATAGGCCTCGACACCCATTTCCTTGATCAGATCGAGATCCTCTTCCAGGCGATTGTAGTGGTTACAGGCGACATCGCCGTTGTCACGGTTGAACACCCTCCCCGGCATGTTGGAGAATGCATCCCAGATCGATGGTTTGCGCCCGTCGACCTTGGTCGCGCCTTCGATCTGGAAGGCGGCAGTCGCCACACCGAAGAGAAAGTCACCGGGGAAACGCGCCGCGAAAATCTTCGGATCGGTCATGAGCAGGCTGTCCTCTTTATGATGGCGCGTCGGATGACGAAAATCAGAACTCCCGTCCCGATATCGCCGACCTCAATAACAGATATTGCGGCGCTTTGCAGGGGCAACGATGCCGCGCAAGGAGACCCGCACGGACAGCTGCAGGTAGCTCACCTCCGCCTCCAAAGACTCGCAGATGCCTATCAACACACACGCAGAAATAGATATTTAGCCGTCAAGATGAGTGGAAAATTCCAAAATACAATCGATAATACATGCAATTTTAGCGATCAATATTCATATATAGAAAAACATTCTCAATTCAGGCGAAAATCGGGCAAAGTTTAGCCTTTCGATCCTTGAACCTCCAATCCTGCGACGATAGAGCGCGGGTGTCATAGTGACGCTCTCCCGTCTCGGAGGCCTCACATGAATTTCAATGGCTGTCCCCCTCAGCCACGAAGGAGTGAACAATGAGAGATATTCCGGGCCTGCCGTCCCGTCGAGGTTTCCTGAAAGCCTCGGCGGCGACTGCCGCTATTGCCGGTATCGCCGTTCCGGCCAAGGCCGAACAGAAACCAGAACCCGTCGCCCTCACAGAATACCAACCGGACTGTCTCAAGCCCAGTGAGTGGGCTTTCGTGATGGCAGCGGTAGCGAGATTGATCCCGTCGGACGGCGAAGGCCCCGGCGCTATCGAAACACGCGTTCCCGTCTTCATCGACAAGCAGCTCGCCGGCGATTACGGCAAGGCGTCCGACTGGTACATGGTCGGTCCCTATCAGCCGGCGGCCAGCCCGCTGCGCGGCTGGCAAACGCCCTTGGCACCGCTGGAAATCTACCAGCAGGCGATCCCGCTGTTCGACGACTGGTGCAAGACCACCCACGGCAAGATCTTTGCCGAACTGGATGCGGAAACCCAGGACAAGGCGCTGACCTCGCTCCAGAAGGACGAGATGAAGATCAAGCCGGAACTGCGCGAGTTCTTCGGCATCCTGCTCGCCAACACCAAGGAAGGGTATTTCTCCGACCCGATGTATGGCGGCAACCATGGCATGGCGGCGTGGAAATATATCGGCTTCCCGGGCGCCCGCGGCTCCTACAAGGAATGGGTCGGCAAGCATAACGTGAAATATCCGCTCGGCCCCGTCTCCATTTCCGGCGAAAGGGGTTAAGCACCATGGCACGGACAGAAAAGAAAAAAGACGTCGTTCTCGTCGGCTTCGGCTGGACCGGCGCGATCATGGGCATCGAACTGGCCAATGAAGGCCTCGAGGTTCTGGCGCTGGAGCGGGGCCACGATCAGGCGACCGTTCCCGATTTCCAGTACCCCAACATGATCGACGAGCTGAAATACGGCATCCGTTACGGCATGATGGAAAAGCCGGCCAATACGACGGTCACCATCCGCCGTTCGCTGGATGAGGAGGCTCTGCCTTACCGCAGCCTCGGTACCTTCCTGCTCGGCACCGGCGTCGGTGGCGCAGGCACCCACTGGAACGGCCTCAACTGGCGTCCGATGCAGTCGGAATATCGCCTGAAGTCCTATGTGACCGAAAAATTCGGCGCAGACGTCATGACGGAAGACATGACGATCCAGGACTATCCGATGACCTATGAGGAACTGGAGCCGCATTTCGACCGCTTCGAGAAGGTCGCCGGCATTTCCGGCACGGCCGGCAATATCAACGGCAAGATCGTCGAGGGCGGCAACCCGTTCGAGGCACCCCGCTCCGACGAATACCCGATGCCGGCCATGCCTTCGACCTGGGATGGCGTCAAATTCCGCGACGCCGCCAAGGCTGCCGGTTACCACCCGTTCCCCTCGCCGGGCGGCATTGCCTCCAAGGACTATGTCAACGAATACAACATGCAGATGGGGCCGTGTAACCACTGTGGTTTCTGCGAGCGTTACGGCTGCTACAACTATTCGAAATCTTCCCCGCAGACGGCAATCATCGATGCCCTGAAGCGCAAGAAGAACTTTGAATACCGCGTCAATTCGGAAGTGCTGCGCGTCGAAAAGTCGACCGATGGCAAGACCGTCACCGGCGTCACCTATTTCGACCACAAGACCGGCGAAGAAGTTTTCCAGCCGGCCGATCTGGTCATCCTGACCGCGTTTGCGCTGAACAACGTCCACCTGATGCTCGTATCGGGCATCGGCCAGCCTTACGACCCCAACACCAACGAAGGTGTCGTCGGCCGTAACTACGCCTACCAGATCACCGGCGGTTACACGCTGTTCTTCAAGGACGAGAACTTCAACCCGTTCATCGGCACCGGCGCCAACGGCTTCTGCATCGACGATTTCGGCATCGACAATATCGATTTCGCCAAGGAAGGTTTCGTCGGTGGCGCCTATTGGCGTGCAGGTCAGACCAACGGTCAGCCCGGTCACACCATGCCGCTGCCGGCAGGCACGCCCTCCTGGGGCGCAGGCTGGAAAAAGGGCATCGGCGAGTGGTACGGCCATGCGATGAACATCGGCGCCCACGGCTCCGTCATGTCCTATCGCGGTCACTATCTCGACCTCGACCCGACCTACAAGGACCGCCACGGCCGTCCGATGCTGCGCATGACCTATAACTGGCATCCGAACGAGATCCGCCAGACGCAGTTCATGAAGCAGAAGATGGAGCCTGTCGCCAAGTCGATGAACCCGACGACGCTGCAGGAAGGTTTCAAGAAGGAAGGCGCCATGTTCGACGTCCGTCCTTACCAGACCACCCACAACACCGGCGGCACGGTGACCGGCGACGATCCAAAAACCTCGGTTCTCAATCGTTACCTGCAGTCCTGGGATTGCCATAACCTGTTCGTCATGGGTGCCAACACCTTCCCGCAGAACACGCAGTACAACCCGACCGGCATGGTCGGTGGCCTCGCCTATTGGGCCGCCCACGCCATCCGCAAGGACTACCTGCCCAATCCGCGTCCGTTGGTGTGAGGAGAGAAACGATGAAAAAGCTTATTCGCGTTCTCGGCGTCCTCGTCGTTCTGGGCATCGCCGCCCTTCTCGCCTTCATCTTCGTGCCGGTGCAGCGCACCGGCCCGGTCACCCAGCTAGCCGCCGACTTCAAGCCGGCAAAGGGCCAGGGTGAATATGTCATGCGCGCCGGCGACTGCATGGCCTGCCACACGTCCGAGGGCGGCAAGCCCTTTGCCGGTGGCCGTGCCATCCAGAGCCCGATGGGCACGATCTGGACCACCAACATCACCCCGGACAAGGAAACCGGCATCGGCAACTGGTCGCTCGACGATTTTCGTACGGCCCTTTACGATGGCGTTGCTCCGAACGGCACGCATCTCTATCCGGCCATGCCGTACGAGAACTATCGCAAGCTGACGGAAGAAGATGTCGTGGCTCTCTACGACTACTTCATGCATGAGGTGCAGCCGGTTTCCAACAAGGTCGAGGAAACCAAGCTCTCCTTCCCGTTCAACATGCGTTTCGGTCTGCGCGCCTGGAACTGGCTGGCAGCCAGCTATCAGGCCGGTTTCAAGCCGGAAGAAGGTCAGGACGAGCAGTTCAACCGCGGCAAATATCTGGTTGAAGGTGCAGCCCACTGTGCCGCCTGCCACAGCCCGCGCACACTGTTCATGTCGCAGGACGGCATCGACAGCTCGTCGAAGGCTTTCCTGACCGGCGGCGAGATCGACGGTTACACCGCTCCTGACCTTCGTGGTCCGGAAAGCGGCCCGCAGAAATGGACCACCGAGCAGACCGCGGCCTACCTGGCGACTGCCCGTAACGCCCATTCTTCTGCAACCGGCGAAATGATGCTGGTCGTGCGCGATTCGCTCCAGTACCTCACGCATGAGGACAACATGGCGATCGCCACCTACCTCAAGAAGATCGGGACTGGACCGGCAAATGCTTCGGCCGCTTCCGCAAAGCCTGAGGTAACCGAGACGGAAAAGCTGCTGACGGACGCCAAGCCGGATATGCCGCTCGGCCCCCGCCTCTATCTCGACAACTGTGCGGCCTGCCATATCGTCAATGGCAAGGGCGCCGGCGAGACTTTTCCGGAACTCGACGGCAACTCGCTCGTCACCGCGATGTCTCCAAAGGGCCTGATCAGCGTCATCCTCCACGGTGCGGAACTGCCCTCCACGGCAGACCGTCCGATGAAGCTGCGCATGCAGGGTTATGACCAGCGCCTGTCAGACGAAGAGGTCGCGGCTCTCGCAACCTTCCTGCGACAAGGCTGGCACAACAAGGCACCGGGCGTTTCGGCGGCCGATGTCAAGGCTGTTCGCGACGCGGCAACGCACTGATTGCATCCGGCTCCGCCATCTTAAGGTGGCGGAGCTATTCACCTAGCGTCACGCAACTGTTTCCCATCACAGAGACGAGAGAAAGCATCTGAAGTGAAGGATTCGGATTCACCCACGACGAAACCGCAACCTCCGCTAATAAACTCTTCACCAACAGGCAAAAATAAAGCCGCGGCATCACCCAAATAGGTGATTTATTCATTCTCGATAGCGCCAAATATCCTCACAATTCGAGGAATTGAGTGGCGTGATACTTCGATTACCGAAAAATCTTGTCCAGCCCGGCCTTTTTATAGAATCGGTCGAATGCCCGAGCAGTGAGTTCTCCCGGCGGCGGTTCATGCTCGACTCCGAAGAGGATATGAAGGCGATCCTCCACTCCTCCGCTACAGACATCCTTGTCAGTCGCCAGAAAAGCCGTATCGACGCAACAGCTCTCCTCGAACGCGCGCCGCCGCGTTATGCGAAACTTGCTTCACTCGACAAGCCAACGGCAACCCATACCGACAGGGCGGTAGACTACGCCATGACCACCATGCGCCAAGGCGTGACGGACATGGTCTCCGGCAGGGTCGACATGGAGCAGATCACCCAATCGGCAGCCTCGGCGCGCCGGGCCGTCGAAGCCGCCCCCGACCTCTTCATGCAGGTCACACGCTTGAAAACCAAAGACAAGGGAACCTATCTACATTCGGTCTCCGTTGCCGGCCTGATGGCGCAGATGGCGGTCCTGCTGGAATTCGACGAAGCCTTGGTCGACGAGATCGGCCGAGCCGGCATTTTGCACGATTTAGGCAAGCTGCTTATCCCCAATGCTATTCTCAATAAGCCGGGCGAACTGAACGCTGCCGAAAAGCGTGTGATCCGCAACCATCCCGAGATTGGCTATCGCCACATGAAGAAGCTCGGCGGCGTGTCGGATCTCATCCTCGATGTCTGCCGCCTGCATCACGAGGCACTGGATGGGAGCGGTTATCCGCTTGGCCTGAAGGCCGAACAGATCGGCACCGCTGTTCGCATCTGCACCGTCTGCGATGTCTTCGACGCGCTGACTACCGTACGCCCCTACAAGAAGGCTTGGTCAACGACAGAAGCCCTAACCTGGATGTACGACAAATCCAATCTCTTCGATCGCAAGCTCGTTCTGCGACTGGGTTCAATGTTTCGTTGAGATTTCCGACTGATCACGACGATTTCAACCGAGTTGTGTTGCGCTGCAATATTTGGCGAAGGATGAAGCGTTCCATTCGAATCAAATGGAAACACCCATGTTGCAAAACCTTGACCGCTCCCAGCCGTATTTCCTGAGCCTGCTCCGTGCCATTTCGGCATTGGTCCTGTTCAGCTACGGCACCCAAAAGATTCTGCATTTCCCGGCTGCCCAGAGCGTGCCGCCGGTAGGTTCGATGTCCTGGATCGCCGGCATGCTGGAACTGGTGCTCGGCTTCTGCGTACTTATCGGCTTCAAGACCCGTTATGCAGCCTTCGTGCTTTCCGGCCTGATGGCCTTCGCCTATTTCATCGGCCATTTTCCGCGCGGCATCTATCCGGCGCAAAACGGCGGCGTAGCGGCCATCCTGTTCTGCTTCATCTTCCTCTATATCTTCGCCGCCGGTCCTGGCCCGCTCAGCGTCGATGCCAAGATGCAGAGCAAGTAAGAACGTCGAAAAGGCTGAGGCCCCCCCTCAGCCTTTTGTTCGCGCAGACAACTCCAGCCTGCGCGTGATGCCGATCGCATCCAGAAACACCTCGTCATGGCTGATGACCAGAAGCGCTCCGTCATAGGCCGAAAGTCCGCGCTCCACCGTCGCGATGGAATCGAGATCCAGATGATTGGTCGGCTCGTCCAGAATGAGCAATGGCGGAGGATTTTTCCCGCCGAGCACGCAAGCCAGCCCCGTCCTCAGCAACTGCCCGCCGGAAAGCGTTGAGACCACCTGCAATGCCGCGTCCGCCCGAAACATGAAGCGGGCCAAAGCCGCCCTGCAAGTATTCTCGTCGGCATCCAGATTGAGACGGCGAAAATTGTCCCGGATCGTCATTCCCGCATCGAGCAGGCTGACGGTCTGATCAAGCAATGCATAATCCGTGAAGATGGACACCGTGCCCTCGGATGGCGCAATCGCCGCTGTAATTGCCCGGATCAGCGTCGTCTTGCCGGAGCCGTTGGACCCGACGATGGCAACTCGCTCCGGCCCGACCAGATCGAAAGAGATGTCCGACAGAACGGGCGCCCCTTCGCCATAGCCGACGCTCACATGATCGAGCCGCAACATGCTCTTGGCCGCAGGAAGCCCGGTCGAAGCGATATGCGCCGAAAACGGCTGCAGGATTTCGATCCTCTGTCGCGCTTGCGCGACCACCTCGGATGCCTGCTGCTTGCGCCGAGCCGCCAGCCGGGCATTCTCGCCACTGGTGGCCTCGCTTTGCATCTTCAACCCGCCCGCCACGATACGGGGCATATCGCCCCGGTCGGCTTTGCGCTTGCCGGTACTATCGCTGCGCGCTTTTCGTTCTGCCTGAACCTGGGCAGTGCGGGCGATCTCGTCGAATGTCTTTTCCGCATCCGCCAGATCATGTTCGGCTGCCGCCAGTTCCAGCGCCTTGCGCTCCCGAAACCGGCTCCAGTTGCCTCCATACCGCCTGGCGCCAAGCGTCGTCAGTTCGATGATCGCATCCATGCCGTCGAGAAGCTCACGGTCATGGCTGACCACGATCGCCCCGGCCCTCCAGCGCGACAGAAGATCGATAACGGCATTACGCCCGTCCCTGTCGAGATTGTTGGTCGGCTCGTCCAGCAGCAGAAAATCCGGCTGGCGAAAGATAAGCGCGGCAAGTCCCGCCCGAGTGCGCTGCCCACCGGAAAGGGATGAAAGATGAGTCTCCGGCCTCACATCGAGACCGGCATCGGAAAGTGCGGAGGCAATACGTTCCTCGACGAACCAATCGACGATACCTATCTCCTCGATAGTTGCGTCACCGGCAACCGCCCTTTTCAGCAGCGCAAGATCGGCAGTTGCGTCGAAGAGATCCGCGATCGTCTGGTCATCATCGAGCTGCACGCTCTGGCGCATCATGCCGATGCTGCCATGAACGGAAATAGAGCCGGTCTGCGGCTGAATCTGCCCGGCGATGAGCTTCAGGATAGTCGTTTTGCCGACGCCATTGCGGCCGACAAGCCCGGCGCGTTCAGCCGAAAAGCTCAGATCGATATTGGAGAAAAGATTGCGGCCGTCAGGCGTGGACCACGTAAGATTGGAAAGTGTGATGGAAGCAGGCATGGATATGATTTCCCTGGATTGCAAGGCAAAGCGGCGTTGCGATCGAGATGAAATCCATTGCGGCACACATCCTGTTGGTATTGCTGACGATCAGTCATCTATCGGCTGAAACCGACCAAAGCAAGGCGAATGGCAGAACCGGTAAGTCCTGCCATCCGAGTCCGAGCACAATCAGAGCTTGACCCAAGCGCCGTTCCGTTTCGAAGACGCAACGCAGGCCTCAACGAAAGTGACACCCTTCACCCCGTCATCCACGGTCGGATAGATCACCGCCTTGTCGAGCTTCGTACCCTTCTTCTTCGCATGGATGGCACGCGCGGCCTCCGTGTAGATCGTTGCGAAAGCTTCCAGATAGCCTTCGGGATGACCCGACGGGATGCGCGAGACGCGCCCCGCCGCGGCCCCTGCTCCCGCGCCATTGCGGGTGATCAACCGTTTCTGGTCACCGAACGGCGTGAACCAGAGATAATTCGGGTTCTCCTGCGCCCATTCCAGCCCGCCCTTTTCGCCATAGACGCGCAGCTTCAGCCCGTTCTCGTTGCCTGGCGCCACCTGACTGCACCAGAGCATGCCCTTCGCGCCTTCGGCAAAACGCAGCATCACATGCGCATTGTCATCCAGTCTGCGGCCCGGCACGAAACTGTCGAGATCGGCCGCAAGGCTCTCCAGGGTCAAACCGGTTACGAAGGAAGCGAGATTATAGGCATGCGTGCCGATGTCGCCCGTCGAGCCGCCGGCACCGGATTGCGCCGGGTCCGTACGCCACACCGCCTGTTTTGCGCCGGTCTGTTCGGCCGCCTCGGTCAGCCAGTCCTGTGCATATTCAACCTGCACCACACGCAGCTTGCCGAGATCACCATTGGCGATCATCTCGCGCGCCTGCCGCACCATCGGATAACCGGTATAGTTATGCGTCAGGATGAACAGCGCATCGCTTTCGTCGGCAAGCTTCTTCAGCTTCTTGGCGTCAACCAGATTGGAGGTCAGCGGCTTGTCGCAGATCACATGGATGCCGCGTTTCAAGAACTCCCGCGCCGCTTCGTAATGCACATGATTGGGCGTGACGATCGATACCGCCTCGATGCCATCCTTCAGCCGCGCTTCACGGATCGCCATATCCTTGTAGGAACCATAGGTGCGCGACGCATCGAGCCCGAGTTCCCTACCGGAGGCCTGAGCCTTCTCCGGGGTTGACGACAGCGCCCCTGCAACAAGCTCGAACTGGTCGTCTAGCCTTGCTGCCATGCGATGAACAGCACCGATGAAAGCGCCAGAACCTCCACCCACCATGCCGAGCCGGATACGCGGCTCGCGCGTATCTTCCTGTTTTCCTTCGATTGCCATGAAAATTCTCCTTGAAATGTTCTGCCGCGGTGGTTGCCCCTCATCCGGCTGCCGCCACCTTCTCCCCGCTCGCGGGGAGAAGGACGATGCCGCACCGCCTTGCCTCAATCGAGGAGACATCGTGGGCCACGTCCCCTCTCCCCGTCATTACGGGGAGAGGGTTAGGGTGAGGGGCATCTTGAAATTGGTAACTTAGGGCATGCATCAGCCGATAAAGCCAACTTCCCCTTACAACCCCAACATCCGCCTGTTGGCCGCCTCGTCCGTACCGCCCGCGGCAAAATCGTCGAACGCGTGTTCGGTGACGCAGATGATATGCGCCTTGACGAATTCCGCCCCTTCCCGCGCTCCATCTTCCGGGTGTTTCAGCGCGCATTCCCACTCGACCACGGCCCAGCCGTCGAAATCGTTGGCGGCCATCTTGGAGAAGATCGCGCCAAAATCCACCTGCCCGTCACCCGGTGAGCGGAAGCGGCCGGCGCGGTTGACCCAGCTCTGGAAACCGCCATAAACGCCCTGCCGGCCGGTCGGATTGAATTCCGCATCCTTGACGTGGAACATCTTGATCCGGTCCTTGTAGATATCGATGTTGTCGAGATAATCGAGGCACTGCAGCACATAATGCGATGGGTCGTAGAGCATGTTGGCGCGCGGATGGTTTTTCACCCGTTCCAGGAACATCTCGAAGGTGATGCCGTCATGCAGATCTTCGCTCGGATGGATCTCGTAGCAAACATCGACGCCATTTTCGTCGGCATGGTTCAAAATCGGTGTCCAGCGTTTCGCCAGCTCATCGAAAGCGGTTTCCACCAGCCCGGCCGGGCGCTGCGGGAACGGATAGAGATAGGGCCAGACAAGCGCGCCGGAAAAGGTCGCATGCGCCTTGATGCCTAGATGCCTTGAGGCGGTGATCGCCATCTTGACCTGTTCGACCGCCCATTCCTGCCGCGCCTTCGGATTGCCGCGCACTTCCGGGGCGGCAAAGCCGTCGAACACTTCGTCATAGGCCGGATGCACGGCCACCAGCTGGCCCTGAAGATGGGTGGAGAGTTCGGTGATCTCGACACCGTTTTCCCGCGCCTTGCCGGCCAGTTCGTCGCAATAATCCTTGGAGGTCGAAGCTTTTTTCAAGTCGATCAGCTGGCTCGCCCAGGTCGGCACCTGCACGCCGATATATCCCTTGTCCGCCGCCCATTTGGTGATCCCGTCCCAGGTATTGAACGGCGCTGAATCACCCGCGAACTGCCCGAGAAAGATGCCGGGTCCCTTGATCGTCTTCATGAAAAATTCCTCCGCTTATACAATTCAGAACATGGTACGAGCGCGCAGGCTGACAACCGTGCGCGCTCGAAAAGGCCGATCAGAACGGCGAGTCGGCGAAGTAGAAGCTCTCCGCATTATCCTTGGTGATCAGCGTGGCATCCAGGATGTAGTTGCCGCTCACCGGAACCTGGTCATAGAAATTGCCGGCCGTCAGTTCCATGGCGGTCGCCACCATGGCCGGCGGATAGAGCACGTTGACCGGCATCATCTTGTCGCCATCCATGACCTTCTTGATCATGTCCTTCGAACCGGCGCCGCCGATGACATATTTGATGTCGGTGCGCTTGGCCTGCTCGATGGCTTCCAGCACGCCGACAGCCATGTCGTCATCCTGGCACCACACTACGTCGATCTTGGGGTATTTGGTGAGATAGTCCTGCATCACGCGGAATGCGTCGTCGCGGCTCCAGTTGCCGTACTGGCGATCGAGAACCTTCACCTTCGAGCCGGCAATGCCCTTGTCAAAACCGTCCTGACGCTGCTGGTCGATCGGGATCGGCAGGCCGCGAATGATGACGACTTCGGCTTCCGGCGTCGTCTTGGCGATGTATTGGCCGGCGACTTCGCCGAGCGCCGGGTTGTTACCGGCGACATAGAGATCGCGGATCGTGTTGTCGTTGACGGAAGGCGCGCGGTCGACCAGCGCCACGAACTTGCCGTCGTCCTTCACCTGCTGGATGGCCGATACGAGCTGATCCGGATCGGTCGGCAGGATGACCAGTGCATCAATGCCCTGCACCGCCAGATCCTGCACTGCATTCGCCTGGCTTGCCGGATCGGCCGACGTCTTGACGATGACGTTCAAGCCCTTGTGCTCGGCCATCAGAAGCTTGGCGACACGTTCGGCATGGAACACAACGCCAGCCGTCCAGCCGTGGTCGGCGGCAGGAATGGAAACGCCGATCGTCACCTTCTTTGCCTCCTGGGCAAAAGTCGTCGCCGGCACCGCCACGGCAAATGCCGTCAGCGCCGCTGCGGCATAGCCCAATAATCTCTTGTGCATGTTCTCTCTCCCAAGTTTTAAGGGGTGATCTCCTCCTGACCGGACCTACCCCAGATGGCCCGGCCTATTCTCGAATGCCTCCTCACTTCCGCATCAGCGACCGCTGCACCAGCATGGCGATGATGATGATCGCCCCCTGGATTGCGCCGATCAGATATTCGCTGACGAAGTTGGAAAGCAGCATGATATTGCCGACAATCTCGAGGATGAACGCCCCGCAGACCGTGCCCCAGATCCGCCCGACACCGCCCCTCAATGCCGTGCCGCCAACAACGACCGCCGTGATTGCCTGCAGTTCCCAAAGAATGCCCGTCGTCGCCGAAGTGGAGCCGAGGCGCGGCACATAGATGATCACCGCAACCGCGACGCAAAGCCCCTGCACGATATAGGCAATGGTGCGCACCTTCTGCACCGATATGCCCGAATACCGGGCCACTTCCTCGTTCGAGCCGACGGCGATCAGGTGCCGGCCGTAACGAGTGCGATAAAGCACGAAGGCTGCCAGTGCTGCGGTGGCGAAGATGACGATGATCGGGATCGGAACACCGAAGACATCGCCGAAATAAACCGGACGATAAAGCTGCTGCAGCTCGCGGTCCCGCACCGTGATCGAACCGCCCTGGCTGAGCCAGGTCGTCAGGCCGCGATAGATGCCCATGGTTCCGAGCGTGGCAATGAAAGGTTCTATTCTGCCGACGGTGGTGATCAGCCCGTTCGCCAGCCCGCAGGCGGCACCGAGACCCAGCGCCACCAGCATCGCGGCAACCAGCATCAGCATCGGATCGCCGATCGCACCGGTATTCATGAACAGGATCATCAGGCTCGCCACGAAAGCGACCATGGCCCCGACGGAAAGGTCGAGCCCGCCGGACGAGATCACATAGGTCGCGCCGAGCGCGATGATCGCAATGAAGGCGCTGCGGGTGATGACATTGGTCAGGTTGGCGACGGAGACGAAATTCGGATTGGCGAAATATCCAAGCACCAGAAGCAGGGCGAGCGCCACGAATGGCGCAATCGCCGCCATGTCCCAATCCCGCGATGTCTTCGGCACCTTGGCCGTATCGGTCGTCGCCGCGCTCATGCCACCGCCCCCGCATTCACGCCCGTGGCAAGCTCAACGATCTCGTTTTCGGTCATGTTCTCTCCCTGAACCTCGCCGACAATCCTGCCCGCCCGCATCACCAGAATGCGGTCGCAAATGCCGATCAGTTCCGGCATCTCGGAGGAAACGACGATGATCGACCGCCCCTCTTCGGCCAAGGCCGCGATGAATTTGTAAATCTGTTCCTTGTTGCCGATATCGATGCCGCGGGTCGGCTCGTCGATGATAACAACCTGCGGGTCGAGCATCATCATCTTGGCAAGCAGGAGTTTCTGCTGGTTTCCGCCGGAAAGCTGTCCGGCAAGAATGTTTTTCGTCCCCGTCCGGATATCGAAATCCTTGATCGCCTTGTCGAGCGCTTCGGCCTCACGCTTCCTGTCGATCTGCAGGCCGCGAATGAATTTTCCAAGCGAGGCAAGCGTCAGGTTGACCCGAAGATCCTTGGTGAGCAACAGCCCCTTGCCCTTCCGGTCCTCGGAAAGATAGGCGACACCGGCTTTCAGGCTCGAATGTACGTCGGTGAATGAGACCGGATGGCCATTCAGCACCACCTTGCCCTTGGCCGGGCGCAAGCCAACCAGCCCTTCCATCAGCTCGGTGCGCCCCGCGCCGATCAGCCCGGCGAAACCGAGGATCTCGCCCTTTCTGAGGGTAAAGGCGGCATCCCGCGCAAAACCCGGAACGTCGAGCCCTTCGACCTCGAGTACCGCTTGCCGCACCTCGGCTGCGTGCCGGTCGGGATAAAGCTTCGCCACATCGCGCCCCACCATCAGCCGTGCCATGTCCGCCGGCTGAAGGTCCGCGGCATCATGTGAACCGACAAGCCTCCCGTCACGCAGAACGGTGACCCGGTCGGCAATCTCCTTCACCTCCGGCAGACGATGAGAAATGTAGAGCACGCCGACACCCTTGGCGCGGATATCACGGATGACCTTCAGCAATGCCTCTGTTTCATGAGGCGTCAGTGATGCGGTCGGTTCGTCGAAGATGACGATCCGGTGCGGGACCAAAAGCACGCGGGCGATCTGCACCAGCTGGCGTTGAGCGATGGAAAGCCGCGACACGATCGTATCCGGGTCTATATACCCACCGAGATCGACGATCGCCTGCCGTGCGCCAGAACGCATGGCCTGATCATCGACGACCAGCCCCTTCCTCAGCTCACGACCGAGATAGATGTTCTGCGCCACCGTCAGGTCGGGCGCGAGCAGTATCTCCTGATGCACCAGCACTATGCCATGGTTTTCCGCATCCACCGGACCGGAGAAACTAACCGCAGTGCCATCGATATTGATCTCGCCACGCGTCGGCTGATGATTGCCGGCAAGGATCTTCATCAGCGTGGATTTGCCGGCGCCGTTCTCACCGATGATCGCATGAACCTCGCCGGCGCGAACGGTCAACGAAATATCCTTCAGGACCTCGATGATCCCGAACGTCTTCGACAGGCCGCTTGCATCAAGCAGCGGCGGACTTATGGATGAATCAGCGGGTACGGGGGATATAGTCATCCACCCAACCTCAAATTCACGAGCGTCGTGAAACGGTCGCCATGCGACACGCCCCCAACGCCTGCCTCCTCGCAAGCGATGTGGTGCACCTGAAATCCTCCCTGTATTTCAGGCTATCCAAAGATATGAGGTACGTAAAGCAGAATTGAACGTCAACTCTGCGTCATGACGCCGAACGTCTGAAGGTCCCGACCTTGGCCATCACCTCGCCGGGGATCTGATAATCCTTCGCGACATCGGGACCATTGCTCAAACCGCACAATTCCCGTTGGACAAAAAGCCCCCAGACGGCTTCGGCGGCGTCCTGCACCAGATCAAGGCGCTTTGCCTCAACCTTGCCGGCATGATCTGCATCCCATTTACGAAGCTTTTCAAGGCTGGCTTCTACCTGCCGTCCGTTTCGTCCAAGTGCGCTCGCACGCTCCTCGGCAATCTCGTATTCCAGGGCGCTCAATCCGCTCTGAAGCGATGGCGAACCGAAGAATTGCGGTGCACGAACTGACATGAAGATCTCCTTATGTTTGCCGGGAGGTTCTAGCCGACCAATTGGCTCCCCGATAATGCGCCATGTCAAAACGCCGCCCGAGCCAGACTTCAACTCTACGTTATGAAAAGTTGAACGCGAAAGTTGCGCGCCATCCCTGCTCAAGCTGCCTTGATGAAATCGATAAAAGCTCTGAGCGGCGCCGGCACCAGCCGGCGACCGGGATAATAGAGAAATGGCCCGGAAAATTCCGGCCACCAGTCCTCCAGCACCGGTTCCAGCGCCCCGCTGTCGATATGCGGGCGCAGCCAATCCTCGAACAGCGTGACGATACCCGCCCCCGCCTTGGCGCAATCGACAGCAAGATCGACGCCGCCGCCCGTCTGCACGATCAGCACGGCAGGCGGATCGATCAGTACCGTCTCGCCGTCCCGCTCGAATTCCCAATCCGGCATTGAACCGCTGGCGAAACGGTTGCGGATACAGGAATGCTGCATCAGATCGCGCGGATGCGCGGGCCGACCGCGCCGGTCGAGATAATCCTTCGAGGCAACCGCGGCAAAACGTTGCGTACGCGGTCCTATCGGCACCGCGATCATGTCCTGCGCCAGTCGCTCGTCGTAACGGATACCGGCATCGCAGCCGGCGGCAATCACGTCGACAAAACTATCCTCGATCATCAGTTCCAGCCGAATGTCCGGATAGGCCGCCAGAAACCGTGGCACGATCGACGGCAACACCAACCGCGCCGCACTGACCGGCACGTTCAGCTTCAGCACACCCGCAGGCCGCTCGCGAAACCCGTTGACGACATCGAGCGCCGCTTCCATTTCCGCCAGCGCCGGCGCCAGCCGATCGATGAGCCCCTGCCCCGCCTCGGTCGTCGCCACGCTGCGCGTCGTCCGATTGAGCAGGCGCACGCCGAGCTGGGTTTCCAGCCGCCGCACCGCATCGCTCAATCCCGATGCGCTGCCGCCGCTGATGCGTGCGCCCTCGCGAAATCCACCGGCCCGTGCCACGGTGAGGAAGCCCTGCAGATCGCTGATTTCCACGCCCATGAAGCCTGCTTTCGATTGTCCGTTTCAACGTACAGACTATCCGAATTGTGCAGACTTATAAAGGGAACGTCCTCGCGCTATTTCCATTTCACCGAAGATCGCAAACAACCGGCGATCAGCAAAAGGAGCATCCCCATGTCCGATCAGAGCACATTCGACCTCGCGAAATCCGGCACGTTCAAGATGGGCAGCCACACGGTCAAGCGCATCGGCTACGGTGCAATGCAGCTTGCCGGCCCGGGCGTCTTCGGCCCGCCGAAGGATCGCGCCGCCGCTGTCGCCGTTTTGCGTGCCGCCATCGAGGCCGGCGTCGACCATATCGACACCAGTGATTTCTACGGCCCGCATGTGACTAACCAGATCATTCGTGAAGCGCTGCATCCCTATCCGGACAATCTCACGATCGTCACCAAGGTTTCAGCCAAACGCGGCCCGAATGCCGAATGGCTGCCGGCCATGTCGAAGGAGGAGCTGATCGCCGCCGTCCACGACAACCTCCGCAATCTCGGCCTCGACGTCATCGACATCGTCAACTTCCGCTCGATGCACGGTATTCACGGCCCGGCGGAAGGATCGATCGAGGAACAGGTGACGGTTCTGGCCGATCTCCAGCGTCAGGGACTCATCCGCCATATCGGCGTCTCGAACGTCACGCCCACCCAGATCGCTGAGGCGCGCAGAATCACCGAGATCGTCTGTGTCCAGAACCAGTACAATCTCGCCCACCGCGAAGACGATGCGTTTATCGATCAGCTGGCCGCGGAAGGCACCGCATACGTGCCTTTCTTCCCGCTCGGAGGTTTCTCGCCGCTGCAGTCCTCGACACTTTCGGATGTCGCGGCACGCCTGAACGCCACGCCGATGCAGGTCGCACTTGCCTGGCTGCTGCAGCGCTCGCCGAACATCCTTCTGATCCCCGGCACGTCTTCGCTGGGTCACCTGAAGGAGAACCTTGCCGCCGGTGAACTGAAACTGCCGGAAGACGCCTTGAGCGAACTGGATGGTATCGCCGGCAAGAAGGCAGCCTGAGAAAACAACGCCGCGCCTCGACGGGTGCGGCGTCTCTCCGGCAAGTGGCTTTCCGCGTTTTAAATATGACGGCCTCCTGACCTATCGCGTCCCGCTACGCTGTTTGCGGCTCAAAAGCTGCAACTCCCGTTTGGGTCCGACACGATAAGTCTCGGTGTAACTGAATCCATCTCTTTGGAACTCATGCGTCAGGAGGCTGCCGACTGGCGCCTTCTTCAGCTTCGTCTTCGGCTGTGTCGGATATATCAGGCTACCCGGTATAGCATCCAGGGTGAATGCGCCCGCAGGCTGCACGAGACCAAGGAATACGATCAGGAATAAGGCAACAGCTTTTCTCATGGTCGGCTCCTTTGAACAAGGCTCCGAAATCGGGAAAGCTTCTAACCGATCTCATCAGCCACTCACTGAAGTTTGGGTCGAGAAGAGCTTTCAATATTGTACAGCAACGCTGTTATCGCAACTGCTGACGTTCGGTCTGTCTAGAACGAAATATGGCCCGGCGGAAAACTGCCGGGCCATGTAGATCTTTTGCGACTGTTCAACTGAGATCAGACATACCGATTGACGACGTTTTCCAGATATTCCTGACGACCCGACTTCGGTTCCGGACTGATGTTTTCGCGTTCGACCTTGGCGGCGATCTCTTCGAGCTTAAACTCGCCGCGCAGCATCTTCTGCGCATCCGCACTGTCCCACTTCGCATAGCGATCGCTGAGCGGCTTCGACAGCGCACCGTCTTCCACCATTTTGGCAGCAGCCTTCAGTCCTCGGGCGCAGCAATCCATGCCGCCGATATGGCCGATCAATAGGTCAGCCGGATCGATCGACTGGCGGCGCAGCTTGCTATCGAAGTTCGTACCGCCGGTGGTAAACCCGCCTGCCAGCAGAACCTGATAATAGGCCAGCGCCATTTCCGGCACATTGTTGGGGAACTGGTCGGTATCCCAGCCGGACTGGTAGTCGTTGCGGTTCATGTCGATCGAACCGAAGATGCCGTGTGCGGCAGCGAGCGCCAGCTCATGCTCGAACGTGTGGCCGGCAAGGATCGCGTGGCCCTGCTCGATATTCATCTTCACTTCGTTTTCCAGACCGTACTTCTTCAGGAAGCCGTAAACGGTCGCGACGTCATAGTCATACTGATGCTTGGTCGGCTCCTGCGGCTTCGGCTCGACCAGGATCTGGCCCTTGAAGCCGATCTTGTATTTGTATTCGACGACGAGATGCAGCATCCGCGCCATCTGGTCGAATTCGCGCTTCAGGTCGGTATTGAGCAGCGTCTCGTAACCTTCGCGACCACCCCACAGAACATAGTTCTCGCCGCCGAGCTTCATCGTGGCGTCCATGCAGGTCTTGATGGTCGCAGCCGAATAGGCAAACACATCCGGATCCGGATTGGTCGAGGCGCCGGACATGAAGCGGCGGTTGGAGAACAGGTTCGCCGTGCCCCAGAGCAGTTTTACGCCGGTCTCTTCCTGCTTCTTTGCGAAGTAATCGACGATCTCGTTGAGGTTCTTGGTGTTCTCCGCAAACGTCTTGCCTTCCGGGCGCACGTCGGCATCGTGGAAGCAGTAATAGGGTGCGCCGAGCAGCGAGAACATCTCGAAGGCGACATCCGCCTTCAGCTTGGCCTTGTCCATCTCCCCGTCATACCACGGACGGTCGAACGTGCGTCCACCAAAGGGGTCTCCGCCCTCCCAGGCAAACGAGTGCCAATAGGCGATCGCAAAGCGCAGATGATCTTCCATCCGCTTGCCCGCAACTACTTCATCTGGGTTGTAGAAGCGATAGGCCAGCGGATTGGTGCTGTCCGGCCCCTCGTATTTGATCTTGGAAATATCCCCGAAAAATCCTGTACCCATATGTGTTTCCTCCTTGGAAAGCCTTCTCTAAACTTAGATTGAGGTACGTACCTCATTGTAGGCCGAAAAATACACTCATCCCGGCCCGGTCTTTAGGGAGAGGCTTCCCTCTCCCTGATCAGATCAACCGGCAATCGCCCGGATTGCCGGATAGGCGGCGCGATAACGCGAATAGGCAGCCTCATAGGCATCAGACAGCGCCGTCACCGGCTCGATCGTCGCCTCCGTCTTCGGGGCAGAGCAGACCGAAACCGGATCGGCACCGGTTGCCGCAATCAGACCGAGGCGAGCAGCACCGAAGGCCGCACCGAAATCGCCATCGGCCGGGATATCGACCGGAACGCCAAGCGAGGTTGCGATCGAGGACAGCCAGTAACGCGAGCGCGAACCACCGCCGATCGCCGTCACGCGGGAAATCGAGGTTCCAGCGGATTTCAGCGCCTCGAGATTGTCGCGGATCGCGAAGGTCACGCCTTCAAGCACCGCCTGCGTCAGCACGGCGCGGTTCGACTCGTGTTCGAGGCAGATAAACGCACCACGGATAACCGCATCATTATGCGGCGTGCGCTCACCGGAAAGATAAGGCAGGAAGGTCAGGCCGGTCGGCGCCTTCAGCGTATCGCCGAGTTCGCCGGACAGTTCTGCAGCCGATTTGCCCATCACCTTCGCATGCCAGTTGATTGCATCGGCCGCCGACAGGATGACACCCATCTGGTGCCATGTCTTCGGCAGCGCGTGGCAGAAGGCGTGAACGGCGCTTTCCGGCTTCGGCAGGTAGGAGCCGTTGGCAGCAAACAGCACGCCGGACGTGCCGAGCGACACAAAAGCCTGGCCTTCCTTCACCGTACCCATGCCGCAGGCCGAAGCGGCGTTGTCGCCTGCCCCACCGGCCACAACCACATCGCCGGAAATACCCCATTTGGACTTCAGCTCACCGCGCAGCTTGCCCGCCTGATCGGTCCCTTCGACCAGCAACGGCATTTGAGCTTCAGAAAGATCGGTCGCCGCAAGCAGCTCTGGAGACCATTTGCGCGCGCCCGTATCGAGCCAGGAAGTACCGGCCGAATCCGACATCTCGGAAATGTACTCGCCCGTCAGCCAGAGACGCAGATAATCCTTCGGCAAAAGCACCTTGGAGACCTTGGCAAAGATCTCCGGCTCGTTTTTCTTGACCCAGGCCAGCTTCGGCGCGGTAAAGCCGGGAAACACGATGTTGCCGGTGATCGCACGGAAACGCGGATCGGCATCTAGTTCTGCCGCCTCATGGAAGGAACGCGTGTCGTTCCACAAAATACACGGCCGCAGCACATTATCCTCGGCATCGAGCAATGTCGCGCCATGCATCTGGCCGGAAAGACCGATGCCCTTCACCGCCGAAAGCTCCGCCGGATGCGCGGCCTTGAGGCCGGCAATCGCCTCTTCGCAGGCACGAACCCAATGCGCCGGATCCTGCTCAGACCAACCGGAATGCGGGCGCGAAACCTCAAGCGCACCGCTCGCCGAGCCGATGATTTTCTGGTCGCCGTCGATCAGCATCGCTTTGACGCCGGAGGTGCCGAGATCGAGACCGAGATACATGTATTGTCCTTTCATCCTGCCTTCAGGGCATGTTGTCCTTCAGGAATATGTCGATACGGATACGCTCCTGCGCGGCAATCACCGACAAGCCCTCAACCTTGCCCTTCAGCACGCGGATCGCACTGCGAACCTCGTGGCCGGCATCCTGATTGAGCACGGCATCAATGAGATCATGAGAAAGTGCTGCACGCGTCGTTGCGGTCAACTCATGCGCAACGACCACAGGCCGCGCGTCGCGGGCGACCTCGCGCAGTGCATGCACCATCCCGCGATTACCCGCCCCAAGACTGTAAAGGCCAATAATATCGGGATAACGTCCCAACGCTGCCGAAACGACTTCGGCCGTAAGCGCCGGATTATCCCGCGCTTCCATCACCGGTAGTACATCGAGCCGCGCAAAACTCTCGCCCATGACCGCCAGAAAACCTTCCAGACGTTCACGATGGTCGCGCACCAGCATGGACCCGGCAATGACGGCGATCCGGCCGTCGCGCCCACCGGTGAACCGGCCGAGCAAATTGGCGGCCGTGCGTCCCGCCGCATGATTGTCGATACCGGCGAAATGGTCCCTTTCCGATCCGGGAAGATCGGATACCAGAGTGACGACCGCAATGCCGGCATCCTTCAGCCCTGCCACTGCGGCATGCACTTCGTGCCCCTCGACGGCGACGAAGGCAACACCATCAGGCCTGTCGGGAACGATACGATTGAGGGCGTCCGCCAAGGCCGCGGCATCGAAGGGGGGCACTTCCACGATACGGATTTGGGTGCGTTCCGCGCCAGACCGCGAAATTGCGGCATGAACCTCGTCACGGATCCCGATCATGAAGGAATTGTCGTAATTCGGCAGCACGAAGACGAAGGAATAGGTCCGTCCTTTGGCCAGATTGGCCGCCGCCACATCGCGCACGTAGCCCAGACTGGAGATCGCTTGCTCGACGCGCTCGCGGGTAACATGCCTCACACCGGGCCGACCATTGAGAACGCGATCGACCGTCGCTAGGCTGACGCCTGCGCTACGCGCGATATCATGGACGGTGGGCTTCATGAATTCCTCCGTGAAGCGTCCTATCTCAGTTTTTGAGGTACGTAAATCAGAAAATCACGGCGATCGGGAAACGAAACCGAAAAGGGGCCGTCACCCTGCGGTAACGGCCCCTCTTCGGCGGTGGTTTCCTGAAATTTTCGCTGAACGCTCAGTGACCGCCGCCACTTCGCCCTGTGATCTGCGGCGAAGGTTTCTCGATCATCGCGACACCCAGCACCATCAATCCGAACAGCACGGTGAGGATCAGGAAGACGTCGCTGAACGACATGACGACGGCCTGCTGCGTAACAAGATTGACCATCTGCCGGATTGCGCCGGTGGCACCATCCAGTCCGGCTGCGTTGAGATTGGAGGTCATGCTGTTCAACTGGTCTACAGCGGTCGGATTGCCCCAGTCGAGATGCTCGCGCAGCCGCTCGTAATGCACGTCCTGACGATTGGACAGCACGGTGCTGATGATGGCCAGCCCCACGGCGCCACCGAGGTTACGTGTCAGGTTGAAAAGGCCCGACGCTCCGCGGATACGGGCCGGCGGCAGCGTGCCGAGCGCGATGTTGTTGATCGGCACCATGCACATCATCAGGCCGAAACCGCGCAGGATCTGCGGGATGAACAGCTCGTAGAAATCCCAGTCCACAGTGATCCCGGTCATGATATAGGTGCCTGCGCCGAAGCTGACGAAGCCAAGCACCATCATCGCCCTCAGGTCCATGATAGTCGATAGCTTGCCCGCGATCGGCGCAGTGAAGAACATCGCCAGACCGGAGACGAACATCGTCTCGCCGATCATCAGGCTGTCATAATCACGCACGCGGCTCAAATAGACCGGGTAGATATAGGTCAGCCCGTAAAGCCCGATCCCCATCACGAAGGAGAAAATCGAGCCCAGCGCAAAGTTTCGATTGGCGAAAGCCGTCAGGTCCACCACCGGGAACTCGACCGTGAAAGCCCGATAGAAGAAAACCATGGCGCCGACAGCCGAAGCGATCGCGCCGATGACGATCAGGTGGTCGTTAAACCAGTCGTTGGAATTCCCCTCTTCCAGCACATATTCCAGCGCCCCGAGGAACACGCCCATCGAGGCCAGTCCCCACCAGTCGAACTTCTTGAAAAGCGATAGTTCAGGCTTGTCGAAGTCGATGAAGTTCCACGCAACGATCGTGACTATGATGCCCGGAACGATATTGACCAGAAACAGCCAGTGCCACGAAAAAGCATGGGAGAGATAACCGCCGACAGTCGGGCCAATGGTCGGCGCAAGCGTCGCGATAAGACCGATGATAGGCGAGACGATGGCGCGTTTTGACGGCGGGAAAATGGTGAAGGCAGCCGCAAATACCGACGGGATCATACCCCCGCCGATAAAGCCCTGAATGGCGCGATAAACGATCATCTGATCGATATTCGTCGCCGTGGCGCAGAGCGCGCTTGCAACCGTAAAACCGGCAGCGGAAGCGGCGAAGAGATAGCGTGTCGAGATGATCCGCGCGAGCGTACCCGAAAGCGGGATCATGATGACCTCCGCGATCAGATAGGATGTCTGTACCCAGCCGATCTCGTCCGAACCGGCGGACAAGCCCGCCTGGATTTCAGACAACGAAGCCGAGACGATCTGGATATCGAGGATCGACATGAACATGCCGAGCACCATTGCGAAGAAAGCAATCAGCTTTCTCCGATCCATTGGCTCGTCTGCCGGCATGGAAGCGGCCGGCACTGATCCTGCAGTTGTTGTTGCGCTCCCAGCCATGGGACCACCTCCGCCCTTCGCTCAGGGCCTGTTTGACGAGGAGCCGGACAATCGGCTGTTAGTTCTTCGGCGCAGTGCGCGTATCGACATCGACCACGACACTTAAGCCAGCCCGAAGGCGACCCGTGTCGAGAGCATCCTGCGGCAGTGCGATACGAACCGGAACGCGCTGGATGATCTTGGTGAAGTTACCCGTCGCGTTTTCCGGCGGCAGCAGCGAGAAGACCGAACCGGAAGCCGGCGAGATCGATTCCACCGTGCCGGTGATCGGGTCGTCGCCATAGGCATCGACATGCACCTTCACCTTGGAGCCCGGCTCCAGATGCTGGATCTGGGTCTCCTTGAAGTTGGCGTCGATATAGAGCTGGCGGGTCGGAACCAGCGCCATCAGCCGCTGGCCGGGCGAAACGAGATCGCCTTCCTGAACCGAGCGGTTACCGACAACGCCGTCATAAGGAGCCTTGAGCACCGTGAACGAGAGATCGCGGGCCGCCTTGTCACGCTGCAGTTCCAGCGTTCGGATAGAGCTTTCAGCTTCGTTGCGCTGCGCTTCGAGGATGGTGATATTGGCCTGGGCCGACTTGATCGCCGCCTCGCCACCGACAAGATTGGCATGAGCCTGATCAAGAGCCACATTGGCGCTATCGAGATCGGCAGCCGTGCCGACCGACTTGGTGGCAAGTTCCTGTTGGCGCTTCTGGGTTATCTCTGCGCCACGAACGGCGGCTTCGAGCGCAACCTTCGAAGCCTGTGCCTGCGCAAGACTGGCTTCCGCACCTTCGACCTGCGCATCGATGCGCGAGAGTGACAGCTTTTCGGTCTCGATCGCCGCGTTGGCCTGATCGAGCGCGTTCTGATAGTCACCATTGTCAAGCGTGGCCAATACGTCGCCTGCCTTCACCTGTTGGTTGGCAACCACATTCACCTTGGCAACGAAAGCCGTGACCTTCGGAGAAATCGTGGCGATGTCGCCTTCAATATAGGCGTCATCGGTCGACACCATGAAACGGCCGGTGGTCCACCATTCATAGCCATACCACGCACCACCGGCGAGAAGCGCAAGCACGACAACCGGAAGCACGAAACCGCGCTTCTTTTTCTTCGGTGCATCTGCCGTCTGGGCAGGAGCCTGCGACTGTGCCGGCGCAGCCGGACTAGCCTCAGCCGCAGCAGGGCTTGCATCGCCCTGCTCCTGCGTCTTGCTCACGTCGATGTCATCGCTTTTTACTGTGCGCAGAGCGCCGGCATTTTTAGAAGCCGTCATGGGTATAACCGTCGTTGAAGGAGGTTGAAACCAATCGAACCGATCAGTTCGGAGCGTTGACATAGAGCCTTCTTTGCCACATATCAAGTCCAGATCGAACCAACCGGTTCGAAAAAAGTTGGAAATGGAAAAAATGACGCCGAAAGGGTTAAAAAAGGTCTTGCTTAAGGAAACCGTGAAGGTATCCGGCCGCTTTGCAGCGGGCGAGGACCCCGTAAAGCGCGAGCAGATCCTCGACGGTGCCAAGCGTGTTTTCATGCGCATGGGTTTTGATGCAGCAAGCATGAATGACATTACCCGGGAGGCAGGCGTCTCAAAAGGGACGATCTATGTCTATTTTGCCAATAAGGAAGACCTCTTCGTCGCGATGGTAGAGATGGAACGCGAGGCCTTTCTCGGCTCCATGAGGACTGTGTTGGCCAAAAGCGAAAATATCGAAAAGGGCCTTTACGAATTCGGCGTCACCTTTCTCGAACACATGACCGACGAAAAGGTAGTCACCGCGATGCGCACGGTGCTCGGGGTTCGTGAACGCATGCCCGATCTCTGTTCCCGTTTTTTCCGCGGCCCACAGAATCTGAGAACGGTCCTGCACGATTATCTGGGTCAGGGCGTCGCCGCCGGCACGCTGGAGATCGACGATCTCGATCTCGCCGCCGGCCAGTTTCTCGATCTCGTCAGCGGCAGCTTCTTCAAATTCCGCCTTTTCGGCACGATGCCAGAGCCACCGTCGCGACAGGAGATTGAACGTGTTATACGCGGCGCCATCCGCGTTTTCATGGCAGCTTATGCATCGGATAACAAATCCGTGATCGCCAAGGTCGTCTGAACTAGTCAAATTGTCGCTTGATAGGCGCAACCTCCTCTTGTTTTTAGGCTGAAAGCCCCCAAATGCGGCGGGCATTTACCGCCTTTGATTGAAAACAGGAGACATGGATGGACATAGCAGCGCTCTTAGCAGACCCGGGGGCCTGGGTAGCGCTCGTAACACTCGTGGTCATGGAAGTCGTGCTCGGCATCGACAACCTGATCTTCATTTCCATCCTGACCAACAAGCTGCCGCCTGAGCATCGCGAAAAGGCACGCAAGATCGGTATCGGTCTGGCCCTTATCATGCGCCTCGGCCTGCTCGGCACGATCGCCTGGATCGTCCAGCTGACCAACCCGATTTTCGAGGTGTTCGGACAGCCCTTCTCCTGGAAGGATCTGATCCTCATCGCAGGTGGTCTCTTCCTCGTCTACAAGGCGACCAAGGAAATCCATCACTCGGTCGATACGATTGACCACAAGGAAGATCTGGTCGGCGCCGGCGCGGAAGTTGTGAAGATGAGCTTCAGCACCGCGATCGTGCAGATCCTCATCCTCGACCTCGTCTTCTCGATCGACAGCATCATCACCGCAGTTGGCATGACGCCGCACCTGCCGATCATGATCGTCGCCGTCGTCGCAGCCGTCACCGTCATGCTGCTTGCAGCCACCCCGCTCGCCAACTTCATCGAGCGTAACCCGACCATCGTCATGCTGGCGCTCGGCTTCCTGCTGATGATCGGTGCGACACTGATCGCAGAAGGTTTCGGCGTCCATGTGCCGAAGGGCTACATCTACGCCGCCATGGCTTTCTCGGCTCTGGTCGAGATGCTCAACATGTGGTCCAGAAACGCCAAGGCCAAAAACAAGGCCAAAGGCGGAGGCACCAAACTGCATTGATCCATGGAAAAGGGCGCCTGAGGCGCCCTTTTTTATTCCCGCTATTTTGCCAGTTCGCGATCGAGAGCCTCGACCAACCGGCTGTCATCGGCAGTCACATCCGGCGCAAAACGCCCAACCACTTTGCCGTCGCGGCCGATCAGGAATTTCTCGAAATTCCAGACGATCTCCGCGTCATCGGCAACCTCCATTCCATGACCTCTCAGCCGTTCCTTCATCGGGCCGTCGCCGGTCGTCGCGACGCCTGAGCCGGTGAGCGCCTTGTAGAGCGGATGCTTGTCCTCGCCCTTCACCGAAATCTTCGAGAAGATCGGGAATTTCACGTCATAGGTCAGCTGGCAGAATTCGACGATCTCGGCATCCGTGCCGGGTTCCTGACCCTTGAAATTGTTGGCCGGGAAGGCCGTGATGACAAACCCCTTGTCCTTCTTGTCCTCATAGAGCTTTTCCAGACCTTCATACTGCTTGGTCAGCCCGCATTTGGAAGCGACGTTCACGACCAGCATGACCTGCCCCTTGTAGCTGGCAAGCGTTGTCTCGCTCCCGTCAGTACGCTTGACGGGAATGGAAAGAATCTCGGTCATGGAAAACTCCTCAAGGCAATGCAGATGCCCGCCAGCTTAATACGCGCGTCCGGCTTGTCCATCACTCATGCCACTTCGTCGATCAGCACCTGGATAAATCCGCGCGAACAGCGCTCGATACGGCCAGTAACCCCATAGACCTGATTGAGAACATCGGGCGTCAGAGCATGTTGCGGTTCTCCGTCGGAGACGACGCGCCCACCCGATAGGAGAACCAGCCGGTCACACCAGCGGCATGCGAGACCGAGATCGTGCAGGACTGCGATAGAGATGATCCCCTGTTCCTCGGTAATCTCGCGGATCGTGCGCATGACGCGGATCTGATGGGCAACGTCGAGCGCCGAGGTCGGCTCGTCGAGCAGCAGCACGCGCGGCTTGCGCACCAGCGCCTGCGCAAGGCTGGCCAGCTGCCGCTGGCCGCCGGAGAGCGAGTCCAGCTGCGCCATGGCAAGATTGCTGATGCCGAGCCGATCAAGAACGGCAAGGGAGCGCTTGACCGCATCCGGATCGCGCGACGAGGCGCGAAGTGCCCCGATCGTTGCCTCCAGCACCGTCAGCGCCACCCGCTGCGGCAGGGATTGCGGCATATAGGTGATCGCCCGTGCGCGCTGAGCCGGCGATTGCCGCGTGATGTCGGCACCATCCAGATGCAGCATCCCACCCGCCTTATGCAGGCCGGCGAGTGAACGCAGCAGCGTCGACTTGCCGGCGCCGTTCTGGCCGAGAAACGCCGTAATCGTCCCGGCCGGCATCGCGGAAATGTCGACATCCGTCAGAACCGGCTTTTTGCCGTAACCGGCAGAGAGTTTTTCCACCGAGAGCATTACGCCTTCCCCTTCGTGCTGAAAATCAGGGCAAGGAAGAACGGCACGCCAATCAGCGAGGTGACGATACCGACCGGGATCAGCACGCCCGGCACGATGATCTTGCTGGCGGCCGATGCGAGCGCCATGACCAGCGCGCCGCACAGCATGCTTGCCGGCAGGAAAAAACGATGATCCTCGCCGACCAGAAGCCGGGCGAGATGCGGGCCGACAAGCCCGATGAACCCGATCGTGCCGACGAAGGAGACAGAGGTGGCCGCCAGAATGCTGACACGCAGCAGCGAGAAGAAGCGCAGCCGCGTCACGTCGATGCCGAAGGAACGCGCCCGATCCTCACCGAGCCTCAACGCCGTCAGCTTCCAGCAGGCAGCCATCGAGAAAGGCACGACGCAGGCCATGACCAGCGCCATGATTTGCAGCTTCGTCCAGGTCGAGCGGGTGAGGCTCCCCATGCTCCAGAAGACGAGCTGCTGCAGCGCCTCGGCGGAAGCAACAAACTGCATAATGGCAACCAGCGCATTGAAGATGAAAACGAGCGCAATGCCGAACAGCACGAGCGTCTCGACACCCGCACCGCGCAGGCCGGAAAGCGCCTGCAGCAACAGGACCGAACCGAAGGCGAAGATGAAGGCATTGGCGGGAATGAACCACTCCGGCGGCAAGCCGGGAATACCGAGCTGCAGCACGATGGCAAGCGCCGCGCCGAAGGATGCGGCAGACGACACGCCGAGCGTGAATGGGCTCGCCAGCGGGTTGTCGAGAATGGTCTGCATCTCGGCACCGGCAAGCGACAGTGACGCGCCGACAAGCAAGGCCATCAGCGAATAGGGCAGCCGCACGTCGACGACGATCGCATGCGTCCCTCGGCTGACAGTCTCCGGCGCAAAGATCGCGGCCAGAACGTCGCTCGGCGACAGACCGGAAGACCCGACACAGACATCGATCACTGCAGCGGCGCAAAGTGCCACGGCAAGAACGATCAGCATCATCACTTTCACGCGGATTTTGCCATGATAGGCACGCTCCGCCTCCGCCAGCAGGACTGGCGGATTGTGTTCGGCAATAGTCACACGATGCTCCGGTGCTTGAGAGCAATTCCAGCATGCCAAAGAACCGGTCTTGCATCAGGAATTGCTTGGAAACAGATAGATGGAGCAGCCTCGCGTTTCAAAGATCAAGCGAAGCTGCTCCAAAAGATTACTGCGTTACCGGCGCGCTCGCGCCGAGCACGACAGGTGCATCGGGGATCTTGGTGAAGGTCTTGATCAGCGTCGCATAGGTTGCGGCGGGATCTAGATCCTTGAAGGCTTCCGGATACATGAAACTCGCCATGTATTCGAGGCCGACGATGTTATACGGGTGGTTGTAGAACTGGTGATAGAGACCGTAGACGCGGCCATCCCGCACCGCCTTCATCGCGGCAAAGCCGTCGCGCTGCTCCAGCTTGCCGAGTGCTGCGGAAACCTGCTGCGGCGTGACGTTGTAGCCGAACGGAGCCGCCGAGTTCTCCGGGTTCGTCCACTGCGAACCGGACATGATGTAGACATCCGGCGGGTTGGAGCCGAGCAGCGCCTCGAGCGACACGGTACCCGTCTGGCCCGGCAGCAACTTCGAGCCGATATTGTTGCCCTTCAGCGAGGTCACCAGCTTGCCGAAGCCGGTATCGCCATGCGTGAAGCAGCACCCGTCGCCCTTGTTGCCGGCCTTCGCTTCGACGAAGACGTTCGGAAACACGGTCTGTCTGGCGATGACGTCGTTCAGGTGGTCGAGGTGCTGCTTGT
Source organism: Rhizobium sp. ZW T2_16 (assembly GCF_044987325.1). Lineage (NCBI taxonomy): Bacteria > Pseudomonadati > Pseudomonadota > Alphaproteobacteria > Hyphomicrobiales > Rhizobiaceae > Rhizobium > Rhizobium sp. ZW T2_16. The sequence goes on from NZ_JBJDRG010000001.1 coordinate 1,082,148, forward strand.
AGAAGGACACGTATTCGCCAGCCTCCTTCTCGCGATCCATGACCTTGCCGAGCACTTCGACGCTTTCCGTCGTGTGGCCGACCGGCTCTTCCATCACGTCCAGATAGACGACCGGGATATCGAGCGCCTTCAGCTTGTCCTCGATACCGCCTTCCTTGAAGGATTTTTGCGCCCGCATCTGAGCGACGACAACATCAGGCTTGGCCGCAATGACCGCTTCCAGATCGGTTTCACCGTCCTCGGACAGGCTCATCACCGGCGGCGCCTTGCCGAAAGCCTGGTCCATCAGCTTGGCAGTGCCCGGATCCGACTTGACGAAATTGGAGCTCCAGCCGACGACACGCGCATACGGGTTGTCACGATCGAGCAATGCAACGGTCAGCATGTCGCGACCATCCTGCAGAATGATCCGCTCGGGCTTCTTGGCGATCGTCACAGTGCGTCCCGCGACATCGGTGATCGTTGCCGGATAGTCGGTGGCAAACGCGGTGGATGCACCAAGCGCAAGGGCAAAGGCGGAAAATACGATCGGTCTCATGGGTGTCCTCTGTGTGTCCGTTGCATCAGATCTCCTCCCGGTTGCGGACCTACGCCTATTTCATGACCAAAACAATCAACTTTTACTTGAAAAATGGACAGATCCTGACGACCCCACCCAATTCGCAGTAGAATTGTACAAATCGGCGATATCTCGCATCCGCGTTTGAAACGATAAGGCCTCTCGGGCATTATTGCGTCACTCGAAACCGCCCACCTCGCCGTACGCATACCCCCCGGAGCCGCATGACAACCCAGCAGATCCTCGCCTTCGCCGTCATCGCCGCGATGATGGCAGTGTTCATCTGGGATCGGTTTCGCTATGATGTGGTCGCCTGTTGCGCGCTGGTTCTGGCCGTGGCTCTCGGTGTCGTGCCGACCGACCAGGCATTTTCCGGCTTTTCCGATGACATCGTCATCATTGTCGGTAGCGCTCTGGTTGTCTCCGCAGGTGTGGCGCGCTCAGGTATCGTCGATCTGGCGATCAAGAAGTTCTTCCCGAATCTCGACACGCTGCACACCCAGCTCGCGCTGTTGATGATCGTCGTGGCGGTTCTCTCCGCCTTCATCAAGAATATTGGCGCGCTCGCCATCATGATGCCGGTCGCCTTCCAGTTCGCCAAGAAATCCGGTGCCTCGCCGTCGAAATACCTGATGCCGATGGCTTTTTCGGCGCTGCTCGGCGGGCTGATGACGCAAATCGGCACCTCGCCCAATATCGTCGTCTCACGCATCCGCGAAGAGCTGACCGGCCAGTCCTTCACCATGTTCGACTTCACCCCGATGGGTGTCATCCTCTGTCTCATCGGCATCACCTTCCTGCTCTTTTTCCACTGGCTGGTGCCCAGCCGCACGAAGGAAAACCACTCGATCGAGGAAGCCGTCGAGATCAAGAACTACACCTCGGAAGTGATGGTGACGGCGCAATCCACCGTGCTCGAAAAACGGCTGGGCGAACTGCTGAAACTCGGCGATGGCGAAGTGATTGCCAATGCCGTGCTGCGCGGCACCGCCCGCATGGCGCCCTTCCCGGACCTGAGCCTGCGGGAAAACGACATCGTGATGCTCGAAGGCCCATCCAAGGCGCTGGACCGCATTGTCTCGAACGCCAAGCTGCAATTGTCCGGCAAGCCGCTGACCGGCGAACAGGCGCAGGGCGACATCATATCGGTCGAGGCGATCATCAGCCAGGAATCGCCTCTGAAAGGCCTGTCCGCCAAGGAACTGGCGCTCTCCTATACACGCGGCGTCAATCTTCTGGCGATCAGCCGCCACGGCGAACGCTTGAAGGAGCGCCTCGGCAGCCTGACGCTTGCGGCCGGCGACGTGATCGTGCTGCAGGGCTCGCGAAAGACCATGCCCACCATCATGCAGGATTTCTCCCTCCTGCCACTCGCCCAGCGGGAAGTGCTGCTCGGCACCCGCCGCCGCGCCTTCATTCCGCTCATCATCCTTGCGCTCGCCATGGCCGCTACCGCCGTCGGCTTTGCTCCGGTTCCGGTCGCCTTTTTCGCCGCCGCCCTCGGCATGGTCGTCTTCCGCTGCATACCGCTCACCGATTTCTACAAGTCTGTCGACGGGCCGATCCTCGTCATGCTGGCAGCGCTCATTCCCGTCTCCGACAGCCTTCGCACGACAGGCGGCAGCGACCTGATCGCCGGCTGGCTCGGCGAGGTCGCGGCAACCCTGCCCGCCTGGGGTGCCCTTGGCCTCATCCTCATAACCGCCATGGCGGTTACCCCCTTCCTCAACAATGCTGCGACCGTGCTTGTCATGGGACCGATCGCGGCAAGCTTTGCCACCAGTCTCGGCTTCAAGCCCGAGGCCTTCCTGATGGCGGTTGCGATCGGCGCAGGCTGCGATTTCCTCACCCCCGTCGGCCACCAGTGCAACACGCTGGTTTTCGGTCCGGGCGGTTACAAATTCTCCGATTACCCCCGCCTCGGCCTGCCCCTGTCCTTCCTCATCATCCTCGTCAGCATTCCGGCCCTGCTCTATGTTTGGCCGGTCGCCTAGCCCCGAGGGGCGTCACCTTCCCAAAAACCTTGACGCTTCGGCCTGAATATGGCCTAAGCCTGCCCCAATCCCTATTCCCGGAACAGGCTTGGCGCATCCAGTTGCGCCGCGAAATAGAGCAGCACAATGATCAACCCGACCCCACGCGTCCGCATCGCTCCCTCGCCCACAGGCGAGCCGCATGTCGGCACCGCCTATATCGCCCTTTTCAACTACCTCTTCGCAAAGAAGAACGGCGGCGAATTCATCCTGCGCATCGAGGATACCGATGCCACCCGCTCGACGCTCGAATTCGAGGAACGGGTTCTGGATGCACTGAAATGGACGGGTCTGAAATGGTCGGAAGGCCCGGATGTCGGCGGCCCCTACGGCCCCTACCGCCAGTCCGAGCGCAAGGACATGTACCAGCCTTTCGCACAGGACCTGCTCGACAAGGGCCATGCCTTCCGCTGCTTCTGCACGCCCGAGCGGCTTGAGCAGATGCGCGAAGGCCAGCGCGCCGCCGGCAAGCCACCGAAATACGACGGTCTCTGCCTGCATCTGACTGCGGAAGAAGTCACTTCGAAGATGGCCGCCGGCGAAAGCTCCGTCGTTCGCATGAAAATCCCGACCGAGGGCTGCTGCGACTTTACCGACGGCGTTTATGGCGACGTCTCGATCCCGTGGGACAGTGTTGACATGCAGGTGCTCATCAAGGGCGACGGCATGCCGACCTATCACATGGCAAACGTCATCGACGACCACCTGATGAAGATCACCCACGTCGCCCGCGGCGAGGAGTGGCTGGCATCGGTGCCGAAGCACATCCTGCTTTACCGTTATTTCGGCTGGGAAGCGCCGGTCTGGATGCACCTGTCGCTGATGCGCAATGCCGACAAGTCCAAGCTCTCCAAGCGCAAGAACCCGACCTCGATCAGCTACTACTCGGCGCTCGGCTACCTGCCGGAAGCCCTGATGAACTTCCTTGGCCTCTTCTTCGTGCAGATCGCCGAAGGCGAAGAACTGCTGACCATGGAAGAACTGGCCGGAAAATTTGATCCGGAAGCCTTGTCCAAGGCGGGCGCCATCTTCGACCTGCAAAAGCTCGAATGGCTGAACGGCCGCTGGCTGCGCGAAAAGCTGACGCCGGAGGAATTCGTCGCCCGCACGCTCGAATGGGCAATGGAAAACGATCGCCTTAAGCAGGGCCTGCTGCACTCGCAGAGCCGCATCACCAAGCTCGGCGACCTGCCGAACCTTGCAGGCTTCCTGCTCGCCGCCGATGTCGGCCTGACGCCGGCATCCTTCGCCGGCCTGAAGACCTCGCCGGAAGATACACTGCTGATCATCAACACGGTCCAGGCCGACATCGAAAAGATGGTCGAGTGGAACGTGGAAGCGATCGACGCGGAACTGCGCGCCGTTGCCGACAAGCTGGAAAAGAAACTCCGCGTCGTCACCCCGCCGCTCTTCATCGCCATGTCCGGCTCGTCCCGCTCGCTGCCGCTGTTCGATAGCATGGCCATTCTCGGCCGCTCCGTCGTTCGCCAGCGCCTGAAGATCGCAGCAACGGTCGTCGCCTCAATGGTCGGCGACGGGAAGTAAATTAGGAAATAGTGCCGGCCCCTCATCCGCCTGCCGGCACCTTCTCCCCGTAAGGACGGGGAGAAGGACGCAAGAGGCAAACTCTGCAGCCACCCTCAAACGTCGAGCGTGGCACGTCCCCTCGCCCCGCCTGCGGGGAGAGGGTTAGGGTGAGGGGCAGTCACACGGCACAAGGCCACAAGCCGTCACAGGAACTAGAATATGACCGACACGACAAAGACCGAAACCGCCCTCTCCTCCGACGTCACCGAAGTGCGCGCACAAAAGCTTGCCAAGCTGCGCGAGACCATCGGCGATGTCTATCCGGCACATTTCCATCGCACCATGACCAATGCGGAACTGGCTGCGAAATACGAGGCGCTGGAGCCGGACACGGAAACTCAGGACGTCGTCACGGTCGCCGGCCGCGTCTATTCCTCGCGCAATTCCGGCATGTTCATGGATATCCATGACGCTTCTGGCAAGATCCAGATCTTCTCCCACAAGGACGTCACGCCGGAAGAAGCGCGCAACATGCTGCCGCTGATCGATCTCGGCGACATCATCGGCGTCACCGGCACCGTGCGCCGCACCAAGCGCGGCGAGCTGTCGATCAACGCGCAGCAGATCACCATGCTGACCAAGTCGCTTCTGCCGATGCCGGAGAAGTGGAACGGCATTGCCGATATCGAGATCCGTTATCGCAAGCGCCACCTCGACATCATGAGCAACGAAGAATCGAAGCTGCGCTTTCAGCAGCGCTCGAAGATCGTTTCCGGCATCCGCCACTTCATGGAAAACGACGGCTTCTTGGAAGTCGAAACTCCGATGCTGCAGACGGTTTATGGCGGCGCCACTGCCGATCCGTTCAAGACCTTCCACAACACGCTGAAGATGGACATGTACCTGCGCATCGCGCCGGAACTTTTCCTGAAGCGCACGCTGGTCTCGGGCCTTTCCGACAAGGTGTTCGAGATCAACCGCAACTTCCGCAACGAAGGCGTCTCTACCCGGCACAATCCCGAATTCACCATGATGGAATGCTACTGGGCCTATGCCGATTACGAGGACGTCATGGACCTCGTCGAGCGCCTGTTCGAAACGCTCGCCGTTTCGATCCACGGCACCCCGGACGTCACCTTCGGCGACAAGCAGATCTCCTTCAAGGGCCCGTTCAAGCGCGTGCCGATGCCCGACGCGGTCAAGGAAGCGACCGGGATCGACTTCCTGTCGATCAAGACCGACGAGGAGGCCCGCGCCGCAGCAAAGGCCGCTGGTTTCGAGGTCGAGAAGGACTGGACCTGGGGCGAATGCCTTGCCTTCATCTTTGAAGAAAAGGTCGAGGGCACGCTGATCCAGCCGAGCCACGTCACCCACTTCCCGAAGGACATCTCGCCGTTTGCCAAGGAAGTTCCGGGCGAGCCGCGCCTCGTCGAACGCTTCGAGACCTATTGCAACGCCTGGGAAGTAGGCAATGCCTTCTCCGAACTGAACGACCCGGAAGAGCAGCGCAAGCGCATGGTCGAGCAGCTCGAACAGGCCCATGCCCGCGGCGAGAAGGACAAGCAGCTGGACGACGAGTTCCTCGACGCGATCGACCAGGGCATGCCCCCGGCCGGTGGCCTCGGCATCGGCGTCGACCGCCTCGTCATGCTTCTGACCAACGCCCCGTCGATCCGCGACGTCATCCTCTTCCCGGCCCGCAAGGCCAAGGCGGACTGAGGAACGAAACTCTGCCTCCTTCCGCTCTATGGGAGGGAGGCAGTCCTGATTAGACAGCTAATCAAACAAAGGCATCAGTCCTCACATCTGACTGCAGCGCAAGTGTTGGTAAAGGTGAAAGTCAGATCAACTCGGCTGGCTGATTTCACCTCCAGAACGAGATGGCCTTTACGGCCGGTCGAGCGCATCAGCGTATCAAACGCTACACTCTTGCTGTCGCAGACTATGTTCGAGATGACATAAGCTTCCCGATCAACATAGTCGATTGCCTCCACAGCCACGCGGCCATCACGAACAAAGATGTGATACTCAGAGCGGCCGTCATCACTATCCCACTCTGCTCTCCATCGCCCAAGCAAAGCCATGGGCAGGTTCAGATATGTGACGTTGGTCATTATCGCTCTTCTTTCAGAAGTGCATTTAACGCCTCGGGCAAAAGCTTGCGCAGTTGGCGCTCCGCATCACGATCATATCGACGATCGTCAGGCTCCTGCCCCTTTTGCGCAGGCCTAGCGACTTGGCGCAGATAGAGTTCTATTTCAGCTGTTTGGCGGCTGCGCTTGTCCCGTTTTGCCATATGTCCCTCACCACAGCCGCGGCCTTAACGATCAGGCGCCAGCCGTTTGAAGGTACAGGGGGGCCCGTCAATCCGCTGGCGGTGCAGCATTCGCCGCAGGCGCTGCCTGTTGCGCCCTGAATTTTTCCAGCCATGCGGCACCGGCCGTATCGGCTGCGCTTGCACCGGAAGCCGCAGACTGCGGTCCTTCCGCATGAGCTTCTGCTTGCGCAGCCTCAGTAGTAGCCTTCGGCTGGCCTTCACCGCCAGCTGCAGTCCCGGAATGAACCTCGTCAGCCGCATCCGACTTCGACCAACCCTTGCCACCCTCGGCCGTTGTTCTCGGCTCACGCGCAGGTTCTGAGGCCTGCTTGGCTTCATCCGCTGCATCAGCCTTGGCTTCCTTCTGCGCGGGAGCGGCTGGCTCATCGGCAGAACTGCCAAGGATCATGCTCTTTGCCTGATCGAAAAAGCTTTTTTCTGCGGCAGGCTTGTCAGTGGAGGAAGTGTCTGTCTTTGCAGCCTGCGCGCCATGGTTTTCACCGGAAGGCGCGGCTGCTGCAGGAGCAGCCTTTTCCTCGCCCTGACCTGCCTCATGACCGGCAGAAGCTTCTTCCTTCGCACCGAAAACCATGCCGGTAATCGAACTGAGGAAACCACCGCTTTCAACGGCGGCGACCTCTTCGCTTTTTGCTTCGCTTTCGGCGATGGCACCTTCTGCCGCCGGCGCTGCACCATGGCCAGAAGCCTTCTCGCCGCCAGCGGCAGGGGCCCCATGTCCGGACGCCTTTGGTTCGACCTTGGCTGCTTCGCTGCCCTCTGGCAAGGACGGGTCGATGCAGTCTGCCTTGTCGGTCAGATGCGCGTCGAGATGCTCGATATCCTCCAGCGGAAGATCGACCCGCATGCCGTAGAAATGGCCGCTGGCGCTCGGTGCGCCATCGAGGTAATAGGCGGAGTAATTCTCGGTCTGCCCACCTGCCGGGATCTTGGCAGGGTTTGGAATGTAGACGACCTGCGCGGCAATCGCGCGGCCGCGCATGTCCGCGGTATCCTTGGGGCCGGCGCTGTCGATCATCGCGACCTGCACGAGACCGGCCTTTTCCTTTTCCTGCACCGCCCGTGCCACGCGCAAGGCCGTCTTCAGCCGCGAAATGCCGTCACCGGCCTGGTCGCTGGTTACATATTTGCGCACCCATATGCTGCCGTCGCGGCGCATCTTCTGCGTCTGCAGCGTCGTACAGGTCAGGCCGTTTATATCTTTATAGGATGGGCCAAGGATCTTGTCGGTTCCGATCAGCACCGCTGCCGAGCCGCTCGCGCCACAAAGAACCAACGCGCCGCTGAGAAGGAAGATGAATTTCTTCGACAGCCGGATCTTCATTCGCCAACACCCGGCATAGTCAACTCCAGTTACGCAATACAAGTCATGGAACAATGAGGGCATATTCGCCCAATCTTATTGAAGAAACTTTAAGCGGATTTGTCAGGCCGCCGTTCCAAAGCGGGACTCCGTGCTTATTGCGAATGATTTGCAACAGCGTTGACAGCTGGATTTTTGCCGCTAGATTAAATTGCGAATGATTTGCAACAGCAATAACGGATCACGAATGTCGTTTTTGAGAATTGCATGCCTCGGCACCGGCCTCCTTGCCGGCCTGATCTCCCTGCCCTTCGCCGCTGCGGCTGAGGAAAAGCCCAAGGTCGTCACCACCTTCACCATCATCGCCGACATGGCGAAGAACGTCGCAGGCGATGCGGCCGATGTCGAAAGCATCACCAAGCCCGGCGCCGAGATCCACAATTATCAGCCGACGCCGCGCGACCTCCTGCGCGCCCGTGACGCCGATCTGGTTCTGCGCAACGGCCTCAACCTCGAACTCTGGTTCGAACGCTTCCTCAGAAATCTCGGAGATGTGAAAAACGTCACCGTTTCGGATGGCGTCACCCCCATGTCGATTGCCGGGGGCGCCTATCAGGGCAAGCCCAACCCGCATTCCTGGATGTCGCCCGAAAATGCCGTCATCTATGTCGAAAACATCCGCAAGGGCCTGACCGAGATCGACCCGGCCAATGCCGAAACCTATGCCGCAAATGCCAAGGCCTATACGGACAAGATACGGGCCGAGGTTCAGCCGATCCGCGATGAGCTGGCAAGACTGCCGCAGAATCACCGTTGGCTCGTCACCAGCGAAGGCGCGTTTTCCTATCTCGCTCGCGATTTCGGCCTCAAGGAGCTTTATCTCTGGCCGGTCAATGCCGACAGCCAGGGCACGCCGCAACAGGTCCGCGCCGTCATCGATGCAATGCGCGAGCATGATGTGAAGGTGATCTTTTCCGAAAGCACCGTCTCCGACAAGCCGGCCAAGCAGGTCGCCTCCGAAACCGGCGCGACCTATGGTGGAGTTCTCTACGTCGACTCGCTCAGCGAAGCCGACGGCCCGGTTCCAACCTATCTCGACCTCCTGCGCATCACCTCCGAAACCATCGCAAAAGGTCTCGCGCAATGAGGATGGGTAAGACCAAGCCGGTAGCTACCGGCATCAGGCTCGACAATGTCAGCGTCGCTTATCGCAACGGCCATACGGCGCTGAAACATGCCAGTTTCGAAGTGCCGAAGGGCACGATTACCGCACTTGTCGGCGTTAACGGCGCCGGCAAGTCGACGCTGTTCAAGGCCATCATGGGCTTCGTCAAGCTGACCGAAGGCTCGGTTGAAATCCTTGGAATGCCCGCCCGTGAGGCTTTGAAAAAGAACCTCGTCGCCTATGTGCCGCAGTCTGAAGAAGTCGATTGGGACTTCCCGGTTCTGGTCGAGGACGTGGTGATGATGGGCCGCTACGGCCACATGAATTTCCTCCGCATCCCGTCGCGCCGCGACCACGACATGGTCACCGAGGCGCTGAAGCGGGTGAACATGCTGGAATACCGCAAGCGCCAGATCGGCGAGCTTTCCGGCGGCCAGCGCAAGCGGGTTTTCCTTGCCCGCGCGCTCGCCCAGGAAGGCCAGGTCATCCTGCTCGACGAGCCCTTCACCGGCGTCGACGTGACGACCGAGGAGCAAATCATCACATTGCTCAAGGCCCTGCGCGACGAAGGCCGTGTCATGCTGGTCTCCACCCACAATCTCGGCAGCGTGCCGGATTTCTGCGACCGCACGGTTTTCGTCAAGGGCACCGTCATCGCCTATGGCAAGACGGCCGACACGTTCAACGAGGCCAATCTGGAAAAGGCATTCGGAGGCGTGCTGCGCCATTTCATCCTCGGCGGTGCCGACCTGCATGACGATGCCGATCCGCGCCGCGTCAAGGTCATCACCGATGACGAACGCCCCTTCGTCACCTATGGGAACGGCACGGAAAAAACAAAGGTGAAAAAGAAGAAGAAGGACGGCGTCGATGCTCCAGACGCTTCTTGAACCCTTCACCTACGGCTACATGCTGAACGCCATCTGGGTCTCGGCTTTGGTCGGCGGCGTCTGTGGTTTTCTCTCCGCCTATCTGATGCTGAAAGGCTGGTCGCTGATCGGCGATGCACTCTCGCATTCGATCGTCCCAGGTGTCGCCGGCGCCTATATGCTCGGCCTCCCCTTTTCCATCGGCGCCTTCATGTCCGGCGGCCTTGCGGCACTTGCCATGCTGTTCCTGAACCAGCGTACCCGACTGAAGGAAGACGCCATCATCGGCCTGATCTTCACCTCCTTTTTCGGGCTTGGCCTGTTCATGGTGTCGCTCTCGCCGACCTCGGTCGATATCCAGACCATCGTCATGGGCAATGTTCTCGCCATCAGCCCCGGCGATACACTGCAACTCGTCATCATCGGCACCGTCAGCCTCATCGTCCTGACCTTGAAGTGGAAGGACCTGATGGTCGCCTTCTTCGATGAAAACCACGCCCGCACCATCGGCCTCAAGCCCGATGCGCTGAAGGTGATGTTTTTCGCCCTTCTCGCCGCCTCCACAGTCGCCGCCATGCAGACCGTTGGCGCCTTCCTGGTCATCGCCATGGTCGTTACTCCGGGTGCCACCGCCTATCTGCTCACCGACCGGTTCCAGCGCGTCATTCTGCTCGCACTCGGCATCGGTGCCGCCACCAGCTTCCTCGGTGCCTATCTTTCCTACTTCCTCGATGGCGCAACCGGCGGCATCATCGTCGTGCTGCAGACGGCCATATTCCTTATCGCTTTCGTTTTTGCACCCAAGCACGGCATGCTCGCCGCCCGCCGCCGGGTAAAGGCATCGCTGGAGGAAGCGATATGAGCGACACGATCGACCTCCTGCTTTTCCCCTTCCAGATCGACTTCATGCGCACCGCCTTTGCGGTAACGCTGATGATCGCGCTGCCGATGGCGATCCTCTCCTGCTTCCTCATCCTCAAGGGCTGGTCGCTGATGGGCGACGCGGTCTCCCACGCCGTGCTACCAGGCGTCGTCATCGCCTATATGCTGGCAATCCCCTTCTCCATCGGTGCCTTCATCGCCGGCATGGTCTGCGCGCTGGCAACCGGTTTCCTCAAGGAAAACAGCCGCATCAAGGAAGACACTGTGCTCGGCATCGTCTTTTCCGGCATGTTCGGCCTCGGCCTCGTGCTCTACGTCAATGTCCAGGCCGATGTGCATCTCGATCACATCCTGTTCGGCGACATGCTCGGCATCCTGCCGCAGGATCTGATCGAGACGACAGTGATCGCCATCGCCGCGACCATATTCCTCGTCATCTTCCGCAAGGACTTGCTGGTGCACGCCTTCGACGAACAGCATGCCAAGGCGATCGGCCTGCCGACCCGCCTGCTGCATTACGGCCTGCTCGCCGTCCTGTCGTTGACGGTCGTCGGGGCGTTGAAGGCGATCGGCATCATCCTGTCGGTGGCCCTCCTGATCGCCCCCGGCGCCATCGCCTTCCTGCTGACCCGCCGTTTCACCGCCATGCTGTTGACGGCGGTTGCAGTGGCGCTCGGCTGCTCCCTCGGTGGCATCTATCTCAGCTTCTTCCTCGATAGCGCCCCCGCCCCCACCATCGTGCTTTTGATGACGATTACCTTCATCGTCACCTTCATTCGCACCATGCTCGCCTCCCGCGCCGCGGCCTGATCAGGTCGCGGGCATATACCCGCTTGCGCGACGGAAAATCCGGGTATACACACGCATCAAGATGTCGAACGATACATGCCACTGCATCCTGTTGCGCAAGGCGACCCGCAAGGTTTCGTCCTATTATGACGAGGCGCTGGCACCGCTTGGCGTCAATATCGGCCAGTTCAGCCTGCTTCGAAACATCCGGCGTATGGAGCCGGTATCGCTGACCGATCTGGCGCACAAGGTCGAGCTCGACCGCTCGACCGTCGGCCGCAACGCCAAGGTGCTGGAACGGATGAAACTGATCGCCATCGGCCATGGCGAGGATCAGCGCGAGGCTGTGCTGACCATCGCACCGAAAGGCCGCGAAATACTGGAAAAAGGCGCACCCCTCTGGGATGGCGTGCAGGACGACATAGAGGCACGCCTCGGACACGAAAAAGCCCGGCAGTTGCAGGACCTCCTCGCAGAACTCTGATTTTTTGAACAGGATACGGGTATCTACCCGCGAATGCGGGCAAATACCCACAAAAGGCAGCCTCACACCGGCAGCAAACGAAGGGAACTAGGATGATATCGACAGGCGTTGCCGGCTGGATGGCGGCGAGAAAACTGCATTACGGATGGGTCGTTGCAGCCACCACCTTCCTGACCATGCTGGCAACTGCCGGCGCCATGGGTTCGGCCGGCGTGATGATCCAGCCGCTGCACCAGGAATTCGGCTGGGATATCGCCGATATCTCCACCGCCATGGCCGTTCGCCTCGTGCTTTTCGGCCTGCTCGGACCTTTCGCCGCCGCCTTCATGAACCATTTCGGCGTCCGTCAGGTCGTCTCGACGGCACTGGGCATGATCATGTTCGGCATTGTCGCCTCCTTCTTCATGACCGAGGTCTGGCAATTGCTGCTGCTCTGGGGCGTCGTCATCGGCGTCGGCACCGGCATGACAGCTCTGGTCCTTGGCGCAACCGTCGCCAGCCGCTGGTTTTCCAAGCGCCGCGGCCTCCTCATCGGCTTGATGACGGCAAGCAACGCCACCGGCCAGCTCGTCTTCCTGCCCATACTCGCAGCCCTGACCGAAGCCTATGGATGGCGCACTGCCCTCACGCTGACCGTCGCCGTCTTGGCCACGACCTTCGTTCTCGTCCTGCTCCTGATGCGTGACCACCCGTCCGATGTCGGCCTGCCCGCCTATGGCGAAACCGCCGTCAACAAGGCTCCGAAGCAGGATCACAAGCTTCTCGCCACGCTCCTGTCCCCGCTCGTCACCCTGAAAAGTGTTTCCGGCAACCCGGTCTTCTGGGTTCTGTTCGGCACCTTCTTCGTCTGCGGCCTGTCAACCAATGGCCTGATCCAGACGCACTGGATCTCGATCTGCGGTGATTTCGGCATGGCGGCAGTCACCGCCGCCGGCACGCTTGCCGTTATCGGCATCTTCGATTTCATCGGCACGATCTTTGCCGGCTGGCTTTCCGACCGTTACGACAACCGCATCCTGCTTTTCTGGTTCTACGGATTGCGCGGCCTGTCGCTGATCTACCTGTCCATGTCCGGTTTCAGCACGCTCGAACTCTCCGTCTTCGCGATCTTTTACGGTCTCGATTGGGTGGCAACCGTACCGCCGACAGTCAAGCTTGCCGCGGAAAGCTTCGGCCGCGAAAAGGCCGGCCTGGTTTTCGGCTGGGTCTTCACCGGTCACCAGTTGGGAGCCGCAACCGCAGCCTTCGGCGCCGGCTGGTTCAAGAGCGACTACGACACCTATATGCCCGCCCTGCAGATCGCAGGCGTCATGTGCATGCTCGCCGCAGTCTCGGTCATGCTGCTCCGGAAGCCGGCAAGCCCTGCCCCGCTATCCCAACCGGCCTGACTACTCAGACTCCGGGCCGGCAATCCATGCCGGCCCCTCCCCGCCGAAGCACTGTCGCTTCAATCCGGCTGTCCTTGGAATTCTTGAAGGCCTCCAGCGTCAGACTGACATAAAACGCCACGATTATCGTCAGCAGCAACACCATCGCCGAAGCGCTGAGCAAGCCCGAATAGGCGTGAAACGCATCCATCATCTGTATCTCCAATCCTGTTTCCTCGGATTGAATCTACCGATCAACATCACCGGCTGATTTCCGTTTCGTTTCAAAATATGTCGGCCTTGTCAAAGGACGTATCAAGCCGCCCGTTTCGAACCAGCCTGGCCGGCCGCAGCCTCCGGTTCGCGGATGCGATTACGCCGGTTGAGCTTGAAGTGATTGACGAGTTCGACAAGCTGCGCTGCACCCGCCGCCAGCGACCGGCTGATCGTCGTCGTCTTTTCCACCATGACCGCATTCTGCTGGGTCATGCGGTCGAGCTGCGAAACCGTGCTGTTGATCTCCGAAAGGCCGGTTGCCTGCTCCTGCGCAGCCGTCGCCAATGACTGAACATTGCTGTCGATCGACGCGACGAATGTCTCGATCTCATGCAGCGCCGAACCGGTCTCGTCCACCAGCCGCACGCCTTCCGTCACCTCGCGGCCCGACTTGTCGATCAGCGTCTTGATCTCCTTGGCGGCAGTTGCCGAGCGCTGGGCAAGCTCTCGCACTTCCTGCGCGACGACGGCAAACCCCTTGCCCGCCTCACCCGCCCGTGCGGCCTCCACGCCGGCATTGAGCGCCAGGAGATTGGTCTGGAATGCGATCTCGTCAATCACGCCGATAATCTTGGTGATCTCGCCCGACGCATCCTCGATCCGCTTCATCGCCGTGATGGTTTCCTTGACGACTGTGGACGAAGCCGTTGCAGCCTCCAATGCATTCTTCACCAGCTTGCGCGTCTCGACGGTGTTGGCAGACGATGCGCGGATGGTCGAGGTCACTTGCTCCAATGCCGCAGAGGCCTCCTCAAGCGATACCGCCTGCTCCTTGGTGCGGGCAGACATCTGATCGGCAGCCTCATGCATCTCCTGGCTGGAGCCGTTCAGCATGCCGGTCTGTCTCAGCACGCCCATCAGCGTTTCCTGAAACGCGCCGATGGAGGCGTTGAAGTCCCGCCGCAGGGGCTCGAACTCGGAGCTGAACGGAACATCGATCGTCTGGCGGATATTGCAGTCGGCAAGACGCCCGAGCCCTGCGCCCAGCTCCTTCACCACGGTCATGCGCTCGGAAACATCCGTGGCAAATTTCACCACCTTGAACACGCGGCCGCTGTCGTCGATGATCGGATTGTAGGACGCCTGGATATAGATCGGCTCACCTTGTCTGTTGACCCGGGTAAACTGCCCCGTGGAGAACCGGCCTGCGCGAAGCTCGTGCCAAAATTGCTTGTATTCAGCGGAGCGCGCATAATCCGGCTCGCAGAACATCGAATGATTCCGCCCGACGATCTCGCCCAGTTGGTAGCCCAGCGCGTGGAGGAAATTCTCGTTCGCCGTGATGATCTCGCCTTCCGGCGTGAATTCGATCACCGCTTGCGCCCGAGACAGCGCCTCCAGCTTGCCGCGGTTTTCCAGCGCATCCTTGCGCGATGCCGTGATGTCCGTGGCGATCTTCACCACCTTGTAGGGTTTGTTGCCCTTGAAAAGCGGATTGTAGGAAGCCTCGATCCAGACCTCGCGACCGCCCTTGCCGAAACGCTTGTATTTGCCCTGGTCGAACTTGCCCTTCGCCAGCCCCGCCCAGAAATCCGCATAGCCCTTCGACGCGGCGTCCGTCGGATCGACAAAGATGCGGTGGTGCTTGCCGACGATCTCGGACAGCGAATAGCCGACCGTCCGGCAGAAATTCTCGTTGGCTGTCAGGATGATGCCGTTGAGGTCGAACTCGATGATCGCCTGTGAGCGATTGAGCGCCTCGACAAGGGCTGCGTTGGACTGCATGTGGCCGAAAGGCAAACCGACCATGGATATCTCCGCTTGGCTAATTTTGCCGGAAGGCTATCCACCTTTAATAAAGTTTAAGTTAATTAAGCACTTGATCGAATTCAACTTTACGGTGTTCAATAGCACTACGCCTCCCGCAATCAGAAGGCTGTTCGCCATGAAAAAGGCCCGCCTCGCGGCGAGCCTTTCTGCTATGTTGGCGGTGGTTCTTGTGATCAGGCGGCAGCGAGCTGCAGTTCCTTGCTGACAAGGTTGCGAAGCGCAATCAGATCCTTGTTGAAGAGACGAATGCCGTCCGAGAGCTTTTCGGTCGCCATCTGGTCCTCGTTCAGCATCCAGCGGAAGGTCTTCTCGTCCATCTTGATCGGGGCGACGGCTTCGAACTTCTCCGGCGAAAGCTTGCGCTCCAGCGTGCCTTCGGCCTTGTCCAGCTCATCGAGCAGGTTCGGCGCGATCGTCAGACGGTCGCAACCGGCCAGCGCTTCGATCTCGCCCGTGTTGCGGAAGGAGGCACCCATGACGATCGTGGAGATGCCGTTTGCCTTGTAGTAGTTGTAGATCGAACGGACCGAAACGACGCCCGGATCGGTTTCAGCTGTGTAGTCCTGACCGGTCGACTTCTTGTACCAGTCGAGAATACGGCCGACGAAGGGCGAGATCAGGAATGCCTTGGCATCCGCGCAGGCAACGGCCTGGGCATGGCTGAACAGCAGCGTCAGGTTGCAATCGATGCCTTCGGCCTGCAGCACTTCAGCAGCCTTGATACCTTCCCAGGTGGAAGCAAGCTTGATCAGAATACGCTCGCGCTCGATGCCACGCGCCTTGTAGGCAGCGATGATGTCATGCGCCTTCTTGATCGAGGCTTCGGTATCGAAGGAAAGGTCGGCGTCGACTTCGGTCGAGACGCGACCCGGAACGATCCCGGCCAGTGCAGCACCGACATCGATCGCCAGACGATCGGCTACGGCAACCGCAATCGCGTCGTTATTGCCGCCCTGTTTGCGGCCCCAGGCAACGCCTTCCTTCACCTTGTCGGCAAAGATCGAGGTACCGATCGCCTTCAGAACGATCGAAGGGTTGGTGGTGCAATCGACCGGCTTCAGGCGGGCAACGGCTTCAATATCGCCGGTGTCGGCGACGACGGTGGTCATGGAACGAAGTTGCTCTAGTTTTGACGTCATCCGAATGGTCCTCACTGATGGCTGTCGGTGCTGGAGGCACCGATTTTGCTCCTCTGGCATGTTATTTAGATAACATCCGCGGAAGGTAAAGAAGTCAAGACATTTGTCCTTCTCAATTGACATATGTTCCAATGAAGACGATATCATGACCAGACGCGCAGGAATTGCATATTCCGCATTTCGGGAGGATTGAGCGCCTTGGCCAGATTAAGACGCGAGAGCCATACGACCTATTCCGACGCGACCTCCCAGAGGCTTCGCGCCGCATGGCTTTACTACAATCAGGGCCTGACCCAGAAGGACGTCGCGGAAAAACTCGGCGTCAGCCGCTCGACCGTGATCCGCATGCTCGATGAAGCCATGAAGCGCTCCGAAGTGCAGATCTGGATCTCTGAAGGCGTCGAAAGCTGCGTCGAACTCGCAATCCGGCTGGAAAAGGCCTACGGGCTGGATGAGGCGGTCGTCGTCCCGACCCCGCGTGATAGCAGTGCCGATGCGCTTGCAGGCGCCGTCGGCCTGGCGCTCGGGCAGTTCTTGTCAGATGTCATTCAGGACGACATGACCATCGGCGTCGGCTGGGGCCGCACCATGACCGCCTCCCTCTCCAGCTTCCGCCCCGCGCGCCATAACAACGTCAAGGTCGTCTCCCTGCTCGGCGGCATCGTCGCCGTTCACCAGACGAACCCGATCGATTTCACCTGGCGTTTTGCCGGACAGTTGGGCGCCGAATGCTACATGTTCCTCGCCCCTCTTCTCGTCGATACGGTCGCCACCAAGCGTGCCCTGATCGATAAATGCGGCCTCGACACCATCTACAACCTTGCCGAGAATCTCGATCTTGCCGTCGTCAGCTGCGGCGATATCGGCCCGCATTCTACCTCGCTCTCGGAAGGCTTCATTTCGAAGAAGGAGTTGGACCGCCTGATCGCGTCAGGCTGTGTCTGCGATACCATGTTCAACTTCCTGAACGAGGAAGGTCATTCCGTCGATCAGGCGCTGAACGAACGGGTCATGTCGGTCGATCTCGATACACTGAAAAAAGCGAGACATATCGTGCTCTCGTCAGGCGGTTCCCACCGCGCGGTCGCCATCCGCGCCACCATCCGCCGTATCGGCTGCAACACGCTGATCACCGACGAAACGGCGGCAAAGGAGCTGCTGCGACTGGCTGAAGAGGATACAGCCACGCCTGAAACCGACTAGCCGGCACGATCCCGCAAAAACAGCTTTTCATGGGACGCGCCGGAAACAGGTCTGCCAACCGTTTGACAGACACTCGGAAAAAATGGCAGCAAATTGGAGGAGGAGATTTCTGCCATGGCAAAACGGTCTGACACCCAGGGACGGCTGGATGATGCGGCGAGGGCTGGCTGGCTCTATTACGTCGCCGGTCGCACCCAGGACGAAATAGCGGCCGCCATGGGCATTTCCCGGCAATCGGCGCAGCGTCTCGTCTCGCTCGCGGTGGCAGAGCGCCTGATCAAGGTCAGGCTCGACCATCCGATCGCCGCCTGCCTGGAACTGGCCGAAAAGCTCAAGGAAAAATACGGCCTGCGCCACGCGGAAGTCGTGCCGAGCGATACATCCGGAGCATCATCGACGATAGGCATTGCAGAGGCAGCCGCCGCGGAGATAGAGCGCTGGCTCAGACGGCCGGAGCCGATCGTGCTTGCGGTTGGCACAGGCCGCACGCTGAAGGCAGCGGTCGATCAGCTGCCGCCGATGGAATGCCCGCAGCATCGTATCGTGTCGCTCACCGGCAATATCGGGCCTGACGGTTCCGCCGCCTTCTACAACGTCATCTTCTCGATGGCGGATGCCATCAAGGCACGCCATTTTCCCATGCCGCTTCCCGTCCTCTGTTCCTCGGCCGAAGAGCGCGAGACTTTGCACGACCAAGCGCTTGTCCGTTCGACGCTGGCGCTCGGTGCGGAGGCAGCCGCCACCTTCGTCGGCATCGGCGAACTGGGCGTCGACGGCCCTCTCTGTGTCGACGGTTTCCTCGGCCGTGAAGAAATGCAGAGCCTCGTCGAAAGCGGTGCCGCGGGCGAAATCTGCGGATGGGTCTACGACCAGCAGGGCCGACTTCTGGACAACGCCGTCAACGAACGCGTCGCCAGCGTCCCGATCCCGTCCCGCTACACGAGCGCGGTGATTGGAATCGCGAAAGGACAGCGCAAGATCAAGGCCATCGCGGCAGCGCTTCGGGGCAAGCTGATCAACGGCATCATCACCGATGAAGCGTCCGCTGAGCAGTTGCTCCGCCTGTGAGCAAAAATTTTTACGTTCAAATTCAAGCGCTTAAAACGGTTCAATCGCAGTGCAGCGACGAATCCGTGTTGACTTCCATCAAGTCCTGATAAGTAATTGCCCACGAGCAAAGCGAATGCTCGCAATCATCTTCTCGGGAGGAAGATATGACATTGAAGACTTTTTTGCTGGGCGCCTGCTCGGCCATGGCTTTTGTTGCCACCGCCGCATCGGCTGAAACCCTCACAATCGCAACCGTCAACAACGGCGACATGGTCCGCATGCAGGGCCTGACCTCGGAGTTCACCAAGGCGAACCCGGACATCCAGGTAAACTGGGTCACGCTCGAGGAAAACGTTCTTCGCGAACGCGTCACCACGGACATCGCTGCCAATGGCGGTCAGTACGACATCGTCACCATCGGCAACTACGAAGTTCCGATCTGGGCCAAGCAGAAGTGGCTCCTGCCGCTCGACGGCCTCGGCGACAAGTATGACATGGACGACCTTCTGCCGGCGATCCGCGGCGGTCTGTCCGTTGACAGCAAGCTTTACGCGGCTCCGTTCTACGGCGAATCCGCCATGATCATGTACCGCAAGGACCTGTTCGAAAAGGCCGGCCTCAAGATGCCGGAAAGCCCGACCTGGGAATTCATCGCCGATGCGGCGAAGAAGATCACCGATCGTGGCAATGACGTCTCGGGCATGTGCCTTCGCGGCAAGGCCGGTTGGGGCGAAAACATGGCCTTCGTGTCTGCGCTCAACAACTCCTTCGGCGGCCGCTGGTTCGACGAGAACTGGAAGCCCCAGTTCGATCAGCCGGAATGGAAGGCTTCGCTGCAGTTCTATGCCGACCTGATGAAGGAAGCCGGCCCGGCCGGTGCGTCTTCGAACGGTTTCAACGAAAACCTGACGCTGTTCCAGCAGGGCAAGTGTGGCATGTGGATCGACGCGACCGTCGCTGCATCCTTCGTATCGAACCCGAAGGATAGTAAGGTTGCCGACAAGGTCGGTTACGCGATCTTCCCGTCCAAGGAAGGCGTGAAGAACCACGGCAACTGGCTGTGGTCCTGGAACCTAGCCGTTCCGGCATCCTCGCAGAAGGCTGAAGCCGCGCAGAAGTTCATCTCCTGGGCAACGAGCAAGGAATACACGGCACTCGTCGCATCTAAGGAAGGCTGGGCAAACGTTCCTCCGGGTACGCGCACCTCGCTCTACAAGAACGCGGACTACCAGAAGGAAGCAGCCTTCGCCGCGCCGACGCTTGCTGCCATGGACGCTGCCGACATCACCAAGCCGACCGTCAAGCCGGTGCCTTACACCGGTGGCCAGTTCGTCGCGATCCCTGAATTCCAGGCTCTCGGCACCACTGTCGGGCAGCTCTTCTCGGCTGTCATCGCCGGCCAGTCCACGGTCGACGACGCGCTTGCCGCCGCTCAGGCAACGGCAACCCGCGACATGACCCGCGCCGGCTACATCAAGTAAGGGATTTCCTCCCAAGGATAAGGGTTGTCCGGCTCTTTTGCCGGGCAGCCCGCCTCAAGCGGAAACCTGAACGACCAGAAGCTGCGCCTCTCGTCGTATCCGCAAGCTACCCTATAAAAACAAGATCGTGCTTCCAGGCTGACGTTCGTCAAGAGCGCTAACGCCTGCAATGAGAGCGCAATGCTCCGGGGAGGGTTTTTAAGATGGCAACGCAGAATACCAGGACGTTGGCACGCCTTATGATGGCGCCCTCCGTCGTCGTGCTTCTGATCTGGATGGCCGTACCGCTCGCAATGACGCTGTACTACTCGTTCCAGAACTACAACCTGCTGACACCGATGAATGTCTCGTTCGCAGGCTTCTTCAATTACCAGTATTTCTACACCGACCCGGCCTTCTTCCAGTCGATCTGGAATACGCTTCTGCTGGTTCTCGGCGTGCTTGCCATCACCGTTATCGGCGGCACCGCGATTGCGCTTCTGATCGACCAGCCGATCTTCGGCCAGGGCATCGTGCGCATCCTTGTCATCTCGCCCTTCTTCGTCATGCCGCCGGTTGCAGCTTTGATCTGGAAGAACATGATCATGCATCCGGGTTATGGCGTATTTGCCGATATCGCCAAGTTCTTCGGCGTGCAGCCGATCGACTGGTTCGCCCAGTTTCCACTCTTCTCGGTTATCATCATCGTCGCCTGGCAGTGGCTGCCGTTTGCCACCCTGATCCTGCTCACCGCGCTCCAGTCGCTCGACAGCGAGCAGCGTGAAGCTGCCGAAATGGACGGCGCCAACTTCTTTAACCGCTTCATCTACCTGACGATCCCGCATCTTTCGCGCGCCGTCACCGTCGTCATCCTGATCCAGACGATCTTCCTGCTCGGCATCTATGCGGAAATCCTCGTCACCACCAATGGCGGTCCGGGTTACGCATCGACCAACCTCACCTTCCTCATCTACCGCACGGCACGTCTCGGTTACGACGTCGGCGGCGGTGCGGCAGGCGGTATCATCGCAGTCGTTCTCGCCAATATCGTCGCCATCTTCCTGATGCGCGCCGTCGGCAAGAACCTGGACAAGTAGGAGAGAAGATCATGGCTCGTTCAGTTTCCACCGGAGCTAAGATCGGCTGGAGCGTTGCCGCCTGGGTCGTGGCGCTGCTCATCTTCTTTCCGATCCTCTACGCCGTCATCACCAGCCTGAAGACCGAGCAGGAGGCCATCGCCGGCTTCTCGCTCATCCCGTCCGGCACGTTCGAGAACTACATCACCGTTCAGACGCAGCGCGATTACTTCAAGCCGTTCATGAACTCGGTGATCCTCTCGGTCGGCTCCACCATTCTGGCGCTGATCATCGCCATCCCTTCCGCCTGGGCCATGGCATTTGCGCCGACCAAGCGGACCAAGGACATCCTGATGTGGATGCTCTCGACCAAGATGATGCCGTCGGTTGCGGTTCTTCTGCCGATCTTCATCATCTTCCGCACCTTCGGCCTGCTCGACAGCCGCGTCGGCCTGACCATCATGCTGACGCTGATCAACCTGCCGATCGTGATCTGGATGCTCTACACATACTTCCGCGAAATTCCGGGCGAGATCCTCGAAGCCGCGCGCATGGATGGTGCCAGCCTCTGGAAAGAGATCGTCTATGTGCTGACCCCGATGGCGGTTCCGGGCATTGCCTCGACCCTGCTCTTGAACATCATCCTTGCCTGGAACGAAGCGTTCTGGACCATTCAGCTGACGACCACCAATGCGGCGCCGCTGACGGCCTTCATCGCCTCCTTCTCCTCACCACAGGGTCTGTTCTGGGCAAAGCTCTCGGCAGCCTCGACCATGGCGATTGCGCCGATCCTCATCCTCGGCTGGTTCAGCCAGAAGCAACTCGTTCGCGGCCTCACGTTTGGCGCGGTTAAGTAAGGAAATCGTCTCATGGGCAGCATTACCCTCAAGAACGTCCAGAAGCACTTTGGCGAAGCCAAGGTCATTCCTTCCGTCGATCTGGAAATCAAGAATGGCGAGTTCGTCGTCTTCGTCGGCCCCTCGGGCAGCGGCAAATCCACCCTCTTGCGCCTCATCGCAGGCCTGGAAGACCTGACCGGCGGCACGATCACCATCGACGGCAAGGACGTGACCGAAGCGGCCCCCGCCGCCCGCGGCCTCGCCATGGTCTTCCAGTCCTATGCGCTTTATCCGCATATGAGCGTGCGCAAGAACATCGCCTTCCCGCTGAAGATGGCGAAGATGGAACAGTCGGCGATCGACAAGAAGGTCGAGGCCGCCGCAAAGGTCTTGAACCTCACCGATTATCTGGAACGCCGCCCCTCGCAGCTTTCCGGCGGTCAGCGCCAGCGTGTCGCGATCGGCCGTGCCATTGTCCGCGAACCGTCTGCCTTCCTCTTCGACGAGCCGCTCTCCAACCTAGATGCGGCGCTGCGCGGCACGATGCGCCTCGAAATCAGCGATCTTCACAACCAGCTGAAGACGACGATGATCTACGTCACCCACGACCAGATCGAAGCCATGACCATGGCCGACAAGATCGTCGTGCTCAATCGCGGCAATATCGAGCAGGTCGGCTCCCCGATGGAACTGTATCTGACGCCGCGCAACCTGTTCGTGGCGGGCTTCATCGGCTCGCCGCGGATGAACCTGATCACCGGCGACTACGCCAAGTCCAAGGGCGCAACCACCGCCGGCATCCGTCCCGAACATCTGACGCTGTCCAAGGAGAGCGGCACCTGGAAGGGCCGCGTCACCGTTGCCGAACATCTCGGCGCCGACACCTTCCTGCATCTCGATGTCGACGGCATCGGCCAGATGACGGCCCGCGCCAGCGGCGAGTTCGGCGCCCGCCACGGCGATACCGTCTACCTGACGCCGGATGAAACCAAACTGCATCGTTTCGACGACAAGGGCCTGGCAATTCGGGCCTGATTGATCCTACCGGCCTGACAGACAGGCCAACCGGAGTATGAGAAAATGACTGTGAAGCTTTCGTTGGCAAGCCTCAAGGATGCCGCTGCGACCGCTGGCGTGCCCAATTACGATCCGAAAGGCCTGACGCCGGGCATCATTCATTTCGGCGTCGGCAATTTCCATCGCGCCCATCAGGCCGTCTACCTCGATGACCTGTTCAACACCGGCAAGGGCCATGACTGGGCGCTGATCGGCGCCGGCGTTCTGCCATCGGATGCCGCCATGCGCGACAAGCTGAAGGCTCAGGATTACCTGACCACAGTCGTCGAGCAGGACAATAACAAGACCGGCGCCCGCGTCACCGCGCCGATGATCGACATCATTGCACCCGACCAGAAGGATGCGCTGATCGAGAAGCTTGCAGATCCGACGATCCGTATCGTGTCCATGACGATCACCGAAGGCGGCTACTTCATCGATGCGGCCGGCCACTTCAACCCGGCCCATCCGGCCATGGTCGAGGACGGCAAGAACCCGGCAGCGCCCAAGACAGTCTTCGGCCTCATCCTCGCCGGCCTGAAACTGCGCCGCGAGCGTGGCGTGCAGCCCTTCACCATCATGTCCTGCGACAACATTCCGGGTAACGGCCACGTCACCGAAAACACCGTCATCGGCCTCGCAAAAATGTCCGACCCGGCCTTTGCCGACTGGATCCATGAAAACGTCGCCTTCCCGAATTCGATGGTCGACCGCATCACCCCGGCCACCGGCCAGCGCGAAGTCGACATCCTGAAAAACGACTTCAACATCGACGACAACTGGCCGGTCTTCTGCGAAGAGTTCAAGCAGTGGGTCATGGAAGACAATTTCCCCGCCGGCCGTCCGGCACTGGAAGAGGTCGGCGTCCAGTTCGTCTCCGACGTCGCTCCTTACGAGCTGATGAAGATCCGCATCCTCAACGGCGGGCACGCGACGATCGCCTATCCGGGTGAATTGCTCGACATCCATTTCGTCCACGAGTCGATGGAACACCCGCTGATCCGCGCCTTCCTCGCCAAGCTGGAAAAGGAAGAGATCATCCCGATCGTACCGCCAGTGCCGGATACCAATCTCGACGAGTATTTCGACCTGATCGAGCGCCGTTTCCTCAATCCGAAGATCGGCGACACCATTCCGCGCCTGGCGCAGGACGGCTCCAACCGTCAGCCGAAATTCATCCTGCCCTCGACCCGCGATCGCCTCGCCCAGGGCAAGGATATCGTCGGCCTGTCGCTGGTCTCGGCGCTCTGGTGCCGTTACTTCGCCGGCACGTCCGACAGCGGCCGCAAGATCGTCTTCAACGATGCGAGCGCCGAAAAGCTGCAGGCAGCAGCCATCAAGGCCAAGGACGATCCGGCTGCCTTCCTCGTCTTCGACGAAATCTTCGGCGAAGTTTCCGGCAACGAACTGTTCCGCAAGCGTTTCGCCCATGCCCTGAAGACGCTATGGAGCGAAGGAACTGCAAAAACCCTGCAGCTCTATCTCGACGACAAGCTGGTTCAGGAGTGAGGTGAAACGTGGCGGATAAGATGAGCCTGAACAGTGGACCACTGGTGATTTTCGACTGCGACGGGGTGCTCGTCGACAGCGAACCGCTTTCGGTCCGGGTTCTGGTCGAAGCCTTGAACCGCCACGGCATCGACATGGCCGAGGAGGAAGCCTATCAGCGCTTCCTCGGCCGCAGCCTCGCCACCATGCGGCAAGTGATGGACGAGGAATACGACTTCCACACCGGGCCCGAATTTCTCGAAACCCTGCGTCTTGATCTCTACGACCTCTTCAAGACCGACCTCAAACCGATCCAAGGCATTGCCAAGACGCTCGATGCGCTCGCGCTTCTCAACCTTCCCCGCTGTGTCGCCTCCTCCAGCCAGCCGGAACGCATAGGCCTGTCGCTCAGCATCACCGGTATTCTCGACAAGCTGGAGCCGCATATTTTCAGTGCTTCCATGGTCAAGAACGGCAAGCCTGCACCCGACCTTTTCCTCTACGCTGCAGGGCAAATGAGCATCGCGCCGGAAAACTGCATCGTCATCGAGGACAGCCCCGCCGGCATCGAGGCCGCACAGCGTGCCGGCATGTCGGTTTTCGCCTTTACCGGCGGATCGCATGCCTGCGTTCCGGGATATCGTGAACGGATCGACGCACTTTCGCCGGATCTCATATTTGACGACATGCCGGATTTGCTCCACCTTGTAAAAAACCACATGGAGGGTCGCGGAGCGACATCTTCCCAGCGGGCAATTTGACACCGTGAGGAAGATTTTGCCGCGAGCGGTACAGGGACAGGAAACAGATCTGGATGCGTGACCATCTCGTTGCGGTCGATATCGGCACGACCAGCGCGCGTGCCGGCGTTTTCGACAGCAGTGGCCGAATGCTTGCCA
The DNA here is from genome assembly GCF_044987325.1 of Rhizobium sp. ZW T2_16. NCBI lineage: Bacteria > Pseudomonadati > Pseudomonadota > Alphaproteobacteria > Hyphomicrobiales > Rhizobiaceae > Rhizobium > Rhizobium sp. ZW T2_16. The sequence goes on from NZ_JBJDRG010000001.1 coordinate 1,107,717, forward strand.
AGGCCAAACACCCGATCCGGATGTTCCGCCCCAAGGAAGGCCATGCCGAACATTCCTCCGAAGATATCTGGGCCGCCACCTGCCATGCCGTGAAAGCAGCGATGACCGACGCCGGCATCAAGCCTTCAAGTATCGCCGCGATCGGCTTCGACGCCACCTGTTCGCTCGTCATGCGCGACCGGAACGGCAAGCCGCTCTCCGTCTCCACCTCCGGTCTCCCTGAACAGGATACGATCGTCTGGCACGACCACCGCGCCATCCGCGAAGCCGACGAACTCTCCGCTTCCGGCCACCATGTTCTGGATTTCTCCGGTGGCTCGCTGTCGCCCGAAATGGAAATGCCGAAACTGAAATGGCTGAAGGAGAACCGGCCGGAAAGCTGGGAAAAATCCGGTTTCATCTTCGATCTGGCCGACTTCCTCACCTGGAAGGCGACCGGATCGACTGAGCGCTCCCGCTGCACTGTCACGGCCAAATGGAACTATCTGGCGCATGAGACGCCTGGTTGGAAAAGCGACTACCTGAAACTTGCCGGCCTCGAAGATCTGAAAGAAAAAGCCGGCCTGCCGGAAGGCACCGCCGAGGTCGGCACAAGCGTTGGCAGGTTGTCGAAACAAGCCGCGGCCGAGCTTGGCCTCGATATCGAAGTCGAAGTATCCCCCGGCCTGATCGACGCCTATGCCGGTGCCTTCGGCGCATTGGCCGGAGCCGCCAGCGACGCAAACCTCGAAACCAGCGTCGCACTCATCGGCGGAACCTCCAGCTGCATCGTCGCCTTCTCGCGCGATCCGAAACCGGGTCGCAGCCTCTGGGGGCCTTATTACGAGGCTGTACTTCCCGAACACTGGCTGGTCGAAGGCGGCCAGTCGGCGGCAGGCGCGCTTCTCGATCATATCGTCCAGATGCATGCCGCCGGTGGCGAACCGACCACCGACCTGCATGGCCGCATCATCGCCCGCATTGCCGAGCTGCGCGCCGAGACGGACGGCGATATCGCCCCCAACCTGCATATCCTGCCGGATTTCCACGGCAATCGCTCGCCGCTCGCCGATCCGCATGTGCGCGGCGTCATTACAGGGCTTACCCTCGACACATCCTTCGATGGACTGTGCCGCCGCTACTGGCGCAGCTGCGTGGCGATCGCGCTCGGCATCCGCCATATCCTCGATACCATGGTCGGCTTCGGTTATCGGTTCGAAACCCTGCATGTCACCGGCGGCCATGTGAACAATCCGCTGCTCGTCGAGCTTTATGCCGATGTCACCGGCTGCCGGGTGGTGGTGCCGCAGACGAATGATGCAGTCCTGCTCGGCACCGCGATGACCGCCGCCGTCGCCGGCGGCCTGCACTCATCCCTGTTTGCCGCAGGCTCGGCGATGCAGGCAGGCGGCACCGAATATCTCCCCGATCCGGCCCGCAAGGCAGCTTATGACCGCGATTACCGGCGTTTCCTCACCATGGTCCGCCACCGTGAGGAATTGCGGGAAATGGCCTGAGCCGTCACATGGCTGAAGCAGGACCGGTTACCTCCGCGTCTTGTCCTGCGACACATCTCCCTCGCCCGGCAGCGGATCGAAAAACAGGTAAAGCCCGTTGATCAGCCCGTCGCGTGCGATAATGAAGTCGGTCCCCGTATAGGCTGGTGGCTGGCCGGGCGCACCGGAAACCCACCGCACTCTGCCCGCGGTTTCATGAAGCACCTCGGCCGGACCAAGTTCTTGATACTGGAAATCCGGATGCGACGCCCGGATAACGCCCGCAATTCGGGCGATCTCTGCAGGGCCACGAAAAACTCCGTGCGGTTCGTGAAATTCTGCATCCGACGCAAAAATCTCAGCCGCAACCGCCTGGCGGCGCGCATCGTCCGCCTCACCGAAAACCTCCTGCAGATTGCGCTTCAGCAGTGTGGCAATGTCGTAGGTCATCATAAGTCTCCTTGAGGAAAGCCACGCGCCCTTGAGGACGCGCGGATGAGCTTCAACGTAGAAATTCGATCGTATTAGATCTGCACCTGGCCACCATCGACAAACAGCTCGACGCCATTGACGAAGCTTGCATCATCGGAGGCGAGGAACAACACGGCCTTGGCGATCTCTTCCGGCTGGCCGACGCGACCTGCTGGGATGAGGCCGGCGAGATAATCCTTCGTACCCTGCGCCTGATCACCGCCACCGAACAGCTCGTTCAGGCCGGCCGTATCCGTGACCCCGGGGCTGACCGCATTGACGCGAATATGCCGGTCCTTCAGGTCGAGGATCCAGTTACGGGCAAAGCTGCGGATCGCAGCCTTGGTGGCGGAATAGACGCTGAAGGCAGGCGTGCCCGAAATGCTGGTGGTCGACGACGTCAGCACGATCGAGCCGCCATCGCGCATCAGCGGCAGCGCCTTCTGCACGGTAAACAGCACGCCCTTGACGTTGCTGTCAAAGGTCGACTGGTAATGCTCTTCGGTGATCGAGCCAAGCGCTGCGAATTCACCGCCGCCGGCATTGGCGAAAACGACATCGATATGCCCGTGCTTCTGCTGCACGGCGTCATAAAGCCTGTCGATATCTTCAAGCTTGCCCATGTCGCCCCGCACGCCGGTCACCCGGCCACCAACTGCCTTCACCGCGGCATCGAGTGCTTCCTGTCGGCGGCCGGTAATGAACACCGAAGCACCCTCGCCGGCAAACGCCTTGGCAGTGGCAAGCCCGATACCGCTCGTACCGCCGGTAACGATGACGACCTTGTTTTCAAATCTTGCAGCCATTGTCTTTCTCCTTTGATCTTGCGGTTTGTTTTCCGCTGGATGAAAGATGCATTCGGAACGCTGCAATCGAAAGTCGGCAATATTGACACTCATCGTTCCATTTGGAGAACGATAATGCGGCTTGATCTGAATGACCTCGTCTATTTCGCCGAAGTGGTAACCCATGGCGGCTTCGCTCCCGCGGGGCGCGCGCTGCGCGAACCGAAATCCAAGCTCAGCCGCCGCGTGGCAGGACTGGAGACACGGCTTGGCGTGCGCCTGATCGAACGATCGAGCCGCCGCTTTCGGGTAACGGATGTCGGGCAGGTCTTTTATCAGCGCTGCAAGGCGATGCTTGCCGAGGCGGAGCTTGCACAGGCGCTGGTGGCGGAAGCAAAATCGGAACCGGAAGGCCTCGTCCGCTTCAGTTGCCCGACCGGCCTGGTCGAACCGATATCAGGCCTGGTCAACACATTCCTCGACCGTCACCCGAAGGTCCAGCTGCAGCTCGTGGCACTCGACCGGCCGGTCGATCTCATCGAGGAACGGATCGATATCGCACTGCGCGTCCGCACCACGATCGACAGCGACGCCTCGCTGACCATGCGTTCGCTCGGCCAGTCCGTCCGCATCCTCGTCGCAAGCCCGCAACTCGCCAGCCGGATCGCCGATATCGAACAGCTCGCCTCATTGCCGACACTGGCAACGAGCGACGATGCAAGCGAACTGGAATGGCATTTGGAAACCGAGGACGGCAGAAAGCACATTTTCCGCCACGCCCCGCGCATGGGCTGCGCCGATTTTTCCGCAGTCCGCGCCGCCGCAATTGCGGGTCTCGGCGTCGCCATCCTGCCCGACCACACCTGCCGCCAGGCGCTGGAAGATGGAACGCTTGTCCGCATCCTGCCCGCCTGGCGCGGCATTACCGGCATCGTGCATCTGGTCTTCACCACCCGTCGCGGCCTGCCGCCGGCGGTTCGGAAATTCATCGATCACCTGGCTGCGAATTTTCCGAAAGATGCACTGGATGACCCGCGATTTCGCAACCGCCTGCCCGCTGCGTGACATCGCGTATGGCCATCAAAGCAAATGAGGCGACCGATGGGCCGCCTCATTCATGTTTACGGATGAAACTGCTGCCGCTCAGGCAGCGCGGCTATAGCTTCCGCGCTCGCTCGAAGTGGCCACCCCACCAAGACGGAACTGCGAAAGCAGGGTCTTCAGAGCCGTCGCTTCGGCTGCAAGGCCATGGCTGGCGGCCGTCTGTTCCTCGACCATCGCCGCGTTCTGCTGCGTGCCCTGGTCCATCGTGTTGACGGCGGTGTTGATCTCGTTCAGGCCCGTCGACTGCTCGCGGGTTGCCGTTACGATCGCCTGGATGTGGCCGTTGATCTCCTGCACTTCGGCAACGATGGCCTCCAGCCTGGTGCCTGTCTCGCCAACCCGCATCACGCCCTGCTGAACCAGATTGCCGGATGCGTTGATCAGTTCCTTGATCTCCTTGGCGGCCTGGGCGGAACGCTGCGCCAGTTCGCGCACTTCCTGCGCGACGACGGCAAAGCCCTTGCCCGCTTCACCGGCACGCGCTGCCTCGACACCAGCATTCAGTGCAAGCAGGTTGGTCTGGAAGGCGATCTCGTCGATGACGCCGATGATCTTGGAGATCTCCGAAGACGACCGTTCGATGTCTTCCATGGTGCGCACCGCTTCACGCACGATGCCGCCGGAATTCTCGGCATTCGAGCGGGTGCGGTTGACGAGGCGGCCGACTTCCTCGGCGCGATGGGCACTGTCACGCACCGTCGTGGTGATCTCTTCAAGCGCCGCAGCGGTCTCCTCGACAGAGGCGGCCTGCTGCTCCGTACGTCGGGCCAGATCGTCGGCCGCATGGCGGATCTCGGAAGCGCCGGCATCGATATTACGAGCATTGTCGCCCACCCTAGTCAGCGCGCTGTTCAGCTTGCCGATCGAGGTGTTGAAGTCTTCGCGCAATCGGTCGAGTTCGGCCACGAAAGGCGAATTGATGCGGTATTGTAGGTCGCCATCGGAAAGATGCGACAGGCCCTTCGCCAGTTCATCCACGGCAAAGCGCACATCCGCTGCGTTGCGGGCGGCAACCCGCTCGCGTTCGCCGCGCTCACGCTCAGAAAGCGTACGCGTCTCCTGTGCATCCCCTTCGAGGCGCAGGCGCTCGATCGCATTCGTGCGGAACACGGCGACGGCTGCGGCCATGGAGCCGATCTGGTCGCGGCGGTCCTGGCCGGGAATGGTCGTGTCGAGATTACCGCTCGCAAGCTTTTCCATGGCAGCCGTCATCGCGGTCACCGGCGAGATAACGATCCGGCTAAGCAATGTCGCCAGGAAAACCATCATGGCGACAACGGCAAGCAGCGTCGCAATCGCGGCAGCGAGGCGGAATTCGCGCGTCGCCGCATAGGCATTGTCCTTGTCGACAACGAAACCGAGGCTCCAGTCGGCACCCGGAAGACCACTGACCGGCACAAAGCTGACCAGCTTGCCCTTGTCGCCGATTGCGGTTTCCGCAACCTGCGAACCGATGCTCGGCGTATCCGTCGGGAAGAGGTCGGCAAGCGTCTTATTGACGAAGGCCGCGTCGGGATGGATCAGGATCTTGCCTGCCTTGTTGACGAGGAAGGCATGGCCCCCAGGACCAGCATCGACCGACTTGATCGCCGATACCAGCGTGTCTAGCGAAAAATCGCTGGCGGCAACGCCGACAAACTTGCCATCCTTGTTCACCGGAACGGCGGCCGTGATCATCAGCTTTTTGTCGGATGCGGAAACATAAGGTTCGGTCAGCACCGCTGCCTTTGCGGCAACCGTCTGCTTGTACCAGCCGCGCTGGCGCGGGTCATAACCGGCCGGCAAGGGCAGGTTCGGCCACTGCGTCATCTCGCCATCGGCTTCACCGCCGAAATAGGTGGAGACGAACTGGTCGGCAAGGACCTCGTTCTGCAGGATGGCAGAGCGTGAGGCGACGTCCGTGCTCTTCTCCATGGCCTTGGCGACGGAGTCAGTCAACATGAAGCGGCCGTTGAGCCAGTTGGCAATGCTCTGCGATGCCTGTTTGCCGGTGGATTCTATGTTGTGTGAAACGGACTGGGCAACGCCATCGCGCTGGAGGCTATCGATGTAGATCGAAAAGGCGCCGAAGGCAGCCGCGACAAGCAGCGACGCGGCAAGCAGGATGCGCGTCATGAGGTTTGATCTTTTGGTCAAACGGGGTGTTCCTCTGATGAACGCCGGTGGACCCGGCTGATCGTTGGCATGGTTCTGAATGGGGGAGACATGCCGCGAGGCGAAGGCGGGACGCATCATGCGACCGTGACGCGGCCGAAACCGCAAGCATCGGCACGAATAAAACAGAAATCTAAACTTTGATTAAAAATGGATAACCCATAAAGCGCTCGCGAAGATTGCAACGAAAGAGCATACATCGCAAAATTGCTCAAAACTACGAATGCCCGCAAGAATAGACGGTACAAACTCCGCATTTAGTCATACTTTTACTTGGATAAGCGATCTATCCCCACATGTTTTAAGACAACCATGACGTCATGCCGCAGGACTGCTTGTCGCGCCACGCATCGCCACCTACATCTGACCGGCCAACCGCCGGAGACCATTCATGATCCTCGACGCCGCTCGCCTTGCGCTCGTCAACCTTTTCGCCTCGGAAACCCGCTCCGCCTTCTGGAAGATGCTGGGGCTCACCCTGCTCATCCTCGTCGGCCTGTGGTTCGCGCTCAGGGAGACTTTCGCCTATTACGTCTGGCCGTGGTTTGCAGCCTTTCTGCCGACAATGCCGGAATGGACCGGCTGGCTGACGCTGATTGCAGCGATTGCCGCCAGCATCGGCCTAGCGCTCGGATTGGCGCTTCTGATCGCCCCGATCACCGCGCTGATCGCCGGCCTGTTTCTCGATGATGTCGCAGCCGTCGTTGAAAAACGCGATTACCCGAATGATCCACCCGGCAAGGAACTGCCGCTCGGTCAGGCGATTGCCGGTTCGATAAAGTTCCTGGGCGTCGTCATCGTCTTCAACTTTATCGCGCTTCTTCTCCTCTTCATTCCGGGCGTCAACCTGATCGCCTTCTTCATGGTCAACGGCTACCTGCTTGGCCGCGAATTCTTTGAATTTGCCGCCATGCGTTTTCGCTCACCGGAAGAGGCCCGCGCATTCCGCGCAAAACACGCTTCCACGGTTCTGCTTGCCGGCATGCTGATCGCCGGTTTCCTGGCGATCCCGTTCGTCAACCTTTTGACTCCGCTCTTTGCCGCCGGACTGATGGTGCATTTGCACAAGGCATTGGCCAAGCGTGATCCAGGCTTCAAAATCTAGCCCGGAAGTGCCGACACATCATACTGCGCGGCGAATTCCCCAATCGGCGGGATCGGCTTGATGATATCGACCAGCACCCCATTCGGATCGGCGGTAATGAAATGCCGCTGGCCGAAATCCTCGTCGCGGAGATCCAGCCTTATCGGCAGCCCCGCCGCCTTCAGCCGTTCATAGACAGCATCGACATCTTCGACTTCGAAATTCAGCAACAGGCCTGACACTTGGCCGCGCGCACCTTCCGGGATCGTGTCATGGCTGCCGTCGAGAATGGCGAGCGTCACATGCTCGCTCTCCTTCGATTGCAGGTGAACATACCAGTCGGCGGTAAACAGCGCTTCGAAGCCGAAATGCCGGATATAGAACGCCGCCGTCCCTGTGACGTCCTTGGTCATGATGACGGGATAATAGCTGACTGCTTTCATCTCTTTTCCTCCGTTGAAATCCAAGATACATTCAGCCTGTATGTTTTCTTATAAATACATTCTGTCTGTATGTAAATGGAGGATAGTCGCATGCCGCGCAGCAACCGCGAACGCACCGATGCCACCCGCACCGCCCTTCTGGATGCCGCACGGACCTTGTTCGTCGAAAAGGGCTATGCCGAAACGGCAACCCCGGACATCGTCGCCGCAGCTGAGGTCACGCGCGGCGCGCTCTACCATCACTTTGCAGACAAAAAGGCGCTGTTCTGGGCCGTGATCGAACGCGAAGCCAAGGATGTAGCAGCCGATATCGACGCCCGCTCGGTGGATGCCTCGTCGGCAGGCGAGGCGCTGTTGCAGGGTGCATCCGCCTATTTCGATGCGATGGCAGTGCCGGGCCGCACACGGCTGCTCTTGAAAGAAGCCCCGGCGCAGCATGCGATCGATAGCGGTGAAGGAGAAGACCCGGCCGAAGAGGGCCTGAAAGTCGGCCTCTCGCATCTGCTTGCAGGCTCGGAAAACCTCAAGCTTCTCGACCCGCTGACATCGCTGATTTCGTCGGCCTTTGAGAAAGCCGCAATCGCGATCGATTGCGGCGGAAAGCGCGCCGATTACGAAGCTGCAATCGCGGCCCTGTTGGACAGCCTCACTGCGCAGCGCCGCCGATGATCTGAGGCGGCAGTTCCGCCAGCGGTGCCGGTATGTCGAACGTCTTTTCCGGCGAGCGACAGAGATCGGCGATGACGCAATGCTCGCATTCCGGCTTGCGTGCCTTGCAGGTATAGCGCCCATGCAGGATCAGCCAGTGATGGGCATGGAAGAGATATTGTTCCGGAATGACCTTGAGAAACTGCTCCTCCACCTCATCCGGTGTCTTTCCAGGTGCCATCAGGCAGCGATTACCGATACGGAAGACATGCGTATCGACAGCAAGCGTCGGAATGCCGAAGGCCATCGACATCACCACATTGGCGGTCTTGCGCCCGACACCCGGCAGCCGTACCAGCTCCTCACGCGTCTTTGGCACTTGGCTGCCGAATTCGTCGATCAGCATGCGACAGAGCGCGATGACGTTCTTCGCCTTGTTGCGATAAAGCCCGATCGTCTTGATATGGGAAATCACGCCCTCTTCACCGAGCGCCAGCATCTTTTCCGGGGTATCGGCGATTTTAAACAGCGCCCGCGTCGCCTTGTTGACCCCGGCATCGGTCGCCTGCGCCGATAGCGCCACCGCAACTACAAGCGTGAACGGGTTCACATGCTCGAGCTCGCCCTTTGGCTCCGGCCGCTGGATCGAGAAGCGGCGAAAGATCTCCACCATCTCGTCCTTCGAATAGGCGGATTTGAAGCGTTTCGTCTTCGTCGCACCCGTCTTTGCAGGCGTCCGATTTGACTTTTGCAAGGAAGCGGTGCTGGATCGGGATTTGGAAATGGCCATCAGCCTGTATAGTCACGCCCCATGACGGAAAGCAACGCGCACATAGTGGAGGAGCGGCCTGTCTTTGCCGCCGAACTCACACCCTACCGGTCGCTGGGGCGAACGGGATTCAAGCTGGTGCTTGCGCTCTCCGGCGCCGTCTGCGCCTTTTACGGCATCTTCTTCACCGTAACCGGCGCCTGGCCGATCGGCCTGTTTCTCGGGGCGGATTTCCTGCTTCTCTATTTCGCGCTGAAGATGAGCTACCGTTCAGGCCGCCAGCGCGAGGAAGTCAGCGTATCGCAAACCCATATCCTGATCCGCAAATTCTCCCCGACAGGCAGGATGATCGAGCATCGTTTCAATCCCTTCTGGGCGCGTTTCCGCATCAACCGGCACGAGGAATTCGGCATCACCTCCATGTTCGTCAGCGGCGAGGGTCGGGCGACGGATGTCGGCTCCTTTCTCAATCCGGATGACCGGGAGAGCTTTGCCAACGCCTTCCGCAATGCGCTCGCAACCGTAACCCGCCGCCTGTGAGAAAGCCGCAAGAAACGGGTGGTATCGATGAAGCGGAGAATGCAAATATGAGCGAAAGGAGACAGACCATGAATGCTCTCGCTCAGTTTTCAACGCCCGCGATCGACGTGACGCCGGAAGGCTCTGATTACGAGACCGTGCGCCGGGTGATCGAGATGATCACCCTCGATTACCGCGACCAGCCATCGCTGGAGACTATCGCTGCCGAGATCGGCCAGTCGCCGACCCAGCTGCAGAAGCTTTTCACCCGCTGGGCCGGCCTGTCTCCGAAAGCCTTTCTGCAGGCGGTGACGATCGACCATGCCAAGCGCCTGCTCGGCACCGAAGGCTTGCCGCTTCTGGAAACCTCCTATGAGGTTGGCCTTTCCGGCCCCGGCCGCCTGCATGATCTCTTCGTCACCCATGAGGCGATGTCGCCCGGCGAATGGAAGGCCAAGGGTGGTGGCCTGACGATCCGCTACGGCTTTCACCCCTCCCCATTCGGTCTGGCGCTCGTCATGGCCACCGATCGCGGCCTCTCCGGCCTCGCCTTTGCCGATCAGGGCGGCGAGCAGGAGGCGCTGGACGACATGACCCGCCGTTGGCCAAACGCAACCTATGTAGAGGACAAGGCCGCAACCGAACCCTATGTCGGCCGCGTTTTCGACCGCTCGAAATGGCTATGCGACCGCCCCCTGCGGGTCGTACTGATCGGTACCGACTTCCAGATGCGCGTCTGGCAGAGCCTGCTGAAGATCCCTTACGGCAAGGCCGTCACCTATTCGGATGTCGCCAACGATATCGGCCAGCCGTCCGCAAGCCGGGCGGTCGGAGCAGCCGTCGGCGCCAACCCGATCTCCTTCGTCGTCCCCTGCCATCGCGCAGTGGCGAAGAATGGCGCCCTGACCGGCTATCATTGGGGCCTCACCCGCAAGCGCGCCATGCTCGGCTGGGAAACGGGCGGAGCGTAATGCCCCGATTCTGAACGGCTATCAGAAACCTCATCTGCCAATCTACCCGAAGAAGTTACGGGGTTTTTTGCGGGGTTTTCCGACATTGGCTCGGAACGCTACAGGATTTCCAATCGAACCTTGGAGATCCAGCCGGGTGCAAGAACGTAAATTTCCGCGATCGAGGGCCTTCCTCGGCGCAAAAATCCTGTTCAACGATCATCGTTCGGCTTTTGACGGAATCGTCAAGGAAATGTCGGAAGGCGGCGCGATGATCCGGACCGAAAGCGCCATGTCCGTCCCTGAGAACTTCACACTCCAGCTTTCCGATGGACGCCAGTTCGAATGTGACGTCCGCTGGCGCCGCATCAACGCAATCGGCGTCGAGTTCCGCACCAACTGACATCGAAGTCCCGTCTTCAGGTGACAGTCAGCTTAAAGGCAGATGCCACCGGACAACGACAGATGAAATCTGTCCTGTTCAGCAAGGTGGATCGGCGAATGGCAGTTACATTCAAGCGGAAGTGGCTTCGCAACGGAGCGGCAGCCATTGGTATCGCGGCGCTCAGCATCGGCGCCTATCTGGGCTTCCTTCAGCTTTCCGGCAACTTCCACACCGTCATCGCCGGTGAACTCTACCGGTCAGCCCAACCGACAGCCGGCCAGATCGAGGAATATGCGCGCAATTACGGTATCCGCACCATCGTTAACCTGCGCGGCCCCTCCAAAAACGCCGCATGGTACACCGATGAAGTGGCGACAACGCAGCGGCTTGGAATAAAGCATATCGACTTCCGCATGGTGTCCTCCAGAGAGCTCACAGCAGAACAGGCGGACCAGCTCGTCGCCTTGCTGAAAGATGCGCCGAAACCGATCCTGATCCACTGCCAGGCAGGTGCCGACCGCACAGGCCTCGTATCCGTTATCTACAGCCATCAGATAGCCGGCGTCCCCACCGAAAAGGCGGAACAGCAACTGTCGCTTTATTTCGGCCATGTCGGCCTGCCGCTCGTCTCAAAAGCCTATGCCATGGACAGGACATGGGAAATGCTGGAGCGCCACTACGGCCTTTCCCGGGAACCGTTCACGGCCCCCATCTGAAAAGACATCGTTCCTTTTATGCCACCTGCACGATATGCCCCTCGGAGACCTCACGGTATTGCCGCACCGGCGGCACATAATCCACCGAGCGCACGGGGCTCTTGATCTCGTCGGTCGCCATGTTGCGCTTGATCGACCGGCGTGCAGGGTCCGGCACGGGAACCGCCGACATCAGCTTTTTCGTATAAGGATGCTGCGGGTTTTCGAACACAGCAGCCCGCGGCCCTATCTCGACGATCTCGCCGAGATACATCACCGCCACCCGGTGGCTCACTCGCTCAACCACAGCCATGTCGTGGGAAATGAACAGATAGGCGAGCTTCAGGCTCTGCTGCAGGTCGAGCAGCAGATTGCACGCCTGCGCTTTGATCGAGACGTCGAGCGCCGATACTGCCTCGTCCGCGACAATCACTTTCGGATCGAGCATCAGCGCACGCGCAATCGCGATACGCTGCCGCTGGCCGCCGGAAAACTCGTGCGGAAAACGCTTCATCATGTCAGCTGACAATCCGACCTTTTCAAGCAGTGCCGCCGCCTTGTCACGCGCCTGGGCCTTCGTGCCGAGGGCATGCTCGACAAACGGCTCCATCACCGCAGAGCCGATGCTCATACGCGGATTGAGCGATGCGAACGGATCCTGAAAGATCATCTGAACCGACCGGCGCATGCGGCGAAGCGAAGGCTGATCGAGCTTCATCACTTCGTAGCCATCAAGCACGACATTGCCGCTTGTCGGGTTGATTAACCGCGTTACCGAACGACCGGTCGTCGACTTTCCGCAACCGGATTCTCCGACAAGCGACAGCGTCTCGCCCTCCTGCAGGCTGAAAGACACGTTTTCCACTGCATGCACGGCACCGGTTTTGCGACCGAGCAGACCTGAATGGATGTCGAAACGCGTTGTCAGGTCACGAACTTCGAGGATCGGCGTCTTTCCCTTCGCCACCGTGTCGGTGACGTCGGCGAGCTTCTGCTGTTCGCCGGTCTTGACGTCGATGATCGGAAACCGCAGCGGCAGTTTGCGCTCGCCCATCGACCCCAGCCGTGGCACTGCAGAGAGCAGCGCCCGCGTATACGGATGCTTGCCGCGATGAAAGATATCGGCGGTCGCACCCGTCTCCACCTGGTCGCCACGGAACATCACGATCGTCCGGTCGGCCACTTCCGCCACCACGCCCATGTCATGGGTGATGAACAGAACCGACATGCCCTCCTCGTCCTGCAACTGCTTGATCAGGTCGAGGATCTGCCCCTGGATCGTCACGTCGAGCGCCGTCGTCGGCTCGTCGGCGATCAGCAGCTTGGGTTTCGATGCCAGCGCCATGGCGATCATCACGCGCTGGCGCATGCCGCCGGAAAACTGGTGCGGATATTCGTCGAACCGGCCCTTGGCGTTCGGAATCCGGACCTTTTCCAGAAGCCGCAAAACTTCGGCTTTCGCCTCCGCCTTGGAAATATCCGTATGAACCGTCAACGCCTCGGCGATCTGCTTTCCGATCGGAAAGATCGGATTGAGCGACGTCATCGGCTCCTGGAAGATCATCGAGATATCGTTGCCGCGCACCCGGCGCATCTGTTCCTCGGGCAGGGAAACCAGCTCCTTGCCCTGCAGAAACACCTGTCCCTCGATCCGGCTCGTCTTTTTCGGCAGCAATCGCATGATCGACAGCGAGGTGACGGACTTGCCGGAACCCGATTCCCCGACGATCGCCACCGTTTCCCGCGGTGCGACATCGAACGAGATGTTGCGCACCACGGTCTTCCACTCGTCGCCGACGCGAAACGAGGTCGACAGGTTTCGAACGGAGAGAACCGGAGCGACGGAACCGCCCCCATGTTCCATATCATTTCCGGAAAGCAGCATCGGGTTCCCCTTTTTATCTCGATGATCTTGCCCGGATCAGGCCGCGAGCGCGGTTTCCGCCAGCGTCACCCAATAGCTCACACCATAGGGGATCGCCTCGTCGTTGAAGTCATAGGCCGCATTGTGCAGGCTGGCCGTATCGCCATTGCCGATGAAGATGAACGCGCCGGGACGCTGTTCCAGCATGTAGGAGAAATCCTCGGCGCCCATATGCGGGTTGACGTTGCCGTTCACTGCCTTCGGCCCGGCCACCTTGCCGGCAATGTCGATGGCGAATTCGGTCTCCGCCTCGTGATTGAAAGTCACCGGATATCCGCGACGATAGACGACTTCGGCAGTCGCCCCATGCGCAATCGCCGTCGTCTCGGCAACGGCTGTCAGGCGCGTCTGGGCAAAGTCGCGTGTTTCCGGCAGAAGCGTGCGCACCGTGCCGACAAGCTTCACCGTATCGGGAATGACGTTGTTGGCTTCCCCGCCATGGATCGCCGCAACGGTGACGACCAGCGACTTCAACGGGTCGGTCTCGCGTGAGACGATCGACTGCAGCGCAATCACGATATGCGATGCGGCAAGCACCGGATCGATCGAGTTATGCGGCTGTGCGGCGTGGCTGCCGCGACCGTTGACGGTGATCTCGAACACGTCGGCCGCCGCCATGATGCCGCCCTTGCGGATGGCGAAATTGCCGACGGCAAGCCGCGGCTCGTTATGCATGCCGTAGACTTCGTTGATGCCGAACTTGTCGATGAAACCGTCTTCAATCATCGCCAGCGCTCCAGCACCGCCCTCTTCGGCCGGCTGGAAGATCACCGCAACAGATCCCTTGAAGTTGCGCGTCTCGGCCAGATACTGGGCAGCCCCGAGAAGCATGGCCGTGTGGCCGTCATGGCCGCATGAATGTGCCTTGCCCGGCGTCTTCGATGCCCACGGCTTGCCAGAGGTCTCAAAGATCGGCAGCGCATCCATGTCGGCGCGGAACCCGATCACCGGTCCATCACCGTGTTTACCCTTGATGATGCCGACGACACCGGTCTTGCCGATGCCGGTTTCGACCACGTCGCACCCGAAGGAGTTAAGCTTCTCCGCAACAAAGCGTGATGTCTCGTGAACGTCGTAAAGCAGCTCCGGATTCTGGTGCAGATGGCGACGCCATTCGGCGACCTGTTCCTGCATCTCGGCTACGCGATTGATCACTGGCATTCCGGCACCTCGTTGATTTTTCTCAAGTTCCCATGCGGGTTGAAGCGGATATTGCGACGCTTATGCAAGCTTTTGCAAGCTTCAATTTTCGCTCTTGAACGAAAAATAGGCTTGTGCTTTGATGGCTCAAAATTTGGTCAAACACGCCAGACGTGAAGGAATGGACGTGTCATAAATAGACTGAACACAAAGCTTTCGGGCAGCAGCATTGGCACCCGTCGGGAAGGTTGACAGGCTAAAAAGCCGCAACCAGGGAGCCCCGACCGGAACCGCCCGCCACCAATCACCAAAACTCGTAAAGAGAACCACAAAGGGGAACAGCAGCATGCATAGATTGAAACTTCTGTTGGCCGGCACGGTTGCCGCCATGGCGCTTTCAAGTGCCACGGCACATGCCGAGCGCGGCACGGATGGTGACCTGAAGATCCTGTTCTGGCAGGCCGTCTCCACCATGAACCCGTTCCTGTCCGGCGGCACGAAAGAAGTCTTCGCGTCTTCGATGGTCATCGAACCTCTGGCCCGTACCGACGAAAACGGAAAGCTGGTCGCTTATCTGGCAACCGAAATTCCGACTTTGGAAAACGGCGGCCTGGCCAAGGATCTGCTGAGCCTGACCTGGAAGCTGAAGCCTGACGTCAAATGGTCGGACGGCTCTCCCTTCACTGCAGAAGACGTGATCTTCACCTGGAAATACTGCACGGCGCCGGACGGCGGCTGCGCCCAGAAGGCACAGTATGAAGGCGTCAAGGACGTCGAAGCCATAGACCCGCACACCGTCAAGGTCACCTTCACCGAACCGAAACCCTACCCCTATTCCGCCTTTGTCGGCTCTCAGTCGCCGATCATCCAGGCCAAGCAGTTCGCCGATTGCGTCGGCGCCAAGGCGCCCGGCTGCACCGCTGCCAATTTCGGCCCGATCGGCACCGGCGCCTTCGTCGTCGCCGACTTCAAGCCGAACGACGTGATCACCTTCAAGGCCAATCCGAATTACCGGGATCCGGCCAAGCCCGCCTTTGCTTCGGTCACCCTCAAGGGTGGTGGCGATGCTGCATCGGCCGCCCGTGCCGTGCTGGAAACCGGCGAATATGACTATGCCTGGAACACCATGGTCGAGCCGGAAGTGCTGCAGACGATGCTGGCCGCTGGTAAAGGCCGGCTTGAATCGGCCTTCGGCACGAATGTCGAGCGCATCAATCTCAACTGGACGAACCCCGATCCGGCTCTTGGCGATAAGCGCTCCACCACGGAAGCAGGTCCGCATCCGGCCTTGAAGGACCCGGCAGTGCGCCGTGCCCTCTCGCTCGCCATTGACCGCGATATCATCGTTGAGGCCGGTTACGGCGCTGCCGGCAAGGCCACCTGCAATATCGTTCCGGCACCGGAAGCTGTCGCTTCGACCAAGAATGACAGCTGGTGCCTGAAGCAGGACCTCGAAGCCGCCAACAAGCTGCTCGATGATGCAGGCTGGGTAAAGGGTTCGGACGGCATCCGCGCCAAGGAAGGCGTCAAACTTAACTTCCTCTATTCCACCTCGACCAACTCGGTCCGCCAGGCGACCCAGGAACTGGTCAAGTCCATGTGGGCCGAAATCGGTGTCGGTGCGGAACTGCGCAACGCCTCCGCATCGGTCTTCTTCGGCGGTGACCCGGCAAGCCCGGATACGTTCCAGAAATTCTATGCCGACGTCGAGATGTACACGAACAACTTCGACGGTACCGACCCGGAAAAATATCTGGCGGAATGGCTGTGCAACCAGATGCCCGGCCCGTCCAACGGCTGGCAGGGTCAGAACATCCCGCGTTATTGCAACCCGGAATATGACAAGATGGTCGGCGTCCTCTCCAAGACCGCAGACCCGGAAAAGCGCGCCGAGCTTGCCAAGCAGCTGAACGACATGCTGACGGAAGAAGGCGCTCATATCCCGCTCGTTCACCGCGGCGACCTCTCCGCTTTCGCCGTTTCGCTGGATGGCGTCAGGATGAATTCGTGGGACAGCCAGCTCTGGAACGTCGCTGACTGGTATCGCAAGAAGTAATTGCAAGGCCGGGTGAGCTGAAATCCGCCCGGCTTTGTCCTTCTGCGAGAAGATCAAAGCCCGCCCTGCCCTCCGGCGGGGCAGGTTTGCCAGCATACATAATTCTGCGCCCCATAGCCCATGCAGTCGGTCGCCCGCAGCCATGGCCTAAGGATGTGCAGCCGGAGAAAATTCCAGATGTTCACATTCACATTGCGACGATTGTTCTTCGCAATACCGACCTTGCTGGTGATCAGCTTCGTCATTTTCGCGCTTCTTGATCTGGCCCCGAACGATCCGACCGGCGACCTGCCGCTGACGATCCCGCCGGAAGTGCGCGAGCAGATCCGCGCCTCGCTGGGTCTCGATCAACCCTTCTTCTTCCGTTATCTGGCCTGGCTGCATCAGTTTTTCATCAACGAGCCGCTCAACATAATTGAAAGTCTCACCGGCTGGCAGTTTGGCGATGGCGAACGCATGCGGGTGCTTTCCTGGGCAACACGCAGCCCGGTCGTCGATCTCATCGTCCAGCGCCTGCCTCAGACGCTCTGGGTCGTTGGCCTCGCTTATGTCTTCGGCATCCTGATCGCCATTCCGATCGGTGTCATTTCGGCCTACAAGCAGTATTCGATCTTCGACCAGGTCGGCACCTTCATCTCGATGGTCGGTTATTCGGTCCCGACCTTCTTCACCGGCGTGCTGCTGGTGGTCATTTTCTCTTCCTATCTGCAGTGGTTTCCTTCGGTCTACGATACCAACCTGCGGGTCACGGACTTTTCCAGCTTCGTTGCGCAGGTAAAGCAGATGGTTCTGCCGGTCGCCGTTCTGTCGCTCTATAACGCCTCGCAGATCGCCCGTTTCGTTCGCGCCTCGATGCTCGACAACCTGCATCAGGATTATGTCCGCACCGCCCGCGCCAAGGGCGTGAAGGAAAAGGCCGTGCTGCTCGTCCATGTACTGCGCAACAGCCTCATTCCGGTCGTCACCGTCATTGCCCTCGGCGTGCCGACCATCTTTTCCGGTGCCATCATTACCGAACAGATTTTTCGTGTGAACGGGCTGGGCCAGTTGCTGATAACCGCCGTTCAGGGCGCGGATATCCCGCTCGTGCAGACGCTCACCTTCATTTTCGCGGTGCTGATCGTCCTCTTCAACCTGATTGCCGACGTGCTTTACGGCATTCTTGACCCGAGGATCCGTTATGACTGACGCAACCGTGACCTCGTCTGCACCGGTGACAGCCTCCACTCCGGCCCGCTCGGCATTCGCCGACATGTGGAAACAGTTTCGCGCCCACAAGGGCGGCGTTGCCGGTCTCGTCGTCTTCACCTTCATCGTGCTCGCCGTCTATGTCGGCCCCTACATCCACCGCGTCGCGCCAAACCAGATCAATATCCGCGACAAGAACCAGTGGCCGTCGTTGGCGCATCCCTTCGGCACCGACAATCTCGGCAAGGACATGCTGGCACAAGTTCTGGCCGGAGGGCGCATCTCGCTCGCAGTCGGTATCACCGCCATGCTGCTTGCACTCTTCCTCGGCACGCTGGTCGGCGTCCTGTCGGGTTATTTCCGCCGCCTCGACGGCCCGCTGATGCGCCTGACCGACCTTTTCCTGGCGCTGCCGCTCTTGCCGCTGCTGCTCGTCATCCTGCTTCTGTTCCGCGATACGCTGCGCGCTGCCTTCGGCCCCGAGACCGGCATCTTCATCCTGATCGTGGTGGTCATCGGCATTACCAGCTGGATGCATACCGCCCGCATCGTCCGCGGCGACGTTCTTGCCGTCAAAAGCCAGGAGTTCGTTCTGGCGGCAAAATCGAGCGGCATGCGTGAATACCGCATCGTGCTGAGGCACATTCTCCCGAACGTGCTCTCCTCGATCATGGTCTCGGCAACCCTCGGAATCGCCTCGGCCATCATCACGGAATCGTCGCTCTCCTTCCTTGGCCTCGGCTTCCCATCGGACTTTCCGACCTGGGGCCGGCTGCTGTTCGATGGCGCGAACTTTCTGCAGCTAACGCCCTCGCGCGTGCTCTGGCCGGGCCTTGCCATCTCCCTGACGGTTCTGAGCGTCAACTACATGGGCGACGCGATCCGCGACGCGCTGGATCCCCGCGCCGTCAAGCGTTGAGAAAGTCGATGCCTCAAACAGCCAACGGCGGCGCAAGCCGCCGTTGGCTGTTATGAAGATGCAGAATTTTTCGTGAAAAAATTGGAACCTTCTTTTTCGTCGTCCGTTATTCGAGTGTCCGAAGGCGACCCCCCGTCCCCCGCCCTACAAAAGCTTTCGGACAAACTCTTCAATCCCCCTCGAAGAGACGAGCCGGCTCGGTTTCCCAAGGAAACCGAGCCGGATCTGTTTTGGCGACATGCCTTCGCCTACAGCATGTATTCCGAAAATGGTCACCGGTTTTGGGAGACATGCTTAAAAACAAAGAGCTAAAGCGCGGCAAGCGAATCTGAAAGATTGCGACGCGCTCTGGGCGATGCTCCCGTTTGATTACTCCCGGAAGAATTCTTGAAATTGGCCCGGCGTCACTCGCCGCCGTGATCAAGCGGAAAACGCAGCTTGTAGCTGATGCCCTGACTGGAGATCACATATTGAGCCTTGCCGTTGACGGAAGCTGGCACGACACGTTCCAGAACCGTGCTGCCGAAATGAGCCTTCAGCCCTTCCTCCGTGGCATCCCGATCGCTGGAGCCGCTCAACATCTCTTCCCAGTTTAGCTCAAGGTAATCATGTCCGTCGGCATTCACCCGCGTCGAAGTGATGTCGATCGGCTTTCCGTTGCGCAACATCGAACCGTGGCTCACGGCATTGACGACCAGCTCATGCAGCGCCAGCCCCAGATGCAGCGAGGCATTGGGCGAAAGCAGCACATTGTCGCCAGAGATTTTCACCATATGCCGGTTATCCGGCATATATTTCTCCGTCTGTTGTCGCACCAGATCGAACAGATAGGCGCCACGCCAGCTGGAATCGGTGATCAGGTCCTGGCTTTGCGAAAGCGAATAAAGCCGACCCCGGAACTTATGGAGAAAAAGATCGAGCGAGCCCGAATAACGCGCTGTTTGCAGCGCGATACTCTGGATGATCGCGAGCAGGTTCTTCGAGCGATGGCTCACCTCGCGCAACAACGCGCGCAACAGCCTCTCGCGATGCCGTTCTTCCGAACGATCGATGATCGTCGTAACGAGATGCAGCCCACCGGATTGGAACTCTACTGCCTGAACGCGAAATTCGAAGATCTGGTCGGAACCGACAGTAACCTCGATGTGCCCTTTTTTGCCGCTTTCCGCCATGCCTTGTTTTAGGATGAGCAGCTTTGCTGCAACTTCATCACCGAAGAGCGCAGCATCCGAAGGGCTCAGAATATCTTCAGGAGCCCATACCTCGGGTAAATTGGCGAAGTAGAGATAGTCCAGCGCCTTGTTCTGAATAATGATACTCGCGCCAAGGTCGATGAGCGCGGGCATGAAAAATTCCCGCAGCTTGTCATCACTCTGACCAGCGTGCTGCCATGTCAGCGGATGCGCCAATCTTGCCACTCCATCTACCGCTTCATCCTGTAACGCCCCAATGGCAGCGCCAGATGCTCGTGTTTCTCTCTTAGGACCGCCCGGCTGCCACGGCAATCGAACATGTCCAAATGCTTCGCGTGATGAAGACGGACAGGTGCCTTTACTTCGTACGCGCTGGTCCGGTGCCTAAAGCACCGGAACCTGCAATGTCAGACCATCATTAAGAATAGGCACAGGACAACTAAAACAAGGGGTGCCATGCCGCGTGAGCCGACTTGCCACAACACTATCCTGATAATTTTGTTCCTGAAGCATAAAGATCAAAAGATCGAGCCGCTCACGCAGCCGCCTTCACCGCCTCGTTGAAGAACAGCGCCTGGCTGATCAATGCTTTCACCATATCCGGATTGAACGGCTTGGTAACGAGGAAGGCAGGCTCAGGCCGTTCGCCGGTCAGCAGCCGTTCTGGGAAGGCCGTGATGAAAATGACCGGCACGCTGGACGTCTTGAGAATCTCGTTGACCGCGTCGATGCCAGAACTGCCATCGGCCAGCTGGATATCGGCAAGCACCATCTTCGGCTGCGACGACTGGAACAGCGACACCGCCTCTTTGTGGGTGCGGGCAATTCCTGTCACGCGGTGGCCGAGATCCTGGACCATCTGTTCGATGTCGAGCGCGATCAGCGGCTCGTCCTCGATGATCATGATATCGGTCGCCACCTGTCGCGAGATTTCGCGGGATGCTTCGTCGAGCAGCTTGTTGACTTCAGCTACACTGACATCCAGCACCTCTGCAGCTTCCTCAGGCGTAAAGCCCTCGACGGAAATCAGCAGGAAAGCATGACGTGCCTGGGAAGGAATGTTCGATAGATTGACAGCCGCACGCTGTTCCCACGCGAACGGGGATTCGATCGGCCTGATCTCTATGGATGTGGAACCAAAAATCGCGACGAATAGTTTATAAAGCGAAACGCGATCCTTTGAGCTTTCCGGAAAGATGGAAACATCGGCGATCAGCGCTTCAAGAACGGCGGCCACATAAGCGTCTCCTGACGTCTGCGATCCGGTTACCGCTCGGGCATACCGACGCAGGTAAGGAAGGTGTGACGCAACGCGCGTGGTGAGTGACATGCAAATTCTCCCCTGGACCCTGTTGGGCAATTGACTTGAGTTTAACGTGGCGATGCAAAATAAGTTCCGCAAGACGGAACTTTTTTTAAACTCGGGCATTTTCCACCCGACAATTTGATAGCAGGCGCCCGCGTTATGAGTGACGAGATCAGAAAAAATCATGATATGACCACAGCCGAAACCTCACAAATCAAGCCAGGAACCATAGCTCCGAATGCTTCCATCTCGCGGAAGTTGAAGGAGTTTTATGATGCCGTGCAGGAAGAAGGCATTCCGGATCGCTTTCTCGATCTCCTCGAACGGTTGGAAGCTGCTGAAAACGCTCAAAAAACAAACGCCAAGGCGGTGGATGCAAAATGAGCGCACAGGCTGAATCCACCAAGGCAGATGCGGATGACCGCGTCTTCAAGCGAGACCTGCTCGCGTCGCTACCCAACCTGCGTGCCTTTGCCGTGTCCCTGACCGGTCGCCACGACAAGGCGGACGACCTCGTTCAGGATACGATCATGAAGGCCTGGGCGAACCAGAAGAGCTTCACGGCAGGCACCAACATGCGTGCGTGGCTGTTCACCATCCTTCGCAATGAGTTCTACAGCCAGATGCGCAAGCGTGGCCGCGAAGTGCAGGACAGTGACGGGCTGTTTTCCGAACGTTTTTCCGTTCATCCCGAACAATATGGCCGTCTCGACCTTCAGGACTTCCGCCAGGCGCTCGACAAGCTTCCGGAAGACCAGCGCGAAGCAATCGTGCTCGTTGGCGCTGCCGGTTTTGCCTATGAGGAAGCCGCTGAAATCTGCGGCTGCGCCGTCGGCACGATCAAGAGCCGCGTCTCGCGCGCCCGCACCCGTCTGCAGGAACTGCTCGGCGTTTCCGGCGAAAGCGACTACGGCCCGGATGCGGGTGATGCCGCAATCACTGCAAGAGCGTTCGGCAGCTAAAAGCCTGCCACCAAGTATCTAAGAAAGGCCGCCCCGAGCGGCCTTTTCTTTTTCTACCGGCCTTCTTGCGGCGACAATTGCACCTGATCCGCCTGCCGAAACCTTCTCCCCGCAGACGGGGAGAAGGACATAAGTAGCAAAGCTTCTCCACCGCTCTCGAACGCTGCATATCACCCTCACTCCGCAAGCGGGGAGAGGGTTAGGATGAGGGGCAAGCGGGTAAACTCCAGGCAAGCCGCAAACTCCCCCCTGCCGAAACCATCACCCAAAACAAAAGGCCGCCCGAAATTTCCGAGCGGCCTTTCATTTCACAAACCCTGCGAAAACCTTACTCCGACGGCGGTGGCCCCTGCCTCGACCCGCCACCCTTCGTCGCAAGAAAACCAAGGCCCCCCGCAACGGCAAGCAGCATCAACGGTTTCGACTTCATCAGAAACGGCAACGCCGAAACAGCCGCGGTCATTGCAAGAGCCCGCTGACTGTTGGCAGCCGCCTCACGCCTCTTGCGCCGCTCTTCGGCAGCGTTGAGCATCATCACGATGGCAATGATGAACAGTGCCATGACGATCATGCCGCCAGCAATGACCAGCATCGCAACAGCAAGCCCCCATCGTTCACCGAGATGAATGGCGAGTGCAGCCACGAGCAAACCGTAGGCAGTCCACAAAAACGCAGCCGCGATCCCGTAAAGGATCGCGTTGCGCCTGATCTTTCGTTTCATCGCTGCCACATCCATTGCGATGAAGGATGCGATCAGCGGCCCCAGTGCTGTCAGCATCGAGGATCAGCGGCGCGAGAGGAGCGCAAACAGGAAACCGACGCCGGCCGCAATCGCAACCGACTGGATCGGATTGGCACGGATCTGGCCTTCGAGATCACGCTCCCAGGTCAACGCCTGGTTCTTTGCGGCCTCGGCGATCTGGTAGGACGCGTCACTCGCGTCGGCTGCGGCACGCTTCGCCTTGCTCTTCATCTCAGAAGCCTTTTCGTTGCCGACAGCTGCAACTGTCTTTGCCAGCGCCGCGATATCTTCACGCAGCTGCTCCAGCTGCAGTTCGATATCCTTGGTCGAAGCTGCAGAACCGGTGCGCGGAAATTCGGTCGTCGTCGTCGAGGTCGATGCTGGCATGACGGTCTCCTGTTTGATCACGTTCGTTTTGGCTGCAGGCAATGCTTTGGCTTTGCGCGAGGCACGATTTGCTGTCGCCTTTTCGGGAGCATTAGCCGCACGCCTCGGCGCGGCCTTGGACGAAGTCACGGTGGCGGATGCCTCAGCCGGCTGGGCGGATAGCTTTCTACGCGATCTCGTCGCCTTTGGCTTTTCTGCAACGTCGTTCAATCGATAACTCCCCTACCCATGGTTCAAGGCAAGACAAAACCTGCATGCCAATGACTGCACGCGAACAACGTCAGAGGTGTGGGTTTGTTCCAATCATGAACGGCAAAAACTGAGAAAGTCTCAGCCCGCGTTGGTTTTCGGATCGAGCATGTCGCGTAGCCCGTCTCCGAGCATGTTCAGGCCTAGAACGGCAACCGCGATTGCCATGCCCGGCAGGATGGCAAGCCACGGCGCCTGGCCGAAAAACGTCTGGCTGTCTGCGAGCATCCGCCCCCAGGTCGGCGCCGGCGGCGGCATGCCGAGCCCCAGAAACGAGAGCCCGGCCTCTGTCAAAATTGCCAGACCGAGCTGTATCGTCACCTGTACGATGATCTGGTTGGAAATATTCGGCAGGATATGCACGAGCGTGATCTTCGCCTTCGACCGGCCGATCCCGACCGCCGCCGTCACATAATCCCGCGCCCAGATCTGTTTCGCCCCGGCCAATGTCAGCCGCGCAAAGACCGGCACCATGAACACCGCGATCGCAATGATCGCCGTAAACCGGCCCGAGCCGAGAAAGGCGCCGAGCATCATCGCCGACAGAATGGGCGGTACCGCAAAGATGATGTCGCAGCCGCGCATCACGATCAGCTCCAGCCACCCGCGCCGCATCGCCACGATAACACCGACCGCAGACCCGACCGTCGCACCGATCGCAACGGCCAGGAACGAGGTCGAGAGCGAATTCCACGCCCCTACCATCAGCATCGAGGCGACGTCGCGGCCGAACTGATCCGTGCCTAGCAAACCGCCCGGCCCGAGCGGCGGCTTCAACCGCTGCACAATATTCATCTTCGACGGCAAGGACGGCGTCCAGACGAGCGAAAGAAGCGCCACGCCGACAAGCGCCAGCGTCACGACAAGCCCGATCAGCAGCACGGGACGACGAAAGATCCCGGCCATCACGTCGCCACCCGCAGTCTCGGGTCGATCACCAGATATGCGAGATCGACGAGGAAATTCATCACGATCACGAGCGCGGAAAAGAACAGCACCACATCCTGCATCACGATGATATCGCGTTGCGACAGAGCCTGCAGTGCCAGCCGCCCCAGGCCCGGCAGGTTAAAAACGTTTTCCACCAGCACCGCGCCTGCAATCAGGAAAGTGAACTGCAACCCGATCATGGTCACGACCGGGATCAGTGCATTCGGCAGCGCATGCTGCCAGACAGCCGCCTTGTCGCTCAAGCCCTTGGCTCGGGCGGTGCGAACGAAATCCTCGCCCATCACGTCCAGCACCGCGCTGCGCGCCACCCGCGTCAGCACACCTGCCTGCGGCAGCGCCAGCGCAATGGCCGGCATCAGCAATGCGGCAAGTCCCACCCCAAGCCCCGCATCCCAGCCCGGAAACCCGCCGGCCGGCATCCAGCCGAGCTTGGTCGAAAACGCAATGATCAGCAGCAACCCCACCCAGAAGGCCGGCACCGCGATGGAAATATAGGAAAAGGCGCCAGCAAGATAATCGAACAATCCATTATGCCGCCGCGCCGCCGCCACGCCGAGCGGCACCGCAATCGCAACCGACATCACCACTGCCATCAGGGCTAAAGGCAGCGTCACCGTCAACCGCTCGACAATCAGCCCCGCAACCGGCACGCCATACGTATAGGACTGCCCGAGATCCCCCTGCAGAACACCGGCAAGCCAGGCGAGATATCGAACGACGAGCGGTTCATCCAGCCCCATCTGTGCCCTGAGCGCCGAAAGCGTCTCCGGCGTCGCCGAAGTCCCGAGCATGATCGCCGCCGGATCACCCGGCAGAAGGTTCATAACGGTGAAGATCAATAGCGAGACGACGAGCAGCGTGACGATCAGGCTGACAATGCGACGGATGAGGATGGAGATCATGAGCCATATGCTCCCGATCTCAACCACAAGGGCAGAGCAGCCGCATGTGGAAATAGGACCCCTCCCAACCCTCCCC